>NZ_PWAA01000001.1 GCF_003031585.1 Thalassobius sp. I31.1
GCCTGCTGGCTTTGCCTCATAAAGGGTGGGTCACTTTTAAATGCACATACCGGGTCAGTTTTGAACGATCATTGACATAATTCATCAATATTTGAAAATTCACGCCATTTTGCATGTAGCTTATTGCGCTGCACATTTTCATTTTTCAAATTAAAAATCCCTTATTTTGTTGAAAAATCATGTAGCACCAGAAGCTACACTTAGCAAATCCGGCAGGATAAGCCAAACTGCAAAACATCTCGGACTGGTGGGAAACCTGGCGCATGTTGCCCAAAAGTGGGAAAGTTCCGACACGCCACTCACTCAAGCAGATGAGAGATGTGCCTTATTTTACAGCCTCAATCAAAACTTTCCCACCAAACATTGAACTTTCCCATGTTTGGGAATGTTCTGAAAATGACCTGTTGCTTTGAAGTCGGTTTAATTGCGCCTTAAAGCTCTATTAAAAAAGCCTACACAGGCTCCTTACTTAACGCCGCCGATTTCCACTGGATCCAGCACTACCGCCCAATACAGCCATTTTCCGGCCTTATTGCATGACGCAGGCCATCAGCCAATTTTTCTGCTGTACCTTGCTGCAAAGCCAATTTTTTAGGACTTTATCCGGGTTCTTCCAGCTTCATCCGGGGTTATCCGGATACTGCAAGTATCTGTGTCACCTTACACCCATCAAGGGTACCGGCAAAAACTGAAATATTTGCACCAGCCCCATCCCAGAACAGATTGCTGCCACAGGTCGCACAAAATCCGCGCCGGGCCGTGTCTGAGGATTGGTACCAGGTAACCGCCCCCTGCACTGCAATCTGATCACGTCGCACAGAGGTCGCCGCAACATGATGGCCCGATGTTTTCCGGCATTGCACACAGTGACAAGCTATCACAGGGCGCAATTCACCCTTCAGTTCAAAACGCACATCGCCACAAAGGCAGGACCCGGTTTTCATCATTTTTCCTCCTGATCACAGGATCAGGATCAAAGGAAACATCCCGCTGATGCCCTCTGAAAACGACACACCCGGGACATTTTCAGTCCCGGGCGTGTAAAAACTCCTGCGAACTTCCGCGCCTGCGTCAGGCGTTATCGCGTGCGATCTGTGCGCCCAGGGTCTTCATCAGATCCTCAAACACCGGGAAAGATGTGGCAATTGGCGTGCCGTCATCGACAGACACAGGGTTCTGCGTCGCCATACCAAGCACCATGAAAGACATCGCAATACGGTGATCCAGGAAGCTTTCGCAAGTTGCACCACCCGGCACACCGCCCGGCCCCATGCCATGCACGATCATCGTGTCTTCATCTTCCTCAACCGTCACACCACAGGCGCGCAGACCACGGGCCATGGCGTCAATACGGTCACATTCCTTCACGCGCAGTTCTTTTACGCCGCGCATCACGGTTTTGCCGGTGGACAGGGCCGCAACAACGGACAGAACCGGGTATTCGTCAATCATCGAAGCCGCACGTGCAGGCGGCACTTCAATGCCATGGGTTTCAGCGTAACGCACGCGCAGGTCGGCGACCGGTTCACCACCCTCAAGGCGTTCATTTTCAAACGTAATATCCGCGCCCATTTCCACAAGCGTCGTGTAGATCCCGTTGCGCGTCAGGTTCTGAGACACGCCCGGTACAAAGACCTCAGACCCAGGCACAATCGTCGCCGCACAAGTCGGGAAAGCAGCAGAGCTTGGGTCACGTGGCACAGAAATTACCTGCGGTTTCAGTTCAGGCTGGCCGGTCAGGGTGATACGGCGGCCGTCCTCTGTTTCTTCAACGGAAATCTCAGCCCCAAAGCCTTCCAGCATACGTTCTGTATGGTCGCGGGTGGCTTCTTTTTCGATCACCACGGTCTGGCCCGGCGCGTTCAGGCCCGCCAGAAGCACCGCAGATTTCACCTGCGCTGACGGCATTGGCACGGTGTATTCCACCGGCACGGGTTCGGTGGCGCCCACAATGGTCATGGGCAGACGACCACCGGAACGGCCCACAGATTGCGCGCCAAACAGCGCAATCGGATCGGTCACACGGCCCATCGGGCGTTTGTTCAGGCTGGCATCACCCGTGAAAGTCGCATTGATCCCCTGGGTCGCCATCACGCCCATAATCAGGCGCACACCAGTGCCGGAATTTCCGCAATCAATCACATTGTCAGGTTCGGAAAAACCACCAACACCCACACCGTTCACCGACCATTCGCCCGGTCCGTGTTGTGTCACGGTCGCACCAAAGGCACGCATGGCTTTGGCCGTGTCCAGAACATCTTCGCCTTCCAACAGGCCGGTGACTTTGGTTTCACCCACCGCCAGTGCGCCAAAGATCAGCGCACGATGCGAAATGGATTTATCCCCTGGCACAGCAGCTTCGCCGTTCAGCGGGCCGCATTTACGAGAGGTCATCGGGATCGGGGTGCCATGGCCGGACATTTGCGCTTCCTTCATTCAGTCTTGCCACACTGATAGCGCAAGCAAAGGGGGGCGTAAATCATGCAAATGATCCACGCCCGCCCTTATCTTTTATGTTTGCGTCAGGTCACCTCGTTAAACCGTGGTCCTTTGAAGGTGCGATGGGCATTCCCGCGTTCCAGAGCATGGTGGCGCAGGTTCGCATCCCGGGCCTGATCAGCCGTATCAAGTTCCGCCTGCGCAGCCCTCAACGCGGCCAGCCGTTCCACAGCCAGGGCCTTGTTGCGATGCTGCGAACGCCCGTCCCGCACGACCACCGACAGGCCGCTTTGCAGACAGGTCGCCCGCACAGCGCTGTCGGTGGTGTTCTGATGCTGGCCACCTGGGCCACCGGCACGGAAGGTATCAAACCGCACATCCCCCGTTGTCGCGATGGCTTTCACGGCCGCCAGACGCGAAACACCCGCAAACCAGTTCTGGCGCTTATAACCGGGGCGCAGCGCGCTTTTGCTGATCCAGCGGATGGTGCCAACCCAATGCTGTGCAAAGCGATCTGCACAGGGCCCGTGCAATGTCACGACCGCAGATTTCACACCGTGTTTTGCAGGCACTTCACTGATGTCCAGATCCGCCCCCATGTCTTCCGCTTCTTCCCGCATCCGCGCCAGGATATGTGTTGCCGCAAGACAGCACTCACCCGGCCCGTTGCCGCTGGTCACAAGCAAAGTCACGTTATCAGTCGTCTTCTCAGTCATGGCGGCCCCCGGTCTTTGCGTGCTTAAACGTCATCAGTGGTGCAAGCGTCGCCACCACATGTGCCACATCAAAACGCGCGAGATCATTCGCCACATCCGCGGCGGATTTATAGGCCTGGGGCGCTTCTTCAATCAGCATGGCTTTATCTTCGCAAATCACCCGCCCATTGGCCGTTGGCCTGCGCAGGGCCTCAAGCGAAGACTTCGCCTTTGACACGCGCCCATGCATAGAGGCACGATCATAGCGTCGCCCCGCCCCATGCGCACAGGAGTTCAGCGCTGCGTTGCCACCTGCACCAGGCTTCAGCAGAAAGCTATCCGTCGCACGCGTACCGGCCAGCGGCACCAGATCCTGCAATTGCGCCGCCCCTTTCCGATGCAGCCATGCACCCAGTTCCTGTGTCACCAGGTTATGTGGGCAATCGCTGATCAGGGTGAGATTGCAACGCAGAGCACTTGCTGCCCGTTGCGCAATAACCATACGATTGAGCCACGCCCAGGTCACAGCCTGATCATGACGTTCAAGCCAGGCCTGTCCTTCGGCGGACGCCGGATCATAAGCAACCAGCCCGTCTGCCAGAACCTCCTGCAACAGCTGATGCCCCAGACCACGCGACCCTGTATGCACCAGCAGACACAGCTGATCTTTAGTCAGCCCGCTTTCCGCATCCGCCTGCACCACCCGCTGCACTTCGCAGAAATGGTTACCGGTGCCGATTGTACCCAGCGCCTCAAGAAAGAGATCGCCCGTCAGATCATAATGTTCAAGATCTTCTGTCAGATCCCAACCGTGCGGTTCAGCCAGACAACGCAACTTAGCCGCCATCTTATCCGGCTTCCAGCGGCGCAGCGGCAGATCCAGCGCATACAGCGCCATGCCACAGCCGATGTCCGACCCCACAAGCTGCGGGTGCAGCTTATCTGACAGAACCGCACAACCTACTGGCCCGTATTTCCCCGGATGAAGGTCTGGAAACGCCGCAACCGCACGCACGCCTTCAAGGCATGCAACCTGTTGCAACTGATCTTCCGCACGCCCTTCGATCCAGGCGCCTTCATTGTAATAAAGATGGATCGCAGCCCCGCCCTTTTTGGCAGGCAGCACACGACCCGAGGCAAAATTGCCCATGGTATATTCCAGTATTTTGATTTTGTCGGGCGCTGTCACCAGCGCACCTGTACAAAGTCAGGGGCTGATGTGGCCTTAAACTTTGCGAACCCCGGCAGGGATGAATGTGAATGTCGTCATGTTATTCTCCCTTTCTGGCTGAGGATACGGAATGCCCGATGGGCGGTGTGCCTGCCTTTTAGCGGCAGATATGAAAACAGCAAAGCCCCGCTCGAGCGACAGGGCCTGCATGTGGTTTAGCGGCAACAGTGGTATCAGCCCTTCCGGCGGAACGTCATGTAATGTGGCGTCCGGCCTTCGCGCAAAGCCTTTTGTTCATAGCGCGTGGAAATCCAGTCATCCCAGGAATTGCGCCAGTCATCCGCACTTTCGGCCAACCATTCAAATCCGGCCTTTGGCACTTCTTCCATGGTCTGGCGCACGTAATCTTCAATATCCGTCGCAACCCGGAAAATCGCACCCGGTTTCAGAACTTTCGCCAGTGGCTCCAGGTGTTCCTGGGTCACAAAGCGGCGGCGGTGGTGACGTTTCTTGGGCCAGGGGTCCGGGTAAAGCAGGAAGGCTTTGTCAATGGATTGTTCCGGCAGCACGTCAAACATGTCACGCGCATCACCGGGGTGGATCGCAACATTGCGGGCGCCAGCCTCACGGATTTTACCAAGCAGCATGGCAACGCCGTTGATATAGGGTTCACAGCCGATGATACCCACATCCGGGTAGGTCTTTGCCTGATGCACCATATGTTCGCCACCGCCAAAGCCAACTTCCAGCCAGACAGGTTTATCGCCAAACAGCGCCTTCAGGTCGATATTCTCACGGGTCGGATTGTCTTCCCAGGTCACTTTACCCGGCGACAATTTCGCGAGATCTTCATCCAGATAAGTTTGCTGAGAGTCCCGCAGGCCTTTGCCCTTGAAACGGCCATAGAAGTTACGCCAGGGCGCGCCGGAGGGGTGATTACCTTCAGGTTTTTTATCATCAGACATGGTCAATTCCTGTGTTTCGGGCTGACCTCTGCCGCAACAGCGCCTGCGGGTCAACCACAGGCCCGCGTTTTCTTCCAAAGAAAACGCCCCGGAAAATGATTTTCCGGGGCGGAATTTTTCAAAAATTCCGGTTGAGACCGGAGTAAACGCTTAAACCGCTTTCTTAAGCGCTTCAGCCAGATCGGTGCGTTCCCAGGAGAAACCACCATCATCTGTCGGCGTCCGGCCAAAGTGACCATAAGCAGCAGTGCGCTGATAAACCGGCTTGTTCAGGCCCAGGTGGGTCCGGATGCCCTGCGGGGTCAGATCCATACAGGCAGCAACCGCTTTTTCGATCTCGCTCTCATGTACTTTGCCAGTCCCATGCGTGTCGGCGTAGATCGACAGAGGTTTCGCAACACCGATTGCATAGGACAGCTGCAGCGTACAGCGATCCGCCATGCCAGCGGCAACAATGTTTTTCGCCAGGTAACGCGCAGCATAGGCTGCGGAACGGTCGACTTTTGTCGGATCTTTACCGGAAAATGCACCGCCGCCATGTGGGGCTGCACCGCCGTAAGTATCCACGATGATCTTACGACCCGTCAGGCCAGCATCCCCATCCGGGCCGCCGATGACAAACTTACCGGTTGGATTCACATGCCATTCCGTCGCCGCAGAGACCCAGCCTTCCGGCAGCGTTTCGCGGATGTAAGGTTCTACAATCGCACGCACATCAGCAGATGACAGTGCTTCGTCCAGGTGCTGTGTGGACAGAACGATGGAAGACACGCCAACCGGCTTGCCGCCTTCATAAACCACAGACAGCTGGCTTTTCGCATCCGGGCCCAGCGCAGGTTCCGTGCCGTTTTTGCGCACTTCCGCAAGACGACGCAGGATCGCATGGGAATACTGGATCGGGGCTGGCATCAGGGCTTCGGTTTCATTTACCGCATAGCCAAACATGATACCCTGATCACCCGCGCCTTCGTCTTTGTCAGCGCTTGCGTCCACACCCTGGGCGATATGGGCGGATTGTTCATGCAGCAGGTTGGTGATTTCCACAGTTTCGTGGTGGAATTTATCCTGCTCATAGCCGATGCCTTTGATGCAATCGCGCACGATGGCATCGGTCTTTTCAAGATATTCTTTAAGTTTCGCCTGATCAGACAGGCCAACTTCACCACCAATCACAACACGGTTTGTTGTGGCGAAGGTTTCACAGGCAACCCGTGCTTCGGGCTCTTCAGAAAGAAATGCGTCAAGGATGGCATCAGAAATCTGGTCACAGACTTTATCAGGATGCCCTTCGGAAACAGATTCCGAAGTGAACGTATAGTTTTCACGAGTCATTTGAGAGTGCTCCGGTACAAAATGAAACCGCCACGCCAGGAAGCCGTTGTGATGGTCGATAAAAAGCCCCTACCTGCGCTGGAGGAGCACGTCAACTGCCAATACCAGATCCGGATCTATAGAAGATTAACACAAGGCCTGAAAGCAACAGTAAAAACAAGACAGGCCAGTCGCCGGTTGAACGGTATAAGGTTTCGCTGCGGGCCTCTGGCAGATACGCATCCAGAAAACCCTCGGTCGCAAAAGGCAGCTGCGCAGTGATCGTTCCATAAGGATCAATCATCGCAGTCACGCCTGTATTGGCCACCCGCACCAGCGGTTTCCCCTGCTCGACCGCCCGGAACTGCGCCTGAACCAGATGTTGCCAAGGGCCGGAAATCTGGCCGAACCAGGCATCATTGGTGATCTGCAAAATCCAGTCTGCACCATCAGGGGCGGCATTCACATCCTGGGGAAACACGGCCTCATAACAGATCAGAGGCAGCGCCTGCCCAAGCGGGCCCAGATCAAACAGTTTTGCCTCAGCACCAGCGGTGAAGCCATATCCCTGATTGGCCGCAAGGCCGTAAATCCCGAACTGCGCCATAACATCGCCAAAGGGCACATATTCCCCGAAAGGCACCAGATGACGCTTGTCATAGCTTTGATCCAGGCCGCCTTCCGCATTCATGTGAACGATGGAATTATAAAAACCTTCGTCGCGCGCATGTCCGATCCCAAAGAGCACCGGCACACCATTCGCCGCATCCCGCAACAGCTGCATGCCATATTCTTCCTCAGAAAGGCGCACAGGTACAGATGTTTCCGGCCAGATGATCAGATCCGGGCGGCCCAGTTCACCGGGTTCCGCGGTGAAAGCGAGGTTGCGGTCATAGAATACAGAAACCCATTCCGGATCCCACTTCAGGTGCTGTGGCGCATTGGGTTGCAGCAGACGGATCAGAGGGCGTTCATCCGACACAGGAACAGCATCCCAGGTGAGATAGCCAGAAACAACGGGCGCCACGCCCCAGACTGCAATCCCCAGGACAAACGCGGCATTCCGGCTGATCCCGCTAGCGCCCCAGACACCCGCTGTCATCAGCAACGTCAGCACATTCAAGCCATGCGGCCCGATCAGGGACACCAGCTGCATCGGGGCCAGATCAACCCAGATATAGGCGGGCATGGCCCAGGGGAAACCCGTGAAAACATAAGCGCGTAACAGTTCGGCCAGCGGCAGCGTCACACAAAGTGCCAGTGCAGCCCGTTTCTGACCTGCCAGTTTGCGCGCGCCCCAGAAAGAGACAGCCCAGAATATCGCCAGGCCACCAGCCATCAGGAAGATCGCAAAAGGGGCCATCCAGCCATGGCGGGCGACATCAACAAAGAAAGGCTCAACAATCCAACTAAGGGAAACAGCAAAATAGCCACCACCAGCCCCCCAGCCATGCCAAAGCGCCGCCCGTGGGGTGTCCGCCGCTTCCAGCAGGATCGCAAGCACAACAAATCCAACCAGCGTCAGCGGCCAGAGCCCCCAGGGCGCATGGCCCAGCGCCATAAGCGCACCGGTCAGGAAGGCGGCGAAGATTGCCCGGCGACCGGTCAATCCGCCAAACAGCGCCATCAGCTTCTGCATTATGCCCCCGCCATCCCCAGGTTATTCCGCTGCCATGTTCGGCAGGTGTACGCGCATGCGTTTGATCTTGCGCGGGTCTGCATCAATCACTTCGAAATCTGGCCCCGCCGGATGACGGATCATTTCGCCACGTCCGGGCACATGGCCAAGCAGCACAAAGACCAGCCCACCCAACGTGTCGATTTCATCATCATCCAGGCCTTCGCGCAGGTTCAGACCGATCTCTGCCTCAAATTCTTCCATCGGTGTGCGGGCTTCGGCCACATAGCAACCAGGGCGTTCCTCAAACCAGAGCGCACCTTCAACCGCGTCATGTTCATCTTCGATCTCACCAATGACCTGTTCAATCAGATCCTCGATGGTCACCAGACCGTCCACGCCGCCATATTCATCAATCATCAGCGCCATGTGTTTGCGCTCTGTCTGCATTTTCTGCAGCAGAATGCCGATGGGCATGGACGGTGGCGCAAAGATCAGCGGGCGCATCAGATTGCGCACGGAAAAATCACCATTGCTGCTTTGTCCGTTGAACCCGTATTTCAGCGAGAAATCTTTCAGATGGATCATACCAATCGGCGTATCCAGCGTGCCTTCGAACACAGGCAAACGCGACAGACCACTTTCCCGGAACACTTCGACCAGTTCATCACGGCCAATATCATCCGGCACCGCCACCACTTCCACACGGGGAATAGCGACTTCTTCCAGACGCATCCGGTGCAGGTTCAGCATGCCATGCAGCGCAGTTTGTCCCGGGGCCGGAGTATCTTTCTCGGCCTCGCTGTCCTGTGCATTTTCAGTCTGGGAAAATCCCGCGAAAAGCCTGCGGAAAAAACCGCTGTCCTTCGCGTTACCGTTCTTCGGGTCTGACGACCCCGGTTCTATCTCTTCCTGCGCGCTTTGCGCCGCAGTAGAAGATCCGTCAATATTGTCGCCCATTGGTCCTTTCCGGGTCACTTAAACGGCGCAAAACACGCGCCTGTCCTTAATATGGGTCAGCAATGCCAAGATTGCCAAGTATTTCTGTCTCAAGCCCTTCCATAAGGGCCGCATCTTTATCGTGAATGTGGTCATAACCCAACAGATGTAAAATTCCATGAACGGCAAGATGTGTCACGTGATCCGTAAATGTCTTGCCCGCCTCAGCGGCTTCGCGCGCACAGGTGTCATAGGAAATCGCGATATCACCCAGTTCAGGATCAGGGCCAACAGGTGGCAGGGGCTGCCCGCCCGCGTCATCAGCCGCGCGTTCCTCTGAGGGCCAGGACAGTACATTTGTCGCCTTATCCTTGTCACGGAAATCCGCGTTCAGCACCGCAATGCGCGCATCATCACAGCCCATGACGACCACTTCCCAGTCGCCTGTCAGATCAAGATGCGCAAACACCGCCTGCGCGACTGTTTCTGACAATGCCTCAAGCCCCGCTTCTTCCCAGCGGGGGTCTTCACAAATCACATCGGTGATCATTTCTCAGCCTTTTTCGCTTCGCGCTTGATGAAAGCCTTTTGATCGGCTTCGTCATAGGCCTCAATGATTTTGGCAACCAGCGGATGGCGCACAACATCTTTCGCGGTGAAATAGTTGAACGAAATGCTGTCGATATGTTTCAGCAGGCGTTCCGCATCATGCAGACCCGACGTCACACCACGCGGCAGATCGACCTGCGACCGGTCCCCGGTGATCACCATGCGCGATCCTTCGCCAAGGCGGGTCAGGAACATTTTCATCTGCATGGTGGTGGCGTTCTGGGCTTCGTCCAGCACAACAAACGCATTCGCCAGCGTCCGGCCACGCATGAAGGCCAGCGGCGCGATTTCAATGCGTTTTTCTTCGATCAGCTTTGTGACCTGTTTCCCCGGAAGGAAATCGCCCAGCGCATCATACAGCGGCTGCATGAAAGGATCGACTTTGTCTTTCATGTCACCGGGCAGATAGCCCAGCTTTTCACCGGCTTCCACCGCCGGGCGTGACAGGATGATCTTATCCACCAGCCCATCAACAAACATCGACACGCCAGCCGCCACAGCCAGATAGGTTTTACCGGTGCCCGCAGGACCAATGCCAAAGGCCAGTTCATTTTCAAACAGCGCCCGCACGTAAGCTTTCTGGGCCTCGGTGCGGGGTTCAACGGTTTTCTTGCGGGTGCGGATTTCCACCCGCCCGCCCGCGAACATTTCCATCTGCTGGTCGGGCGCGTTTTCATGCCCGCCATTGTCACCACCCATACGGATTTCAGCGGCAATATCACCCGTTTCCACCGAACGGCCAGCTTCAAGGCGCCCATAAAGCGCGTTCAGCACATCCACAGCTTTGCCGCGCTCATAATCCTTACCGTGCAACACCAGCTGATTGCCACGGCGGATAATCTGCACGCCAAGGCTGCTTTCAATTTGCGTCAGGTTTTTGTCAAATTCACCGCAAAGCTCAATCAGCAGGCGGTTGTCAGGATATTCCAGCGGGGTTTCCGCAGGGTTTACTGCGGTTTCAGCTTCAATCTGCAGGTCTTCAGTACCCAAGTTGGCTCCAGTCTGTGATCTGCCGGGCGAATCCGGCGCTTATTCCTATCGTTGCAATTTGAAAGCCCCCGCGCAAGGCAGGGACTGTCGATTATAAGGAAACTTCATAAAACTGCCGGATATCCTGAAAGCATCCTGGTCCGAAGGCCATGCCTTTTGTCATTCCCCAAAAATTTCCCGGGCTAACCTTGCTACACCGCTTCGTTTACCACGTAGCTGAGTACCCATTAAGCCCGGTACATACATATTTTTGTATAGCGTCGCGCCCTGCGTATTCAGTAGTTCCGAATTCTGGGAAACTGCTCGGCCGATGAGCTGATCTTCTAACTTGTCAATAGCTGCTTTCGCGCCAGTCATATTCCCACTAAACCCCCCGCCCGGCTTCATCAACGGAAAGAAAACCATATGCGCTTTTCCGGATTTCGCTGCCACTTTAGCATAAAGGCCAATCTTATGATCTTTCAGACATTCTGTCTTAAATCCACCTCTGCTGGCAGTTTTTCCGACATACCAGGGCTTCCAATTTCCACCATGCTTTATGACAAAACAGTATACTCCGTTGGCAGCACTCAATCCTTGATGGCGCTGTTCAACACTCTCCCAGAACTCTTTTTTCCATTCCCTGAAACGCACTTTGTCTTCCACGATTGCGGGGAGTTCCTTTATATTAAATTCAAAAGCGTCGATTGCAGTAAACTTATATTTTGCAGTCATCATCAGCACCCTGGTTTAAATGACCGGAGGCTAGCCAGAGGCTTACAAAAACTCAACCCCAGGCGGCATTCCTATTGCCGACCCTGAATTTCTTCACAGGATTTCCCCGGTGAGGGAATTGCTTTCGGTCGCAATGATCTTCACGTCGCGAATGTCACCCACCTGAACACCTTCCGCAGCTGCGTGAACCGCGTGCAGGTAACCAGATTTACCGATCATCTGGCCTTCAATGCGGCCTGGCTTTTCAAACATCACGCTGACGGTGCGGCCAATCATATCGGTCTGGGTCTGGCGTTGCTGTTCCCACAAAAGTTCCTGCAACCGGTGCAGGCGTTCTTTTGCAACCTGCGGATCGACCAGCGCACGTTCGGCAGCCGGCGTACCAGGACGTGAGGAATAGCAGAAGGAATAGGCCTGGCCGTAATGCACTTCGCGCACAAGCGCCATTGTGTCTTCAAAATCCTGATCCGTTTCCTCAGGGAAACCAACAATAAAGTCGCCAGACAACAGGATGTCAGGGCGTGCTTCGCGGAACCGTTCAATCACCCGCAGATAGCTTTCGGCGGTGTGGTTGCGGTTCATGCGCTTCAGGATCTTATCGCTGCCGGATTGCACAGGCAGATGCAGATAAGGCATCAGTTTTGCACAGGTGCCGTGCGCTTCGATCAGGGCGTCTTCCATGTCGTTCGGGTGGGACGTGGTGTAACGAATACGTTCCAGCCCATCGACTTTGTCGAGTTCTGCAATCAGACCCGCCAGCCCCATGGTGCCCTTCGGCCCCTGCCCGTGGTAGGCATTCACATTCTGACCCAGCAGTGTGATTTCACGCACGCCACGTTCGACCAGTTCATTGGCTTCGCGAATAATGCGCTCCACCGGGCGGGACACCTCAGCACCGCGCGTATAGGGCACAACACAGAAGGCGCAGAATTTGTCGCAGCCTTCCTGCACCGTCAGAAACGCAGCGGGCGCGCGTTTTGCTTTGGGGCGCAGTTTCAGGTGTTCAAACTTATCTTCTTCCGGAAAATCCGTGTCCAAAGCGCGTTTGCCCTGCTTCACGGTTTCCATCATTTTCGGCAGGCGGTGATAGGTCTGCGGACCAACCACCAGATCAACCATCGGCTGGCGACGGATGATTTCTCCGCCTTCCGCCTGGGCCACACAACCGGCCACACCGATTTTCAGATCAGGATTATCAGCCTTCAGACCCTTAAAGCGCCCCAGTTCAGAATAAATCTTTTCAGCGGCTTTTTCGCGGATGTGACAGGTGTTCAGCAGAATCATATCTGCGTCTTCAACCTTCTCTGTTGGCTCATATCCTTCGTGCCCAAGGCTTTCTGCCATGCGCTCGCTGTCATAGACATTCATCTGACAGCCCCAGGTTTTAATGAAGAGTTTTTTCTTTTCTGACATCAGAAAGGCCCCGCGTTTGATCGCTGCTGTTTACATGTGCAGAGAGAGGCTTGCAATATCCCCGGAATTATCCGATTTTCCGCCTGAGTGAGGGCATATGATTTACGATAGTTTACAGACATTTCTTGAAAACGGGCAAAAGGCAATTGCCAAAGGTCCGGTTGCAATCATCCTGGTCGAAGATCTGGTTGAGGTCGAAAGCACCATCCGGCACCACCAGAAGCTGGATTTCGCATCCATCCTGGTTTTGCGCCCGGCCGGGCTGGAACTGCCCGAAGACCTGTCTGACACCCTGCATATCATCACCTGGGATCCTTTTGAGGATGACGCGACAGAAACCGCTGTGAACGCGATTTCCCAGGCGACGGCACCGGGCACCTGGATCTATTACTGCTATAACGCCGAATATCTTATGTACCCGTTCATGGAGACACGCAGCGTTGCAGAATTGCTGGCCTTCCACACGGAAGAACGCCGTCACGCAATGCTGACATATGTGGTTGATCTTTATGCAAAAGATCTGAACCAACATCCATCTGGTGTTTCCCTGGAGGATGCCTGGTTTGACAGAACCGGTTACTATGCGCTGGCCCGTGAAGATGCGGCAAATGGCTATGCCCGTAAGGAGCGTCAGCTGGATTTCTACGGCGGGCTGCGCTGGCGTTTTGAAGAACATGTGCCTTACCTCAAACGCACAATTGACCGGATTTCCCTGTTCACCTCGGCACCTTACCTGGAAATGAAATCCGGGCATGTGTTTAATGATGAAGAATACAACACCTATTCCTGCGAATGGCATCACAACCTGACGGCCTCTATTGCGTCTTTCCGGGCCGCCAAAGCCCTGCGATCCAACCCCGGCAGCCGGGATGTGATCGGGAACTTCAGCTGGCACAATTCCGTGAAGTTTGACTGGAACAGTCAGCAATTGCTGGATCTGGGCCTGATGGAACCCGGACAGTGGTTCTGAACGTCGCGCATAGTGCCCTTCGTTCAGAACCTCATTTATGACAGCTTGCGAAAAAGCTTAACCCATTGCCTGCGCCTGCAGAAATGGCTCTGGCGTGTCGACCTCCTGCAGTTTTGTGCCATTGATCCACCAGAACCGATTCCCGGTATACATTCATCCAGCGCCGCCTGATTTCGATCACGCCTGAAAACGAGCAGGCCCGCGTCACCGGTGCCATGCCAACGGTCGCCCGTTTCGGCTATGCCGTGGGTGCCGCGATCTGCGGAATCATGGCGAATGCTGCCGGGTTCTCGCTGGGGGCTTCCCCTGAGATCCTACAAACCGTCGCCCATTACGTCTTCGCAGGCAGCCTGCCGTTTATTGCACTGGGACTTTGGGCGATGCGGGGATTTGTGAAAGCGTAAGCATCAAGCGCCCCGGCCCCGATCCGGGGCCTCCACGCTATAGCTAATACAACTTTACCTTGAACTAACTACGTTAAGCTACGCGACAGCCGCTCGTCCCCTTTTGCTGCAATCTCTTCGAAACCTGCATCAAGGTCCGAAAAGACATCCCAGCGATCTGCCGCAAGTCTTAACGCAACATTGTCGATGACGCGCAACTCAAGTTCAGGGACGCGCTTCCCTTTCCAGAGCTTATCTGAAAGCGCAATCAGGAGTTCTTGAAAGGATACATCCATTTCATCAAATTGAGCATGACTGCGGCAACATCGGGCGAGATCAGGGGAAATGCCGCTTTCAAGTAAAAGGGCTTCTTCGGCCGCCTCATGTCGTGAACCACTTTGCTCTAACTCTTCCGGATGCCGGACTTTACCGACGTCGTGCAGGGCAATACCTGTCAGCACAAAGTTTCGGTCAACTTCGACGTCAAGGTCTGACAGCACTTTCAGAAGTTGTTCTCCGGCTTCGCCAACTAAGCGGGCATGTGAAATAAGCCGGTCAGATGCACCAATTGATATCAGAAACGATATTGCTTCGTGTGCCGTTTTCAAAATCCCATACTTTCACAGCAAAGAAACGATCACTTCGCCCGCAGGCGGATCACCACATCGACCTTGGAGATTTCCATCCCGGCGGGGGCATCCGGCACGCGGGCGAGTTCAAGTTCTTCCGCCGGGGCGTCTGTCAGCGTACCGCTGTCTTCCCAATAGAAATGCGGATGGTCTGTCAAGTTGGTGTCAAAATAGGATTTGGACCCGTCCACAGTGATTTCACGCAACACGCCTGCATCACAAAACGCCTTCAGTGTGTTGTAAACCGTCGCCAGAGACACCGGATCAGCGGACATGCGGGACGCGTCATAAAGGGTTTCCGCAGTCACGTGACGATCCTGGCCGTCCCCCACCAACAGAGTCGCCAGATTCACCCGCTGACGGGTCGGGCGCAGACCGGCCTGGGAAAGCCAGGCGGTGCTGAGATCAATAGCGCTTTGTCTTGCTTCAGGCGGGATTTGCGCAGTCATAACCGGTATCTTCTTTGCGAGTTATTCTCATATAGCGTGAAATCTGCGGGGAATTCAAACATATTCGCGACATATGTGCCGTAACGGCACTGCATGCGCACCACAGCGCTTGCCCTGTCAGGCCCCGCTCTGTTAAATGAGCCAACCAACAGTGAAGATAAAGGACCGCCATCAATGTCCCAATACCCAAGCAGCTTTGATAAAGAAGACCTTCTGAAATGTTCCCGCGGCGAGCTTTTCGGCCCCGGCAACGCACAGCTGCCTGCGCCGCCCATGCTGATGATGGACCGTATCACTGAGATTTCCGGCGATGGCGGTGCCCATGGCAAAGGTCATGTTCTGGCAGAATTCGACATCACCCCGGACCTGTGGTTCTTTGACTGCCACTTCCCCGGCAACCCGATCATGCCTGGTTGTCTTGGCCTTGATGGTCTGTGGCAGCTGACCGGCTTTAACCTGGGCTGGCGTGGCTGGCTGGGGCGCGGATACGCGCTGGGCGTTGGCGAAGTAAAGCTGACCGGCATGGTGCGCCCTGACCGTAAGAAGCTGACTTATAAGATTGATTTCACCAAAGCGATCCAGACCCGCCGCCTGACCATGGGCGTTGCAGATGGCATCGTAGAGGCCGACGGCGAAGTGATCTACCAGGTCAAAGACATGAAAGTTGCCCTGTCGGAAAGCTGATTTCGGCTGAAATCTCTCAAAAACTGTCCTATATCTGATGCAGCCCTGTGTTAAAACGGAGCTGACAGACCCTGAAGAAGGAGAGCGCAGATGCGCCGAGTAGTCATCACCGGGATGGGCGTTGTGTCCTCCATCGGGAACAATATTTCCGAAATCACCGAAGCCCTGCGCACCGGAAAATCCGGTATTGTTAAAGCTGAAGAATACGCTGAAAACGGTTTCCGCAGCCAGATCCATGGCATGCCACAAATCGACATCACCGAACATATCGACAAGCGCCAGCTGCGCTTTATGGGCCCGGGTGCGGCCTATAACTATATCGCGATGGAAGAAGCGATTAAAGATTCGGGCCTTGAGGAAAGCGACATTTCCAATGAGCGCACCGGTCTGGTGATGGGGTCCGGTGGTCCGTCCACCTCAAACTTCTTCCAGGCCCACAACATCGTAAAAGAAAAAGGCGCGCCAAAGCGGATGGGCCCTTTCATGGTGACCCGCTGTATGTCGTCCACGAACTCTGCCTGCCTTGCGACGCCATTTAAAATCAAGGGCGTGAACTATTCCATCACCTCCGCCTGCACCACTTCCCTGCACTGCATGGGTAATGGTGTTGAGCAAATCCAATTCGGCAAGCAAGACATCGTGTTTGCTGGTGGCGGTGAAGAACTCGACTGGACCCTGTCTTGCCTGTTTGACGCCATGGGCGCCATGTCTTCCAAATATAACGACACACCGGAAAAAGCCTCCCGTGCCTTTGACGCAAACCGCGATGGTTTCGTGATTGCGGGCGGCGGCGGCGTTGTAGTTCTTGAAGAACTGAACCACGCCTTGGCCCGTGGCGCAAAAATCTATGCAGAAGTCACCGGTTACGGCGCGACCTCTGACGGTCACGATATGGTTGCCCCATCCGGTGAAGGCGGAGAACGCTCCATGCGTCTGGCCATGTCCACCATTGGCGATCGCAAAGTCGGCTATATCAACGCCCACGGCACATCTACCCCGGCCGGTGACGTGACCGAAGTTGAAGCCGTGCGTCGTGTATTTGGCGAAGGCAATGTGCCACCAATCACCTCCACAAAATCCGTGACCGGTCACTGCCTTGGCGGCGCTGGCGTGCAGGAAGCAATCTATTCCCTCATCATGATGGAAAACAAATTCATCGCACCTTCCGCAAACATCGAAGAACTTGACCCTGCGATCCGCCCCGACGAGATCGCAACTGAATTCGTTGAGAACGCGGATATCGACACAGTTCTGTCAAATAGCTTCGGCTTTGGCGGCACCAACGGCACTGTTGCTATGAGTAAATATCACGGCTGATCAAACAACCTGATCTAACATTGACGCGCCCGGAAACCTTCGAAGTTTCCGGACCGTTTTCTTTGTAAGAAAACGTCACGCCCCCTCGTGTTGATGTTGCACCGCTTCCCGCTGCTCTGCCATTACCTGACGGATGATCTGCACCGCAGAGGACAGAAACAACCCGGCCATTATCCCGGCCACAATCAGATCCGGCCAGCCGGTGGCTGAACCCCAGACGCCCAGCGCCGCAATCATCACCGCAACATTGCCAATCGCATCATTGCGCGAACACAGCCAGACAGATCGCACATTGGCATCCCCGTCTTTATAGCGCGCAAGGATCAGAACACTGGCCAGATTTGCCACCAGTGCAAGAAAACCGATCAGCCCCATAATGTCTGCTTCAGGCACCCCAACATAAAACACGCGATACAAGGTCGATCCGAACACCCAGCCCCCCATGGCAAGCAGGCTGAACCCCTTCAGCATCGCCGCATTTGCACGCACCCGCAAAGATGCCCCGATCACAGCAAGCGAAATCCCATAGGTCAGAGAATCCCCCAGAAAATCCAGTGCATCCGCCTGAAGCGCCTGGGATTTCGCCAGATGCCCCGCAACAATTTCCACCACAAACATCACCGCATTAATCGCGATCACCAGCCAAAGCCGGCGCTTATAGTCATCCGATACCCCGTCAAACCGGGCCTCATGTCCGCAACAACCTGCCATGCGAATCTCCTTTTCGATCTCATAGCAGATGATATAGTTCCTCCAGTGACTAGAGGTTCAAGAGGTTTCTGATGTACTCCATCGGCACATTATCGGAACACACAAAGGTGAAAGTCCCGACTATCCGCTATTATGAGGAAATCGGCCTGCTGGCCGAAGCCGGGCGTACCGCAGGCAATCAGCGCCGCTATGATGACACAGCCCTTGAACGGCTCAGCTTTATCAGACACGCGAGGGATCTGGGCTTCCCGATTGATGCGATCCGTGCCCTGATCACTCTGCAGAACCACCCGGATCGCTCTTGTGCAGAGGCCAGTGAGATCGCAGATCAGCAATTGTCCGGCGTCCGGGAAAAAATAGCGAAACTGCAAAGCCTGGAACAGGAACTATCCCGCATTTCAGAAGGCTGCAGTGGCGCCGGACAGGCCGCAAACTGTTATGTATTGGCATCACTTGCTGATCATTCGAAGTGCGATCACGATCACTGATCTGACACAGCTTGCCCCGCCTGGCAGCCCAACCTATCGCCATATTATCATTTCCAAAGGTGTTCACAGTGCTTCTGACCGGTGCCCTCTTTCTCAGCTTCCTCACTTATCTGACCCTGCGCGGTGGATTGCGGGCCAAACGTGCCCTGCGTCTGGGCGGGAATGAACCACAATCGCTTTTGATGGGCGCGCTGGCCGTCGGGCTTGCCATGTGGGTTTTTGGCTGGATGTTTGGCATTGCGATCATGCTGGGTGTGGTGATCCATGAATACGGCCATGTCGCCGCTTTCCGGGTCTGCGGCCATCAGGATGCACGGTTCCGGCTGGTGCCGCTGTTTGGTGGCGTTGCGATCTCGGATCGTCTGCCCGACACACAGAAAGAGGACCTGTTTATCACCATCATGGGACCCGGCATCTGCCTTGCGCCGATGCTGCTGGCCCTGGGGTTGGCAAATGTTCTGATGAACATGGGGTTCTTTATGACCTCTTCATTCCTGCAGATGTTTGCCATGGTTCTGGGGCTTTTGAACTTCTTTAACCTCCTGCCTTTCTGGCCGCTTGATGGTGGCCGCATCTTGCGCACAATCTTCTATGCTTTCAGCCCGGGATTTGCCCAGTTCATGACCATCGGCATGTCCGTCATGTTCGCTGGCATCGGCCTGTTGACGCAGTCCGTCTTCCTGACAATTTTCGCCCTTTTCGGCCTGCAAAGCGCCTTCACAGCCCCGGTTGTGTCCTCACATCAACGCCCGCTAACCCGCTTTCAGGCCACCTGGTGCTTCATTGCCTGGGCGACCTGTACGCTGGCATTCCTACTCGGCGCTTTCCCGATGATCGCCGCACTGATCCTGCCCCGTCTCATGTAACCACAGAAGGGGTTCACCTTCGCCCCGCTCTGTGCCACCTTCCGCAGGAAGGGAGACGGCCATGACAATCACCACCTGTATCTTTGATGCCTATGGCACTTTGTTTGATGTCAGTGCTGCGGCACGTGAGGCTGCGGAAGAACCCGGGAACGAAGCCCTGGCCGCCTGCTGGCAGGCGCTGGCCGCGGACTGGCGATTGAAGCAACTGGAATACACCTGGCTGCGGGCCGTTGCAGATGCCCATGATGATTTCTGGCAGGTCACGCGCGACGGGCTTGACTGGGCGATGGAGAAACACGGGCTGGAAGGCGACAGATTGCGCACCCGCCTGATGCAGCTTTATGCCGAATTGTCGGCGTATCCCGAAGTTCCGGAGATGTTAAAGACTTTAAAGAATGCAGGTTTTAAACTTGCAATTCTTTCAAATGGCGAACCGAAGATGCTGCAAAGCGCGATGGAAAGCGCGGGGATTGTGGATCTGTTGGATGACTGCCTGTCCGTCGAAAACGTCGGCGTTTATAAACCCCATGCGCGCGTCTATGATATGGTGGGTGACCGGTTCGGCTGTGCCAATGACGAAGTGCTGTTTGTTTCCTCCAATGGCTGGGATGCGGCCTGCGCCACGGGTTACGGATTTCACACAGCCTGGGTCAATCGCATGGGCCTGCCGGTGGATCGTATGCCCTGGACCCCCCGGCACATCCTGAGCGACCTGACAACACTCCCGGAACTGGTGAAAACCCTGTGAATACAAATTACTACACAACATCCGACGGCATTCAGATCGGTTATTCTGACGAGGGCAAAGGCAAGCCCCTGCTGCTGTTATCAGGCCTGACCCGCAACGCAAAAGACTTCAATCACCTGGTGCCACATCTGACCGGTTACCGCGTGATCCGCCCGGATTATCGCGGCCGGGGGCGATCCGATCACGCACCATATCAGACCTACACGGTAGAGCTGGAAGCCCGCGATCAGCTGGAACTTATGGATCATCTGTCGCTGGATCAGGTCAGCATCATCGGCACGTCCCGCGGCGGGTTGATCGCGATGCTTCTGGCGGTTATTGCGAAACAAAGACTTAGCGGCGTTTGTCTGAACGACATCGGTCCGGAAATCGCGGAAAGCGGGCGTAAATATATTATGACCTATCTGGGTCGCCGCCCACCACAAAAGACATATGAAGATGCCGCCGCGATGCGGGCGCAGTATTTCACGGACTTTCCCAATGTGCCGATGGCCCGCTGGCTGGAAGAGGTGCAGAACCAGTTCACCCTGTCTGATCGCGGCCTTGAAATCATGTATGACCGCAAGCTGCGCGACGCAGTGGGCGAAGGGTTGAAGGCAGCGGATCAACCGGATCTCTGGCCGTTGTTTGACGCGCTGGATGGTCTGCCGCTGGCGCTGTTGCGCGGGGCGAATTCGAACCTTTTGACAGAGGAATGCGCACAAGAAATGCAGCGCCGCCGCCCGGATATGCTGTTTGCCAATGTGCCTGATCGTGGCCATGTGCCGTTCCTGGATGAGATCGAAAGCCTTGATACAATTCACAAATTTCTAAGGATGATCTGATGATCACTTACGCCGATATCAAAGCCGCACAACACCGCCTGAGCGGACAATCCCGTCACACGCCCCTGCTGTCCTCTCCCTTTCTGGACGAAATCGCCGGGCGCAAAATATTTGTGAAACCGGAATGCCTGCAACACACGGGATCGTTCAAATTTCGCGGTGCCTGGTCGGCGGTATCTGCCCTGCCCGAGGGTCAGCGCAAAAACGGTGTCATCGCGTTTTCATCTGGCAATCACGCCCAGGGTGTGGCGCTGGCCGCTGCACGTCATGGCATCCCGTCCGTGATCATCATGCCCCAAAACGCCCCGGCCCTGAAAATCGCCAACACCCGCGCGCTTGGGGCTGAAGTTGTGCTGTACGACCGCGCAACAGAAGCCCGCGAAGAAATCGGTGATCGCCTGTCTGCGGAACGTGGCCTGACCCTGATCAAACCCTATGACGAACCCATGGTCATCGCGGGTCAGGGCACGGCAGGCCTTGAAATTGCAGCGGATTTACCCGGTGGCAATGCCGAAGTTCTGGTGCCGTGTGGTGGCGGCGGGCTGACCTCAGGCATCTCAATCGCTCTGGCGCAGGACGCCCCTGACATGCTGGTCCGCCCATGCGAACCCGAAGGATTTGACGACACCGCACGCTCGCTCGCCTCCGGGCGGATTGAACAGAACGCAGCACCGGAAGGGTCAATCTGTGACGCAATCGTCACCCCGGCCCCCGGTGACATCACCTTCCCGATTATGAAAGAAAACTGCGGTTCCGGCATTGTTGTCACGGATGAGGAATGCCTGCGCGCCATGGCCCTGGCCTTTTTGCGCCTGAAGATCGTGATTGAACCCGGCGGCGCAACATCCCTTGCGGCGGCCCTGTTTCACGGCGATAAATTAACCAAAGATACAGCGGTCTGCGTGGCCTCGGGCGGCAATGTCGACCCGGCCATGTTTGCCCGCGCCCTAAAAACACTGGAGAGCTGATATGCCCCGATTTACGATTGCATCTTTTAACGTCAAAAACCTGATTGGCGCAGATCAGGAATATTACCGTTTCGAAAAATACACCCTGGAAGAGCACGCCTGGAAGGAAGACTGGCTGGCGGATCAGCTGCTGTCGCTGGACGCCGATGTGGTTGGTTTTCAGGAGATTTTCGAAGAGGACGCCCTGCGCGCCGTGATTGCTGAGGCGGACAAACGCGGCGAAGCCTCTAACGAAAGCGCGATCCCGGATCGCTCCAAACGCTATGCGAAAAAGGCGATCTTCCGCAAACTGGCCTACGCGCCCTATGGCAAAGACGCGGCCCTCGCCTTTGCACCGAACGTCAATGACGGCGAACCCGGTGAACGCCGCCCTGGCGTGGCCGTTCTGTCGCGCATGGGGTTTGTTGGCGGCCCTGAGGTGATCCAACAACTGCCTGAACCGCTGGATATCGAATTTGGTGGCCTGACTGATGGCGATAGCGGATCTTTCCGCATTTCGCGCCTGTCGCGTCCTGTGCTGAAAGTCCGTATCCCTGTTGGCGACCAGGTTGTGACGGTCTTCAACTGTCACCTGAAGTCCAAGCTTGGCGAATTCAAACGTCCGGAAGGTGCCGATTTTGCACCCGAAGCGGATCTTCTGGCCTATGATCCTGCCGGTCGTGCTCTTGGCGCCCTGCGTGCCGGTCTGCGTCGCATGGCCGAAGCCTGGGTTCTGCGCAATGAGATCGTGAAGGAACTGTCCGCCGGCAATCCGGTGATGGTGCTGGGCGATTTCAACGACAGCGAACATGCGGTCAGCAGCGAGATTATCTCTGGCGAGGCCCCGTTTAAGAATTATTCCTGGATGCGCCGCCATGATGCGGATCGCGCCAATGAACGCTATTCCCGCGATCAGAACGACCAGATCCAGAAGGCAATTACCTCGATGCGTCTGCATTCTGCGGAAAAGCTGTTTGTGCGGAAATCGCTGCGGGACATGGTCTATACCTCGGCCTTTGGCGGGGTGTTTGAAAGCATCGACCAGATCCTGATGAGCCACCATTTCATGCCGGAAAACCCGGATGCGATTGGCGAGATGGAATATTTCTCAGTCCTCAACGACCATCTGACCGACGGATCCCATGCGGAAGCGCCTTATAACAAGCTGGCCTCTGACCACGGGCAGATCATGGCGCATATGCGGATCGGCGAGGACTGATGCCTTTTGCGGAACCAAACAGCATCCGCCTGCATTACCTGGATGAAGGTCCGCGTGATGGCGCGCCTCTGGTGTTGTTGCATGCGCTGGGAACGAACCTGCACCTGTGGGACGCGGTCTTGCCGCATATGCCGGACGGGCTGCGCGTGGTGCGCATTGATCTGCGCGGGCATGGCCAAAGTGATGCCCCACCTGCCCCCTATTCCATGGGGGCGATGGTGCGCGATGTGGAAAGCCTGCTGGATCATCTGGAGCTGCGTGATGTCATGCTGTGCGGCTTATCCCTTGGCGGAATGATTGCCCAGGGGCTGGCGGTGAAACGGCTGGATCAGGTGCGCGCGCTGGTGCTTGCGGGCACCGCGGCAAAGATCGGCATGCCGAAGCTTTGGGACTACCGGGCTGAGGCCGTGCGCAAACACGGGTTAGATGTGCTGGCCGATGAGATCGCCAAACACTGGTTCCTGCGCAAGGGCCAGACGTTTGTCAGCCCTGACGGGCTTTCGCACTGGCGCGACATGTTGGTGAACACACCGGTTGATGGGTATTGCGGGGCGATTGCGGCCGTGTCCGGCACGGATTTCTTCACTCCTACATCGGGTCTGCGCTTGCCTGCACTGGGCCTGTGCGGAGTTGACGATCGCGCCACACCACCTGACCTGATGCGCGAAACACTGGAGCTGATCCCCGGCAGTGATTTCAAAATCATCCGTCGCGCCGGGCACCTGTGTTGCGCAGAACAGCCCGAAGAATTCGCTGCGCATCTGCGTGATTTCATAAGGACCACCGGACACCTGCATGATCCGGAACAGCCCCCTGTTCTGATACAATCCGGGAACTGTTGCAGCGTCCACAAATGACCGCTTATTTTAGTCGCACACGTGCTTCAGGACCGCGTGGATCGCAGATAAAGTAATCCGCGCGGTCCGTCAGAAATTTGCGTCAGTTTTTTTCAGGAAACTTGCTGATTTTGATGTTGTGCACCCGGTTCATGTGAACACCCAGATCTTGTATCTTTACAGCTGCCATTGGGCCACGCGTCTGAATAAACCGCCGAACTTTATCAGAAACCAGGTCAGCTTCCGACTTCTTGTCAGACTCAGTTTTTGCTTCAAGAATCTTAAAGGCGGAACAGGATTTACGCATAGCTTCCGGCGTTTTCTCTTCGCCAATCCCCAGGACCTTTGCGCCGTTTTCACGCAGATACGTGGCAAGATGCGAAAAATCCCTGTCAGAACTGACCAGGATAAAACTCTGGATATTCTGCCGTAAAAAAAGATCCATCGCATCGACAGCCAACAACATATCAGAGCTATTCTTTCCATCTCCGCTGTGAACCAGATGGTACCCGGGCGCGTTGTCCCAGCCCGGCAGTTTTGTTGCATTCCCATAGACCCGTCGGATCCGCAATCCTTTCGTGCCACCGCTTTCCGTAATCAGCCGACCTGCGTATTTTGGTGAAATATTATCACCGTCAACGAGCAAGGCAGAGCCTTCTTTATTCTGAAAATTATTCATCGTTTCGGTCAAAATTCGCTCCATTCAATGCAGAAATATTAGAAACCGGCTGTGTCAGAACTATGGCGATACTTGATTTCTGAACCGCTTCGTTTAGCATCAGCCTTTCTGTATTTCAGGAGCGCGCAATGTCCGGAAAATCCACCCGCCTGCAGGTGATCTTTGTTCTGATCACCCTGGTGATAGACGCCATGGGCATTGGTCTGATCATGCCGGTGATGCCAGATCTGATCCGTGAAATTGAAGGCGCGACACTGGCCGATGCGGCGATCTGGGGCGGGTATCTGTCGTTTTCCTTTGCGATCATGCAGTTTCTGTTTGGCCCGACTGTTGGCAGCCTGTCGGATCGATATGGACGACGCCCGGTTCTGCTGATCTCCCTGTTTATCATGGCGGTGGATTATGCGGTTATGGCGCTTGCGGACACCATGTGGCTGCTGCTTCTGGGCCGTATTGTCGGCGGTATCACGGCCGCGACGCATTCTACGGCTGCCGCCTTTATTGCGGATATTTCCAGTGATGAGGAACGGTCACAGAACTTTGGTCTTGTCTCTGCGGCCTTTGGCGTTGGCTTTGTGCTGGGACCTGTGATTGGCGGGTTGCTTGCCAGTTTTGGCCCACGCGCACCGTTTATCGCCGCTGCGATCCTTGCGGCCAGCAACTTTGTCTTCGGCTATTTCGTGTTCCCGGAAACCGTGACCGATAAGATCCGCCGCCCGTTTGACTGGAAGCGTGCGAACCCCTTTGGGGCCCTGATGAACATTGGCCGCCTGCCGGGCATCAAACCACTGCTGGTGGTCTACTTCCTCTATCAGGTCGCGTTTTACGTTTACCCGGCGATCTGGTCTTACTTCACCCAGGAACGCTTCGGCTGGTCGCCTGCTATGGTGGGCTGGTCTCTGGCCGTGTTCGGCATATCTATGGCGATCTCTCAGGGGTTGCTTATCCGCAAGATCATCCCCTGGATTGGTGAACGTAAAACCGTGATCCTGGGTTTTGCACTGGATATTGTTGTCTTCTTCTTCACCGCTATCCTGACCAATGGCTGGATCGTTCTGGGGCTGACGCCGCTGTCTGCGCTTGGTGGCATGGCGACACCGGCGATGCAGGGGCTGATGAGCCGCGCGGCAGGTGCGGATCAGCAAGGCGAATTACAGGGGCTTCTGACCAGCATTGGTGCCCTTGGGATGATTCTTTCCCCACTGATCATGACCCGCACATTCGCCATGTTCAGCGAAGATGGTGCAGCATACTACCTGCCTGGCGCGCCTTTCCTGCTGTCGATGGTTCTGATGGCCCTGGGTCTTGGGATTTATCTGCTGGGCTGGCGGAAATTAATACCCGCAGGCGAAAAAATCTGACGCAAATACGCCATTCTGTCGCAAACATTGCTTGCAGCGCCGTTTCAGATTTCGCAGGCTCCCCTTTAAGCAACGAAGGAGAACCCCCATGGCCCGTATCCGCGCAGCCGTCGCCCGTGAATTTGGTGCACCTCTGGTGATTGAAAAGGTCGATCTGCGCGCGCCGATTGCCGGCGAGGTTGAGGTCACGCTGGATGCCTGCGCAATCTGCCATTCCGACATCTCTTTTATGGATGGTGGCTGGGGTGGTGAATTGCCCGCGATTTATGGCCATGAGGCCGCCGGCACCATCACCGCGATGGGGGCTGGCGTCAAAGGCTATGCAATGGGGGATAAGGTTCTGGTGACCCTGATCCGTTCCTGCGGGGATTGTGCGCCTTGTTCATCCGGTGCGCCTGTGGCCTGCAATGGCGACATTTCCATGGAAGGCCCGATCACCCTGCCCGATGGCACCGCTGTAACCCAGGCTATGGCTTGCGGTGCCTTTGCGGAAAAAGTCGTGGTGCAGCCGCGGCAGCTGGCCAAACTGCCGGATGATATGGCGATGGATGTGGCATCATTGCTGGCCTGTGGTGTGATCACCGGTGTCGGGGCTGTGGTGAACTCTGCCGCGCTGCGTCCGGGTCAAACCGCCGTGGTGATTGGTGCAGGTGGTGTGGGCCTGAACGCCATTCAGGGCGCGCGCATTGCAGGTGCCGCCAAAATTATCGCGATTGACATGGTTCCGGAGAAGCTGGAAATCGCAAAAGAATTCGGCGCAACGCATGGTGTTCTGGCCTCAGATGGTGAACCATGGAAGGAAGTTGCAAAGATTACGGGTGATGCAATGGCAGATGCTGTTTTCATCACCGTTGGCGCTATTCCTGCGTATGAGCAGGCGTTGCGTTACATTGGCCCGAAAGGAAAAATGGTCATGGTTGGCATGCCGCATTCAGGCGCAAAGGCCGACTATGAACCCGTTATTGTTGCCGCGCTGGGGCAACAAATGATCGGCTCGAAGATGGGGGATGTTGTTTTGGCCAGAGACATCCCCTGGCTGATCGATCTTTACCAGCAGAACCGCTTGAAACTTGATGAGTTAATTTCCGGGCGCTGGTCGCTTGATGACATCAACGAAGCTATCGCAAACACGAAATCCGGCGCAGCGCGCCGAAATGTGGTAATATTCAGATGACATACACGACCATGATCAAAGACAATATCCTGCACCTGACCGGTGCGGGCAAAGAAACACGTTTCCACGCCGTCTGGCTGCGGGACCATCTGCCAGGTGCAGATTACCGCGATCCCGGCAACGGGCAGCGGCTGGTGACACTGGCGAACCTGCCGGAAGAGATCACCCTGGAAGCCGCAGAGGTAAAAGGCGACACCGCAGAGCTGCGCTTTGCAGGTGATGACACCGCGCATGTTTTCGATATCGCCTGGCTGCTGGCAAATGCTTATGACAAGCCAGCGGTTTCGGGCATGAACCCGGGCATCACCGCCTGGACGTCTGCCCTGACAGATGTTCCGACAGGTGACATTACTGACCTGCAGAACGACAAAGCATCAAAGCTGAAATGGCTGTCGGATGTGGAAACTTACGGTTTCGCCAAAGTCACCGGCATGGAACCTGTGGAAGGCGGCTTGTTCGATATTGCCGCCCTGTTCGGTTACGTGCGCGAAACCAACTATGGCCGCCACTTTGAGGTGCGCACCGAGGTAAACCCAGTGAACCTTGCTTACACCGGGCTTGGACTGCAGGCGCATACAGACAACCCGTATCGCGATCCTGTGCCTACGCTACAGATCCTGTCCTGCCTTGAAAACTCTGCCGCTGGTGGGGAAAACATGGTGGTTGACGGGTTCGCCTGTGCGGAACGTCTGCGCGCAGAAGACCCCGAAGGGTTTGACGCCCTTGCCAGCTATTCCATTCGCTTTGAATACGCCGGCAGTACTGACGTCTGCCTGCAGTCCCACCGCCCGATGATTGAACTGTCACCGGAAGGCCTGTTTGTGCAGATGCGCATTAACTCGCGTTCTATCGCTCCGGTGCAGGATGTGCCTTTTGAGGCAATGGAAGTCTGGTATCGCGCCTATCGTCGTCTCTCTGCGATCATTGATGATCCAGCGATGGAAGTGACATTCAAACTGTCACCGGGCGAAGCATTCATCGTCGACAACACCCGCGTGCTGCACGCACGTAAGGGCTATTCCGGCGAAGGCAGCCGCTGGTTGCAGGGGTGCTATGCGGATAAAGACGGCCTGCGGTCCACCCGCGCGGCCATCGCACGTGAGCTGGGAGAAGCCTGATGCAACCAGATCCAAGCGAGCTGAACGCAAGCAACATCGTGGACTTCATCGGCGGCATTTTTGAACGCTGCGGCGATGAGGAATATCTGGGCGAACCGGTGACCATGGCGCAGCACATGCTGCAGGGCGCGACCATCGCTGAACAAAACGGCATGGATGATGAGATTGTCGTCGCAGCCCTGCTGCATGACATCGGCCATTTCACCAGCGAATTCGGCACATTTTCCATGAATGACACCGAGGACCGTTTCCATGAGGAAGCGGGTGCAAAGGTGTTGGAACGGTTTTTCCCAAGCGTGATCACCGATTGCGTGCGGTATCACGTGGCGGCAAAACGCTATCTCTGTGCGACAAAGCCCAGCTATTTTGATCGCCTGTCTGATGCTTCGATCCATTCCCTGAACCTTCAGGGCGGGCCGATGTCGGATGACGAAGTGACCGCGTTTGAAAAGAACCCAAATCTCGCGAAAATCATCCAGGTCCGTTACCTGGATGAGGCGGGCAAACATCCGGATATGGAAACCCCGGATTACGCCCATTTCGCCCCAGCCGTCCAGCGCATTGTTGATGCGCATATGACTGCACAATAAAAACCGGAGGGTGCCAATGAAACTGAAAGACCTAGAGATTTTCACCGTTGGCACCCCGCCCCCTGGCTGGGGTGGCCGCTACTGGATTTTTGTCAAACTGACGACCGATTGTGGGATCGTGGGCTATGGCGAAGTCTATGCTGCCTCTGTCGGACCTGCCGCGATGGAACATGTCATCCGCGATGTGTTTGAACGACACATGTATGGCGAGAACCCGGAAAATGTGGAAATGATGTTCCGCCGGGCCTATTCTTCCGGCTTTACGCAACGCCCGGATCTGACGGTCATTGGTGCCTTTTCCGGCCTTGAAATCGCCTGTTGGGATATTCTCGGCAAAGCCCGCGAACGGCCTGTCTGGGCGATGCTGGGCGGGATGATGAACGAACGCATCCGGTCTTACACCTATCTGTATCCCCTGCCCCATCATAACGTGCACGATTTCTGCTCCAGCCCCGAAATGGCCGCCGAAACCGCGTCAGAGATGGTGAAACTGGGCTTTACCGCCGTGAAATTCGACCCGGCCGGCCCCTATACATTGCGCGGTGGTCATATGCCCGCGATGTCCGACATCAGCCAATCCGCCGCCTTCTGCAAAGCCATTCGCGAGGCCGTTGGCGACAAAGCAGATTTGCTGTTTGGCACCCATGGGCAATTCTCAACCGCCGGTGCGATCAGGCTTGCCAAGGCAATCGAACCCTATGATCCACTCTGGTACGAAGAACCCATCCCGCCGGATAATATCAATGAGATGGCGAAGGTTGCGCGAGCGACCTCTATCCCAATCGCCACAGGCGAACGCCTGACAACAAAAGCTGAATTTGCCCCAATCCTGCGCAGTGGTGCCGCGACGATTTTGCAACCTGCTTTGGGCCGTTCCGGTGGTCTGTGGGAAACCAAGAAGATCGCCGTGCTGGCCGAAGCCTATAACGCGCAAATGGCCCCGCATCTTTACGCGGGTCCTGTGGAATGGGCCGCAAATATTCATCTCGCCGCGTCGATCCCGAACCTTTTGATGGCAGAAACCATCGGCACGGGTGGCGATTTCCACATGCCTCTGATCAAACACTCCATTGAGTGGGACAACGGTTACATCATCGCACCACAGGCGCCTGGTCTTGGCATTGAGTTTGATGAAGACCTTGCCCGGGCGCATCCTTATACGGATACAGGCCTGCACCTGGAAATGCAGGAAGCGCCTTGTAACTATCAGGACGGCAACAACTTTGGTGGCGGTGCGCCGGCCCGCGAATGAGGGTATGGGGGCGCTGCCCCCGTCCTTTCAGGACTCCCCCGGAGTATTTTTGGAAAGATGTATGGGTTAAACCGCGAGATGTTTCGTGAAGGCCTGAACCGACGTAGCTGCCTGCAAGGATGCGCTGGTGTCGAGCAGGTTCGAGGCTTTTTCAGAACCGACAAGCACAGAAAGTTTTTCGGATAGCCGGGTTTTGATCACATCAAGCGGGAGTGGTTCCGCGAGATCAAAGCTGGCTTTGTTTTCGCCACCTGAATGGGTGATTGCGATTTTCGCTGCCGTTTCGGGAATGTTTTCATCAAACACCACAGCCACACTGCTGGCCAGTTTCCGGGCATCATCCTGCATACAAAAGCTGTCTTCGAACTGATCCGCGCGCCCGGTATCACGACCAAGCAACGCCATTGCCACGGTCATTTTATAGCTGAACTTCGCTTCCAGTCCCGTTTGCGGCGTTTCAATATTGCACACCCGGGCCCAACGGGGATTTGTCCGGATGGTGATGCCCGTGATCTGATCTGCGGGCAGATTTTCTGTAGCGATTTTCAGAGCCTCAAGCGCGGCGTGGGTGCCATGACAACAGGCGTGGAACTTATGTGATACGGTTTCTGTCACCCAGGTCTCTCCCAACCCGTTCAATGCCGGGATATCACTTGCGCCTGCATGCGTATCGCCGAACCCCTGCAGACACTCCAGCCCATCTGGTCGCGAGATGAAACCACGAGAAATCAATAGCGCGACTTCTACCGCATTGGCGGCTGCAAGCCCCGCATTATAGGGTTTCCCCATTGTGCCAAACTGGCTTTTCAATCCGCTGGCCCGGGTGGCGCAAAGACCCAGCGCGTGCTGCGTTTCGTCTGCTGTCAACCCAAGCAAGCGGGCACAGGCAAGGGTTGCGCCAAAACTGCCCGCAGTCGCAGTCTGATGGAACCCGGTTTCATAATGGTCACGCCCAAGCCATGCGCCAATGCGGGCACTGGTTTCGAAGCCGATCAGGGCGGTTTCCAGAAATTGCGCGCCCGTGGCGTTGATCTGTTGCGCCAGTGCCAGACAGGCCGGGAAGATCACCACAGACGGATGTCCGATATGCAGAAAATGCGTGTCGTCGAAATCAAGCGCATGTGACGTCGCGCCATTCACCAGCGCCGCCGCGCGGGCGGGTGCAACGCCGCCCCCAAACAGTACAGATGCGCCCGCGCCCGCTTCAGCCAGAACCATATCGCGGGTGATCTGCGCAACGGGTTCCTCCGCGCCAGCCAGGCCACAGGCTGCCCAATCCGCCAGCGAAAGACGTATGATTTCACGGGCGCGTTCCGAGGGCGAAATCACGCCTGTTGCAAACGCTGCCAATACCCTGCTGATGTCGCTCATGATCCATTCCCCGCAATTTTATGCCAATATGCCCGCAGCACTGACGCTGCGCAAACAATTTACGCCGCCTTTTCGGAAATGCCTTTGAGAAACTGGCCTTAAATTGAGTTTCGTCTGGCCCTAATTATTCCCCTTCTTTAGGGTCAGACTTCATGCTTAAGATTTGCAGCAATGCAACGCCAAAGATTCGCTCTGCACGCAGAGCCTCAGCCCGCAAGGAGTTCACCACATGAATGACCTGTCCGATGTCATCGAAGCCGACCGCGCCCATGTCTGGCACCACCTGACCCAGCACAAACCGCTGGAAACCAATGACCCACGCATCATCGTGGAAGGCAAAGGCATCCGTGTCTGGGATCAGTCCGGCCGTGAATTCCTGGACGCCGTGTCCGGCGGTGTCTGGACCGTTAATGTGGGCTACGGCCGCACAGCGATTGCGGATGCGGTTCACGCACAACTGGTGAAAATGAACTATTTCGCGCAAAGCGTTGGGTCCATCCCAGGTTCGGAATTCGCGAAAAAGCTGATCGAAAAGATGCCTGGCATGAGCCGCGTTTATTACGTGAACTCTGGTTCTGAAGCGAACGAAAAAGTATTCAAGATGGTGCGCCAGATCGCGCACAAAAAATACGACGGTAAGAAAACCAAGATCCTGTACCGTGACCGCGATTATCACGGCTCTACCCTGGCAACGATGTCTGCCGGTGGCCAGGACGAACGCGTGATGCAGTTCGGCCCGCTTGCCCCTGATTTCGTACGTGTTCCACACTGCATGGAATACCGCGCACAATGGGATCTGACCGGCGCTGAATACGGCCGCAAAGCCGCTGACGCGATCGAAGAAGTGATCCTGCGTGAAGGCCCTGAAACCGTTGGCCTGCTCTGCCTTGAGCCTGTGACTGCCGGTGGTGGTGTGATCGAAGCTCCTGAAGGATATTGGGAGCGCGTTCAGGAAATCTGTAAGAAATATGACGTTCTGCTGCACATCGACGAAGTTGTTTGTGGCATGGGCCGTACCGGCAAATGGTTCGGCTATCAGCACTACGGCATCAAACCTGATTTCGTCACCATGGCGAAGGGTGTGGCGTCTGGTTACGCGGCGATTGCGATCACTGTGACAACGGAAGAAGTCTTTAACCTGTTCAAAGACGATCCATCCGACAAGATGAACTATTTCCGCGATATTTCTACCTTTGGTGGCTGTACTGCCGGCCCCGCTGCGGCGCTTGCCAACATGCAGATTATTGAGGATGAAAACCTGCTGGAAAACACCACCAAAATGGGTGAGCGCATGCTGGCGAACCTGAACAAGCTGGCTGAAAAGCACGAAGTCATTGGTGATGTGCGCGGCAAAGGTCTGTTTGTTGGTGCGGAACTGGTGCAAAACCGTGAGACCAAAGAACCTGCGGAAGAAGCCAAAGTCGGCGCGGTTGTCGCCGCCTGTAACGCCCGTGGCGTGATCATTGGCGCGACCAACCGGTCTGTTCCGGGTTTCAACAACACCCTGTGCTTCAGCCCGGCGCTGATCGCGACTGCAGATGACATTGATGAAATCTGCAACGCGGTGGACGAAGCCCTGACCGAAGTCTTCGGCGGGTGATACGCCCCACAGCGTAAAACAACCGACGGCCACGCAGAATTGTGTGGCCGTTTTCACAGGGGCATCCAGCCTGCGTAATTTGACAGATTGCGCGGTATCTGCCCTTATATCCAGATACAGACGGATAGAGCCAGTTCCATGCCCATCTCTGAAGAAACCTTTTTCCTGGACCCGCGTTTTGAAGGCACGCTTCAAAGCCAGATCCAGCAGTTGGTGGCCGAAGGCATTCTGTCCGGGCGCTTTCAGCCTGGTGAGAAACTGCCGTCTTCCCGTAAACTGGCGAACCACCTGGGCGTCAGCCGGATCACGGTGACGCTGGCCTATAACGAATTGATCGCGGATGATTACCTGACCAGTGCCGGGCGATCCGGCTATTACGTGTCACATTCCGCCCCGCCCCCGCCGGAAATTCCGCAGAACCGCAGCAATGATACCGTCGATTGGGCGCGTGCCATCGGGCAAAGCTATTCCAATGTGCGCCAGGTCGACAAACCTTCGGGCTGGGGCGATTTCCCTTACCCCTTCGTCTACGGCCAGGCCGACCCGACGCTGTTTGATCAGCAGAACTGGCGGCTTTGTGCATTGCAGGCGCTTGGGAAGAAAGATTTCACCTCGCTGACCGGCGATTTTGCTGACCGTGATGATCCGCAACTGGTTGAATTCATCGCCCGCCACACATTGCCCCGACGCGGAATCCTGGCCCGACCTGAGGAAATCCTGATCACGGTCGGGGCGCAGAATGCGCTTTGGATCACGGCACAACTTTTGCTGGGGCAGCGCCGGAAAGCCGTGTTTGAAAACCCGTGTTACCCAGGTCTGCGTGAGGTTCTGGGACAGACCCGTTGCCATCTGTCGCCCGTGGATGTGGATGAGAAAGGCCTTGATCCGGAGAAACTTCCATCGGATCTGGACGTGCTTTTTGCCACCCCAAGCCACCAGTGCCCGACCACCGCGACCATGCCGATTGAACGCCGCCGTGCGCTTTTGGAAAAGGCGCGTGCCGATGATTTCCTGATCGTGGAAGACGATTATGAATTTGAGATGTCCTTCCTGACCACTGCCTCTCCTGCCCTGAAGTCACTGGATGAAGACGGACGTGTGATCTATGTCGGATCCTTCTCAAAATCTCTGTTCCCCGGCCTGCGCCTTGGCTATCTTGTTGGATCCGAAGCCTTTATTCGCGAAGCCCGTGGCTTGCGCGCCACGATCCTGCGCCACCTGCCCGGCCATATTCAGCGCACGGCGGCCTATTTCCTGTCGCGCGGGCACTATGATGCCCTGGTGCGCCGGATCCGTCTGGCCCTGCATGAACGCCGCGAAGTGATGGACCGTGCGATCCGTACCCAGGGGCTGGAAATTGCCGGCGCTGCGCAGTTCGGCGGATCATCTTACTGGATGGCGACGCCCCCCGGGGTGAACATCGATGAAAAGGTCGAAGCCCTGCGTAAACGAGGTGTGCTGATCGAACCAGGCATGCCGTTCTTTGAAAATGCGGAAGACGGGCGCGGATATTTCCGCCTGGCTTATTCATCCATCCCAGCCAGCCGCATCAACGACGGCATCCGCATTCTGGCGGAAGAGCTGCGCAGCTGAATACCACCGCCACCTTCGGATGAGACCAGATGTCGAAACTGGACTTAATCCGGAGTTTCACTGGCCCTAACGGACAATCCTCAGGGCAAGTATTCATGTAACTGGAAATCCCGTGATTCACGGGAAATACACGTGAACCACGCCCGCTCACCCGGCCAGAATACCATAACAGGCCCGAAACACAGGATAAAATCCCATGAAAATGACCACCGAAGAAGCCTTCGTCAAAACCCTGCAGATGCACGGTATTGAACATGCTTTTGGTATTATCGGCTCTGCTATGATGCCAATTTCTGACATCTTCCCGAAAGCGGGCATCACTTTCTGGGATTGCGCCCATGAGGGTTCCGGCGGCTTTATGGCCGATGGTTACACCCGTGCGACCGGCAAAATGTCCATGATGATCGCGCAAAACGGCCCGGGTATCACAAACTTTGTGACCGCTGTGAAAACCGCATACTGGAACCACACACCGCTGCTGCTGGTGACACCGCAGGCCGCAAACAAAACAATCGGCCAGGGTGGCTTCCAGGAAATGGAACAGATGCGCATGTTTGCGGATTGTGTTTGCTACCAGGAAGAAGTGCGCGACCCATCCCGCGTTGCCGAAGTTCTGAACCGTGTCATCATGAACGCCAAGCGTTCCTCTGCCCCGGCTCAGCTGAACATCCCACGCGATATGTGGACCCAGGTGATCGACATCGTTCTGCCTGCCATCGTTGAATTCGAACTGCCGTCCGGTGGTGAAACTGCTGTTTCCGACGCTGCGAAACTGATTTCTGCAGCGAAGAACCCTGTGATCCTGAACGGCGCTGGCGTTGTTCTGTCCGCAGGCGGTATCGAAGCATCTAAAGAACTGGCGGAACGCCTTGATGCACCTGTTTGTGTTGGCTACCAACACAACGACGCCTTCCCAGGCAACCACCCATTGTTTGCGGGTCCTCTGGGCTATAACGGTTCCAAAGCCGGCATGGAACTGATCAGCCAGGCGGACGTTGTTCTGTGTCTTGGCACGCGCCTGAACCCATTCTCTACCCTGCCGGGTTACGGCATGGAATACTGGCCAAGTGACGCGAAAATCATCCAGGTTGACATCAACCCTGATCGCATCGGCCTGACCAAAGACGTGACTGTTGGCATCATCGGTGATGCGGCGAAAGTTGCAAAAGGCATCCTGTCCCAGCTGTCCGACACCGCAGGTGATGCGGGCCGTGAGGAACGCAAAGCAACCATCGCGCAGACCAAATCCGCATGGGCGCAACAGCTGTCTTCCATGACCCACGAAGAAGACGATCCGGGCACAAACTGGAACGAACGTGCGCGTGATGACAAGCCTGACTGGATGTCCCCACGTATGGCATGGCGCGCAATTCAATCTGCTCTGCCAGTTGAAGCGATCATTTCTTCTGACATCGGCAACAACTGTGCAATCGGCAACGCTTACCCAAGCTTTGAAGAAGGTCGCAAATACCTGGCACCAGGCCTGTTTGGCCCATGTGGTTATGGTCTGCCTTCTGTTGTTGGCGCGAAAATTGGTTGCCCTGATGTACCTGTTGTTGGCTTCTCTGGCGACGGTGCCTTTGGTATCGCGGTGACAGAACTGACTGCGATTGGCCGCAGCGAGTGGCCTGCTGTGACCCAGGTTGTGTTCCGTAACTACCAATGGGGTGCGGAAAAGCGTAACTCTACCCTGTGGTTCGACGACAACTTTGTTGGCACAGAACTGGACCAGCAGGTTTCCTACGCTGGCATCGCCAACGCATGTGGCCTGAAAGGCGTTGTCGCACGCACCCAGGACGAGCTGACCGCAGCACTGGCACAGGCTGTGACCGATCAGAAAAATGGCATCACAACCCTGATCGAAGCCATGATCAACCAGGAACTGGGTGACCCGTTCCGTCGTGACGCAATGAAGAAACCAGTTGAAGTTGCTGGTATCTCAGCCGACGACATGCGCCCACAGAAAGGCGCCTGATCAGATGACTGGACGTGATGTAATGACCCCGGTTGAACTTCTGCAATCTAAGAAGATTGCAACACGTCCGGTGATTTCCCTGAGTGAAGGCAGTGATCCCCGCATTATCGCGGGGGCGCTGGCGGCCCGTGACGCCAGGATCGCTGATGTGATCCTGGTGGGCAGCCTTCAGATCATGCAGAACGAACTTGCTGCGCTTGGCCAGGAAGCCGGCAATGGGCTTACCCTGCATGATCCGGCGACCTCGCCTCTGACTGAAGAATTCTCTGCGCAATACCACGAGATGCGCAAACACAAAGGCGTTGATGCGGACAAAGCCCGCGCCGCCTGTGAAACCCCACTTGTTTATGCCGCGATGCTTGTGCGCGAAGGCCATGCGGATGGCACGCTGGGCGGTGCGGTATTTACCACATCTGACGTTGTGCGCGCTGCAATCCAGGTGATCGGTGTCGCGCCAGATGCTTTGATGATTTCCAGCTTTTTCCTGATGTTCCCACCTTCAAATGCAACGCCCTATGCCAACCCTCATGCGCGCGCGATGCTGTATTCCGATGGCGGCCTGGTGATTGATCCATCTTCCGACGAACTTGTGTCAATCGCGCAGCAATCCGCGGCCTCGGCACAGGCATTGCTGCGGGTCGATCCGAAAATCGCCATGCTCAGCTTTTCGACCAAAGGCAGCGCGAAACACCCGGCCGTGACCAAAGTAAGCCAGGCGACCGAAGCCCTGCGCGCAGCCCGTCCAGATCTGGCGGTTGAGGGCGAGTTGCAGTTTGACGCGGCCTTTGTGCCTGACATCGCGGACCGCAAAGCGCCGGGATCGGATGTGGCCGGGCATGCAAATGTCATGATCTTCCCCAATCTGGACGCGGGAAACATCGCTTATAAGATCACCCAACGCATTGGCGGATACGCCGCCATCGGCCCGATCCTGCAAGGGGTCGCGAAACCGGCAAATGATCTGTCGCGGGGGTGTTCGGCTGAAGACGTCACCGAAATGATCGCCGTCACCGCCCTTCAGGGCCTGAAATCTTAACAAATCGCAATCAATCCCCGCAGGTAGCTTGACCGGCCCCTGCTTGCCACCGCAAATGGAAGCCAGGGAAAACTTCCGGAATAAGAACGAAAAATGAAAACACCTGCCCTAAATCTATCCGAAATTCAGGACCAGATCCGCGCCATGTTTCCGGGCGTTGCTGTTGCCGTGATCGTTGCAGTCACCGCGCAGTTCCTGTCGGAACACTACGCGACACCTGCGATGTTGCTGGCGCTGCTTCTGGGCATTGCGGTGAATTTCCTGGGCGAAGAAGGCAAAACCGTCGCGGGCATCGGCTTTTCCGCGCGCTCCCTGCTGCGTCTTGGCGTGGCCCTTTTGGGCGTACGGATTTCTGCGACATTGATGGCGGGCCTTGGTGCGCCGCTGATCGCATTGGTGATCGCAGGTGTTGTGCTGACAATTTTGTTTGGTTTGTTTGTCGGGAAGTTCTTTGGTCACAAATGGCGATTTTCTCTGCTGACCGCTGGTTCTGTTGCAATCTGTGGGGCCTCTGCGGCCATGGCGATCAGTGCGATCCTGCCAAAAGATGACCGGTCTGAAGAACGCCTGATCTTTACGGTTCTGGGCGTCACCGTACTGTCCACCATCGCGATGATCGCCTATCCGGTGGTTGTAACCACGCTGGAGCTGACAGACCTGCAAGGCGGTGTTTTCCTGGGCGGAACCATCCATGATGTGGCCCAGGTTGTGGGGGCTGGTTTCTCAATCTCAGAACAGACCGGTGACACAGCGACCCTTGTGAAGCTGATCCGCGTTGCCATGCTGGCCCCGGTTGTTCTGATCACATCTCTGCTGATCCGTCGGTTCGACAGCACACCGGTTGAAGGCAAACGCCCCCCGATCCTGCCAGGTTTTGTGGTGGGCTTTCTTGTGTTGGCGACCTTGTCCAGCTTCGGGGTGATCCCAGAATTTATCAAAGATTTCCTCAGCCAGGCCTCGCGCTGGTTGCTGCTGACGGCCATCGCGGCTGTGGGCATGAAAACTCACCTCAAGCAGGTGCTCTCCGTGGGAGGAGCGGCAATCGCACTGCTTGTCACTGAAACACTATTTATTGCCGGGTTCATCCTGGTCGGGATCAGATTGCTAAGCTGATCCAGGAAACATCAAGGGAGGCCAGATGACATTCCAGCAACCCCACGTGGACACTCAACCGAAAGTATCGGATGAGATCCGCAAAACCACTTGTTACATGTGCGCATGCCGCTGTGGCATCAACGTGCATATGAAAAAAGACGATGAAGGCGAAATGCGTGTCGCCTATATCGAAGGCAACCGTGACCATCCGGTGAACAAAGGCGTGCTGTGCGCCAAGGGGTCTGCCGGGATTATGCAGGTCAATGCGCCATCCCGTCTGAAAGCCCCTTTGAAACGTGTTGGTCCGCGTGGTTCTGGTGAGTTTGAAGAGATTTCCTGGGATGAAGCGCTTGAGATCGCGACAGGTCATCTTGGCCGCATTCGTGAAACCAATCCTGAAAAGCTGGCGTTCTTCACCGGCCGCGATCAATCCCAAAGCTTCACCGGTTTCTGGGCGCAGGCTTACGGCACGCCGAACTTTGCCGCGCACGGTGGCTTCTGTTCCGTCAATATGGCCGCCGCTGGCATCTACACCATGGGCGGGGCGTTCTGGGAATTCGGTCAGCCGGATTGGGATCGCAGCAAATTGTTCATGCTGTTTGGCGTGGCGGAAGATCATGACAGCAACCCGATCAAAACCGGTCTTGCGAAGCTGAAAGAACGTGGCGCAAAGATCATTGGCGTCAACCCAATCCGGTCTGGCTATAACGCCATTGCGGACGAATGGGTGGGCATCACGCCGGGCACGGATGGCTTGTTCATTCTGTCGCTTGCGCATGAGCTTTTGAAAGCTGGCAAGATCGATCTGGAATATCTGACCCGTTTCACCAATGCCCCTGTGCTTGTAAACGGTGATGAGACATCCGATGAATTCGGCCTGTTGCTGCGCGACAAAGACAATAAATTCATGGTCATTGACCGGCCAACCGGCAAACCTGCGGCCTTTGATAAGAAAGGCGTAAAGCCTGACTTGGCTGCGACCCACACTGTCAAAGGTATCACCCATCGCCCGGTGTTTCAGCATCTTGCTGAACGTTACATGTCCGATGAATACGCGCCGGAAAATGTGGCCGAACGCTGTGGCATTTCCGCAGGTCGCATCCGCGCGATTGCCGCGGAACTTGCCCGTGTCGCCTTTGATGAAGCCTTTGAGATCGAACAGGAATGGACCGATTTCCGCGGTGAAAAGCACAAGACCATGACCGGTCGTCCCGTGTCTTTCCACTCTATGCGCGGAATTTCGGCGCATTCCAACGGCTTCCAGACCTGCCGCGCTTTGCATGTGCTTCAGATCCTTCTGGGCACGGTTGAGGTCCCTGGCGGTTTCCGTTTCAAACCCCCTTATCCAAAACCTGCGGAAGCCCACCCGAAACCCCATTGCAAAGTCACCCCTGGCGCGCCCCTGAACGGTCCGCATCTGGGCTATGTGCAGGGGCCGGAAGATCTGATGTTGAAGGAAGACGGCTCACCCGCGCGCATCGACAAAGCCTATACCTGGGAAAACCCCATGTCCGCCCACGGGTTGATGCATATGGTGATTTCCAACGCCCATGCCGGCGATCCTTACAAGATCGACACGCTGTTTATGTATATGGCGAATATGTCGTGGAACTCTTCCATGAACACCAAAGGTGTGATGGAGATGCTGACCGACAAAGATGAAAACGGCGATTACGTGATCCCGAATATCATCTATTCCGACGCTTATTCTTCGGAAATGGTGGCCTATGCGGATCTGGTTCTGCCGGACACGACCTATCTGGAACGTCACGATTGTATCAGCCTGCTGGATCGCCCCATCTGCGAAGCCGACGCTGCTGCCGATGCCATCCGCTGGCCGGTGATTGAACCGGATCGCGATGTGCGTGGTTTCCAGTCTGTGCTGTGTGATCTTGGCGCACGGCTGCACATGCCGGGTTTTGTGAATGAAGACGGCAGCGCGAAATATAAAGACTACGCCGATTACATCGTCAACCACGAACGCAAACCGGGCATTGGCCCGCTGTCTGGCTTCCGTGGCGAGGATGGTGATCAGTTTGGACGTGGTGACGTGAACCCGGACCAGATGGATCGTTATATTGAAAACGGTGGTTTCGCCGTGCATCACATCCCGGAAGAGGCCGCGTTTTATAAACCTTGGAACAAAGCCTATCAGGATTGGGCGGTTGAAATCGGCCTGTATGATGCACCGCAGCCTTACCTGTTTAACCTTTATGTTGAACCGCTGCGTAAGTTTCAACTGGCAGCTGAAGGCCATGGTCATCGTCAGCCACCGGAACACCTGCGCGAACGTATTAAGGAAACATTGGATCCTCTGCCCGTCTGGTATGCGCCATTTGAAGACGGCAATGTCGACACGGAGGAATTCACCGTGCACGCCCTGACGCAACGCCCGATGGCGATGTACCATTCCTGGGGCACACAAAACGCCTGGCTGCGCCAGCTGCATGGGCGTAATCCGATGTATCTGCCGACCAAAATCTTCACTGAAAAAGGTTTTGAGGATGGCGATTGGGCCAGGATTACCTCTGCCCATGGTGAGATCACGGTCCCTGTCGCCCATCATGGTGGTCTGAATGACAACACCATCTGGACATGGAACGCGATCGGCAAACGCAAAGGTGCCTGGGCCCTGGACGAAAAAGCACCAGAGGCCACCAAAGGCTTCCTGCTGAACCATCTCATCCATGAACTCCAGCCACCAAAAGGCGATGGTCTGCGTTGGGCGAACTCGGACCCGGTCACAGGACAAGCCGCATGGTTTGATCTGCGCGTGAAGATTGAAAAAGTCGATGGTCCGCCCGAGAACAGCCAACCGGATTTCGATCCGATCAAATCCCCTGTCGGTCAGGGTCCCGAAGATCTGGCATGGAAGGTGGGCAAATGACACAGCTTCCCGCACAAACTGAACGTAAACTCGGCCTGGTCATCGATCTGGATACCTGCGTGGGCTGTCATGCCTGCGTGATTTCCTGCAAGGGCTGGAACACCGAAAACTATGGCGAACCGCTGTCCGATAAGGATGCTTACGGTGCCAATCCGTCCGGCACCTTCCTGAACCGCGTGCATGCGTTTGAGGTTAAGCCAGACACAGGCCCGGCCCAGACGATCCACTTTCCGAAAAGCTGCCTGCATTGTGAAGATGCGCCCTGCGTCACCGTTTGCCCGACAGGTGCAAGCTATAAGCGCACAGAAGACGGCATTGTTCTGGTGAATGAGAAAGACTGCATTGGCTGTGGTCTTTGCGCATGGTCCTGCCCTTATGGTGCGCGCGAGCTGGATCAGGTTGCCGGCGTAATGAAGAAATGCACCCTCTGTGTGGATCGGATTTACAACGAGAACCTGCCGGAAGAGGACCGCGAGCCAACATGTGTGCGCACCTGCCCGGCAAATGCCCGCCACTTTGGTGATTTCGCCGATCCGGACAGCAACGTATCCAAACTGACACGCGAACGTGGTGGAATGGATCTGATGCCGGAACAAGGCACCAAACCCGTGAACAAATATCTTCCGCCACGTCCAAAAGACACGATGGAAGAAATCGACATTCTTGCGCCCCTGCTGGCCCCTGTCGCCAGCGAGCCAAAGGGCTTCCTTGGCTGGCTTGATAAAGCTCTGGAGAAACTCTGATGCATCCTGCTCCTTCAGTTATTCTGTTCACCGTTCTGTCAGGCCTTGGCTTTGGCCTGCTAGCCTTTCTGGGCATGGGCCTGCCGGATGTGTCCGGCGGCGTTGCCTTTGTGTTCTTCTTCCTGGGTTTTGCGCTTGCGGTTGGCGGATTGATTTCCTCAACCTTCCATCTGGGCAATCCGAAAAACGCGATGAAGGCTTTTTCCCAGTGGCGCACAAGCTGGCTGTCACGTGAAGGCTGCGTGTCCGTTGCCGCGCTGATCCTGATGGGGATTTACGCGGCGGGCGTAATCTTCTTTGATGTGAAGCTGGCGCAAATCGGCTGGATCGCTGCGGCCCTCTGCATTGGCACGGTCTTTACGACCTCAATGATTTATGGGCAGTTGGCGACGATCCCACGCTGGAACCACCCACTGACCAGCGCCTATTTCCTGTCACTTTCCGTGGCGGGTGGGGCTTTGCTGGCCGGTCAGGTGAAAGCCGCCGGTGTGCTGCTCCTGATCGCAGGTGGTGTGCAGATTGTGACCTGGATGTCCGGTGACAAACGTTTTACAGAACGCGGCCACACGATTGAGACGGCAACAGGGCTGGGTGATATCGGCAAAGTGCGCATGCTTGAACCACCTCACACCGGGACAAACTATCTGCTGCATGAAATGGTTTATGTGGTGGGCCGCAAACACGCGCAGAAACTGCGGATGATTGCGCTGGGTCTGATGGTGGTTCTGCCTGCTGCGCTGCTTTTGATCTTCCAAGCGGGCCACATGCTGGCGCTTGTTGCCGTGCTGAGCCACCTGGCAGGTGTTATGGTGTCCCGCTGGCTGTTCTTTGCAGAAGCCGAACATGTGGTCGGGCTTTACTACGACAAACGGTGACACCGTTTTCTTTGAAAGAAAACGGAGCGGAAACTTTCAAAGTTTCCGCCCCGCTGCGTTTAACGCCAATCAAAAAAATCCCTGGGTGCAGCTTTTAGCAATCTCTCGCCAAGGTTTTTACCAAGCGCGGCAGCCTCAGCCACAGGGGCCACGCCTTCTTCCGCCAGCTTTTCTGATCCATCCGGGCGCAGGATTTCGCCGCGCAGGTGGATCTGATCCCCATGCAATTGGGCCAGCGCCGCAATCGGGGTTTCACAAGAGCCATCCAGCGTTGCCAGAAACGCCCGTTCCGCCGCCAGGCGTTGTGCGGTCAGTTCACAATGGATCGCCTTCAGCATCCCATCGGCCCGCGCATCATCCGCACGGCGTTCAATGCTGATCGCACCCTGGGCCACCGCTGGCAACAGATCGTCACTTTCAATCGCCGACTTAGGCACTTCCAGTCCCAGGCGGTTCAGCCCGGCCATGGCAAGAAAGGTTGCCTCCGCCAGACCATCTTCCAGTTTCTTCAGACGGGTCTGCACATTGCCGCGAAATTCCACAACCTGCAGATCAGGTCGCGCACTCAGCAGCTGTGCCTTACGTCGCAGAGAAGATGTCCCCACGACAGCGCCCTCTGGCAGCTCAGAAATGCTTTTATATTTCAGCGACACAAACGCATCGCGCACGTCTTCACGTGGCAGGAAGCAATCAAGCACCAGCCCATCCGGTTGCACCGTTGGCATATCCTTTGTCGAATGCACCGCAATGTCGATATCACCGCGCAGCATCGCCTCTTCGATCTCTTTGGTAAACAGGCCCTTATTGCCGATTTCCTTCAAAGGCCGGTCCGCATCAATCATTGCGCGGTTGTCACCGGTTGTCTGGATCACAACGACCTCAAACGCCTCTTCCGGCAGGGCATGCGCTTCCATCAGCCGCGCGCGGGTTTCACAGGCCTGGGCCAGCGCAAGGGGTGATCCACGGGTGCCGATTTTCAGCGGTGAGGCGGGGGTGGGAAGCGTCAGTGTCATAGGCTTCGTTTAACGCCCCGCGCCCCCGCTGACAATGGGGATACGGGGCCCCGCGACAGTTGTTCCCTTGACATCGCGCCGCAGGCGGGAGAGGCAGGGACAACTGAAGAAAGGCGCATGACATGGCAGAGCAGAAAACCATCCTGAAAGCACTGGCGGGCGAAACGCAGGACATCCCCCCGATCTGGATGATGCGCCAGGCCGGACGTTACCTGCCGGAATATCGCGCGACCCGCGCCCAGGCCGGAGATTTCCTGTCGCTTTGCTATAATCCGGAGCTGGCCGCCGAAGTTACCCTGCAGCCGATCCGCCGTTATGGCTTTGATGCGGCGATCCTGTTTGCGGATATTTTGCTTATTCCACAAGCGCTTGGCGCAGATCTGTGGTTTGTCACCGGCGAAGGCCCGCGTCTTTCGACGATCACTTCTATGGATGAAGTCAACGCGCTGAAGCCGGTGGATGAGATCGACGCAACCCTGTCGCCCATCTATGAAACCGTGAAGATCCTGTCAGGTGAACTGCCAAGGGAAACCACGCTGATCGGGTTCGCCGGGGCGCCATGGACTGTTGCGACCTATATGGTGGCCGGGCGTGGCACACCGGATCAGGGACCGGCACATAAGCTGAAGGATGAGAACCCGGAAGCTTTTGATGCGCTTATGGCGAAAATCACGGCTGCGACCATCGAATATCTGGCCAAACAGATTGAGGCTGGTGCAGAAGTTGTGAAGCTGTTTGACAGTTGGGCAGGATCCTTAAAAGGTGTTGATTTTCAACGCTATGCGCTGCAACCGGCGCGTGAGATTATCACAGCCCTGAAGGCGCGTTATCCGCATGTGCCTGTGATCGCATTTCCACGCGAAGCCGGCGCGGGATACATTGGTTTTGCCAAAGCAACCGGTGCAGATTGTCTGGCGATTGACAATTCTATCAGTGCCGAATGGGCTGCAGAGAACCTGCAGGTTGATGGCTGCGTTCAGGGGAATCTGGCGTCAAAACATATGGTTACAGGTGGTGAAAAACTGACGTCTGAAACCAAACGCATTTGTGCTGCTCTGAAAAACGGGCCGCATATCTTTAACCTGGGCCACGGTATCACACCGGATGCAGACCCGGATAATGTGCAGCGTATGATTGGCGCGGTGCGCGGGAACTGACGGCTCAGACCGGGGGCCAGCCCCCGGACCCCCGGGATATTTGAACTGACAAGAAAGAAAATATCCCATACACAAAGCATGCACATCTTATGCACAATCTATGCATATCAGGCGCACCCAGCCGGAAGTTTCTGTTAACACCTGAGACGCCCCTGTGAGGGAGCGAAGATGGCTTACACCCACTTCGCCATCGGTGGCAGGCTCATCAGAACGGCATTCGCATCATGGCCGGTTTCGAGACCGAATTTTGTGCCGCGATCCCAGACCAGGTTGTATTCCGCATAAAGCCCGCGATGCACAAGCTGTGCGTCTTTATCGGCCTCTGTAAAATCCGTTTCGCGGCGACGTTCGATCAGCGGCACAAAGGCAGGCAGGAAGGCCTGACCGACGGATTGCAGGAAAGCGAAATCTGTGGCCCAGTCACCGGTGTTGTGATCGTCAAAGAAGATCCCGCCAACGCCACGGGCACGGCCGCGATGCGGGACAAAGAAATATTCATCTGCCCAGGCTTTGAACCGATCATAGTACGCATCATCATGGGCATCACAGGCGGCTTTTTGCACCGCGTGGAAATCAGCGGTATCGGCATCATATTCCAGTGCCGGGTTCAGATCGGAACCGCCACCAAACCACCAGCCATGCGGTGTCCAGAACATGCGGGTGTTCATGTGCACCGCCGGGCAATGGGGGTTCTGCATATGCGCGACAAGGGAAATGCCCGCAGCCCAGAAGCGCGGATCATCCTTCATGCCGGGCAGGTCTTTGCGCGCCGCCATGGCCGCCACCGCCCGTTCGCCCAGGCTGCCGTGCACGGTTGAGATATTCACGCCGACTTTTTCGAACACGCGCCCGCCGCGCATGACGGACATCAACCCGCCGCCTGCGTCTGATCCGTCGTCTGATGTGCGCTTTGTCTCGGATACTTCGAACCGGCCTGCGGGCTGGTCAGAAAACGGGCCTGCGGCGTGGCTGTCTTCCAGGGCTTCAAAGCGGGCTACAATTTCATCGCGCAGGGTGCGGAACCAGGCCGAGGCCTGTTGTTTTTCGTCCTGCATGTCGCTGATTTCTGTGCTGCTCATGATGCGCTCCTGACTGGTTTGCCCCCTTCTAGGCAATTCGGAAAAAAACCGCCAGAAAAAGCCTGCGACCCCCTATCATATTGGCAAGTCGCCTCTGCCAGCATAGCCTGTGATCGTAACCGGAGTATGCCCCATGCACATGAAATTCCTTTTCGCCCTGCCGATGATCGCGCTGGCGGCCTGTGGAACGCCCCAGGAACGCTGCATTATGACGGCATCTGAAGAGCTGCGGACAGTCGAACGCCTGATGGCGGAAACTGAGGAAAACCTGGCGCGCGGTTATCGGCTGGAACAGGAATTGAAGCCGGGGTTTGAGCTGCGCTTCTGCCACCATCCCAACGGGTATTTCCACTGGTGCAATCACCACACGACCCGGGTCAGTGAAACAGAGGTTGCGATTGATCCCCAGGCGGAACAGCGCAAGCTGGATGCGCTGACTGCGCGGCGTGATGTTCTGGTCCAGGATTATGGCAATGATCTGGCCAGTTGCGAGGCGCGTTTTCCCGAGGATTGACCCTGGTTAATGGGCGGGTACGGCCACCGGATCCAGCAGGGTCCGACCGCCATCGACGTTCAGGATCTGACCGGTCACAAAGCCTGAGCTTTCGGACGCGAGGAATTGCGCGACTTCGGCCACTTCGCCCGGAGGCGCGATGCGGCCCATCGGGGTATGGGCGAGGATTTCAGCGCGGTAAGTGTCGTGGGTTTTCAACTCATTCAGCAGACTTGCGCTAAGGACCGATCCAATCGCCACCGCGTTCACCCGGATACGGTTGGGCGCAAGCGCCACCGCCAGGGTCCGGGTCATCTGTTCCAATGCAGCCGCACTGATGGAATAGGCCAGAAGCGAAGGATGCGTGTGCCGTGCCGCAATAGAGCTGAGGTTGATGATGGACCCAAGGCAGGTGTGGTCCTGTTCATCCTCATCCGCCTGAGAAATCATACGTTTCGCCACGGCCTGAGACAGGCGCAGGGAACACATCAGGTTCTGATCCAGCAGATCGCCCACGTGATCTTCTTTTGGGTTCAGCGGGTCAGAAGGCTGCACCTGACGGGCCGCATTGACCAGGATATCAACGCTTTCAAAGGCATCGATTGTGGCGGACAGCAGGTTGGCGATGGTCAGCTTTTTGCGCAGATCACCGGCGAACCAGCGGATATTGCTGTCTTCGCTGATTTCACCCAGCTCTTCGCGCAATTTGTCTTCATCGCGGTCGGCAAACATAACATTTGCGCCGGCTTCAGCAAAGTGACGACCAATCGCAAGGCCAACCCCATTGGCAGCCCCGGTAACAATCGCGGTTTTTCCGGAAATCGAAAATGACATAGGTGATCCGTTCTGTGATTCTCTGGTTCAGCCTAGGCGAATTCAGCGCGTGGGGCGAGGTTTTGCAAGCGGCGCCAGCGCTCTGAGCACTTTAAAGCCGTTTTCAAGCGCGATCTGATCGACCTGACGGAAGAGTTCCTGAAGGGTGTGCTCATACGGAAGGCCCTGATTGGCAACGACCAGAAGCGTGCCCTTGGGGGTCAGCAGCTTTGCCGCATTGGTCAGAAAAGCCTGGCCCAGCGCGGGTTCGGCGGCGCGGCCGGTGTGAAAGGGGGGATTGGTGATGACGGTGTCAACGGGGCCAGACAGTTTCACCTGACGCGCATCATTCCAGTGGAATTCTGCACGCGGGTCGGTGATGTTACGGCGCGCGCAGGCAAGGGCCGTATGCGAGGCCTCGATCAGATGCAGGTTCTGAACCGCGTCTGATTTCAGGATCTGGGCTGAAAGATAGCCCCAGCCTGCCCCCAGATCAGCCACACGACGGCCCGGTTTTTCTGGCAGGACAGACGCCAGCAGGGCTGAACCCTTGTCGATCTTTGCTTCGGAAAACACGCCGGGGGCTGTGATGAAACCTTCGGGGCCTTCCGCAGGGGCTGCAAGCCAGTCGGTGAAGGCGGTTTTGCGGCTGTTGTCCGGCAGGGTGAAGAATTTACCATGCGCGCGGGACTGGGTTTCTGACACGGCGGTCAGTTTCTTACAGGCCTTGTAAATACTGTCGATTCCGGCGGTTTTGGCGCCGTCAATGGCGATGGAACCGGTGGTGACGGCGCAGGCCTGAGCCAGCCAGTGGCGGGCAAGGTTCTTGGCACGTGGCATGCAGATCACGCTGGCGGCGGCGGTTTCCGGCAGGTCCTGTACCACGCGGTAGCCGCGTTTTTTCCAGGTTTCACAATCCGGGAAGAAATCATCCAGGATCAAAACCTGATCCGGGGGCAGATCGGACAGGTCATCTTCGACAGATGGGCCAAAGACCAGGATGTCGCCGGTATCCGGCACAACAAAAGACCCGTTTTCAAGGGCGAGCGGCAGACGGGCAGACAGCATGGTTTATTCTTCTTTTTCCATTGTGCATTGCAGCGGGTGTTGGTTCTGACGGGCAGATTCCATGACCTGGGCCACTTTGGTTTCCGCGATCTCACGGGTAAACACCCCCACGACAGCCAGACCTTTCTTATGCACGGTCAGCATGATTTCGAAGCTTTCGGCATGGGTCAGCGAAAAGTAGCGTTCCAGAATATGAACGACGAATTCCATCGGCGTATAATCATCGTTCAGAAGCATAACTTTATACATCGGCGGGCGTTTGGTTTTCGGTTTGGTCCGGGTCAGAACACCGGTTTCACCTTCACCATCCTCTGCCATCATAACCGGGCCGGAAATCAAATCTGTCAGGTCGCGCAAAAGAACATTCCATCATCTGGGTCGCAGAGAGTATATATCCCCCTGAACACCAGTGAAAAGGGGCATTCCGTTAATGTCAGGTAAATATGGCGGCAAACTGCAGACAATTGCCTTTGATGCGGATGATACGCTTTGGCAGAATGAAAGTTTCTTTCGTCTGACACAGGATCGCTTTGCCGACCTTCTGAAGGATTATGCCGAGGCAGATCACCTTGAAGACCGCCTTTTGGCGGCAGAGCGGCGCAATATCGGGCATTACGGGTTTGGGGTGAAAGGCTTCACCCTGTCGATGATTGAAACCGCGATTGAAGTGACCGAAGAACGTGTGCCTGCCCGCGTGATCCGCGAGCTGATCGAAGCCGGGCAGGATATGCTGGCGCATCCGATCCATCTGCTGGTCGGGGTGCAGGACGTGCTGAAGGCGATTGCGCCGAATTATAACCTGATGCTGATCACCAAGGGGGATCTTCTGGATCAGGAACGCAAACTGGCGCAAAGCGGGCTGGGTGATTTCTTTGATGCGGCTGAAATTGTGTCGGATAAGAACACACAGACCTATCGGGATATTTTCCACCGTCATGGCTGTGACCCCGCAGAAACCGTGATGATCGGCAATTCGGTGAAATCCGATGTGATTCCCCCGATTGACGCCGGGGCCTGGGGAATCTGGATTCCCTATGGGGTGACCTGGGCGCTGGAAGAGGCAGAATCCCCCACGGGCCACCCGCGCTACCTTGAGTTGCGCAGCATGACGGAACTGCCACAGGCCCTGCGGACAATCCAGGCGAAGCAATAACGGCAATCCACAATATCTGGTAATATCAGCGGATTAACCACACAATCGAGTTGCCTGAAAAATAAGGGTTTTCTGATACCCATCCCTGTGCTAGCCTTCTAAGCAATAATAATAAGCTGACCGGAAAAATCCGGCGGCATGAGGCAGATAAAAAAGGCAGGCGACGTCATGACGCGTCTTAAGAGCGTTCTCCGTTCGGGGGTATTCCATTTTTTTGTGGCACTGATGTTGCTGACTGGCGTTGCTATGGCCGCGCCTTATGCAGCGATGGTGATTGATGCGCGATCAGGCGAAGTCCTGCATTCGCGCAATGCCGATACGCGTCTGCACCCGGCCTCTCTTACCAAGATGATGACGCTGTATGTTGCCTTTGAGGCCATCGCAAACGGTGAAATTTCCCTGGATACCCAGGTGCGTATTTCCCGCAATGCCGCGGCTGAACCCTGTTCCTGTCTTGGCCTGCGTGCCGGGCAACGCATTCGTCTGCGTTATCTGATCCGGGCTGCTGCGATCAAAAGCGGCAATGACGCGGCCACCGCGATTGGTGAGGCGATTGAAGGGTCAGAGGCTGCTTTTGCCCGCCGTATGACCCGCACCGCGCGCGCCCTTGGCATGAGCCGCACAACCTTTCGCAATGCCCATGGTCTGACCGAAGCCGGTCATCTGTCCACCGCCCGCGATATGACCACCCTGGGCCGTCATCTGTTTTATGACTATCCGGATTACTACAACCTGTTTTCCCGCATCACCGCCGATGCTGGTGTGCGTCAGGTGACCAACACCAACCGCCGTCTGCTGGGCAGCTACCGCGGCGCGGATGGGATCAAAACCGGATACACGCGTGCGGCGGGGTCTAACCTTGTGGCCTCTGCTGAACGTGGCAGTGAACGTATTATCGCAACCATGTTTGGCGGGTCTTCTTCTGCGGCGCGAAATGCCCGTGTGGCGGAACTGCTTGATATGGGGTTTCAGCGCGCGCCTACACGGGTTGCTGTACGCCGCCCTGCCCGCCCGCAATACGCTGGCAGTGCCGCAAGACCAGCAACGCCAGCGCCAACAGTAACGGCTGTGACCCGTTCGCTGATCCCGGTTCTGCGCCCGGTGCAGGTTGCGGCTGTGGAACCAGAAGTGGTTGCGCCGGATGATGATCTTTTGCAGGCGCTTGAGGCAGAGATCGCCAGCGCGGTAGAGGAAATCCAGGCTGCGGAAGCTGCGCCTGAACCAGAAGCACCTGTGACGGAAGAAATCGCAGTCGCTGATGCAGAAACGGCTGAAGATGTTGTCGTTGCAGAAGCCCTGCAAGAGGCCCCGCAGGATGACGCAGATATCGTAACCGCAGCAGTTGCCGCAGCCATTGGCGATGTTCAGGATGTGGATGCTGTTCCGGCACGTTTTGTCCCGGCAGAGGACACTCCGCGCCCGGTGATCAACACCATTGTGCCCGAAGCCCGCCCTGTACCGCAGGAACCTGTTGTGATCACGCGGCTTTCCGGTTCGGGCAATCAGGACTGGGGCGTGAGCCTTGGGAAATACGGATCACAATTTGAAGCGGAACGGGTTTTGTTGCGGACTGCGCTTGCAGAAACATCCGCTCTGAATGGCACATTGCGCCGGGTGCGTTCCGGCAATGGCGGCTATGAAGCGCGCTTCACCGGCCTGTCAGAAGATCGTGCACAACTGGCCTGTCGCCGCCTTCAGGCCCGCGCACAGGATTGTGAGGTTGTAAGACCGTAACTTTGCGGCCTTGCAGCCCCCTCCCCTTCGGCGCAGACTGTGCGCAAAGAGGAGAATGACCATGTCAGATTATGTTTTTGACGCGCCTGAACAGCCTTCCGTGGCGCTTGCCGGACGTGACACCCGTTTCCCTGTGCGCCGGATTTTCTGCGTCGGGAAAAACTACGCCGATCACGTGCGCGAAATGGGGGGCGATCCGAAATCTGACCCGCCGTTTTTCTTTACAAAGCCCGCTGATGCGCTGGTCGCGGATGGCGCAACAATCCCCTACCCGCAGATGTCAGAGAACCTGCATCATGAGGCCGAACTTGTGGTGGCGATTGGCAAGGGTGGCATTGAAATTGCTGAGGCGGATGCACGCGATCATATCTGGGGATACGCCACGGGCAATGATCTGACCCGCCGTGATCTGCAACATGAGGCCAAAGGCGCCGGGCGGCCATGGGATATGTCGAAGGGTTTTGACAATGCGGCGGTCTGCGGCGCGATTGTGCCTGTTGATCAGTGTGACGGCATTGAAAACGCCGCCATCCGGACCGTGGTAAACGGGGATATCAAACAGGACAGTACCACCGCAGAAATGATCTGGTCTGTGCCAGAGATCATCGCCTATCTGTCCCGCTTTGTGGAACTGAAGGCAGGAGATCTGATCTTTACCGGCACGCCGGATGGCGTCGGGCCGCTGGTTTCTGGTGACAATTGCACCATTGAGGTCGCAGGCCTGCCCTCTGCCACCGTGGCAATCGCGTAAGGCGCGTCAGATCATCTGGCCATGGATGGAGCGCGCGACTTCATCCATGGTTTCACGCGGAGCTGCGCCAACAAGGGAATATTTCCAGGGCCCGTCCTGCCAGAAGATCGTCAGGAAATCTGCGCTGCTCTGAAACCGGAACGACTGGCTTTCAGCACTGCCGGAATGGGTGGCAAGCAGGCTGAGCCTGTCGCCATGGCTGTTTTCATACATAAAGAGCGCCGAGGCATTTTCACCCGCAGGCAACAGCCGCCCGCCAATCAGTGAAAAACCGGTATCCCCAAGTTGCGGTGCGATAATGGCCGCCCCCAGACGATTGGACAGCCAGGTTTGCAGGTGATCCCGTTCTGACGCTTCGACTTCGACCGGATGCAGAACCTCGCTGACATAAAGCGCATGCGCCGCCTGTGCCTGCTGCGCAAAGATCATCAGGCTTTGGCTGTCAGCGGCCCCGTCCCGTGGCAGAAGATAACCAAGACCAATGCCCAGACCAAAGATCACAACCGACGCTGCAAGACGCAGAGACGGCTGATATGTGGCCTGCGGCTGCGCATTGCGGATCAGGGCCTGCATATGGGCGGGGTCAGCCGCGGGCACGGCGGTGCGGATAAGATCAGACTGGCGCTGCAATTCATGAAACTGTGCGGCAAGTTCAGGATCTGACGCAAGACGTTCCTGCAACCCGCGTTCCTCAGCCTCGGTTAACTGACCATCAACACCGGCCTGAAGCAGATCTTCGATGTTTTTGCTGTGCTTCATTTCACGCTCCTGAGGCTATGGGAGGATAGGTCGGGATCTGTTTTCAGTTTACTGCGGGCGCGGGCGATGCGCGACATCAATGTGCCGCGCGGAATGCCAAGGGACCAGGCAGCCTCGTCATAACTTAACCCGCCAACAACCACCGCCAGCAAAGCCTGGCTTTGTTCCGCCGGAATGGTTTCCAGCCTGCGCCAGATGTCCCGCAGTTCAAGGCGTGTGATGGGATCTGTATTCGGTGCCGCGATCTCGTCGATAAAATCGAGGGATGTGGTGGGAAAGCGTGCGGAACTGCGCCAGCGATCCCGGTAGAGGTTCAGCATGATCTTTGTCAGCCAGGGTTTCAGCGGCCGCCCCGGCATCCAGAGCAAGCGTTTGCGCAGGGCGCGTTCAATACAATCCTGCACCAGATCATCTGCGGCATCCCTGTCGCGCGTCAGCGAACAGGCATAACGCCAGAGATCAGGCAGGGCTTTTTCAAGCTGTGTGTTAAAGGATCGCATCACGGTCAGATCAGGGAGGCACCAAAGAGGTTCCTCCCTGACATTGCCTTATGGGCGGGCAACATGCCAGACGTCTTTGACGCCGTCGCCGGTCATATCGCCCGGATTTGTATCGTTGATCCAGAGATACAGCGGCTGATTGTTATATGTGATCTGCATGCTGCCGTCAGTGCGTTCGGTCAGGCCGTAGCCTTCGGGCAGGGTCATTTCCGCATCCCCCGCAAGCGGTGGCCAGTTCTGCGCGCAGGCGTCATAACAGCTGGACTGCCCTTCGGCATCATTGTCGAACGTATATAGCGTCATGTGATTTGCATCGACGATGACTTCCGCGCCGTTGATTTCTTCTACACCAACGGGGCCGGCCCCATGGCCGCCTGCGAAAGCCGTGATACCAGACAGGCAAAGGGCTGCGGTGCTGGCTGCAATGAATTTAAATGACATGTGAATTCTCCGATGTTCAGACATCTGCGTTGGGTGCAGATACAGGAACTACGAAGCACAGCCGGAAATATTCCCGGCGCGTGTGAATTTTTTTCTGTCCCGCTTACGGGCGGGGTTTTTCGTCCCAGTCATCCGTTAGGATGCGCTGGCTGTCGCCGTCGGGGTCGTCATATTGGCTGCTGCGCAGGGTCCAGACGAAGCCCGCCAGACCAAGCCCGCCTAACAGCAGCGACACAGGAATAAGCCAGGTCAGAACATTCATTGAGAGGCCTCCTGGGCTGCGCCGCGCAGACGCAGGGCGTTGAGCGACACAAGGATGGATGAGGTGGACATGGCAAGTGCGGCTGCCAGCGGGCTTGCAAAGCCCATCAGCGCAATCGGCACGGAAATTGCGTTATAACCGGCAGCGATGGCGAAGTTTTCAAGGATCCGGCGGCGGGCGGACCGGGCGATGGCACGGGCATCCGAAATAGCCCCCAGGCGATTGCCCAGAAGCACAATGTCAGACGCGACGCGGGCTGCATCAAGGGCAGAGCCCGGTGAAACAGACACATGGGCAGACGCAAGTGCCACGGTGTCGTTCAGACCGTCACCCACCATCAGAACATGGTGGCCCTGATCTGCCAGGCCCTTCAGTTTGGCGGCTTTGTCTTCCGGGCGCATCCGGGCGTGGAACTGATCAATGCCAAGGGCGTCGGCGGCCTGGGCCACGGCGGCGTCATTGTCACCGGACAAAAGCATGACCGGCAGGCCGGAGGATTTCAGCGCTGCGATGGTGTCGGTTGCATCTGCGCGCAGGTGATCTTCAAACGGGATTTCCAGCACCTTTCCGTTTTCACATTGCAGGAAAGTCGCGGTCCCCTGCCCTGCTTCGGCATCCAGCCATTCGGCGCGGCCAAGGGCAACATCGGTACCGTTCAGTTTTGCCTGCACGCCTTTGCCGGGAACTTCGCGGATGTCGGTCAGGGTTGCGGGGTTGATCCCACGCAATTGCAGTGCCTGCGCCAGAGCGCGCGCCAGCGGGTGGCCGGAGTTTTGCGCTAGCGCAAGTGCCAGGCGCTGGTTCTGCATAGACAGATCGTCCAGCGCGCCGGGCACCACATCGCCATCGGTCAGCGTGCCGGTCTTGTCGAAAACGACAAAATCAACTTCGGCCAGACGTTCCAGTGCTGTGGCGTTTTTCACAAGTAATCCCTTGCGGAACAGGTTGCCAGAGGCCGCCGTGACCACGGCAGGCACCGCAAGGCCAAGGGCGCAGGGACAGGTGATGATCAGAACCGCAACCGCGATGTTCAGCGCGAAACGCACATCGCCGCCAGATGCCCAGAGCCAGCCGATGAAGGCAAGGAAAGCCAGCGTATGCACACCGGGCGCATAGATTTGTGCAGCTTTGTCAGCAAGGGAAGAATAGCGGTTCTTCGCGCCCTCTGCGATGGTCACAAGATCAGCCATGCGGGACAGAGAACTGTCACGTCCCGCAGCGGTGACGCGGATTTCAAGTGGGCCGGTCAGGTTGATTTCGCCAGCGCTGACGATGGTTTCAACCCCAATCGCCACAGGCAGGGTTTCCCCGGTCAACAGCGCGCGGTCGACCTCACTATCGCCTTTGGTGACGATGCCATCCACCGGGATGCGCGCGCCGGGGCGTACAAGCACCATGTCACCAGCGGCGATCTGCGCGAGAGGCACGGTTGCTTCGCCATCTTCCGTCAGCTGAACCACACGCGGCACTTCCAAGGCGGTCAGTTCTTCGGCCGCGGATCGTGCTGCGCGGCGGGTGCGCTGATCAAGATAGCGGCCAGCAAGCAGGAAGAAAGTCAGGGACAGGGCCGCATCAAAGTAAGCTTCTTCACCGCCGTTGATGGTTTCAAACAGGCTCATGCCGCCGGCCAGGAAGATCGCCAGCGATATCGGCACATCCATATTCAGATGCCCCGCCCGCAGGGCTGTCCATGCGTTCAGAAAGAAAGGTTGCGCGGCCCAGATGATCACCGGCAGGGCAATCATCGCGGAAATCCAGTGGAACAGATCACGGGTTGCGGCTTCGGCGCCGGACCAGACGGCAACCGACAACAGCATGACGTTCATCATGGCAAAGCCTGAAATGCCCAGGCGGAACAAAAGCGCACGTGCGGCTTTATCGGCGGCACTGGAAGACAGCGCCGTGCTGTCAAGTTCATGCGCCGGGTAACCGATGGCTTCCAGCGCCTCGACCAGATCAGCGGCCTCAAGCGCGCCGCCGGTTTCAGCGACCACACGTTTCAGCGACAGGTTCACCCGCGCGGATGTGACACCGGGGATCGTCAGCAGTTTGCGTTCGACCGCAGAGATACAGCCCGCGCAGTGAATGGTCGGCAGGGACAGCAGGATATCGCCCTGCTGGTTCATTCGGTTTTCTGCGATCTGCTTTGCGATGGGTGCTGCGTCGCAGGCCGGACAGGCGGAGAAGGAAGCAGTGTCAGCCATTTGTCATACAAGCAGGTTCATCGACGCAGAGGTCGTGGCGTTGTTGAAATTCAGTGCCATCCGGCGCACGCAGGGTCAAGCGCAACTGCCAGGAGCCCGGCGCAAGATCGACGTCGGCAAGGTAATCGGTGCCGTCGAAACGGAAGGTTGGCACATAGTCATCCCGTTCATGGGTGCGGCGTGCGATGATCCCGTCGATCTGTGTGACTTCCAGCGGATCGCCATGCACATCACGCACCTGCACGCGCAGAAGCTTGTCTTCGACGATGCCTTCAACCTGCCAGCCCAGGGCTTCCTGGCGGGCGCGGTTGACGTCAAATTCCTGACTGGCGATGTAGGAATTCTTCACCTCCAGCCCGGGGAAAGTATTCACCGCGCTGAAGGCCAGGAAGAGATTGACGCTGATGATCACGCCGAACCCCAGCACAAAGCCGCCAAAGACATGCCAGCCGGTCAGTTTGAAACCTGGTTTTTCGTTCTCAGTGTTCATCATTTTCGTCCTGTTTTATCCGCGTCCGTTGAAGACTGTATCCGCGTGCGCACGGTCGCCGTTTCCTTCATCGGTGATCCAGATGCGCATGTCTGTCAGCGCGGCCGACGCGGCATCTGCATCTTCGCCCACTGTAAGATAGACACGGATTGTGCGCAATTCATCCGCCGCAACCGTGACGGTGCCATCGTCTGAACCTTCGACTTCCAGAAGCACTGCCTCATCTGCATTTGCCAGCAGGCTGAAGCTGCGTTCTTCGCCATGTTTGTTGCGCAGGCGCACGTCATAGGCGTTTCGGATCGAACCGTCAGCCATGGTGATATAGACCGGGCTGCGTACAGGGGCGACAGAGATATCAATGTCTGACCGGATGAACAGCATGAACATCAGCCCGACACCGATCAGCGACCAGAGGCCGGTGTAGATTATGGTGCGCAGGCGGAAGATATGTTTCCAGGGGCTGACGGGGGTTTCACCGGCGGTCTCTGACACTTCGTCTTTCAGCGCCATGTAAGCAATAAGGCCGCGTGGCTTGCCGATTTTATCCATAATTTCATCACAGGCATCGATGCACAGCGCGCAGGTGATACATTCCATCTGCTGACCGTCACGGATGTCGATGCCGGCGGGGCAGACGTTCACGCAGGCCATACAGTCAATGCAATCGCCTTTGCTGTCGGGCGCATCGTTTTTGCGCAACTTGCCACGGGGTTCGCCGCGCCAGTCGCGATAGGCCACGGTCAGCGTGTCTGTGTCCATCATTGCGGCCTGAATACGTGGCCATGGGCACATGTAGTTACAGACCTGTTCGCGCATGAAGCCACCGAAGATAAAGGTGGTCGCGGTCATGACAAGGATAGTGGACCAGGCAACCGGGTGGGCGTTGAACGTCAGCAGGTCAATGGCCAGCTGTGGCGCATCGGTGAAGTAAAACACCCAGGCCCCGCCGGTCGATACCGCGATCAGGAACCAGGCGACCCATTTTGTCACACGCAGCCGTGCTTTGCGCAGATCCCATTTTTTCTGGCGATGCAGACGCAGGCGGGCGTTGCGATCGCCTTCGATCCAGCGTTCCACCAGAATAAACAGATCCACCCAGACGGTCTGTGGGCAAGTATAGCCGCACCAGACCCGGCCAAGGGCGGATGTAAAGAGAAACAGACCAAGGCCCGCCATGATCAGAAGGCCGCCGATGAAATAGAATTCATAGGGCCAGATTTCGATCCAGAAGAAATAGAACCGGCGACTTGCCAGATCAATCAGAACCGCCTGATCCGGCAGTTCTGCACCCCGGTCCCAACGGAGCCAGGGTGTGATGTAGTAAATCCCCAGGGTCACAATCATAATCAACCATTTCAGGTTGCGGAAACGACCGTAGACACGTTTGGGGAAGATAGGCTCGCGGGCTGCGTAAAGCTGCGGGGCTTGCTGGGAATCGCTCACGGAATGGCTCCGGTTTATAACTGTTATCAGTGATACTTATTAAAGCGTGGTTTCTTTTTCTTTGACATCTGTCAAAGTGACGCTGAATAAATGATGGCGCCGACCCCCAGGAAACGCGCGAACAGGACGGGGATCAGCGCCGGTACCAGAAGCAGTCACTTCCGGTATTCTTTGCCAGTTGGCCAGTGGCTTATTCGCCACCGCCCAGCTGGTGAACATACAGAGACACAGCACGGATATCCGCTTCGGACATGCCACGTGCGCTCCAGGACGGCATCACACCGAAACGGGCGTTTGTGATGGTCTCAGTCAGAGCAGCTTCATCACCACCGAACAGCCAGATGCGGTCGGTCAGATCAGGTGCGCCCTGGAAGATATCACCGGTCCCTGCGTCACCGTGACACGCTGCGCAGTTGTCATAGAAAAGCTGCGAGCCTGTTTCAGCAAGAGTTGCGTCGGCGTCCTGACCAGAGATGGTCTGAACATATGCAACCAGAGATGAGATTTCCTCTTCAGACATGAAGTCGCCGTAAGCAGGCATCTGTGAATACCGTGTATCCATGTCATCTTCTGTCCGGATCCCGTGGTTCACGGTCAGATAGATGTCATCAATGGTCCCACCCCAGAGCCAGTCATTATCGACCAGCACAGGATAGCCTTTGGCACCGGCACCACCGGCCTGGTGACACTGAACACACCAGGTGTTGTAGACAGCCTGACCGGCATTCTTGGCGAAGTCGTTCAGTTCAGCGTTCTGTTCAACATCCGCAAGAGGTGTTTCATTCAGCAGGGCTTCCATAGGTGCGTTTGCAACATCGAAACGTTCGATTTCTTCCGCAACTTCCGCACGTGTGGAATAGCCCAGCAGACCCGGTGTTGCACCGTTGATCAGCGGCCATGCCGGATATGCGATCACATAGCCAATGCCCCAGATGATGCAGAGATAGAAGCTCCACAGCCACCAGCGCGGCAGAGGGTTGTTCCATTCCTGGATGCCGTCCCACTCATGGCCGGTTGTGCCATATTCGTGGTCTTCTTTGTCATGTTTTTTCGCAGCCATTAGCGTGTCTCCTCAGGCTGAACATCCACAGCCGGCGCATCTTCATGCCGGAAGGGAATGTCGGCAGTATCACGGTAAGTGCGGGTTGATCCCGGGCGCATCACCCAGAAGACCACCCCGACGAAGAAGGAAAACAGAGCCAGAAGCATCCAGCTGTCTGCAAATTCCCTCAGGAGTGAATAAGTGTCCATTTCACCCCCCATTACCGGCTTGCGTCAGGTGTGAAGGTTGAGAAATCAACCATCGTGCCAAGAACCTGCAGATAGGCAACAAGTGCGTCCATCTCAGAGACACCGGGCTGACGATCGAAGTTGCGGACCTGTGCACCTGGGTAACGCTCTACCAGAGCATCCCAGTCGCCATCCGGATCCACCTGCACGGTAAAGTCCGCACGGGCGTTTTCGATCATCTCTTCGGTGTAAGGCACGCCAACCATACGGTGTGTGGCCAGCAGTTCATCCACATGTTCACCTGTCAGAAGGTTGCCTTCCAGGTAAGCATATTTCGGCATCACGGATTCCGGTACAACGGACTGTGGATCTTTCAGGTGATCCACATGCCATTCATCGGAATAGCGGCCACCCACACGGGCAAGGTCAGGACCGGTCCGTTTAGACCCCCACTGATGCGGGTGGTCATACTGGCTTTCTGCGGCCAGGGAATAGTGACCATAGCGTTCCACTTCGTCGCGCATCGGACGGATCATCTGTGAGTGGCAGACATAGCAGCCTTCACGGATGTAGATGTCGCGCCCGGCCAGTTCCAGCGGGGAGTAAGGGCGCACGCCCTCAACATCCTCGATGGTGTTTTCCAGCCAGAAAAGCGGTGCGATTTCCACGATACCACCGATGGTGACAACCCCGAGGCTGCAAACCAGCAGAAGTGTGGCGTGACGTTCAAGCGCGGCGTGTTTATCAAGAATACCCATTGCTGACGCTCCTTATTCTGCGGGTGCCATTGCGGGGGTGGCTTCTTCTTTCGGCTCACCTTTTGCAACAGTCATCCAGAGGTTCCATGCCATGATCAGCGAACCGGTGAGATAAAGAACACCACCCAGGCCACGTACCACATACATCGGGAATTTAGCTTCTACAGTGTCAGCGAATGTGTTCACGAGGAAACCATTTGCGTCCACTTCACGCCACATCAGGCCTTCCATAATACCGGTCACCCACATGGACGCCGCGTAAAGAACGATGCCCACAGTCGCCAGCCAGAAGTGCCAGTTGACAGCCTTGCTGGAATAGATGCCTGCTTTGTTCCAGAGTTTCGGGAACAGGAAGTAGAGCGCACCAAATGTCACCATACCGTTCCAGCCAAGCGCACCAGAGTGTACGTGACCAATGGTCCAGTCGGTGTAGTGTGACAGAGAGTTCACAGCTTTGATGGACATCATCGGACCTTCAAAGGTCGACATGCCGTAGAATGCCAGAGACACAACCATCATACGCAGGATCGGATCGGTCCGCAGTTTGTCCCATGCACCCTGCAGGGTCATCAGACCGTTGATCATACCACCCCAGCTTGGCATCCAGAGGATGATAGAGAACACCATACCAAGGGTAGACGCCCAATCCGGCAGCGCTGTGTAATGCAGGTGGTGAGGACCAGCCCAGATATACAGGAAGATCAGCGCCCAGAAGTGAATGATAGACAGTTTATAGGAATAAACCGGACGTTCCGCCTGCTTTGGCACGAAGTAATACATCATGCCCAGGAAGCCCGCAGTCAGGAAGAAGCCCACAGCATTGTGGCCATACCACCATTGCACCATCGCATCCTGCACGCCAGAGAAGACCTGAACAGATTTGGAACCGAAGATGGAAACAGGGATCGACAGGTTGTTCATCAGGTGCAGCATTGCCACGGTCACGATGAAGGACAGGTAGAACCAGTTGGCCACATAGATGTGCGGTTCTTTCCGCTTCATCAGCGTGCCCATGTAGATCAGCAGATAAGCGACCCAGACAACGGTCAGCCAGATGTCGACATACCATTCAGGTTCTGCATATTCTTTGGACTGGGTTGCGCCCAGCAGATAACCGGTCGCCGCCAGAACGATGAACAGGTTATAGCCCCAGAACACAAACCACGCGAGATTGCCGCCCCAGAGGCGTGCCGCGGTGGTCCGTTGCAGGACATAAAAAGAGGTTGCGATCAGGGCATTGCCACCGAAGGCAAAGATAACTGCGGAAGTATGCAGCGGGCGCAGACGACCGAAGTTCCCGATCCCGTCCAGGATTGAAATATTCAGCCCCGGAAAAGCCAGCTGAAACGCGATAAAGGTTCCCACAAGGAAACCCACAACGCCCCAGAATGCCGTTGCGATTACGCCGTATCGTACGACGTCATCCATATATTCTGCGCTGGACGGTTTGCGCGGCTCATCCGCGCGCCGTACCTGCCAGAGAAAAAGTCCGCCCGCGACAAGCATAATAATCACCGCGTGTACCTGGTAGGCGATGTCGCGCGCATAGGATGCCGCTATCGCTGCCAGCAGGGTGATCACTGCAAGCGCAGCTATTTTCACATAGTCCCACATGAAGTTGCTCCTTCCGTCGCGCCCCCGGATTCGGAGACGCATTTTCCCGTGTATCAGTGCTATGGAATGAGGGGGTCATTCATTCCTTGATCCATGTCAAACATTTAACCCTGGCTGCGGGTTAATGTCGCGACAGTTATTCTGGAACATGGAGACCTCAGATGGGGTATAACTCAGTTTTGAGCGTCCTGCCGGACACGGACCCTGGACAGTCGGCTCTTTCCGCTGCGATCGAAATTACACGGCAGGCAGATGCGCATCTTGATGTGCTGGCGCTTGGCATTGACCGCACACCGACCGCCCACCTCTACGCAGGCGCTAACGCATTGATTCAACAGGATGCCCGCAATGATGCGGTGCAGAAAGCGGCGGATATTTCTGATGCTGCAAAAGCCCGGCTTCAGGCTGAAGATATCCGCTGGGCGGTGGATGACGGGGTGGTGCATTTGCCGCTTCTTAATCGCTTTGTCGCCAGTCGCGCACGCTTTGCAGACCTGGTGATCATGCCGCAACCTTACGGCGAGGGCAAAGGCGCGGAACACGAGGCAATTTGCGAATCAGCGCTGTTTGATGCACGCGTGCCACTGCTGGTCTGCCCGCAGGAGTTTGAGAAAATCGACGCCCGCCGCATTGTGATTGGCTGGAACGAAAGCCCCGAGGCCCTGGCCGCAATCCGCGCGGCCCTGCCGGTGATGCAGGCGGCGGATCTTGTGTCGATTGCAGTGATTGATCCACCGGCACACAGCCCGGATCGTTCTGATCCCGGTGGCCCATTGTCAAAAATGCTGGCGCGTCACGGGATTAATGCCGAGATTTCTGTTCTGTCCAAATCCATGCCACGTGTGTCTGATGTTCTGATGCGTCATATGTCAGATATCGACGCCGGACTGATGGTGATGGGGGCTTATGGCCATTCCCGTTTCCGCGAGGCGATCCTGGGTGGTGCAACACGCGATATGTTGCAGAACATCAAACAGCCTGTGTTGTTTGCCCACTAAGAAAAAAGGCCCGCGGTTGCGGGCCTTTTCTTTATCTTATGTGGCGTAGTCGTCACCGGTTTCCCGATAGAGCAGCTCTATATCGGGAACGCTGACGTTTCGGTTTTTCTCAACCGTAATAATGCCTTCACGTTTCAGGGCCGAAATCTGACGGCTGACGGTTTCCAGGGTCAATCCCAGATAATCCGCCATCGCTTCGCGTGTCAGCGGCAGTTCAAAGTTGATTTCGATTCCCAGAAGATCCGCCGTTTTTTCATGCTGTCGGCGGGCGATGAATGTCAGCAGGCTTGCGATTTTTTCGCGTGCGGTTTTACGCCCCAGCAGCAGCAGCCATTCCCGCGCGGAATCCAGTTCATCCAGCGTCATTTCCAGCAGACGCTGGCTGATATGCGGGGTTTTCGCAAGCAGGGTCTCAAAGGGGGCAAGGCGGAAACAACACATGACGACATCGCTGGTCGCGGTCACATCATAAGGCGCGGTTTCACGGCCCGGACGACCGACAAAATCTGATGGCAACAGCAGACCGGTCATTTGCGTACGCCCGTCTTCCATCGTCTGGGACAGGGCAGCAACGCCTTTGACAACAGATCCGACAAATTCCAGCTTATCACCGGCAAAAATAATCGGCTGGCCAGCCTCGTAGGTGCGGTAATACTTAACTTTATCAAGTTCTTCCAGTTCCGCGCCATTGCAATGGGCACAGACCGCGCGTTCACGGATCGGGCACATATCGCAGGCCCTGGGCCGGATATCCGGTGTCATATTATCCATCATATGGTCTTGTCCTGTCGCGCATTTCGGAAACAAGATACTGTTTCACACCCGCCTATAACACGCGGGGCTGATTATGAAATGACATAGATTCCTTTAAATCTCAACCGTATCTGCGGCAGAGAGATCAAACGCCGCAGCCATCAGGGCGCGGGTGTATTCGGTTTCCGGCGCCTCGAAGATCTGCTGTGCCTCGCCGCTTTCCACCACATCCCCATTGCGCATGACAATCATCTTATGGCTTAGCGCGCGCACGACTTTCAGGTCATGGCTGATGAACAGATAGGCCAGGCCGTATTTCTTCTGCAGATCACGCAGAAGATCAACAATCTGCACCTGAACCGTCATATCAAGGGCCGAGGTTGGTTCATCCAGCACCACAAGCTGCGGACGCAGGATCATGGCACGGGCGATGGCGATGCGTTGGCGCTGACCACCGGAAAATTCATGCGGGTAGCGATCCATCATAGATGGATCAAGGCCGACTTCCTGCATGATTTCAGAAACCATTTCCCGTTTATCACGGCCATCCGCCATGCCATGCACATCCAGCCCTTCGGCAATGATCTCCATCGCGGACATACGCGGGGACAGCGACCCAAAGGGATCCTGAAACACGATCTGCATATCTTTACGCAGATCCCGCAGGGTTTTGCCCCTGCGTGCGCGGATGTCTTCCCCAAGAAAGACAATCGGGCCCTCAGAGCGGATCAGGCGCATGATCGCAAGCGCAAGCGTGGTTTTGCCCGAACCGGATTCACCGACAATGCCCAGGGTTTCTCCTGCCCGGACGCTGACGCTTGCCGCGTTCACGGCTTTCACATGCCCCACGGTTTTGCGCAGAAGCCCGCGATAGATCGGGAACCAGATGCGCAGATCATCGGTTGAAATGATTTCCTGCGCGTCTGCTTCGACCGGCACCGGATCGCCCGAAGGTTCGGCAGACAGAAGGGTTTGCGTGTAGGAGTGTTGCGGGTTGGTAAAAATGTCTTCCACCGGGCCGCTTTCCACCACAAGACCCTTTTCCATCACATAAACCCGATCCGCGAAACGGCGTACGATTTCAAGGTCATGGGTGATAAACACAAGGCTCATGCCTTCAGATTTCTGCAGCTCTGCCAGCAGTTCCAGGATCTGGGCCTGAATGGTCACATCCAGCGCTGTTGTCGGCTCGTCCGCGATCAGAAGATCAGGCTTGTTAGACAGCGCCATGGCAATCATGACACGCTGGCGCTGGCCGCCGGACAGCTGATGCGGATAGCTGTTCAGGCGATTTTCTGCATCGCGAATACCGACTTTGTGCAGCAGTTCCAGGATACGTGCATCCGCCTCTGCCCCGCGCAACCCCTGGTGCAACAACAGGCTTTCTGCCAACTGTTTGCGGATTGTGTGCAACGGGTTGAGGGATGTCATCGGTTCCTGGAAAATGAAACTGATGTCATTGCCGCGGACTTCGCGCAGTTTGGTTTCAGAGGCTGAAAGCATCTCTTCACCACGATAGCGCACATTGCCAGTCACCTCTGCACTGTCGGGCAGCAGGCCCACGGTGGAAAGCGCGGACACGGATTTGCCAGAGCCGGATTCACCGACGATGGCGACGGTTTCGCCCTGCTCTACGTGCCAAGTGACACCCTTCACAGCCCGGGTTTTCTCGCCGTCCTGAGAAAAGCTGACCTCAAGGTTTTCGAGTTCTAAAATCCGGGTCATTTAAACGTCTTTCGCGGATCAAAGGCGTCGCGGACACCTTCAAAGATAAACACAAGCAGGGACAGCATCACCGCGTAAACGGTGAAGGCCGTGAAACCCAGCCATGGGGCCTGAAGGTTCTGTTTTGCCTGCAATGTCAGCTCGCCCAGAGATGGGGCGGAAGACGGCAGACCAAAGCCCAGGAAATCAAGCGTCGCCAGCGTGGCGATCGTTCCGGTGATGATAAATGGCAGGAAGGTCAGGGTCGCGACCATGGCGTTCGGCAACATATGGCGGAACATGATAACGGTGTTTGACACGCCCAGCGCTTTGGCTGCACGCACATATTCAAGGTTCCGCGCCCGCAAAAATTCTGCCCGCACCACGCCAACCAGCGCTGTCCAGCCGAATAGGATCGAGACAAAGATCAGCAGTGACAGGCTGCGCCCGAGGATCGCGAAGAGGATGATGATCACGTAAAGCGACGGGGTTGCTGACCAGATTTCCAGGATGCGCTGGAAGATCAGATCCACCCAGCCCCCGAAATAGCCCTGAATGGCACCGGCCAGGATGCCAATAACCGATGCGATAGAGGTGACGACCAGCGTGTAAACAATCGACAGACGGAAGCCATAGATCACCCGCGCCAGCACATCGCGCTTGGTGTCATCTGTGCCCAGCCAGTTGTGCGCGTCCGGTGCAGACGGTGCCGCACCGGGGATATCGACGATGGTGTTATAACGATAGGGGATCAGCGGCCAGATGATCCAGCCCTTGTTGATTGCCGCACCTGCGACTTCGCCATCCTGTGCATCTTCCAGAATGCCTTCGGGATCATCCCAACAGCTTTCCAGCCCGCCGGTGACGATCAGACATTGCACGTCTTCGTATTTATATTGCGCCTCGGTCGGCAGATCGCCCCCAAAGGCGGTTTCCGGGTAGAAGTTGAAGATCGGCATGTAATAACTGCCGCTGTGTTTCATCAGCACCGGTTTGTCATTGGCGTAGAATTCAGCGAACAAGGAACCGATGAACATAACGCTGAAGATAATCAACGACCAGAAGGCACGTTTATTGGCGCGAAAGTTGCGCAAGCGGCGCTGATTCAACGGGGACAGGCGCATTTTACGAGGTGTCTCTGACATCAGGTTTTCCTCGATTCAAAGTCGATCCGCGGATCAATGAAGACATACATCAGATCCGAAATGATCCCGACGATAAGACCCAGCAGGCTGAAGGCGAACAGCGTGCCAAAGACCACCGGATAGTCGCGGGAAACCACGGCTTCGAACCCGAGGCGGCCAATGCCATCCAGCGAGAAGAGGTTTTCAATAATGACAGAGCTGCCAAAGAAGACGCCGACAAAAACAGATGGGAAGCTGGCGATCACCAGGAGCATCGCGTTGCGGAAGATGTGGCCATACAACACCTGACCTTCCGACAGGCCTTTGGCGCGCGCAGTGACCACATACTGTTTGCGGATTTCATCCAGGAAGGAGTTTTTCGTCAGCAGTGTCAGGGTCGCGAAGCTGGAAATCGTCGTGGCGATCACTGGCAGGGCGATATGCCAGAAGTAATCACCAATCTGGCCAAGCAGGCTGAGATCGTCAAAACCCTCAGACGTAAGGCCACGCAGGGGGAAGATCTTCCAGTAAGACCCCCCCGCAAAAAGAACCAGCAATAGGATCGCAAAGAGAAACCCCGGGATCGCATAGGCGACGATGATCACGCCAGACGTCCAGGTGTCAAAGCTGCTGCCATCCCGCACGGCTTTGCGGATGCCCAGCGGGATCGAGATGATATAAGCGATCAGCGTGGACCAGAGGCCAAGGGTGATAGACACCGGCAGCTTTTCGATGACCAGATCCGTGACAGAGATCGAGCGGAAGTAGCTTTCGCCAAAATCAAAGCGAATATAATCCCACATCATATTCAGGAAACGGATATGCGCGGGCTTATCAAAGCCGAACTGGACCTCAAGTTCTTTGATGAAATCTTCCGGCAAGCCACGGGAACCGGCATAAGATTCACCGTCCGACGTATCAATCCCCGCGTCCCCGCCACCGGCAATGGTTTCAAAGGCGTCGCCGCCGCCTTCCATCTGGGCAAGGATCTGTTCAATCGGCCCGCCGGGCACGAATTGGATCAGCGCAAAGTTGATGATCATAATGCCAACAAGCGTTGGGATGATCAGCAGAAGCCGCCTGAGAATATATGCGCCCATTGGGGGGATGCCTCCTGTTTACGGCCTGTTACTGGAAGGCACCGGCGGCTTCAAGCTCTGCCGCGCGATCTGCATTGAACCACCAGAAATCGAGATACCCCAGATCAAAGGGTGGCAGCGGATCGGGGTGTTCATACATGTCGTAATACGCAACGGTGTGAGAGTCTTTGTACCACTGTGGCACCCAGAACTTTTCAGCCCGCAGCACACGATCCAGCGCCCGCACGGCGGTGACCAGTTCTTCTTCGGTTTCGGCACGGGTAATGTGACCAATCAGAGCATCAATCGCCGGACTGTGTATGCCGGACTTGTTAAAAACGGATGTCATAGCGGTTTCGGAGCCGAAAAACTGCTTGAGGCTGTCACTCGGGAACCAGCTCATTGGATAAGAGTAAGTGATAAAGTCATAGTCATGCTTGCGCTCTCTGTCAGTCGCCTGCGCATTATCAACACGATTGTATTCCGCATTCACGCCCAATGCCCGCAGGTTTTCAAGGTATGGATTCAGAATGCGGTCAAAACTAGGGCTATCATTGAGGAACTCGATTGTCAGAAGCTCACCTGCAGCATTGCGGCGCATACCCTGATCATCGACAACCCAACCAGCTTCATCCAACAAACGCGATGCTGCACGCAGATTGCGGCGGTCCAGCTGACGTGTTCCTGACGCCGGCGCAAGAACAGCTTCCTGATCAAGGACACCATCCGGCAAATATTCAGCAAGGGGTTCGAGCAAAGCAAGCTCCGCCTCGGACGGCAATCCTGTCGCCTCTCGGTCTGAGTTTTCCCAGAAGGAATTCACGCGCTCATACAATCCATAAAACAACGTTTCATTGGACCATTCAAAATTGAACATCATGCCAATCGCTTCACGCACACGCTGATCTTCGAACGGTTCCTGGCGCATATTGAATGTAAAGGACTGGGCCTGCCCCATGTCACCATTGGGCAAAGATGTTCTTACAATCCAATCGCGGTCCATTGCAGGGAAATCATAACCTGTTGCCCAGATCTTGGAGGAAGATTCGTTTCGGAACGTATAGCTGCCGCCTTTGAAACCTTCAAAAGCAGCCTGGTAATCTGCATAGTATTCTACACGGATGCTGTCGAAATTATTGCGCCCTATATTCATGGGCAGATCCGCACCCCAGTGATCAGAGCGACGGCGATAAACGATAGACTGACCGATGTCGAATGCATCCAACTCATAGGGGCCTGAGCCCATCAAAGGTATCAGGCTGCTCTCAGCCAGATCGAGATTCTCAGCTTCGTAATGTGCCTTCGAAAAAACGGAAAGACTGCCTACGACCTGAGGCAGGTCACGGGTTGGGACACCTTCTTTAAACGTGAATTTTACTCGATGTGTATCCAAGACTTCCGCGCTTTCAACCTGCTGTGACAGTACAGCGCGGAAACTGGGTAAGCCCTTAGTGACAAAGGTTTCATAGGTGAAAACAACATCTTCTGCAGTCACTGGGGAGCCATCGGCAAAACGTGCCTCGGGGCGCATGTTGAAGATCACCCAGCTGCGGTCTTCCGGGTACTCAAGGCTTTCGGCCAGCAAACCATAGGATGCACCCTGTTCATCGGCTGTGCTGGTCAGAAGGCTTTCAAGGCCGATATTGGCCAGCCCGCCAGCGCGCCCCTTGGTGGAATAAGGGTTCATTGAATCAAAGGAACCGAACCCCCAGATCGAAATCTCGCCGCCTTTGGGGGCTTCGGGATTTACATAGGGCAGATGGGTGTAATCCGCGGGCAGGGCCAGATTGCCGAAGGTGGAAATCCCGTGAGAGGTGATCACATCCTCAGATTTCGCAGGCAGGGCTAGTGCCGCCATCGCAAGCGTTGCAAAGGCAAATCCCAGCAGTTTGTTTCTGTCCTGCTTCAACGCGCGTGTGGCGATCTTTGCGTTCATCTGCCTCTCCCTGCTGGTTTTTATTTAATTTAGTTAAAACCCATCCTGATTACGAGGCAATAACAATCAAGTTGATAATCTGTGAACACAGCGTGTTGTGCGTGAAATCGCCTGTAACGGAATCAAAAAACCGCCCCGGAGGGCGGCTTTTCATAAAAACAGGTCACTCAGATCAGTTGAGTGTGGCCAGCCATGCGATGATGTTTGCACGATCCGCATCTTTTGGCAGACCGTTGAAGGACATTGCAGTCCCTGGTGCATAGCCTTTCGGGCTTTCCAGGAATGCGTTCAGGGCGTCGATATCCCAGCTGCCTTCCAGACCAGTCAGTGCGCCAGAGAAGCCGAAGCCTTCTTCAACAGCGATACCGCGATCCACAACAGCAAAGAGGGATGGACCGGTGCCGTTTACGCCTGGCTCAACAGAGTGGCAGCTGCGGCATTTGTTGAACACGCGTTCACCCTTGCCGATGTCAGCTTCTGCAACCAGTGTTGCGAAATCAACTTCTTCGACTTCTTCACCACCGTGGCTGTCGCCGGCTTCGATCGGATAGGCATCCGCATGTGCTTCACCGTGACCGCCATCAGGGCCGCCAGTGTGATACAGGCCTTCTGCCGCCCATTTACCGAGAAGAAAGATCAGGAAAGCGCCACAGAGGCCGCCGAGGATCTTGGTGAAAGTCATAGTGTCGAACATATCGCTTTTCCGTTTTGGATGTCGCTAATACCGTGCCGGACGGGGTTTCAGCCTATCTATCCGCTTCCCCTGGTGTGACGCAAGATGTAGTTTGTGCGACGAACCGCCCCTTTCGTGAAAAATGTGGCGGAAAACGGATCTGAAACAGGACAATAATGATGAAAACAGGGAAAATCGCATTCCAGGGCGCATTGGGCGCCTATTCCCACGAAGCCTGCGTGAACGCACGCCCGAATCTTGATCCCCTGCCCTGTCAGACCTTTGAAGACGTGATTGCGGCCGTGAACAGCGGAAAAGCCGATCTTGGCATGCTGCCGATTGACAATTCCACCTATGGCCGTGTTGCAGATATGCACCGTTTATTGCCTGACAGCGGGCTGCATATCGTCGATGAAACTTTCGTGCGTGTGCGTATCAGCCTGCTGGCACCAGAAGGTGTTGCGCTGGAGGACATTCATACCGTGCGCGCCCATCTTGTGCTGTTGCCACAGTCAGCTGCCTATCTGAAAGCACATAACATCGAAGGTATCGCTGCGGTGGACAGCGCAGGTGCCGCTGAAGATCTGGCCCGGAATAAAACACCAGGTGAAGGTGTGCTTGCCTCATCTCTGGCCGGGAAAATTCACGGATTGAATATTCTGGCGGAAGGTCTGGAAGACTACGGCCACAACACCACCCGTTTTGTTGTGATGGGGCGCGAGGCCGATACCACACGCCGGGGCGATGCCGGAATGGGCATGGTCACAAGCTTTATCTTCCGCGTCCGCAATATTCCGGCAGCGCTTTATAAGGCGATGGGTGGCTTTGCGACAAACGGCGTCAACATGACCAAGCTGGAAAGTTATATGGTTGACGGGTCTTTCATGGCGACGCGATTTTATGCTGAAATTGAAGGTCATCCGGATGACGATGGTGTACGCCGTGCGATGGAAGAGCTGCAGTATTTCACATCAGAGCTAATTCTTCTGGGATCCTATCCCGCCGCACAGAAACGTCACTGAGCTGCCGGGCTTTGCAGCCCGGAAAAAGCACAGCTTCAGACCTGTTCAACTTCTTCTTCAAGGCGCAGTCCGAAGTCAGCCAATCGTTTCTTAAGCTTCCGGTTCAGACTGCCTTTTGCCAGCTTCAGTGACTGGATCAAAAGGCGACCGCCCATCGTTTTGGGCCGGATATCAATCGCAACGTGGATCCGGGTACGGTTGCGGGCAAGAGACACGAATTCCGTGACAACCTCTGAACGCACACCTGCCCCTTCGATAACATAGATAACGCTGTCAGGGGCGTCGCACCCGACAAGTTCCACCTGAAGATTCCGGGCGCGTCCACGCAGCTTAACCCTGACATCCCAGCCCAGCTGTGCACCTGGCTGCGTCAAAACAGACCGTCGTGTCACCTCGACACCGCGTTCAAGGGCCGCCTTTTCAATAGCAGCGAAATCTGAACATCTTGCAAATACGCCTTCAACCGGAGCTTCCAGGTCATGCTTCGCCGTAAACTTCATCTTTCACCACTTCTTTAAAAACACGATCAGGTTACTTTAACGTATCTGACAGCCAGTGAAACAAAATAAAATGCGCAATTGCGCCTTCTCTGGCCGGAAGAATTTCCGGGTGCTCCCCACGCATCGCTTTTGCCATCTCTTCCCGAGAGATCCACCTGGCATCTTCGATTTCAGACGGGTCTATCTTTATATCCCTGCTGGTCGCTTCGCCCGCACACCCAAACATAAGCGAAGAAGGAAAAGCCCAGGGCTGACTGGCCAGATATGAGACAGGGCCAACGGTAATCCCTGCTTCTTCGTAAACTTCGCGCCGGACGGCGGCTTCAAGCGTTTCGCCGGGTTCGACAAAGCCCGCAAGCAAAGAATACATACCTTCCGGCCAACCGGGGCTCCGACCGATCAGAACATCGTTCCCATGCGTGATCAGCATAATCACAACCGGATCCGTCCGCGGAAAATGCGGGGTTTTGCAGGACGGGCAGTTTCTCTGCCAGCCGCTTTCCGCCATCACACTTTTCGTACCACATTTCGCGCAGAACTGATGGCTTTCATGCCAGGAAAAAAGTGCCTTAGCTGTGGCCAGAACTTCTGCATCCGTTGCAGACAGTTGGGTCATCACACTGCGCAATTCCCAAAAACCTGCCCCATCCGGCACATCTGGGTGCGTATAGACGGTTGTATCGTGAAACTTGCTGAAACTATCTGCATCAAAATCATCCGGCACCCACGAAGAGATGTCTATTGCGAAACAGCTGTATTCACCGTCAAAGCCAAGAAATACCGGGGCGTCCTGCCCATATTGGAACAAGTCATGCGTGACAGGAAGAGAAACGGACCGGACAGCTGGCGTACCTGACACCAGAACACGCCCGCGCCACAGAGGAAATATCTTCGCCTTTGCACCATTCAGATGGCCCGCGATGACATCAGCCTGCCCGCGTAATTCAGCAGAACGATCAAGACAACCGCCCCCGAAGGTCACAGTTTCAGCGTGTTTCATAACGGTCTCCGGTATTGTGGGTTTGTTTGTAAGATCGTCTGCTCTCTGACTGACATGATCACCCGAAGTTCGCAACTGCCTGAATATCAATTTACAATCCAGGGTTGATTTCTGAATGGATTCCCTGGCAACGTACAAAACATTGGAATGCCAGAAGTTCTTTCCCAGAGTTCTGTGCCCATGAACCCGATAGCAATCAGTGCTGATGTTCCCCCTGAACCAATCCGAAGTCCCTGGAGCAACCACGTTGAATATGCATCCGTTTGCCAAACCAATGACCGACACACAGACACATTTACAGATTCTTCAAACAACGGATCTTCACGCGCATATTTTTCCGTATGACTACTACAGCGATCAGCCCGTAAAGCACTTTGGCCTGACGCGACTGGCCTCTTTGATCCGTCTGCGCCGGGCTGAGGTCAAAAATTCCCTGCTGTTTGACAATGGTGACTTTCTTCAGGGCACGCCGCTTGGGGATTATCTGGCACATGAGGGCCGCCTGAAAAATGACATTCACCCCTTTATAAAAGCGATGAATGTTATCGGCTTTGATGCTGCGGTTCCGGGCAATCATGAATTCAACTACGGGCTGGAGTTTCTGAAACGTACAGCGTCCGGTGCAAGCTTTCCCTTTGTGTCGGCCAATGTGCTTACAAAAAAGGCCTTATCACCGTTGGAAGACACCCATCTCTTCAGGCCTTACACCATTCTTGAAAAAAAGGTGGCTGATCAATCCGGGAAAGAACGTCTGATCCGGGTTGGCGTGATAGGGTTTACGCCGCCTCAGATCATGATCTGGGATCATCATCTGACGGGACAGATAGAAACACGGAACATCCTTGAAACCGCCGTTGCATGGGTGCCGGAAATGAAGGCGGCGGGTGCTGACCTTATCATTGCGCTGAACCATTCAGGCATTGGTTTCACCGATCATCCAGGGGATCAGGAAGATGCAGGGCTTCAACTCGCGGCTCTGCACGGGATTGATGTCATTTTATGTGGGCACCAACACCTGCTTTTCCCATCTGACAGCTTTTCGGGGCGAAAAGGCGTTGATGTTAAGAACGGCACATTGCACGGCAAACCCGCCGTTATGGCCGGGTTTGCCGGTTCACATCTTGGCGTGATTGATCTGAAGTTGGATTTTGATGGTAACGCATGGAAAATTATTGAACACAAAAGCAGCCTTTGTCAGGTTGCGCCGCCTGCCCCCAGCCAGGAAATAATCCCTTGTATTCCCGAAAGGCCGGAAGTGGCTGCTGTCGCGATTGAAGCACACAAACAAACACTCGCATATATCAGGCGACCCGTCGGAAGCATTGATACGCCCCTGCACAACTACTTCGCCTTTGCCGGCCACGCACCATCTGTTGACCTTATCTGCGCGGCACAAACCTTTCACATCCGGAACGCATTATCCCGGACAGAATATGCATCGCTGCCTCTTCTGTCCGCCTCAGCCCCCCTGAAAGCCGGCGCCCGTGGAGGACCGGGCTATTATACACATGTTAAACCAGGCAGTATCACCTATCGGGATATCGCTGATTTATACCTGTATCCGGACACCATCTGTGCCGTCTGTGTGACCGGGGCGGGCCTGCGGGCCTGGCTTGAACGTTCTGCCGCAGCCTTCAGAATGATCACGCCCGGCATGGATGACCAGCAGCTGATTCAACCCGATTTCCCAGGGTATAATTTCGATATAATTCAGGGCGTGCAGTATCAGATTGACCCCACGCGCCCGGCCGGATTTTCACCCGAAGGAAGCGCGCTGGCATCCTCATCCGGGCGCATCCGGAACCTGACATGGAAAGGCGTGCCGGTCCGTGACACCCAGAAGTTTGTGGTGGCGACAAATCACTATCGGGCCTCCGGCGGTGGGAATTTTCCGGGGTTAAGTGGCAACTCCGTAATCTATGACAGCCGTGACAGCATCCGGGACATTCTTGCAACGTATTTCAGATCACACCCCGATCTGCGATTTACAGCCCGTAGCCCCTGGCAGTTTTCTTCACATCCCGACACAAAGGCTGAGTTTGAAAGCAACCCCGAAGCCGTAGGCTACCTTTCAAAAACCGGGACTCCCGGCATCATCGCCGCGGGTCCCGGCTCTGACGGTTTCGGGAAATACCAGCTTCGTTTTCTCTGAATATCCGTCAGAAGTAGCTGCGTACAAGTGCGCCCGACAGAAGTGTCCAGCCGTCAGCCACCACAAAGAAAGCCAGCTTAAACGGCAGGGAAACCACAGCCGGCGGGACCATCATCATGCCCATCGACATCAGTATCGCCGCAACAACCAGATCAATGATCAGGAAAGGCAGGAATACCAGAAATCCGATTTCGAAGGCTCTGGAGATTTCACTGAGCAGAAAAGAAGGCACCATAACAGACAAGGCGGTGTTCCGGTCCAGATCAGCCGGGTCCCCGGGCCGCAGTTCTGCAAGGGCTTCATATGTGTCTGGTTCAATTCGGGCGATCATAAATCCCCGGAACGGATCCAGCGCCTGATTAAAGGCCTGTTCTATCTCAATTTCTCCGGCAAGGAGCGGATCTATCCCGCCTTGCCAGGATGCAGTAAACACGGGTTCCATAACAAAATATGTCAAAAACAACGCCAGACTGACAATCAGCATATTCGGCGGCGCCTGCTGCAACCCAATGGCCTGCCGCAGAATTGACAGAACCGTCACAATAAACGGGAAGCAGGTGATCATGATGGCCAGCCCCGGCACAACGGACAGCAATGTGATCAGAATAAACAGCTGAATACCGCGTGCCGTCAGTGAACTACCTTCGCCGAACGACACACTCAGATCCTGCGCGGATGCAGGTTGGGATAATACGATAAAAAACAGACTAAAAATCGCGATATATATGTAAAAAGAAGGCAGGATCTGCCTTAGTTGCGCCGGTCTCATGTTACAGTCCGTTCTGCAGATCTGCGATTTCTGTCAGACGGACAGCAAGCTGACCATTCGGATCATCTTCGACTTCCTGAAGCTCCCCGCGTGCTATCAGCTTGTCACCGACGTATAGCTCCACGGGGTCATCGACCCCCCGGTCCAGCGGCAAAACAGCATCCGGCCCAAGCAACAACAGTTCTTTGACCATCGGGCGCGCACGGCCAACCGAAATCGTAATTTCGATCGGAACCTGGTTAAATGGATTGTCCTGATTTGACAGCTCATTCAGGGCATCGGTATCAAGATTATCATTCATTTATACGACCTTTTCATTCAGATTGAAAAATCCCTCAGTTTTCTCCTGTGCCGCTGCAAGGACCCCGGAAAGATCCACAACCTGCTCTCCTTCAGCGAACACCAGCCGTGCCTGACCTTCCCCAAGCGAAGCTTCCCCAACGACGACCACATCAAGATTCTTTTGCGCGGGCAGAAGATTTTCCACGCTTTGTGCATTGGCAGGATGAACCCGCAGTTCAATCCTGGTATTCACGTCGGAACGGGCAATCTCGGTGATTTGTTCGGCGATCATGGCCGGCAGATTTTCCGCCGCAATCCGGGGCATTATCTTTTCCATGAGCTCACAGAAAACAGCGCGCATATCTTTCAGAACCTGTGCCCGGGCCTCATGGAAGGTGAAGGAAAGCTCCTGCAGGTTCCGCGCCAGTTCAACCGATACATTGTCGAGATTTTCCGCATGCGATTTTGCGGCATCATCCCAGCCAGCTTTGTAGCCGTTTTCAAAGGCCTCAAGCTTTGCCTCTTCTGACTGAACATGATCCTGAGCCGCCGGCTGAGCGCCTGCAGGTGCCGGCGCCCTTACTGGCTGTATGTCAAATTCTTCCAGCTTCAGAGGTGCCATCAGGTGGTTTCCTCAGATGTTTCCATCCAGCTGCGCAGCACTTCAACGGCTTCTTCCTGGCGGTCTTCGATCATATCCTTCAGCCGTGCGACCGGATCACCGCCTGTGAAATCATCAGGCAAATCAAAATCATCAACAACCGACATCCCGCCTTCTGGTACAAAACTACTATCAATTTCGCCTGTCAGGATCTGCCCTGGCAGCTCTGGCAGGCTGCCAGGAGGCGGTGGAGACACATTAAATTCAGGAATCTGAGGTGCCGGCGCATCCGATGCCGCGGGGGCCGGAAGCCCTGCTGGTGCAGATGCAACCGTCTGCTGAACCAGCGGCGCTGTCAGTATTGGTTTAACAACAAAAATCCCCAATAGAATTGCGGCAATCGCCAGAACGGTCAGCTGAACAATTGTCATAACATCGATATGCATATTCTGCATAAACCCTGTGATCGGCTCTGATCCGGCAGTGGCAACAGGTTCAAACTGAAGCGAGCGGATGGTAATTTCATCCCCGCGGGATTCCGTAAATCCAACTGCAGAGGCCACCAGTTCCCGAAGCACAGCCAGTTCTTCATCGCTCCGGGGTGTCAGAACCGTTTCCCCCCCGCCATCCAGGGTGGTCACACCATTCACGAGAACTGCAACACTCAGCCGTCTGATTGCCCCCGGCTGGCGCAGTACTTCCCTTTGTGTTTCAGATATCTCGAAATTTGTACGCTCGCGGGTTTCATTCGCCCGGGCATTCGAAGAACCACCGGCCCCGGCGACATCACCTTCCGGAAGATTGCTGGCAACAGACACCCCACCACTGCGGCTGTCTTCAGTGTTATTTGACGTTTCGGTGGTGTCAGTGCTGATCGCCACACGGGATTCCGGGTCAACCGTGCGCTCAACAATGGTTTCCTGTTCGGTCACAGTTTCTACGCTGACTTCAACCACCGCATTACCCGGGCCGACCCGCGCTTCCAGAAGACGGCTGACAGCATCTTTCAACATGGCTGCCCTGTCGTTCCCGGCGATCCGGGATGTGGCATCATCTGCGCCGATAACCTTGCCGCTTTGCGCATCAATCACGGATACGGAATCGGGGTTAAGTCCGGAAACAGCAGAAGCCACCAGATTGCGCAAAGCCTGGGCATGCGCAGTCGAAAATCCGCTGCCTGAAGGGGTTACAGTTACAGAAGCTGAACGCTGCGATTCCCGGCGAAAAGACCCTGACGCCATGTTTGAAATGTGAACCCTGGCATTGCGCACAGCAGGGCTTGCAACAATCGTACGCGCCAGTTCACCTTCTTTTGCACGCCAGTAGGCCGCGTCAAACATCTGTGACGTGGTTCCGAAGCCCGACAGGTTATCAAGCAATTCATACCCGGCCCCACCGGTCGCGGGCAGCCCTTCGCTGGCAAGCGTCATACGCAATGTATCGCGTTGGCCACCTTCGACATAAATGGAATTGCCGCGCACTTCATATTTCACCCCACGCTGTTCAAGCGCAGATACAACATCCCCAGCAGCGGAAGCTTCAAGTCCAGCATAAAGCAAAGACATGCCTGGCGTAGCAGCAATTCGGGTTAAGGCCAGAACGGCGGCGAACATGGCCAGTGTGGCGACCATAACAGTGATTCGACGGCGACCATCAAGACCGGCCCAGACAGAAATGACCTGCTGCAATTTAATACTCCTGTAAAGACGCGGCTTCTGCCCGTCATGTCTTCACATTCTCTCAACAGCCTTAACAATCGGTTAGCTCTTGGCAGCCTATAGTCGTGGGGAAGCAAAAAACCGGTGCACTATGGCGGAAGACGAAACAGCAGATGGGACCGAGGAAGACGGTCCGGCAAAAAAATCCAAACTCCCGCTTATCATCGGGGCGGTCCTTGCCTGCGCAGGGGCTGGCGGAGGCTTTCTCGCAGCATCCAGTGGTCTGATCCTTGGGAGCGATGCCGCACCAGAAATGGCCGAGGAAGAACCCATTCTTGTCGAACCTCTGAATGGAATTGCATTTATTGAACTTGACCCGCTGGTCATCAATCTTCGTCAAAGTTCCCGCACCGCTCATCTGCGCTTTGTTGCGCATCTTGAAGTGAACCAACAGGCTGAAGCAGATGTCACGCTTTTGCTGCCCCGCATTCTTGATGTGCTGAACAACTATCTGCGGGCGGTGGATCTTGAAGAACTTGAACAACCCGGCTCTCTGATCCGGCTGCGGTCTCAGATGCTGCGCAGGATACAGATCGTCGCGGGAGAAGAACGGGTCAGAGACCTGCTTATATCTGAATTTGTCGTAAATTAGGGGAACAACATGAACTTGATCGCCGATATTCTTCTTGTTGCTGGTGTCCTGGGGGCATCTCTTTATTGTTTTGTTCTTTCCCGCAGACTGCAGAAATTTAATGATCTCGAACAAGGGGTCGGGGGCGCGGTGGCTGTCCTTAGTATGCAGGTCGATGACATGACCAAAACCCTGAAAGAGGCACAAACCGCTGCTATTTCATCAACTGACTCACTTGGGGAACTGACCGGTCGTGCGGAAACTGCAGCCCGCCGACTGGAACTTCTGGTCGCATCTATGCATGATCTTCCCGCCCCGCCAGAGACACAGCCACACAAAACATCTGCCCCGGTGCAACCGCCGGCAGCGAAACAACAAAGCGCGACGCCCCCGACGCAGGACACGGACAGTGAACCCTCTGACATTCTCTTTCTGCGTCATCCTCGCCCTGCAGCCGAGGCTGCCCAATGAAACGCCTGTTCCGAAGAAAATCAGAAACTGAGCGCGCACATTCAAAGTCGCAACACAGGCAGAAAAAGCGAAGCCGGAAGAAAGGTCGTGGGGCCCTGCTAACGGTCATGATGCTGTTTCTTTTGTCGGCACTGGCCCGTCTGAGCGGCGAAACCGGGCAGGCAATCGCGCGGGAAATTTCGGAGATGACTGAAGAAACATCTGGCGAAGGTCATGTGCCTCAAAGCTGCATTCCTCCGGAAGACGGCATTGCTGACCTGTTACATGACCTGGATCTCAGGCAAGTCAGGCTGGAAGCCAGAGAACGCCACATCGAAGACCGGATGCAGGCCCTGAACGTGGCCCAGGTTGCATATGAAGCAAATATAGAACGGCTGATCGCAGCAGAGAATGCTTTGCAGGCTACAATGTCGCGATCTTCAACTGCTGCGGAAGATGACCTGACACGACTGACTTCGGTTTATGAAAACATGAAGCCCAAAGATGCAGCGGCGTTATTTGAAACTATGGACAATGAATTCGCCGCTGGGTTTCTGGGCCGCATGCGTCCCGATGCAGCAGCAGCTGTATTTGCCGGCCTTGAGCCAGAAACGGCCTATCGTATCAGTATTGTGCTGGCCGGACGAAATGCCAATGCCCCGCGAGAATAAGCACATCCTGTGACAGAGTTTTTTAACTATCTTCTGCAAGGTTGAAGAGACTTTCCCCGCAGATTTAATTCTGCCCCTGGTTGGAGCCTGCGTCTTGATTGGCATTGTCGGTATTATAATCATTTTTGTCATGGTCTTTGGCGGATATCTCGCCGCGGGCGGGAAAATGGGTGTCATTCTGAAAGCACTTCCATTTGAAATGATGATGATCGGCGGCGCCGCTGTTGGCGCAACGGCCCTGTCAAATGATATGGGTGGCATCAAACATACGCTCAAAGACATTGGGAAAGTTTTCAAAGGCACAAAGTGGGCCCCCGAAGATTATCGGGATCTTCTTTGCCTTCTGTTTGAACTGATCCGGCTGGCCCGTCAAAATCCGGTCGGGCTGGAAGAACATATTGAACAACCAGACACATCGCCGATCTTTGGGAAATATGAAAAAATTCTGTCTGACAGAGAAGCCGTGAACCTGATTTGTGACACGATGCGTTCGGCCTCCATGAACTATGATGATCCCCATCAGGTCGAAGAGGTTCTGGAAAAACGTATGGATTCCAACCTGCATCATGCGCTTCATTCCAGTCATGTACTCCAATCGCTCGCAGATGGTCTGCCGGCGCTGGGAATTGTGGCTGCGGTTCTGGGCATTATCAAAACGATGGGGTCAATTGATCAACCGCCCGAAGTTCTTGGTAAAATGATCGGCAGCGCGCTTGTCGGAACATTTCTTGGGGTTTTTCTGGCCTATGGCATTGTGGGGCCGATGGCTTCACGGGTGAAAACGGTTGTCGAAGATGACGCTCATTTTTATCAGCTGATCCGGGAAGTCCTGGTCGCAAACCTGCACAACCATGCAACGAACATCTGTATCGAAGTCGGGCGACAGAACACGCCAGGCCAGAATCGGCCATCCTTCTCAGAGCTGGAAGATGCTCTCAAAGAAGTTAAGAAAGGAGCTGCCTGATTGCGCCTTGCTTCAAAAAATATTTTGCGTTTCATCATGTTCCTGTCAGCCAGCAGCGCTGTTGCAGAAAACGTCACTCTGCGCTCTGGCGAACATTCGGGTTTCTCCCGGCTTGTGCTTGATTTCCAGGGCGAAGTTCCGGAGTGGCGCCTGGGCCGCAGTGACGAGGGATACATACTTCAGATAGATCAGAGTGATTTCACGCCGGATCTGAGTGATGTGTTTCGCAAAATATCCCGCAGGCATCTTGAACAAATCGAATTCCTCCCAGAGAGCAGAAGCCTTTCTCTGACTGTCACCTGTTCCTGCTATATCAGCGCGTTTAACTTCCGTGCGAGCAGATTGGTGCTGGACATCAAAGAAGGCGCCGCAGACCTGAATTCCATCTACGAGATACCATTTACACAACCTATTGAGGAACCCGCACAACCACGACTGGCCGCGCAACCGGCTTCCACCCTCCCGGAACACATGGATCAAAAGACCTCAACCGAACCTTCTGTAACATTGCAGCTTCCACGTTCCACAAATCTGCAACAACCACATAGTAACCTGCCGCCTTTGCTCTTGTCGGTACCGGAAGCACCAATGGCGAACCAGGATCCGCCAACACCTGTACCTTCCCCCGCTGGCAATGAACTTTCTGAGCCGCTGCCCAACAGAGACCAGAGACACGCTGAAACTGAACGTATTTTACTCCGGGAACTTGAACGCGCCGCCAGTCAGGGACTTCTGGACGCCCATTTACCCGACATTCCTGCCCCCCCGCCGCCGGTTCCGGTACAAATGACCGACCCTGAACCAACACCAGCCAGGTCCAGAGAAACCGGAATTCGCTCTCATCTTAACATTGATGCAGACACCAGTATTGACCGTGGGGTTTTGGGGGCTCTTGCGGGTATAGGCGTTATAGATGAACGCCTGAATTGCAGCCTGGGTGACGATCTGGATATCAGAACCTGGGGCACAGAAAGTGAGATAACTGCGGGTTTGGCACAACAGCGCCGCGGGCTTTTGAATGCACGCGACGAACTGCAGCAGCCTGCCGCGATCTCGCTCGCGCAGGCGTATCTTTACGCTACATTCGGTGCAGAAGCCTCGCGCACACTGGATCTCCTGCCAGAAGAAACGGATCAAATTCGCGCGCTCCGACAAATTGCTGCGCTTTCAGACAATCTTCCTCAAATCCCGAAAGGCCCCTTACCCTCTTTACAAAATTGTCCAAACGCAGGTGCTTTCTGGGCAATGCTGACAAATCGCGTTGTCCCCGCCCAGGGGGTAGACCATGATGCCGTCATTGAATTTACAACGTCCCTGCCGCCTCATCTGCGTACGCTTTATGGATCGCGATTGATCAGAATATATTCACGTTCAGGCGATACTTCGCGCGCTGAAATGCTAAAAACGGCCATTGTACGCACCCTTGAATATCCTCACCCGGAATTTGATCTGGCGCAGGCCGAGATAAATCACTCAGAAGGGCAAACTGAAGAAGCCGAAGTGATATTGTCAGACCTCATTCAGGGCAACTCACAATTGTCTCTGGATGCGCTTGAACTGTTTATGAAATCTGCGCTCGAACAACAGACCTCAATTGCGCCGGCCATCCTGGAAAATGCAGAAGCACTGGCTTTTGAACATAGTGGGTCAGAACAGGGAATCCGGCTTCAATATCTGTTGGCACGTTCATACAGTCAGCAACAACAACTGGAAAACGCGATACAGCTTCTCCAGTCTCTGACAGGCCAAGTTCAGGATTATGATATGAAATTCGCCTGGGAAGAACTTGCACGGAGGTTGCTGGAAATCCCATCCGACAGTGAATTTCTAGCATCATATTACCTGCATCGCAACACGATCCAGAACGCCGACATCATGGTAAATACCCGGCGCAATTTTGCTGAACGCCTTATTAGCCTTGGAATGGCAGATGCCGGCATAACCATGCTGGACAGTTCCACATCACTTACAGCTGATGACCGGTTGCTGCATGCGCAGGCGGCATACATCCTCGGGAATTATACCGACGCGCTTGGTTTTCTTGAGGGACTCAGCGGGAATGAAGCGGATATGCTCAGGCTGAAACTGCTGGAAGAAAATGCCGATTTCAAGGCCGCTGCCCGGCTGGCAGACAGCCAGCAACAAACCGAACGGGCTTCGGAGCTATTGTGGCGTGATGGCGATTGGGAAGCTCTGATCGCAACACCCTCTTCCCCAGCCAGGCAAGCTGCTGCCGATATTATGCTGCGCCAGGAACTTCCCGATATTCCAGCAAACGCCGCGACCGGGGATCTGGCCTCCGTTCAGGCATTACTTACGCGCAGCCAGTCAGACCGTGCGACCATTGAAACAGTTTTTCAGGAAACCGAGCTTCGGGAAAACCAGCCGTAAAATTTCATATCAGAGTAACCCATTATAAAGATTCGCCGCATAGCCTGAGACAATACAAGTCAGTCAGAACGGCGACCCAGATGCATCTAAAAACCTTAAGGCCTATTTTTCACCCGATCTGTTTCTTCGCGAAACCTGTCTTTCCATTCATGTTATCATTTTTTCTCGGACTTCCCCAGCAAGGACTGGCCTCAGCCCCAGGTGATCAGATCTGTGATCAGGTCGCGCAGCAGGCAGCAATCGAAAGTGGTGTTCCCGTATCAGTTCTGCAGGCCATTACACGCACGGAAACCGGCCGCAGACGCGACGGTGAAACCCGTCCCTGGCCCTGGACCGTTAATATGGAAGGGGCCGGCCGGTGGTTCGACGCCCCTTCGGAGGCATTGCAATATGTAAATGAAAATTTTCAACGCGGTGCCCGAAGCTTTGATGTGGGTTGTTTTCAGATAAATTATCGGTGGCACGGGCAACATTTCTCATCAATTGAGGAAATGTTTGATCCGCTTGAAAACGCGCGCTATGCCGCACGCTACCTGTCTGAACTGTATTCCGAAAAAGGAAATTGGGATGAGGCCGCCGGAGCTTACCATTCCCGAACCCCCAGATATGCCAACCGATATAAAGCACGGTTTCGTCAATTCCGGACTGCAGTCATCCGCAATGCGCCGGAAATATCACCTCAATTGCCGCCCCCTGCAGTTGTTGCAAGCCAGCCCCCTCAACAGGTTCCACGACAAAACCTGTATCCCCTGCTTCAGCCAGCATCAGGTACCCGAACCCATGGTTCACTGGTTGCTCTGCACACCCCCGGGAATGGAAACCGTCTGATTGGATCGTCGGAATAATGTCTGGTCTTCTTCGCGCCGAGGACATCTTTCGTCCGACAATCCTGCTTGCAATTGCACTGATGGCAATCATTGTGATGATGATCCTGCCAGTCCCGGCCTGGATGCTGGATGTCGGCCTGGCAACCTCATTTGCGCTCGCAATTCTGATCTTCACCGTCACGTTGTTTATTCAGCGCCCGCTGGATTTCTCGTCGTTTCCAACCATCTTGCTGGCATCGCTCATGTTGCGGTTGTCTCTGAATGTGTCTTCGACCAAGCTGATCATTGGAAACGGCCATACAGGAACAAGCGCAGCCGGAGAAGTCATTCAGGGATTTGCGAATTTTGTGATAGGTGGCAACGTCTTTATGGGGCTCGTAATTTTCTGCGTTCTCATGATCGTCAACTTCATGGTCATTACAAAAGGTGCCGCACGCATGGCCGAAGTGGGCGCGCGCTTTGCCCTTGATGCAATGCCCGGCAAACAGCTGGCGATTGATGCCGACATGGCCGCAGGCGCAATAGATCATGCCGAAGCCAAGGAAAGACGGGCCACCGAACAGGCCGAGACCACGTTTTTCGGATCACTGGATGGTGCATCCAAATTCGTAAAAGGAGATGCAGTCGCGGGCCTTCTGATCACACTTCTGAACCTGATTGTCGGCTTGCTGATCGGCGTAACTGTTCATGGAATGGATCTGAGCCGGGCCTTCGAAACATACACGATCCTGACGGTGGGGGATGGGCTGGTCACACAGATCCCGGCGGTCATCATCTCGATTGCTGCTGCATTGCTTCTTGCACGCGGCGGCACAACCGGCTCCACAGATCTGGCACTGGCCGATCAGTTGGGGAAATATCCGCAGGCTCTGGTGACGGTTTCTGTTCTGATGGCTCTTTTTGCGCTGGTCCCAGGCCTTCCCTTTATTCCCTTCATGCTTGGGGCAGGTCTTGTTGGTGGGGCCGCTTACTATTTGTTCCGTAACCCACCGACACAAACCTCCGAGGATGACACCCTGGCTGAAGGCGATCTTGTACCGGCTGAAAAATCATTGGGCGATATGTTAGATCTGGATGACCTGCATGTGGAATTTGCGCCGGATCTGGTCAGTATGGTTCTGGACAGCGCCACTGGACTGGACGCTCGCATTAATAATATGCGTTCCCATGTTGCGGAAGAGTTTGGCCTTATACTACCAGAAATTCGCCTGACCGATAACGCGATCCTGCCGCCTGGTACTTATGTGATGTACATCCAGGGGGTCGAACAGGCGCGGGACAGGTTGCAACCGGATATGGTCATGGCTCTGATGTCAGACAACCCCGCCCTTTTGCCCCCGGGGGAAGATATTCAGGAACCTGTCTATCAGGCCCCGGCCCGCTGGATCAGCCGGGAGCACCAGGACGATGCAACTGTCACTGGCGCTACGATTGTCGCCCCGGCTGAGGTTCTGGCGACGCATCTTCTGGAGGTGATCAAAAAGAATTTCTCCCGGCTGCTGACCCTCAAATCCCTGAACCGGTTGCTGACAGAATTTACCAATCTTACGGATCAGACACGGGCGAACAGCAACAAGAGACTGCTGGACGACCTGATCCCTGAAAAAGTACCCCCAGACCTGTTGCTTGCAGTGATGCGGCTCTTGCTGGAAGAACGGGTATCTGTCCGGAACCTGCCTTTAATTCTTGAAAGTATTGTCGAGGCACGCAGCACCGGGGCAACTCCGGAATCTATTTGTGAATATGTGCGTCAACGCCTTGGGTTTCAGCTGATTTCGGAACACAAACGCCCGGATGGCAGCCTTCCATTGTTGCAACTGGCACCAGAATGGGAAGAGAGATTTTCGAGTTGTCAGATCGAAGGAGAGCGCGGTCAGGTCGATGTTGCCCTGCCCCCGGATGACTTCAACAAACTGGCAAACAGCGTGGCGGAAAAAATCGCAAATGCCGGGAACGAAGGCGTATATCCGGCGGTCATTACGTCACGATTACGCCGTCGTTTTCTGCGAACAGTACTGTCTGCGCGGGGCATTCAGAACCCCGTCTTTTCTTTTGAAGAAGTGGGCAGCGACTGCCAACCTGCCCTCATCGGTCTCGTGCCCGCATGAATGAACTGATGCAGTTCCTGGCAAATATCGGGTCCCAGACACTTTGGGTTGGCGGGGCCGTTTTCCTTCGGGTTGGTGCTGCCATGGCGGTTTTTCCAGCCTTTGGAGAACAGATGTTACCAGCCCGCATCCGTCTTTTACTGGCCCTGATGTTCACGGCAATCCTGGCACCCGCTGTCAGTCAGCTGTTCCGCCTTCCCGAGTCCCCCGCACAGATTGGCATTGGGTTTATGGCAGAAATCATCATTGGTCTCTCGCTTGGGCTTGCGATCCGTTTTTTTGTGCTTGCATTGCAAACTGCCGGTGCAATCGCAGCACAATCCACGTCTTTGTCGCAGATATTTGGTGGTGCCGGGGAACCCGCCCCCGCAATCGGGCATATACTGTTTTTCGCCGGGCTTGCACTGGCTGTCATGAATGATCTTCATGTCCGGTTGGCAGAATATCTCCTGCTGTCATACACAATACTTCCCTTTGGCCGATTGCCCGACGCACAGGCGTTGACCGAATGGGGCGTCAACGGTCTGGTTCGTGTTTTCGCCCTGGCATTTACACTTTCTGCCCCATTCCTGATCGCGTCCCTCGTGTATAATTTCGCCCTTGGCATTATCAACCGCGCCATGCCGCAGCTGATGGTGACATTTGTAGGTGCGCCGGCGATCACAGCAGGTGGCATGCTTCTGATGATTGCGGCTGCACCGGTTTTGCTTCTGTCCTGGCAAAGCGCGGTCGAAGCTTTCTTTCTGGCCCCTTTCTGAGGTCACGACATGTCCGCACCTGATGATGATACAGAAAAAGAATATGAGGCGTCTCAGCAGAAGCTGGATGATGCACGTAAAAAAGGCGAAGTCCCGCGATCAGCGGATCTGGGCACCGCAGCGCTATATGCGGGATTTCTGCTCAGTTTTCTCATGACTGGCAGCTATATGGTGCAATCAGCCGGGGTGATGATGATGCAGATGCTTGGGAATGCCGATCAGATCTCACGACATTTTTTTGACGGATCTGCCAGCACTTATGCCGGTTCCTGGCTGCGTGTCCTTGGCAACGGCCTTGTTTCCATCTTTCTTATCCCGGCAGCTTTTGTCCTTGTTGCCTTTATCGCCCAACGTGCCCTGATTTTCGCCCCTGAGAAACTCAAACCAAAACTGTCACGAATTTCACCAATTTCCGGAGCAAAGAACAAGTTCGGGCGCGGCGGGTTGTTTGAGTTTTTCAAAAGCTTCACCAAACTCGCGATCTACGGCAGCCTGGCCTGGCTGTTCCTGATCGCCCGGACCGAAGAGATTATCGGAGCCATTCATCTGGATCCAGGCGGGGTCACCCTGTCGTTCACCACAATGACGTTACGATTTCTTGGTCTGGTTTTTCTGATCGCCCTGACAATCGGGGCGGTTGATTTCTTCTGGCAACGTCAGGAACATTTGCGCAAACATCGCATGTCACGCAAAGAACTTCAGGACGAACATAAAAACCAGGAAGGCGATCCCCACTTCAAACAACAACGCCGCCAGAAAGGCCAGGCCATTGCGATGAACCAGATGCTGGCCGAAGTTGCGACAGCCGATGTCATCGTAGTAAACCCGGAACATTTCGCTGTTGCATTGAAATGGGATCGTGGGTCTGGGCAGGCCCCGGTCTGCGTGGCAAAAGGTATGGACGAAGTCGCGTTCAAAATCAGAGAGCGGGCGCAGGAAGCCGGCATCCCGATACAGCGCGATCCGCCCACGGCACGCGCGTTGTTTGCAACGGTAGATATCGGGCAGGAAATTCTGCGCGAACATTACAAAGCCGTCGCAGCAGCCATCCGCTTTGCCGATGAAATCCGCAGCAAAGCGCGCAAGGTATTTCGCACAGAAACGCCAGGAAAGTGAGGATGAAAGATGTGTTCACACGAATGAAGCAAGTGTCTGATATCATGCTGGACGCCGCATTGGCTGAGTTGCGCAGCATAAGGCAACAACAGGCCGGGCATCAAAAAGCTATCGAAGATCTGCGACGTAAAAAAGTAGAAATACACCGCCTGGCCGTGGCCTCTGAAAACCCCATAGAGGCTATTCTGCACGCAGAAACCTGGAACACCTGGCATCAGAAGGAAATCATCACGCATAACAGCGCGCTGGCCCAGCTGAATGTCATGGCGGAAGAAGCTGAACTAAAGGCCCGCCAGCAATTTGGTCGCCAACAGGCCACCCAGAACCTGCAACAAAAACAACTGTCCGCACAGAAATCAATTGCGCAACGCCGGGCCGCCCAGACCTGACGATCGCCCTAAAATTCAGATGGTATCACAAAGTCAGTGGCAAGCGCGCTTGCAGGTTGCAATATCAACCCAGGACGTCAGATCAAAATCAATCACCGAAATTGCCCCACTTGGGTAGGTTCGGAACTGGGGATGCGGGAACCGTCCGGCCAGCAGCCCGGCGGCCAGCGCGGCTATTCCGGGGTTGTGTGCAATCATCATAACTGTGTTTTCAGACCGCTGCTGCAAAACAGATAACAGTCGTCCGGGACTGCCAAGATAGAGTTTGGGCAAAAAATCCACCGCACAGTCAGCCATATTATCTTGCGCAGCAGCAAGGGTTTCCCGTGTTCGACGGGACGTAGACACCAGGGCAACGTCAGGCAAATACACCTTTTTCGCCAGCCACGCCCCCCCAGCACGTGCATCAGAAACACCCTGTTGTGTCAGGCATCGGTCATGATCATCCACTTCAGATCCGTTCCAGCCAGATTCTGCGTGGCGCATCAGTATCAGTCGTTTTGTCATTCCTCGGGTTCAGTCCTGTACCAGATATAGGGAATGCTGCCTTCCTCTTCGGGAAGAAGCACCAGCTCATTTTCATTACAGGTATACGTTCCGGAGGCTGTTGCAAACATCCCTGATACACCTTCAAGATCATCCTCAGTAAATGTCATCTCCATCGGTGGTATTCCTGCCAGATCGGGAATGTGCACTTCGACACTAATCTGCATATGATCAAGAATGGAAATAAAGATCTGATCCTGTGGATCCAGTGAAAAAGCAGATCCGCCATTCAGAAACATCACGGTGCGTGGCTGACCCGCGACACGACTGCTGATGAGAAGATCATTCAGGGTGAAACGGCTTTGTCCGTCCGCGCCGACAGACATGACAAGCCCACCCTCAATAAATGCCTCTTCCGCCCCTGAAACCTGTTTGAACTGCATTTCAAAACTTTCCGGATCAACGCGCCAGGACCCAACGACGCAAGGGTCCATTTCAGAAAAGGCAGGCGATGCCAGACAAGCGCTTGCAATAATCAATCGGTAAAACATGTCTTAAACTCCTTTGGTCGCCTTTCATTTCAGAAAGGCCCGCATATGAAATTCAGACTGTTCAGGAAGGCGCCCGCTTTTCAGGCTTACCGGACAGGTTCGCCGGGCAATACAGCCACCTTTCAGACAATCTGCACCTTCAGGAAGGCGCAGGTGGTTCTGACATGCAATAACATCATAGGTTTCCCCGGTCAGCGCATTAACCGGGCAGGACGTTTGACAGGGCTTATCGGCACAGGTTTTACATGGCGAACTTGCAGTACGCTGTGAAAGAGGAAGCCGCCCTTTCACACGCAGTGCCCCGCGCACAGACAACATCATGCCCGCTGTTCGATGCACCAGTATCTGAACAGGTGACGACCAGGCCTCGCCACTTTTGATCGCCCATGAAACAAATGGGGGATAAGGTGGCCCGTCGGAAGGGAACGAGGGCTTTGCCTGAAGTTCGTCCCCGATATTCCGGATGACACGTACAGACCAGCGATCTAACGGGTCCGGTTTGCCGTCCTGGTATTCTTCGGATTGCGTGAAAAGGAACCAGAACTCTGGCTCACGCGTGATCAGCAGGATGACTGTATCATCCCCGTCCCACAGCATGCCGCCAATCGTCAGACCGGCTGCACTTGCCATATGTTCTATTTTTTTTGAAACGGCAGCCACAGGCTCCACCCCAGTTTTTCCGGACGTTCATCCCGCCACCACAAGCCAATTTCCATGTCGTCATGACCAGCTTCGGGCTGGGCGATATAAGTGCCAAACATCCGATCCCAGATCGACAGGGCAAAGCCATAGTTGCTGTCATGTTCATGGCGATGCACTGAATGGTGGACGCGGTGCATGTCCGGCGTCACCAGGATCAGGCGTACAATACGGTCAACCGACTGCGGCAAACGCATATTGGCGTGGTTAAACATCGCGGTCCCGTTCAGCATGACCTCAAAGATCACAACGGCGATCGCAGCAGGGCCAAGCGCATAAACCACCCCGATTTTGATCAGCATAGATAGCGCAATTTCAACGGGGTGAAACCGAATTGCGGTGGTGACATCCATGTCACGATCTGCGTGATGGACCCCGTGCAGGCGCCAGAGAAGCGGGACTTTGTGGGTCACCAGATGTTGAAACCAAATAGCGAAATCCAGCACAAGGACCGCAATTACAACTCCGGCCCAGAATGGCAGTGTAACCGTATTCAACAGCCCCCAGCCCTGCGTCTGGGCATCCGCCGCCGCACCCACTGCAAGCAGCGGCAAGGCCAGTGCCATCAGTCGCAATGTCAACGTATTCAACAGCGTCATTGACCAGGCCGTGAACCAACGGTTCCGGCGCGGTAATGCGCGGGGGCGACGGGGGATCCAGGCCTCAATGCTGGCAAAAAGCGCAAAGAGGCCCAGAAAAATGCTTAAGCGGATCAGGGCTTCATGTTCCATAAACCCCATATGATCACAGGCGCCGAACCGGTCAATAGCCCTTCGCGTATGCTTCATGCATTTGCGGCAGGTGCGACATCACGACTGTGTCAGGCGCGATCATTGCCCCCAGTTCCGCGTTTTCCGGGGCGCTCATAAAGGCTTCGCCGGCGGCTTTTGCATTGGCTTCATTGTCCCAATAAACGAGGTCTTCCCAATGATCCCCATCTTTCACAAGCGTACGATACATAAAGCCGGGCTGTTGTTTTGCCCAGGTGCTTGTCGCTTCTGCGGCTTTCAGGAAGGCAGCCTGATTGGTACCCGGAATAGTTTTGAAACGAACACGTTCAAGAACAGACATGTTTTGATCTCCTGTTGTCTGGTTGCCCGCAGGATATAAAACACCCCTGCTGACAGCCTTCTGTCAGGAGGATCAGGCGTCAGCGCGAATAATGGACCCGGCACCGTGATCGGTGAACAATTCCAGCAGACAGGCATTTGGCGCGCGCCCATCCAGGATCACCGCAGCCCGAACCCCACCCTTGATCGCATCCAGACAGGTCTCAGTCTTGGGAATCATGCCACCGGCAATCACACCATCCGCGGTCATCTGTCGGATGTGTTCGACGGTCAGTTCGGTCACCACTTCGCCAGACGCGTCACGCACGCCATCCACATCCGTCAACAGCAGCAGGCGATCCGCTTGCAATGCGGCAGCAATCGCACCCGCGGCAGTGTCGCCATTGATGTTCATCGTTTCGCCATTGCGACCCACACCAAGCGGAGCAATCACCGGAATCGTATCAGCGTCAAACAGGGTTTGCAGCACGCCTGTGTCCACCTCGGCCGGTGTACCAACAAGGCCCAGCGCCGGGTCAGTCACATCACAGGTGATCATATTTGCATCTTTGCCAGACAGGCCAACCGCGCGGCCCCCTTCGGCATTAATCGCCTGCGTGATCTTCTTGTTCACGCGACCAGAAAGAACCATTTCAACCACTTCTATCGTGGCTTCATCCGTGACGCGTTTGCCGTTCACGAATTCAGATTTAATATCCAGTTTGCCCAGCATTTCGTTGATCATCGGCCCACCGCCATGCACGATCACCGGGTTCAGGCCCACTTGCTGCATCAACACCACATCGCGCGCAAAGGTCGCGATTGCTTCGTCGTCGCCCATCGCGTGACCACCCATTTTGATCACAACAATCGCCCCATCATAGCGTTGCAGGTACGGCAGGGCCTGGGACAATGTGCGTGCGGTGGCGATCCAGTCTCGGTTCATGGCGTCTTGTTTCTTCATCGGTGTTACCTGGTAAAACGGTGATCTGCGGATCAGATCAATGTCGAAATGATACTGCGCAGGGTTTCAATCCCAAGCCCTTTTTCAGAACTGGTCATGACAATTTCCGGGTAAGCAGCCGGATGTTTCTGCAATTCTTTGCGGATCTGGTTCAGGGTCTTGTCACGTTCAGACACTTTCACCTTATCCGTCTTGGTCATGACAACCTGGAAGGCGACGGCAGAACGATCCAACAGCGACATAATTTCATGGTCGACCTTTTTCACGCCATGGCGTGTGTCAATCAGCACAAAGGCACGGCGCAGGGTGGCACGACCTGACAGGTAGTTTTTCAACAGGCGCTGCCATTTTTCCACAACCGGCAGGGGCGCATTGGCGAAACCATAGCCTGGAAGGTCAACCAGATAGTGGCTGTCTTCACCCGCACAGAAATAGTTAATCTCTTGTGTACGACCCGGAGTGTTTGACGCACGCGCCAGTGCCTTACGCCCTGTCAGTGCGTTGATCAGGCTGGATTTCCCGACGTTGGAACGCCCGGCAAAGCAAACCTCGATCCGGTCATCTGGCGGCATGCCATCCATGGCAACCACACCTTTCAGGAAGGTAGTTTCACGGGCGAACAGCAGGCGGCCCTTTTCGCGGGTGAAATCATCTGGTTCTTCGGCCAGGGGGAACTTCACTTCCATCAGAGCACCTCTACTTTGTCATCAACGGTGATCTCACCGGCTGTTGTCACAACCGCATGCACACCCATTTCCTGGATATTCCAGCCACGTTTCAGCGCATCCAGGGTATCGGCATCACGTGTGCCCGTATCCGGGTTTGCTTCGGTCATACGGCAACGGGTGATTTCCTTGCGGATATAAAATTCTGCGCTGCCAATTCGGATATTCTTGCCAATCCAGCCGCGTTCTTCCCAGGGATCAAGCCCCGCGACCAACATATTACCCCGCCAACGCAGCGGAGAAATCTCCTGCCCCAGCAGATCACCGATTGCCTGGTTGCTGGCAAGGTTCATCAGAGAAAGCGACACAGTCTGACTGTCGGTCATCGCGTTCTGCGCCTTCACGATCTTTACAGGCCTGGGCCGGCCGTCCGGCGTGAAATCCTGTAGCCAGTCAATCAGGCGTGCCTGATCGGCCTCATCATCAGGATTCAGCGTAATGCCGGGTTTGGCCGGATGTGTCAGCGTCAGGGTCTGACTTGCCTGATCCACGCGACATTCCATCGCCTGCAAAAGCGGCGCAGAAGCTCCGCGCGAAAAATTCGGGCATCGATGCCAGCCATCAGCCGATACATCCAGCTTTGCCTTTTCATGGGCCACAGCCCAGAGACGATCCAATGGTAAAGCGCGGCCAGGTTCCAGCCGCGCGTTTACAATGGCTTCACGCCCATGCGCCTTAATCGGGTGACGCCAGATCTGGGCGAGTGTTCCCATCAACCGTTCTTTTCGCGCTTCTTAAAGCCGGATCTGATATTGCCGAAAATATCCGGTTTATGGCCATGGCTGCGCATAATCGCATATTGCTGGATGAACGTGATGGTGTTGTTCGCGATCCAGTACAGCACCAGACCAGAGGCAAAACCACCCAGCATGAACATGAACACCCATGGCATCCAGGCAAAAATCATTTGCTGGGTCGGGTCGGTGGGCGCCGGGTTCAGCTTTTGCTGCAGCCACATGGAAATACCCAGTGCAATTGGCATCACACCGATGAAGACCAGCGCAAACAGGCTTTCTGGTGTGGGCGCGGCCCAGGGGAAAATGCCAAAGAGGTTGAAGATCGAGCTTGGATCAGGCGCAGACAGGTCGCGGATCCAACCGATCCAGGCAGCGTGACGCAGTTCCAGTGTTACAAAGATCACTTTGTAAAGAGAGAAGAAGATCGGGATCTGCACAAGGATCGGCAGACAGCCCGCAGCCGGGTTAACCTTCTTTTCCTTGTAAAGTTTCATCATCTCCTGCTGCATCTTCTGACGATCATCGCCACAGCGTTCTTTCAGTTTTTCCATCTCAGGCTGGATTTCTTTCATCCGTGCCATAGAAACATAAGATTTATAAGCCAGTGGCAGCACGATCGCCTTGATCACAATGGTCAGTGCGATGATCGCCCAGCCCATGTTGCCGATCAGACCATTCAGAGTGTGCAGCAGCCAAAAGATCGGCTTGGTGAAGAACGAGAACCAGCCCCAGTCAATGCTTTCGAGGAAGTCAGTTACGCCTTCATCCTTCTGATAGTTGCGGATGGTTTCCCATTCTTTCGCACCGGCGAACAGTCGGGTCTCAATCACAGCCTCAGAGCCGGCAGCAACGGAAACAGTCGGCAACAGGGTTTCAGCGATATAGATTTCACGACCGTCGATGTAGCGTTCTTTCGCGGCGAAAGACTGCCCCTCCCCCGGGATCAACGTGGTCATCCAGTAGTGATCGGTGAAGCCAATCCAGCCATCATTTTCAACCTGTGTCACTTCCGCACGAGAACCCTCTGCGGCAACGTGATCAAGGCCGGTAATGTCGTCATAATCTGTTTCAGTCAGAATGCCGTCTGCGTTACGGATCGCACCTTCGTGCAGGATGAAGAAACCTTTCAGATTCTGCGGCTCACCATGACGTGCAATCAAACCATAGGGTGCGAGTGTCGCCGCAGCTTCACCATTGTTGGTGACAGACTGGCGAATGGTGAACATATAGTCTTCATCAACAGAAATCGTGCGGCGGAAAACCTGCCCAACACCATTGTCCCAGATCAGGGTAACCGGAGTTTCAGGTGTAAGGACATCTCCGTTTTCCAATCCCCAGACAGTGGCCGGCCCCGGCACATTTTCTGGTGCAAGCGAACCGCCCTGCAGCGGACGCCAGCCGTGCTGTGCGTAGTAAGGCGCGTCGCTTCCGTCAGGAGAAAGCAGTGTGACCACTTCGGACTCTTCAGCCTGGGTTTCACGATAATCGTTCAGGCGCAAATCATCGATACGACCGCCGCGCAGGGAAAGGGAACCGGAAACCCGGGCTGTCTGAATGTCAATCCGCGGTGCTTCTTCCACCGGTTCAGCTGCAACCTCAGCAGCTGGTGCCACTTGGCCACTTTCTGCAGCCACAGTACCTGTACCCGTCAGATCAACCGTCTCGGTCACCTCAACAGCGTTCGGATCGGTTACAACTGGCTCAGCCGGGAAGAAATAGCTCCAAGACAGCATGACAATCGCACTTAGCGCGATTGCGAGTATGAGGTTCTTGTTCTGGTCTTCCATGCGATCCCGCCCGTATTCCCTGTTAAAACTCAACACGGGTTGAACAAGCACGGGGGCAAAAGGTCAAGGGCTTTCAGTGTTAAAGCCCGTGGCAGAAGCAATTTTCAGCGGGAAAAGAGCCGCAGGCTTCCGGATTACCCAATGCCGCGCCCGATCCGCAAGGCTGCATCCATTTCCGCTTCATGCGCATCAACCCAGGCCGGAAGATCCTCTAGGGGCATTGGACGTGCCACACCAAACCCCTGAACATGGCCACACCCAAGCTGCGCCAGCATGGCATGTTCACCCGGGGTTTCCACCCCTTCTGCCAGAGTTTCCAGCTGCAATTGTTCTGCCATCGTCAAAATTGCTGATATCATGCGCTGTTGCTGCTGATCTGTATCCACTTTGGTTACAAAAGACCGATCTACTTTCAGGCGCCCGATTGCAAAGCGGCGGATGCTGGAAATTGAAGCATGCCCAGTCCCGAAATCATCCAGATCGATATAGCACCCGAGTTCTGAAAGCCCGCGAATGTTTCTGGAGATAATATCATTTTCATGGTCAGCGATCACATTCTCCAGAATCTCGATCCCCAGACGTTGCGGGTCCAGATCAAATCGATCAAGTTCCCAGCGTATTCGATCAACAAGACGGGGATCGCGTAACTCTTTGTCCGAAAAGTTTACCCCCATAACCGGGATAAAGGTTCCGGATTTCTCAAGAGATTTCAATGCAGTCAAAGCGTGAAACAAGATGACCTCACCAAGGCGTGTCGATAATCCGGTGGCTTCAACAATCGGCAGAAAATCAGACGGGGGGATAAGCCCCTGTTCAGGGTGTATCCAACGCGCCAGTGCTTCAACCCCGGTTATCTTACCGGTATTTGTCGAGACTTGCGGTTGATACCACGGACGGATTTCACCATTTGAAAGTGCATGTTCCAGCTGTCTGCGCAGTTCCGGGTCTGGAAGGCTTTCGGTCTGCATATCAGCTGCATAAGCGCGGATAGACCCTGCGCCTTGTTGCTGCGCATAAGCCAGGGCCACACCAGCGGCCTCCATCATCGCTTCTGCGGAAGGCGCCGGACTGCGTGACTGCAGGCAAAAGGCACTACAGGCGGTCAGATGGATCGTCGCGCCGTTCAGAAAAAATGGCTCTTCAACCGCTTCATGCAGACGCGCCGACAATTGTATCATAGATTCAAGATCAATCCGCCGCACAGGTGACAGTCCCAGCAAGAACCCACCATTCCCACGCCGCGCAAGAACGTCGGTTCCCCGCAAAACAGATTGCATCCGCGCCGAAACCTGGCGCAGGGCGTCATTCGCAACCTCTTCCCCGAAACGGGAACGCAGCCCGCCGAAATCGTCCAATTCCAGAACCAGACAGGCTGTTGAACGCCCGCCTTCGGGCGCTTTCAAAATCCAATCGTTCAGGGCCTGCAGAAAGCCCCCCTTCAGGACAAGCCCCGTTGTTCTGTCACGCGCGACTTCAGCAAATCCCGGCGCACCGTTCAGAAACAACAGATACACAACCGGCACCAGTATTGTGCTGACGATCAAACCCGTTTCACCCAAAATTTCATGGATGATCAGCAGAGCAACAGGCAGCAAAACAAAACACAGCTTTACATGCCGGTGAAAACTGCGGTTCACCGCAAACCTGATCCTGTGGAAAATACCGCTGTCGTTCACTCGCATTGATCCGCCCCGTATCCTTACCGGAAACGTCCGGCCCGCAGGCAAACCTTAGTTCAGACGGTTCAGCGATCAGTTAACGCAGTACCGGAATTTGCGTCGCATTTTCATCAACTTCTTCAGACCCATCTTTCGCACTGCTGCGCATGAGGCCTTTGAAATCAAACAATCCCGGATCAAGAAGGTGCGATGGTCGGGTATTCATAAGTGAACGAAACATCACCTGACGACGGCCGGGACTGTTTTTTTCCCACCCATCCAGGATTTGCTTAACCTGCTGGCGCTGCAATCCGTCCTGTGACCCACAAAGATCGCAGGGAATCACAGGGTAATTCATTGCAGCAGAAAACTTTTCGCAATCGGCCTCTGCCACATGGGCCAGCGGACGATACACAAACAGATCGCCTTCCTCATTGACCAGCTTGGGCGGCATGGTCGCCAGGCGTCCACCGTGAAACAGGTTCATAAAGAAGGTTTCCAGGATATCATCCCGGTGATGGCCAAGAACCACCGCAGAACAGCCCTCTTCCCGGGCGATGCGATAGAGGTTTCCACGCCGCAGGCGAGAACACAGCGCACAATAGGTCCGGCCAGCAGGCACCTTATCCTTCACAATCGAATACGTATCTTCATATTCGATGCGATGCGGCACCTGCATTTTTTCAAGAAATTCAGGCAGAACTGTCGCAGGAAAACCAGGCTGACCCTGATCCAGATTACAGGCCAGAAGTTCCACAGGCAGAAGCCCGCGCCATTTCAGTTCATGCAGCACAGCCAGCATTGTGTAGCTGTCTTTGCCGCCAGACAGGCAGACAAGCCAGCGCGAGCCTGGCTCAATCATCCCGTATTGTTCAATCGCCTCACGGGTCGCGCGTACAATGCGCTTGCGCAATTTCTTGAACTCAGTGGTTGAGGGCGCGCCGTAAAACAGCGGATGGATATCGTCAGCTTCTTCATACATGGTGGCGGCTTTAAGCTATGCACGCCACAGCATCAATATACTATGAGGTGCTATCTTCACTGCATTTGCAATCTGGCACGGGATCATATCCCTCGCCGCCCCAGGGGTTACAGCGGCACAGGCGATGGGCGGTCAGATAGCTTCCTTTGACCGCGCCATGTTTTTCCAGCGCTTCCATGGCGTAGGCAGAACATGTGGGCTGAAAGCGGCAACCATGCCCCACCCATGGCGACAGCAACAGGCGATACGCCCGGATCGGCAGTGAAATAATGAACGCCAGTGGGTTCACTTCCCGGCCCCTTCCGGATTGCTTTCCTGTGGCCTGGGCTTGCGCTTTTCATGCACTTTCTTCAAAGCGCGGCGCAGATCTGCACGAAGTTCAGCAAAGTCACGTTCCGCTGTAACTTTCGCCCGGCCAATCAGCACATAATCACAACCGTTGTGGCCCAGCGCAGGCAATTCCATCCGCGCAATTTCGCGCAAACGCCGTTTCGCACGATTGCGCGCCACAGCGTTGCCCACCTTTTTTGAACAGGTGTAGCCGATACGCATACCTTCAGCTTCGCCAGGCTGGCGATGACGCATCTGCAGGATAAAAGCAGGTGCAACCGTTCGTTTTGCACGCGCGGCTTTCATAAAGTCGCGACGTTTTTGCAGGACCGTCAGACAAGCAGAAACCGCCGCAGGTGTTTCCACCCCGGCGGTTACAGCTTTATCAGCATCGGGCCCGGTCATATCAGAACCCTGCACTGAAAACCTTAAGCTGTCAGCTCTTTGCGGCCGCGTGCGCGACGTGCATTGATGATCTTACGACCAGCTTTGGTTGCCATGCGTGCGCGGAAACCGTGACGGCGCTTGCGCACGAGATTGGAAGGTTGATAAGTGCGTTTCATTCCGCGTCTCCATCGTAATGGCCGGCGATATCCAAAATAGATTCGAAAGCCCTGTATCTCTGAAGTCCGGTCTTTAGGCTGCTTCCGGGGGGAAGTCAATTCACGCAACAGGGTTTTCTGGCTGCCACACCATAAAACTTTAAAGTTTTGCAACATTCACAGCGCATGACTTTAAAATATTACAATCTCATACAGATTTACAGTGTTTTAACACTCTTTCCTTCACCTCTGATCAACCCCGCGTGAGGTCCCTGTCACTTTGCATCCAAACACCGCATGTTATCCTCAACGCAAATACACGGATGATGTCATGTCAGAGAATACCGCCAAGACCAGCGCAAAGCGCCTGCTGCCGCTGATTGTGATCCTTGCGGTGGCTGTGATCGGTGCCTTTACACTGCGCGACCACCTGAGCTTTGAAGCCCTGTCTGAAAACCGGGAAGCATTGACAGCCTTTCGGGACACAAACTTTGTACTGGCCGCGCTGATCTTTATTGCTGTCTATATCGTGATTGTCGCCTTCTCCCTGCCCGGCGCAACCATCGCCACCCTGACCGGGGGTTTCCTGTTTGGTGTCTTTCCCGGCGCTCTCTTTAACATCACCGCGGCCACAATCGGGGCGATGATCATTTTCCTGGCTGCAAAATGGGGGCTTGGCGAAAAACTGGCGGCAAAGATGGACGGATCAGACGGGGCTGTGAAGCGCATCAAAGACGGGATTGATGAAAACCAGTGGTCCATGTTGTTCCTGATCCGCCTGGTGCCCGCCGTGCCGTTCTTTGTTGCAAACCTGATCCCGGCGCTTGTGGGGGTTTCCCTGTGGCGCTTTGCCGTTTCAACTTTCCTTGGCATTATTCCAGGCGGTGTAGTCTATACTTCTGTTGGCGCAGGCCTGGGGGAAGTCTTTGACCGTGGTGAGACCCCAAATCTGGGAATCATCTTTGAACCCCATATCCTGCTACCGATCCTTGGCCTTTGTGCCCTTGCTGCCCTACCCGTTCTGCTGAAAACCCTGTCTAAGAAGAAAGCCTGATCCATGAAGCGTATCAAAACTGACCTTTGTATCATTGGTGCTGGCTCTGGCGGACTGTCAATCGCGGCAGGTGCCGTACAGATGGGCGCGGATGTTGTCCTGCTGGAAGGCCACAAGATGGGCGGCGATTGCCTGAACTATGGTTGTGTGCCGTCCAAAGCCCTTATCGCAGCCGGGAAAGCGGCCCATGCGCTGGAAGCCGGTGAAAAATACGGGGTGGCGAAAGCTGTGCCCCAGATCGACTTCGCGGGGGCAAAAGCCCATGTGGCGGATGTGATCAAAACCATCGAACCGCATGATTCTGTTGAACGGTTTGAAGGCCTGGGCGTGAATGTCATTCAGGAATACGGTAGCTTCCTGTCCCCAAAAGAAGTTCAGGCGGGCGATACAGTGATCACAGCACGTCGCTTTGTCATTGCCACCGGGTCATCCCCCCTGGTGCCGCCCATTCCCGGCCTCAAAGATGTGCCTTACGACACAAATGAAACCATCTTTGAACAACAGGAACGCCCGGATCACCTCTTGATCATCGGCGGTGGCCCGATTGGCATGGAAATGGCCCAGGCCCATCGTCGCCTGGGATGTCAGGTGACGGTGATTGAAGGCGCCAAAGCCCTGGGTAAAGACGACCCTGAAATGGCAGAGATCGTGCTGGAGAACCTGCGTGCGGAAGGGATTGAGATTGCAGAAGATGCCCTGGCCGCTGAAATTCGCGGCAAAGCCGGCGCGATTGAGATCGAGGCACAGGATGGCCGTATTTTCAAAGGCACACATCTGTTGATGGCTGTCGGTCGCAAGCCAAACATTGACAAACTAAACCTTGAAAAAGCAGGGATCAGCACCGAACGTGGTTTGATTAAAGTGGACGCAGGCCTGCGTACAGACAACCGCAAAGTCTATGCTGTGGGTGATGTCGCCTCTCCGCTGCAATTCACACATGTGGCAGGTTATCACGCGGGTATTGTCATTCGCTCTGCCCTGACCGCCATGCCTGCCAAAGCCCGCACAGATCATATCCCCTGGGCCACTTACACCGATCCGGAACTGGCACAGGTTGGCCTGACCGAGGCACAAGCGCGTGAAAAGCATGGCGAGAAGCTGGAAGTCCTGCGTTTTAACTTCGAAGGCAATGACCGCCTGATTGCAGAAGGAAAAGCAAAGGGCCTGATTAAGGTTATGGTCGTAAAAGGAAAACCAGTCGGCGCATCCATCGCCGGACCACAGGCGGGAGAGTTGATCAACACCTGGGCGCTGGTCATCGCAAATGGCCTGAAAATCGGGGCCGTGGCAGCCATGGTTGCCCCCTATCCGACAGTGGCGGAGATAAATAAACGCGCTGCAGGTGTTTACTATACGCCCAGATTGTTCGATTCTACTCTCGTAAAACGCGTAGTAGGCATGATCCAGAAATGGATCCCGTAAGTGAAATGGCAGGGTAATATGGGTCTGAACACACTTTCCGGGCGTTTCCTGATTCTCACAGTCATCTTTGTGATGCTGGCAGAGATCATGATTTTCGTGCCATCCGTCGCCCGTTTCCGGGAAGATTACCTGCTGTTGCGGCTGGAACGCGCCCAGATTGCGGCGCTTGCGGTCCTTGCAAACGATATGATTGATCCGGAAGTCGAAGCCGAACTGCTGGATTCCGCTGGCGTCTATAACGTTGTCCTGCGCCGCAACGATTCCAGCCAGCTTGTCCTTTCCTCCCCCATGCCTGCCATGGTCAATGAAAGGTTTGACTTGCGTGATGCCCCCGCCGGCATTCTGATCCGAGATGCCATAAAGCGTCTGTTTACCCGGGAACCTCAGATTATCACCCTTCTGGGGCAGCCCGTGCGCGAAGGTGGGTTACTGATCGAAGTCACAATGGGCACAGGTCCGCTGCGCATGGCTATGATGGATTATGGCCTTAACATCCTGATACTTTCCGCAGTTATTTCGGTGATCACAGCCCTGATGTTGTTTATCGCCGTGCGAGGCATGATTGTGATGCCAATCAAACGGGTTGTGGCAACAATGCAGGCCTACGCCCGCGCGCCGGAAGACGCGCGCACCGTGATTATGCCTGATTCCCGCGTGAAAGAGCTGAACGAAGCTGAAACCGCCCTGCAATCCATGCAAACAGAGATCACCGGGGCCCTTCGCCAGAAAGAACGCCTTGCCCAGCTTGGCGGCGCAGTTGCGAAGGTCAGCCATGATCTGCGTAATATTCTGACAGTCACACAATTGATGGCCGACCGGATGGAAGGGTCAGCTGACCCAGCCGTGCAGAAAGCGGCCCCGAAACTGATCAACTCAGTCTCCCGCGCCGTAAATCTCTGCGAAAGTACTCTGGCATTTGGCAAAGCTGAAGAACCAGCCCCGAACCTGGAACAAATTCCCCTCGGCCCGCTCGTCGAGGATGTCATCGAGTCGGAAACCCTTTCTGCTGGCGCTGACAGTCTTGTATCAATCAGTGGAACCATCCCGGAAAATCTTGAAATCCGCGCAGATGCAGAACAATTGCACCGGGTGCTGTCCAACCTTGTACGCAACGCCCGGCAGGCTGTCGCTGCAACGGGCCAGGCTGGCAGTATCTTTATCACTGGATCCGAAGACGCCACTGAATGGTGCCTGATGGTGCGTGACACAGGCCCCGGCCTGCCCCCCAAAGCACGTGAGAACCTCTTCACGGCATTTCAGGGCAACGCCCGCAAAGGTGGCACGGGCCTTGGCCTGACCATTTCAGCCGAACTGATCCGCGGTCATGGCGGGCGCCTGGAACTCTCTGGCAGCGATGAAAACGGCACCTGTTTTGCAGTTCACCTGCCACGAAACATGTAAAACACGCCATTTGGGGTGCCTCAGTAGTGAAATGAATTTCTTCTGTAAAAAATGCATTTTGCCCCTTGCGGCCCCCGCCACATAAGCTTAAACCCCAACCCAACGGACCGATAGCTCAGCTGGATAGAGTACCTGACTACGAATCAGGGGGTCGGGGGTTCGAATCCTCCTCGGTCCGCCATTATCTTCTTTTGGCAAGAAAACCCCTCTACCACCTTGAATGGCAAGGTGGTTTTGGGTGTTCGAAGTCCTTCATTTCGCGCAAAGGTAATTTGCTCTGCGAAAGCCAGTCTCAGGACGGTGCGTTGGGCGATCAGATTGCCACTTTTCCAGAGTTTCCAAGGGTTTGACAGGAATTGCAGGGCGTGTTCGAACATTTGCTCGAAGGTATGCAGTGGCTTTCCTTTATTTTGCAGTTTTTCATCCAAGATCAGCTTTTCACGCTCCATCTTTTCGATGCGTGTAAGCTGACAGATATAATTTCAGTAACCGGAAGAACCCGGATGAATGCGGACAAGGCCGGATAGAGCGTTAAAAATAAGCTTTACAGAAAGGTGTAACAGTTAAATTGGGCCGGTAGCATCGGCCCGCGACGATTTTCAGAATGATCTGCACCGCCATTGCCAAACAGAACAGCTGCAGGAATTTGCGTGCCAATACCAAATTCTGCGGTCATGCCTTCAGACCCTGAGGTTAGCTGGCTGACACTTGCAAAAGCCTGCATCACCCCAAATTCATATTCAAGACCAAAAGTAAACTCCGCACCGGAATCAATGTCACCTAACCCTGCCAGATAGACACTATCAGCTTCATCGTGACCGCCATCCAAGCCAGCGCCAAAGCTCAAGGTCAGATTATCCGTTTGAAAAAAATTAACCCCTATCTCGCCATTCTCAAAATAGATTGTATCCCGCCAAGTGCCGCTGATCATTGGCAAGACGCCAGCTTTATATTCATCCGAGCCTTCATATTCCGGTGCATACATCACCCCACCACCTAGACGCACGTTCCAGTCTCCCTCGGGTCGGTCTTGCGCGACAAGAAAAGAAGGGGCTGCGATTGCGACTGCAACAGCGACGGAGCTGCGCCAGAACTGAATGGATTTCATTGTCTTTTATCCCGTGTTTAATTTGACTGATCCAAATTAGATCGGGGATCTACCAAGAGTTTGTCAGAAGTGGCCTGAATTGTAACAAGATGTATCAATGACAGCTTCTTGCCTATGTGTAAGGTTCATCAACTAGGTCGGCAAAGATACCTGCATCGTGAATTCCCCCTTGATATCAACAGCTAGAATTTCACCACCATGCTGCCGAATAATGCTGCGCGCAATTGCAAGCCCTAACCCGACATTCCCTTCCCCGGTGGACCTTGCTTCATCCAAGCGGGTGAAAGGCGCAAATACAGTTTCACGCAATTGCACAGGTATACCAGGGCCGCCATCGGTGATTGAAATCACAAGATTACCCTCATCCGGCCTGAACATAATTCGTGCGTGTTCGCCATATTGAATGGCGTTACTGGTAAGATTTCGCATCGCCCGCTTTATGCTAACTGGCTGACATTTATAGTCATACTGCAACAGATCGGTTTCAAAACTGATGGCGACGTGTTCATCAGATAGATCCTCAAGCATAGCAATCAAATCAATCACGCTAACCGGTTCATTCGCGGCATCTTGTCGTGCGAAACTCAGACAGCTCGCGACCATCGTTTGGAGTTCGTCCAGGCTGTCAATCATTGCTTCTTTCAGCTGCGTGTCTTCGATGAATTCCGCCCGAAGTCGCAACGATGTAATGGGGGTTTTTAGGTCATGACTGATGGCGGCCAGCATACTAGTCTGACCGTCGACAAAACGTTTGATCCGTTCCTGCATTCGTGCAAATGCGGACATGGTCAGAACGACCTCCAATGGGCCTTTGATTGGCAGGTCTGATACAGTTTCCCCCCGGCCAATCTTTTCCGCCGTCTGCGAAAGTTCCGCGAGTGGACGGGTGATCCGACGCGCGATCAAAGCCACCATCAAGGCCATGCTCAGCATCAAAGCGCAGGCCAACATAGCTGCCGGAAAAATCAACAATTCGGCCCCGACAAAAGGAAAAGCAATAGCTTGCAACCAAGTACCATCGGGGTAAGGCAGGAAAATTTCAATCCTTGGACAATCTCCATCCTTTTGTGTGGTTGCGGCCGTCGGCCCCAGGCAGGCTGATTTCGATGTGGAAAACCAAAACTTCAAAAGGTCCGTAAAAGTGGCTCTTTTATAGAAAACATAGATGTCCAAATCTGGTAAGTGACCATCAATAAAAAAATATCGCGCTGTTCAAGGGTTGAAACAGGAACACCACCGGGGGATGGGCTGGCTGCGAAATACACATCCCCCCCGCTGCCCAGCTCAATGGCAAGTTGCCGAAACTCAATGCTGAGGCTGCTTTCGTATACTCTGTTGACTTGCCTGAGAATGAGATCTTTTTCATCATCTTCTACACGACTGTCGATGAACAAACGCAACCCGACAAACACAATGATCAGCGTTACAAGTAGGGTTGCTACAGTTGAGAAAATGAATTGCCCTAGGAGGGTGCGCGGAGTTAATCTCATGTTTGAATCACATCGCAGGAAAATATATCCCCCCCCCAAAAAAACGGTTTTGATTAATTTGGGGTTTTTGGGATCAACCTCAATTTTTTTGCGCAGCCGACTGACCTGGTTATCGATACTTCGATCAAAGGAAACAGCATCGCGACCACTGACATGATCCAGAAGCTGATCCCGAGACAGCACGATGCGCGAATGTGCAAGAAAGGTTGATAGCAATTTAAACTCTGCAGTACTGAGAGCAACCGGCGCAAATGTCTCCGTCAGATCGATGAGACTGCGACCGCTCAGGTCAAGTTGCCAATTTCCAAACTGAATAAAACCACTTTCTAGTTCAGAATATTGACGCGGCAGAGCATTGCTACGCCGTAAAACTCCCTTCACCCGCGCCAATAGTTCGCGTGGGTTGAACGGTTTAGTAACATAGTCATCAGCGCCCATTTCCAATCCAATGATCTTATCGGTTTCATCGACGACTGCCGTCAGGAATATCGTGGGGATATCATGTGTGACACGAATGCGGCGACAGATTTCCAAGCCTGTTTCACCGGGCATCATAATATCCAGAATAATCAGATCAATTCGCGATTTTCTGAGAACTTCATCAGCTTGCAACGCATTCCCGGCAACACTGGTTCGATAGCCGTTTTTTCGCAAAAACTGGGCAAGCGGTTCTCTGATGCTTTTGTGATCATCTACAACAAGAATATGCTCACTGCCCATTGAAGCCGAACCTCCTACACTATGCATTATAGCGCAGAGACACACACTCATAAACGTCAAAAGTGTATAATTTTGTCGCAAGCCTAGGTTAGGTTTATGTGTGTCGTGCGCGTTAGCCCACTGCAATCAATGGCTGTCGAAATAGGCTAAAATTGCTTGACGTCTGGGGCAGAATTAAGTGACGTGACTTTCTGAGTTCCTGAAGCTTTAAGTGCAAAAAGAGTCAAAGGTTCGTGACGTTCGACAATCTCATGCATGTGATTTCTCCTTTATATTCAAAGCGTTATTCTTTTTAGTTGGAATTTTGCGTTCCCTCGATTGTCCTGCGAAGATCCGCAGATTTAGAGTAATGAAGCGCCTCAGATTCCGTCTCATGACCCAGAACCGCCATGCGCTGATCAGCCGATGCACCGCTTTCCTTGAAGATCGCAGCGCGACCCTTGCGAATGCCGTGCGCCGTTTTTCCTTCTGCCAAACCAGCGGCCCGTGCAGCCTTTGAGAACCAATCTCCGGCGGCTTTCTGAGAGCGCGGCTTACCGTGTTCGGTGGTCAGGAATGTGTCATGCTTTTCTTCAGCAGCTAAGCACAGAGCAAGATCATCAGTACCCTCAAACCAATCCGGACCGGCCACGTAAAACGGCACCATCGCGGTGCTGCCTGATTTCTGGCGTTTGTAAGTAAGCCATCCCGCTTCATCCACCATTGACCTGTTCAGGCTACAGGTGTCGCCGATTGCGGCGCAGGTATCCTACTGTGCAAAACCAGTCGCTCTGATGTTGCATACAAGGCATTCAGAGAAATCCTGCACGGATGAGTGATGCGAGAGCTACACGCGCTGCTGAATAAGTCAGACACCTATGCATATCTTGCGATTGCACTTAGTTGGTCATCCCCTTACATAACACTACTTCAGCGACCTTCATGGTTCGTCACCAAGGGCAACCTCTCGCTTTAATTGCTACATCAGGGTTCACTTCCAATGCTAAAACGTCACGACGTCACGGTGTACTTCCCGCTGATGGCCCTGATTGGGTGCTTAGCAATCGATGCCGTGCCCCTGAGATGCCCCACTTTAATGGCCAATTGAAAGTCGGGAATGGATCAGCAGAGCATATGCGCGTCTCTGCTGATCCCGGTTTTTTCATTTACTCAGCAGGTGTGACCTGAGTGCCCTCATTCCGGCGCTTGTTGTCATTATACAGCGCCTTTGTCAGGGACACACACATCAGCCCCATGACCATGGTGAACGGCAGGGCACCAATGATCATCGCACTTTTCAGTGCTTCCATCGGATCCACTTCGCCATTGGCTTTACCCGCCACAAGCAAAGTCCCCATCACAAGCGTCAGGATCAGACCCCAGACGATCCGGTGTTTTACCCCGGCCTGGGTTTCCCCACCGGACATAATCGTGTTCATCACGAGAATGCCAGAGTCAGCGGACGTCACGAGGAAGGTCAGGATCAACACCACACACATCACAGTGATCAGCGTCAGGAACCCTCCGGAAATGATATGTTCCAGAGTTACAAACAGCTTGGACGACTGAGACGCTGCGATAATTGCACCATCGGCAACCCCGGAAATTTCCAGATCAATCGCGGTTGCGCCCAGAATGGTCATCCATGCGAAGCAGACAGCGGTTGGTGCGAACACACAGCCGATGATGAATTCACGGATGGTACGACCTTTGGAAATACGCGCAAGGAACAGACCCACGAAAGGTGAGAATGCAATCCACCACGCCCAGTAGAAGGTTGTCCAGCCAGCTTGCCAGCTGAACTGGCGACCTGCATTACCAGCGTCATAAACAGCAGCCAGGGTTGTATCATCCAGTTCAGCAGCCGCACCGGTCAACCCGGATTTAAAGCCGTCAAAGCTGCCCCATGCGTTGGTCGCGCCACCGATAAGGTCGTCGGCCAGTGGCTGCGCTGCTTCTGGCAGTGCTGCTGCAAATGCCGCGGGATCCTGCGGGCTCCATGCACCAAAGCTGATTTGCACAAAATGCAGAATGTAATCCACGAGTGCAGAAGCATAGGTTGTCATCGCGAAGATGAAGGACCCGAAAATCACAAAGGTCAGCAGCAGGATCACTGACAGAACCAGGTTCAGGTTCGACAGGATCTTAACGCCTTTATCGACCCCGGTTACAGCAGAGACAATAGACAAGCCCATGATGACAAGCAGACCAGAAATCAGACCAACAGTGCCGGGAACAGGTGCGTCACCGCCCATATCCATGATCCATTCCATACCGGTCACCGCGTAAACACCATCAATGAACTGACTGACGCCAAATCCAATGGTGACAGACACACCAAGGATGGTTGCTACGATACCCAGAACATCCACAATATGACCCAAGAAACCGTTGATGTATTTACCAAACAGCGGTGTCAGAGCGGAACGGATGGTCAGAGGCAGCCCACGCGTATAGGCGTAATAGGCAAGGGACAGGCCTGTCACCACATAGATCGCCCAGGCGTGAATGCCATAGTGAGCAAAGGTATAGCGGTAACCTGACTGCACGGATTCGGGCGTGTTTCCGACAACTTCACCGGCAACGATGACAGGGTTTGATCCCCAGAGGCCCAGAGGCTCAGCTGTGGCAAAGACCATAAGTCCCACACCAAGACCGGCGCCAAACATCATGGAGAACCAGGAGAAGTTTGAAAACTCCGGTTTCTCACCTTCGCGACCCATGCGGATCTTGCCAGTTTGTGGCAAGGCTGCCAGAACAAACAGGAAGAAGGCAAAGAAGCCCGTAATGATGATATAGAAGGCGTTGAACTCCCCCAGAATTTTCCAGTTCAGGCTGCCCAGAACGCCATTGGCATTGGCTGGCCAGACCAAGGCCCAGATCACAAGCGTCGCCATGACGGCCTTACTGATCAGAGCGATGGGGATGCTATACCCCTCATAAAATCCTGAATCTGACGTTTTAATGTCAAGATCCGTAAATGGTGCTTTGGTTGACATGATGTCTCCTCCCTGTTCGCACTGTTCCCCTTTGGACAGATGCCCTGGATCAGGGACGCAGCCCCTGACCCTTTTCATTCCCCTCAGAACATCAGCCGATAATGGCGTTGATCCGATCGAGTGTGGCCACATTGACGGCCACCCCTTCTGTTTGTGCACGTGCACGTTTTGCCTTGCGCCCGTCACCCGGCAGGCGCGCATTTTCCTGATCGCGGATGGAAGCAGTCAGTGCTGCAAGACGTGCGCCGAACTCATTGCCCGAGGTCACCCCCGGGTCGATCGCAAGAAAGAACTGACCGGTTTTTGGCGGGCCACCTGCAGTACCTGAGAACGGCGATGCCTCTGTTCCCAGGGTCGCACCGGTCATGGCCGCGGCCATCATTTCAGTCATCAACGCGATACCCACACCTTTGTAACCGCCGGACGGTGCCATTGATCCCTTCAGGCCGACTTCGGGGTCGGTGGTGGGGTTGCCGTCAGCATCCAGCGCCCAGCCTTCTGGAATGGCTTTGCCTTCGCGCGCATGTTTCATCACTTCTGATTTCGCGATGGTGCTGGCACTTTGGTCAATCAGAACTTCTGCCTGGCCATCAGCCCCTGGGGCCGCGATAGAAAATGGATTTGTCCCAACCACAGGTTTTGCACCACCAGAAGGTGCAATGGAGGCCGGCGCATTGGTAAATCCAATCCCCATCAGACCAGCTTCTGCCAAGCGTGCGGTGTGAATACCGAGAACGCCACAGTTATAGCTGTTGCGGATCGCCAGCGCTGCCACACCCTGTTCACGGGCCAGCGGGATCAGTTTATCAAAACCCGCATCAATCGCGGAATGCGCAAAGCCTGTCGCTGCATCGGCGCTGATCACCCCCGGGCGCGGCTGGCTGAGAGCTGGTTTCGCCTGACCATCAACCTTGCCGCATTGCACATGTTCCGCATAAATCGGGATATAAGCCAGGCCATGACTGGCAACACCGTCAGCCTCAGTAGAAGCCGTGGCAACCGCCAGAGGGCGGGCGTTTGCTTCTGATGTACCGGCAGCAACAAGAGCGCGGAAAGCGATATCTTCGATTTCAGCAAGTGTGAGAATTTTGGTTTCAGTCATGTCATACGTCCTGATTAATCATTGTCAGACAGCCCGGCCCCGGCCCCGGCAAGGCGCGATGCTTCGGTCGCGGGGGCGTAGGTTTTATGGGCATAGGTATTAAGAGTGTCCCAGGCTTCGGGGGCGGGGGTGGCGCGGCTGTCCTGGGAAAGGATTTCACCGGAAAGATCACCGATACGGATCACAACATCGGCGGATTTCACCTGCAAAAAACCTTCACCTGACAGCGCAAGTCCGTTTCCATCTGTGGATCCTGTTCCAGCATCACATTCCAGGGTCAGCGTGCAGCCCAGTTGCGCTGCTGCGGACGCCAGGAAGGGAAGCAATAAGGCCGGGAAAGACAGATTCTGCATGGAAATCGGGGCATCTTTCAGCGCCACGGCACAGTCGGATAAAGTGGCACCAGACAGTAAAGGACAAAGAGGCCCGCCATCCGCAGTCTGCCACAGACCCGTCGTCGCGACAGGTCGCAGATCCTGTTCCCCTTTGCCGGCATTCTGTCTTAGTAAAGCTGACAGAACGCCTGCCCCGTCAATCCCTTTCCGACACAGCAAGCAAGTTGCTTTCGCGGCCTCTTCTGCAGTACCCCAGCTCATGCCTGCGCCACGCACGGCCCGTTTCGCAAGAGCTTCGACTTCATTCAGCGCATAGCTCATGTTTGGCCCTCCGCATCCGGATACACCCAGAAATCGGCATTCTCATTGGTCAGCTCTTCCGGGTAAGGCGCGTTGCCGAACATGCAGATCCGCACCCAGCGATCAGACCGTGGGTCAAAATGCGTCGCGCCAAAGGTCGCAAGTTTATAGCGCAGCATGTCGATGGGCATCATATCCGCACAGATCGTGTTGTCCTGAATTTCGCTGTAAGGCGCGCAGGCATTGATCTGAACACGGCGGATGCTGTGGCGGTGTTCCGGGTGTTTCAGCAGGAATTCTGCAATCGGTGTTGAGGCATCCCAGGTTTTAAGGTCATCGAAGGCCCGCGCCACATCCCGCCCCGGCGCAAGCGGTTGTTCATAATCTGCGATGGGTTCTTCAAACCTTTCCCCCAATCGCGGTTCCAGCTTTTCTTCGGATACATACCAGGCACGGGCACAATTTTCCTGTGCGGACCAGTCGGTTTCCAGGGCCCAACCATAAGTTCCGCGCATAAGGTCGCGAAGGGCTGCAACAGACATGGAACCGAGAATACGGAAGGCATCAGGCCGGTGGTCGGACATGGCAGACGACAGATTATCGACCAGATCACCGTATGGTTCCAGGATCAGAGATGCGATCAACTCCTGCCCTTCTTCCGACAGCGCTTCACTGGTCCAGTTCAGCAAACGATCCCATGGGGCGTCTGCCGTAAGATCGTCATTGTTCAGCCTGGTCGCAATCTGATCAAGATCAGCTTTCAGTGCTTCCAGCTTTTTGATCTGAACCGGATGTTCAGAGCGCCACGCTTTAACAAGCACCTGCACACGGGCAAAAAGGCTGCGAAACAGATTTTCTTGTGCCTCAGTGACGGTGTTCAGACTACGCACACGGGCAATTGCTTCTTCACGGGCCGCGACCCAGTTGTTCAGCAGCACCGGGTGATTGATCAGAAAGGGTGCCATACCAAGGCCGGTTGAATTTCCAATGCCAAGGCCATGCGCAATTTCTGATGCAAGTTCTGCCGCCTGATCACCGCCACGGGCATGTGCCAGGTGGTTGATCATATCGCGCACAAAAGCCCTGGTCAGGAAGACAGACAACATTTCAGCCTGGAAAGGCGCGTCAAATTCCGGCCGGTCGGCAATGGTTTCGTGATCCGCCGCGCCCAGTTTGCCCGACCCATAAACCGCGGTTGTCCGCATGAGATACCCGACAGAGGCAACCTTCGCCGCATCCGGCTGTTCGCCTTTGGACAGCGCATCCACCATATGTTCCCACAAACGCACAGAGCGGTTCGCACGGGACACAGACAGTGACTTTTCATTCACCCGCCCGGCTTCCTGATAAGGAACATTCTTTGACAGGCGTTCAATGTCTTCCGCCGTGGGCACCCCATCAAACAGGGTAAAGGTCGCATCCCAGGCAGTGGCAATCACGCGATCAGACCGCATTTCCGGTGGCAGATCATGTGCAAACGCCACAAGGGAATAGGTACGCACAGGGCCGGTCGCCGTATAGACGGCATGACCAACACCCTTCGCATCTACATCAAAGACAGGTCGTGCAAAACTCCAGTTTTCTTTCGCCAGACGGCGTGTCAGCACCCGCATAAAGCTAAGACGGCACTGATGCATAGAACCAAGGCGGTTCAGACGCATCACAAGGGCCGGGTCCCGCTGCGGGATGGAGTTTTGTACGGGTGTCTCCATGTTTTATCCTCGTGGACTAAAGTTTTCGGCGTAGAAATTATACCAGTTGCGACCCATGATCCCGGCGACTTCATCCTCAGACAGACCTGTTGCAAGCAGGCCGTTTTCGATGTTGCCAAAGTCACGGTTGTCCCGGAACCAATGCGGCATATCGGGGAAACCGGGTGCGTTGGCAGAGCCTTCACCGTAATCGATTTCTTTGGTCCAGCGCCCGACACGCATCCATTCAACGATACTGTCTGGCTGGTCCTGGCACAGATCTGTCCCAATCCCGAGGTGTTCAGCGCCGAACTGTTCTGCGGTACGTGCGATCATCTCGCAGAAGCTTTCCAGCGTGCAGTCACCCTTATCTTTCAGGTGATGCGGATAGACGGAAAACCCAAGCATGCCGCCGTTTTGCGTCACAGCCCGGATGACATCATCCTTCTTATTGCGCAGCGCTGGTGACCAGGCATGCGGGTTCGCATGTGTGATCGCGATGGGGCGTTCCGACAGATCGGCCGCTTCAATCGTGGAACGATCCCCGGAATGACTCATATCCACGACAAGGCCCACGCGGTTCATCTCTTTGATGACCTGTTTGCCCATCCGCGTGATGCCCATGTCTTCCGCTTCATAACAGCCCGTCGCCAGCAGCGATTGGTTGTTATAAGTCAGCTGCATGAAACGCGCGCCAAGGGTGTGCACGATCTCAACCAGACCAATGTCATCTTCAATCGGGCTTGGGTTCTGGAAGCCAAAGAACACAGCTGTGCGCCCGGTTTCACGCGCCACATCAATGTCTGACGCCCACTGACCTTTCATGATCAGGTCAGGGTATTGTTCAAACCAACGGTTCCATTTCTCGAAATTCAGAACCGTTTCACGAAAATTCTCGTGGTATGCGATGGTGACGTGGATCGCATCCACGCCGCCTTCGCGCAACTGGCGGAAAATCTTTTCCGACCAGTTGGCATATTGCAGGTTATCGATACGCATCATGGGTCGCATCAGAACGGGGATCCGCTTGAGATATAAGCGGTTTTCACAGTGGTGTAGAATTCCGCTGCCGCTTTACCTTGCTCGCGTGGGCCGTAAGAACTGTCACCGCGACCGCCAAATGGCACATGGTAATCGGTGCCTGCGGTTGGGAGGTTCACCATCACACAGCCGGTTTTTGCATTGCGGCGGAAGTGGTTTGCACGTGCCAGAGACTGCGTCACGATGCCAGATGTCAGGCCAAAGTTTGTGTCATTCACAACCGACAGCGCTTCTTCATAGCCATCGACTTTGATCACAGAGGCGAGCGGCGCGAACATTTCTTCACGGTTGATGCGCATGTCGTTGGTTGAGCCGACAAAAACGCCCGGGTTCATGTAGTAACCCTGATGTGGCATCTCAAGACGCTGACCACCGCACAGCAGTTCTGCACCCTCAGATTTGCCAAGCTCAACGTAAGCAAGGTTCTCTTTCAGCTGCTGTTCAGACACAACCGGGCCGATTTGCGTGCCCTCTTCCAACGCGTGGCCCACTTTCATAGCCTGCGCACCCGCCACCAGTTTTTCAACAAAGGCATCATGCACGGACGCGTGGACCACGAGTCGGGAGGAAGCTGTACACTTCTGACCAGTACCACCAAAGGCACCGCCCAAGGCAAGCGTAACTGCAAGATCAAGATCGGCATCATCCATAACCGCCAGCGCGTTTTTGGAACCCATTTCCATCTGAACTTTGGTCAGGTTCTGGATCGCCGCAGACGCAATGCCTTTGCCCACAGGCACGGAACCGGTGAAGGAAATCGCGTTCACTTTCGGGCTTTCGACCAGACGCTGACCAATTTCGCGACCTGCGCCCATCACAAGACTGAACAGACCTTTCGGAATGTCCTGGCGGTTAATGATTTCGGTCAGGGCAACCGCAGAGGCAGGCGTCGCGTTCGCAGGTTTCCAGACAACCGCGTTGCCATAGCAAAGCGCAGGTGCGATTTTCCAGGACGCGGTCGCGGTTGGAAAGTTCCAGGGGCTGATGATCGCAACGGTGCCAACCGCTTCGCGGCGCACGTCGATTTCAATATCAGGGCGCACGGAATCTGCATTTTCACCGATCTGGCGCAGGGTTTCAGCTGCGTAATAGGTAAAGAACTGACCGGCGCGATAAACTTCGCCTTTGCCTTCAGCGAAAGGTTTACCTTCTTCGCGCGCCAGCAATGTGCCAAGTTCTTCGGCGCGTGACATCATCTCATTACCGATGGACATCAACACGTTGTATTTACGTTCAATCCCGTAAGCTTCCCATTCGGCCTGGGCGATTTTCGCTTGGTCCAACGTCGCTTCCAGCTGATCCGCTGACGCCTGCGCAAACATCCCGATGAGATCAGACAGATCAGACGGGTTACGGTTTTCGATCTCGCTGTCGCCTGCGGTCCAGGTGCCTGCGATAAGGTTCAGTTTGGTGTCGGTCATCCGGGGTCTCCGCTTAGTTCTGCGTGCAATTGCGCGATCATTATGGACAAGGGTATCAGATTCAGTCAAACTCAAACAAGTGAACTCAACTTCAGAAAAACTGAAAAATGGCTGTGAAAATTGAAACGCTGCGCTGCTTTGCAGCCGTGGCGCGAACCGGGAAATTGTCAGATGCGGCGCGTCAGCTGGGGCGCACGCCATCGGCTGTTTCCATGATGCTGAAGCAACTGGAAGATCATCTGGGCGAACCTCTGTTCAAAACAGATCGCAAGAACCGTCTGTCGGCCCTTGGAACTTTTGTCCTGGAACAGGCCGAACGGGAACTCTATCAGTTTGACAGCACAGTTCAGGCGATTGAAAGTTTCGCAAATGCCCGTCATGGACGTGTGCGCATCGCGGCTGTGCCTTCGGTTGCCTCTGCGATCATGCCTCGGGCAATATCTTGTTTTATCAATGAATTTCCCGGCGTTCAGATCGAACTGCGCGACATGGATTCCACCACCATCCTGCATGAATTGTCCCGGGGACGCATTGACATTGGCATCGCCTCCGCTGGCATAAGCGGCAGTGCCCGCTATCGTCAGGACCTGCTGTCAGACCGATTTGGCCTGGTCTGTCCTGTGGATCATACCCTCGCGACATCCAGCGCGCACCTGACATGGGAAGCCCTGCAGGATCATCAGTTCATCGCCAATGATCTGGCCCGGCTAATCACGACACCCGCCTTTCAGAACATCCATGAAAACGCCCTGCTGAGCGTCCATAACATTACATCCCTTCTGGCCATGGTGCGCGCGGGGCTGGGCATCACGATCTTGCCAGAAATGACCGTGAAAATGGCGGAAAGCCGTGATCTTGCCTTCCTTCCCCTGCCTGTTTCGTTGCCCCCGCGGCAAATTCACATGCTGAGAAAAGCGGATTCGCCCGCATCGCCTGCGGCACGTGAACTGGAAAATCAGATCTTTCGGACGGTCACAGAACTACAATCAGAGGCCCTCCCATGCCCGACACAGTAACTCTTGGCTTTCTCATTTTTCCGGGCTTTCCGATGGCCTGTCTGACTTCAGCCATTGAACCTCTGCGCGCCGCGAATGAGATCTCGGGCACTGAAACCTTTCGCTGGCATGTTCTGGGCGAAACCGGGGCGCCTGTCACATCTTCCGCCGGGGTGGTTTTTGCGCCTGATCGTGTAATGACGGAAGCAACAGATCTGGATCACATTTTTCTGACTTCAAGCCCCGCCGGGACATTTGCCAATGACGCCAAAGCGACGGCATTTCTGCAACGCCATCTGCGCGAAGGACAGTCCATTGGCGCGTTCAGCGGCGGGATCTTTCCTCTTGCCCGGACAGGGCTGATGAAAGGCCATCCGGTTTCCGTGCACTGGTGCTATGACGCTGCTTTTTCGGCTGAATTCCCCGACAGCACACCCGTTAAAACGGTGATCTGTGAGGGCGACCAGCGCCTGACCGTCGCGGGGGCAGCTGCGGTTTTTGACCTTATGTTAAGTCTGATTGAAAAAGCCCTGGGCGCGGAAATTATGACCGAAGTGGCCTGCTGGTTTCAGCATCCATTTGTGCGCACCGGGGAGGTTTCACAAAAGACCCCATCCCTGACCACCGCGACCACAACAGACACGATGCCAAAGCAGGTCACAAAGGCCATTCAGATGTTTGCGGAACATATTGAAGACCCGGTCCAGATCAGAGACGTGGCCGCAGCTGTCAATATGTCAACGCGCAGCCTGGAGCGCAGCTTTCGGCGTGCGACCGGCGAAAGTCCTCTGAAATACTACCGTCTTCTGCGCCTGAAACAGGCCCGGCAACTGGTGCTCTATTCCAGCGATACCATCACCGAGATCGCCTATTCCGTCGGCTATTCATCCACCTCCCCCATGCTGAACCACTATAAGGAAGTCTACGGCGTCTCACCGCAGGATGATCGAAAAAACCACAACAGTTTCCGCGTGACCGACGGCAGTTGCCTGCCATCGGTCTGATATAATCAGCAAACGGATTGCGCCGCTTCGGTTAACGCATGATGCAGGGAACAAGGGTAAGCGTTGCAAGTGACCCCCGGTTTTGGATCTGACGCTATAAATACCCGCATGATATACTGCCCCAAACAAAAGAGGCACCGTCATGGAAAAGTTTCCACAATCATTCGAAGTCTACGGCTTCACTATAGAAGTCCACGCAGGCGGCCGCCGTGTTTGGCCTCCCAGTTTCAAACGGTTCATCACAAATAGCCTCGATGACGGTTCACTCAAAGTCGACGATGTCATGAAAAGATGCAACGTCTCACAATCACTCGTCTACAAATGGCGGGCCGACCTCAAACGTGCAGGTGGAAACCGTATCTCTGTACGCGAAGAGCGATTGTTTTCCGAAGTTGTGATCGAGGACACCGAACGTTCGGAAGCCACCGGGTCAGTTGAGACACAAATTGTACTACGGGGCAGGGAAATTGAGATTGTTCTGCCTGCGGAATATCCTATTGATAATTTAGTCACAGTTGTCCTTTCGCTTGAGGGCCGCGCATGATCTCGCCGTCAGGAAATTTTAAGCTCTACTTGGCATCCAAGCCGGTTGATTTTCGGAAAGGCATGGATGGACTAGCTGCCATTGTTATGCATGAATTCGATCTGGATCCATTCAACGGCGCGATCTTTATCTTTCGATCCAGGCGCGCCGACCGCTTAAAGCTCATCGTCTGGGACGGAACTGGCCTCGTCATGACTTACAAGCGGATTGAAGGAGCCGGTTTTGTTTGGCCGCGTATGACTGATGGCGTGATTTCCATCAATCGCTCGCAGTTCGAAGCCTTGTTCGAAGGCTTGGATTGGCAACGCGTTGTTCCGCGCCACACAAGAAAACCCGTGACAGTCTAAGTATTCGGAATATGAAACTGCGCTCATAACGCAAAAGTGCAAGGAAGCTGAGCATGCCAAATTTGGTCGTCACAGATATCCCCGAGACTGTGTTCTCCGTGATAAAGTCATTGGCTTCAGAAAAGGGATTAGGCGTCGAAAAATTCGTGAAGCAACTCATTTGTGACACAGTCGCAATCCAAAGCCTTGCCGGAGGCAAAAGTATCTCAATCCAACAACTTCAGGGTAATATTGACGCCTATTTTAGACTTGCTGAGCATGAAGCAATATTCTTTGTCGATGAAGACGATGAACGGTTTGTGTTGATCTCGATTGACGAGCTCAACCACTTAACAAAAAATGACAGCGCGCATCGATGATATGAATTAGTCTCGATGTGATCTGACACCGCCCCCTTCTCAGCAAGCTGAAATGAGGACGGGGCATCTCTTGAATGAGATGATGTTTGTCCGTTTTGATGGAGGTGCAAACCGAACCATCAAAAGGAAACCACAATGTTGAATACTACTGACAAGATCATCAAACACAAAACTGGATTGCTGAACCTGGCTGAGGAACTGGGCAACGTGTCGAAGGCCTGCCAGGTCATGGGCATGTCGCGCGATACATTCTATCGCTACAAATCAGCGGTCGATGATGGCGGCGTTGAAGCCCTGTTCGAGCGCACACGGCGCAAGCCCAATCTGGCGAACCGGGTGGATCAGGCAACTGAGGACGCTGTCATCAAATCCGCCACGGATTTGTCGTGTAGGGCAAGTAGCGCCCCTGTTTCGGGTGCGATCCGCGCACAAAAAAAACCCGCCTCAGCGTTAACTGAGGCGGTCTTTTTTAATTGATCATCGTTTTGAGAGATATTTGGCTTCTCTG
>NZ_PWAA01000002.1 GCF_003031585.1 Thalassobius sp. I31.1
TGTCCGTTTGCCATTTCCGTTCTCCTTTTCGGCAAAATACCAAGTTAAAGGAACGGAACAAATACGGGACAAGTCCAAACTGGCCCTTCCAGAAGCCCGTTTTGAGTGATCAGCCGGTCAAGCTCAGACTCGAAGTGCTTGTTCGAAAGAACATTGAAAGACACATCGCAGTCGTGATTGCCCTGCTGGTGATGGCACACCAGAGACTTCCCGTCTTCCCACTGATGGGGATCCTTCGAATATTCGAGCGCAGTCGAGACAACCTGAGCATCTTGGTCGCCCGTGATTGTGTATTTCCCCCTTCCTCTACCCAGGGAAGGATTTGCAGCAAACGCTTTTTGTCTTCTTGCCTGAGCGTTTCTACCTACGAAGGATTGGTGGATGAAATCAGGTGCAACGCCATAGTTCCCGCAGTCGGGATCGTCACAGCAGTTGAGGTTGATTGTATCCCCGATTTCGGGGTAAATTTGAGGGGGAGACAGCTTGGGCACGGACTTCACAGCGACACAGCCTTTCGTTCTGTTTCGTTTGTTCAAGTCGCCCTCCGCCAGGCAGTGCACATATTGGCCAAAACTTCCAAAACCGAAGACTTCAGCCCATTTTTTTTTGAAAAGTGTGGTCCCGGGACTTTTCTCCCAGGCTATGGGAAATCTGCTATCAGAAAAAGTTATTCAATAACAAACGCCTGCCGAGCGAAAACTCGGCAGGCGTTGCTTTTGTGTCCCAAAATCCGGAATGCGCCACCGCTGTTCCGGGCGCCTTTTTTATAAGGTCTGAGAATACTATTAGTTGGCCCATTCCCAGGGCCGCGTAAATTTACCCAGACAATCAACAACAGCCTGATCCGCAACATCACCTGTCTTCACAAGCTGCGCAACAAGCCCGCGTTTTTTATCGTCAATCACCACAGTCACCTGCGCCGCAATCCCTGCCTCTGTCAGGGCCGCATTGTAAATCCGGGTAATCGCACTTTTACGCAGGTCCGGTTTAAACACCTTACCCACCGCTGTTTTCGGCAATTCAGCCATGATTTCGATATACTTCGGATTCGCAGCACGTTCGTGGATGTGCTCTTTCGCATAAGCCATCAGTTCCTCTGAGGTCACGGACGCGCCTTCCACCAGCTCAACATAGGCACAGGGGATCTCACCGGCATGCCCATCGGGTTGACCAATGGCACCAACGAAACCAACCGCGGGGTGACCTGCCAACGCTTCTTCAATCTCGGCGGGGTCAATATTGTGACCGCCACGAATGATCAGATCCTTGGCCCGACCTGTAATAAACAGATAACCTTCCGCATCAATCCGACCCAGATCGCCCGTGCGCAGATAGACATCATGGTGGAAGAGGTCGTGATTTTTATCGACCTCGGTATAAGTTGACCCCTCAAATACGCCCGGATTATCAATGCAGATTTCGCCGATCTCATCAGTGTCACATTCAACCGGCCCATCCGGTGAATTCTTCAGGATCTTCACATCACAATGGGGGAAGGTCATACCGACCGAACCAGTCTTTTTGTTCCCACCCGGAGGGTTGCAGGAAACCAGGCAGGTTGCTTCTGTCAGACCGTACCCTTCGATGATCTGCACACCGGTGGCCTCTTCAAAACGGCGATATAGTTCCAATGGCAGTGGCGAAGACCCGGAAAATGCCCCAGATAATGTGGAAATATCCGCATCAATTGGACGCTGCATCAGAGCAGAAAGCGCTGTGGGTACGGTGACCAGGAACGTCACCTTATAGCGTTCACAGAGCTTCCAGAAGTTATCAAACACACCGTCACCGCGATAACCGGCCGGCGTCGGGAAAATCACATGTGACGCTGCGCCGATCATCGACATCATAATCGGATAGACCGCGAAGACATGGAACAGCGGCAACGGACACATGACGTTATCTTCAGGCCGGAACAGCAGGGTTGACCCCAGCCAGCCGTTGTAAATCATGCCAGAATATTTGTGCTGGGCCACCTTCGGCATGCCTGTTGTGCCGCCGGTGTGGAAGTAAGCCGCGACGCGATCCTCTTTCTTATCCTCAAAGTCCAGCGTCTTATTCTGTTTCGCCATTTCCGCGTTGAAATCAAGAACGCGCGCAGAATGACCCGAAGGATTCTTCGGACGGATCAGAGGTACAATCCAGGATTTCGGTGGTGACAGATAACGCAGCAGATCAATCTCAAGTACTGTTTTGACATTGGGTGCATCTTTCAGCGCCTCGGCCGCTTTCTGCGGCACATCGGTTTTCGGGAAAGCCTTCAGTGTCACCAGAACCGTCGCATTGGTTTCGCGCAAGATAGCCGAAATCTGTTCTGGATCAAGCAGCGGATTGATCGGGCTCACAATCCCCGAAATCATCCCACCCAGCAGCGTATATGCAGTTTCCATCGCGTTCGGCAGAAGAAAAGCTACAACGTCATTTTCACCGACACCAAGCGAACGAAAAAGATTCGCGGCCTGCACGGATTTTTCATAAACGCCAGTCCAGGTCTCGGTTTCTGCCTTGTCCTTTGGCCCGGATGTGATCTGATAACTGATCGCATTCCCATTGGGGTTCTTGTCTTTGGCTGAAGCCAGAAAATCATGCATCGTGCGCGGCAGATCCCGCGCTTCAAAACTTTCGGCTTCCTGTTCGATCTTCAGCAGATCTTCCAGACTGGCAAATTTACCCATCTGTTATTTCCCTCCCTTATGTCCGTTTTTTATGGACCTTTTGTCACACAATGGTCGCATAAAGGCGGTGACGCAAGCCTGACGCTGCGCCCCCTGCCCTTAATCAGGGGGGAATTTAGACGAAATTAAACCTCTGCAGTGAACTGAAGCTTTGCCAGACGCGCATAAAGCCCGCCTTCTTTGACCAGTTCTTCATGAGTGCCCTGGGCTACGATCCCGCCCTCTTCGAACACCACAATCCGGTCAGCTTTTTTCACGGTCGCCAGACGGTGCGCCACGATCAGTGTCGTACGGTCCTTCGCCAGATCATCAATCGCCCCCTGCACGGCACGTTCGCTTTCGGCGTCCAGAGCAGAAGTTGCCTCATCCAGCAGCAGAACCGGCGCATCCCGCAAAATGGCACGGGCAATTGCAATGCGTTGTTTCTGACCGCCGGACAGCATCACGCCACGTTCACCAAGTTCCGAATTATATTGCTCTGGCAAAGCCATCAGAAAATCATGCGCTGCAGCGGCTTTTGCGGCGTCGACTACATCCTGATCACTGGCATCTGGGCGACCGAAACGGATATTATCCATGGCAGAGCCTGCGAAAATCACCGGGTCTTGCGCCACAAGTGCAATATGTTGGCGGAAGTCGGCGCGTGTCATGTCTGTCAGATCAAAGCCATCAAGCATAACCTGCCCCTGGTCCGGATCATAAAAACGCAACAACAACTGAAGGATGGTCGACTTGCCCGCCCCCGAAGGGCCAACAAGCGCTACGGTTTCCCCCGATTTCACGTCCAGCTGCAGATCCTTCAGCGCAGCTGTATCCGGACGGGATGGGTAGTGGAACGTAACATCATTAAAACGGATATCACCCCGGGCGCGCGCGCCAAATGCCTTTGGCGCAATAGGGTCATTCACCTGATCTTCGGTTTCCAGAAGTTCGATCAGGCGCTCTGTCGCCCCTGCAGCACGCTGCAATTCGCTCCAGATCTCGGACAATGCACCAACGGCACCAGCCACCATAATCGCGTAGATCACAAATTGTACGAGTTCCCCGGTGCTCATCAGTTCCGCCTGCACATCGCGCGTCCCGATCCAGAGCACACCGACGACACCCGAAAAGATCAGAAAAATCACAATCACGGTCATAATCGCGCGTGTGAAAATCCGTTTTGCCGCCGCACCAAATGCCTTTTCTGTGACATCGTCAAACTGCGCGGTTGTGCGGGTTTCATGGGTGTAGGCCTGTACCGTGCCCACCGCCAGAAGTGCCTCTGATGCGGCACCGGAACTTGCAGCGATCCAGTCCTGGTTTTCACGGCTGAGCTTGCGCAGTCGCCGCCCCAGAACAATAATCGGGATCAGAACACCAGGAACGATCAGCAACACAAGCCCGGTCAGTTTGGCGCTGGTAAAAAGCATCAGAACCATTCCGCCCATGAACATCAGAACATTGCGCAATGCCACGGACAGCGACGACCCAATCACCGATTGGATAATCGTGGTGTCAGTAGTGATACGCGACAGAACTTCGCCGGTCAGGGTCTTTTCATAAAACTCAGGGGAAAGAGAAATCACACGCGCAAAAACGGCCTTACGCATATCAGCGACGATACGTTCACCCAGGCGTGTAACCAGAAAATAGCGCAGCCCAGTGCCAACAGCCAAAAGGGCGGCAACAAGGATCGCAGCACCAAAATACTGATCCAGAAGATGTGTTTCCCCATCCGTGAAGCCATCTACGACCCGGCGTACGGCGATTGGCAGGATCAAAGAAAGAGCCGCTGTCGCAGTCAAAGCCAGCAACGTCAGCAGCACCTGAAGCCGATAAGGTTTTACAAAAGGTGACAACCCGCGCAGCGCACTGATTTGTTTTGACTTTTCGCGATCTTCTGCAGAAGCTTCCGACGTATTTGCCATTTCCGGGCTCTCTTCAATACAAAGGACATCCACCGGATATCCTGCCTGTTCACTCTCTGGAAAAACTTTCAGCGCACAGGCCAGCATCCCCAGAGCATCCTGATTTCCAAGGGTAGTTACCAGTTAACCAGGGAAAAACAAGGTTCATTTCGCCGCATTTTCTGTGCCGGGTATCGAACCCGGCAATGACATTCTGTCTATTGCGCCTGCATTTCCGCCATTGCCGTGTGTGCCCGTCGCATTTGCGGAACTCTGCTCTTTCCCTTGCTACGTAATCTGCCGTACAAAGAGCATAAGGGAGCAAGAACAAACATGGCACACAGCACAGAAAGTGAGAGCCGCAAACTTCTCGGGCGGTTGCGCGAGATTATGGCGGAAGACAGCGCGGGCCAGGCCCGTCTGGATCAGATCACTGCACTTGTGGCGGATTCTATGGAAGCCGATGTGTGCTCTATTTATCTGTTCCGCGATGACGATACCCTGGAACTATGTGCAACCCATGGTCTGAACCAGGATGCGGTACATCAGACCCGCATGAAGATCGGTGAAGGTCTGGTCGGGCGCGTTGCGAAATATTCCCGTGTGGTCAACACACCGGATGCGCCGTCTGAAAAAGGCTTCCGCTTTATGCCGGAAACCGGGGAAGAAGTGTTTTCCTCTTTCCTGGGGATCCCGTTGCAGCGTTTGGGTGAACGTCTGGGCGTGGTTGTGGTGCAGTCCAAAGACGCCCGCGTCTACACCGATGACGAAGTTTACGCGCTGGAAGTCGTCGCCATGGTACTGGCCGAGATGACCGAACTTGGCGCATTCGTCGGCGAAGGCGCGGCACTTTCGCCCCTGCACAGCCAAGCCGTGATGTTGCGCGGATCAGTGGCGCAGGAAGGTGTGGCAGAAGGCAATGTCTGGCTGCATGAGGCCCGGGTGGTTGTGACCAACCCGATCGCTGATGATCCGGAAGCCGAACAGGCCCGCCTGCAAGAGGCTGTCGATCAGCTGCGTGTTTCTGTCGATGAGATGTTAGATAACGCCATTGGTGGTGACAAAGATCAGGTGCAGGTGCTGGAAGCTTACCGGATGTTTGCCAATTCCAAAGGCTGGATGCGGCGCATGTCGGAAGACATCAAGCGCGGCTTGTCTGCCGAAGCTGCGGTTGAGAAAGAACAGTCCACCGCACGGGCACGTATGTCTCAGGCCTCGGACGCTTATCTGCGTGATCGTCTGCATGATCTGGATGATCTGTCGAACCGCCTGCTGCGTATCCTGACAGGCCAGGGCAGCAATACCGGTGCGGAAATGCCGGAAAACCCAATCCTGATTGCACGCAATATCGGCCCGGCTGAACTATTGGATTATGGCCGCAATCTGAAGGGCATCGTGCTGGAGGAAGGCTCTGTCGGTTCTCACGCCACCATCGTTGCACGCGCCCTGGCGATTCCCTTGCTGATCCATACGGACCGGATCACAATTGAGGCGCTCAACGGCGATCAGATTTTGGTGGATGGCGAACATGGCACCGTGCATCTGCGCCCGGATGAAAGTGTGGTCTCTGCTTTCCGCGACAAGATTTTGATGCAGGCGGAAGCCCAGGAACGCTACACGTCCATCCGTGATAAACCGGCAGAAACCCTGTGCGGTGAAGTGGTCAAACTGACCATGAACGCGGGTCTTATGGCCGATCTGCCCAGCCTGCCGACCTCAGGTGCAGAAGGTGTTGGCCTGTTCAGAACCGAACTTCAGTTCCTCGTCCGCAATAAAATGCCCAAACGCGCAGAGCTGGCCGCAACCTATGAAACCGTGCTGAATGCGGCGGAAGGTAAGCCAGTGGTGTTCCGCACGCTTGATATCGGATCAGACAAAGTCCTGCCTTATATGAACCCGCTGGACGAACCGAACCCGGCGCTTGGCTGGCGTGCGATCCGTGTGGGCCTTGATAAGCCCGGTGTGATGCGGATGCAGGTACAGGCGCTTTTGCGGGCTGCCAAAGGGCGCCCTCTGTCCGTGATGTTCCCGATGGTGGCGCAGTTTGAAGAATTCAAACAAGCGCGTGACATCTTCCTGCGCGAAATTGAACGGGAACGCGCGCTTGGGCACACCCTGCCGGAAAACTATGAGATCGGCACGATGCTTGAAACGCCTAGCCTGGCTTTCGCGCCGCCGCAGTTCTTTAAGATGGCGGATTTCATTTCTATCGGCGGCAACGACCTGAAGCAATTCTTCTTTGCTGCTGACCGTGAAAATGAACGGGTGCGCAAACGCTATGACACGCTCAGCGTCAGTTTCCTGAACTTCCTCGAAACCATCGTTGCACGCTGTAAAGAAGGCAATACGCCTTTGTCGTTCTGTGGTGAGGATGCCGGCCGCCCGGTCGAAGCCCTGTGCTTTGCCGCCATGGGCTTGCGGGCGCTGTCCATGCGACCGGCCTCTATCGGCCCGGTGAAGCATCGCCTGCGCCGTACAAACCTTCAGGAACTGCGCGCAGTGATTGACCAGGCCCGCGCAGAAGGTGTTGAAACCGTGCGCCCGGCGGTGCTGGAATATCTGCGTAAAGGATAACTGCGGATCACTGCCGCGCTTTATCTACCATCCCGGTAATGCCCTGCCAGGCACCGGCCTGTAATTCCAGCCCCAACACGCGTTCGGGGTTGGTGGGTGGCGGCATGATGACATCATCAAGCTTCACGAACCCAAAACGACGATAGTAGGGTTCATCCCCCACAAGCATGACCCGGCCCCAACCTGTTTCCCGGGCAACTTCAAGGCTGTGACGCATAAGAGATCCGCCCAGTCCCTCGCCCTGGTGTGTGGGGTGAACAGCCACAGGCCCCAGCAGCAGCACCCGTTTGCCACTGACATCCACCGGCCAGTACCGGATCGCGCCAGCCAGGATGTTCTCTTCATCCCGGGCAATGATGGAAAGTTGTTCAACAGGCGGAATATTGTCACGCAGACGATAAGAAGACAGGGCTTCACGCCCTGGAGCAAAACAAAGGTCATAGAGGGCTTCGACTTCCCACCAGTCCTCTGCACATTCCTGCCGCAGCTCAATCATCTGCGTCCCTCACACAGTTTTCCACCCTCAGCATCTGGACCTTCGCCCGATGCGTCATTACCTCTGAGTAAACCGCAATTCCCCCGAAGGAAAGCAGATGTTCTATCGCCCCCAGGATGGCCACGGCCTGCCTCATAACCCCATTAATGCCCTCATTACCCCACGCCCCATTGGCTGGATCTCGACACGTGATGGTCAGGGCCGCGATAACCTGGCCCCCTATTCGTTTTTCAACGGCGTCGCCTATGAGCCGCCGCAAGTGATGTTCGCCACGACATCTGCCAAAGCAGACCGGGGTGAAACCAAGGACAGCGCAGCAGGGATTGAAGAAACCGGGGTGTTCTGTGTGAATATCGTTGGGTTTCAGATGCGCGACGCCATGAACGCAAGCTCTGCCGCTTTGCCCGCCGGGGACGATGAATTTCTGCACGCAGGCCTGCCCAAAGCAGAATGTTCAGAACTCAACTGCCCCCGTGTAGCCGACGCCCCGGCAGCACTGGAATGCAAACTGACAAAAATCGTGCAACTGCCGGGCGAAGCAAACCGGGTGGTTTTTGGCGAAGTCATCGGCGTACATATGCGCGATGACTGCATGACAGACGGCATGTTTGATGCGACAAAATATCAACCCCTGGCCCGTATGGGATATCGTGATTACGCGAAGGTGGATGAGGTCTTTACCCTTGCGCGTCCCGATGATTAAATCTGCCTGAATTTAAGCACATGAAGGAGCTGCCCCGATGACCACAGAAACCATGATTGGCGTGATCGGGGGCTCTGGCCTCTATGAAATTGACGGGCTGGAAAATGCGACCTGGCAGGCGGTGGACAGCCCCTGGGGCACACCATCAGATGAGATCCTGACCGGCACACTCAATGGCGTGAAGATGGCCTTCCTGCCGCGGCATGGACGTGGCCATGTGCATTCGCCATCCACGGTGCCGTATCGCGCCAATATTGATGCGATGAAACGTCTGGGCGTGACGGATGTGATCTCTGTTTCTGCCTGCGGATCCTTCCGCGAAGAAATGGCACCAGGTGATTTTGTGGTGGTGGATCAGTTCATTGACCGCACCTTCGCACGTGAAAAGTCATTCTTTGGGACCGGTTGTGTCGCCCATGTGTCCGTGGCCCACCCCACCTGTCCCCGTCTCAGCGCCGTCTGCCGTCAGGCAGGAGAAGCGGCTGGGATCACCATGCACAACGGCGGCACCTATCTGGCGATGGAAGGCCCGCAGTTTTCGACCCTTGCGGAAAGCAAAATGTATCGCGAAAGCTGGGGGTGTGATGTGATTGGCATGACCAACATGCCCGAAGCCAAACTCGCCCGTGAGGCCGAGCTTTGCTATGCCTCTATCGCGATGATCACTGATTATGACAGCTGGCATCCGGATCACGGCGAAGTTGACGTGACCGAGATTATCAAAACCCTGATGGGCAATGCTGACAAGGGGCGCGATATGGTGGCACGTCTGCCAGATCTTCTGGGTGCAGACCGCGCGCCTTGTGATCATGGCTGTGACCGCGCACTGGAATTCGCCATCCTGACCGCACCGGACAAACGCGATCCCGCGCTGACGGCAAAACTTGATGCGGTGGCTGGGCGTGTGTTGATGTGAAACCACGTGTTCTGATCCTGGGGGGCGATGGATTTATCGGCCGCCATATCGCCTTTGAATGTCGCGCGGCAGGCTGGGACGTTCTCGCCTGCGCCCGTCGGGCCAAAGCCCTGAGGCATATGGGATTTGAAGTACTGCAGGTCGATCTGACGGCAGCAACCTGCCACGAACCCAATTTCTGGCAGAACAATGCAGACCGATGTGACTACGTCGTAAATGCCGCTGGGCTTCTGACAGGATCAGAAGACGCTTTTGAAGCGGTTCATGTGGTTGCACCTCAGGCCGTGTACCGTGCATTTCCAGCAGCGCGAAAACTGCTGATCTCTGCTGTGGGAATTGATAAAGTCAACACGCCCTTTGCGATCTGGCGACGCAAAGGCGAGGTCCTGGCGCGGGTGAATGATGTGATCTGCCTGCGCCCCGGACTTGTGTTAGGGGATACCTCTTATGGGGGTTCCTCCCTGCTCCGCGCGCTGGCCAGCCTGCCAGTGACGCCTTTGCCCGGCGGCGGTGCCCAGGTGATGAACCCTATCCATGCCCAGGATCTTGCAAAATCCGTGCATGAGATGCTGGAACGTGGTGCAGAACACGGCCCCCAAGATATAGGCGGGCCAGAGAACGTCACACAAAAGCAGATGATTGCCGTCTATCGTGCCTGGATGGGCCTTGCACCCTGTAAGAGCTTTGCCCTTCCCGCAAGGCTTGCGCGTCTTGCCGGGAAACTTGGCGACTTCATGAAGATGGGGCCGATCTCCACCACCGCCCTCGCGCAACTTGATGCCGGTGTTCTGGCCCGGGGAACCCCGCCACTGCAAACCAGCCCGCGTGGTTTCACGGCGTTTCTTAACGCCCGCCCGGCAGGCACGCAGGATCTCTGGCAGGCGCGGCTATTTCTTTTGCGCCCATTATTGCGCCTGACACTAATTTTTATGTGGGTTCTGTCCGGGCTTATTGGATTGTTCCTGCCGTCCTCCCACTTCCTGCCACTGCTGGCCGGTGCTCCCCTGCCCGATATCGCCCTGATCGCCATTGCCCGGATTGGCGGGGTGGCCGATCTGGCGATTGCCCTTGCCCTGCTGCGGGGCTGGCGGCTGAAACTTATGGGCTGGGTGCAGATCAGCCTCGTTGGAAGTTATACCCTGGGTCTGACCATTCTTGCCCCTACACTTTGGTTGCTACCCATCGGTGGGCTCCTGAAAAATCTGCCCATCCTTCTTCTGCTGATCATTTTTCTAATCCTTGAAGAAGAACGCTGATGGACTGGTATTTCATAGCCAAATACGCGCATATCCTGTGTTCTACCGTTCTTTTCGGCACAGGCATTGGTACGGCATTTCAAATGGTCTGGGCCATGCATTTGGCGCGCAAAAACCGCGTGGAGACAGTGCATTCTGTCGCATCCGGTGTTGTGATTGCAGACTGGATCTTCACCACGCCCGCCGGGTTCCTACAACCTGCGACGGGCCTGTGGCTGATCTGGCTGCAAGGCTGGTCGCCCTGGGAAAGTTGGCTGATTGCGACTTATGTGCTCTACATCATCGCGCTTATCTGCTGGCTGCCTGTGGTGCATCTGCAAATCCGCATTCGAGATCTCGCACGCGAAGCCCTGCAAAATGGCACCCCCTTGCCGGATCGCGCCTGGCGCCTATATCACATATGGTTCGCCCTGGGCTGGCCGGCATTTATTGCGCTGATGGGTGTGTTCTGGCTGATGGTGACAAAGCCGGTTTTATTTTAGGAGGTCTTCATGCGGTTGCAAGGTATAGATGTCGCGCGGTTCATCGCCTTTCTGGGCATGGTTCTGGTGAACTTTCGTATTGCGGCACAGGTGACGACGGATGCTGATTTCCCCACCCTTGTGACCAACAGCCTTGAGGGACGCGCCGCTGCCCTGTTTGTTATTCTGGCCGGTGTTGGCTTTACCATGGGCCACGTAAGCGGACGACAACCCTGGCATCTGACCCTGCGCCGGGCGGTGTTTCTGTTTATCATAGGTATGCTCGACATGGTGATGTTTGATGCAGATATCCTTCATTTCTATGCGTTGTATTTCCTTGTTGGCATGCTGTTCACGCAGGCGTCTGGTCGGATGCTTTTGCTGGGGGCCGGGGCGATTACCCTGATTGGATATATCGCCTTGTTTGCCTTTGATTTCGAAAACGGCTGGAACTTTGAAACCTTTAAGTATGTGGATTTCTGGAGTGTTTCGGGTTTTCTGCGGCATTCATTCTACAATGGCTGGCATCCGGTCTTTCCCTGGGCTGCACTGCTTCTGATTGGCATGTGGGTCGGACGGTTGGATCTGGCGGCACGTGGCACACAGCTGCGCCTTTTGATCTGGGGTGGCATCCTTGCGACCACGACATCCCTGGCCAGCAAGACCCTGGGCAGCCTGGACCCCGAGTTGATCGAAATCGTTTCAACCGCCCCTATCCCGCCAACACCGTTCTATATCCTTGCAGGGTCAGGATCTGCCATCGCAATGCTGGGACTCATCCTGCTGATCACCCCGACCTTAACCCGCCTGCACCTTACAAACATTTTGGCAGCACCTGGCAAAATGAGCCTGACATTATACATGGCCCATATTTATCTGGGTATGGGAATACTTGAAGGGGTCGGGAAACTGGATGGCAGCCTGTCCACATATGATATTTTCGCAATTTCTCTGGGCTTTTGCGTGATTGCCGCATTGTTTGCACGTCTTTGGTTCATTAAGTTCAGACGCGGCCCGCTTGAGGGTCTGATGAGGCTCACCACGGAAGGCAAAGTGAGATGAAAAAAGACGTCAAAGATTACATCCGGACGATTGTTGATTTCCCGCATGAAGGCATCATGTTTCGCGATGTGACCACATTGTTTTCCGACCCGCGCGGGTTTCGTATGGCGATTGATCAGCTTCTGCATCCCTATGCCGGGCAACCGATTGATAAGGTGGTAGGTCTTGAAGCCCGCGGTTTTATTCTGGGTGGCGCGATTGCGCATCAGCTGTCCGTTGGCTTTGTCCCCGTGCGCAAAAAAGGCAAACTGCCAGGCACCACGATCAGCCAGGACTATAAGCTGGAATATGGCGAAGCGATTGTGGAAATCCATGACGACGCCCTGAAACCGGGTGAACGTGTGCTGGTTGTTGATGATCTTCTGGCCACCGGTGGCACCGCAGAAGCCGGGATCAAACTGTTGGAACGTCTGGGCGCTGAGATCATTGGTTGTGCCTTCGTGATCGACCTGCCGGAACTGGGTGGTCGGAAGAAACTGGAAGCGCTTGGCATGGATGTTTACGCCCTATGTGAGTTTGACGGGATGTAAGGTTAACTTTTACCGAAATTCTGAATTTCACCAATTCGGTAAACCTTTCGGTAAGGAATAGCCCCTAAGACTAAGCCTGTCCGCTACCCACGGACGCTGCTTGCAAAACACACGTAAAAGTACCGACCGCCCTGCCCTGTGCAGGGCGGTTGTTTTTGTATGGCTCAGGTCAGAACAGCGCCCGGGTTCAGGATACCAAGAGGATCAAGCGCCGCTTTCATCTGCTTCATCACCCGATACCGCGTCGGGTCAGCATAACGGATCAGCTCACTCGCTTTCATCCGACCGATCCCGTGTTCCGCGCTGAAGGATCCGCCATAGTCATGCACAAGGTCATGCACAAGGCGTTCAATGTCATCCCTGACATGCGCCCAGGCTTCGCGGGTTTCCCCTACAGGCGGGAAGACGTTGTAATGCAGATTTCCATCACCCAGATGACCAAAACAATTCACCCGTACGGGGGCTATTTCAGCAACTTTTTCCATGCCATGGGGGATGAATTCCGCAAGGGCTGACAGTGGCAACGAAATATCATGGCTGACAATCGCACCGACCTTCTTATTCGCCGCCGGGATATGTTCTCGCAGGGACCAAAGCTGGTTGCGCTGTGCAAGCGACTGGGCAATCACACCATCCGACACCAGCCCCGCCTCAGCCCCCTGAACAAATAGCTGTTCCAGCAGAGTTTCAGGATCAAGCGCAGCAGGCAAGCCGAATTCGACGAGCACGGACCATTCAGGAACATCGGCAAAAGATTGATATATCTCGGGCAAAGTATCACGTACAAACCCGACGCCAGTGCCTGAAAGCAATTCAAACGCCGATACCCCGTCACCAGACAGGTCACGGGCAATGCCCAGAAGTTCAAGCGCCGCCGCAGGATCACGCACAACAAGCACGGCCGTCCCTACACGCGCGGGACGCGGAGACAGGCGCAGGCTGGCTGCTGTGATGACCCCAAGGGTACCTTCTGATCCGATCAACAGGTTTTTCACGTCATAACCAGTGTTGTCTTTGCGCAGGCGTGACAGGTTGTTCAGCACAGATCCATCGGCCAGGACGGCCTCAACCCCAAGGCACAGATCACGTGTATTGCCGTAACGCAGCACATTCACACCGCCTGCATTTGTGGCCAGGTTTCCACCGATCCGACAGCTGCCTTCAGAGGCAAGCGACAGGGGGAAGAGACGGTTTTCTTTTTCCGCTTCCTCCTGGATGCTGGCAAGTGTCATCCCTGCTTCAGCCACCAGCACGTTTTCTGACGGATAAATCGCGCGCATCGTGTTCATACGTTCAAGCGACAAGATCAGCGGCGCAGGCCCCTGATCTGCTGCCATGATCTGCCCGCCCACAAGGCCTGTACCACCGCCGAAGGGAATGACGCCAACAAGGTACCTGGAACAAAGCTTCAGAACGTCAGAGACCTCTTGCGTATTGCGCGGGGCGACAACAGCACCGGCATGCCCGGCGATGCGTTTACGGGGCTCTTCCAGGTACAGCGCATCCGCCGGGCGCAGAATGTCCTCGCCCAGGGTTTCTGTCAGTGTAGCGATAAACTCAGATGTAACAGGTTGCAGCATTTGGGCCTCCGTCCGGAGATGAACATGTGATGCGGTTTATTTCAAGCTAGGTCGTGGCCTCAGCCTGCATCGGTCTTGCCACGGCGATCCCCGCGCAGGTTGGCGTATAGCACATGGGTGCGCCAGCGGCCGCTGATCTGAAGGTAGCTTTGGGCTACACCTTCGTATTTGAAACCGGATCGTTCCAGCAATCCACGGCTGGGTTGATTTTCAGGCAGACAGGCGGCTTCGAGGCGGGAAAGGTCCAGGTCACGGAAGGCGAAGTGTTCCACCGCCAAAAGGGCTTCCAGCATATAGCCCTGCCGCGCAAAACCCTGACCGATCCAATAACCAAGCGTGCCCGCCTGGGCAGGACCGCGTCGGATGTTATCCAGGGTGATCGCCCCGATCAGATAGTTGTCTGCGCGGCGAAACAGGAACAGTGGCGCAGCAGTGCCCTGCGAAATCGACCGCCGGGCCCAATAGACCCGATTGGTAAAGCCCTTGCGGGACAGGTGATCTTTTGACCAGGCTGGTTCCCATGGCGTCAGAAACGCCTGGCTGGTGCGGCGCAACGCAGCCCATTCGCGGAAGTCCGCGTGCTGAGGCGGGCGCAGATACAGGCGCTCCGTCTCCAGCCGGATGTTGCGTTTACGCCCCAGCATCAGCCCGCCATGCGACGTGCATTCAAGCCCGCAAGATCCGCAGCACCGGCCACTGGGCCGTATTGTGCAAGCGTCGCGCGGGCGTTGACCGCCATATCAGCCCCAAAGGCCCGAAGCGCGTTCAGATCAACGCTGTCGATCTTCTCAACGACCTCATTCACCGGCGGCACGCGGCCCCAGATCGAGGTCATCCGCGCCAGACGTTCCGCCCGGTTGGATGGGCTTTCAAGCCCCATCAGCATCCCGGCCTTCATCTGCGCACGGGCGCGATCCAGTTCTGCCTGGGTGATTGTGTCACTTGCACGTTTCATTTCGTCAATCGTGACAAGCGCCAGCTCTTCCACCTGATCACCACTGGTACCTGCGTAAATCGTGGTCATACCACTGTCGGCGAAAGCACCGGCCTGGGCGTAGATCGTATAGCAGAGGCCGCGCTTTTCCCGCAATTCCTGAAACAGCCGCGAAGACATACCACCACCAAGAACACCGGAATACAGCTGCGCTGCCCAGATGCCATCATCCGTATAGGCCGGGCCTTCAAAAGCCAGGGCAAAATGTGCCTGTTCAAGATCCTTTTCCACCCGGACTTCACCACCGCGATAGCTGCCACCGGACATGGCGGGGGCTGTGCGGGCGGTATGCGTACCAAAGAGCGCCTCTGCCTGTTTTACCAGCTGATCATGATCAACAGCACCTGCCGCCGCCAGGATCATATTGCCAGGGCCGTAATGGGCACCAATGAACTGTCCGAGGTCCGATTTCTGGAAAGCCGACACTTTTTCAGCCGGGCCAAGGATCGTGCGGCCAAGTGGCTGATCAGGGTAAGCCTGTTCCTGCAACCAGTCAAAGATCACGTCATCCGGCGTATCAAGCGCTTGCCCGATCTCCTGAAGGATCACACCGCGTTCTGTTTCGATCTCATCCTGATCAAAGGTCGGGTTCAGAAGGATATCGGAAATAACGTCCAGCGCCAGGGGCACATCCGCCGCCAGAACACGGGCGTAATAGGCTGTCATTTCGCGGGATGTATAAGCGTTGAGATACCCGCCTACATCTTCAATCTGCTCTGCAATATCCAGAGCAGACCGGGTCGCCGTGCCTTTAAACGCCATATGTTCCAGAAAATGGGCGATGCCATTCTGGTCCTCAGATTCATTGCGGCCACCAGCATTGACCCAGATACCAAGGGTCGTGCTTTCAAGGCCGGGCATGGATTCCGTGACAATACGAAACCCATTGGGCAGCGTATGGGTGCGCAGGTTGTTCTCTGTGCTCAAATTGGTACTCACTTCTTAAGGCGCTCGCGGATCAGGCTGGTCAGTGCGGTCAGGTCGTTTGCAACAGGCGTTACACGTTCGCTGCGTTCAAACAGATCCGCCATATGGGCAGGCAGGCCAACGTCAACACCACAGGCGTCTTTCACAGCCGCCGGGAATTTCGCCGGATGGGCGGTGGCGAGGGTGATCATCGGCACATCAGACAGGTTGGCGTCCCCAATACGCGCACCAATTGCGGAATGCGGACACAGAACCTCACCGGTGCGGGCCAGCATATCTTTGATAGTCTCAGAGGTTTCTTCTTCAGACACGCGGCCAGATGTAAACTGTTCCCGCAGCGCTTCCATTGCGCCCTGACTGATTGTGAAGCTGCCGCTTTCAGACAGATCATTCATCACGGAACGGATCGCATCGCCATCGCGCCCGTAAGCATCAAACAGCGCACGTTCAAAGTTAGAACTGACCTGAATATCCATGGAAGGGCTGATGGAGGGGCTTACGCCTTCTTTGGTGTAAGCGCCGGTTTCCATAGTGCGGTGTAGAATGTCGTTCTGGTTGGTGGCGATCACAAGGTCTTTGATCGGCAGGCCCATTTTCTTGGCAATGTAGCCCGCGAAAATGTCACCGAAGTTGCCGGTTGGCACAGTAAAGGAAACTTCGCGATGCGGTGCGCCAAGGGACACAGCAGACGAGAAATAATACACAACCTGCGCCAGCACCCGGCCCCAGTTGATGGAATTCACACCAGCAAGGCCAACTTCGTCACGGAAATCATGATCGTTAAACATGTCTTTCAGACGGGCCTGGCAATCATCAAAGTCACCCTTAACGGCCAGCGCATGCACATTGCTTTCCGCCGGTGTGGTCATCTGACGGCGCTGAACTTCAGACACACGGCCTTCCGGGAACATGATGAAGACGTCGACGTTATCCAGACCTTTGAAGGCCTCAATCGCAGCAGAGCCAGTATCACCAGAGGTCGCACCAACAATCACCACGCGCTCACCACGTTTTGTCAGAGCCGCCTGGAACATCTGACCAATCAGCTGCATGGCGAAATCTTTGAACGCCAGCGTCGGGCCATGGAACAATTCCAGCAGGAAATGGTTCGGCGCCAGCTGCTTCAGCGGTGCGCGGGCGTCATGGGCGAAACCGGCGTAGGCGTTACTGATCAACCTGCGGAATTCATCATCGCCAAAGCTGTCGCCCACAAAAGGGCGCATAACGCGGTAAGCGATCTCTTCATAAGATAGACCGGCCATATCAGCGATTTCCGCCTTGGTCAGAGTCGGCACATCTTCCGGAACATAAAGGCCACCGTCACGGGCAAGGCCTGTGAGCATGGCGTCTTCAAAAGACAGTTCGGGCGCCTGGCCCCGGGTCGAGATATATTTCATCGCTTTGCCTTGCCTGATCAGCATTTGGTTTACAGTGTTCTCTGCCTGATACGCCAGAGAACGGCGCTTGTCATCACCACCCAGAAAAATGCCAGAGAAAACCAGGTAATCGCATATCCCAGATGGTCATTGGGAATGCCTTCAGTTGTCAGAGGCACCGGACGGGCGGTGTAAAGATCTGGTGTCACGGTACGCGCGACAATCAGCAGTGGCTCGGTCCCAAGCGACATGGAAATCGCTTCAAGGTCGCGGGCGTACCACGTATTGCCCTCTGGAGGCGGGGTAAATTCGTTCAGCTCATCCGGCCAGTGCATATTGCCGGTGATGGTGATTTCAGCCGGGCCGTTGAAATCAGTGTGCGAGTCCTGGCGGCGGAATCCGCGATCCAACAGCAAACGACGCCCGTCAGTCTCAAACACAGAAATCATGCGGTAGCCAGCGCCCTGCCCGCGGGCAGAGGCAAAAACCTGCACACCATCATCAGCAATGCCAGTTGCGGTCACGGGCAGATAGCGGTGCGCGTCCCAGGTTGGGGTTTCGGGAATGGCAACGGGATCTCCCTGGATGCGCGCTTCGACATCTGCAATAAGATCCAGCTTCCAGTTCAGGCGCGACACCTGCCAGAACCCCAGCCACAGCAGCAATGCCAGGCCAGCAATCCCAAATATCAGTGTAAGGATGAATTTCACCCGCATGAATGCCCCTTATTCACCGCCCAAAGAAAAAGCGCAGGTGTTTCCACCTGCGCTTTAAAGCCGTTATTTGCAGAAGGTGCAAGCTTACGCACCCCAGATATAGACTGCAGCAAAAAGGAAAAGCCAGACAACGTCCACAAAGTGCCAGTACCATGCCGCAGCTTCAAAGCCGACGTGGTGTTCCTGGGTAAAGTGACCTGCCTTTGCGCGCATCATGCAAACAAAGAGGAAGATCGTGCCGACAATCACGTGGAAACCGTGGAAACCAGTCGCCATGTAGAAGACACCGCCATAAACGCTGCCGCCCAGACCAAAGGTTGCGTGGCTGTATTCGTAGCCCTGGAAGAAGGTAAAGATCAGACCCAGCAGAACCGCGATCAGCAGGCCGTTGATCATGTCTTTGCGGTTGTTTTCATGTGCAAGCGCGTGGTGTGCCCATGTACATGCCGCACCGGAACACAGCAGGATCAGCGTGTTGATCAGTGGCAGGTGGAACGGGTCAAAAGTTTCGATCCCAACCGGAGGCCACACACCATCGATCGCAGGGCTGTCAGGACCCATTGGGTACATAGCGTTTTTGAAGAAAGCCCAGAACCATGCCACGAAGAACATAACTTCGGACATCACGAACAGAATGAAACCTGTACGCAGGCCGATGCGGACAACTGGGGTGTGGTCAACGCCGTTCTGGCCTTCTTTGACCATCTCAGCCCACCAGGCGAACATCACATAAAGTGTGCCAGCCAGGCCCACCAGGAAGATCCATGGGTGGTTGTTTTCAATATTCGGGCTCATCCAGATTACAGCCCCAAAGAGCATGATAAAGCCGGAAACCGCTGCCATCAGAGGCAGCCAGCTTGGGGCCAGAATGTGGAAGTCGTGATTTTTTTCGTGTGCCATGTGCGTTCCCTCTGCCGGAGGCTTTTCTTATTCAGTTACTGTTGCCGCTGTGTCTGGCGCAAGTTGCGCCACATCTTCCGGCAGGTCGGTTTCATAAAAGGTGTAAGACAGTGTGATGTGTTGTGCAAACTTTGCTTCACCATCGTTTACAATTTCCGGATCAACATAAAATGTCACCGGCATCATCACCCGTTCACCGGGTTGCAGCACCTGCTCGGTAAAGCAGAAGCAATCAATCTTTGTGAAGTAGCCACCTGTTGAATAGGGGGCGACATTATAGCTGGCTGTGCCGGCCACAGGGCGATCCGTGGGGTTGAAGGCCTCATAGAAGGCCAGACCGGTTTCACCGATACGAATTGTCATATCATCCTGCGCCGGGCGGAATTCCCAGGGCATGTCACGATCAAGGGACGCATCGAAACGCACAACAATGGTTTCATTCAGGACCCTGCTGGCGCCTCCGGTTGCGACCTGCGTTGTGCCACCAAATCCGGTGACACGACAGAACCAGTCATAAAACGGAACAGAAGCCCAGGCCAGGCCGCCCATCATAACGGCGACCCCCACAAGCTTAAGCGCCGTTTTCGCGTGATTGGGTTCCTGAGCGTTCATTCCCCGGCCTCCGCAGTTGGCAAACCAGCGGCCGCATTATAGGCCTCAGGCACGTTGCCAATCATCCTGACCTTTACGATCGTGATACCGAACACCAGCACGACAAGACCAACCAATACAAATCCAAGACCTGCGTTGCGGCTGAAACGACGCTTGTGCAATTCATGTTCAACTTTGAGATCCATCAGAATCCTCCCCAGCCAAATGACTTCAATGCAGCTTCCAGCAGCAAGGCTGAAAAATGCAGGAAGAGGTACAGCAGCGACAGTTTGAAATAGCTGCGTTCTGCTTTGTAACCGTCCGCTTCTGCCGCCGCATCATCCCGGCGCAGGATCTGCCAGCCACCGCGAATGAACAATGCGTTCAGAATGATTGAGACAATCAGATAAGACCAGCCACCGATTGATGTGGCGGCAATGCCCAGGGTCACAACAGCCAAAGGCAGTGTGTAGGCAAAGATATGTTTGCGTGTGGCTTCACGCCCATGTGTCACCGTCAGCATCGGAACATCTGCATCCGCATAATCTGTCTTGGTAAACAAAGCCAGGGACCAAAAATGCGGTGGCGTCCACATGAAGGTGATCATAAACATCAACACGCTTTCAATGGACACACCACCGGTGGCCACAGCCCAGCCGATCATCGGAGGAAAGGCACCAGCCGCGCCACCGATAACGATGTTCTGTGGTGTCAGACGCTTCAGCCACATGGTGTAGATCACCACATAAAAGAAGATGGTAAAGGCCAGGAAAAGACCTGCAAAGATATTCGCGGTCAGCGCCAGCAGAATGCAGGAAATTCCTGACAGAGCACAGCCCAGCCCAAAGGCTTCTTCCTTTGTGACCTTCCCAGCCGGAATCGGACGGTTCATTGTGCGTTTCATCTTTGCGTCAATGTCGTGGTCATACCACATATTCAGCGCACCAGACGCACCGCCGCCAAGGGCAATGAACAGGATGGAAACAAAGGCAAGGAAAGGATGCACGGGTACTGGCGCAACCATCAGCCCGACAAAGGCTGTGAACACGACCAGAGACATTACGCGTGGCTTCAGCAGCGCGTAATAGTCACTAAAGCCGGCTTCGTTCTCGAAGCCGGAGGTGATTGATTTATCTGCACTCATATCGCTCATGTCAGTTCCGTGTTGCTGGAGGCCACCGGCGTGAAGCCGAGGCCCCGGGCTTCAGGATCAGTCAGCAGAAGCGACCTGGATCTCAGCAGGCAGATCTGCTGACGCAGTCTGACGTGCAATCCAGGCGTCATATTCTTCCTGTGTCACGATCTTAACTGTGATCGGCATATAGGCATGGTCTTTGCCGCAAAGCTCAGAACACTGGCCAAAGTAAACGCCTTCATCACCAGCTGGTACATTGAACCACAGTTCCGCAGTACGGCCAGGTACAGCATCCTGCTTCACAGCAAACGCCGGAATGGTCCAGGAGTGGATCACGTCAGCTGCGGTAATCCGCATAACAATGTCTTTACCGGATGGCAGGACAACAGCTGTGTCAGTCGCCAGCAGGAATTCATCACGTGTATAACCGTAAGCTTCCAGTCGCGCTTCCATAACTTCGTTCAGTACGAATGGAACAGCACCAGCTTCTGTATCTTCATCAGTCAGGGTTGCCGGGTGGCCAATTCCATAGCTGTCGAATTCGATGTCGGTTCCGATGTATTCATAAGACCAGTACCACTGGCTGCCAGTCACTTTGACATGAATGTCACCTTCAGGGATCTCTTGCTGGGTAAACAGAACCGGCAGAGAGAAAGCACCGATAAACACCAGAACAATGATTGGCCCGATGGTCCAGGCAATCTCCAGTGGAGAGTTATGTGTAAAGGTCGCAGGTGTTTTGTTGGCACGCTGGTTAAACTTCAGAATAACAACAGCAAGCAGCCCCACAACAAACAGAACAATGATGCCGATAATCCAAAGCACCATGTTGTCAAGAAAATGGGTATCTACGGCAACCTTGCCTACGGCTTCCTGCAGTGCAATTCCGCCCTGCTCTGGCGCGCCTTTAACTTCCAGGCCACTGATTCCATCAGCGTCCTGTGCAAAACCTGCACCTGCTGAGAATGCCGCGCCTGCTGCTGCCAAGAAGCCTGAAACTGTGCTTTTAAGTTGCATATGTTCGTCCTGTTCACTTTTCCCCGGTCGTCCGCGTGATTGCTGCGAACGATAAATTCTGCCGCTTTTGGCGAAAACCGACGGAATCCAATTGTGTCTGGCACGCTTGAAACCATATTAAGGCGCATGGAACAAGTAATTCATGTGCGCTTTCGGGCCACAAATGTGATTTTGTCACCAATTTCCGGGCACAGGTCGGCGGTTTTGTCGCAGCTTACCCGGTCAGATCAACGGAGCAGAAAGTAATGACCTCAGAAAACACCGCCCGGATGAATGCTCCTCTGATACCAGAAGACGATCGTTTCCGCCCTTTTGACACCAGTTTTGATAAAGATGCGGCACGCACTCTGCTGCGTGACACACTTGCTGGTGCAGATGACGGCGAAATTTTTCTGGAACGCGCCCGTTCCGAAGCCCTGGTCTTTGATGATGGCCGCCTGAAGACCGCAAGCTTCGATGCTGGCGAAGGATTTGGCTTGCGCGCCGTCAAAGGTGAAACCACCGGTTACGCCCATTCCACCGAAATGACGGAAAGCGCCATGATGCGGGCGGCAGAGACAGCCCGTCTCGCGGTTGGTTCCGGTGGTGGGGTCGCTGCCGATGCACCGCGCAAGACCAACACACAATTGTATCAACCACTCGATCCGATCTCAGAGGCGCCGTTTGCGGTGAAACTGGATGTATTACGCGAAATCGACGATTTCCTGCGCAGCCTTGATAAACGTGTCGTGCAGGTGTCCGCAACATTGGCCGCCTCTGTTCAGGAAGTTGAAATCCTGCGGGCCGAGGGCGAAAGCCTGACAGATGTCCGCCCGATGGCACGGCTGAATATTTCCGTGATCGTTGAAGAAAATGGCCGTCGGGAAAGTGGTGGTTCCGGTGGTGGCGGCCGTGCCGGGATCTCAGGGCTTATGCAACGGGATCACTGGCAGGCTGTGGCGCGTGAGGCACTGCGCATTGCGACGGTAAATCTGGAAGCTGTCCCCGCACCCGCCGGTGTTATGGATGTGGTGCTTGGCCCCGGCTGGCCAGGTATTTTGCTGCACGAAGCCATCGGCCACGGGTTGGAAGGTGATTTTAACCGCAAGGGATCATCCGCCTTTGCAGGCCTTATGGGTGAACGCATTGCGGCCAAAGGCGTGACCGTTCTGGATGATGGTACGATCCCGGATCGCCGTGGCTCTGTCACCATTGATGACGAAGGTACGCCCGGCGGAAAGAACATGTTGATCGAAGACGGCATCCTGACCGGCTATATGCAGGACCGCCAGAACGCGCGTCTGATGGGGGTTGAACCGACAGGCAACGGTCGTCGCCAAAGCTATGCCCACGCGCCGATGCCGCGCATGACCAACACCTATATGTTAGGCGGTGATGCCACACGCGAAGAAGTGCTGTCCGGCCTGAAAGACGGAATTTATGCTGTGGGCTTTGGCGGTGGTCAGGTCGATATCACAAACGGCAAGTTCGTGTTTTCCTGCACCGAAGCTTACCGCGTGGAAGGCGGCAAAGTCGGCGCCCCTGTGAAAGGTGCCACTCTGATTGGGGACGGTGCCACCGCCCTGAAACAGATCCGCGCCATTGGCAATGACATGCAAATAGATCCTGGCATGGGCAATTGCGGCAAACAGGGCCAATGGGTGCCCGTGGGCGTTGGCCAGCCCAGCTTGCTGATTTCCGGCCTTACGGTTGGCGGCGCTGCAACCTGATAAGTAGCCTTCAGATTTCGTTAACCACTCTCTGCCATAAAATACTGCGGTATTATGGCAGAGGCATCTCTTTCTTATGGGACAGACAGATCTCTTTACAGCGACGGACACCGGGCGGCCTGACCCGAAGGAACGGTTTGCGCGACTGCAACTGATCCGATCAAAGGGAATCGGTGTGACGGGTTTCCACCGGCTGGTTGCGGAATACGGATCCGCCCTGGAGGTATTGTCCCGCCTGCCGCAGGATCGCCCTGGTTTTGTCGCCAGCCCGCGCGAAGTCATCCACCACGAACTGAACAACGGAAGATCATGTGGCGCTGAACTTATGCTATGGGGCGACCCGAATTATCCCAAAGCCCTGAAGGACATTCCTGATCCGCCAGTTGTCCTTTGGCTGCTGGGCAAAACCAATCTTCTGAAATCATCTGCTGTGGCTTTGGTTGGTGCGCGCAATGCTTCGTCCATCGGGCTTCGCATGGCGAAACGCCTGTCGCAGGAAGTTGGGCAGGAAGGGTTGGTAGTTGTTTCCGGCCTTGCACGGGGAACGGATGGGGCCGCACATGAAGGCGCGTTAGAATCCGGTACAATCGCCGTTGTCGCCGGTGGGGTCGACGTGATCTATCCCAAAGACAACGACAAACTATATTCAGCTATCAGAACAAACGGTCTGATCCTGTCAGAACATCCACCAGGCACCCAACCCACAGCCCGGTATTTCCCAATGCGCAACCGGATCATTTCGGGTCTGTCCCGTGGGGTGGTGGTGGTGGAAGCTGCACTAAAGTCCGGATCAATGATCACCGCAAAGAACGCATTGGATCAGGGCCGCGAAGTTATGGCAGTACCTGGTCACCCAATTGACACGCGTGCAGGCGGTTGTAACGCGTTGATCCGGGATGGTGCTGTGCTGGTTCGGGATGTCCGGGACATTTTACAGGCCCTTCCTGCGGATGAAAAACCCTTAGTCACCGACACCCCTGCCCCCCGTCGCCATCCACCACGTCGGCCGCCATCTGAAATCAACGCATTGCATTCAGAGATCCTGCAAAGCCTGACCAGCGCGCCGCAAAGTGAATCGCAGCTGATTGAAGATTTCCACATCACACTGCCGGATCTTGATTTGCTTCTGACCCGCCTGGAGATTGACGGGCGGATTGAACGTAAATCCGGTGGTATCCTGCGCCTGCTGCAGGAGTAGCAAGCCACCACGCACAGTGATTTCACTTTGCCCCATTGACTTTCCCCGTCTCCGCCCCACATCTTGCCGCGCTATATACTCATGTTGAGTCGAAAGGAATTTCATGCCCGTTGTCGTTGTAGAATCCCCGGCTAAAGCCAAGACAATTAATAAATATCTTGGGGATGACTACACGGTTCTTGCCTCTTACGGGCATGTTCGTGACCTGCCGCCTAAAGACGGATCCGTGGACCCAGAACATGAATTTGACATGAAATGGGAAATCGCCAGCGACAGTAAAAAACATGTCAAAGCGATTGCCGATGCCCTGGCGGATGACAACGAACTGATCCTCGCGACCGACCCCGATCGCGAAGGTGAAGCAATTTCCTGGCACCTGCAGGAAGCTCTGACAAAACGTAAATCCATCAAGAAAACCACACCGGTTAAACGGGTGGTGTTCAACGCGATCACAAAATCCGCCGTCACTGAGGCGATGAAGAACCCGCGTGATGTCGACATGGAACTGGTCGAGGCTTACCTTGCCCGCCGCGCACTGGATTATCTTGTGGGTTTCAACCTGTCGCCGGTTCTGTGGCGTAAGCTTCCGGGCGCGCGATCTGCTGGTCGTGTGCAATCGGTTTGTCTGCGCCTGATCGTTGAACGCGAGATGGAAATCGAAGCCTTCAACAACCGCGAATACTGGTCTGTCAAAGCCCTGCTGGATACCCCGCGCGGGCAGCAGTTTGAGGCAAAGCTGACCGTTCTGGGCGGCAAAAAACTGGATAAATTCGATATTGCAACCGCTGAGGCTGCCGAACTGGCCGTGCATGCGATCAACACGCGTGATCTATCGATTGCCAATGTCGAAGCGAAGCCCGCCAACCGCAATCCATCCCCCCCCTTCATGACCTCGACCCTGCAACAGGAAGCCAGCCGCAAATTTGGCTTTGGCGCACGTCAGACCATGAATGTGGCGCAACGCCTGTATGAAGCTGGCCTGATCACCTATATGCGAACCGACGGCATTGACATGGCACCGGAAGCCATCGCGTCAGCACGGGATGCCATTGGCGCGCGGTATGGCAAAGATTATGTGCCGGGCTCACCGCGTGTTTATAAAAACAAAGCGAAAAACGCCCAGGAAGCGCACGAATGTATCCGCCCGACGGATCTGGCCAAGGCGACCGAAGATCTGAAAATTGCCGATCCGGATCAGCGCAAGCTGTATGATCTGATCTGGAAACGTACCCTTGCCAGCCAGATGGAAGCCGCCCGTCTTGAACGCACCACCGTGACTGTTTCCAGTGGTGACGGACAAGTGGAACTGCGCGCGTCTGGTCAGGTGATGCTGTTTGACGGTTTCATGAAGGTCTATGAAGAAGGCCGCGATGATGTTGTGGATGAGGACGACAAACGTCTGCCCCAGATCGCAACCGGCGAAGCGGCAAAGAAATCACAGGTCACACCTGATCAGCACTTCACCCAGCCCCCGCCCCGCTATACCGAGGCGACGCTTGTGAAACGCATGGAAGAACTGGGCATTGGCCGCCCGTCCACCTATGCGTCCGTGGTCACAACCATTCAGGACCGCGACTATGTGCGCAAGGAAAAGAACCGTCTTTTCCCCGAAGACAAAGGCCGCCTGGTGACCGTCTTCCTGATGAGTTACTTCCGCAAATATGTTGGTTATGAATTCACTGCGAACCTTGAGAATGAGCTTGATGAAGTGTCCGCCGGTGACGCGGATTACAAAGAGGTTCTGAACCGTTTCTGGCGTGATTTCTCTGCCTCTGTGGGTGAAACCATGGAACTGCGCATCACTGAGGTGCTGGAAAAGATCAACGAAGTGCTGGAACCACACCTTTTCCCACCGAATGAAGACGGAAGTGACCCGCGCGGCTGTAAAAACTGTGGTGTTGGACGTCTGTCTATGCGCACCGCACGTTCCGGTGGGGCGTTCATTGGCTGTTCCAACTATCCGGAATGCCGCTACACCCGCCCATTCGGCCCGCCCGGTATGGAAATCGCTGGTGCGATCCCACCGGAAGGCAAACTTCTGGGCCAGGACGAAGGCGACAATATCTGGGTGCACAAAGGCCGCTTTGGTCCCTACGCCCAGCGTGGTGAAGTGACGGAAGAGAACAAGAAACCAAACCGCCAGTCGATTCCAAAGGAATGGCCGCCGGAAGATCTTGAACTTGAAACTGCTGTGAAACTTCTGTCCCTGCCGCGCCTTCTGGGCACGCATCCAGAAGACGGGGTGAATGTCTGGTCCAATATCGGGCGCTATGGGCCTTATCTGAAGCATGCGGATACCACGTCCAATCGCGGCGGCACAAACGCCAACCTTGAAGGCCTGGATGAGGTCTTCACAGTTGGTATGAACCGCGCTGTGCAGCTTCTGGCAGAAAAGGTTGCGTCACGCGGCGGGCGCGGTGCGCCTGCGAAAGTGCTGCGCGAAATGGGCGATCACCCGGATGATGGTGGTGCAATCCAGATCGTGGAGGGCAAATACGGTGCCTATGTGAAATGGGAAAAGGTCAATGCGACCCTGCCCAAGGAAACTGAGCCTGCGGATGTGACGATTGAACAGGCGCTGGAACTGATTGCAGCGAAAGCCGCGAAAAAAGGTACACGCAAGAAGGCAGCGCCGAAGAAAAAGCCCGCTGCGAAAAAAACAACGGCAAAGAAACCTGCCGCAAAAAAAACAACTTCTAAAAAACCGGCGGCGAAAAAGACCACCGCCAAGAAGAAAGCGGATACTGACAGCGGCGATGTTGTCGAATAAACCGCTGCAATGCAGTAAATTTTGGAACACCCCGCCATTCGCGGGGTGTTTTTATTTTAAACGACACTAAAAATAACAAATTTTATTTCCCGCCGCAGCGCAGCAAAGAATTGACTTCCCGTTGGGTCAGGTTCAGAAATGCGTCCAGATATTCTGAGAGGCCCGCTGATGTGGCCTCATTCCTGGGAGATACTCATGAACAAAATCTATGGTTCTGCGAAAGAAGCGCTGGACGGCCTCCTGAAAGACGACATGTTCATCGCAGCTGGTGGCTTTGGCCTTTGTGGCATTCCTGAACTGCTGCTGGAAACCATCAAAGAAAGCGGTGTGAAAGACCTGACATTTGCGTCTAACAACGCTGGCGTAGATGATTTCGGCATCGGCATTCTGCTGCAAACCAAACAGGTCCGTAAGATGATTTCATCCTACGTCGGTGAGAACGCTGAATTCATGCGTCAGTATCTGTCAGGCGAGCTGGAACTGGAATTCAACCCACAAGGCACGCTGGCCGAACGTATGCGCGCCGGTGGTGCTGGCATCCCGGGTTTCTACACCAAAACCGGTGTTGGCACTGTGATCGCCGATGGCAAAGAGCACAAAGATTTCGATGGTGAAACCTACATTCTGGAACGTGGCATTGTTGCGGATCTGGCGATTGTGAAAGCCTGGAAAGCCGATGAACAGGGCAACCTGATTTACCGCAAAACCGCCCGTAACTTTAACCCGGCGGCTGCGACCTGTGGCAAGATCTGCATCGCGGAAGTCGAAGAAATCGTTCCGACCGGCTCGCTTGACCCTGACCTGATCCACACCCCGGGCATCTATGTGCACCGCGTGATCAAAGGCGACCACGAAAAGCGCATTGAACAGCGCACCGTATCCGCCGCTTAAGCCGTCAGGCACCTGAAGAATTACAGAAAGAGACAGAACATGTGGGATCGTAATCAAATGGCGGCACGCGCCGCGAAGGAACTGCAGGACGGCTGGTATGTGAACCTGGGTATCGGTATTCCAACACTGGTTTCCAACTATATCCCGGAAGGCGTTGATGTGACGCTGCAGTCTGAAAACGGTATGCTGGGCATGGGCCCTTTCCCGACCGAAGACGCAATTGACGCTGACCTGATCAACGCAGGCAAGCAAACCATCACCGAACTCGACCGCACCTCTTACTTCGGCTCAGAGCAAAGCTTTGCCATGATCCGTGGCGGCAAGATCGCTATGGCGATTCTGGGCGCGATGGAAGTTGCTGAAAACGGTGATCTGGCGAACTGGATGATCCCAAAAAAGCTGGTCAAAGGCATGGGCGGCGCGATGGATCTGGTGGCTGGCGTTGGCCGCGTGGTTGTGGTCATGGATCACACCAACAAAAAGGGCGAAAGCAAGCTGCTGAAGTCCTGTACCCTGCCGCTGACCGGTCAGGGTGTTGTCGATATGGTCATCACCAATCTGGGCGTATTCAACGTGGTTGAAGGCGGTCTGGAACTGGTAGAGCTGGCCGAGGGCGTGACCGACGAAGAGATCCGCGCAGTGACAGAAGCAACCATCGTCAACTAAACGATACAACTTAAAAAGCCGGGGTCATTTCACGTGCCCCCGGCTTTTTTGTGCGTTTATTCGGCGGCCAGTGACATCGTCCTGGAACCATTCATAAAGCGACGCCCGGCCTCTCCGGTCAGACTGGCAAAACGCCCGCCCGAGATCACGGCTTCGATCTCATGGCTCTCTTCATGGATCACCAAAAGGTCCGCCCGTTTACCTGGCGCAATTACGCCACGATCATGCATCCCCAGGATTTCAGCCGGGTTCCGCGAAATCAAATCCCAGGCAGCAGGCAGTTGCATAATTCCCTGATCGACAAGCCGCCAGGCCGCCTGTGCCAGAGCCGGATAGTAGTAATCGGATACCAGCGCGTCACACAGCCCCTGACGAATAAGTTTCTCTGCAGCGATATTGCCGCTCTGGCTGCCACCACGTACGATATTCGGCGCGCCCATAATCACAGGGTCGCCCATGGCCCTGGCGGCCTGCGCAGCTTCAACTGTCGTCGGAAATTCAGAGATCTGCGCCCCGATCATACGGAACCGTTCGCGGGTTTCCCCATCCGGATCATCGTGGCTGCCATAGGCGATATGCGCCTGATCAAAAGCCGTAGCCAGACGACACAGGTAACGTGGCACCTGTGATGTCTCTTCCAGCGCCTTGTTCACGCAGGCCAGATGTTCTTCCGGCGATCGTCCGTGCCGCGCAGCCCAATCCGCAAAAACCACGGGGCGTTCGCGGGTCATTTCAACGGCTTCCGGCAAGTGATTGTTGAAAATCACATAATCAATGTCAAAATCCTGTACAGCTTTCAGCAGCTGATCCGCATAATCCACCGTATGGGTTTCACAGCGGATCTGTACGCGGATATCCACGGGCAGATTGTTTTTTACATCCCGGTGCGCCTGAAGGATTTCCAATGCAAATTCCGGACTGCGCCAGCCGCCTTCCCAGGACCAGCTTTGGGCGAACCAGGCCGTCGTGACACCGTTTGCCGCGGCATCCCGTGCAGCGGATTTCAGTGCTGGCCGTGCAGGAAACGGGGCCGACGCACGTGGTGCCATATGGCGTTCAAACGCATCCCCGTGCAGATCAATGATACCTGGAAGGATCACATATCCGGTCAGATCCACCTCGGGCAGCGGCCCACGGGTGAACACCCCATCCGCAATCGCCACAGACCGTTTCTGCATCTCACCATCGCGCAGAACATTCGCGCCGGTCAGGCGCACAGAAGGAAGATAGTCAGTCATCAGTTTAACCCGCCTCAGAAAAAATAAACAATGCCGGTCAAAGCACCGGATTCGCTCTTCTTCCCAGGAGGTAACTGAAGTTTATTGCACTTGCGTGACAGGTTTCAGATCAGGTTGTCCACGCTCAGGGTCACCCGATCCCCGGCAAAACATGTTGTTCCGAATTCAATCGGCGCGCCCTGCGGATCCACATTCACGCCCCGGCTGCGCAGGATCGGCGCGCCCTCTGGCAGGCGCAGATGCCCCGCCCGGATCGCATCGGCCCGAATGGCGGTCAGCTGCGTCCAGGCCCGGGTGTAATCCGCAATTCCGGCTTGCTGAAATCCGTAGGTAATGGAGGGATTGCGCGCAATATCATTGAGGATATCCGGGAACCGTTCTGCCGGAAACACAGAGGTAAACCATGAAATCGGCGTGCCATCTGCGGTACTGACTGCCTCAAACAGCTGCACATAACTGCCAGGCGGTAGCTTCAGTGCCTCCAGTTCCCGGGAATCTGCCAAACGGGTTTCAAGCGACAGGATTTGCTTGCCCGGTGCCTGTCCCGCCGCCAGAAGATTCTGATGATAACGCACACGCTTGCCAATCGGATACACCGTTGGCGCATGGGTCACAAACACACCGGCCCCGCGTCGGGAATGGGTGATGCCTGCGTCTGAAAGTTCCGAAATCGCCCGACGGACCGTATGACGATTCACCCCGAAACGCGCAGACAGTGAGGCCTCCGTTGGCAGTTTATCCCCGGGTGCATATCGCCCCCCCGAGATTTCATCCGACAGCGACTGGTAAATCACTTTCCACATCGGCACTCGTTTCACTGTCCCGGTCTGATCTGTTTCTGACATGCCTGTGTCACCTCCCTGACATAACGGCCGGACTGTCATGAAAGTTTCACCAAAAACCAGTCAGAAGCCTCTTGCCAGACTCAGGGTGAATCGCTCATGATTTGTCTAGTTGTATAGAATAATAGACAACTTCGCAATATGTCTGTTCCACCCGAAAGGATAACCCGGATGACCACGGTGACGATCGAAAACAAGGCCCGCAAAGCCTGGATGAGCCTTCTGGCCAAAGCGCCCCCCGCGCGTCTGAAAGAGCTTTGGGACATCAGCAGCTTCAGTGCGCTGAAAGCGGAACTGCTGCGCGCACCGGAAGCCGGCGCAATGATGGTTCAGGGCCGCATGGGCGGAACAGGTGCCGCCTTCAATCTCGGTGAAATGACGGTCACCCGCTGCACGCTGAAACTGTCTTGTGGCACAACCGGGCATTCCATGGTGCAGGGCCGCGATAAGCAGCACGCCCGAATTGCAGCCATAGCAGACGCATTGATGCAAACAGATCAGGCAACGGATGTTCAGGATGAAATTCTGGGTCACCTTGCAGCGGAAGCCGGAGCACAAGCCGCGATGCGTGCCGCCAAAGCTGCCGGAACAAAGGTTGAATTCTTCACCATGGTACGGGGAGAAGACTGATGCGCGATGAGATGATCTTTGAGGGCGGATTTTCTGATGTCAGCCGGGACTCTGCCCGCGCTTTCCGGTCTGCCATGAATGCCATGGCCCATCCCGGGCGAAAATTTGACCTGACAGGCGCAAAGCCCCCTGCGCCCCTTTCTGAGGCAACGGCTGGCTTGCTGCTGGGGCTTGCAGATGCCAACACCTCTGTATTTCTGGTCGGCGAACATGACACGGATATAATCCGGGGCTGGATCACCTTTCACACAGGTGCAGCCCTGGCAAACACACCTGATGAGGCCTCTTTTACATTGGGAACATGGGATGCTCTGCTCCCCCTGAGACAATGGCCTGTCGGCAACGCAGAGTATCCTGATCGCTCAGCAACCCTGATTGTAGAATTCGCCGATGATGGGGAAAACGCACGTCTGTCCGGACCCGGCATTCAGACCCACCAGGACTGCGCCCTGCCCGCAATTACACCATTCCGGCACAATTCCGCGCTATTCCCCCTGGGGCTTGATTTTTACTTCTGTCAGGGCAGCACATTGCGCGCCCTGCCCCGCAGCACAAAAGTGGAGGCAATCTGATGTATGTTGCCGTAAAAGGAGGCGAACGCGCCATTGACGCCGCCCATGACTGGCTGGCGGAAGAACGCCGCGGCCTGCATGAGATTGCAGAACTGTCAATTGCGCAGATCCGCGAACAGCTGGCACTTGCGGTCAATCGCGTCATGGCGGAAGGCTCGCTTTATGATCCGGATCTTGCGGCGCTCGCAATCAAACAAGCGCGTGGTGACCTGATCGAGGCGATTTTCCTGATCCGTGCCTATCGCACCACCCTGCCACGTTTCGGATCAAGCCTGCCGGTGGAAACCGATCACATGGCCTGCTCACGCCGGATCTCCGCAACCTTCAAGGATGCGCCGGGTGGCCAGATCCTGGGGCCAACATTCGACTATACGCACCGTCTTCTCGATTTCACGCTGATGGCAGAGGGCCTGCCCGCTGCCGCGCCGGGTTCAGGGGCCCCTGAAGGGGTCACTTCACCCGGCGCCCCGTCCCCTGAAATGCCGCGCATTACGGACTTTCTGAACAGGGACGGGTTGATCCAGGAAGAACATCCGGGTGAGGAAACCCCGCCCGATCTGACCCGTGAACCTCTTGAATTCCCCGCGAACCGCGCCCTGCGTCTGCAGGCAATCACACGGGGCGATGAAGGTTTCATCCTCGGCATGGCCTATTCCACACAACGGGGGTATGGCCGCAACCACCCCTTTGTGGGCGAGTTGCGCATTGGCACTGTCTCTGTCGAAACGGAAATCCCCGAACTTGGGTTCTCCATCGCAATCGGGGACATCGAGCTGACGGAATGCGAAACCGTCAACCAGTTCACCGGCTCAAAAACCGAGCCTCCGCAATTCACGCGTGGCTATGGCCTCACCTTCGGGCATACGGAACGCAAAGCGATTTCCATGGCACTTGTCGACCGCGCCCTGCGTTGGGAAGAACTGGGCGAGGACAATGCAGGCGTGCCGGCACAGGACGAAGAATTTGTGCTGTCCCATTCCGACAACATCCAGGGCACCGGATTCCTTGAGCACATCAAGCTGCCTCACTATGTCGACTTTCAGTCTGAACTGGAACTCATCCGAAAATTGCGGACTGAGGCACAGGCCGCAATGCATCAGGAGGCGGCAGAATAATGTCCGTCATCAACCTTTTTGTCGCTGATAAAACATACTCCGCAGGGGTGAAATAATGTCTGACTACAACTTCGCTTATCTCGACGAGCAGACCAAACGTATGATCCGTCGTGCCCTGCTCAAAGCCCTGGCTATTCCTGGCTACCAAGTACCTTTCGCCAGCCGCGAAATGCCTATGCCTTACGGCTGGGGCACTGGCGGGGTGCAGGTCTCTGCCGCCACACTAACCCCGGAAGACACGTTCAAAGTCATCGACCAGGGCGCAGATGACACGACAAACGCCATCTCGATCCGCAAATTCTTTGAGAAAACCGCAGAAGTGGCGACTTCGGAAAAAACGGAAGAAGCCACGATCATTCAAACCCGCCACCGCATCCCGGAAACGGACCTGCAGGAAGGTCAGATCCTCGTCTATCAGGTGCCCATTCCCGAACCTCTGCGCTTCCTGGAACCCCGCGAAACTGAAACCCGGCGCATGCATGCGCTGGAAGATTACGGCCTTATGCATGTGAAGCTTTATGAAGATATCGCGCGCCACGGGGCCATTGCCACGGCCTATGCTTACCCGGTCATGGTGCAGGATCGTTACGTCATGGATCCGTCCCCGATCCCGAAGTTTGATAACCCAAAGATGGAAATGGCGGCCATTCAGTTGTTTGGTGCGGGCCGGGAACAGCGCATCTATGCCTTACCGCCCTACACGAAAGTTGTCAGTCTTGATTTCGAAGATCATCCGTTTGACCCAAGCAAAGCCGAACACCCCTGCGCGCTGTGTGGCGCGGAAGACAGCTACCTTGATGAGGTGATCACCGACGATCAGGGCACACGCATGTATGTCTGCTCTGACACGGATTACTGCGAAAGTCGCCGCGCCACAGGCCATATCGGCACCGAGGGCACCCAACCAGAGGAGGTCTTCGCATGACCCCGCTTCTTTCTGTTAAAAACATCGAAAAACGTTATGGCACGCGTATTGGCTGCACCGGTGTAAACTTCGATCTGTTCCCGGGCGAAGTCATGGGTATCGTCGGGGAATCCGGCTCTGGTAAATCGACCCTGCTGAATTGCCTGGCCGGTCACCTGGCCCCGGATCAGGGCAGTGTCACCTATGACCGCACCTCCACCGGCCCCGTTGACACAGTTACCATGGCCGAGGCTGAACGCCGGATGCTGTCGCGCACCGAATGGGCTTTTGTGCATCAGAACCCGCGGGATGGATTGCGCATGGGGGTTTCCGCGGGGGGCAATGTTGGTGAACGTCTTATGGCTGTCGGCGCGCGTCACTACGGCGATATTCGCGAAATATCCACCGACTGGCTGGGACGTGTCGAAATCGCGGATAGCCGCATTGATGACCGCCCTTCTGCCTTTTCCGGCGGCATGCAACAGCGCCTGCAAATCGCGCGCAACCTGGTCACCGGCCCCCGTCTGGTCTTTATGGATGAACCCACCGGCGGGCTTGATGTTTCCGTACAAGCCCGTTTGCTGGACCTGTTGCGGGGGCTCGTGCGAGAAATGGGTCTATCAGCCATCATCGTGACCCATGATCTTGCAGTTGTGCGTCTGTTGGCAGACCGATTGATGGTGATGAAAGATGGCAATGTGATTGAACAGGGGCTGACCGATCAGGTTCTCGATGACCCACAGGCGGCCTATACACAATTGCTCGTCAGCTCGGTTCTGCAGGTGTGATCATGGCATTTTCATCTTTCCCCAAATACTCAAATTCCGCGCGTTCCACGGGAGACACCCAATGATCCGGATCGAAAACCTTTCAAAGTCCTTCGTTTTGCACAACCAGGGCAGCGCGACCATTCCTGTCATGAAAGACGCGCAGCTGTCCGTGGCGCCGGGCGAATGCATCGCCCTGACAGGCGTTTCCGGTGCTGGCAAATCCACGCTCATGCGGATGATTTACGGCAACTATCTGGCCAATACCGGGCGCATCATGGTCGGGGATGTGGATGTCGCCACCGCCCAGCCGCGCGAAATCATTTCGCTGCGGCGCGAAACCCTGGGCTATGTCAGCCAGTTCCTGCGGGTTGTCCCCCGTGTCGCAACAATGGATGTGGTGGCAGAGCCCTTACTGGCGATCGGAACCCCAGCAGATCAGGCCCGCGACAAGGCTTGCAGCTTGCTGAAGATGCTGAACATTCCGGAGCGGCTCTGGTCGCTGTCACCCACGACGTTTTCCGGTGGCGAACAACAGCGGGTGAACATCGCCCGTGGCTTTGCTCATGACTACCCCGCGCTTCTGCTGGATGAACCGACCGCCAGCCTTGATGCGAAAAACCGCGAAGTCGTACTGTCGCTGATTGAAGCCGCCAAAACCCGTGGGGCAGCGATTATCGGGATCTTCCATGATGAGGCCGCCCGTGACCGGGTGTGTGACCGTGAAGTGGACGTGACAGGTTTCACCCCACAAAGGGCGGCATAATGGCGGGACGTCTGTTCACATTGGTCGGGCCATCAGGGGCTGGCAAGGATACCCTCCTTGCCCGTGCCCTGGCGGCGCGCCCGGATATCCATTTTGTCCGGCGGGTTATCACCCGACCGGAACGACAAGACGATGAAGCTTTTGAGGGCGTGACGGAACTGGAATTTCTCCGCCGTATGCACAACAATCTGTTCGCATTTTCCTGGCAGGCACACGGGTTGTTTTATGGCATCCCGAAATCAGAACTTGCAGGACTTGAAGTCGGACAGGATGTGATTTTCAACGGATCCCGTGCCGCGCTGCCGGGCATCAGAATGCGCTATCCTGATCTTCAGATCCTGCTCGTGACAGCCAATCCCGAAGTTCGGGCAAAACGCCTGGCCGGCCGGGGACGTGAAAGCGAAGCCGACATTCTCCAACGCCTGAAACGCGAAGCCCCGCTGGCTGCGGGGCTTCAGGCCATTGAGATCTGCAACAATGGCAGCCTGGAAGATGCCACGAAGACACTGCTTCAGGCGTTGGAACCCGTTAGCGGAAAACGTTCGATCAGATGAAAACGCCCCTGCATATCCTCACCAAACAGGCAAAGCTCACGCATCACAAAGGGCCGTGGCAAAAGCGGATCAATCGCTTTGCTCAAAATCTTTTCCAGACGCACCAGTTCGCCAAGTCGCAATGCACCGGACAGGGTGACGTGAAAGCGGAATTCATCGTCAACATAAGGATATCCCCAGGCCTGCAAAAGCGCGTCCTGGCGGGGGGACAGATCTGCCTGTCGGCGGCGGGCAAGTTCAGCTTCGTTCAAAGGCGCGCGGAAGGGCTCAAACTCGCGCACCGTATCAAAAGCAAGTGCAGCAAGCCCCGCCTGATCGCCTTCGCATTTCAACGCAAGGAACGAACCAAGTGTCGCAAGCTTCAGTCCCGCCAGTTCAACTGGTGCTTTCCCGGCACAATACCCAGCCAGCGCGGTGCGCAGTTCCGCTCCTTCACGGCCATGCGCCAGGCGAAACGGTGGCTTGATCGTGCCATGCAATCCGTATTTTCGCGGCGTCGCTGTGATCCGCGCCACCTGTTCACGGGCAACTCCAATATCGGGGTTTTCCACATCCTGCCCGCGCTCCGCGTCCCAGCCCAGCCAGGACGCCCCGAAATCTGCCAGCACGCCCGCTTCGGGCGCGTAGTAGATGCCATATCGTTTAAATTCTGTCATAGACCGTGCCATATACTTGCTCTGACACGGAAATATGACAGCCAGCCGACAATCTCCAGCCTCAGGGTTCTGCCATGACTGAAATTCTTTTTAACAACGCCCATGTGATCCTGCCTGATGGTGAACTGACCGGGTCCGTGCTTGTCCGGGACGGGCGGATCGCAGATATCTCAGCTGGGTCATCAGCGTCTGGTTATGATCTGGACGGTGACATCCTGGCCCCGGGCCTGATCGAGTTGCACACAGATAATCTTGAACGCCACCTGCGCCCGCGCCCGTCGGTTCACTGGCCACATTACGCCGCCATTGCCGCCCATGACGGCGAGATCGCGACCTGCGGGATTACCACTGTCTTTGACGCCCTGCGCATTGGATCCATCACCACGGGTAAAAAAAGCGATTACGGGCGTTATGCCCGTGAGGTCGCAACGGAAATTCTGGCGATGCGGAAGCGGAACGCCCTGCGGATCAGTCATTTTCTGCACCTGCGTGCCGAAATCTGTTCCGAAACCCTGCTCGAAGAATTCGCCGATTTCACCCCTGAAGATCGCATTGGCATTGTCTCCCTGATGGATCACACCCCGGGCCAGCGCCAATTCCGCAATCTGGACCAGCTGCGCACCTATCAGATGGGGAAGTACTCCATGACTGAGGCGGAGTTTGAAGCCCACGTAGAGAACCTCTATGCGATCAGCGCAAAACATGCCGAACACCATATATCACAAGGTGTCTGGGAAGCCGAACGCCTTGGTGCGGTTCTCGCCAGCCACGATGATACGGACCTCTCCCATGTGAAGGCCTCTGTAGATCAGGGCGTGAAATTCGCGGAATTCCCCACAACGCTGGAAGCAGCAAAAGCCACCCACGCCGCAGGCATCAAAGTGATGATGGGCGCACCAAATATTATGCGCGGAGGCAGTCATTCCGGCAATGTGGCGGCTGAAGATTGCGCCCGTGCGGAATGCCTGGATATTCTGTCTTCAGATTACATCCCCTCTGCCCTGCTGCTTTCGGCTTTCAGGTTGGCAGACATCTGGGGCGACTTGCCCCGTGCCATCGCCACGGTCACCCGTGCCCCGGCAGATGCCGCAGGCCTGTCTGATCGCGGACGCATAGAGGTTGGTGCCCGGGCCGACCTGATCCGGATCCGCGTCGCCAAAGGAACACCCGTGGTGCATGAAACCTGGGTGGAAGGGCGGCGCGTGGCATAGCAGCCGCCCCTCGCATTCGGAAAACTAGAAAACTAGAAAACTAGAAAACTAGAAAACTAGAAAACTAGAAAACTAGAAAACCAGGATTCTGTATTTGTGCCCACTACAAGCGTTAAAATGAGGTCGCCAGCCTCGTTCGCCTGCGTTATGCACGGGCATGGATACAAATTTTGAAATCTTTCTGGCCATTGCGCCGGGACTGGAAACTGTTCTGCTGGCCGAAACGCTTCAGGCAGGCTTCTCTGGTGCGAAGCAAACGCCTGGCGGTGTAACCTTCACAGGCAACTGGCATGATGTCTGGCGTGCCAATCTGACCCTGCGCACTGCCACCCGTGTGCTGGCCAGGATCGGTGGATTTCGCGCCTTCCATCTGGCGCAGCTGGACAAACGGGCACGCAAGTTCCCCTGGGGTGACGTGCTGCGTGCAGACCAGCCCATCCGTGTGGAAGTCACCACCAATAAGAAATCCAAAATCTACCATGCCGGTGCTGCTAAACAGCGGATTGAGACTGCGATCAAAGAGACCCTGGGCGCTGAAATTTCTGCCGAGGCCGGGATCTGCCTGAAACTGCGCATTGACGACAACAACTGTATGTTCAGCGTCGATACCACAGGCGAAAGCCTGCACAAGCGCGGCCACAAGGTTGCGGTGAACAAGGCCCCGATGCGCGAAACCCTGGCAGCCGGTTTTCTGCATGACATGGGATATGACGGCAGCCAGGCGGTTCTTGATCCTATGTGCGGGTCGGGCACATTCATTCTGGAGGCAGCTGAAATGGCATCAGGTCTGCTGCCGGGACGCACACGCAACTTTGCCTTTGAAAACCTGACCACGTTTGATCAGGCCGCTTTTAGGCAACTGAAAGACCACAATCCGGTTCAGCCTGACGCACGCTTCTTTGGGTCTGACCGCGATCAGGGCGCTGTGCAGATGTCGCAGAAAAACGCTGAACGCGCGGGGCTTGGCGACTGTACGCAGTTTAAAATGTGCGCGGTCAGCGATCTGCAACGCCCGGATTGCGCGCCCGGCATTGTGATCGTGAACCCGCCCTACGGAACGCGTATCGGCAACAAAAAACTGCTGTTTGGTCTTTACGGTGCCCTTGGTAAAACCCTGAAGGAACGGTTTTCCGGCTGGCGTGTGGGGATTGTCACATCTGACGCCGGGCTGGCAAAGGCCACCGGGCTGCAATTCGCCAAAGAAGGCAAACCCATCCCCAATGGCGGATTGAAAGTGAAGCTGTTTCAGACTGCAGAACTGCCCTGACGCAAACCTGTGGGTGCCGCCATCCAGAGTGTGCAGCCGCACCGTTCCAGTCCTGGCCGTCCTGAGGGCAGTTCATCTGCCAACAGAACCTGGGCGGCCAGTACCGGCACCGCCGCCCAGAGTAAAGCAATCAGCAGCGCCCGCCAGTTCAGATAGTGCCTCAGCCCTTTGTACATGATCTCATTCGCTTTCCGGGGCCAATTGTGATTTCAACCGGGCGTTTTCTTCTTCCAGCTTTGCGATGTGATCCTGCAAAGGTCCCAGATGCGGCTGAAGCTCCTCAACCGTGAAACGCTGCGGAATATGGGCCGGACAGTTCCAGTCAAAGGCCTCAACCGTAATTTCAATGATCCGCTCTGCGTGGCCGCGGATTTCGGGCAACATCAGACGTTCAAGCAGGTCCGGCGCCTCTGCGGCGGAAAGGATCTTTGCGCGACCCAGCACCTTCAGGCGGGCTTTGTTCGGATAGTCCATCATGAACAAGGCCACCCGATCTTCCTGCGAAATATTCCCGGCTGAGATATACTGCCTGTTGCCGCGCAGATCTGCCCAGGCGATGGTCCTGGCACCCGTCACCTGGGCAAATCCCCGTGGCCCGCCGCGAAACTGCACATAGGGCCAGCCGGACGATGAAATGGATGCCTGATAGAACCCGTCGCGGGCTTCGATAAAGGCCTTTTCATCCGGGCCAATATCGCGACCGCCCTGGCTGCGATCGGGATTGCGCATCATATTTGCGTAGCCTTCCCGTGAACCTGCGGCAGTCTGGAATTGTTGCACGGCTTCAGTGAATAAGATGTCTCCATATGGGTAAGCCATTGAAACTACTCCTTACAGGCCCAGATCTGACAGGGATGGATGATCATCCGGACGACGGCCCAGCGGCCAGTGGAACAGACGTTCCGCCGGCGTGATCTTCAGATCATTCAGACTGGCGTGACGTTCGCGCATCCGCCCGTCCGCGTCAAATTCCCAGTTTTCATTGCCGTAAGACCGCCACCACTGACCATCCGCATCATGCCATTCATAAGCATAGCGCACTGCAATCCGGTTGGCGTCATGCGCCCATAGTTCTTTGATCAGGCGATATTCCAGTTCTTTTTCCCATTTCCCGGACAGAAAGGCTTCGATCCCGGCATGGCCTTTCACAAAGACGTTCCGGTTCCGCCAACGGGAATCATCCGAATAGGCCTGTGTCACCTTCGCTGCATCGCGGGAATTCCAGCCGTCTTCGGCCAGACGGACTTTCTCTGCAGCAGTTTCACGGGTGAAGGGCGGAAGTGGCGGTCGTGTCATGGGATAGCCCTTTCAAAAGATAACCGATCTGTAAAGTTACAACATAAATGTACAGATCGGTAACGAAAATCAATCCCCGCCGCCCCAGCTTCTTGTCAGCGCCCCTGAACTTCAGTACTTTCCCATTGACCAAAGGAGCCCCCATGCGCCCAAGCAAGAAAGATGAACTCGTCCGCAAAGCACTGAATGTGTTTTACCGCCATGGCTTTCACGCCAGCGGCATGGATCTGGTTGCGAAGGAGACAGGGGTTTCAAAGACAGCGATCTATAATCATTTCCGCACCAAGGATGATCTGATCCTGGCTGTGATTAAACTGCGGGATGAAGAATTTCGCGCCTGGATGGTGTCACGCATTGAAACCTATGGGGAAACCCCCGAAGAACGCCTGCTGGCCGTGTTTGACGCCCATGCAGAATGGTTCGCGCAGAAAGGTTTTTTCGGTTGCCTGTTCATCAAAGCCTGTGCCGAATTTCAGGATCCGGCCCATCCGGTTCACCAGCAATCCTGCGCCCATCAGGCACAGGGGATCGCCTATTACCGCAGCCTTGCAGTCGCCGCAGGGTTTGCCGACCCGGATGAAATCGCCCGCACCATCTGGTTCCTGGCACAGGGGGCGATTGTCGCCGCCGTCATGGCCGCAATTGACAACCCCGCTGCATCCGCACGGGTTGCCGCCGCAAAAATGCTGGCCTGCGCAGAACGACGCAGCGTATAGGCTCTTTCCGCGCCTCTTTCCCTGTGCCACAAATGCGACAAGGGGAGAGACCACATGACAAAATCAGCCGCAAAGAACATCCTGTTTATTATGTTTGATCAGCTGCGGTTTGATTATCTCAGCTGTGCCGGGCACCCCCATTTGCATACCCCACATCTGGATGCTCTGGCGGCGAAAGGCACCCGCTTTACCCGCGCCTATGTGCAATCCCCCGTTTGCGGTGCCTCGCGCATGTCGACTTATACCGGGCGTTACGCCTCCAGCCACGGCGCGCAATGGAACGGCTTTCCCCTGCGCGTGGGCGAAATGACCATGGGCGATCATCTGCGCAGCAGTGGCATGTCCTGCCACCTGATCGGCAAGACCCATATGAAGGCCGATGTAGAAGGTATGAAACGGCTGGGCCTGTCGGCGGACAGTGTGATTGGCGCGCGTCAGGAAGAATGCGGTTTTGACATCTGGGCGCGTGATGACGGGCTTTGGGCCGAAGGGCCAAAAGGGTTTTATGACCAGAACCGGTCGCCCTATAATGAATACCTGAAATCAAAAGGATACCCCGGTGATAACCCCTGGGCGGAATTTGCAAACGCCGGTATTCACGAAGGAAATATTGCGTCGGGCTGGTTTATGGAACACGCCAGCAAACCCGCAAATATCCGCGAAGAAGACAGCGAAACGCCCTGGCTGACGGGCGAAGCGATGAAGTTCATTGATGCCCAGGGCGATACTCCCTGGCTGTGTCATCTCAGTTATATCAAACCCCACTGGCCCTATATTGTGCCCGCCCCCTATCACGATATGTATGGGCCGGAACATGTGGTGGCCGCGCAAAAATCCCCCCGTGAACGCCAGGATCCGCATCCGGTCTACAATGCCTTCATGAACAATCAGATCGGCCAGACCTTTGCCCGTGATGACGTGCGCGAAAAGGTGATCCCGGCCTATATGGGTCTGATCAAACAGGCCGATGACCAGATGGGACGGCTGTTCGGATATCTCGAAGAAACAGGTCGGATGGACGACACGATGATTGTCGTGACCTCAGACCATGGCGACTATCTGGGTGATCACTGGCTGGGTGAAAAAGACCTGTTTCACGATCCTTCTGTCAAAGTGCCACTGATCATCTATGACCCCTCTCCCAATGCTGCGCGCGGCGAGACCTGTGACGCATTGGTTGAGGCGATTGACCTGCTGCCCACCTTCATTGAAGTCGCAGGCGGCGAGGTTCCGCATCACATCTGTGAAGGGCGCTCTCTTTTGCCCTGGCTACGTGGCGAGACACCGGACTGGCGTGACTGGGCGGTCAGCGAATATGATTTCTCCTGCACGCCGATGTGCCCGGAACTGGGGCTTTCGCCCACCGATGCCCGCCTGTTTATGGTGACGGATCAGCGCTGGAAGTTCATGCATGCAGAAGGCGGCTTTGCCCCCATGTTGTTTGATATGGAAAACGACCCGCAGGAATACGTCGATCTGGGCCGTTCTGATGAGCACAGTGAAATCATCGCCCTGATGTATGACCGCCTTGGTCAATGGGGCCGCCGGATGAGCCAGCGAGTCACCATGTCCGATGCGCAGATCATCCCGCGTCAGGGCAAGGTCCCCGGTGGTGGTGTCGGCATTTTCATTGGCCATTACGAAGAAAACGACGTGCCCCAGGACGCACGTGCGAAATACACCGGCAAGGCATCCAAGGATTATACATGACCGATATTCTGACAAATCTGCGCAACATCTGCGGCGACACATATGTATTGTCAGGCAATGATGACCGCAAAGCGTACGACACAGATGTCTTTGGCGACAAGATCGGCAGCTCGCTTGCGGTGGTGCGCCCGGCCAACACGGATGAAGTCGCAGCCATCCTGAAACTCGCCCATGAAACAGGCACGCCGGTTGTGCCTCAGGGCGGCAACACAGGGCTGGCCGGAGGTGCAACACCAACAGCCGACACCACCCAGATCGTTCTGTCGCTTGCGCGGATGAATGCGATTGAAAGCATCAACCCCGAGACCCGCACAACCACCGTGCAGGCCGGTGTTATTCTACAGAACCTGCATGACGCCGTTGCGAAACATGATCTGATCTTCCCATTGATTTTCGGCGCGCGCGGGTCCTGCATGATTGGCGGAAATATTTCCACCAACGCGGGCGGATCAAATGTTTTGCGCTATGGCAATACGCGGGCTCTGGTGTTGGGGCTTGAGGTGGTTTTGCCTGATGGCCGCGTTATGAACCTGATGAACGCGCTTTATAAGAACAACACAGGTTATGCACTGAAGGATCTGATAATCGGCGCCGAAGGTACCCTGGGCATCATCACCCGCGCTGTCTTGCAACTGCACCCTGCCCCTGTGGCGCGCGCCACGGCTTTGCTGTCGGTGGCGTCACTGCCCGCTGCCCTGACCTTGCTGCGTAAGCTTCAGGATGCAAGCGGCGGCGCGGTTGAAGCTTTTGAATTCATGCCCGAAAACCACATGCAGGGATATCAGCGCCTGAACCCGGACCGCACCCTGCCACTGGAAACGCCGGGGACTGTGAACATCCTGACCGAACTTGGCGCGACCTCACAACTGCTGGCCCGTCCCGGTGATGATGGTCGGTCCCTGATCGAAAACCTGCTGGAAGACGTCCTGACTACGGGGTTTGAAAACGGTGACATCCTGGACGCCGCCATCGCCCAGAACGACAGCCAGCGCGACGCCTTCTGGCATATCCGTGAAAGCGCTTATGAAGTGGCGACTTCTGACGGACCCGCAATTGATTTCGACGTTTCAGTTCCCCTTGATCAGGTGGAAACCTTCCTGGAACAGGCCGCGAAACGTCTTGCACCTGTTGTGCCCGGCATGCGCAATACGATTGTCAGCCACCTTGGGGATGGCAATATTCACTATGGCGTGCTGCCTGAAAACAACCGCGATGGCATCGCGCCCGCCCTGAAAACCAGGGTGATGGAAGTGGTCGAAGATCTGGTCACAGAACTGAACGGATCTTTCAGCGCGGAACATGGCATTGGCACATCCAAACGCCCCTCTATGGCCCGTCAGAAAGACCCTGTGGCCCTGGACGCCATGCGCGCGGTGAAAGCCGCACTTGATCCACAGAACATCATGAACCCCGGCAAAGTTTTACCCTAACCCGCCATAAACTGCGCCACCACCTGACGACGGTGGGGCGCGTTACGGTGTTCAAACAGATACACACCCTGCCAGGTGCCCAGGACCATCTGTCCGGCAGTGACCGGAATATTCAGGCTGACCGGCATCATCGCAGCTTTGATGTGGGCGGGCATATCATCCGGGCCCTCATAGGTATGGGTCAGATAGGACATGGACGGATCAGACCTCGGCGGCACGAGGCGATGAAAGAAGTTCTGCAGATCTGTCTGCACTTCAGGGTCAGCGTTTTCCTGGATCAGCAGGCTGGCCGAAGTATGGCGCACAAACAGCGTCAGAAATCCGTCGCCCTGCCCCGACAGCCAGCCCCGGATATCATCGGTAAATTCATAAAGACCCGGGCCATGGGTATGCACCGTAAAAGGTTTTTGCATCACGGCCCTTCCACCCAAATATGTTGATCCAGATCCCACCTCTGGCCATTGGCGATCTTCGCATCAGAAAAGGCGAAAATCCCGGCCTCCGAAAACAATATTGCGGGATCACAGGTCAGAGAGGCCAGAAAATCGGCCTCAGCCCCTTTTTCACGTGCATTCACCCCGCCAGAGTGTGCGGTGTTTTCGGGGTCGCGCTGCATGCTCTGCCAGACGACGTATTCGACGTCATTATTAGTGAAAATCATCTCTTCCCAGATGGACCCGCCGACACCGGGCCAGGGGGTGACATCAACGTCGCGCAAGGGCGTGATCAATTCAAGTTCCGGCAGCTGATCCGGCGCGCCATAGGCATAATACGCCTGCCCGTTCGCCGCACACACGCTGAGAACACGATCGCGCCCCTCAATTTTGCAGGACAGCAGAACATCTGCAGCAAGCGGGGCAGACGGTCCGCAGGCAAGGGCTGGCCCCGCACAGAGCGAAAAGGTCAGAGCAAGTAATTTTTTCATTTCAAATCCTCTCAAAACCGCCCTCAATAAACCGGGCGCGCAAAGCAGTGTCAGGTATCATGCATGTGTCATGCCGCCCCCAGATCCGATAGCGATTCCGCGCGATCCTCAGGTACAGCGGTGTCTTAAGCCAGCGCGGGGCATAAAGAATGGCCGCCGCGATGCGCCAGGGCCAGCCCAGATCGCGCATAGCGGCCGCAAAGGCATCCGCATGGGTAAAGACCTGCGCGCGCGTCAGAACGAGGTTGGTTTCATAATCATCCGTGGGAAGGTTCAGCGCCTGATAGAGCTGTGTGCCGAGACTCGACTGCGCAATGATGAAACGGAATTTCTGGCCTTTATCGTGTTTCAGAAGGAAGCGGAAAAACCCGGAACAGAGCACACATTCCCCGTCAAAAACAACGATGGGAGTGTCGGGCAGATTAAAGATGTGATGCAGGTCCATGGGGGGAGTTAAGCGGTTTTTTTGCAGGGTACAACAGAGGTTTATGTCGTCCTGTAAACTCATATCGCCTCACAGAAGTATTGAGCAGCTAATGTCGTCCGATATTCGATGCCTAGTTTTCAAAAACCTGCCAAGCCTCTCTGTATGGTTCCATCCACCCTTGTGTGTATTTGGGTGGCTCAGCCGTGTAGATACTGAAATAATCCGGGCGTATTCTTCGCATTGGGCCACCCTTTGCTCGGGTTTGTCCCGCTTTCCCGGGATTGCGCTCCCAGTCTCTATGCGTTTCAAATACCATTTCTGCGACCAGATCAGCTGGCAGGATAAAACAGTCCGGGCGTTCATTGAGAGGCTTCCCCATATCAACGAATACATAGAAAAGGCGTTCTCCTTTGATCCCTTCATGTTTGCTGCTCATATGCCAGCCTCCGTCACCACCGACAGATGTTCTTGTTTTCACCTGGAGTGAGAAAAGCTGCTGGCCAGAACGGTCAGCAATCAGGATATCCATGTTGGGCGCGCCTTGTGGTGCCAACGCAGCAATATGTCCGCGCCTCAGAAGCTCTGCCATGACAAAGTGCTCGCCTGCGGCCCCGACAATTGTTGATGCAATTTTCTCTTTTTTCAATTTTTCCTCCTCAAATAAAAAACGCCCCCTTGCGGGGGCGTTCTTAGAATTACTGATCCAAAAAGGACCGCAGTTTGCGGGATCTGCTTGGGTGCTTGAGCTTTCGCAGTGCCTTCGCCTCAATCTGACGGATCCGTTCGCGGGTCACGCTGAATTGTTGGCCAACTTCTTCCAGCGTGTGGTCGGTGTTCATGCCGATGCCAAAGCGCATCCGCAGCACACGTTCCTCACGCGGGGTGAGGGAAGACAGCACGCGGGTTGTGGTTTCTTTCAGGTTTTCCTGAATGGCAGAATCCAGCGGCAGAACTGCGTTTTTGTCTTCGATGAAATCGCCAAGCTGTGAATCTTCCTCGTCGCCAATTGGCGTTTCCAGAGAGATCGGCTCTTTCGCGATCTTCATCACTTTGCGCACTTTTTCCAAAGGCATCTGCAGCTTTTCTGCCAATTCCTCAGGTGTCGGTTCGCGGCCGATTTCATGCAGCATCTGACGACCGGTGCGCACAAGTTTGTTAATGGTTTCAATCATATGCACAGGAATACGGATGGTCCGCGCCTGATCTGCAATGGAACGGGTGATCGCCTGACGGATCCACCAGGTCGCATAGGTAGAGAATTTGTAACCACGGCGATATTCGAACTTATCAACCGCCTTCATCAGGCCGATGTTGCCTTCCTGAATGAGATCCAGGAACTGCAGGCCACGGTTGGTGTATTTCTTGGCGATGGAAATCACGAGACGCAGGTTGGCTTCGACCATTTCTTTCTTGGCCTGACGCGCTTCTTTTTCGCCCTTCTGAACCTGCTGCACGATGCGGCGGTATTCAGAAATATCAAGACCAACATACTGACCAACCTGTGCCATGTCAGAACGCAGTTCTTCGATTTTGCCCTCAGAGCGTTCCATCAGCGCCTGCCAGCCACGGCCGGGCTTTTCTTTCATCTCATCCAGCCAGGTCGGATCAAGTTCACGACCCCGGTAAGCTTCGATGAATTCACGACGGTTGATGCGCGCCTGATCCGCCAGTTTTACCATGTTGCTGTCGATAGACATGATACGACGGTTGATGCCGTAAAGCTGGTCAATCAGTGCTTCGATACGGCCATTGTGCAGGTGCAGTTCATTCACCAGTTCCACGATTTCAGAGCGCAGCTTCTGATATTTATCTTCTTCTTTCTTAGAGAAGCTTTCATCTTCATTCAGGGTCGCGGAAATCCGCAGATCCTGCATGTCAGAGAGCAACGCAAAGTCACGCGCGATCAGGTCGAGCGTTTCGAGAACCTTCGGCTTCAGGGCCGCTTCCATAGCCGCAAGCGACATATTGGCCTGATCATCGTCGTCGTCGTCGTCGTCATTGTTCAGGATCGGATTGCCGTCGGCGTCGACCTCTGGTTCAGATGATTTTTTCTCGGGCTTGGCCGCGCCATCGACGTTGACGGCGGGAACCACCGGTTCTTCGTCTTCGTCATCGCCCATCTGATCGCCGAAGGTGGTTTCCAGATCGATCACGTCGCGCAGCAGAATGTCTTCGGACAGAAGTTCGTCGCGCCAGATGGTGATCGCCTGAAATGTCAGCGGGCTTTCACAAAGCCCGAGGATCATTGTTTTGCGGCCGGCTTCAATCCGTTTCGCAATCGCGATCTCACCTTCGCGGGACAGAAGCTCAACAGAGCCCATCTCACGCAGATACATCCGCACAGGATCATCGGTGCGATCCAGCTTTTCGGTGCCGGTTTCAGCCAGCGCAACTTCGCGATTGCCTGCGGTGGTTACCAGTTCGGTTGCGCCTTTGTCTTCTTCTTCTTCCTCATCCTCAATGATGTTGATGCCCATTTCGGACAGCATCGACATCACATCTTCGATTTGCTCAGAAGACACCTGTTCAGGTGGCAGAACCTGGTTCAGCTGGTCGTAGGTGATGTAACCTTTTTCACGCGCTTCAGCGATCATCTTTTTGACCGCAGCCTGGCTCATATCAAGCGTATGGGCGTTTTCCTTATCGGATGACTTCTGGTCGGTGTCTTTAGCGGCCATGTGGGCTCCCTGAAAGTGCTGCGAACGCAAAAACGGCCCGGTGAAAAGGCCGTCGGTGCGATCAAACGATTCGCTTATTCCGAATCAATCCTGTGAAGCGATGATTCGCAAGGTGTTTACCGCGATTAATTTACGCTTTCCTAACCACAGAGGGCGTCAGCGACGGTTTTTTGGGTTTTCGAAGACAATATTTGCAAAAAGCTTGTCCCGATGTTTCAGTTCATCACGCGAGAGTGCCATACCGTTGTTGGCAGTGTGGTACTCTGCCTTATCCTCAGTTTCGCCTCTCTGCGCACGGTTCATGGCCTCAGATGCCTGGGCCAGACGCCAGGTCAGACCTTCATCCACGATATCCGCGGTGATATCTTCTTCAGCTTCCTCAACCTCAAGCCCCTGCCCTTCTTTGGCGGCAAGCTTGGCAAGTTCCATTTCAAACGCATCGCGCAGATCAAAGGATGTGCTTTTCTCAAGGATGCGCCGCGCCAGATTAACATGGGTGTGCGACCCGGCCTGTTCAAGGATCATTGGGTCAATCTCTGTTTCCACCCGTCCCATCAGTTCATCCGGCCTGTCGGCATAATCCTGTGCATGGTGTAACAGACTGTGCTTTAACGCTTCATGTGCGTCAGATGAAAACTGCATCCGTTCAAGCTGTGTCAGTGCGGCAAGGACAAGCTCCGGGCGTTTCAACCCGACGACCAGCAGCATGGCCTCGCGCATACTGCGGGTGATGGGGCTGGCGTTCTTCGTCGCCAGGAAACTGTCTTTGGCACTTTTGGAAGGACGCGGGGCAATATTATTGCCGAATTTCCCACCAGGTCGGAAAACGTTATTCGGCTTCCAGTCATTTTGTTTGCGTTGCGGCCGGAACAGCTGAAAACGGCGATCGCGCAATTCCTGGCTGTAGTGGAATTTCAGATTTTCATCCTGAATTTTTGCAACTGCATCCGCAAAGGCTTTGTCCAGTGCAGCTTTGCGTTCAGGGCTGTCAAAGACCTTGCCTTCAATCTCACGCTGCCAGAGAAGTTCGACCATTGGCTGAGCATTATCAATAAGTTGCTGCATGGCAGCCGCGCCTTTGGCCTTCAGCAGATCATCCGGATCCTGGCCTTCTGGCATGATGACAAAGCGCAGGGATTTACCTGCTTCCAGCAGCGGCAGCGCGAGGTCGACCAGGCGCATTGCAGCGCGTTGACCGGCGGTGTCACCATCAAGCGTGATGATGGGCTCCGGCGAGATGCGCCAGAGCATCTGCAACTGGTTTTCGGTGATCGCAGTGCCAAGCGGGGCGACGCAGGCGGTGAAACCGGCCTCCGAAAGGGCGATTACATCCATGTAACCTTCGGCCACCAGCAGGGGTTGCCCTTTGCCAGCCGCTTCGCGTGCGGCACGGACGTTGAACAGGCTACGCCCTTTATCGAACAGAACAGTTTCAGGCGAATTCAGATACTTAGCGCGTGCATTCGGGTCCAGTGACCGGCCACCAAAGGCAATGGCATGGCCCCGGTGATCGCGGATCGGAAAGATAATCCGGCCCCGGAAACGGTCATAAGGCGCGCCACCGCCATCAGGGCGGGCACACAGACCGGCATCAATGATCAGCTGATCATCCACGCCTTTATCGCGCAGATGTTGCAGCATCGCCTGACGCACATCGGGGGCATAACCAATTTCCCAACGATCCTGCGCGGCTTCGCTAAGCCCCCGTTTTTCAAGATATTTTCGAGACTCTGCACCCTGATTTGTGCGCAGTTGCAGACGGAAAAACTGCACGGCCTGTTCCATCACAGCGGCAAGCAATGTCCGCCGATCGGCTTTTTCCTGGGCGCGTGGATCGCGCTGGGGCATGGTCATTCCGGCTTCGCGGGCGAGGATTTCAACCGATTCCATAAAGCCGACATTTTCGGTTTCCTGGACAAAGGAAATCGCGTCCCCCTTGGCGTGACAGCCAAAGCAGTAATAAAAGCCCTTCTGGTCATCTACATGAAAAGACGCACTTTTTTCCTGATGGAAGGGACACGGCGCCCACATATCGCCCTTACCCTGATTGGACTTGCGCGGATCCCACATGACCTTACGCCCGACCACCTGCGAGAGCGAGGTGCGGGTGCGCAATTCATCGAGAAAACCGTGGGGCAGGCTCATGTCGGGTCACTATCCGGGCGTTGATCGGACGTAAGTATCCCCGATCTGCCCCCCGCTGTCGAGAGGGGCAAATCGGATGAATATCGCATACACAATCCATGCACATCCTATGCACACTTTATGCATATCACGCGCGCGGCAGTTTCAGACCCTGTTAAGGCCCGTTAACCGCGTGCAGCGACAGATTTCATCGCCTCATGCAGATCGTGCACCGCAGTTTTTGCAAAACTGCGCATGACCATGATGTCAAAGCTGGTGTCACCACTGCGGGTGATGGAGGCCATCATATGCTGCATTTCGGTCCGCACGGTCTGCCCCGGCTTAAAGGCAGCCAGGCGCAGATCAACCGGCACCAGACGGGCAAGCACATCTTGTGCCCCAGCGCCTGCCAAACGCATGACGGCCCAGGCGTCGGATTGATCGGTGATCGCGCCTTCAGTCGCCAGATCGGCGGGCACATCCGCATCCAGAATAAAACATTGTCCCCGGCCAGACCAGATCGCGCGTGCGCCTTCGGTGTCTGTGGCTTCATTCGGGCCAGGCAATGCCATGCCGCAGGCTTTCTTCAGCGCCGTTGAGGCCGCTTTTTCGCGGCCCTTCCAGGGCATGAAGGATGTGATCGCAGATGGCGTCAGTTCCGTCAGAGAAACCGTTCCGGATGTGATCGGCAGCAGCCCGTCGCAGGATGTTTTAGCAATGAGTTCAGCCACGAGAGCGCCCTCCTTCTGGGTCCAGGAACACGGGATTGCAGACTTCGACCATTGTGTCGATGCCGCGCAGATGGTCCTTAAAGCGGATCTTTTTGCCGTAATGGGCTGGTCCGTTTTCAAGGAAGCCCAGCGCCAGATATGTGTCCAGCGTCGGCGAATAGCCAACCGAGGTGACATAACCCCGGCTGTTGTCGGCGGTGATGTCATCATCCGCAAAGAACAGATGCGCGCCATTGGACAGGTCTTGCCCGGCATCAACCGGTTTCAGCCCGACCATATGTTCGCGGTGATCCCCATGCAGGCCCGGACGTTCAGATGCGGTTTTGCCGATGCAGTCTTTCTTGCCCGACACCATACGCCCCATGCCAATATCAAAGGCCGTGACCCGACCGTGAATTTCAGCGTGGGTGATAAAGCCCTTTTCGATGCGCAGCACGTTCAGGGCTTCCATCCCGTAGGCACCGCCGCCAAGGACTTCGGCACGTGACACAAGATCACGGAACAATGCGTCGCCATACCGGGAGGGCACCGCGATTTCATAGGCATGTTCGCCAGAGAATGAGATGCGGAACAAACGCCCTTTGACGCCGGACAGGGTGACATCGCCGCAGGCCATGAAGGGCCAGCTGTCATTGTCGATTTTATCGTCCAGCACGGTGTTCAGAAGTTCACGCGATTTCGGCCCGGCGACCGCAAACTGCGCCCATTGTTCGGTGACCGAGATAAAGCGCACATTGAGATCCGGACACAGGGCCTGATGCACGAATTCCATATGTTTCATCACCTGCCCGGCCGCAGCCGTGGTGGTGGTGGTCACATAGTGGTTTTCGCCCAGGCGTGCTGTCGTGCCGTCATCCATGACATGGCCATCTTCGCGTAACATCAGACCATAGCGCACGCGCCCGACCTTCAGGGTCGAGAACATATTAGTATAGACGAAATCAAGGAATGCGCCTGCATCCGGGCCCTGAATGTCGATTTTACCAAGGGTCGACACATCGGTGACGCCAACCGCGTTGCGAATGCTGGTGACTTCGCGGTTGCAGCTTTCCAGCCAGGTTTTCTCGCCCGGACGGGGATAATAGCCGGGACGATACCAAAGGCCCGCTTCGATCATCGGCGCGTTGCGATCGACAGTCGCCTGATGGGAGGTCACAAAGCGTTCCGGGGCAAACCCCTTGCCCCGCGCCCCCGCACCCAGCGCCGCCATGGACACAGGTACATAAGGCGGGCGGAAGGTTGTGGTGCCAGTGGTCGGGATGTCACGGCCCGTGGCGTCGGCCAGGATCGCGAGCGCATTCACGTTGGAGTTTTTGCCCTGATCCGGCGCCATGCCCTGTGTGGTGTAGCGCTTCATATGTTCGACAGAGGCGTAGTTTTCCTTGGCCGCCAGACGCACATCCTTGGTGGACACATCGTTCTGATAATCAAGCCAGGCGCGTTTGTAGCCTTTGCTTTCGTGCGGCACGTCCCAGAGGGCAGTGATGTTATAGGCACCGTCTTCGGCCTGCGGGGCTTTGGTATCGGTGGACTTGAGGCCGATATCTGTGAGGGCCTTATTTGCCTCGTTGATCCCGCTTTCAAGCGCGGCCTGGGTGTTGAAATGACCCGCAGCAGATCCCACGGCCACAAGGCCCGGTACCATGTTCTCAACCGGCAGGAAGCTTTGCGTGGCTTCATCCCAGGCCGGGCGACCGTTCATGTGACACAGCATATGCACGGATGGGTTCCAGCCGCCGGACACGCCCAGACAATCGACCGCGATTTTCTGTTCGCCAGATGCGGATTGCACCGTGATTTCCTTAAGCGCCCCATGCCCACGGGTATCAGACACCAGGCCGCCGGTGATCACCGGGAAGTCGCCTTGCGGGGTGACATCACTGCGCGAGTCGATCAGCGCGGTGATTTCCACGCCCGCCGCCTGCAGATCGCGGGCGGTTTTCCAGGCGCTGTCATTGTTGCCAAAGATCGCAACCTTCTGACCCGTCGCAACGCCGTAGCGGTTGAGATAGCCGCGCACAGCACCCGCCATCATAATGCCGGGGCGATCGTTGTTGGCAAAAGCAACAGAACGTTCCAGCGCCCCCGCCGCCAGCACCGCGCGTTTGGCGACGATACGCCAGAAACATTCACGCGGCAAATCATCCGCCGGGTCAGCCAGATGCTGCCCCACACGTTCCAGCGCCCCATATGTACCCTGATCAAAAACGCCCGTGACAGTGGTGCGGGTCATAAGGCGAACGTTATCCATACCCTCTAGTTCTGCGGTGACTTCCGATGCCCAGATATGCCCGGGCTTGCCGTCGATTTCCTCATCTTCCAGCAACAGACGCCCGCCGAAACGTGCATCTTCGTCGGCCAGGATCACATCGGCACCGGCACGCGCTGCGGTCAATGCCGCCATCAGGCCCGCAGGCCCCGCGCCAATCACGAGAAGATCACAGAAAGCATAGGCTTTTTCATTGCGGGACGTATCATGTTCACCGGACAGCGCACCAAGACCTGCGGCGCGACGGATCATCGGTTCCCACAGTTTTTCCCAAAGGGCACCGGGCCACATGAAGGTTTTATAGTAGAAACCCGCGCCAAAGAACGGCGCAAACAGATCATTCACCCCCATCAGGTCACGATCAACAGAGGGCCAGGCGTTTTGCCCGCGCACCTGCAAGCCGTCATAGATTTCCTGGGTGGTGGCGCGAATGTTGGGATCTTGTGCGGCACCGGAATGCAAAGTCACCAGCGCGTTTGGTTCTTCTGACCCCGTCGTCATCACGCCACGTGGACGGTGATATTTAAAGCTGCGGCCAAAGACTTTGCGACCCTGCGCGAGTGCTGCTGAGGCCACGGTATCACCGGCAAAACCATCAACCTTCTTACCGTCAAACGTGAAGGACACCGGGCTGCTGCGATCAATCAGACCTTTATTACTGATCCGCATTATTTCATCCCCCGCTTTACGTCTTCCGCAAGTTCTGCGCCGTAAACTTCATGGGTTACGGTGTTGCGTTCCACCACAAGCCAGGACCCGCAGCCCATTTCGTGCTGCCACAGATCTTTGGTGCGGCCTGCCGGGTTTTCGCGGTTGTGGATGTAGTCATCCCAGGCCACGTCGCCCGCATCAGGGGCCGGACGGGCGAGATCAATGGCTGCGCCCTTATAGTAAAATTCGCGACGGTCGCGTTCCCCACAGAGGGGACATTTGATACGCATTTTCTGCCTCCTTAATGGGTGTTGTGCTGACTGCCGGTGCCTTCTTCGTCCATGATCCCATGGCCGGTGCGAAAGCGATCAAGACGGAATTTTTTGCCGACCGGGTGTGGTTCATCTTTGGCAATCAGATGCGCAAAACAATCACCCGAGGCAGGCACAGCTTTGAAGCCGCCATAGTTCCAGCCGCAGTTCAGGTACAGCCCTTCAACATGGGTTTTGTCGATGATGGGCGAGCCATCCGGGGACATATCCATGATGCCGCCCCAGCTGCGCAGCATTTTCGCCTTGCCGATCATCGGCATCAGGGTCATCGCAGCTTCGACCACATGTTCGGTTGTCGGCAGATTGCCGCGTTGAGCATAGCTTGCGTACATGTCGATATCGCCGCCAAAGACCAGACCGCCTTTGTCAGACTGGCTGATATAGAAATGGCCCATGCCGAAGGTGACAACATTGTCGAGAACCGGTTTCAGACCCTCGGTCACGAAGGCCTGCAAGACGGTGCTTTCAATTGGCACCTGCATCCCGGCCATGGCCGCGACCTGGCTGGAACGACCGGCGACAACCATGCCAACTTTTTGGGCTTTGATCGGGCCTTTTGACGTCTGCACGCCTTTCACGACGCCATTTTCGATATCAATGCCCGTGACTTCGCAGTTCTGAATGATATCAACGCCGCGTTGATCCGCACCCCGCGCATAGCCCCAGGCCACCGCATCATGCCGCGCCGTGCCGCCGCGTTTGTGGTACAGCGCACCGTACACGGGGAAGCGGATATTGTCGTAATCGAGGTAGGGCAGGATGTCCCGCACGCCTTCGCGATCCAGCAGGATCGCATCATCACCCTGATTGACCATCATATTGCCACGACGTGCGGCTGCATCACGCTGACCGTCGGAATGGAACAGGTTGAGAATGCCGCGCTGGGAATGCATCGCGTTGTAATTCAGGTCTTTTTCCATGCGCTCCCACAGTTTCAGGGAGTGGCTGTAAAATTCTGAATTGCCCTTCAGGAAGTAATTCGCCCGCACAATCGTCGTGTTCCGGCCAACATTGCCGCCACCGATATAGCCTTTTTCCAGCACTGCGATACGTTTATCCGTATATTTCGCTGCCAGATGATAGGCCGTGGACAGGCCATGCCCGCCGCCGCCGATGATAATGATGTCATACTCGGATTGTGGCTCCGGGCTGCGCCAGTGGGGTTTCCAGCCTTTGTTGCCGGTCAGCCCCTCTTTCAACACCTGCCATGCAGAAAATCGCATGAATATTCTCCCTGATTTCAGGCACAGCTAATCAGGTGACGCCCGGGGATGCAACGCCCCCAGGCGACGGAAAATGTCGTTTTATGATATTAGGGTGGCGTATCTTAATCGGGTGTGACCGCCTGGCGTTCCGGTAAACTCAGAACCTGTGGATCAGACACCGGCGCGTTCCCCTGCCAATAGGGTGTCGCCCGGGTTTTGGCCCGCAGTTTACCTTTCAGCTGTCGCCATAGAATGCGCGCAATGGTTTTGCCGAACCCGAAATCATCCGGCGGAGTACCGCCTGCGCGTGCGGTTTTGGCAGACATCGAGGCGCTGAATTCGCCCATAGTATCAGTGGCTTTGGCATCAAACCCCGACAGGGGCAGACCAACAAAGGTCATGGATTGTGATCCCATAGTGTTGCCAAAAGGCGCGTGGCAGCAGCCCGCATACCAGCGGATCAGACCTTTGGGGGACAGGCGCATGGCTTTCAGGTTTTCGTCTTTACCGGTCAGGAATTCAACGTGCCAGGCCAGTGTCTGCCATAGCTCGGTCCCGCCGTTTTCATCCAGAATATCCGCCCCGCCCTGCTGATGCAGCCAGGTTGCAAAGGCCTGACAGTCTTTGCAGTGGCAGCGGGCAAGATTGCCGGTGCGCGGGGATACATTGTGCAACCGCGCCGTGGTTTTGCCGCAGGTGCAGCTGTAGGTCAGATCCTGTGTCATACTATGTCTTCCTCTGAAATGTATGCGCATAGGACGTCGGGCAGGAACAGATTACAAGCCATGTCCCGACAGCTGCTGACATAAAAAAGGCCCCGCAATCGCGAGGCCTTTGAAACGGTCGTATTCTTCCGTGACAGAAAGGATCAGAGACCCTTGGCGCGGTAGCTTGCCGCAACTTTACCGATTGCCACAAGGTAAGCCGCCATACGCAGATCAGTCACGTCATCGCGGGAATGCCAGACTTCGCGCATAGACTGATAGGCGATGCGCATTGTGTCATCGAGACCGGAGCGCACCAGTTCAAGTTCACCCGCACCACGCAGATATTTCTGTTTGAAATCAGGGGTCATGGACCAGCGATCCCCCATGGCATCATCCAGACGTTCCAGTTCGTCAATCACCAGCTGGTGACGCGATTCTTCCTGACGGCGCTGCATACGGCCAAAACGGATGTGCGACAGGTTTTTCACCCATTCAAAGTAGGACACGGTCACACCACCGGCGTTTGCGTACATATCCGGAATGATCACGGTGCCTTTATTGCGCAGAATTTCATCCGCGCCCGCAGTCACAGGGCCGTTCGCAGCCTCAATAATCAGGGGCGCCGTCACACGTTCGGCATTGCTGAGATTGATCACGCCTTCAAGTGCCGCCGGGATCAGGATGTCACAGTCTTTTTCAAGAAGTTCCGCGCCATTTTCAACGTAAGTGCCGCCTGAGAAACCCTTAACACCGCCGTTTTCGCCCAGCCATTTGTGCACAGCATCAACGTCCAGACCGTCATCATTGAAGATGCCGCCATCGCGCTCAATAATGCCTGTGATGATGGATCCGTCTTCTTCGGACAGGAATTTCGCGGCGTGATAACCCACGTTGCCAAGACCCTGAACGATCACGCGTTTGCCATCAAGTTTGCCGGTCAGCCCCGCCATTTTGATGTCTTCGGGGTGACGGAAAAATTCCTGCAGCGCATATTGAACACCACGACCGGTTGCTTCAACACGGCCAGCAATACCACCAGCGTTCAGAGGCTTACCCGTCACACAGGCTTTGGCGTTGATGTCAGTTGTATTCATCCGCGCGTATTGGTCGGCCATCCAGGCCATTTCACGTTCGCCGGTGCCCATGTCAGGCGCAGGCACGTTCTGGGATGGGTGGATCAGGTCGCGTTTTGCAAGTTCATACGCAAAACGACGGGTGATCAGTTCCAGTTCATGTTCTTCATAATCACGCGGATTGATGCAGAGACCACCTTTAGAACCACCAAACGGCGCTTCAACCAGCGCACATTTATAGGTCATCAGCGCAGCAAGTGCTTCGACTTCATCCTGGTCCACGGCAGAAGCATAACGAATGCCGCCTTTTACCGGTTCCATATGTTCGGAATGCACAGAGCGATACCCTGTAAAAGTCTGAATCTGACCGCGCAGACGCACGCCAAAACGCACAGTATAAGTCGCGTTACAGACCCTGATTTTTTCCTCAAGCCCCGGAGGCAGGTCCATCATGGCAACCGCGCGGTTAAACATCAGATCAACTGATTCGCGAAAACTTGGTTCCTGGGCATGTCCAGTGCTTGCGTTCATTCTAAACCTCCGGCGGCATAATTTGCCGCATTTACAGATAATTTTTCAGACACTTCTTCGAATCAATGCCTGTTTTTTGTGCAGACAGACTATGACGGATTACTTAAGACGTCGCGTAAAAACGCCCAGATTTCTTAAAAAAACGTCAAATTCAACCAGAGAGCGCATATCGCGAATGCGGCATCGCCAAGAAGGTATTGCCCCGCCACATTTGCCGTATTAATCTGCCAGCAGATTTTATGGTCGATCAGATTAGCGAAATGACCCGAATACGACCGGAAAGGGGCACCTGCCCCATTTTAGCCATATCTGTATGATTTAGTATCTTAGTATTTTGCCCGTGTTCTGTTGCTTATTTCTGCTATTGCACAAGAGGGTTGCACATGTTCAAGAAATTTGGCCTGAAAGCATTGGGCAAAACAGGTTTTTTCGCCCGACCTCAGAAGCGTTTCGAATCGGAACTGAAGAATTTTTACAGGGACGAATCCGGGTCTCTTCTGATTCTGACACTGATGATCTTTATCGTTCTTCTTCTGATGACAGGCATGGGCGTTGATTTTGTCCGCCAGGAAACAGCCCGCATCAGGCTTCAGAACACATTGGACCGGGCAATCCTTGCTGCGGCTGATCTTGACCAGACGCTTGATCCGGCCACCGTGGTGAATGATTACTTTGAAAAAGCAGGCATGGCGGCCTTTGTTGATGAAGTGCACGTGGAGGGAAATGCCGCAGGAACATATCGGATTGTGACAGCAAAGGCTTCGGTTGATCTGCGCACACGATTTCTGCGACTTGAATCACGCTATATGCCGGACTGGGAAGGGATTGATGTCCTGGAGACAGCCGCCGTCGGTCAGGCCGAAGAACGCGTTTCCAACGTAGAAATTTCCCTGGTTCTGGATATTTCAGGTTCTATGCGTGGTTCAAAAATCAGCACTCTGCGCGGCGCGGCACAGGACTTTGTTGATACTGTATTGCGTGATGAAGTTGAGAATCTCGTCTCTCTTTCTCTGATCCCCTATACGGCACAGGTCAACGCCGGTCCGGGCCTTCTGAGCCAGATCAACCTGACCGAGATTCCGCGACATAACTATTCACACTGCCTTGAATTCACTGCAGATGACTTTGGCCGCCTTGGGCTGCACAGCTCACGCCAGTATCGTCAGGGGCAGCATTTCACCCGATATGAATATGGCCCTTATAATTCAGGCATCAACAACCCGAGTTGCCCAAAGCGAACATATGAACGGATCATTCCGGTCAGCCAGGATCGCAATGAATTGAAAACCGCTATTTCTCAGCTTCAGGCACGTCATAACACCGCCATTCACACGGGTATGAAATGGGCAACCGTTCTTCTGGACCCTGCATCACAGCCAATGATCGCAAATCTGTCTGCCAATCCTGTTGGTGGTGTGACGATCGACTCTGCTTTTGCAAACCGCCCCGCACCCCGGTCTGATACGGATACAAAAAAATTCGTTATCCTGATGACAGACGGTGTGAATGTTGCCTCTGAACGTATACGCCGGCACTATTATGATACGGAACAGGAAATTGATCGCTGGGACAGATATGGCGCCTATGGATATGCAAATGCATTTGGTGGGTATTGGGGGAACTATGTTGAAACGGACTATACCGCGTCACAGGCGAATTCACGGCTAAATCAGATCTGCACGCTGGCGAAAGCAAACGACATTATCGTTTTCACAATCGGCTTTGAGGTTAACAACACCAGCGCCAATATCATGCGGAACTGTGCGTCCACCGCGGCACATTTCTTCCGTGTGGAAGGCACTGAAATCAACAAAGCCTTTGACACAATTGCCAGCCAGATCAACGAACTGAGATTGACACTCTGATGCGTAGTTTTCTGAATACTTTCAAATGGTTCCGAAAGGATGAATCCGGGAACGTCACCATCGAGTTTGTGATTTTGTTCCCGCTTTTCTTCATGGTGTTTCTGGCCATTATTGAAACCGGCATTCTCATGTTACGTCAGGTGATGCTTGACCGGGCCGTTGAAATTTCTGTCCGGGACCTCCGCCTTGGGAACATCGAGGATATCACGCATGACGAACTTAAAGACCGGATCTGCCGTGACACGCTGGTGCTTCCGAGCTGCGAAGAATCTATCCGACTGGAATTGCGCCCGATTGATGAGAACACATGGGTTCTGCCATCCCAACAGGCGATCTGCTATGACAAGGAAGAAGAAATAAATCCTCCAAGTGATCTGAACCGTGGCGGCGACACTGAACTGATGGTGCTGCGCGCCTGCGTCAAATTCAGCCCGTTTTTCCCAACCACGGGCCTGGCCCTGGGTCTGCCCCTCGATGGCAACCAACACTATGGTCTTTTGTCCACCTCAACCTTTGTAAACGAGCCTCAAGATGACGGAGTTTAACATTTCAAAGCTTTACGTGCAGGAATTCATGGCGGGTTTACGTCTTGAATTGCGGAAATTCAAAGATGATACATCTGCAGGCCTGTCTGTAGAATTTGTATATCTGTTTCCTATGCTGATCTGGGCTTACATCGGGATGTTTGCTTTCTTTCATGCGTTCCGGGCAGAGGGTCTGAATTTGCGGGCCTCTTACGCACTTGCGGATTTCGTCACCCGACAGACAGAACCGTTGAGCGACAGACACCTGAATGGGATGCAGGATGTGTTCGATTTCATCGTAGGCAGCGAATATGAAAACTGGATTCGTCTGACGTCAGTCCAATGGGACGATGAAGATGATGAATATGATGTTGTCTGGTCTGAAGCCACAGAAGGAAACATCACCTGGACAACCGATACCCTGAATACAAACAAGCGAGATGAACTTCCTGTGATGGCAAAAGGTGATTATGCAATCATTGTAGAAACGTCATCAGACTATTTTCCGGCTTTCAGCACCCCATATTTCGGGATTGATCTGCAAAGGGTGACATTTCAGAACTTCATCTTCACGACAAATCGTCAGAATGGCCGCGTCTGCTGGGAAACCCGCTGTAACAACTGAACAAACGATCAGCCTGTTAAGAATGCGCTTCTGTCAGTGCAACAATGATCTCAATCATGGATTTTGCGTCACGCGCGTTGGTGATACCGCCGACCCCAACCCGTGTGCCCACACGCCAGTACATTCCGGGTGCCCAGAGGTTGCCGGGAGCCTGAGTGCCGCGCAGCATAAAGCCGTTTGACGGTTTCAGGGCAAAAACACCTTTTTCCATCGCCACCACATCTTCCATACGGATCAGGCAGGTTCCGCGATAATCGCTGAGGGCCTCTTTCGTCAGGATCAGGCCGCCTCGTGTGCGGTCGTACATTTTGATGCCCAGCCACAGGACTGCCGCCCCCATCAGCATAAGAAGCAACTTCAGGCCGATTGCAGCACCGGGCAGCACCATCCCATTCCAGATCAGGAGCACACCAAGCAGAAGCAGCACCGCCAGGGCGAAAATGCGCCGTATGGGAGAGACACCCAGTTCCATAAGGACCTCGGCCTCGCCCGCCGTTGTGTTCTGATCTGTCATCTGTGTCTCCCTCATTTCCAGCTTTTGATACAATGGGAAAGCGCAAAGGTCACCAGTCCGCAAACCAGAAAACTAGAAAACTAGAAAACTAGAAAACTAGAACTTGTATCACATCACCAGATCCACCCCATAAAAATCGCACATCACACGCGCGATCACCCACATATGCGCCCATATGCACATGAACTGTGATGACATATATTCCCGTTATAAAGGAGAAACACCATGTCCATCCGCCCCGCTCTGACGACAAGCCTTGCCACCCCGACTGTTGAAGGTGCTGGTGTGCACCTGCATCGCGCTTTTGGGTTTCACAACCCGAAGAAATTTGACCCATTCCTGCTGTTTGACGATTTCCGGCAGGATGATGTCAAAGGCGATATTGCGGGTTTCCCATGGCACCCCCATCGCGGCATTGAAACCATCAGCTATGTGCTGAATGGCACCGTTGAACATGCGGACAGCCTTGGAAACAAAGGCGTCATTGGCGCGGGCGACATTCAGTGGATGACTGCTGGCTCCGGTATAATGCACCACGAAATGCCTGTCGCGAACAAACGGGGACAGATGCATGGGTTTCAGCTTTGGTCAAACCTGCCCGCCAGTGAGAAAATGTGTGCGCCGCGCTATCAGGATATTCCCTCTGGTGAAGTCGCCGAACGGATTGACAATGACGGCACCCGCATCCGGGTGATTGCCGGGAACTGGCGTGGAATTGATGGCCCAGTGAAAGGCATCGCAACCGATCCGGTTTACCTTGATATCTCTGTTGCGCCCAACACGATCAAAACCCTGCCCATGGATACGTATCGCAACACATTTGCGTATGTGTTTGCAGGCAGCGGCCGGTTTGCTGACAGTGCAGCCCCGCGCGGTGTGTTGCTGGAAAAAGAAGTCATGGGCCAGGAGGTCAACATCCGGGATATGTCCGGCAACCGTACCCTTGTGGAATTTGGCACAGGCGATGAAGTCCGCCTGCAGTCTGGTCCGGAAGGCGTACGATTTCTACTGATCGCGGGTGCCCCTTTGCAGGAACCCATCGCCTGGCACGGCCCGATTGTGATGAACACAGCGGAAGAACTGCGTCAGGCCATGTCAGACCTTCGCAACGACAGGTTTATCAAGCCAGCGCATTAAGCGTCTGTGCTTTTCGCTGCGATGGTCTGAGTTTCATAAACACCCGCATAAATATACAAAACAGCGACCAACGTTTCGTCAAAGGACAACCCCAGATCGCTCCAGCTAAACTCACAACTATGGTCACCCGGACCTGTATGCAAACAGAGTTCAGTCAGTTCCCCATTCAGACTTAGGATCCCCAGATCTTTTGACCACTTAGAGTACCGATGAATGCAAGGTCCGATCGCAGTTCTCCAGACCGTGCAACCCTTCAAAACGACTTCATACCTGGCCCATTCACCACGCAAAATGAAGGATGCGGGCTCCCAGGTAAAATCATAGATATGCTTCTCGGCATCAATCAAGGGCATGTCCCCTCGAAAAACGTTCAGAACACCCCTTTGGCCCGGTCGCAAATATTCAATGGCCCGCACGGGGATACTCTCATGCATACCAAGTTTATGGAGAAACTTTTCCAGGCGTTTGCGTTCATTTTCAATTCTGGCCAATTCAAGCTTTGTACGCGGCACCTGAATGCAGCTCCTTCATTTTGTCTCGGAAAATATCCCGGGGAACGCATAATCAATCGGGATCGCTCATCCGGACTACTCTAAAATCCAGTTCCCGGAAGTGTCCCATCAGTATCTTCTGCAATCCCTCACCCACCAGAATAATCGGATGCATTTCACGACCACAAGCAAAGATCAGGTCACTGCGGTAAATCCCCATTGGGTCAATCTTCTCATCCGTAAAGACCGCAGGAGGGGATGCACCAACAATCGTCGCGTATTCGCCGCAACGCGTACAGAAATCTTCAAAGCGTGTGCCGACAGTCTTTGCGTCGAACCTTAAAACCTCAGACAGTTTCAGCGCATACATCGCAGGCCGTCGATTAACTTTGATAGTTGTAAAAGGCGTGGACGCATGGGCATGCAAAAACGTCGCCACACGTTCCGTGATGATCATCTGTCCATCATAGGTCGCACCCCAGTCTGCCCGTTCCTTGCGCAATCTGAGATGCCTCTCGGGAAACCCCGTATCAGTGCGCGGGCGCCCACAGGATGCACAGATACGCTCTGACGTTTCATCGTCCTCATTGTAAAAATATAGACCGATGTCTGCAGCACTAATTTTGAACAGTTTTACCATTCTCTCACCCCACCAAAGATTTACGCACCATATCCCAGTATATTTCCTCCACCCGTTCCAGTGACAGGCGACCGCCTTCGCGGTACCAGGTGTTTACACCGGTCAGCATGGCGATCACGGCCATTGCGGACAGATGGGCGTCTTCCACGGCGAAAGCACCGCTGGCTTTTCCGTCAGACAGGATACCTTCAACCACCTGTTCATAGGCTTTGCGGCGGGCTGTGATGGCGGCGTAATTCTCGGGCGTCAGATTGCGCAGTTCCATATAGGCGATGAAGACCGCGTCCTGGCGTTCCATATGGAAACGGATGTGAAAGCGCACCAACGCCTCCAGCCGCGTCATCGGATCGCCCCCCGGATCAAGTTCCTGCCAGGCATCCAGCAGCGAGACCATATGGGCATCCATCATATCAAAAAGCAGCGCCTGTTTATCCTTGGTGTAAAGATAAAGCGCGCCTGCCTGCACCCCGACTTCAGCCGCGATTTTGCGCATGGACACGGCGGCATAGCCCTGCCGTGCAAAAAGCCGCTCAGCGGCGGCGCGCACGCGGGGGCCGGTGATTTCGGAATGGGAGCCTGTTTTTCTTGCCATGACATCAGATTATCTGAACATACGTTCATTTCAAGGGGCATTCCCGCTGACGGGGAACGCGGTGGTGATTCACCCCCTGTTAATCCCTGGTGTCACAGAGTAAAATCATCACAAGACCAACCGGAGCAGTCATTTGCGAATCCTTCTTTTTACCTGCCTTGCGGGATTAACCCTGATCGCCTGTGCGCCCCCTGCCCATATCCGTGCAATGGAAGAAGCCTCTGTCAGCCGGGGCGATTGGCCTGAGATTTTGCCGCTGCAGGATCTGCTGAACGCCGGAAACGATACCGCTGGCACACAGATCAGCGCCCAGGAACAGGGTGCGCGTCTGGCGTCCCGTGTGAACGGGCTGAAATCGCGTGCGCGTCGCCTTCAGGGCCCGGTGATTGACGAAGCCCGCCGTGCGCGTCTGCTAGCTGCACTTTCCCGTGAGAACGGCTGAAATTTCCGCTGATCCGTCGCCTCTGCACATTGCACCTGCCCTGCATTCGCGCTAACCAGGCTGCGAACAGATACTTCTGACAGACGGAGCCCCTTATGACCGCACCTCTTCGACTTGGCATTGCAGGACTTGGCACCGTGGGTGTTGGTGTTGTGAAGATCATCCGCCAGAAAGCCAACCTTCTGTCCCTGCGCACAGGCCGTCCGGTGGTGATCACCGCTGTGTCCGCGCGCTCTAAGGATAAAGATCGTGGCGTGAACCTGTCTGACTACGCCTGGGAAGATGATCCGGTTGCACTGGCGACCCGCGATGATGTGGATGTGTTTGTGGAACTGATGGGCGGCTCAGACGGCCCGGCGAAGGCCGCGACTGAGGCCGCGATTGCGGCTGGTAAAGATGTTGTCACCGCAAACAAAGCCATGCTGGCGATCCACGGTCAGGCGCTGGCTGAATCCGCTGAAACCGCAGGCAAGGTTATTCGATTTGAAGCAGCGGTTGCCGGTGGCATCCCTGTGGTCAAATCCCTGACCGAAGGTCTGGCAGGCAACGACATCACCCGCGTCATGGGCGTGATGAACGGCACCTGTAACTACATCCTGACCCGCATGGAAAACGCTGGCCTGCCCTATGATGAGGTCTTTGCCGAGGCGGACGCATTGGGTTACCTCGAAGCGGACCCAAACCTTGACGTAGGCGGCATTGATGCGGGCCACAAACTGTCCCTGCTGGCCTCTATCGCATATGGCACAAAGGTTTCCTTTGACGCGGTAGAGCTTGAAGGCATTGGCCGCATCACCATTGAAGACATCCATCAGGCGGCCGACATGGGCTACCGTATCAAGCTGCTGGGTGTAGCCCAGATGACCGGGCGTGGCCTGGAACAGCGTATGACCCCTTGCCTTGTGCCTGCGGACAGCCCGCTGGGTCAGCTGGAAGGTGGCACCAATATGGTTGTGCTGGAAGGTGACAACGTCGGTCAGATTGTGCTGCGCGGTGCGGGTGCTGGTGAAGGCCCGACCACAAGTGCAGTTATGTCTGACGTGATCGAAATCGCGCGCGGCACCCGCCTGACCACATTTGGTCAGCCTGCTGCCACGCTGGAAGAGGCCCGCCCGGCGCAATCCGCAACCCCGGCACCTTATTACCTGCGTATGGAGCTGACCGACAAACCAGGCGCGCTTGCAAAAGTTGCCGCCGTTCTGGGTGAGGCCGGTGTGTCCATTGACCGTATGCGCCAGTACAGCCATGAAAGCGACAATGCGCCTGTGCTGATCGTAACCCATAAATGCACTCGCCAGTCTCTGGATGCGGCGCTCGAAGGTCTGGGCGGCACCGGTGTTGTGGCAACTGCCCCGGTTGCGATCCGTATCGAAACAGTCTGATCTGCGGGAAGGGGACAGAAAATGCGCCTGATCCCTGCCCTTCTGACCGGCGCAATTGCAGCGACAGCCGGCTGGTATTTCCTTCTGCGAGATACCGGCCCCTCTGCTTCGGATGTCGTTCAGGCCCTGCATGAGAATGACCCGACGCTGGTGGATGCCGACATTAGCCTGGACGACTGCCAGCTTACCATTCTCAGCGAACACCGAACCGAAACGGAACCAGCGCAGATCCGACGTGCAAAAATGACCGCTGATCTGCGGCAATTCCGGATGGATACTGTAAACATTTCAGATCCCGCTGCGGCCCCCGTCATTCTGACCATCACACGTGACGGCACATCTGCTGATCTGCTCTCTCAGCTTGAGGCCATGGCTGCGTTTCTGCCAGAGGAATTCTCTGCAACTTCTCCGCTTGAGGCCATGCGAGGCGCGCTGGATCAGCCCGGAGGACAATTCAGCTTTCAGGTCGCCGCTGAAGTGATCTCAGGTGACGACGGCGTACAAACACTGATGCCCCACGCCGATGCCCCTCTTTTCTATGAGTTTTCTCAGCGCGTTCTGGATCTGCCCTCACCTGCGACTTACATCAATACGCAGTTGTTTTCCGGCAGTACGGTCAGCAAAGACAGTTTCATCCTTGGTTCAGTTGTGATCCCAGGCAAACTGCAGTTCCGGACCCCGGACCAGATACAGGCCCGCGCGCTGGGTGAAATACTATTTTATTACACCGCAGCACATTGCCCTGAGTGATTTTTCTCCAGGCCTCTTTACCTTTGCTGCAGGGGTTTATGTCAGGCCATTAATCTGACGCCTTATTCGCAACACTGGCCGCCCGGAAGAAGGGATTCAACTTGCCCTGGCGGCCCGGTCCGATTAAACCCGGCGCAACCTATGTTTTATCCGGGAAGACCGAACAATGCCCACATCTTCTGACTTTAACGATCGTATGCTGTCTCTGGGCCTGGCCCGTGTGTCTGAGGCTGCTGCTCTGGCCTCTGCCAGCCTTGTAGGCCGTGGCGATGAGAAAGCCGCTGACCAGGCTGCCGTAAACGCCATGCGCGAACAGCTGAACCTGCTGGATATTGCCGGTGTGGTTGTGATCGGTGAAGGCGAACGCGACGAAGCGCCAATGCTGTACATCGGTGAAGAAGTTGGTACTGGCACAGGCCCTGGTGTTGATATCGCGCTGGACCCGCTGGAAGGCACAACGCTGACCGCGAAAGACATGCCAAACGCACTGACCGTGATCGCAATGGGTCCGCGCGGCTCTATGCTGCACGCGCCTGACGTTTACATGGACAAGCTGGCGGTTGGCCCGGGCTTCCCTGAAGGCGTTGTAACGCTGGACATGTCCCCAAAGGAACGTGTTGAAGCGCTTGCCAAAGCCAAAGGCTGTGCCTGCGAAGACATCACAGTCTGCGTCCTGGAACGTCCACGCCATGAAGACGTGATTGCAGGTATCCGTGAAACCGGCGCTGCGATCCGTCTGATTTCCGATGGTGATGTTGCAGGCGTTATGCATTGCGCAGAATCTGAAACAACCGGCATCGACATGTATATGGGCACTGGCGGCGCACCCGAAGGTGTTCTGGCTGCGGCTGCTTTGAAATGCATGGGTGGTCAAATGTACGGTCGTCTGTTGTTCCGCAACGATGACGAACGTGGCCGCGCGACCAAAGCCGGCATCACCGATTTCGACAAGATCTATTCCCGTGACGAAATGGTCACCGAAGACGTTCTGTTCGCAGCAACCGGCGTAACAGACGGTTCCATCCTGTCCGGCGTCAAGCGCGAGCCAGGCTGGCTGACCACAGAAACCGTTCTGATGCGTTCGCGCACCGGTTCCGTGCGTCGCATGGAATACCGCACCCCTGTGGATGCTGTATAATTAACGTGTCTGAGGCCCCGGCATTTCTGAATGTGGATGCGTCGCTCAACGGGCGGCGCTGGCTGGGGCCTGACATAGAGACCGAACGCCAGGCAGAAGCCATGGCGCAGCAGACTGGTCTCGCTCCGGCATTATGCCGGACGCTCGCCCGGCTGGGCGTCAGCGCTATGGATGCGCCTTCTTATCTTGAACCGTCTTTGCGGGATCTTCTGCCCGATCCGCGTTCCCTGCTGGACATGGAAACTGCTGCCACACGTTTTCTGCAGGCCGCGCAATCCGGCCAGCGCATTGCCGTGTTTGCCGATTATGACGTGGATGGCGGCACATCCGGTGCGCTGCTGATCCACTGGCTGCGTGAACTGGGCTATCCGGTTGATGAACGCGCCACACTTTATGTGCCCGACCGGATTGACGAAGGCTATGGCCCCAATGCCCCGGCGATTGCAGAACTTGCGGCGAACCATGACCTGATCGTTTGTGTTGACTGCGGCACGCTTTCCCATGACGCCCTGGCCGCCGCCGGTGATACCGATGTTATCGTGCTGGATCACCACCTTGGCGGCGAAACCCTGCCTGATGTGCATGCAGTGGTGAACCCGAACCGTCAGGATGAAAGCGGCGATCTGGCCCACCTTTGTGCCGCTGCTGTGGTCTTCCTGATGCTGGTCGAAACCGGCCGCCAGATGCGCGAAGCGGGCAATGCCGGACCAAACCTTCTGAACCTGCTGGATTTCGTCGCCCTTGCCACCGTGGCCGATGTTGCGCCCCTGATCGGTGTGAACCGCGCTTTTGTACGTCAGGGCCTGAAAGTTCTGGCACAACGTCACCATACCGGCCTTGTGGCGCTGGCTGACAGTGCAGGCATGGACGGGCCGCCGACGTCATACCACCTTGGTTTCCTGCTGGGGCCGCGCATCAACGCAGGCGGACGGATTGGCAAAGCCGATCTGGGTGCGCGCCTGCTTGCTTCCGTTGATCCACAGGAAGCCCACGCCATGGCGGCGCAGCTTGAGATCCTGAACCGTGAACGTCGCGAGATCGAAAATCTGACCCGTGAAGTCGCGATGGATCAGGCGCAAAATCGCCTTGAGGCCCATACACCAGAAAGCAACCGTCCGGCGGCGTTGGCCTGGGCTGCGGACGATGGCTGGCATCCTGGTGTTGTCGGAATTGTCGCGTCTCGCATGAAAGAGGCGACAAACCTGCCCGCGATTGTCATTGGCTTTGATGGTAATGCGGGCAAAGGCTCTGGTCGCTCGGTCTCTGGCGTTGATCTGGGCCATGCGATTCAGAAACTTGTTGCGGAAGGCCTGCTTGAGAAAGGCGGCGGGCATAAAATGGCGGCGGGCCTGTCCCTGACCCGGGATCAGCTGGAACCCGCCATGGAACGGCTTGAAGAACTGCTGGCGAAACAAGGCGCAGGCCTTGGCGGCCCGGCGGCGCTGAAGCTGGACGCACTGTTGATGCCAGGGGCGGCCCAGACCGATCTGGTCACAAAAATCGAATCCGCCGGCCCATATGGTGCCGGTGCCCCCGGCCCCCGGTTTGCTTTCGCCAGTCAGAAAATCTTTTTCGCCAAACGCGTCGGGGAATCACACCTGAAGATCAGTTTTGGCGATGGTATGGGCCCGCGCATTGATGCGATTTGCTTTGGGGCTTTTGACGGCCCGCTTGGCCCTGCCCTGCAGGATCATAACGGGGCCTTGTTCCACCTGGCCGGGCGGCTGGAAATCAATCGCTGGCAGGGGCGCGAAAGCGTGCAGCTGCGACTTGAGGATGCGGCAGAGGCCTAAAACACGCCCAGGCATACCCATGCACCCCGCCGCTGTGAAATCTTAACTTTTTGCAGAAAAAACCACATTTTTCTCTTGCCGAGTCTCCGAGGACAAGCTAAATACCCGCTCACCGAACGGTGCTCCCTTCGTCTATCGGTTAGGACGTCAGGTTTTCAACCTGAAAAGAGGGGTTCGATTCCCCTAGGGAGTACCACGGTTACCCTCCGCAAATTAAATACAGCTGAAATCAGGCAACTGAATTCTGTTTTCTGCTGCGGTTTTGCCTGCATCCCACACCCGGATACCTCCTGCGCAGAAAATCCGAAAAACATCCTGAATCTGCTGTTTTTCCTCTTGCCGAGTCTCCGAGGACAAGCTAAATACCCGCTCACCGAACGGTGCTCCCTTCGTCTATCGGTTAGGACGTCAGGTTTTCAACCTGAAAAGAGGGGTTCGATTCCCCTAGGGAGTACCACGGTATGGCGCGGTAGCTCAGTTGGTTAGAGCGCTCGACTCATAATCGAGAGGTCGGGAGTTCAAGTCTCCCCCACGCCACCACTTTCCACACAAAAGAAGACGGCAGGTTAAACCCACCGCCTTACATGTGTCTCAGATGTTCTGTTCAGATTTTCGGATCCGGGTTTTCCGTATGGCCATCCACCGCGATCACCTGACCGGAAACAAGGCGGGCTTTATCTGAACTCAGGAAAACCGCCATGTCTGCGATGTCTGAGGCTTCGACAAAACTGCGCATGGATGTGCCCACCGCGTAGCCTGCGTAAACTTCGTCGCGGGTCATGCCTTTGGCACTTGCTTCGCGTTCCAGCACACCTTCCATACGCGGCCCTTCCACGGCCCCCGGACAGATCGCATTGGCGCGGATGCCGAAAGGCCCCAGTTCCATCGCGAGCGTTTTCATCAGCCCGATCATCGCCCATTTCGCGGCGGCATAGGGCGCACGGAAGGGATAGCCATACTGCCCTGCTGTGGACGACGTGATAACGATAGAACCCTGCCCTGCGGTCTTCATCAGGGGCGCTGCATATTTTGCGGCCAGGAAGGCACCTTCAAGGTTCACAGAAACGCATTTCTGCCAGTCTGTCAGTTCCACATCTTCAATCGCTGCTGTCGGCCCTGCAATGCCCGCATTCGCGCACAACGCGTCAAGCCCGCCCGCCTGCGTGATCTTGTTGAACACAGCCTTCATGTCTTCTTCGGCAGAGGCATCTGCAAGGTGGCCCTTAAAATGCGAAGGCAGCGCATTTAGCGCTGCCTCATTCACATCTGTCACATGGATTTCATAGCCATCCGCATCAAACGCCTGCGCCATCGCAAGCCCGATGCCAGATCCTCCGGCAGTGATCAGAACACGTTTCATCATTTTTTCCCCACGGCTTTGCCAACACCTTCCGGCAGCGGCCGTGTCGCGTGACCTTCCGCGATCCGGCCCAGCGTTGCTGCGATATGCGATGCAGGTTTCGATGCACGGCGGGTTTCAAGGCTGACGTGGATCAACATATGTTCACCCGTGGCCAACAGACGATCCCCTTCAACCATTTCATGCCAAAGATGCATCTTCTTGCCTTCACCCAACAAACAGCGCGTGCGCACCTGGATCTGTGCCCCCGCATGGGCTTCGTCCAGGTGGCGGATATGGGTTTCAGCGGTGAAGTAACTGCCGCCTGAGGAAATATATTCCGCATCACAGCCGATCAATTCCATGAATTTGTCAGTCGCATCACCAAAGGCCTGAAGATAGCGCGCCTCATTCATGTGACCATTGTAGTCGGTCCAGTCCAGCGGCACGACCCGGCTGACAGTGGTGATGAGGCCGGACATATCAATGGGTTGCGCCATACGTTTGTCCTGCGCATTCAGCAGCGCCCCTGCCCCGTAATCCTGCGCCTTCAACGCGCGCATCATACCGACCAGGTTGTTGTCACGGATGCGTTCCAATTCGCGGATGGAGTGATGACCGGATTGCGCGTCAGACTGATCCGCGATCATGTCGATCAGCTCATCCGTCAGTTCCGGCACATCCATCAGCTTGGTCCAGGGCCATTGCAGGCAAGGACCGAACTGCGCGATGAAATGTTTCATACCCGCTTCACCACCGGCAATGCGATAGGTTTCAAACAGGCCCATCTGCCCCCAGCGCAGACCAAATCCATAGCGGATTGCGTCATCGATTTCCTCTGTCGTTGCGATGCCGTCTTTGACCAGCCAAAGCGCCTCGCGCCACACAGCTTCCAGAAAACGATCCGCAATATGCGCATCGATTTCTTTTTTCAGATGCAGCGGGTGCATCCCAATTGCGGTCAGGATTTCCTTGGCACGCTCAACCACCTCCGCCGGGTTCGCTTCGGTTGTGACAAGTTCGGCCAGCGGCAGAAGATAAACCGGGTTAAACGGATGGGTCACCACGATTTGACCAGGGTTCGCCATGCCTTCCTGAAGCTCAGACGGTTTAAATCCTGAGGTGGAAGATCCGATAATCGCATCCGCAGGCGCATGTTCCTGCAGGCCTGCGTAAACCTTATGTTTGATCTCAAGACGTTCCGGCACGCTTTCCTGGATCCAGGACGTACCGGCCACGGCATCTTTGATCTCTGCATGAAAGGTCAATTTGCCTTCCGCTGGCATGGCCACATCGGACAGGCCCGGCAAGGACCGACGTGCATTGGAAAGGACTTCGCTGATTTTGCGTTCGGCTTCGGGATCAGGATCAAAGACCTGAACATCCCACCCCATCAGCAGAAAGCGTGCAGCCCATCCACCACCAATTACACCACCGCCGATAATCGTAGCAATTCTTGTCATTTTCTCATCCCTTTGGTCTTCATGCAGGTGCGAACCTGCCCCCTCCCCGGGGTATTCAATCTATGCAAAGCGTTGCAACGTCACCGTCTTCAAAGACTTCGGTACAGCCAAATGTCGTGCTGTCTTCGCTGCAATAGCCGCTTTTTTCGCCGTCTTCTTCAATCGCCAGGCAAAGCCCTTCGCAGGACCGGCTGGATGTGCAGACATCGCCACCATCTGTTGTCGGCCTGACGCAGATCTCATTTCCGAACAGGCCGGCTTCGACCTTACCGTAATCCGCGTGACAGGCCGCACGTTCACCCGCGGTCATCGCGACAACATCAACCGGCGTTGCGCTTTCCTGACAGGAGGCAAGAGCTGCGATTGTTCCGATCACCATCATAGTTTTCCACATCTCTTGTCTCCTTAAGTTTGATTTAAACAGGTGCGCGTTTCACCAGTCCCAGTTTTTCACGCACGGCATCCGGCCCCATAACAGTTGCGCCCATGCTTTCAATAATACCCTTCGCATGAGACACCAGTTGTTCGTTTGTGGCAAGGTTGCCGCGCCCAAGCATCAGGTTGTCTTCAAGGCCCACACGCACGTTGCCGCCCGCCAGAACAGAGGCCGCAACATAAGGCATCTGGTCACGGCCAAGCGAGAACGCAGACCAGTTCCAGTCGGAAGGCACATTGTTTACCATCGCCATGAAAGTGTTCAGATCATTCGGCGCACCCCATGGCACACCCATGCACAGTTGCACCAAGGCAGGCGACGTCAGAACACCTTCTTTCACCAGCTCTTTCGCGAACCAAAGGTGGCCCGTGTCAAAGGCTTCGATCTCGGGTTTTACGCCCGCATCGGTCATCATCTGCCCCATCGCGCGCAGCATGCCAGGCGTGTTGGTCATGACGTAATCGGCTTCGGCAAAGTTCATGGTGCCGCAATCCAGTGTGCAGATTTCAGGGCGACATTCGATCACATGGGCCATACGTTCGGTTGCGCCAACCATATCGGTGCCAGCAGCGGTTGGAAGTGGGCTTTCGACGCCACCAAAGACGATGTCACCGCCCATGCCAGCAGTCAGGTTCAGAACCATATCAACATCCGCGTCGCGAATACGATCGGTCAGTTCGCGGTAATATTCGGTCTTGCGCGATGGCGCGCCTGTTTCCGGATCACGCACGTGGCAATGCACAATCGCAGCCCCGGCCTTTGCAGCAGCAATCGCACTGTCGGCGATTTTCTTGGGGCTGCGCGGCACATGCGGGCTGCGATCTTGCGTGGAACCGGAACCTGTGATGGCTGCGGTGATGAAGACGTCTTTGTTCATGGTCAAAGGCATGAAGTTACTCCTTTAGTTGTCTTCACCTGACCGGGATTCTGACCGGTCCGCTGTGCTTAATACGGCATTGGGTGTCGAAAATGGCACGAATTTATATCTGCGAGAACGTCTTCGCTTAGCACCACATCTTTGGTGCCAATGATATTCATCAGTTGTTCACGGCTGCGCGCACCAAAGATTGCTGAGGTCGTGAAGGGGCGCGTCCGGCAGAAGGCCAGCGACATCTGGATCAGATCAAGGCCATGTTTGTCCGCGACGTCCTGATAGGCATCCACCGCCGGGAACACCCGTTCCGTGATCCGCCCGCCCAGTTCCGGGTAGACTTCGCGGCGGGAACCCGCAGGGATCGCACCGTTCTGATATTTCCCGGTCAGAAGCCCCGTTGCCAGCGGCGAAAACGCCAGCAATGTCACGCCTTCATGGACAGACAGTTCGCTAAGATCGGTGTCATACATCCGATGCAGCAGTGAATATTCATTCTGGATGGATGCCACACGCGGCAGCCCCATTTCCTCAGAAATCCGCAGCCATTGCGCGGTGCCCCAGGCGCTTTCATTCGACAGGCCAAAGTGGCGGATCTTGCCCTGATCCACCAGGGTTTGCAGCGTATTCAGTGCATCTTCCATATCCGCACGAATGCCCGCTTTGTCCGGCGTGCCCGGGTCATATGTCCAGTTCTGACGGAACGCCATGGAGCCACGGTTGGGCCAGTGGAACTGGTAAAGATCGATATAATCCGTTTGCAGGCGTTTCAGAGAACCTTCGACCGCCTCAGTGATTGTTTTGGATGAAATCGGCGCACCGTCCCGCACATGGGCCAGGCCTTCGCCGGAATGTTTTGTCGCAAGGATCACATCTTCACGCCGCCCGGTTTTCGCAAACCAGCTGCCCATGACGCGTTCGCTGTCGCCCTGGGTTTCCGGCAGGATCGGGTTGACCGGGTACATTTCCGCTGTGTCGATAAAGTTAATGCCGTGTTCAAGCGAAATGTCGATCTGTTCGTGACCTTCGGCTTCGGTATTCTGGGAGCCCCAGGTCATGGACCCAAGACAGAGTTCACTGACCATCAGGCCTGTTTGTCCAAGTTCAACTTTGCGCATGTTCTTCTCCGGCGTTTCTTTAAGGCCAGAGTGACCCCGCCCCGCAAGCACCGCAAGCGAATTTTGCGACCAGAAGCTCCCGCCCGTTCACCCCCGGCAAAGCCGGGCATTCACCGGTTGGGCCGGGCGCCCCTGACGAGGCGCAACAGTGCATCATCGGAAAGGCCGGTGAAATGTTACAAAACCACCAAAAACGACATGAATTCGTCGATTTCCTCTGGGCCTTCCGGGTGACATCTGCGAGTCTGCAGGAATTGCCGGTGCGCCGGCCTGCAGCCCTGGCTTTCTTATGCGCTTGATTATTTCCTTTGCCGCCCTGTTTCTTTCGGTGATCTTCCTGCAACTTTCATCCGGCGGGGTGGGCCCGCTTGATGCGCTTTCGGGGTTTGCCCTGGGATTTTCCAAACAGGAAATTGGTCTGTTGGGCTCGTCCCATTTCCTGGGCTTTTTCATCGGCTGCTGGTGGGCACCACGCCTGATGGGATCCATCGGACATTCGCGCGCTTTTGCAGCCTTTACAGCGCTTGGCGCCATGGGGCTGATCAGCCATACTTTGATTGAAGATCCCATGTTCTGGGCCGCTTTTCGTATCGCGACCGGCCTATGCGTTGCGGGTTGTTACACGGTGGTCGAGGCCTGGCTGAACGACAAAGTCACCAATGAAAACCGGGGCCGCGCCATGGGCACCTTCCGGATCGTTGATATGGGCGCATCCCTTGGGGCACAGCTGATTATCGCCGTTCTGCCACCAGCCTGGTATGTGTCATATAACCTTCTGGCACTGCTGTGTTGCGCGTCCATTCTGCCCCTGACCCTGACCAAAGCCAGCCAACCCCAGACGCCGGACGCCCCCCGTCTGCGCCCGAAACTAGCTTGGGCCTGTTCGCCACTTGCCGTTGCCGGTGTGATCGTCGCGGCGCTGTCGTCAGCGTCATTCCGAATGGTCGGGCCAATTTATGGCCAGGAGGTTGGTCTTGAAATCGGACAGATCGCGTTCTTCCTTGCGTCCTTCGTGGCCGGTGGCGCGCTGGCGCAATACCCGATGGGCTGGCTTGCAGATAAATATGATCGCCGCTGGGTTCTGATCTGGCTGTCTGGCGCGGCCATTGTATCCTGCGGCACGACGATGGCGGCAAGCGATACAGGCACCCTGGGCGTGATGCTGGCTGCCGGGTTCTTTGGGTTTACGTCTTTCCCGATCTTTTCGGTGTCTGCCGCGCACGCGAATGACTTTGCCACGGGGGATCAACGGGTCGAACTGTCAGCTGCCCTGATGTTCTTCTACGCCATTGGCGCGATTGCGGCCCCCTGGGTGGCCTCTGCCCTGATTGAATTCTATGGACCGTCTGCCCTGTTTGCCTTTGTTGCCATTGGTCATCTTGCTTTGATCGTCTTTGGCCTGACCAGGATGTCTGCCCGTCCGACCCTGGCGGAACGCACGCCATATCGTTATTCCCCGCGTACATCTTTCAGCATGGGACGCTATCTGGGACGCAACCGAAGTGATAAAGGTAAATAACCTGCCCAATCTGGCACTGGTACAGGCCTGACCCATAGGGTATTGAAGGCACAAACCAGACGCATGAAGGCAGATTATGGACCGTATTCTTATCACCTCAGCGATCCCTTACATCAATGGGATCAAACACCTTGGCAATCTTGTGGGCAGCCAGCTTCCGGCTGATCTGTTTGCACGCTACATGCGCTGCCGGGGTCATGAGGTGATGTTTATCTGCGCCACGGATGAGCACGGTACACCTGCGGAACTGGCCGCTGCGAAAGCCGGTAAACCGGTTGAGGAATTCTGCGCCGAAATGCACGAAATTCAGGCCGAGATCGCCAAAGGGTTCCGCCTGAGCTTTGACAACTTCGGTCGGTCCTCCAGCCCGCAGAACCATGTGCTGACACAGCATTTCGCAGGCAAGCTGGCGGAAAACGGGTTTATCCGCGAAGTGGTCGAAGAACAGGTGTATTCCCCCACCGATGGCCGCTTCCTGCCGGATCGCTATATCGAAGGCACCTGCCCGAACTGCGGCTATGACAGTGCGCGCGGCGACCAATGTGACAACTGCACCAAACAGCTGGATCCAACCGACCTGATCAATCCCTATTCCACGGAAAGCGGCGCAACCGATCTGGAAGTGCGGGAAACCAAACACCTGCACCTTCGCCAGTCCGCACTGAAAGACGATCTGGACGCCTGGATTGACAGCAAACACGACTGGCCCGTGCTGACAACCTCCATTGCGAAGAAATGGCTGCATGATGGCGACGGTCTGCAGGACCGTGGCATCACCCGCGATCTTGACTGGGGTGTTCCGGTTAAAAAAGGTGCTGAGGAATGGCCAGGCATGGAAGGTAAGGTCTTCTATGTGTGGTTTGACGCGCCGATTGAATATATCGCCGCAACCAAGGAACTGACCGATGCCAATGGTCAGGACGATGCGGAATGGCGGCGCTGGTGGCGTCTGGACGAAGGCGCGGAAGACGTTAAGTATTTCCAGTTTATGGGCAAGGACAATGTGCCGTTCCATACGCTGTCCTTCCCGGCAACGATCAAAGGATCGGGTGAGCCATGGAAGCTGGTGGACTACATCAAATCGTTCAACTACCTGAACTATGACGGTGGCCAGTTCTCAACCTCTCGCGGACGCGGTGTGTTCATGGATCAGGCGCTTGAACTTCTGCCTGCGGATTACTGGCGCTGGTGGCTGCTGTCCAACGCACCTGAGAGTTCGGACAGTGAGTTCACCTGGGAGAACTTCCAGGCGGGCGTGAACAAAGACCTTGCTGATGTTCTGGGGAACTTTGTGTCCCGGATCACAAAATTCTGCCGCTCTAAATTTGGCGAAGAAGTACCTGCCGGCGGGGAATACACGGCGGAAGAAGAAGAGTTGATCGCCAGCCTGACCACACGCATCCGCGCCTATGAAGACCATATGGCTGCGATGGAAGTGCGTAAATCTGCGCAGGAGTTGCGGGCGATCTGGGTTGCAGGCAATGAATACCTGCAAACCACAGCCCCCTGGTCCGCCTTCAAGACGGATCCGGAACGTGCCGCAGCAATCACACGCCTGTCCCTGAACCTGGTTCGCCTTTATGCGGTGCTGTCTGCCCCCTTCATCCCTGACGCTTCCACGAAGATGCTGGCCGCAATGAAAACTAAGAGCGCAGACTGGCCTGGTGATGTGGCTGAGTTCCTTGCAGCCCTGCCTGCGGGCCATTCTTTTGAAGTGCCCGATGTCCTCTTTGCAAAGATCTCTGATGAGGATCGTGAAGCCTGGCAGGAACGATTCGCAGGCACCCGCGATTAAGCAGAGGCTCCCGCCCATTCAACCCCGGCAAAGCCGGGGCTTCATCGGTTGGGCGTAGCGCTGCCCTTTGGGCAGCGTGCCTCCGGCGGGGATATTTGCGCTGAAAAGAAAAGGAACACCCTGCGACGTACATCGCAGGGTGCTTTCTCATCAGGCGGTCATCGGCTTCCCAGCCTGTACCGCCCTCTTTCTTTTCCACAATAAAGTTAACGCGGGACAAATTTCTCTTTCCTATCAGTACAAATATCCCGGGGGTCCGGGGGCTGGCCCCCGGACTGCCTTAGCCTCACAACTTATCGCGCAGTGAATACCACAACATTGCAAGCACCAGCAGCGGACTGCGCAGGGCTGCGCCGCCTGGGAAACGCGGGGTCGGAACGTCTGCCATAAAGTCAAACCGTTCGGCCTGCCCCTGCACAGCTTCTGCCATTAGTTTCCCACCCTGCGTTGCCATGGCCACCCCATGTCCGGAATAGCCAGATGCAGACAAGATATTGCCGGAGAGACGCGCAAAATGCGGCATGCGGTTCATGGTAATACCCAGGGTTCCGCCCCAGGCGTAATCCAGTTTAATCCCGTGCAGTTGCGGATAGATTTCCAACATTGGTTTGCTGACCAGCGCCCGGATGTCTTTCGGGAAACGATAACCATAGCTTTCCGCCCCGCCAAACAGCAGCCGGCCATCATCAGAGAAACGGAAATAGTTCACCACAAACTTACTGTCGGCCACCGCGTGATTGCCTTTGATCAGACCTTCCTGCGCCTCAGGTGACAGGGGTTCGGTGGCGACAATAAAGTTATTGATCGGCATCATGCGTGCCGCGACTTTACCCTGCAATTTGCCGAGATAGCCGTTGCAGGCATACAGCACATAATCCGCCGTCACCTGCGCCTGATCGGTCTTCACAGTGGCAGGGTTTCCTTCCAGCACTTCCGCAACCGTGCTGCGCTCATGGATACGCACACCGGCAGCCACACAGGCCCGCGCAAGCGCAAGCGCATAGTTCAGCGGGTGCAGATGGCCCGCCTGCATATCGATGGAACCGCCGTGATAGGCTGGCGACCCCACCATCTCGCGCATTTCATCTTTTGACAGAGAACGGATCTTGTCGTGCCCGTATTCATCACGCAGTCTATCGACATATTCATGATGTTCGGGGACAAAGCCTGGTTTGTGATCTGCGTGGATAATACCTTCGTGAAAACGCACGCCACCGGCCTCGGCCAGTTCACGGGTCACGGCAACGCTCTCACAGGCCAGATCCCAGAGGTCACGCGCACGTGGCACGCCGACCATAGCTTCAAGTTCATCCTGTTCCAGCCGCTGGCCCATGCCAACCTGGCCACCATTGCGGCCAGAGGCACCAAAGCCAACACGCTGCGCCTCAAGAAGCACGACGTCATAACCGGCCTTCGCCAGATGCAGCGCCGCAGACAGGCCCGTAAAACCGCCGCCAATCACACAGACATCGGCCCGCATTTCCCCTGCAGCCGGGGGAAACGGCGCAAGCTGATCTGCCGTCGCCGCATAGTAAGACCCGGGGTATTCCCCGGATCTGTCATTTGCTGTGAGAAGGTTCAGCGCCATTACGCGGACTTCATCAGACCCTGATCCGTCGCATCTTTCAGCGTCAGATCCAGCGCCTTAGAGGCCCGGTCAATCAGCGTATCAATGTCAGACTTTGTCAGAACCAGTGGCGGAGAAATGATCATGCGATCGCCCACGTGACGCATCACCAGGCCGTTGTTGAAGCAGTGATCGCGGCAGATCAGGCCGACCTGACCAGCGCCACCAGCAAAGGCCGCGCGCGCAGATTTATCGGGCGTCATTGCAATGGATCCCATCATACCGCAGATACCGGCCTGCCCCACCAGTGGGTGATCGCCAAGCTGCATCCATTTCTCTTCCAGATACGGCGCCGTTTCGTTGCGCACAGTTTCGACGATTTTTTCTTCTTCCAGAATACGCAGATTTTCAAGCGCAACAGCCGCCGCAACCGGGTGACCGGAATAGGTGTAACCGTGGTTGAAATCACCACCCGCGTTCAGGGTTGCCGCGACCTCATCCGTCACCATGGATCCGCCAATCGGCGCGTAACCGGAAGACAGGCCCTTCGCGATGGTCATCACGTCAGGGCGGATGTTGAAGGTTTCAGACCCGAACCAGTTTCCCGTACGGCCAAAGCCACAGATCACTTCATCCGCGATCAGCAGGATTTCATGTTCGTCACAGATGCGCTGAATTTCAGGCCAGTAAGTTTCCGGTGGAATAACCACGCCACCCGCACCCTGCACAGGTTCCGCGATAAAGGCCGCAATCTTACCTTCGCCCAGCTCTGCAATCTTTGCTTCCAGCTGACGCGCACGTTCCAGGCCAAATTCAGCCGGATCCATATCGCCACCTTCCGCGTACCAGTTTGGCTGGTCAATAAAGGCAATATCCGGGATCGGCAGACCGCCCTGTGCGTGCATTGGCTTCATGCCACCAAGGCTTGCGCCACCCATGGTGGATCCGTGATAGGCGTTGTGGCGAGAGATAATAACCTTCTTCTCAGGCTTGCCCTTTGCGGCCCAGTAATGACGTACCAGACGAATGTTGGTGTCATTCGCATCAGAGCCACCGGCAGAAAAGAACGTGTGGTTCAGATCACCCGGTGCCAGTTCAGCCAGCTTCTGTGACAGGGCAATCGCCGGCACATGGGTCGTCTGAAAGAAGGTGTTGTAATAGGGCAGTTCTTTCATCTGGCGCGCAGCCACATCCGCAATGCTGTCACGGCCATAGCCAATGTTCACGCACCACAGGCCCGCCATTGCATCAAGGTAATCATTGCCGTCACTGTCGGTCAGGGTCACGCCCTGGGCGCGGGTGATAACACGTGCGCCTTTGGCAGCCAGTGCATTCCCGTCGGTAAACGGATGCAGGTGGTGGGCCGCGTCCAGCGCCTGAAGTTCTTCAGTGGGCAGGTGATTTGTGATCATATTCATAAGTTGTCTCCAACAGAAAGAGAGGGTGTTAAGTGTGTTCAGGTCAGGCGTTCAGCAAAAGATGCTGGCGTTCCCATGGGGAAATTTCGCGCTGATATTCTTCCAGTTCGGCCCGTTTGATGTCGGAATAAAGCTGACAAAATTCTTCGCCCAGGATCTCACGCAGGGCGGTGTCTTCTTCAAACAGATTCAAAGCTTCGGTCAGGCTGCCAGGCAGTTCCGCCCCGCCTTCATAGATTTCATGGTTCACCGGATCACGTGGCGCGACCTTTTCCACCATCCCCAGATAGCCGCAGGCAAGGCTGGCAGCGATGGACAGATACGGGTTGGTATCAATGCCGATCACACGGTTTTCCACGCGGCGTGCTTCCGGTCCGGAATTTGGAATACGAATGCCAGTGGTGCGGTTATCCGCAGCCCATTCGACATTGGTCGGGGCGCTCATACCTTCTTTGCTGAAACGGCGGAAGCTGTTCACATAAGGCGCAAGCAATGGCACGGAATGCACAAGATATTTCTGTGAACCACCAATGAAATGGTGGAAATGATCCGTTGGATTGCCATCCTTATCGGAAAAGATATTTTCGCCGGTTTTGCTGTCCACGATTGATTGGTGGATATGCATGGCAGACCCCGGTTCATCCCGCATCGGTTTTGCCATAAACGTCGCGAAAATACCGTTTTTCAGGGCTGCTTCACGGATAGACCGCTTAAAGTAAAACACCTGATCCGCAAGATTCAGAGGATCGCCATGCATCAGGTTGATTTCAATCTGCCCGGCGCCCCCTTCCTGAATGATCGTATCAATCGCAAGACCCTGGGCTTCGGCGAAATCGTAAATCGTATCAATCACATCGCCATATTCATCAACGGCATCCATGGAATAGGCCTGACGCGATGCAGAACGACGGCCAGTCCGGCCAAGCGGCGGTTCAATGTCTTCATTCGGGTCGGTGTGTGGTTTGGTCAGGAAGAATTCGATCTCAGGCGCTACAACCGGTTTCCAGCCTTTGTCTTCGTAAAACTTCAGAACACGTTTCAGCACATTGCGCGGCGCAATCCCCAGGGGTTCACCGTCACGGGTTTCCAGATCACAGATCAGCTGCAGGGTCGGATCTTCGGCCCAGGCCACCGCTGTACAGGTATTCATATCAGGGCGCAGGACGATGTCCTTTTCCAGCCACTGATTTTCAATTTCCATATCCACATATTCACCGGAAATCGTCTGGTAGAACAGTGAAATAGGCAGGAAGAAAGTGCCATCCGGGTCAAATTTATACGACGGCATCGCCTTACCACGGGACATGCCCACAAGGTCCGGCGTGATAATTTCAACCTCATCCAGTCGCCGCCCATCAAGGTAATCCATGAAAGCTTCGGGCAGTTGTTCAATCCACGGGGTGGACTGTTTCTCGGCGGGGGTCGGGCGGCGTGCCATAGGGATTTCCTGTTGTTGGGCCGGATCATTCCGACCGTTTCTCAAAAATATGATCAAATATTTTGAACTGTCAATCAGCCAGTACAGATTTCACGGTATTCTGCGCCGCAGAATCACCAAAAATCAGCACCTGGCGCACCTGATCCATGCCCTGGCGGATGTCGTCTTCAATGGCACGGCAGGCGGTGGCAGCGTCATGATTCTCAAGCGCGCGGATTGTAATATCATGCTGATCCGGCTGAATTGTATTGGCATACCGCCCAAGAACACCGCGCAGCGATGGCCCGGCCCGCAGCCACAAAGATTGCGCCAGCGCCAGCAGAATTCCCGCCCCCGCAGCTTCATAAAGTGCGAAATGAAAGCGGTAATTATACTTGAGGTACCCTTCAATATCCCCCTCAGAAATCGCGGCATTCAGGTGATTGTCGATCTCGCGAAGGTGTTTTGTCAGCTCTTCATTCGCGCGTGGCACCGCGATCTGCACAAGCTTGGGTTCAATCGAAAGCCTTGCAAAATATAGCTCTTCCACCTGTGTCAGTGAAAGTTCCGGCACTGTGATCCGCCGATTTCCCTTCGCTTCCAGCGCGCCTTCTGCCGTCAGACGACGGATCGCTTCGCGCACAGGCGTTGTACCTGCATCCAGTACCTCCACCAATCCCTGAATGGTCACAGGTTGCCCGGGAACAAGCACACCAAACAGGATCATTTCACGGATACGCAGGTAGATTGCCTCATGTTCAGGCACTTTGCGGTGTTCCATATATATTCCCTCCCAATCCTGCTTGCGGCGCAGCGCATCCCGGCGCTATTTCTTGAAAACATCAGGCCTGTGTTGCACCGAATCAATTAATTTGATCATATCACAGACCAAAGGTGCAAATACCTTAAACTCAGGGAGACACTTATCATGAAAAAATCACTGCTGCCTCTGGCGCTGGCTGCCTTCGCCGCCCCCGCCTTTGCTGAAGAAGTCCGCGTCTATAACTGGTCCGACTATATTGATGAGTCGCTGCTTGAGAAATTCGAAGAAGAAACCGGCATTGATCTGATCTATGACGTGTTTGATTCAAATGAACTGCTGGAAACCAAAATGCTTGCGGGCAGCTCTGGTTATGATGTTGTGGTTCCATCCGGGACATTCCTGCAACGCCAGATTTCAGCCGGTGCCTTCCAGCCACTGGACCGCGCCCAGCTGTCTAACATCGGCAATATGTGGGATGTGGTTGCCAGCCGCACCGCGCAATATGACCCGGACAACACCTATTCTATCAACTACATGTGGGGCACAACCGGCCTTGGCGTAAACGTTGGTAAAGTCACAGAAATCCTCGGCGAAGACGCACCGCTGGACAGCCTGGCCCTGATCTTTGATCCGGCCAACATGGAAAAACTGGCAGAGTGTGGCGTGCATTTCCTTGATGCGCCGTCTGAAATGATCCCGGCTGCTCTGCAGTATCTGGGCGAAGATCCCGACAGCCATGATCCGGACGTGATCGCAAAGGCCGAACCTGTGCTGATGGCGATCCGCCCTTATATTCAGAAATTCCACAGCTCTGAATACATAAACGCCCTGGCCAATGGCGACATCTGCGTTGCATTCGGCTGGTCCGGTGACGTTCTCCAGGCTGCCGGTCGCGCAGCAGAGGCCGAAAACGGCCATGAAATCGCCTATAACATCCCGGTTGAAGGCGCTCTGATGTGGTTTGACCAGATGGCCATTCCGGCAGACGCACAGAACCCGGAAGGCGCGCATAAGTTCCTGAACTTCATCATGGATCCTGAAAACATGGCGGCCGCGTCCAACTATGTGTTCTACGCGAACGGCAACCTGGCCGCTCAGGAACATCTTGTAGAGGACGTGATCGGTGATCCGGCTGTGTACCCTCCGGCTGAGACCATCGAAAACCTGTTTGTGACCACACCTTACCCGGCACGTGTTCAGCGTACCGTGACCCGTATGTGGACCAAGATCAAATCCGGCACCTGATCCGGTTATAACAAGTGCCCTGCCGGTTCCGCCGGCAGGGTTTTTTCTGAGGGAGGGGAAATCATGACATCAACCAACGCCGCTGTGCCTGCAGATTTTGCACCATGGGAAAATGCGGACGAAAAACCGCTGATCGAATTTCAGAATGTCACCAAACGTTTCGGTGATTTTACTGCAATTGATAACCTCAACCTTCAGATTTACGAGCGCGAATTCTTCGCCCTGCTTGGTCCTTCCGGCTGTGGGAAAACCACGCTGATGCGGATGCTTGCGGGTTTTGAAACACCAACAGAAGGCACGATCCTTCTGGGTGGCCAGGACATGGCCCCGATCCCGCCGAACAAACGTTCCACCAATATGATGTTTCAGTCTTATGCGCTGTTCCCGCATCTTTCCGTCGCCGACAACATCGCTTTTGGCCTGAAACGGGACGGTATGCCCAAGGCTGATATTGATGCCCGCGTTGATGAAATGATCCGCCTTGTGCAGCTGGGTCAATTCGCCAAACGCAAGCCACATCAGATTTCTGGCGGTCAGCGTCAGCGTGTGGCACTGGCGCGGTCCCTGGCAAAAGCACCCAAACTGTTGCTGTTGGATGAACCCCTTGGGGCGCTTGATAAAAAGCTGCGTCAGGAAACCCAGTTTGAACTGATGGATATCCAGGAAAAGACCGGCACAACCTTTGTGATTGTGACCCACGATCAGGAAGAAGCCATGACGGTTGCGTCACGCGTGGCTGTGATGGATCACGGGAAACTGATCCAGGTCGATACCCCCGCCGGTATCTACGAAAATCCGAATTCCACCTATGTGGCTGACTTCATTGGTGATGTGAACATACTGGAAGGTCACGCAACGAAATCCGACGCTGGCTGTCAGATCACCTGGGCTGAAGGCCAGCCTGCGATTAATTCCAACTGCGGAACGGACCTGTCAGGCAAAGTGCATTTCGCAATCCGTCCCGAGAAAATCACCGTCTCTGCCGACAAACCCACAGACAAACCAAATGTGCTGCAGGGCAAAGTGCATGACATCGCGTATCTCGGCAATATCTCGACCTATCACGTACGCCTGAGCAACGGTCAGATCATCAAGGCACAATCCGCCAACAACCGCCGCCTGTCCCGCCGCAGTTTCACCTGGGAAGATGACGTCTACCTGAGCTTCACCGACACCGCCGGTGTCGTTCTGGCGGAATAAGCGCATGAATATGCTGCGCCGCACCGCCCTGATCCTGCCGCCATATCTCTGGCTGCTGATGCTCTTTCTTGTGCCGTTCCTGATTGTCTTTAAGATCTCTCTTTCAGACATCGAACTGGCCATTCCCCCGTACACCCCGACCTATGATCCGGAAAAAGGCATCTGGGATCTGCTGTCTCAGCTGGATTTTGAAAACTTTGTCTTCCTCTCTGAAGACAGCCTGTATTTCAAAGCCTATCTCTCCAGCCTGAAGATCGCGATTATTTCAACTTTCCTCACCCTGCTGGTTGGCTTCCCGATTGCCTGGGCCATGGCACGCGCCGCCGATCACTGGCGCCCAACCCTGATGATGCTGGTGATCCTGCCCTTCTGGACGTCGTTTCTGATCCGCGTTTATGCGTGGAAAGGCATTCTCAGCCAGGAAGGCTATCTGAACCAGATGCTGATGAACATTGGCGTGATCAGTGATCCCCTGGTGATCCTGAACACCAATATCGCGGTCTATATTGGTATCGTTTACACCTACCTGCCCTTCATGGTGCTGCCCATCTATGCAACGCTTGAAAAGCTGGACGAAAGCCTGAACGAAGCCGCAGTTGATCTTGGCTGCACCCGCACATCCGCCTTCTGGCTGGTGACGCTGCCCCTGTCAAAACCCGGTGTGATTGCCGGTTGTTTCCTCGTGTTTATCCCGGCGCTGGGTGAATTTGTGATCCCGGAACTTCTGGGCGGCTCAAACACGCTGATGATTGGTAAGGTTCTGTATCAGGAATTCTTCTCAAACCGTGACTGGCCGGTGGCAAGTGCGGTGGCGGTGATCTTGCTGCTGATCCTGATCATTCCGATCATTCTGTTCCAGAAAAATCAGGAAAAGCAGGAGGCAGGCCAATGAGACGCATGTCATGGTTCAACGTCACATCCCTGACCTTCGGGCTGGCGTTCCTTTATCTGCCGATGCTTCTGCTGATCATCTACAGTTTCAATGAAAGCCGTCTGGTCACGGTCTGGGCCGGATTTTCCACCAAATGGTATGGCGAACTCTTCCAGAACGAAGCCTTCCTTGATGCGGCCCTTGTGACTCTGAAAGTCGGCTTCTTTTCCGCCACGGTCGCAACGGTTCTTGGCACCATGGCCGCCTGGATCCTGGTGCGTGGTGGCAAGTTCTTCGGCCGCACGCTGTTTTCCGGCATGATCTATGCGCCGCTGGTGATGCCCGAAGTCATCACCGGCCTGTCGCTGCTGCTGCTGTTCATCGCCATCGGCATGGATCGCGGCGTGATGACCATCGTGCTGGCTCATACGACATTTTCTATGTGTTACGTGTCCGTCGTGGTGTCCTCACGCCTGGTCGCCTTCGACAAATCCATGGAAGAAGCAGCACTTGATCTGGGCTGCACGCCCGCATCTGCATTCTTCCTTGTCACCCTGCCCCTGATCGCCCCTGCGGTTCTGTCAGGTTGGTTGCTGGCGTTTACCCTGTCGCTGGATGACCTTGTGATCGCAAGCTTTGCGGCGGGGCCAAGCTCCACGACCCTGCCGATCAAAATCTTCAGCTCCGTGCGCCTTGGCGTGACACCTGAAATCAACGCGCTGTCGACCATCATGATTTCCATTGTGGCCATCGGCGTAATCACCACATCGCTTGTGACCAAACAGGCAATCGTCCGTGCGAAACGGGACGAACAGAAGGCCATTCAGGATGGATAAGTTTGAAAAATCCTTCGCGGGTTACACCGAAACCTTTGGTGTGCCTGACCGGATCGAACTGATGCTGTGTGATCTCAACGGCATCCTGCGTGGCAAATGGCTGCCCGGCGATCAGACTGGCAAATTTGCCAAAGGTGACGTGCGCCTGCCGCTGTCAACCTATGCACCCAACATTCTGGGCGAAGAGGTTGAGGAAACCGGTCTGGGCATTGTTGCCGGTGATCCGGACGGTCACCTTGTGCCGGTGGAAAGCAGCCTTGCGCCTGTGCCCTGGGCAAAGGGCAATGTGGCGCAGATGCTGGTTGAGATGGTCGAAGCGGGCAAAGATGACAATCCCTTGTCGCCGCGCGGCATCCTGAAATCTGTACTGGATCGCTTTGCGGCCAAAGACATGTTCCCCGTGGTGGCAAGCGAGCTTGAATTTTACATCTTCAAACCCCGCGCCAATGCCTCTGACGCACCACAGCCCCCGGCACGCACGCCGGATGCCCAGAACTACGATCTGGAAATTCTGGACCGCCAGGAAGACATTCTGACCGAAATTCAGGCGGCTTGTGCGGCGCAGGGCCTGGCGACAGATACGCTGATTGCGGAATACGGCCCGGGCCAGTTTGAAATCAACTTTCATCACACAGCTGATGTGCTGCGTGCCGCTGACACCGCCCTGTTGTTCCGCCGTCTGGTGCGCGCGGTTGTGGCGCGCCACGGCATGGAAGCCAGCTTTATGGCGAAACCCTATGCGGAATTCCCGGGCAATGGGATGCATCTGCATGCGTCCCTTGTGAATGGCGCAGGCGAGAATGTGTTCTCAGCAGAAAGCGGCGTGGGCGAGACCCTGCAAAACGCTGTCGCAGGCGTGCTGTCCACCATGGCCGATCTGCAGGCGATCTTTGCCCCGCATATGAACAGCTATCGTCGTTTCCAGCCCAACAGTTTCGCACCAACCGCACCGGATTGGGCCCTGGACCACCGCGGCGCGTCTGTGCGCATTCCCGCCACAAAAGGCCCCGGTGCGCGGCTTGAACACCGGATTTCCGGCGCGGATGTGAACCCTTATCTGGCGTTTGCGGCGATCCTTGGCGGCATGTTGCACGGGATTGAAACCAAACCTGCCCTGCCCCTGTCTCTAGACGATCCAAAGGCCACACCATCCACACCGCTTGGCCACGACTGGCTGATGGCGGTGGAACGCTTCGCACAGGCGGATATTGCAGCCACGATCTTCGGCACAGAATACCGCGATATCTACGCCACCCTGCGCCGGGACGAGATCAGCAAAATCGCAACCCGCCTGACCCAGGTGGAATATGAGGTCTACCTTGGCCGCCTCTGAGCAGCCCCTTGATCGCATCTATGAGCCGGCGGCCTATGGCAGGCTGCCGGTTCAGCACTGTTTCTGGCACACTACGGCCGATCCCCTGACATATCCCGCGCTGGAAGGCGATCTGATCTGCGACATCGCCGTGATCGGCGCGGGTTACACCGGCCTGTCCGCCGCCCATCGTCTGGCCGGTGAAGATGTTGTTGTGCTTGAGGCCGAACAACCCGGCTGGGGTGCCTCCGGGCGTAATGGTGGCTTTTGCTGTCTGGGTGGTGCCCATCTGGAAACCGGGGACATCCTGAAAGCTTACGGACCAGAGGAAACCCAGACCTGGGCCATGGCGCAACGCGCCTCGGTCGATCATGTCGCTGATTTTCTCGACAGTGTGGGCGAAGATGCCGATCGTCATTCAAAAGGCGAAACAATCCTGGCCCATCGTGCATCCCTTGTGGAACCCCTGCGCGAAGGGCAGGAATACTTCCGTCAGATCTATGGCATGAAGGCCGAATTCCTGCCCCGTGATGCCCTTGCAGAACATGGCCTTGGACCTAACAGAGAAAACAGCTTCCACGCCGCCCTGACCAACCCCATTGGTTTTGCACTCAACCCTTACAAATACGCCCGCGCCCTTGCACAGGCTGTGACCACCTCTGGCACACGTATCTTTGGCGACAGCCCTGTGATGCGCCACTATCACCAGGACGGGCTGCATCACCTGCACACGCCCACCGGCCACCTGCGTGCCCGTCATGTGATCTGGGCAACCAATGGTTATACTTCAGAAAACACGCCTCATATATTGCGGGGTAAATATCTGCCGGTACAGTCCAATATCCTGCTGACCCGCCCCCTGAGCGAAGGTGAACTGGCGGATCAGAACTGGACCTCGCGCCAGATGTGTTACGACACCCGCAACCTGCTGCATTACTTCCGCCTGCTGCCGGACAATCGCATGTTATTCGGCATGCGTGGCGCAACATCTGCCACCTCCCGGGCCTTTGACACAGCCCGCCAGAACACCCGCACACATTTCGACAAGATGTTCCCGGTCTGGCGCGATGTGGAAACGCCCTGTTTCTGGTCCGGCCTGATTGCCGGTGCCCGCCGCTTTGTGCCCTTTGCAGGTCCCCTCAAAGGCCTGCCCAACAGCTATGCCGCCATGTGTTACCACGGCAATGGTGTCGCCATGGGCAGCTACTGCGGCAAGCTGGTTGCCGAAAGCCTGCTGAACGTAAAGCATACCACACCCGCCCCGGATTTCCTGTCGCGCCCCCTTGCGACTTTCCCCTTCGGGCGTTATCGGCGGCATATCCTGCCACTTCTGTACCAATGGTATAATCTGAAAGACGGCCCGCTGTGATCCGGCCCTGACGAAGGTGAACCCAATGACAAAATCTCTGAAAATCGGCGTTCTGGAAACCGGCCTGCCCCCTGAAGAACTGGCGCCCGATTTCGGCAGCTACCCCTCTATGGTCGAAAACTGGCTGAAACCGTTGTCCGCAAAATACGAGGCCGAATTCACCTTCTATCCGGTGCTGTCCGGCGACATCCCGCAGGATGGCGCACAGGCCGATATCTGGGTGATCACCGGGTCAAAGTTTGGCGTCTACGAAGACCACGCCTGGATCGCCCCGCTTGAAAACCTGATCCGCGACGCAAAGGCCAAAAACGCCTTGATGATTGGCATTTGTTTCGGCCACCAACTGATCGCCCAGGCCCTTGGCGGCGTGGTGCGCAAATCCGGAAAAGGCTGGGGCGTTGGCCCGCATATTTACGACACATCCGCCTGGCCCGCAGCCCTTGGCGACACGCCCGCCAGCCTCAATCTGCAAGCCTATCACCAGGACCAGGTCGAAGTGCTGCCGGAAGGCGCGCAAACCATCGCAAGCTCTGACTTCTGCGAACATGCCGCCCTGTGGTATCCCGGCTTTGCCATCACCGTTCAGGGCCATCCGGAGTTTTCCAAAGACTACGCCAGCGCCCTGATCGAAAGCCGCCGCGGCACTGTTCTGTCAGAAAAAGACGCAGACCAGGGCCAGGACTATATGTCCCGCGACATCACCGCCCCCGCGCTTGCAGAAATGATCGCAGCCCAGCTGGATCAGCTATGAAACGGTTCTTCTTCGGGTACGGATCGCTTGTGCACAAAGGCACCCATGATCACGAAAATCATGCCCCTGCCCGCCTGCAAGGCTGGAAACGCACCTGGGTCGCAACCCCTGCCCGCGCCCTGCCGTACCTGTCCGTCATTCGCGATGACAACAGCGCCATTGACGGGCTGATTGCCGAAGTACCCGATCAGGGCTGGGAGGCACTTGATCTACGTGAAGCCGCCTATCAACGCGTGCCTCTGGGGCCAGAACTGACGCATCAGATGGCTGAGATGCCCGCCGATAATCTGACCGTGGTCTATTCCGTCTCCCCCGATGATCAGCAAACCGTCAGCGACAAAAACCCGATCCTTCTGTCCTATCTTGATGTGGTTGTGCAGGGCTATTTTGATGTCTTTGGCAGCAACGGCGTTGATCATTTCTTTGACACCACATTCAACTGGACGGGCAGCTATCTTGATGATCGCGCTGCGCCGATCTATCCGCGTGCGCAACTGTGTGATCCCGGCCTACAGGCAGAAACAGACACGCGCCTTGCCACAATGGGCCAGACGCGTGTGATGCAGGCAGACTTTCCATTGTGGTAGGTTAATCGTAAGTTTCTCCCCCTTCACCAACGATAATAGCCCCCAGTATTTTTGCCAAAGAACGCATTACGTTCCTTTGGTAACAGTCCGGCCGATCAAAATCACTGACTGCACTTGATGATACCGTACCTTCAAAAAACCTGAAGGACGGGCACCAACATTCACATATCGGATCATATAACTCCACATCCCCAGGATTATTCCGACGCGAAATCCGCTCCCCCGTATGCGAATTTACAACCAGTGTCGTATCACTCGTAATCATTCTAACTTCCGATACTTGTTCGACAGCAACGGCCCATTGTTCCAACTCAATTGGTTCATTCGTTTTGAGCTCTAAATACACTGAATACGCCAATATATCCTCCTTCTGGTTCCCGCTTGGGTACCACCATTTTTATTACCGACGCAGTGAAAACAACGCCATAAGCCGGCCCTGACGGGAAAACTCCTGCGGTTTTGCAGGTGCCGTGCCCCGGGCCATCACGCGTTTAGCCAGAACATAAGCAAGTGCGCCAAAAATCACACCACCCGTGGCCTGACCGATCAACACGCCCGGCGCGCCAAACCACGCAGCCCCAACCCAGACAAAGGGAATGGTGCCCAGCGTGTGACGGCCCCAGTTGATCCAGGTCGAATAAAACGGATGGCCCAGGTTGTTAAACGCGGCATTGCCGACAAAGATCACACCGTTGAAGAAGAACATCAGCGACAGTGGCCCGCAGAACAGAAACACCAGCGTCAGGGTCAGGCCTTCGGCGGCAAACATCCCCGCAATCAGCGGACGCAGCAGGAACAACAGCCCTGACATCGCGACCACCCAAAGCACCAGAAATTTCAAGCCTTCCATGAAGGCCTGGCTCACCCGGTCTTGCTGACCTGCCCCCGCGTTCTGGCCGATGATCGGGCCAATCGCCCCGGACAAGGCGAACACCGCACCAAAGGCAACCGGTGTCAGACGCCCGACAATCGCCATGCCCGCGACCGCCGCCTCGCCATAGGCCGCCATGGATCGCGTGACAAACGCCTGGCCCAGGGGCGTTGCGAATTGCGTCAGGATCGCCGGGATTGCGATGGTCAGGATGGCTGGGAAATCTTCGCGGAACTCGTCGGATGTGGGTTTTTGCAGCCCGCCGTAATGTTTAAAAATCGGGTAAAGCGACGCCGCCGCAATCGCAAAACGTGACGCCACAGACGCCAGTGCCGCCCCTGTCAGATCAAGGTTCAGACCAAAGATCAGGATCGGGTCCAGGACCGCATTCACAACACCGGCCAGAATGGTTGCAAACATCGCCCGTTTCGCCGCCCCATGGGCCCGCAAAATCGCCCCGCCAATCATCCCGATGATCAGCAAAGGCAAAGCCGGAACAATGATTTGCATATAGCTGACGGCCAGATCCTGCGTTTCGCCCGTGGCGCCCATCAGCCCCACCAGGAAATGCAGGTTCATCCAGATTGCAGCCGCAAAAAGCGCACCAACACCAACGCCATATAACATCGCGCTGGCCGCCCGACGGCTGGCCATTTGCGTGTCGCCCTGGCCCAATGCGCGCGCAACCAATGCCCCCGCCGCGATCGACATACCGATCCCGAAACTTGAGGTGAAAAACAGGATCGCGCCCGCATATCCGACCGCGGCTGCAAGCTCTGCCTTGCCCAGCATGGAAATGAAAACCATATCCACGAAATCGACCAGAAAGATCGCCATCAACCCGATAGAGGCCGTCAGCGACATGGTCGTCACGTGTTTGAATAAGTTCCCCGTAAGGAATTTGGCCTGAGGATTATCGGACATGCTGGCTCCCGTCGCTGTTCACGCCACTGTGAACGGCCCCGCGCCAAATGAAAACCTGCGCAAATGCACAGACTGCCCGCAGTCGTCATGTTTTGGTGCAAAAAATCAGCGTGCGCGCAGATATTGTGCGATGCCAATCAGGCTGATCACAATCCAGAACCCTTCCATCAGGGCAGAGGCCAGATTGAAGTTATGCCAAAGGGAAAAGGCGATCAGAAACGACCCGGCCAGGTTCACAACCGGAAAGGCCAGGTCGTCAGAATTCATCCAGCGCATCTGTGTCGCCAGATAGGCCAGCCCAACCATCAAAGTGCCGCAGACACCAATCAAATCGGGCAGGCCAAGGTCACTCATTTCGCACGAACAACCTGCATCAGCGGCAGAAGCTGCCCCATGTCAGGCCCATGTGCCTGACCGGTCAGCGCCTTGCGCAGCGGCATAAACAGACCACGGCCTTTGCGCCCGGTCGCCTCTTTCACAGCTTTGGTCCAGGTGCCCCAGGTCACATCATCAAACGGCATCGCAGGCATCATTTCCAGGGCTTCGGCGACGAAATCTTTGTCTTCGTCTTCAATCACCGGATCGGCACCATCGCGCAGCAATGCCCACCAGCCTTCAAGGTCAGACAGCAGCGTGATGTTTTCACGCATCAATGTCCAGAACGCTTCGGCTTTATCCGCAGGAACGCCGATTTCAGATATGTAATCAGATACTTCTGCGAAATCACGACCATGGTTCACTTTCGCCGTCAGCGGCTTCAGGTCTTCGACGTCAAACTTTGTCGGGGCAGAACCGAACTTGGAAATGTCAAACCCATCGACCAGTTCCTGCATCTGCGAACGCAGCTCAACCGGGTCAGCAGAGCCAAGGCGCGCCAGCTGTGACAGCATCGCCATGGGTTCAATCCCCTGGGCGCGCAGATCACGCAGGGACAAAGTGCCCAGACGTTTGGACAGCGCCCCACCATCCGCATCAGTCAACAAGGAATGGTGCGCAAATTCCGGCACAGCACCGCCCAGCGCTTTGATAATCTGGATTTGTGTCGCCGTGTTGGTCACATGGTCAGAACCACGCACAACATGGGTCACCCCAAAATCAATATCGTCACAGACAGACGCAGGCGTATACAGATACTGCCCATCCGCGCGGATCAGAACCGGATCAGACACAGACGCCGCATCAATCGAAATGTCGCCCAGAACGCCGTCTTTCCATTCGATCCGCTCGTGATCCAGCTTGAACCGCCAGTGACCATTGCCACGTTCCGCCCGCAGCGCGTCTTTGTCAGCGTCGGACAGGTTCAGACCTGCGCGGTCATAAACCGGCGGCTTGCCCATGTTCAGTTGTTTCTTGCGTTTCAGGTCCAGTTCAACCGGGGTCTCAAAACATTCATACAGGCGGCCAGACGCACGCAGTTGATCCATCGCCTCGTTGTAACGCTCAAGGCGGTCAGACTGACGTTCAACCCGGTCCCAGGTCAGGCCCAGCCAGGTCAGGTCTTCCTTGATGCCATCAACATATTCTTCTTTGGAACGTGCAGGGTCCGTATCATCCAGACGCAGAATAAATTGTCCGCCGTTCTGTCGTGCGATCAGGTAATTCATCAACGCGGTGCGCAGGTTGCCGATATGAATATAGCCGGTGGGCGACGGTGCAAAACGGGTGGTTGTCATCTGTTACGTTTCCTCTGATCCCTGACACAATATCAGGTCGCGCGTGGTCTCTCACACCCAGGCGCAAATGTCCAGTTTCAAGGGAAATCGCCCCGTTAATACCTGTTAACAGGGCGAACGCTGTGTATGCATAGGATGTGCATAACATGTGCATGCATTGTGCATGGCATATTCAGGCCAAAAACCGGGCTTTAATCGTAGCTGATCACTTCGATCTCGATCCCATTCGCATCATCAAAATAGAACCGCTTACCGGGTTCGTAATCGCCATGATTATGCGGCGTGAACCCCAGCGCTTTTACCCTGGCCTCAACCGCATCCAGATCCTCAACCACCACCCCAATATGGTTCATCGACCCCGGGGTTTTATAGCGATCAAAGTTCACCGGATCATTGCCCCCAGAACTGTACACCGCGATATAACTATCCTCCCCACCAACATGCAGCGTGGTGCCCTGATATTTCGCATCCCCCCGCCACCGCACGTGCCAGCCAAACAGCTGATTCAGCATCTCTGCCATGGCATCCGGATCTTTGACGGTGACGTTGACATGTTCAAGCATTGCTTCTGACATGGTATTTCCTATCGTTGATTTCATTTGATTTTTCGTGTGTAATTCCTCAAGCTAACTTGAGATCAAGCAAAAAATTCGAAAGACCGGATCATGCATCACCGCGATTTTCTATCCATCGGGCAACTGGCCAGCCGCACCGGCCTGGCGGTGTCCGCCATTCGTTATTACGAAGAACAGGGGCTGGTGTTTTCTGAACGAAATGCCGGTGGTCAGCGCCGGTTTCGCCGCGCAGATATCCGGCGTCTCAGCTTTGTGCAGATCGCACAACAGTTTGATTTTTCGCTGAAAGATATCGCAGAACAGCTGTCCCGCCTGCCCGAAGGCCGCACACCAACCAAAGCCGACTGGGCAAAGATTTCACGTCACTTTCGCGCTGACCTTGATGCAAGGATCAGAACCCTCGAAGGGTTACGCGACAAGCTGGACGGATGTATTGGTTGCGGTTGTCTCAGCCTAAAAAAATGTCAGCTTTACAACCCCTTAGACAACGCCCGCCACAAAGGTACAGGCGCGCGTTATCTGGTTGGGGACATGCCCGAGGGCATTGACTAATCAGCCGTTATCCCGCCAACGGCTGACAATCGGATACCGACGATCCAGCCAGAAAGCACTTTGGGTCAGGCGCGTGCCAGGGGCCGACTGAAAGCGTTTGTATTCAGAGATATAGATCAGATGCTCAATACGTTTCACAGTCGCCCGGTCATGCCCTTCGGCCACCAGATCGGCGACGGATTTTTCATCATCCACCAGACCTTCCAGGATCGCATCCAGCACCTCATAAGGCGGCAATGAATCGCTGTCTTTCTGATCGTCACGCAGCTCCGCTGACGGTGGTTTGTCGATGATCAACACCGGAATAACCTCACCCGCAGGTGCCGCCATCCAGGGACGGTGATTGGCGTTGCGCCAGCGGCAGGTTTCGAACACCCGCACTTTGTACATATCTTTCAAAGGATTGTAACCACCTGACATATCACCATAAATTGTGGCATACCCAACGGCGACCTCGGACTTATTGCCGGTCGTCAGCAGCATTTCACCAAACTTATTGCTCATGGCCATCAGTAACAAACCACGCAAACGGGACTGAATGTTTTCCTCGGTTACGTCTTCATCACGCCCCGCAAACAGCGGCGCAAGCGTGTTGGTAATGGCCGCACGCCCTTCGGCAATCGGCACGAAATCGTAGTGACAGCCCAGACGTTCAGCGATGTCTTTGGCGTCATCCAGTGAGCTTTGCGAAGTATATTCAGACGGCAACATAACACAGCGCACATTTTCCGGGCCCAGCGCATCCGCGGCAATCGTCGCCACAATCGCAGAATCAATCCCGCCGGAAAGGCCCAGCAGAACTTTCTTAAAGCCGGTCTTGCCCATGTAATCGCGCAGGCTTTCAACCATGCAACGATAATCCTGTTCCCATTCATCCGGCAGATCCGCCAGATCAGATTTCACAGCCCGCCAACCTTCATCCGTGCGTTCCAGTTCAAGATGCGCAATCGCTTCATCAAACACCGGCATCTGCAAGGCAACTTCGCCACCGGGGTTCAGCACAAAGGTTCCACCATCAAACACCTGATCATCCTGACCGCCGACCATGTTAAGATAGATTAACGGCAGACCAGTTTCGGTGACACGCGCCATCATATGGGAATATCGCACGTCCATTTTGTTGCGGAAATACGGCGACCCGTTCGGCACCAGCAGGAATTCTGCCCCGGTTTCTGCAAGAGTTTCGGCAACATCTTCGTGCCAGGCGTCTTCGCAGATCGGTGTGCCGATGCGTGTGTTGCCGATGGAATAAGGACCGCCAAGGGGGCCACTATCGTAAACACGAACCTCGTCAAAGACGGTTTTATTGGGCAGGTGGTGCTTAAGCACCCGCGACACAAACTTTCCGCCTTTCAGAATGAAATAAGCGTTAAACAGCTTTCCATCCTCAACAAACGGCCCGCCAATGCCCAGCGCAGGCCCATCGGCACAATCGGCGGCCAGCGTCTGCACAGCATCCATACAGGTCGCCTGAAACGCAGGTTTCATCACCAGATCCTGGGTGTTGTAGCCCGAGATAAACATTTCAGGCAGCGCCACCATATCAGCACCTGCGGCTTTGCCTTCTGCAAATGCAGCACGCGCCTTATCGGCATTCGCCGCAATCGCACCCACAGTCGGGTTCAGCTGTGCCAGCGTCAGTTTGAAACGATCTGCCATATCTACCTGCCTGAATCTCTGGTTCTCTGCCACTTCTTAACAGAGAATGCGCCGGGATAAACCACCATCACGGAAATCTTGTGCTTCTGTTTGCAAGCTTTGGGAATTAACATTGTCACCCGGGCGGACGGGGGCTAGTCTGCGCACAACCTGTGGCTTTGCCGCGCAATTTCATTGCCTCAACCGGAGCGCTCTATGCCTTTCGTGACACCCCCTGTGACCCGTCATTTCTTCCGTTTGTGCCTGTTTTCATTTGTCTCCGTCAGTGTTGCGACATCCGCCCTGCCCGTTTTCGCACAGGAAACTGTGGTGGATGAAACCCCTGCTGCAACAGTGGAAGTTCTGCGTCAGGAAGATCTGTACGGCGGAGTCTATGAAGGGGATATTCTGGACGGCAAACGTCATGGCAATGGCAGCTATGACCTGCCTTCGGGGTTTCATTACAGTGGTCAGTGGAATGAAGGCGCGATCACCGGCCAGGGCAATATGACATTTGCGGACGGATCCACCTATGCCGGGGAATTCACCGATGGTGTGGCCGATGGGTTTGGCAAGCTGACCCTGCCCGATGGCAGCGTCTTTGAAGGGGATTGGCAACAAGGCGAGTTCACCGGAAATGGCATTGCGATTTATGCCAATGGCATTGTCTATGAGGGCGGATTTGATCATGCCCGCCATCATGGCGTGGGCACGCTGCGCAATCCGAACGGCTTCACCTATCAGGGGGAATGGGTCGAAGGCCGCCGTGAAGGCGAAGGGCGTGTGACCTATCCGGACGGATCACGCTATGAAGGCTTCTTCCTGAACAATCAGCGTCATGGATCTGGCGAGTTCACCTCTGCCGACGGGCTGCATTACGCAGGCAGCTGGGAAAATCATCAGATGCATGGTGAAGGCCGGCTGACTTATCAGAATGGTGATGTGTTTGAGGGTGGCTTTGCCAATGGCCGCCGCGCAGGCGCAGCCGTGATGACCACAGCAAGCGGTGAAACCTATCAAGGCAGCTATCTGAATGATGCGCGCCACGGCCAGGGCAAACTGACTCTGAATGACGGTTATATTTATGAAGGCGCCTGGTCCGAAGGCAAAATCATGGGGGAAGGTCAGGTGACTTACCCCGATGGGTCCATCTATCGCGGCATGCTTGCAGATGGGGTGGCCCATGGCACAGGCCGTATCGAGTATCCCGGTGGCGGTAGCTATGAAGGCGCATGGAAGAACGGGCTGATCGATGGTGATGGCACCGCCAGTTACAACAGTGGTGCCACTTACACCGGCGGTTTCCGCGAAGGTCGCCCGCATGGGCAAGGGCAACTTATTGTGCCGGAACAGTTCACTTATGACGGCAGCTGGATCGCCGGGCATCGCGCAGGTCCAGGCGTCACACGTTTTGCCAGCGGTGCAATTTATACCGGCGAACACAGCAAAGATCAGCCTGACGGGCATGGTGAACTCGATGTGCCGGATGGCATTCGCTATGTTGGCCAGTGGTCCGCGAGTGAGATCACCGGCGACGGCGTGATGACCTATGCCAGCGGTGATGTGTACGAAGGTGCCCTGATGTCCGGCAAACGCCATGGCCAAGGCGTGCTGCGCTACGCCAGTGGTGAAGTGTCGGAAGGGATCTGGGAACATGACGCCCTGCCGGTTGAAAGTGAAACGGCAAACTCAGGCACCACCGAAACACCCGATACAACAACAGAGGCCTCAGGGAACTGATTTCCGGGCCGCCTGCGAAAATTTCCGGAATTTCGCAGGAAGGCTCTTTTCAAATCGAAATCCCCGGTTATGATCGCGCCCATGATGACCAAAGCACATACCGCCCAACTGACCTGCGCCCCCGCGCAGTCTGTGCGTGCGCTATCTGCTCTTCTTCTCCTTACTCGCCTCTGAGCGTGCCTTTCGGCGCGACCGCTCAGGGGGTATATCGCGCCGGACCATGAGAGAAGAAAACTGATTCCCCCGCCATCCAAAGTTTCACTGGCGAAGATATGAAAGATGATCCGATGACCAACGCATCTGACACCGCATCCCAGCAAGACCGCGTCGTAATTTTTGACACCACCCTGCGCGACGGCGAACAAAGCCCCGGCGCAACCATGACACATGATGAGAAGCTTGAGATTGCCGAGATGCTCGATGATATGGGCGTGGACATTATCGAAGCCGGTTTCCCGATTTCCTCTGAAGGCGACTTCAAGGCGGTTTCAGAGATTTCTGAACGCTCAAAGAACTCGGTGATCTGTGGTCTGTCCCGCGCGAATTTCAAAGACATTGACCGCTGCTTTGAGGCCGTGAAACACGCAGCCCAGCCACGCATTCACACCTTCATCGGCACATCCCCCCTGCACCGTGAAATCCCGGGCCTGTCCATGGATGAAATGGCGGATAAAATCCATGAAACCGTGTCGCATGCGCGCAACCTGTGTGACAATGTGCAGTGGTCCCCGATGGATGCGACCCGCACAGAGGAAGATTATCTGTGCCGTGTGATCGAAATCGCCATCAAAGCCGGTGCGACCACAATTAACATCCCGGATACCGTCGGTTACACCGCCCCGCGCGAAAGTGCCGAGCTGATTAAAATGCTGCTGGAACGTGTGCCAGGTGCAGATGAAATCGTCTTCGCGACACATTGTCATAACGACCTTGGTATGGCGACGGCGAACTCTCTGGCCGCTGTTGAGGCCGGTGCGCGTCAGATCGAATGTACCATCAACGGTCTGGGCGAACGTGCGGGCAACACGGCCCTGGAAGAGGTCGTCATGGCGCTGAAAGTGCGCAATGACATTATGCCGTTTACCACTGGTATCGACTCCCGCCGTCTGATGCAGATTTCGCGCCGCGTGGCGACTGTATCCGGCTTCCCGGTGCAATATAACAAGGCGATTGTCGGCAAAAATGCCTTTGCCCATGAAAGCGGCATTCACCAGGACGGCATGCTGAAGAACGCTGAGACCTTTGAAATCATGCGTCCTGAAGATGTGGGCCTGTCCGGGACTTCCCTGCCCCTTGGCAAACATTCCGGTCGTGCGGCGCTGCGTGCAAAGCTGGCTGAACTTGGCTTTGATGTGGGTGATAACCAGCTGAAAGACGTGTTTGTGCGGTTTAAGGCCCTGGCGGACCGCAAAAAAGAAGTGCACGATGATGATGTACTGGCCCTGATGCGGGACAGTGCATCTGAGGCGGAACATGAGACCATTCAGGTGAAGTTCCTGCGTGTGATCTGTGGGACCGAGGCCCCACAATCGGCCGATCTGACCCTGACAGTGGATGGTGTCGATCAGCAAACCACTGCCACCGGTGATGGCCCGGTTGACGCCGTGTTTAACGCTGTGAAAGCGATCTTCCCGCATGATGTGAACCTGCAGCTTTATCAGGTACATGCGGTGACCGAAGGCACGGATGCCCAGGCAACTGTGTCTGTACGTCTGGAAGAAGAAGGGCGTATTGCCACCGGTCAGGCTGCAGATACGGATACGGTTGTGGCGTCTGCCAAAGCCTATGTGAACGCACTGAACCGCCTGCTTGTTCGCCGCGAAAAAGGCGCACCGGGTGAGGATGTGAAAACCGTCTCGATGACCGACAGCGTATAAATCCGAAACGCCGCTCTCCTGGCAGAGCGGCGTTTCTTCTGGCAGGCCCGGAAACTTTGAAAGTTTCCGATTCGTTTTCTTTGAAAGAAAACGATCTCCCGCTTATGGTAACCAATAGCGCACAGACAGGTCATGCGTGCCGGGAACAATGACTGAGTAGTCAAACACGGGCTCGCCGTAGGCTTCATTTGTGCCTGATACAGCATAGCCTTCGGATGGCAATTCGCCTTCAAAATTCAGCTCATAATCGCCATTTTCATCATGCAGCACAAAGAACGCATGATAGCCCTCAGTCAGATCCGGGAAATCCACGCGCAGAGAGGCTGCATCCGCCGGGATTTCCAGATAGCCACTGGCAGCTTTATAATCGAGCGCATCAAAAGCTTCCTGGTGGTCAAAGGCCATGATCAGTAACTTACCCTGATCAGATCGCGTGTCATGGATGTTAATCTGATAGCCTGAAACGTTCTCGGTGTCGGTGGTGGATGCATTGGCTTCAGGCACCACATACCGCAGGCCAGAGGCAAGATAAGCTCCCCCGATAGTCAGGGCGATTGTTACGGCAGCGGCGGACAGGCGCATAGCGTTGGAAGGCATTACTTTTCTCCTTCTGATGTGGACTGGACAGGTTTCTTTTTGGGCTTCCAGCCGGGCGGGCCAAAGAGATGGCCAAGTTTGTTGTATAGCCCATCTGCTTTCGCAACCTCAGCACCAAGGCGTGTGAACCCATGGAAGAAAGCAACAAAGGGATTGATCGAATTGATCGGACGGGTAAGGCCGTATTTCACGTCTTCAATCTCTTCTTCAAAGGTTCCGAACATACGATCCCAGATGATGAAGATCCCGGCGTAATTCTTATCCAGATATTTCCGATTTGAACCGTGGTGTACCCGGTGGTGGCTTGGCGTGTTGAAAAGCAGTTCAATCGGCTTCCAGAGCTTGCCGATCACTTCGGTATGCAGGGCCGTCTGGAAGAGCTGTACAAACAGTTCGCAGACCAGAACCAGCAGCGGATCAAAGCCGAGAAGCACCAGTGGCAGGTGAAAAAATAGCGGCCAGAACCCGTCCAGCGGGCCGTGACGATACGCAACAGAAATATTGAAGAACGGCGAGGAATGGTGCACCGAATGGGTCGCCCAGAGAAAATTGATCCGGTGCAGAATGCGATGTTCCCAGTAATATGCCAGGTCCGCAAGGATCAGACAGATCGCCAAAGTCAGAAGGTTGGTCTGGATGCTGAACACCGCGAACTCTGCCGCAAAGAAATAGGCCGCAGCGTAAAGCGTTGCAAAGAGCAGCGTTGTTGTGATCAGGAAGAAAGCGAGCGTGATGTAGTTGGTGACTGTGTCATCCGCCATATGCTTCGACAGTTTCCCCCGAAGCGCATAAAGCGCGAGTTCAAACACCAGAAAGGCGATTGCGAAGACGAAAAACCAGTCGCCGATGAATTTTTCCCAGATCTCCAGCTGGAAACCAGGAATGGGCTTAAGAAGAAAATCAGGCATGGATGACCCTTTGCTGTGATACTGAGAACCAGATAGACCCTGACGATGGACAAATCTTGCGAGGCGCGTGATCTTTCTTGCGCAATGGCCCCGGCCCCGGTGAAACCACCCGGAAATGGGGAATTTTTCGCAGTATGGCGCAAAATCGGGCAAATTCCCGCCCCTTGGCTATATTCCGCAAACCCTCGCTCTTTACTATGGCGTAAACACGCCGCATAAACTTCCCGGCAGCGCAGCCGAGTCTGCGCGTAATAATTGTATTTCGGGGATCACATATAACATGGCAATACTGAGCGGGCTGTTTTCGTCAGATATGGCAATTGACCTGGGCACAGCGAACACGCTGGTCTATGTCAAAGGTAAAGGTGTGATCCTGTCTGAACCCTCTGTTGTGGCATATCACGTCAAAGATGGCGTTAAGAAAGTCCTGGCTGTGGGCGAAGACGCGAAACTTATGCTGGGCCGGACACCGGGCAGCATTGAGGCGATCCGTCCGATGCGTGAAGGTGTGATTGCCGATTTCGACACTGCGGAAGAGATGATCAAACACTTCATCCGCAAAGTTCACAAACGCACGACTTTCTCAAAGCCAAAGATCATTGTCTGTGTGCCCCATGGCGCAACCCCTGTTGAAAAACGTGCGATCCGTCAATCCGTTCTGTCTGCCGGTGCACGTCGCGCAGGCCTGATTGCAGAACCAATTGCTGCGGCGATTGGGGCTGGCATGCCGATCACTGATCCGACCGGTAACATGGTTGTCGACATCGGTGGTGGTACAACAGAAGTTGCGGTTCTGTCCCTTGGTGACATCGTTTACGCGCGTTCCGTACGCGTCGGTGGTGACCGTATGGATGAAGCCATCATCAGCTATCTGCGCCGTCAGCAGAACCTTCTGGTGGGTGAAGCCACTGCGGAACGCATCAAAACATCCATCGGGACCGCCCGTATGCCGGATGATGGGCGTGGCGCGTCTATGCAGATCCGTGGCCGCGACCTGCTGACAGGTGTCCCAAAAGAAATCGAGATCAATCAGGCACAGGTGGCAGAAGCCCTGGCAGAACCCGTGCAGCAGATCTGCGAAGCGGTGATGACAGCCCTTGAAACCACGCCGCCGGATCTGGCCGCTGATATTGTGGATCGTGGCGTTATGCTGACCGGTGGCGGCGCGCTGCTCGGGTCGCTGGATCTGGCTCTGCGCGAACAGACCGGCCTGGCCGTATCTGTTGCCGACGAAAGCCTGAACTGTGTGGCGCTTGGTACCGGCAAAGCGCTGGAATACGAAAAACAACTGCGCCACGTCATTGATTACGACAGCTGATCTGTACGAGGTATACTGCCTCATCCGACCAGCACTGACACCAGAACCAGGAGAGCGCCGTGGCCCGTGACCGCGCCCAGACTGAAACCTATGGCCGCCCGATCCGGCGAATGCTGGTGGGTATCCTGGTTGTCTTTATGCTTGCGATATTCCTGATCTGGCGCATCGACAGCCCCCGTGTGGAACGTCTGCGCGCCCAGATCACGGATGCGATCCTGCCGAATATGGACTGGGCCATGGCGCCGGTGACCGGGATCAGTGAAATGATCGCGAATTTCCAGAGCTATCAGCGCCTGTATGAGCAAAATCAGGAGCTGCGCAGCGAGCTTCAGGAAATGCGCGTCTGGCAGGAAGCCGCGCTACAGCTTGATCAGCGCAATGCCCGCCTGCTGGATCTGAACAAGGTCCGCCTTGATCCGCAACTGACCTGGGTGACCGGTGTGGTCACCGCAGACAGCGGGTCGCCCTTTCATCAGTCTGTTCTGTTGAATGTGGGCGAACGGGACTGGATCACCGATGGCTGGGCCGCGATGGACGGGCTGGGCCTTGTCGGCAGGATTTCAGGTGTGGGCAATCGATCGTCACGCGTGCTTCTGCTGACAGATTCAAACAGCCGCATTCCGATCACCATTCTGCCATCTGGTCAGCGCGCGCTTCTTGCGGGGGATAACACGCCCGCCCCGGCGATTGAGCTTCTGGATAAGCCTGATCTTGTGCGCCCCGGCGACCGGGTAGTGTCATCAGGCGACGGCGGTGTGTTTCCGGCGGATCTTCTGATTGGTCAGATTACCGAATCCCCTGGTGGGCGTCTGCGGGTGCTGCTGGCTGCCGATTATGAACGGCTGGAATTCCTGCGCGTGATCCGTCTGCATGAGGCCCCTGCCCTGACAGATCCCGGCGGACTTGTTGTAACATCTGATCCGGCAACAGAAAACGCACCGCAGGAAGAAACCGACGACACAGCAGCCACCACCGGGGATGACAATGGTTGATCCGGTCAGCCTGCATCTCTGGAGCTGGCGTCTGCTGTACCCGCTGTTATGTGCCGTGATTGTCTTTGCGCAGCTCATCCCCCTGCAAACCACCCCTATGGATATTCCACCGCCTGATCTGCTGATCGCCCTGACCTGTGCCTGGGTTGTGCGCCGACCTGATCAGGTGCCGGTTGTATCCGTGGCACTGGTGTTTTTTCTGACAGATATCCTTCTGCAACGCCCCCCGGGACTTGGCGTTGCACTGATGATTGTCGCAACCGAATTTTTACGTTCGCGCAGTCCGTTTATGCGCGAATTCCCCTTCCTTCTGGAATGGGGCGTCGTCACGGTCGTTATTATCGCTCTGGCACTTGGTGTACGGCTTCCTATGCAGATGCTGATGCTGTCACCGCCGCCGTTTGACCTGAGCGCACGCGAGGTTCTTGTAACGACTCTGGCATATCCGGCCTGCGCCGCATTCTGTCACTTTGTCCTGAAAGTGCGATATCTTCACCCCGGAGATCGTGAAAGCAGTGGAGGGTATGCCTGATGCGCCGACCGCCAAAAGAGAATGAAGAAAGCACACGCGGGATCACCCGGCGGGGATTACTTCTGGGCACGGCCTGGCTTGCTTTTGGCACGGGACTTGCCGCACGTATGCGTTATCTGCAGGTCGATCAGGCAGATCAGTTCCGCCTGCTGGCCGATGAAAACCGCATCAAAGACCGGCTGATTGCACCTGCGCGCGGGCTGATCTGGGATCGCAACGGCTTGCCCCTTGCGACCAATGAACAGAACTACCGCGTTGTGATGGTCCGCGAAGAAGCAGGCGATCCGGAAGAAGCCCTGGACAAGCTTTCTGAACTTATACCAATGACAGAAAATGACCGGGCCAAAGCCCTGAAAGCCGTCATGGACCGTGCCCCACATGTGCCGGTTGCCGTCGCAGATCGCCTGACCTGGGAAGAAGTATCAGCGATCGCGGTCAATGGCCCGGCCCTGCCCGGCATCACGCCCGAAGTTGGTCTGTCGCGCAGTTATCCGGTCGCGGAAGATCTCTGTCATGTTGTCGGCTATGTCGGGCCTGTATCTGACTATGATCTTTCTCGTATTGAAGATCAGGATCCGCTACTTCAGATCCCCAAGTTCCAGATCGGCAAGTCCGGGGCTGAGAATAAGCTTGAACGTCAGCTTCGCGGTCAGGCCGGGAATGTACGCAATGAAGTCAACGCAGGGGGCCGGATCATTCGCGAGCTGGACCGGCGCGAAGGGATTCCTGGCGATAATATCCAGCTGACGATTGACGCACCCCTGCAAAACTATGTTCAGGCACGCCTTGCGGGCGAAGCGGCCTCTGCCGTGGTGATGGATGTGGAAACCGGCGATCTTCTGGCTTGCGGATCGGTCCCCACATTTGACCCGAATAAATTCGTGCGCGGGATTTCAGTTGCGGATTACGGCGAGTTGACCGGAAACCCCCTGAACCCGCTTCAGGGGAAAGCTGTGCAAGGGGCCTATCCGCCAGGTTCCACCTTTAAGATGGTCACAGCGCTTGCCGCGATGGATGCCGGTCTGATTGACACGGAAGAAACCATCTATTGCCGGGGCTATACCGAAGTTGGTGGACGTCGCTTCCACTGCTGGAAGCATTCAGGTCACGGAAACATGAACCTGAACCAAAGCCTGCGCAACAGCTGCGACATTTACTATTATGACATCGCACAGCGTGTGGGGATCGAAAAGATCAGTGAAATGGCCCGCCGTCTGGGCCTGGGGGAACGTCATGCGCTGCCCATGTCTGCGGTCTCTTCCGGCCTTACACCGACCAAAGCCTGGAAGCTGGAACGCCGGGGGGCGGAATGGGTGATTGGCGACAGCCTGAATGCCTCTATCGGACAGGGTTTTGTACTGGCCTCCCCTATGCAACTGGCTGTGATGACCTCGCGCCTTGCGACCGGGCGCGCCGTTGAACCACGTATTGTGAAATCGGTGAATTCGGTTGAGGTGCCGATTGAGGAAACCCCGGAACTGGGCCTGAACCAAAACCACCTGCGGGCCATTCGCCAGGGGATGTTCGCTGTCAGCAACAACCGGCGCGGCACAGCGTTTAGATCACGCATTGCGGCGGACGGCAAAGAGCTTGCCGGGAAAACCGGGACAAGCCAGGTGTCAAACAACCGTGTGAACAACGCCAATGTGCCCTGGGAACAACGTGACCATGCGCTGTTTGTTGGCTTTGCCCCCTATGATGCGCCAAAATATGCGGTGTCTGTGGTGGTGGAACATGGTGGCGGCGGATCGAAAGCGGCAGCCCCTGTTGCCCGCGACATTCTGCTGTTCGCGATGTATGGCGGATTTCCACCAGAGGATGCCTATCCGTCTTCAGCACGCGCCAAAGCCCGTCAGATCCGCAATAACCTGGAACTGCGCGATTTCGACGCCCTGCGGGACGAAAGCAGCCAGGCATGAGTTATCTTGAATATCAGATCAAACACACCCCGACCGGGCTGCGCAAAGTTCTTTACCTGAACTGGCCTCTGATCGTTCTGCTCAGCACAATCTGTGGTGTCGGATTTATGATGCTGTATTCCGTGGCTGGCGGTTCCTTCAGCCCCTGGGCCGAACCGCAGATGAAACGCTTTGCCATGGGCATGGTGGCCATGTTCATCGTTGCCATGGTGCCGATCTGGTTCTGGCGCAATATGGCGGCGGTGGCCTATCTGGTATCCCTGCTGCTGCTGGTTGCGGTGGAACTGTTCGGCGAAGTTGGCATGGGGGCGCAGCGCTGGATCAACCTTGGCTTTATGCGTCTGCAACCGTCAGAGCTTATGAAGATCACCGTCATTCTGCTGATTGCAGCTTATTATGACTGGCTGGATGTTCGCAAAGTTTCGCATCCCTTCTGGGTTCTGGTCCCTGTCCTGCTGATCCTGTTGCCCGTGGGGCTGGTGCTGCGCCAACCGGACCTTGGCACTGCCATCCTTCTGATCACAGGCGGGGGCATCGTCATGTTCGCAGCCGGTGTCAGCCTGTGGTATTTCGCCGGTGTGATCGGTTCGGTGATCGGCATTGTAGTCGCGGTGTTCAAATCACGCGGCACCGACTGGCAGCTTCTGAAAAACTATCAGTATGGCCGGATTGATACGTTCCTTGATCCGTCGCGGGATCCCCTTGGCGGTGGCTATCACATCACGCAATCCAAAATCGCACTGGGTTCCGGCGGCTGGACCGGGCGGGGATATATGCAGGGCACACAAAGCCGCCTGAACTTTCTGCCCGAGAAACACACAGATTTTATCTTCACAACGCTTGCGGAAGAATTCGGCTTTATTGGCGGCATTTCCCTGTTGGGACTTTACCTGCTTGTTTTGCTCTTTTGTCTTGCAGCGGCCTTCCAGAACAAAGATCGCTTTGCCTCGCTGATGACCATTGGGGTTGCCGCAACTTTCTTCCTGTTCTTTGCCGTCAACATGTCAATGGTCATGGGGCTTGCGCCTGTCGTCGGGGTTCCCCTGCCGCTTGTGTCCTATGGTGGATCAGCAATGCTTGTCATTCTGGTCGCTTTCGGCTTTGTTCAAAGCGCATATATCCACCGACCCAGATAGGAAAAACCATGTCTGTCAATGTTCTCTTCGCCGCCAAACAATCCGACTGGGCTGAATATGAAGGGGCATTAACAAAAGCACTGCGGGCGGTGGATGTTGAATTCATCCTTTCCGCTCACAGCGCGCCACATTGCACACCGGGTGAAGTCGACTATCTTGTCTGGTCGCCAGACAGCCCGGTGCAGGATTTCACCCCCTATCACCGCTGCAAAGCAGTGCTGAGCCTCTGGGCCGGGGTCGAACGGGTGATCAATAATCCAACCCTGACCCAGCCCCTGTGCCGGATGGTCGATAAGGGCCTGGAAGACGGTATGGTCGAATGGGTCTGCGGCCATGTGATGCGCCATCACCTGGGAATGGATGCACAGATCCTGGGACAAAACGGCGAATGGAAACCCCACTGCCCGCCGCTTGCACGCCAACGACAGGTCACGGTACTTGGCCTTGGCGCCCTTGGCAGTGCCTGCGCACGGATGCTGCGCCAGTTTGGGTTTGATGTCGCCGGTTGGTCCCGCCGCCAGAAAGATCTGGAAGGCATCACCTGTTTTTCCGGTAACGACGGGTTGCATGATGTTCTTAAGCGATCTGAAATCGTCGTGCTTCTGCTGCCAAACACCCCGGAAACAGAAAACACTCTGAACGCACAAACCCTGGCCCTGATGCCGCGTGGTGCATTCATTGTGAACCCCGGGCGTGGGCCGTTGATTGACGATGATGCGCTTCTGATCGCACTGGACAGCGGACAAATCGCCCATGCGACCCTTGATGTTTTCCGCATCGAACCTCTGCCCGGCACACACCCTTACTGGACACACCCGAATGTCACGGTCACCCCGCACATGGCGGCTGAAACACGCACAGACACTGCGTCAGAAATGGTTGCTGAAAACATTCGCCGGGGTGAAACCGGCGAAGACTTCATCAACCTCGCCGACCGAAAAAGTGGGTATTAAACCGCCCCGGATACGGCTTCCAGGCTCATCCGGGCTTTGGTCAGTACAAGGCCTGGGTTTGCAGAACTGCGGCAGATATAACAAAGCACCTGATCAGGCCAGGCCTTGGATCGCATGAACACATGCAGCAGGTTGGAACTGAAAATGATAATTTCCTGGAAGTAATGTTCATCACTTCCAGTGCCTCCGGTTGCCTCATTGAACTTCCGGCCGAATTCCGTGACGCTCGCGCCCTGGAACAAATCCGCGGCTGCTGCTGCCAGCGTGTCCAGTGTATCCTGGGAATGTTCCTCTGAGGTTTGCACCCCCAAAAGCATTCCGGATGTCATATCGATATAACCCGATGCCAGACATTCAGGGATTGTCTGCATAGATGTGTGAAGCGCCGCGTCCAGAGCCATTGTGATCTCGTTCAGTTGTAGGAAAGTGCTGCTCAGCACACCCTTAAATTTCTATGTTGGTTTTCCGGTCGCCCATAAAGTGAGCAACCGGTATTCTCAAATGATCAGGTCAGGAAATCCCAGCCAGAAACAGATTTCGCCCCTGTGTTGGTCCCCACAGGCATTTTATCTGCATCCGCAGGTTCCCGATCTTCAGGGGCCGGACCAGACTGTACCTGCAACAACCTGCCAATCGCATCAATTACACCATCTACATCCGTGGGCCTCTGCGCCCCCGATGTCAGTTCAGTCCAGATTTCAGCAGCAGTTAATGGCCCTGACTGTGCAGGCGGATCTTCAGAATGGATCACCTCTGCCGCCGCCTCACTGCTATCGTTTTCTGCCGTCAGCACATTCCCGATCATCATTTCTTCCGAAACGTCAGCCTCCGGCGGTTCTGGTTCAGAATGGTTCTGCTCGTCTACAAACAGGGACAGGTCAAGAGACAATTCGAGATCCTCTGGCTCACCCTCTGCCTCAGGGGTTTCAACCATCTCTTCGACCGGTTTCTCAGTCACATTTTTCACGACATGCGAAAGGATTTTATCAAAGTTGACCTCAGGAAGCTCCGTTTCTACTGGAAGCTCCTCAATCTCAGGCTCTGATGCAGCAATCAACGGCGCTTCGACCACCTCTTCTACACGGCTTTCATTGCCAAGAATTAAGGCCAGATCGGACCTGTCTGTCACGTCCGGTTCCGGCTGCTCCGGCGGTTGACGGTCATTTGCCGGAATTTCCTGGCGCATCTGTTCAACAAGCCCCTGTTCAGGCGCTGGCGGTGTCGGTTGCGCGACATCTGCAGTCTGCAACAATTCTGCACGCAGGTTTTGCGCCTCTCCGGACTGTATACGGCGAGGTTCTGTAGTTTTGTCACGCGACACCCGGACAGGACGGCGTGGCATCGTAATTCCCGCTGCGCGCGCAGGTGCCGGTTGCCCTGCAGGCATTGCAGCCGGGGCAACAGCACCGGAAACATCTTCTTGCCTTTGCGCTGCGATTTGAATTCCTGGTGTGTTTTGGTTTGGTTTGTATTTTTTCAGTTTTTGTTTTTTGTTTTTGATG
>NZ_PWAA01000003.1 GCF_003031585.1 Thalassobius sp. I31.1
TAGAAAACTAGAAAACTAGAAAACTAGAAAACTAGAAAACTAGAAAACTAGAAAACTAGAAAACTAGAAAACTAGAAAACGGTTCGGGAGGAGGAGGGGATCAGACCTCATATCCCTCCACAATCACCAGATCCCCTTCAGAAACAGGATCGCGCAGTGCTTTGGCCGTTTGATATTCGGGACTGTTATAGCAGGCCATGGCAGTTTCATAATCGGCGAATTCAATCACGACATGTCTGGATTTTGCTGTGCCTTCAACCACTTCTCCCACGCCCCCACGGATCAGAAACTTTGCGCCATATTTCGCGAAAGGCTCAGCATTGGCCGCACGGTAAGCTTCATAAGCGGCCGGATCATGGACATCTACATGTGCGACCCAATAGGCTTTTGGCATCTTCATTCTCCCAAAGAAAAGCCCCGCCGGATGGGCGGGGCGTTATGTTACACAAGGCGGGATGTATCCATCGCGGCACGTACGAAATCAGCAAAGAGCGGATGTGGTTCAAACGGTTTGGACTTCAGTTCCGGGTGGAACTGTACGCCGATGAACCATGGATGATCCTGCCATTCCACGATCTCAGGCAGACGTCCGTCCGGTGACATGCCGGAAAACTTCAGACCACAGGCCTCAAGCTGTTCGCGGTATTTCACGTCCACCTCATAGCGGTGACGGTGACGTTCCTCAATCGCGGTGGAACCATAGGCCTGCGCCACACGGGAGCCTTCAACAAGACTTGCATCATATGCGCCCAGACGCATAGTGCCGCCTTTTTCGTCATCAGCTTTGCGCTGCACTTTCTCGTTGCCCTGAATCCATTCTTTCAGGTGATACACCACAGGTTCAAAACGCTTTCCGCCGGCTTCGTGATCAAATTCCTCGGATCCGGCGTCTGTCAGGCCTGCTTTGTTGCGTGCGGCTTCAATCACCGCCATCTGCATGCCAAGGCAAATGCCCAGATAAGGCACTTTGTTTTCACGGGCATATTGCGCGGCTTTGATTTTGCCTTCTGTGCCACGTTCGCCAAAGCCGCCAGGCACCAGAATGCCATGGAAGCCCTGAAGATATGGTGCGGCATCGTCCTGATCGAACAGCTCAGCATCGACCCATTCGATTTTCACCTTGGTCCGGTTCGCCATGCCGCCATGGGTCAGGGCTTCGGCGATGGATTTATAGGCGTCTTCCAGTTGGGTGTATTTGCCAACGATGGCGATCTTTACCTGACCTTCGGCGTTTACGATGCGTTCATGTACATCGTTCCAGCGATCCAGTTTCGGCGCCGGGGCGTGGGACATGTCGAACGCGTCCAGAACCGCACGGTCCAGGCCCTCGCGGTGATAGGCCAGCGGGGCCTCATAAATGGATTTCAGATCCTGTGCAGCAATCACAGAATCAGGGCGCACGTTACAGAACAGGGCCAGTTTCTCGCGTTCTTTCGCAGGTATCGGACCTTCTGAACGGCAGACCAGAACATCCGGCGCAATCCCGATGGACCGCAGTTCTTTCACGGAATGCTGCGTTGGTTTTGTCTTAAGCTCGCCGGATGCCGCGATATAGGGCAGCAGTGTCAGGTGCATAAAGATGCAATCGCCGCGTGGCTTGTCATTGGCGAACTGACGGATGGCTTCAAAGAAGGGCAGGCCTTCGATGTCGCCTACGGTGCCGCCGATTTCGCACAGCATGAAATCAACTTCATCTTCGCCAATATCGATGAAGTCTTTGATTTCGTTCGTCACATGCGGGATCACCTGAATGGTTTTCCCCAGGTAATCGCCGCGGCGTTCTTTCGCCAGCACGTTGGAATACACCCGGCCGGAGGAAATGGAATCAGTGTTGCGCGCGGCAACCCCTGTGAAACGCTCATAGTGACCCAGATCCAGATCGGTTTCGGCACCATCGTCGGTCACAAAGACTTCGCCGTGTTCAAACGGGGACATCGTGCCAGGATCAACATTCAGGTAAGGATCAAGCTTGCGCAGGCGAACAGTGTAACCGCGGGCCTGAAGCAAGGCACCCAAAGCAGCGGATGCAAGACCCTTGCCGAGGCTTGAAACAACTCCACCGGTGATAAAGACAAATTTGGCCATTGGCGCAGGCGCTCCCGTGATGATAAATTGAAGATCCGCACCCTGAAAAGGCCGCAGTATCACGGGGTTTGACCTATAGTGGATTCGGGGCAATCTGGCAATGGTGCAGAGCCGCGAAAATCAGAGATCCACGATCGGTAAAACGCAAAATACTGCGGGGCAGCAGGGCCCCGAATCAAGTTGTAGTGTTTTCAGATGTACAAACCGGGGACAAATGCCCCCGGAAAAATTTGGATGTGACTGGCGATTTATTCGCTGGCAGCAGGGGCTTCTTCAGCCGGGGCAACATAGCCCGGAACCAGTTCTGCATCACCGGTTGTTGGTGGCAGCAGGGAACCTTCGCCCAGCGGGTTGTCCGGAATTTCAACCGCGGCAGGTGCTGTGCCGCCGATCTGATCAATAACGGAACCACCGTTGGAGTTTTTCGCAGAGAAAATAGTCAGTGCAATAGAGGCCGCGAAGAAAGCGACACCAAAAATCCAGGTCAGTTTACCAAGCGCCGTTGCCGCTGCACGAGAAGACATAACGCCGCCACCGGCCGCGCCACCACCGCCCATACCAAGGCCACCGCCTTCGGAACGCTGCAGCAGAACAACAACGATCAGACAGATTGCGACAATCAGAAGAATGACAAGAAGTACGTTTTCCATAGAGCAGGCCTTGCGAATGTGAGTTGCGCTTATCTAAGCCCTCATGACACGCCCCGCAACCCCTCCGTTTGTCGGGCGTGTTCTGAAATTCTGGCCATGGCCCCGAATCTGATTGCTTACTTTTGTATTGTCACCCGAAAGGGAAGGGGGGAGATGCCAAGGTTGCGCAGGGGATTAAGCGTGAACCAGGCTTTGAAGGTAATAGTAGCGCCGTGATCGAGATCTCTTAGCGACACATGTTCGGTTTTGCCCCAATCCATTATGCCTTGCAGGTGAATGGCCTCATCATCGACTTCCAGCAGCACATCTTCATATTGTTTCAGTCGTGCAACCTTTGTTCCGTCAATAAGAATCGTCAGTTTGCGCATGGATCCGTAAAACCCCGGATCGCGCCGTATCGTGATCAGTTTCATTGTTTCCCCCCTTAATATCTAAAATATAAGATGATTTTGGCGAAAATCAGACGGGGGACAAGGGGGTTGCAGCATATTTACGGTAGCCGCGCCGCACCACAGCCTGTATAGGGGCTGCGGTTTACTCACATATCTGCAGAACAGGTGGAAATATCATGGCCAATGTTGTTGTCGTCGGCGCCCAGTGGGGTGACGAAGGAAAAGGCAAGATCGTGGACTGGCTCTCTGAGCGTGCTGACGTGATCGCACGTTTTCAGGGCGGTCATAACGCAGGCCATACGCTTGTTGTCGGAGAGAAAGTTTACAAACTGCACGCACTGCCGTCCGGCGTTGTGCGCGGTGGCAAGCTTTCTGTCATCGGCAATGGTGTGGTTCTGGACCCGTGGCATCTGGTGAAAGAGATTGCGACCATCCGTGGTCAGGGCGTTGATATCTCCCCTGAAAACCTGATGATTGCGGAAAACACACCGCTGATCCTGCCAATCCACGGCGAACTTGACCGCGCCCGTGAAGAAGCTGCCTCTAAGGGCACCAAGATCGGCACCACTGGTCGTGGTATTGGCCCGGCCTATGAAGATAAAGTGGGCCGCCGTTCTGTGCGTGTTGCTGATCTGGCTGATGACGCAACCCTTGAAGCCCGTGTTGATCGCGCGCTGCAGCACCATGATCCGCTGCGCAAAGGTCTGGGCATCGAAGCCATTGATCGTGATGCGTTGGTTGCACAGCTGAAAGAGATCGCATCTGAAATCCTGCCTTACGCCGCACCGGTCTGGAAAGTGCTGAATGAAAAGCGCAAAGCCGGTAAGCGGATCCTGTTTGAAGGTGCGCAGGGCGCACTTCTGGATATCGATTTTGGCACATACCCGTTTGTGACCTCATCCAACGTGATCGCTGGCCAGGCCGCGACTGGTGTTGGTGTTGGCCCGGGTTCCATTGAATATGTGCTGGGCATTGTGAAAGCTTACACAACCCGCGTGGGCGAAGGCCCGTTCCCGACTGAACTGGATGACGCAGATGGTCAGCGTCTGGGTGAGCGTGGCCATGAATTTGGCACAACCACCGGTCGGAAACGTCGTTGTGGCTGGTTTGATGCGGCTCTGGTGCGCCAGACCTGTGCAACCTCTGGTGTGACCGGGATTTCCCTGACCAAGCTGGATGTTCTGGACGGGTTCGAAACCCTGAAGATCTGTGTGGGCTATGATCTGGACGGTGAACGACTGGACTATCTGCCCACCGCTGCAGATCAGCAGGCGCGTTGCACCCCGATCTATGAAGAAATGCCGGGCTGGTCTGAGAGCACCGAAGGCGCACGGTCCTGGAATGACCTGCCCGCCAATGCGATTAAATATGTAAAACGCGTCGAAGAATTGATCGAGTGCCCGGTCGCTCTTTTGTCGACATCGCCTGAACGTGACGATACCATCCTTGTAACTGATCCTTTCGCTGATTGAGGAAACCCGCGATGTCATTGAGTTACAAAGCCCGCCGTCGTCTGGCGTTGTTTCTGCTATTGGTCTGGCTGCCACTTTATGTGGTGGCCGCGGTGACCATAATGGGAATGATTGATCGCCTGCCACTGTTGCTGGAGCTGGCGGTTTATATCCTTCTGGGGGTGCTGTGGGCTGTGCCGTTTAAGCCTGTTTTTATGGGGGTTGGTAAAGCAGACCCTGATGCTGAAGAACAGCCTTCTGAAACGGCAGAGTGATTCAGAATTTGAATTGAGATAGAAAAAAAGCGCCCCACGGGGCGCTTTTTTTGTCTGACGTTCAACTGATTCAGGGGTGGAAACGTGTCTCTGGTGAGATACTGAACTGTCCACGCTGTTCCTTCACCAGAACCTGTTCCCGGATCAGATTGCCAAAGCTATGCAGGCCGGTGTCACGATTAAACTGCTGTTCACCCAGCGTTTCTGTCACTAGATTGATGACCTTCAGGCGGGTGAAATGGGGTTGTTCTTCGATCCAGGTCAGCCAGGCTGCCGCGGCTTCGATATAATCGGCCTGACTGCGGGCCCCTTTGTCTTTGGCGAATGCCGAAAAATCCTGCCAGCTGGCAGGAAAGGCGGACTTCCTGTCCTCTTCAAGAGGCTCACCGATGGCGAGGGCTGCTGTGTCACGCTGAATGCGGCGCGGCATAATGTGTTTGATCAACGTCTGACGTTGATTGCGCCTTCTGACCGGAGGTTCCGAATCAATGCGCTGTTCGGACACCAGAACCAGAGGAGGCGGGGTTTCAGTGTCGCGTTTTTCAGGCGGATTAGATCGGGTTTTACGAAGGCTGCTGCCAGGTTTTACGGCAGATGCCAGATCTGCGCGATAGGCTTCCAGATCTTCGGTGTCCTGCTGGGCCCCGCGTATCCGTTTATCTGCGACGGTCGCGGCAACCGCGGCGCGCAGATGCGAAATCGCAGATCGCCGGTTCTGACTGTCGGGGCTGTCGAGGTGTGTGTTGGTTTCTTCCAGAAGCCGGCTGACAGACCGGTCATTCCGGTGTCCCCGGCGGGGTGCATCCGTATTTTCTTCGGGAAAAATCTGGATATTTTCCTGAGTCTCTTCGGGCACATCATCGGATTCCGGTTCAGACGTATGATGTTCCGCTGACTCAGTGAAGATGGCGGACAGACTGTTTTCCAGATCCGTATCCACGTCCGGCATCTCCGACGGATCTGTTTCTTCTTCAGAGGAGGCGATGTTTTCGGCAGGCGTCTGTGGTTCCGGGAGCAGTGGATCCTGAGAAACATTTTCTGCTTCAGCAGCCAGGGCTGTATCTTCCGGCATCTGTTGTGCCGCACGCTGCAGTTTCACGATATGCGGGCTGGGGCTGTCCATCTGAATGTGTGGGGCAGCATCGCCGGACTGATCGGGATCGCTGGCGGCTTCTTCCGGGACTTCCGGGGAAGTTCCGACTGTTTCGACGGTATCGTCCTGATCTGCCTCGGTATCATTGTTTATTTCTGCGACCAGAGATTTAAGGGTGTCAGCCGTTGCCTGATCGGTGGTTGCAGGCGCGGAATCTGATGCAGACATGGCTCCGTCTTCCATTTCTGCGTCCGGGAGATCTTCAGGCGCGGGCAGATTGGCCGTGGGCTGCAGGACCAGCGCAGATGTTTCCGGATCGGATGGTTCCCCGGCGACATCCGCGTCCTGGACCATACCACTTTCTGTTTCAGAATGCGGGCGGGCGGACCCTTCCAGCATATCGGTCAGGGAAGGGCTGTCGTCTGCTTCAAAGTCAGCTTGTGCATCCAGATCATCGTCGCTTACCTGCGGGGCCGGTTGGAACTGGCTGCCTTCCCCGGTCGGCAGTTCATGGGCGTTCCGTGCGACAACGGCGCGAATGCGACGCAGTTTGTCTGAGACGGATGTTTCTTCGGGAAGCGGCTCTGTATCTGCGAGATCTTCCGAAAACAGCGTATTCGCGGTCTCTGGGAAAACGTCGGCCTGATTGCCATCCGTCGTGTCGGTCTGTTCACCGTCGGCTTCGTTGACGGTTTCAACTGTCAGGTCAGGGGCAATCTCTTCGGGGATGGTCGGGTTTTCCAGAACCGGATCATCCGGGAGGATATCGTCAGGATCAGAGGTTTCGTCTTCGAACTGCACATCTGGCGCATCGGATACCGGATCCATATCTGAAGGCGTTTCTTCAGCTTCCGGGGCGTCAGAAATATTGGCCACGGCGTCAGAAATCTCTTGCACGGGCAGCTCAGCAGCCTCAGCAGCCTCAGCGTCAATTGAAGGGACTGCGCGTAGAATCAGATTGTCTTGTTCGTCGACTGCGGCCTGCACGTCATGACCGGCGTTCTGTTCCGCCAGAAGTTCCATTGTGGCTGCATCGGGTAGGGCGGGCCCCTGGGCAAAACCGGGGTCTTCTATCGCGATCTGTCGGAAATACTCGGTGATCAGCTTCATGGTCGCAAATGCGTCATCAAACCCTTCCAGAGTGCAGGAAAAGGTTCCGTAAGAAACTGTCAGAATTTTTTTGGTATCATCCATCAGACAACTCGCTTTTATATCTGCGATCTATATTATTCGCGATAAGGTTACTGAATTACATGTAAATCCGGGTTTTTCCTGTATAATTTTAAGACCGAAATATGTCACATAACTTTATGAATTCAGAATTAGCCCAAAAAAACACCGTTGTATATGATTTCACACCAATTTTACTGGTGGGTGGCGGACCGTTGCGCGCAGATGACCGGGATTTGATTTCCGGCTTTTCTGGTAAAATTATTGCGGCAGATGGGGGGGCTGGGCATGTAATTGCGGCTGGAAGGCTGCCGGATGCGGTGATCGGGGATCTTGATTCGCTGTCTGATGAGGCCCGGACATCTGTTCCTGCCGATCGTCTGCACCACGTGAAAGAGCAGGACAGTACGGATTTTGAAAAGTCCTTATCCAGGATCGAATCCCCACTTGTTCTGGGGGTGGGTTTCACGGGCGGACGTCTGGATCATGAACTTGCAGCATTACATGGCCTGCTGGCTTTTCCTGAGAAACGCTGCATCCTGTTGGGCGCAGAGGATATTCTGTTTCTGGCGCCGCCTGAATTTCATATAACCCTGCCCGCAGGCAGCCGGTTTTCACTGATGCCGCTGTGCCCTGTGCGCGCAGAAAGCAGTGGGCTGCACTGGCCTCTGAAGGGCAACACATTTGCGCCGGGGACGTTGATCGGAACGTCGAATAAAGTTGCGAGTGAACAAGGGGAACAACGGGTGTCTGTGAGTTGCGATGCGCCGGGTATGTTGGTTATCCTGCCGCGCGCGGCGCTTAAGGCTGCTATGGCTGCTTTGACCGAGAGGGCGGGACAGACCGCGCAATGGCCTGCTCCCGAAAGATAATATAAAGTCCTGCCGCCACTGTGATGCAGATGCCGGTTGCCGCAAGCCCGTCAGGCACATCCCGGAAGATCAGCCAGCCAATGATGGTGGCGAAGGGGACTTCAAGATATTGCATCGGGGCCAGAGTGGCCGAAGGGGCGTACCGCAGGCTCCAGGTCATCAAAAGATGCCCGATTGTTCCGAGAAAGCCGATCAGAAACAGGAACAGGTAAGAACTGGTTTGGTCGGGCAGGATAAAACCTAAAGCACCGCTGAACATGTTATCTTCGGGCAGAAACATTCCGGCCACAGCCAGCGGGGCAAGGATCAGCAGGGCCAGAACACCGGAAACAGCCTGCAGCGCAATCGGATCCGTTTTGCGGGCGATCTGGCGGGTGACCATCATAAACAGGGCGAAATCCAGCGCGACACCAAGCGGCAGAAGGGCGGGCCAGCCGACCTCTGCGAAGCTGGGCTGAACCACCAGAAGCGTGCCGATAAACCCGATCAGGCAGGCAATGATCCGGTGAAAACCGATGGTTTCATTCAGAACGAAATACCCCAGAATTAGCATGATAAAGGGCATGACAAACGCAATGGCGATTGCATCGGCCAGGGGCAGATAGCGCAGGGCGGTAAACATCATCCCGATGCCCAGAATATGCAGAACTGTGCGCACAAGGATAAGCCAGGTGACAGGGCCGGTGCTGCGCCAGGGCAGGTGGCGCAGCCAGACCAGTGGTCCGAGAAGAATGACCTGCGCAGCGAAGCGGACCATGACCAGTTCAAGCAGGGGCAGCCGGTCGCCAAGAATTTTGGCAAAAGCATCACCGGCGGGGGCGGAGATACAGAAGCCAAGCATCAGCAGAATGCCCAGAACAGGGCGGTCAGAATGGGCTGGGGATATGGCGGAGCTTGCAGACATAAGCGCAGGCTAGGCGTCAAAGCGCAGGGATACAAGTTCAGGCAGCGCCTTTGGGGCCGTTAACCCGTCAGGTTCTTTTCGAACAAAGGCTTGTTATTGGACTGAGAGCGGCAAATCAGGTTGCGCAACTGTTGGCGGCTTGCACGTTTGGCACCGATTGCGTGCAGTTTCTGGGCCGGGATGTCCGGAACCAGACGGTTTATCTCTTCTCTCAGCTCAGGTTTGATCGCATTCATAGCCTGCGGACCGGTGTGCAGGCTTTCACAGGGAATACCCGCAGCGGTCAGCATTTCGTGGGTATCAAGCAGGATGTGATAATAGGCCACCGGGGCCAAGGTATCTTCTGTATAGACGCCGGGGATATCCAGCAACTGATGTGCAGGGGCGAAAATTTCTTTCTGGCCAAACATACGTTCGACAATAGAAGAACGCAGCACGACCCGGTGCTGACGGGACAGGCGCAGATCCCGGGTGGGCAGGCCGTCCGCCAGGGCCCCTCTGGAAATGACGACGGGGCGCAGTTTCGGGTTCTGCTGCAATGCATCAGCGTCAACAGCGCTATGACTGATCCAGCGGATGGGCCGGGGGCGGGATCCTGCAACGGATACCAGATCTCCGGCGCGCAGGTCTTCGATCTTACGCGGGCCGTGCGGTGTTTCAATCAGGGTTCCATCTGCAAAGCAGATAATATCATTGACGGACATGGTGCCGGGGGCATCGCCCTGTTCCGTCAGGTTTAACGTGCCGGTGGCCGAAATCCGGGTCAGGTCGAAATTCTCTGAGAACAGAATATACATATCCCCCGACGCATCTTCCCAGACAGAGAAATCTGCGCCGGCCCCAAAGCTGCCCCCGGCGGTGGAAATCTGACTTGTCGGCACCCGTGTGAGCGTGGTTGCACTGCTGTCACCCGGAAATGTGGTAAACAGTTCATCACCGGAATTCAGCCAGCCATTCCCGTTCTTGTCGTCCATGGTTGCAGAGAAATCAAAACCTGTGCCGACCTGTGCCATATTGGTCAGATTCATTGTATTGTTTGGATGAGATCCGCCAAAGGTTGCCGGTGTCAGCGGCGTGATGGAAAACATCCTTGAAAAATCGACAACACCTGTCCTGATGGTCATATCGTCAAACTCCGACGAAAGTTACTTATTACTGCTTTACACAACTCAACCGATACAGAGCTTGCGAATCACACGTCAACAGTGAAGTGGCTAATGTATTGAAAATTGGCGAACTGTTTCCGAAAATGGCCTTATCCGAAATTATATTCCAGGCAATATTCAGATATAAAATTGACCCCATCGAATAAGCTGATTTTCCGAACTTTCCGTTGCCTGTAACAAAAAACCTCTCATGAAGATCATGAGAGGTTATACGTCGTTTGCGCTGGCGGATGTGCCTGGATCAGCAGTTCGGGATGTTTACGGCAAGACCACCCAGCGAGGTTTCTTTGTATTTTTCGTGCATGTCTTCGCCGGTCTGACGCATGGTTTCGATCGCGCTGTCCAGTGGCACAAAATGTTCGCCATCGCCTCGCAGGGCAAGAGAGGCGGCAGAAACCGCTTTGATTGTGCCCAGGCCGTTGCGTTCAATACAGGGCACCTGCACAAGGCCTTTGACCGGATCGCATGTCATGCCCAGATGATGTTCCAGTGCGATTTCAGCGGCGTTTTCAACCTGCTGTGGGGTTGCGCCCATCACGGCAGCAAGACCCGCTGCCGCCATGGCGCTGGCAGAGCCAACCTCGGCCTGACAGCCACATTCGGCACCGGAAATAGAGGCATTGTGCTTTACCAGTCCGCCAATCGCAGCCGCGGTCAGCAGGAAATCACCGATTTTAGACGGTGTGGCGCCTGGCACGTGATCCAGCCAGTACCGGATGGTTGCAGGCAGAACACCCGCCGCACCATTGGTCGGGGCGGTGACAACCTGACCACCAGCGGCGTTTTCTTCATTCACCGCCATGGCGTAAACGCCCATCCAGTCGTTGATCGTGTGCGGGGCAGGCTGGTTCATACCACGTTCTGCCAGCAGGGCTTCATGGATCCCATGGGCGCGGCGACGCACGTTCAGGCCACCAGGCAGAATACCATCTGTCGCCAGACCGCGTTCAATACAGTCATTCATGACGTCCCAAAGACGGTCCATGCCTTTGTTCAGCTCAGCTTCGGAACGATGTACCAATTCATTGGCGCGTTTCATTTCCGCAATGGTTTTGCCATTGGCGACAGCCATTTCCAGCATGGCTTTTGCAGATTCAAACGGGAAGGGAAATTCTGAACCCGGCGCAATATCGGCTTCGGGGTTTTCCATTTCAGCAGCGGTTTTTACAAAGCCACCGCCAATGGAATAATAGGTTTCCCGCAGGATGACATCGCCCTGATCATCGGTCGCCATCAGCTGCATGGCGTTTGCGTGACCCGGCAGCGCATTATCGTAATCGAAGATCATATCTTTTTCGATATTGAAATGCAGAGTGCCCAGACCTTCAGGGGAAATCTTCTTTGTCTTGCGGATATCGGCAAGGGCCGCTTCCGCTTTGTCGTTGTCATACGTGTCGGGCATGAAACCCGCGAGGCCCAGGATCGTCGCGCGATCTGTGGCGTGGCCGACACCTGTAAAGGCCAGAGACCCGTGCAGGGACGCGCGCAACCCGGCAACATGGAAGGGGCTTGCGCGCAGTTTATCAAGGAATAATGCCGCCGCCACCATAGGGCCCATGGTGTGGCTTGAAGACGGACCAATGCCGACTTTGAACATATCGAAAACGGAAAGAAACACGCGCGCCTCCATAGCTGGTTCATATTGTTTAAAGGTCTGCCGCCGTTTCAGGCACGATAAAAGCGACTGATTTGCAGAATATTGCGGAATTTCACACGTCGAACGCCAGGCGTTGCTGCCGGGCGACGATTTCTTAACCAGTTTTGCGCAGCCTGGAGGGAAAGCAGGAATCACAGAATGGCAGAACGCAAATGAAAAACTGGGGCATAAACTGGATTGACAGCGGCATGCGCGCAGTCAGCTATCTGGGACTTATTATCATGTGTGGGGCAGTTGTTGTTCAACTTGATGCAACGCAACGCAACGTTTCGGCCGGGACATGGCAGGAACCGGGAGATAAGCCGGTAAATGACTGATTTGCCCTCTCGCCTCAGGGGGGATCATTTTGTATAAGGCAGAGGTACATGAGGGGGGAGTCACATGACCGTTGAGATGTCACCGATTGAACGGGCGAAATATGCGTCCGCGCGCCGTGCGGCTGAGTTTGTCGAAAGCGGAATGAAAGTCGGTCTTGGCACCGGATCCACTGCCGCATGGATGGTGAAACGTCTGGGCGAACGTGTTCGTGAAGAAGGACTGAAAATACAAGGCGTGCCCACGTCATCAGGGACAGCCGCCCTGGCGCGTGAAGCAGGCATTGAAGTGACCACGCTGGACCAGGCCCGCTGGCTTGACCTGACCATTGACGGTGCTGATGAATTTGACAGCAACCTGAACCTGATCAAGGGCGGCGGCGGCGCACATCTGCAGGAAAAAGTTGTGGCAACGGCATCAGACCAGATGATTGTGATTGCTGATGCTGCGAAAGCGGTGGAAACGCTGGGTGCTTTTCCTTTGCCGGTGGAAATTCTGGCTTTTGGGGGACAGACGACAAAGGCCCTGATTGAAGAAACGCTTGTTGGCATGGATGTGCTGGGGCGGGATTCTGTTCTGCGTATGCAGGGGGATACGCCTTTTGTGACAGACGAAGGCAATCACATTCTTGATCTGAAACTCAGACGGATTGGCAATGCGCGACAGCTTTCCCTTGTGCTGAACCAGATTCCAGGTGTTGTGGAAAATGGACTGTTCCTTGATATATGTGACACAGTTGTGATCGGTTACGGGGATGGAAAAACAGAGATCCGTGACATACATACCGGAACAATCACGGAAGAAACAGGCGAAGGCGGTGACGCTGAGAACCTGTTTTCTGACATCTGAGAATAAGTAAGCCGGATCTGCCCGGCACCCAGGAGAGGACCCCGCCCCATGAGTTTTGATTATGATCTTTTTGTGATTGGCGGGGGCTCTGGTGGCGTTCGCGCAGCGCGTGTTGCTTCTGCAGAAGGCGCGAAAGTGGCGCTGGCGGAAGAATACCGCATGGGTGGCACCTGTGTGATTCGTGGCTGTGTACCGAAAAAACTGATGGTTTTTGCGTCTGGCTACAAAGATCTTGTGCATGACGCACAGGCCTATGGCTGGGATGCGTCAGTTGGTGATTTTTCCTGGGATGTCTTCCGTCCGAAAATGCATGCGGAACTGGATCGCCTTGAGGGCATTTACCGCAACATCCTGAAAAACAACAATGTTGAAGCTTTTGATGCCCGTGCGGAAATCAAAGACGCCCATACGGTGACCCTGTCCACAGGCCAGGACATCACTGCGAAACATATTCTTGTGGCGACAGGCGGCACGCCGTTTACCCCGGATGTGGAAGGCGCAGAACACACGATTACGTCGAATGAGATCTTCTTGCAGGAAAAACTGCCGGGCAGCATTCTGATTGTTGGCGGTGGTTTTATCGCGTCTGAGTTCGCCTGCATTATGCATGGCCTCGGCGTGAAGGTGACACAGTTTTATCGTGGTGAAATGATCCTGCGGGGCTTTGACAAAGGCTCTGCCACCCATATTGCTGACGCGATGAAAGCCCGTGGTATTGATCTGCAACTGGGCGCGGATGTGGCCAAAATCGTGAAAACCGATGCAGGTCTGGAAGTGACTGCAAAAGATGGCAGCACGCAGGTCTTTGATGCGGTGATGTATGGCACAGGCCGTGTGCCTGCGACCAAAGGCATGGGTCTTGCGGAAGCGGGCGTAAACCTTGGCCGTAAGGGCGAAGTGCTGGTCGATGCTTATTCCCAGACCTCTGTTCCGTCGATCTATGCCGTAGGTGATGTGACCGATCGCATCAATCTGACCCCGGTTGCGATTCGTGAAGGCATGGCTTTTGTCGAAACCGTGTTTAAGGCGAATCCAACCCCTGTGGACCATGAACTGGTGCCGTCTGCTGTCTTCACGCAGCCGGAATTTGGCACAACCGGCCTGACGGAAGAAGAAGCGGTGGATTACGCCGCGACCCACGGCCCGGTTGAAGTTTACACAACGGCGTTTAAAGCCATGCAATCTGGCTTTGCCGGGCGCGAGAATAAAGTTTTCATGAAACTTCTGGTCGATCAGCACAAACGCACGGTTCTGGGCTGCCATCTGGTGATGGATGGCGCGGGCGAACTTATTCAGCTGGCCGGTATTCCGGTGAAAATGGGGGCAACCAAAGAAGATTTCGACCGGACCTGTGCGGTGCACCCGACCATGGCGGAAGAGCTTGTGACCATGAAAACACCGTCCCATGTGATCGGCGGATAAGTGGTATTGCGCGATAATTCGTAAGGTTTAAGCCGGGTGGGGGAACCTCCCGGCTTGAATTTTGCGCAGAAAATGTCCACTTAGGATATAGAATTCTACACATGACCAAAGAGGGAACAAACCCGTATGTCAGGTAACAACGGCGGCCCCTGGGGCGGCGGAGGCGGCGGACGCGACAATGGCGACGACCGCAACAAGGGAAACAACGAGGGCCGTCCAGGTGGCCAGCGTCCGGGCAATGACGGCCCGCAGGTTCCCGAAATTGATGAAATGATGAAAAAGGGCCGCGAACAGCTGCGCGTTCTGATGGGCGGCGGGGGCGGTGACAACCGGTCCGGCGGTGGTGCCCCACAGACACCTGAAATCGGCAAAGGCGCGATTGGTCTGGGGATCATGGCGGCTGTTGGCCTTTGGGCGTTTGCAAGTTTCTATACTGTGAAGCCAGAAGAGAAATCCGTTGAACTGTTCCTTGGTGAATATTCTTCAACCGGTGGGCCTGGTCTGAACTTTGCACCATGGCCGGTTGTGACCTATCAGAAATTCCCGGTAACCCGCGAACAGACCGTTGAAATCGGTGTGGGCGGTCGTGGTTCCGAAGCTGGTCTGATGCTGACCGGTGATGAGAACATCGTTGATATTGATTTCCAGGTGGTCTGGAACATCAATGATCCGGCGCAATATCTGTTCAACCTGAAAGATCCGGGTTCAACCATTGCTGCCGTATCAGAATCCGCAATGCGCGAGATTATCGCACAGTCTGAACTTGCACCGATCCTGAACCGGGATCGTGCGTCTATCGGTCAGCGTCTTCAGGAACTGATTCAGTTCACGCTCGACAGCTATAACTCCGGCGTGAACATTGTGCGGGTCAACTTTGACCGTGCTGATCCACCAGAAAGCGTGATCGATGCTTTCCGTGACGTACAGGCTGCAGAACAGGAACGTGACCGTCTGCAGAAAGAAGCGGATGCATATGCAAACGCTGTCCTTGCGCAGGCGCGTGGTGAAGCAGCACAGGTGCTTGAGGTTGCCGAAGGCTACCGTGCCCGCGTTGTGAACGAAGCCGAAGGTGAAGCCAGCCGCTTTACAGCGGTTCTGACAGAATATCAGAAAGCGCCGGAAGTGACCCGTCGTCGTCTGTATCTGGAAACCATGGAAGAAGTGCTTGGGAATGTCGATAAGATCATTCTCGACAGTGACGCCGGGCAGGGGGTTGTACCTTACCTGCCGTTGAATGAACTGCGTCGTGGGGGATCCAACTAATGCGTAAATCTGCTCTGATCCTGCCCGTTCTGGCTGCTCTGGCCTTTGTGGGCCTGTCCTCTGTCTTTATCGTGACTGAGGTTGAGAAAGCCCTGGTTCTGCGTTTTGGCCGCGTGGTTGACGTGAAAGAAGAACCTGGTCTGGCGTTTAAAATGCCGTTTGTGGATGAAGTCGTGCGTTATGACGACCGGATCCTGTCCCGCGACGTTGAACCGCTTGAGGTCACACCCAGTGATGATCGTCGCCTGGTGGTTGATGCCTTCGCCCGTTACCGGATTGCTGATGTGAATCAGTTCCGCCTTGCGGTTGGTGCCGGTGGTGAAGCGGCTGCGGAACGTCGTCTGGATTCCATCCTGCGTTCTAAAACCCGGGAAATCCTGGGTTCTGTCAGCTCAAACGAAATCCTCAGCTCTGATCGTGCGGCTTTGATGTTGCGTATCCGCAATGCTGCAATTGCTGAAGCCCGTGCGCTGGGCCTTGAAGTGATCGACGTACGTCTGAAGCGTACTGACCTTCCACGCGAAAACCTGCAGGCGACATTTGATCGTATGCGTGCAGAACGTGTGCGTGAAGCAACCGACGAACGTGCCCGTGGCCGTGAAGCGGCGCAGCGGATTACAGCGCTTGCGGATCGTACGGTGGTTGAACTGGTTTCTGATGCGAAGCGTCAGTCTGAAATCATTCAGGGTGAAGCGGATGCCCGCCGGAACGGAATTTTTGCGGAAGCTTACGGTGCGGATCCGGAATTCTTTGAATTCTACCGGTCACTGACAGCTTACCGCAATGCGCTGAAGGGTGAGAATTCGACAATGGTTCTGTCACCGGACAGCGAATTCTTTAACTACCTTGGCAGTGCAAATGGTGTTTCCCCTGCGGAATAAGCCAAACGCTCTCTGAAATGTGATAAAGACCGGCAGAACCCTGCCGGTCTTTTGCGTTTCATCGGCAGGGAATGCGCACAACCCGTCAGATTGTTGTGATTTTGCCGCAAAATGCTTGAAGTTTTGCCCCGGGGCACGAAGTATAAACCCAGACCCCGGCACAATTGCCGGATGATTGCGCGGCCTGATCACAGGGATCGGGCGCGCCTTAAAAAGGAGTTCAGGCGTGAAACCCAAAGCAATTTCGCTTGCCGTTCACAAATCTCGACAGAAATCCCTGCTGCAGGGATTCTGGCTGACCATCCTCGCCAGTGTCGTGCTGTTGGCCCAGGCCCTCAGCGCGAATGCCCGCCCGGACAGTTTCGCCGATCTTTCTGATCAGGTGAGTAACGCGGTGGTCAATATCACCACATCAACCACTGTTGCGGCCCGTGGTGGCCCGTCCCCCGTGGTGCCCGAAGGATCCCCGTTTGAAGATTTCTTCCAGGAATTTAATGACCGGAACCGTGGCGGACAGGGCCAGGCCCCGCGCCGCAGCCAGGCGCTGGGATCAGGTTTCGTGATTTCTGAGGACGGATTTATCGTCACCAACAACCACGTGATCGAAGGCGCAGATGAAATCCTGATTGAGTTCTTCTCAGGTGAAGAACTGCCTGCAACGCTGGTTGGCACGGATCCGAACACAGATATCGCACTGCTAAAAGTTGAGGCGGATGATGCACTGTCCTTCGTGCCATTTGGTGACAGTGATGTGATGCGCGTGGGCGACTGGGTGATGGCCATGGGCAACCCGCTGGGGCAGGGGTTCTCTGTGTCTGCCGGGATTATCTCTGCACGCAATCGCGAACTTTCCGGCACCTATGACGATTACCTGCAGACCGACGCCGCGATCAACCGGGGCAATTCTGGTGGTCCGCTGTTTAACATGAACGGTGAAGTGATCGGCGTGAATACCGCGATCCTGTCCCCGAATGGCGGCTCAATCGGTATTGGTTTCTCTATGGCATCCAATGTTGTGACCCGTGTTGTGGACCAACTGCGTGAATTCGGGGAAACCCGTCGCGGCTGGCTTGGTGTGCGCATTCAGGACGTGTCTGAAGATGTGGCCGAAGCCCTGGGTCTTGAAAACACCAATGGTGCGCTTGTGACCGACGTGCCTGCGGGCCCGGCAGAAGAGGCCGGCCTGCAACAAGGGGATGTGATCCTGTCGTTCGACGGTGTCGATGTGGAAGACACCCGTGGTCTGGTGCGCGAAGTTGGCAATGCCGAAGTCGGCAAAGCGGTGCGTGTGGTTGTTTATCGCGATGAAGGAACACAAACTTTGCTTGTGACCCTTGGCCGTCGGGAAACCGCCGAAGGCAATGACGCACCGATGGAAAAACCTGAGGCCGAAGAACCACAGACGTCTGACATTCTGGGCATGACCCTGTCTGGTCTCAGCGATGATCTGCGCGCCCAGATGGGTCTGCCGGAGAACGCAGAAGGTCTGGTGATCATGAGCCTTGATCCCGAAGGGGCGGCCGTTGCGAAAGGCCTGCAGATTGGGGATGTCATCACCGAAGCAGGCCAGCAACAGATCCGTTCGATCGCAGATTTCGAAGCCCGGATCGAAGATGCCCGTGATGCTGGCCGCAAGTCTTTGCTGATGCTGGTGCGTCGGGGTGGCGATCCGCGGTTCGTGGCTGTGCCGCTCAACTGATCTCTGCAAAGGTGACAAAAGAAAAGCCCGCCGGAACTGGTGGGCTTTTTGTATCCGGGATGTAAGCCTGTGTCAGATATCGGTGACGTCTGGCTCTGGTTCTGGTGTTTCAGGGGCTGTTGCTTCGGCTTCTGGTGGGCGCGGGACTTCGACAAGCCCAAGGGCGCGGGCGTTTTCCAGCGACAGATAGGCAGAGTTTAACCCGTGCTGCACCTGATACTGTCGTATCGCCATGCGGGTTTGCCGATCCATCTGACCAGAGATCGTTCCCTCATAATCCCCACGGGCCTGTAATGAACGCTGAAGGGATGTCAGAAACTCTTCTGTCAGCATATTTGCACAGGGGGTTTCAAAATTCAGGGTTTGGCGCGGCGTGACAATTCTTGTGGTGGTTTCGCTGCGCCAAATTGCAGGTTCTGTCACAGTCCCGTCCCGGTCCCGTTTTTCGCGCTGTGTCTGCACATTCTGGGTGATGGTTTCAGTGACGGCCGGTTCATAGTCCAGGGCCCAGCATGCGGGTTCAGGCATACCAGTGCGTCGGTTTACCGGGGCTGCATCCGGTGTGTAACCGATCTGCACACCTGTGTCGCCGGTTGCCTGATATGTTGCCTGATCGGAAACACAGGCGCTGAGGGCAATGCAGACAGGGATCACAGCCTTATAGAAGGGGAGGAAGTTTTTCCCGGAAAACCTGAATGACATCTGCGACCTCGTGCTTTTGCCGCAGGTTAATCGGTTTTAAACCGGGAAACCAGCCCGGGAAGCGGGGACGAACAGATTGGCGTAAACCTGCGGTGTTGCGTGCACACATTAGCCTTGCTACTGGGGTGGCATCGGATTTTGTGACTGGATTGCCGTGCGATTGCGGGCTAAGGATTCTCTCACGAATTCCTACTGATGCGAGAAGGCAGGTAACAATGGCGAAAATCACCTATATCGAACACAATGGCACGGAACATGTTGTGGATGTTGCGAATGGTCTGACTGTGATGGAAGGCGCGCGCGACAATAATATTCCCGGTATCGAAGCCGATTGCGGCGGTGCCTGCGCCTGTTCGACCTGCCACGTCTATGTGGACCCGGCCTGGGTTGAAAAAGTACCTGCAAAGGACGCGATGGAAGAAGACATGCTGGATTTCGCTTTTGAACCTGATCCCGCGACTTCCCGTCTGACCTGTCAGATGAAAGTGACAGACGCGATGGACGGTCTGATCGTGAAAATGCCCGAAAAGCAGATCTGATCATGCAGGCGCCGCGTCTGATGTCCCGCCTGTGGCGCGAGGGCATACGCGGCGCTTTGCTGACCCTGTGCCTGTGGCAGATGCCGCAGGCTGCGATTGCTGATGAGGCGATCACCGGCGCCCGTTTTCTTGGGGAAACGACGGATTATCCCCATGGGGTTCTGGGCGATACCGTTGAATATGCTGTTCTGGCGATCGACAGTGAAGACACGGACGGACAACGGTTCCGCCGCAGTGTTTCTGTCTGGCCGGATCATGTCTTTGAAGATCTTGCACCCCGGATCTGGGACGTCACGGGGGATGGAACCCCGGAAGTCGTTGTTGTTCTGACCAGCGTGACACAAGGCGCGTCTCTTGCGATCTATACGCTTGATGGAATGTTAGCCCGCACGCCGTTCATTGGCCGCAAAAACCGCTGGCTGGCCCCTGTTGCCGCCGGGGATCTGGATGGCGACGGCCAAATTGAAATCGCCTATGTCGACCGGCCGCATCTGGCTAAAACACTGCGGCTCTGGCGATTGCAGGGATCTGAGCTTGTGGAAATCGCAAACATTGACGGGCTGACCAATCACCGGATCGGCGATGCGTTCATTCAGGGTGGCTTGCGGGACTGCGGCAATGGACCCGAGCTGATCACAGCTGATGCTGACTGGCGAAATATTATGGCGACGCGCTTTGATGGCGCAGATCTGACGTCAACCGCCATTAAACCATATAGCGGTCAAAGCAGCATGACTGATGTGCTGGATTGTCGCTGAGTATGACAGGTACAGCTTCAGTTTTGACCGATTTCCAGTAAAAACTCTGACAGAGGCAGCGTTACTCCGGCATAGCTGCAGAAGTTATCTTCTATTGTGATCGTCTGACGGGTTTCGTTCCAGACCAGAGTGACAAGCGTTCCCTGCCATTCAATTGCATCCTTCGCGCTCTCTCACCAAAGCACCTTTCGTGCGGACTTCCAGATGTGTCCGGCTCCTTTGGAAAATTCCAGGTGCAGATACCCCAGGGCAATGTCCCGGTCCGATGCCATTGTTTTCTTTCATCTTGCCGGAAATACTCCGGGGGTGTGGGGGCAGCGCCCCCACTTGGGTCTGCTTAAAGCGCGCGCCAGCCGATGTCAGAACGGTTAAACCCTTCCGGCCATTGGATCTGGTCAATCATCGCATAGGCGCGGTCGCGTGCTTCTGCCAGATTTGCACCGCGCGCAGTTACGTTCAGAACACGCCCGCCAGCGGCGACAAGTTGCCCGTCGCGCAAAGATGTTCCCGCATGGAAGACCATATTCATACTGTCTTCCGGCAGGGCATTCAGCCCGTTGATCGCAGTGCCTTTTTCATATGCGCCGGGATAGCCATTCGCCGCCATAACAACGGTGATCGCGTGATCATCGGCCCAGTTGACCTGTGCCTGGTCCAGACGGCCCTCTGCGGCTGCCAAAAGCAGATCCAGTGCTTGCGCCCCAAGACGCATCATCAGACACTGACATTCCGGGTCACCAAAGCGGGCGTTATATTCCACAAGCCGGGCCTGGCCGTCTTTGATCATGAACCCGGCATACAGCACCCCCTGGTAGGGCATACCGCGTTTCGCCATTTCTTTCAGCGTTGGTTCAATGATTTCACGCATGGCGCGGGCGGCAATGTCATCGGTCAGAACGGGCGCGGGGGAATAGGCCCCCATGCCGCCGGTGTTCGGGCCTTCATCGCCATCATAGGCGCGTTTGTGATCCTGGGCCGTGCCAACAGGCAGGGCGTTTTCACCGTCACATAGAATGAACCAGGAGGCTTCCTCACCATCCATGAATTCCTCAATCACGACTTCCGCGCCAGCATCACCAAAAGCGCCGTCAAACATATCATCAAGTGCTGCGAAAGCTTCGGCCTCATCCATGGCAACCACAACGCCTTTACCCGCAGCCAGACCATCGGCTTTCACCACAATCGGCGCGCCCTGTTCGCGCACGTAGTCTTTGGCGCTGTCCGCATCGGTGAAACGCTTCCAGGCGGCGGTTGGTGCACCTGCCGCATCACAGATCTCTTTGGTGAACCCCTTAGAGGCCTCAAGCTGCGCCGCCTGTTGTGATGGGCCAAAACACAGAACACCCGCCGCGCGCAGACGATCCGCCACACCATTGGCCAGTGGCGCTTCCGGGCCGATCACCACGAAATCAATCGCGTTCTCTTCACAGAAACCCACAACGGCCGCACCATCATTGATGTCAAACGCCGCACATTCCGCAATCGCTGCCATGCCGGCATTGCCAGGGGCGCAGATCAGCCGGTCACATTTCGGGTTCTGTTTCACTGCCCATGCCAGCGCATGTTCACGCCCGCCGCTGCCGAGGATCAGGATATTCATAAGGCACCACCTGTGGTCTTGGGTTTCGTTGATTTGCGTTCTATGGTGCGCGGCAAGACAAAACAAGTATGGCGCGATATGTCCGACCTTTTTGAAGACCCGACACCTGAAAAGCAGACCAGTGGCAATGCACCGGAATTTTCCGTGTCCGAGATCGCAGGCGCGGTCAAAAAGACCATTGAGGGTGCGTTTGGCCGTGTGCGTGTACGGGGCGAGGTTGGCCGTGTGACGCTTGCGCGATCCGGTCATATGTATTTCGACATTAAGGATGATCGCGCGCTGATCAATGCAGTCAGCTGGAAAGGGCAGGTGTCAAAGCTTGCGGTAATACCCGAAGAGGGGATGGAAGTCATTGCCACCGGCAAACTGACGACATTTGGCTCGCAGTCGAAATATCAGCTGACGGTGGATGCGGTGGAAATCGCCGGCGAGGGTGCCTTGATGGCCCTGCTGGAAAAGCGCAAGAAAGCCCTGGCAGCCGAAGGCCTGTTCGCGCCGGAACGCAAACGACCGATTCCTTTTCTGCCGGAAATCATTGGTGTTGTGACCTCGCCCACAGGCGCAGTTATCCGCGATATTCTGCATCGCCTGTCGGATCGTTTTCCACGCAAGGTTCTGGTCTGGCCGGTGGCGGTGCAGGGCGATGCCTGCGCACCTCAGGTGGCGGCTGCGATTGAGGGTTTTAACGCGATGACACCTGGCGGTGCTTTGCCACGGCCTGATTTGCTGATTATCGCCCGTGGGGGTGGCTCGGTTGAGGATCTCTGGGGATTTAACGAAGAAGTGGTCGCCCGGGCGGCAGCGGCGTCAGACATTCCGCTGATTTCGGCGGTGGGCCATGAGACCGACACAACCCTGATTGATTTTGTATCAGACCTGCGCGCCCCTACGCCAACAGCGGCGGCAGAACATGCGGTGCCGGTGCGTGCGGAACTTCTGGCCTGGACTTCGGAGCAAGAAGCACGGTTAACAAGAGCTTTGACGCAAGGTCTGTCGCGGCGTGGTGAGCGTCTGAGGGATATTTCCCGTGGCCTTTCAGATCCCCAAAGCTTTGTGAATATAGCGCAACAACGACTTGACAGATGGTCTTCACAACTGGATTTGGCATTGCGAACCGAGGTGTCTAGGAAGCGTGCAAGATTTCAGGAGCACGCCGGTGCAATTAGGGTTGCCTCTCTGCAGGGGGGAATTACCCAACGTCGAGCCGATCTGGAAAAGTTGGCAGAACGCCTTGCGTCGGCTCCTGATCGCTATGCTTCTCGAAAGAAAGAAGACTTCTCCAAGCAATCAAACCGGCTCCGCTCTGAGATAGTAGTGCGCCATGTCCGCGAGGCGTCTCGCAGTGCAGAGGGCCTGTTTCAGCGCCTTTCTGATCGGGCGACGCGTCAGCAGCAGGATCGCCTGCAAAAACTGGAAGCGCTGGATCGTTTGCGCCAGACGCTGGGTTATAAAGCGACGCTGGCGCGGGGCTATGCGGTGGTGCGCGGGGATGGTGATCTTGTGACCAGTAAAGCGACGGCTGAACAGGCACAGCTGCTTGAGATTGAATTCGCGGATGGTGTTCTTGGGGCTGGCACGGCAGGGGGCTCTTCTCCGAAGTCAATGCCACGGAAACCAAAAATCATTCGCGGTGGCGGGGAAGAAGACGGCGGGCAGGGCAGTCTGTTCTGACGGCGGGTTTTTCCCTGATACACCATCGCCGGTTTTGCAGCAAAGGCCAGCTCTAACTGCCAAGATATTCCTGATGGCAGGCCAGGGGCGCTGCATCGCGGCTGAGTTCTTCAAGTTCGGTTGCGGTGCCTGATGTCGACACCACACGCAGACCGTTTTCCTCTGCATAGACCTCCCAGCACACTGGATCCGGCTGGTTTTCATAGAGAAAGCAGATGTGTTTCCCCTGCGCGTACCAGTGGCCGGGCAGGCATTCGCCTGACTGGCGCTGCCAGATCACACGATTGCCGGACAGATAGGTCTCTGCGCCATAAAATTCACCGTTCAGAGAGAAGGTGTACGTGCGCCCTTTGGTAAGTTCATGAAAGCCCTTTTCACCCAAGGGTTCACTTGCGGTGACCGGCGGGGAGGACAGAAGAAACAGACTGACAGCAGAAATTATTTTCATATCTCAGGGCTCCCGGAACGTCTGGTCTTCTGTCTGGATGACAGAGCTGCAACCCGGTGATCCATGACTTTAAACCAGCGGCGTGGAAAAAGGGCGAGGGTCGCCATCGTGGGAAGAGAACGCGGCAGAACCGGCATCAGGCCAGGCGTAATTTCCAGCGACGGCCAGGAGCGCATCGGGTTCTTGTGGTGATCTGAATGACGGGGGGCGTTCAGCATCAGATGGGATGAATAAAAATGCGGGCTGTTCCAGCTGTGCATGGGGCCGCAGGGCTCGTAGCGTCCATTTTCCATTGGTGTGCGTTGCAAGCCGTAGTGCTGCACATAATCCGACAGCATCAACTGCACCTGCGCAAAAGTCGACAAAGCCAGCAGCACGATCACACCATTCAGCCCCCCGGTGAGCAGCGCCAGAAGCAGCATCAGAACAGCGCCACCCAGATATTGGGTGTAGGGGTGGATGATGGGATTTACCTTGCCATCGCGGTGACGCAGTCTCGCGCTCTCAACATTCAGACCCGCAAGAAATGCCCCTTTCCAGGCGCGGGGGAAGAACTGCCAGAAACTTTCACCCAGACGGGCTGAATTGGGATCCTGCGGGGTTGCAACATAGCGGTGGTGGACCAGCACATGGGCAGATGTGTGATGTCCGAACAGTAGTGAAATATAGACGCATTTCCCAAGGCTAAACAAAAGCTTATCGGATCTGTGGATCAATTCGTGCGCATTGGAATTGCTGACCTGTCCAAAGAAATGACCAAGGGCCGCGAAAAGAAACAGAGTCGACCAGAACCCAAGCTCGGGGCTCATGGAAAGGGCGCGCACTCCGAGCAAAAGCAAAAGGAAATGAACGCCGGCCAATACCATCGAAAGATTGTCTGCGGCGTCCAAGACCTCGGGTGATTCAGACTTTGTGAAATGTGCGGGCAGGATTTCATCCATCACCGTGGTCAGCAGCGCGACGGAAAGAAACGCCAGCGCGGCCCAGAGTCCGCCAAACATCATGGCCAATAGAAGCAGAATAATGGGCAGAGAGATAACCAGGCCATAGCAGGCGATCGGAAACCGGCGGGAAAACTTTGTGAACAACATAGGACATTGCTATCGGGGGGATCCGTACAAAGCCAGAGGGAAAAACGCCGTAAACTGCGCCTCTGGCCACCAAACTGTCGCTTTTTTGAATGGTAATTCCCGGGGCGCGGGTTAAATTCGCGCGAATACATAGCCAGGTGCCGGATTCCCCGGCCAAGCGACGGAGGTTTAGGCGTGGATAACAGAGCAGGGGTCTGGAAATCAGGCAAGGGCAAAGGCCGTCACACACCCAAAGGCCGTCAGCTGGACGATCAGGCACACAGTGAAGTTCTGGAACTGATTGGCGCTGCTCCGCATCGCCGTGATCTTCTGATCGAATATCTTCACCTGATTCAGGATAAATTCGGCCATATTTCTGCGGCACATATCCGCGCTTTGGCGGATGAGCTGCGCACAGGTCAGGCAGAAATCTATGAAGTCGCCAGCTTCTACGCCCATTTTGACGTGGTGCGCGAAGGCGAAGCGGTGCCACCGGCCCTGACCATCCGCGTGTGTGACAGCCTGTCTTGTGAACTGGCGGGTTCTGAGGCGCTGCAAAAGGCTTTGGAAGACGGCCTGGATGCGTCCGAAATCCGCGTTGTGCGCGCGCCTTGCATGGGTCGTTGTGACACGGCACCTGTGCTGGAAATCGGCCACAACCACATTGATCACGCGACACCGGAACTGGTGAACAAGGCGATTGCGGCAGGGGACACCCACGCGCATATCCCGGATTACGAAACCCTGTCTGCCTATGAGGCTGCCGGTGGTTATACTGAGCTGAAATCCCTGCGCGCGAATGGCGACTGGGAAGCGGTACAGGCCAACCTGAAAGAAGCCGGCCTGCGTGGTCTTGGCGGCGCGGGTTTCCCATCTGGTATGAAATGGGGCTTTGTGCGCGCAAATGAAGGCACACGTTACCTTGCCGTGAACGGCGATGAGGGCGAGCCGGGCACATTCAAAGACCGTTACTATCTGGAACGCACCCCGCATCTGATGCTGGAAGGCATGCTGATCGCGGCCTGGGCTGTGGAAGCGGAACGTTGCTTTATCTATATGCGCGACGAATACCCTGCGGTTCTGGAAATCCTGCGTCGTGAAATCAAAGCGCTTGAAGATGCGGGCATGGTTGAAGCCGGATATATCGAACTGCGCCGTGGCGCGGGCGCATATATCTGCGGTGAAGAAAGCGCGATGATCGAAAGCATCGAAGGCAAACGGGGTGAACCCCGTCACCGTCCGCCTTTTGTGGCCCAGGTCGGGATCTTCAACAAACCAACGCTTGTGCATAACGTTGAAACCCTTTTGTGGGTGGCACGTATCTGCCGTGAAGGCGCGCAGGTTCTGAATTCCGTTGAGAAAAACGGTCGCAAAGGTCTGCGCAGCTATTCTGTGTCTGGTCGTGTGAGAGAGCCGGGCGTGCATTTGCTGCCTGCGGGATCCACCATCACGGACATTATTGATGCCTGCGGCGGAATGCTCGATGGTCATGTGTTTAAGGCTTATCAGCCAGGTGGCCCGTCCTCTGGTCTGCTGCCTGCGCATATCAACGATGTGCCGCTTGATTTTGACACGCTTCAGCCGCTGGGCACTTTCATCGGGTCTGCCGCTGTGGTGGTTCTGTCTGACAAGGACAGCGCGAAAGAAGCGGCCCTGAACATGTTGCGGTTCTTTGAAGATGAAAGCTGTGGCCAGTGTACCCCGTGCCGTGTAGGTTGCGAAAAAGCTGTGAAGCTGATGCAGGCGGACACATGGGATCAGGGCTTGCTGGAAGAACTGGCGACGGCAATGGGTGACGCATCCATCTGTGGTCTGGGCCAGGCCGCACCAAACCCGATCCGTCTGACGATCAAGCATTTCGCAGACGAAATCTGACGCCGGACATATGGCGTTGCCGGAAAGGGACGCCATGTTTTTCACCGATGTCGCGATACTGATAGTGACCGCTGCCATTCTGGCGGCGGTCTATTTTTTTGCCTTCTGTTATCGCGGTGCAAGCTGGCCAAAAAGTATCGTCAAAACCCTGTCTGTTCTGTTGTTGGCAGTGGCCGGATATCTTGGCGGGGCAGAAGATCTGCTGATCCTTGCGCTGGGTCTGTCGACCATTGGGGATTATCTGTTGTCGCGTGACAGCGAGGGGCAGTTCCTTGTGGGCGTTGCGGCGTTTGCATCGGCCCATATTGCCTATGTCGCGTTGTTTCTGACAACCAGCGGGGCAGGGCTGCACCGGCTTTCGCAGACGGATCTTTTCATTGTTGCCGGACTGGCGCTGTTTGGTCTTTTCATGATGTCCGCGCTGTACCGGAAAGCCGGGGATCTGCGCATCGCGGTCTGCATCTATGTGCCGGTTATCCTGTCTATGGGCGTTGCCGCCCTGATGATGCCGGGCGGTTACCTTGGTGTGGTTGTGGCGGCGTTCCTGTTTATGGTGTCTGACAGCGTTCTGGCCTCTGAAATGTTCCTGCTGCGCGAAGATCATCCATTGCGGCGTATCACGCCCTTTGCGGTCTGGTCGACATATTGGCTGGCGCAGGCGGGGTTTTTGCTGGCCTATCCGGTTAATCTCTGACGCCTGTGGTATCTAAATTTCTCAGCCCCCCTTCCATCTGCGCCCGCTCTGCCTTAACTCAGACTTAAGAGCATTCCGGGAGCCACCATGTCTTTCTTTAAAAAACTCAAAAACCGCCTGACCCGCAGCTCTGACAAGCTGAGCGACGGGCTGGATGCGATTGTTGAAGAAACGGCAGAGGGTGCCGCACCGGTTGCGGATGCGCCGAAAGCAGAGATGCCAAAGGCCGACGCCAGCCCCGGGTTGATCTCGCGCGTGCTGGGCGGATCCGGGCCCGGGGCGGTGAAACGGGAACTTGATGACGAGATGCTGGAGCAGCTCGAAGAGCTGCTGATTTCCGCTGACATGGGCGTGGATACCGCCCTGCGTGTGACTGCGAATATGGCAGAAGGGCGCTTTGGTAAGAAACTGTCCACGCAGGAAATCAAGGATCTGCTGGCCCAGGAAGTGGCCCGGATCATGGAACCTGTGGCCCGTCCGATGCCGCTTTATGCGAAGAAACCCCAGGTTGTTCTGGTCGTTGGCGTGAACGGTGCCGGCAAAACCACCACCATCGGCAAGTTGGCAAGCCAGTTCCGCGCCGCCGGGAAATCCGTGGTGATTGCCGCAGGCGACACGTTCCGCGCGGCAGCCGTGGAACAGCTTCAGGTCTGGGGCGAACGGGCCGGTGTGCCTGTACTCACCGCGCCTGAAGGTTCTGACCCGGCAAGCCTTGCTTTTGACGCGATGGTCAAGGCCGAAGCGGATGGGGCAGATCTTCTGCTGATCGACACGGCCGGGCGCCTTCAGAACCGCCAGGATTTGATGGAAGAGCTGGCAAAAATCGTGCGTGTCATCCGCAAAAAAGACGAAACAGCCCCGCATAACACCCTGTTGGTTCTTGATGCGACCACCGGGCAGAATGCCCTGAACCAGGTTGAGACGTTCCAGAAGCTTGCGGATGTGTCCGGCCTTGTTATGACGAAACTGGATGGCACCGCGCGCGGCGGTGTGCTTGTGGCGCTGGCTGATAAATTTGGTTTGCCGATCCATGCGATTGGTGTGGGCGAACAAATCGATGACCTGGACGCTTTTGACCCTGAAGATTTTGCAAAAGCCCTGACGGGCGCAGAGGAAATTTGACGATGACTTACAAAATGCCACTTTTCGCACTGGCCCTAGCCGGAATGATGACCCCAGCTGTTGCAGCACCAGATTGCGCGTCTGAATGGGTGCTGATCAGCCAGATCACAAATGCTGAAGGCAGTGAACCAACCCTGGATGATGACGCATGTCAGGTCTCGAGGGTGTCCTGGGCAGATGGCACCACGGCAGACAGTCTGCGCTGGAACATCCCGGGCCTGACGGAAGCCGCTTTGCAGGGTATGGCGCCTCAGGCCGCGAATGTGATTGTTTCCGGTATCCGTGAAAATGAGATCAGCGCAGACATGGGTGCTTTGGCTGGTCAGCCGGGAGATATCGTTCTGTCCTACACCTGGGACGTCACAAGCCGCGCGATGAATATCTCTGATCTTTCAGTTCGTTTTGCCGGCGGGCAGGGGGTGTCTGTCTCCGGGACGGTGAACGGGCTTGATCTGTCTTCCCCGCAAATGATGCAGATTTCCGCCATGTCTGCCGCACTGACGGATCTGGATGTGCAGGTGAAGGGCACGGATATGCTGGCTCTGCTTGCAGGGATCGAGGATATTGCCGAAGGAAACCCGGCCTCTGCGCCGACCGATGAGGAAATTCAGGAAGCCAATGCCTTTGTTGATCAGCTTCCCCTGGCGACATTTGATGCGGCGTCCCGTCAGGCGCTGAAAGATCTGGTCGCAGCCCTGCCAGAACCAGAACAAGGCCTGCGCCTGATCCTGCAGTCAGAGGTTGGCCTGTCTGCGATACGTCTGATGCCAGTTCTGATGGCGGGTGATGCGGAACCTGCGCAGATCATGGATATCCTGTTTGATGGTGCAACCGTTGATGTAACCTACCCATGGGGTGCTGAATAAACCGTCATGAGCGCCTGGCTGATTTCCTTAGAAGGCACTGAAGCCGGGCATCAGCTGGCGCTTGTGCTGGCGCTGGCGGCGGCCTTTCTGCATGCGGTCTTTGGTGCCATGCAGAAGGGGCGCTTTGATCCCTGGGTCATGCGCGGGGCCATTGATTTCAGCTACTTCGCGATTGCGACACCTTTTGCATTGTTCGTTGTGCCCTGGCCCGAACCCCATATGTGGAAGATTTTCGCCGGCGCGTTTGTGATCCATTTCATCTATAAATACCTGCAGGCCATGGCCTATCAGCGCGGCGCTTATACGGTGGTTTATCCCGTCGTGCGCGGTATGGGGCCACTTTTCACGGTGATTGGTGCGGGCTTTGTCTTTGGCGAAACCTACAGCGGCATGCAATGGGGCGGGGTGTTTCTGCTGGTCGGCGGGATTTTTGGTCTGGCGCTGTATAACTACTTCACCCAGCTGACAGATCGCCGTGAATTGCTGCATGCGCTTGGCCTTGCGGTGCTGACGGGGGCCATGGTTGCTGTCTATACCACCTATGACGCCTGGGGCATTCGCGCGACGGTTGATCCGTTCACATTCCTCGCCTGGTTCTTCATGATTGACGGGCTTGCGATGCCGATTTTCGGCTGGAAACGCTGGAAAACAATTACGCCGCGCCCGCCCGTTGTGCCGCTGTTTAAACGTGGCGTGGCCGGGGCATTGGTGGCTTATGCATCTTTCGGATCGGTCATGTTGGCGACACGTCTTGATAAAGTCGGCGAGGCCGCCGTTCTGCGCGAAACCAGCGTGGTCTTTGCGGCGGCGATTGGTGTACTCTTCTTAAAAGAAACCGTCGGACCGCGCCGTCTGTTTCTGATGGCGCTGATTGCGCTGGGCGCGGTGTTTGTGGAAACCGGAGGCTGATATGAGCGAAGAAAAAGAACTGAAACCCTGGATAAAACCGGCGCTGGAATTTGGCCCTGTCCTGCTGTTTTTCATCGCTTACGGGCGCCTGAAGGAACAACAGTTCACCTTTGGTGGTGAAGTGTATGAAGGCTTCGTTGTCGCAACCGCGCTGTTCATCCCGCTGCTGGTGGCCTCTACCCTGATCCTGTGGAAACTGACAGGCCATTTGTCAAAGATGCAGCTGATGACGCTGGTGCTGGTTGTGGGGTTCGGCGGGCTGACCGTCTGGCTGAATGACGGCAGTTTCTTTAAAATGAAACCAACGATCCTCTACCTGTTTTTTGCTGGCGCGCTTGGCTTTGGCCTCTTGCGTGGCAAAAGTTACATGCAGGTGATGATGGATTCCGCACTGCCCCTGACGGATGAAGGCTGGATGGCGCTGACGAAACGCATGGCTCTGCTGTTTCTCGGGCTGGCTGTTGCCAATGAACTGGTCTGGCGGATGCTGACCGAAGATACTTGGGTGAAGTTTAAAACCTTCGGCATGCCTGTGATTATGTTTGGCTTCTTTATGCTGCAAAGCGGTTTGATTTCAAAATACTCGACCGAAGAAGACGAAAGCTGACCAGGACGAGGGGCCAGCCCCTCGCGCTTTCCGGAAAATTATAAACAAAACCGCAATCCATCGACCGATGTCGCAATCGGGGTGGACGCGTGTTTTGATGACCTATTCAGGTAAGACATGACTGAAAGTATTTCCACGTCCCGACCTGCTGACCGTATTCTTGCAGGTGTTGCCCTGATGCTGGGGTTTTGTCTGACCGCGCCCATGCTGGATGTGGCAGCCAAACTGGCATCCGACACCATACCTGTGGGACAGATTACAACCGCGCGCTTTGTCGTGCAATGTGTGCTTATGGCACCGTTTATCTGGATCATGGGCCTGTCATTAACCGTGGCACGTGCGCACTGGCTAACACTTGCGTTGCGCGCCCTGCTTTTGCTTGTCTCGACGTTTTGTTTCATCGCAGCAATCCGTGTGATGCCGCTTGCGGATGCCCTGGCGATTGTCTTCGTAGAACCATTTATCATCCTTCTCGTGGGTAAATATTATCTCAGCGAAGATGTCGGCCCACGTCGTGTGGCGGCGGCTGTTGTCGGGTTTGTAGGCGTCTTATTTGTGATCCAGCCCAGCTTTGCGACCTTCGGCGCTGTTGCCTTATATCCTCTTGGTACGGCTGTCGGTTTTGCATTCTATATCCTGGTCACCCGCGGTTTGTCGCGCCGGATACATCCTGTCACCCTGCAATTTTACACAGGCCTGATCGCCAGCCTGTTTTGCATCCCGGTTATGATACTGGCCCAGGGGTCAGGGTCAGAATTGCTGGATCTCGTCTGGCCGGAAGGTGTCACATGGCTGTGGCTTCTGGGCGTTGGGTTTTTCGCGACATTAAGCCATATGATGATGACCTACGGGCTGTCGATGGCTCCTTCGGCGACATTGGCCCCACTGCAATAGCTGGAATTGCCCATAGCAGCTGTATTGGGCTATCTCGTGTTTCGCGATTTCCCGAACACCCTGGCGCTGACGGGCATAGCAATCATCATTGGTGCGGGGCTGTATATGGTACACCGGGAAAGGGTAACCGCCAAACAGCTGGTCACCGAACGTACAGCACCACCCATCTGAATTGTGAGACACCTGGAAGCCTGACGGCGCGTAAACGCCGCCATTTTTGTTCTTCAAATATCCCGGGGGAGTCCCGCAGGGACGGGGGCTGGCCCCCTTAGCCTTTGCGCTTAAACAAAAGCTCCTGGGCTTTTTTGTCATCCTGCAGATTTGATCGGTTCTCAGCCGCGACAGCTTTACCGGCAATGACGCCCGGACGTGCGCCAACCGTATCAAGCCAGCGTTTCAGGTTTGGTTTGTCAGACAGATCCTGCTGTTGCCCTTCCCAGAGAATGGCCCAGGGCCAGATCGCGATATCGGCGATGGAAAAGAAATCACCGGCAACAAATTCACGGTCCGCCAGGCGACGGTCCAGCACACCATAAAGCCGCGCAACTTCATTGCGGTAGCGATCCTTTGCATAGGGCAGATCATGGGGGGGATCCATGGCCGGGGCGTATTTCAGAAAGTGATGCGCCTGACCGGCCATCGGGCCAAGGCCACCCATCTGCCACATCAGCCATTGTTCGACTTCAATGCGGTCGCGTTCCGTTTCACCGTACAGTTTTCCGGTTTTGCGGGCGAGATATTGCAGGATCGCCCCGCTTTCAAACAATGACACAGCTGCGCTATCCGGCCCGTCCGGGTCCACAATCGCGGGCATCCGGTTGTTGGGTGCGATCTTCAGAAAGTCAGGTTCAAACTGTTCGCCTGCCCCGATATTCACCAGATGCAGATTGTAGGGCAGGTTAAGTTCTTCAAGCGCGATGGAAATTTTCCAGCCGTTGGGCGTGGGCCAGTAGTGCAGATCAATGGGGTGTGTCATGCGTATCTCTCCTGATGATGCCTCAGATCTTTGCTGTTTTATGCGTTTCTGCAAGGGGCATTGCCGTGGCGTTAACATAAAATTGATCTGCGCCCGGGCAAAAACCTTGACCCGACTCACCGGCTGACGGTATCCACCTCTTCGTGGCGATTTGATTAACCGGATTGCGGGCCACGTTAAATATACTGCTAAAGAGGTCTGGGTTTACTTACATCCCGTGCCTTTACCGGTACGGGTTTTTTTTGGTTTCGACCCTGGCGGGGCGGGCCTGACAATGGAAGATGAAGATGAGCAAGCGCGAAAACACATATCAGCCGCGGACAAACCTTGTGCATGGCGGCACCCAACGCAGCCAGTTTGGTGAACTGTCTGAGGCGATGTTCCTGACCCAGGGTTTTGCTTATGCCAGTGCTGAGCAGGCCGAAGGCCGGTTTATCGAATGCCCGGATGATGAATTCATCTATGGCCGCTACGGCAACCCGACCGTGCGCATGTTTGAGGAACGCATTGCGATGCTTGAAGGCGCTGAGGCAGCTTTTGCCACCGCTTCTGGTATGGCTGCGGTGAATGCGGCGGTGACCGCACCTTTGAAAGCCGGTGATCACGTGGTGGCGGCGAAGGCGCTGTTTGGATCCTGCCTTTATATTCTGGAAGAAATCCTGCCGCGTTTTGGCGTTGAGGTGACATTTGTCGATGGCACCGACCTGGCCGCCTGGAAGGATGCGCTGCGCGAAGATACCAAGCTTGTGTTCTTTGAAAGCGTGGCCAACCCAACACTGGAAATCATTGACGTGCAAGCCGTGTCAGACCTGGCCCATGCCGTGGGTGCGATTGTGGTTGTTGATAACGTCTTTGCCACGCCTGTTCTGTCGCGCATGCTGGATCGTGGTGCTGACGTGGTGGTCTATTCAGCGACCAAACATATTGACGGGCAGGGGCGTTGTCTGGGTGGGGTGATCCTTGGCTCGCGCGATTATGTGCGCGGCACCTGTGAAACTTACCTGAAACACACCGGCGCCTCTATCAGCCCGTTTAACGCCTGGGTGATGCTGAAGGGCCTTGAAACCATTGATCTGCGTGTGCGGGCACAGGCGGCATCTTCTCTGAAAATTGCCGAAGCGCTGCAGGGGCATCCGAAACTGGAACGTGTGATTTATCCTGGCCTGAAAGATCATGCGCAGCATGATCTGTGTATGGAGCAGATGCAGGCCGGCGGCACTGTGATCGCGCTGGACCTGAAGGGCGGGCGTGACGAAGCCTTCCGTCTGCTGAATGCGTTGGATATCGTGACGATTTCCAACAACCTTGGCGATGCGAAAAGCCTTGCCACCCATCCGGTGACCACAACCCACCAGCGCCTGTCTGAAGAACAATGTGACGCGCTGGGGATCACCAAAGGCCTTGTGCGTTTGTCCATTGGTCTTGAGGATGCGGATGACCTGATTGCGGATCTGAAAAACGCTTTGGATGCTGTATAAGCAAACGCGGGGCTTTCCCCATCGAGGAAAAAGCCCCGCGGCCCGACAAAGCGGGCGTGTCTGACGCAGGAGGCACAATGAATGCCGCAAAACCCGATTGCGCCGACGGAATTGGCGCGGTATCTGGCGCGAAAGCTGTTATAGTGACAGCGTAAGTTTCCCCAGGGGGCGGTCATGGATACGTTCAACCCAGATAAAACAGCTATTTCCCGCGAAGATGCCGAGGCTGCGCTGAAGCTTTTGCAGAACTGGGCGGCGGAGGCCACGGTGACGGAAGTGGCGGAGTTGCATCCTTCTGTTTCGCGTCTGCTTCCGGGCAATGAGGTGGCGAATTATCCCGCGCTTGCAAGAGCTTATCCAGAAGAGTTCACAGTTGATGAGGCCTATAAAGCCTCTCTGCCGGATCTTCAGAACGGACCGGAAAGCCTGATCAAAGGCGCAAAACGCAATATCCAGCATGTGGGGATTTCCAATTTCCGCCTGCCGATCCGATTCCATCGCCGGGATGGATCTGACCTCACGCTTGAAGCCTCTATCACCGGCACCGTCAGCCTTGAGGCCGGGCGCAAGGGCATCAATATGTCCCGCATCATGCGCACGTTCTACACGCATTCAAAGAAGACCTTTTCTTTTGATGTGATCCAGGATGCGCTGGCGGATTATAAAACCGACCATGACACATTTGATGCCCGTATTCAGATGCGCTTTTCCTTCCCGATGGAAGTGATGAGCCTGCGTTCTGGTCTGTCTGGCTATCAGTATTACGATGTGGCGCTGGAGCTGACGGAAACCGCCGGTGAGAAAAAACGCATCATTCACCTCGATTATGTCTATTCCTCAACCTGCCCTTGTTCGCTGGAACTGTCTGAACACGCCCGCCAGGTGCGTGGTCAGCTGGCGACACCGCATTCCCAGCGGTCCGTTGCCCGTGTCTCTGCTGTGATGAAACCGTCTGAAGATCGTCTGTGGTTCGAAGATCTGATCGACATCTGCCGGGCATCGGTCGCAACCGAAACCCAGGTGATGGTGAAACGTGAAGATGAGCAGGCTTTTGCAGAACTCAACGCCGCCAACCCTATTTTCGTGGAAGATGCGGCGCGTCTGTTCGCTGAAGGTTTGCAGAACGAAGAACGCATCGGGGATTTCCGCGTGATTGCCAGCCATCAGGAAAGCCTGCACAGCCATGATGCGGTGTCGGTCCTGACAGAAGGCGATACCTTCCTGAGCGAAAGCTTTGATCCGAAACTGTTCAGCACGTTGTTCCACGTCGGGTAATCTGGCGGATCATATGCATGGTTTGTGCATAACATATGCATAGATTGTGCATGGGCAAAATCACGGCTCTCTTGACACTTTGCGCCGCGCAGGCGAAGCCTTAGCCATGTTTGATCTGCGCCCGGTGGGCTATGTAATCGGCCTGCTTGTGGCCTTTCTCGGGGTGACCATGCTGGCCCCTATGGCGGTTGATTTGCGCGATGGCCATGAACACTGGGTTGTCTTCCTGGAAAGCGCTGTGATCACCTCGCTGACCGGCGGGCTTGTGGCGCTGGCTTGTCAGAACGGTTTGCGCCAGGGGTTGACTATCCGCCAGACCTTCCTGCTGACAACCGGTGTCTGGCTGGCGCTGCCTTTGTTTGGGGCATTGCCCTTTGTTCTGGGGGTTCTGGAAGCCGAACCCGTTGATGCTTTCTTTGAAGCCATGAGCGGGTTGACCACCACAGGTGCGACTGTTGTGTCCGGTCTTGATGATCTGCCACGTAGCCTGCTGTTGTGGCGCGGTCTGCTGCAATGGTTTGGCGGCGTGGGTATCATTGTTGTGGCCATGGTGTTTCTGCCGGAACTGCGCATTGGTGGTATGCAGATCTTTAAGTCCGAAGGCTTTGATACTTTTGGAAAAATCCTGCCACGCGCGACTGAAATCTCAAGCCGTATCTCTGTGATTTACGTTGGTCTGACCCTGGCCTGCGCGATTGCTTATATGATTGGCGGCATGGGGCGGTTTGATGCGGTTGTGCATGCGATGACCACCGTGGCGACGGGCGGATTTGCCAATTATGACAGTTCTTTCGGCGGGTTTTCCCCGTTTGCGCAATATGCCTGTACGGTCTTTATGCTGCTCGCCGCTTTGCCCTTTGTGCGTTATGTGCAGATGCTCGCAGGCACGGCGCAACCCTTGTTGCGGGACAGCCAGGTGCGGTCGTTCTTTATCACGGCCATTGTGCTGGTGGTTGCCCTGACGCTCTGGCGGCTGAATGACACCGGCGATATTTCAGAGGCCCATTTTCGTGAGGTGTTGTTTAACACGGTCTCCATCCTGACGGGCACGGGCTATGCCAGTGCGGATTACATGCTTTGGGGCAGTTTTGCCGTGACGCTGTTTTTCATCATCGGGCTGATTGGCGGCTGTGCGGGGTCAACCGCCTGTTCGATCAAGATCTTCCGGTATCAGCTTTTGATCGCTTCCGTGAAATCACAGATTCGCCGTATCCATTCCCCAAACGGTATGTTCGCGCCCCGATATGAGGGCAGAACGATCCCGGAGGAAGTTTTGAGCTCGGTTATGTCGTTCTTTGTGTATTTTATCGTGACACTGGGGGTTATTTCTGTGGCACTGGGGCTGACCGGGTTGGATTTCACAACATCCGTTTCCGGCGCCGCAGCAGCACTGGCCAATATCGGGCCAGGACTTGGAGATAAAATTGGTCCGTCGGGGAACTTCGCCGGACTGACAGATACGGCAAAATGGATCCTGGCGGCAGCGATGCTGATCGGGCGACTGGAACTGATGGCGGTTTATGCCATCCTGACAGTAAAATTCTGGAGAGACTGACATGACCACATCCCTGACCCGGCCACTTGGCGCACAGATGTCCCATATGCTGAAGGATCGGGGGGTGGATGTGATATTCGGCATTCCCGGCGTGCATAACGTCGAACTGTATCGCGGCATTGAAGAAGCCGGGATCACCCATGTGCTGGCGCGTCACGAACAGGGCGCGGGGTTTATGGCAGATGGCTATGCACGTGCGACCGGCAAGCCGGGGGTGGCGTATCTGATCACCGGGCCGGGGATGTGTAACGCGATGACACCGATGGGGCAGGGGTATTCGGATTCTGTATCTATGCTGGTGATTTCGTCCTGTCTTGATGAGATCGCGAACCGTCGTGGCCAGTTGCACCAGATGAAAGATCAGGAAGCCGCAGCGCGCACAGTCTGTGACTGGTCCGAAACCGCGCTGTCTGCGGATGCGGCCTATGGATTGATGGATCGGGCGCTGGTGGAGTTTGAAACAAAGCGCAAACGCCCGAAACATATTCAGGTGCCGATTGAAGTGCTGGGCGCACCGGTGGCCGGGCCATCATCTGAAGCACCACGCGGTCAGCTTCCACTGGCCCGGCCCGCAGATGTCGCGACTGTGGCAGCGTGGCTGGAGGCGGCAAAAAAGCCGATGTTTGTCTTTGGTGGCGGGACTGTGGCCGGATATGCGGAAGCACGGGCGTTGATGGAAGTGACCGGTGGGGCTTGCTTTGTGACCTATGCCGGGCGTGGTGTGATCGCATCGTCTGATCCGCTGAACTACGGTGCTTATTTGTCCACGCCGGACAGTGCCAAAGAGATTGAAAGTGCTGATCTGGTGATTGCACTGGGCACGGAACTGGCGGAAGTGGATATCTGGCGCGACACGATTGGTGCCTGCAAAAAACTTGTGCGCGTCGATATTGACGCAGAGTGTTTGCAGGATGCGCATCGCGCGGACCTGCCGATCATGGGCGATGCCCAGGCCTTTATGCGGGATGTGACAGAAGCCCTGAGCGGGCATCAGCACGCAAGCCAGTGGGATAAGGGGCGGATTGCGACATTACGGGCGGCCTGGCGGGCTGAGACGGAAGCCGCGCGCCCGGGTGTTTCGCGCTTTGGGGATGCTCTGGCCGAAATCCTGCCTGAGAACACGATGATTTATTCGGATATGACCCAGATTGCCTATGTTCTGAAGAACACATATCCGGTGGAGAAACCCGGTCAGTGGCATCATCCCTATGGCTTTGGTACGCTTGGCTATGCGCTGCCTGCGGCGATTGGTGGTAAGGTTGGCGTTGGCGATGATCCCGTAATCACGATCATCGGGGATTATGGGTTCCATTACACGATGCAGGAACTTGGTGTCGCTGTGGAGCTGGGCCTGAGCCTGCCGATTATTCTCTGGGATAACGGGAAGTTAAAAGAAATAGAGGATGCAATGGTGCGCAGCCAGATCGCGCCCAATGCGGTGATCGCGCAGAACCCGGATTTCTGTAAGCTGGCAGAAGCTTTTGGCGCGAAGGCGGTGGCCCCTACGGATATTGCTGGTTTTAAGGACGCGGTGACCGAGGCGTTAAAAGCTGATGGCCCGACGCTGATTTACATCACGCCGGATGTTCAGGATTAAGCTGCCACACGACGGCGAAAGGGCAGGTTTAGCACGGCCAAAGGGGGACGTGCTAAACTGACGTGTGCTGGTTCAGATTAATCTGCGACTTTGCGAATGGTGAAGATCACATCATCATCGCCGATGTATGTGGTTTGATTGGTGCCTTCATTCATACCAAGATCATAGCGCCGCAGAGGCACAGTGATTTCATTATCATGAGACAGATCCGCCAGGCCCATCAGGTAGTTGTCAGGTTCAAGTTCCGGACCAACCATCGCCATGATGCGCAGTGAACTGGCGTCAGTTGTGATCTCAAATTCTGCTGTCTCCAGGTGGTTGGTCTGACCAGTCCAATCCCCAATCGTATCTTGTCCATTCCCAAGCAAACCACCTTCACCAAGGGCGCTGAGAAGCAAAAACGGAGACCCCTGAACCGCGAGGAAGCGGGCTGGCAGGGTCAGGGATCCGTCGTCCTCAAAGTAGACCGCATCCTTGTCGGCGGGGCCCATGACATATTGTGTGATATGTTCGTCTGGCATCAGGTTTTGCGCTGTGACCAGATATGTATCGGCCTTTGCCCCATGGGCGAACAGGGCAAGCAGTGGGATCAGTGGTTGAAAAAGACGCATGGTGCTATTTCCTTTCATAAGAGATGGGTTAAGCAAGCAATCGATATGCTTCAACTCTACCGATCCTTTCTAAGGAGAGGCCGAAATCGGCGCAATATCCTGAGGTCTGAACTGCGTGACATGTGAACAGAAGTGATCTGCCGGTAGTTCTTTTCAAACTAAAAAGGCGCACCAAAATGATGCGCCTTTGGAAGTGTATCAGGGATTGGTCAGTTCCAGCAACTGACCCGTACCGTCAGATCAGTCGCCAGTGTCGTCAATTCAACCGGCGCGATAGGGGTGTCACCGGTTGATATTGCGCGCTTTTTTATATTACGCCGGAGGTTCAGGACAGAGGGGGAAGTTTAAAGTCTTTAAAGCCGTAAAAGCGCGAAGTTTAAAGATTTTAAAGTGAGAAAAGGGGGCAGCTTTCCCCCAAATTCGGTTTCACCGGACCAGGGATCCGCCTCTTCACCCGGATATTTCCAGAGACAAAATGCGATCAGAACAGCGACAGCTGGTTGGGATCGGGCCGGGGGATATCTTCGCCCGCGTAGCGACGTAGTTCGACTGCGAGGTCCGGGGTCTTTTCATGTAGTCGATTGACGAGCGCGTGAATGACCTGGAGATCTGTTGGTGTGAGGGGGGGCTGTTCGGCCTCTCCGCCATACTCGCCATAGTCTGCGGTGAATGTTTGCTCATCCGCGTAGATATTCAGGCTGTCGGCCAGATGTCCGCTGCCCCGGGTCATCGCAAATCCCCGACAGAGGTGACAAGCCATCCCGATATCTTCTGATGTGACCTTGTTCACACAGAACTCCGCGAGTTGATCTGCATTCTGGCTGAACCAGCTTTCGAGTTCCCTGAGTGTCCCTATGTCCTCAGTGGTAAGCCGTTGTTCCGCAGGATGCCATTCGCGGTGATGGGTTTGTAGTGCAAGGGATAAGCCGCGGAACTTCTCATGCTGTGTTTCCCGGCAATGGCCCGTGCTAAACGCACAGAATATAAAATGTGACAGAAAGAGCGGTGTTTCCGGGTCATCTTCCGGTGCGAGTTTTACGATCCAGGGAAGGGCAGCGTAGCTGACCGGGTAAAGATCATCCTGGTGGTGCAGCCATTCCCAAAACAGGTTTTTGGCGGTTTCATGGTCCCATTGCGTCTGAAGTTTCTGCAATTCAGCGGCCACAGGTTGGACGCCATAGGGGCCATAGAGGCGGGACCAGATCGGATCATCTAATGGGATCAGCAACGGGGAAACCCATGGGGGTAAAGTCAGACGCCCCGGTTTTATCCGGGGCGCCAGTGGGTCAGTTCCAGCAGCTTACAAGCACGGTTGTGTCTGCGGCGAGTCTTGTCAGTTCCTCCGGCGCGATGGCGTCAGAGGAGACAGGCGCACTGGCGGAGAGGCCATTGGCGAAGAGCAGGTCAACAAGCGCGGAAGAGCGTGTCGCGAAACGCACGATTTCCGGGAGTTGCTGACCCTCGGGTGAGGTTGCCGGGTTCAGCAGGCCAATCACCGCGCCGCTTGCGTCAAAGACCGGGCCACCGGCGTCGCCAGGTTCGGCGAGCATGGCAAGGCGTTGCAGGTTTTCTTCACCATTCAGGCCCCGGATGTCTTCAAGGCGGCCCCAGGTCAGGGTCGCGGCAGGCAACACGCCTTCAAAAGGGAAGCCCGCGACGATCACATCAGACTGAATACGCGCAGCACCATCACGCAGACCGGCCACAGCGGCGGGGGCGATTGAGGAAACAGGGCGCAGGGCGGCAACGCCCAGAGTATCGTCAGAGAAGATCACTTCCGCGATGGTATCATGGTTCAGGGTGATTTCTGAACATTGGCCCGTGACCTCGGATGTGGTCAGAACAGTACCGTTGTCAGAAATGAAGAAGCCGGACCGTGACAGCGTGGGTTTGCGGATTTCAAGGCCTGCGAGCAAATCAATGCTTTGATCATTGCCCGGATCACTCAGGGGCAGGGTGGTGCCTTGCTGTGATGTGAAACTGTCCTGCATGGCAGACAGAACCCGCTGGCGACGACGTTCGTCATTCAGAGGCCAGACAAGGGTGAACCCTTTGACTTCGCCATTGGCAAAACGGGCTTCTGTGTGGCTTATGAATTCACTGTTTTCACCGACCAGGGTAAAGCTGTTGGCGTCTTTGTTGCGCGGGCCTTGTGGCGGCACGATTTCGAGGGTCTGCATAATGTCATAGAGACCATGCAGGGTGGCCTGGGTGCCTGCCTGAGAGATCAGCAACATGCGCACGCCGCTGTCGTCTTTCGCGCCAAACTGCACAAACGGGTATTCTTCGCGGGATCGGATCACCAGGGCGGCGGGAATATCCAGCGTGATACCTGCGGCAGCGTCTGTGTGGGATGCCATGCCAATGCTGGCAAGCACTGCGTTGTAACTGTCGATAAGCTGGGCGCGCTGGGCCGTGGTCAGAACCCCGGAGGTCTCATGATTATTGGCTTCCTGCCAGGCCGCCATAGAGGCACGGGTGCCCCGGCCAAAAGACCCGTCAATTGTTGAGTTATAGAAACCGTCCCATTGCAGGGCGATCTGCAGGTCTTTTTTCTCATCCCGGGTCAGATTGCTTTCAGAACGACGGGCCTCATGCGGGGTTTCATCGGGGGCAACCGGGGCTGCTTCCAGAACTGTTTCCACAGGGGCAGGCGCTGGGGCAGGTGTTTCCTGAACCGGCGTTGGGTTCGTCAGCGCGGTTGCGCCTGTGGGCCAGAACTGCTGGGAATAATCCACGCTGTTGGTGATATAGCTGTCGCGGGGAATGCGGCCAGTGTTCTTCAGGCTGCGCATTTCGCTTTCAGCCTGTTCCGCGGTGAAAGGCCCAAGCGCAATCGCATACCAGCCAGACCGCATCCGGAAGCCGTTGATATTAAACAGATCGTTTGACCAGGCCCGCGCGCGTTCCTGTGCGCCCTGAAGATCGGGTTTGGCTTCGATCTGAACAAATGTGTTCTGGGCGAAAGCGGGTAGAGAAAAGCCTGAAATCAGCAAGAATGTTGCAATGAGGAGGCGTGAAAGCATGGATAAAAACCCTGTCTGGTAGTCCGAATCCTGGCGAAGCTATCAGAGTGCGCCGTAGATGGATATGGGGAGAAACCTGACCTGCGGGGAGTGTGTGATTTGGGTTGTGTTTTGAATGACCAGAGCAGATCTACGGTGTGTACCCTTTTGCATCTTCCGCAATCGCATCGGTTGAAACATCCTGTGCGGATGAACGATCTTCCTTGATTTTAGGAGCGCTTTTTTTCCACGCGGTCAGGTTGGACCCGATATCGCGGTAGAATGCGGGAACAATATCTTCAAGATCGGTGATGAAATTTGCTTGTTGCGTAAATCTTGTCCCAAGGCGTTTTGAGTGGAAAACGTGAAAACTGTGTGGTGCCAGGTTGTCTTTCCCTTCAGCGGCTTTATCCGGGTCTTCCTTCAGGATCGCAGCAGGGAACTGGGTAGGGTCATTCCGGCCGGGCCACATCAGTCGGATGAAAAGATCGTCGGTATCGTCGATTTTGATCTGTTTCAATAACCAGTTGAGACGGGCTTTTGTGGTGACTTTGTCTTCGGTTGCGCGCAAGGTCATCCCGACGTCAATGCAGCGTCTTGTAATATCTGTGGTGACTTCCAGAGGGGCGGCGGCATCCGGAATTTCCAGCGAGGCAGTCAGATGTTGATTGTCGCGAAGCGCTGAAATCGCGTCTTTGGCCCGAAGTGTAAGATCATTCTGATGCTTGCGGCTCAGACGTTCACTGACATGGGTTTCCGTCATGCGACTGAGAATAAAGGAAAGGTCTCGTGTTTCTTGGTGCCAGGCACTGACCACTGCAGTAGCGTCAGGCGACTTTGCTGGTATGACGCCTCCGCTTGAGACGAGTCTGTTTATTTCGACCCATTCTTTGGGCATTCTGTGAAAACCTTTTACCCCAGCACTTTCATGTGACAGGAAACGCCTGAGTTCGTTAAGCAACATGCTCTGATCAGTGTCCGCAACATTTTCCTGACTGATCAGAAGATCGGCAATTGTCAGGATATACATCCAGGACCAATGGAAAACGGGGATCCTGGATTTGCTTTTCTGAACGTCTTCGATGGGATGAGACGTTGGCGTTGTGGTAAACTGGTTTGAAATTGAGATCACAGCGTCGATACCATTGTCTTTTGCGAGTCGCCGGTACTTTTCAATTTGTGGGGCCTCCAGTTCACTGGAGCCAATTTTGGCCTCAACCAGTGCCTTCCATTCACGCTTTCCGGTTCTCAGGATGATCAGGCCGTCGGGGCGATCTTTGCTGTCGGTAGGGCGGTTTTTCAGGACAACTTCAGTATATGTTTCCAGTTTTGTGCGCACCCCGGCCCGCTGACCAATGCTCTGCATCAGATTTGCGCCAAACTCATCTACCTTTGCGAGGCAGGCTAAGACGATTGATGTTGTGCGACCTTCTTTTGAGGTTGTTGAAAGAACCGGAAAAAGGCGGGCCTGTTCGCCCTGTACGAGATATTCGGGGAGCTTATCTGACATCAAATCAATCCATAAATTAAGATAAGTCAATCAAACACACACAACTTAAAATTGTCAACTTTGGGGTGCTTTCTATATTCACCGCGCATCCCGTTGCATTTCCCCCCGTCACCGCCTATCACCTCCGCAACAAACACCACCACAGGGGCGTGATATGGCTGTGCAGGACAAACCCACTTGTTTTCAGGACATCATCCTGAGACTCCAAAGCTACTGGGCTTCCAAAGGCTGTGCCATCATGCAGCCCTATGACATGGAAGTGGGTGCGGGGACGTTTCATCCGGCGACAACGCTGCGCTCGCTTGGGACACAGCCCTGGGCTGCGGCCTATGTGCAGCCGTCTCGCCGTCCGACGGATGGGCGCTATGGTGAAAACCCGAACCGTCTGCAGCATTACTACCAGTATCAGGTGCTGATCAAACCCAGCCCGCCCAATCTTCAGGAACTCTATCTGGGGTCGCTGGAAGCCATCGGCGTCGACATGGAAATGCACGACATCCGTTTTGTTGAGGATGACTGGGAAAGCCCGACGCTGGGTGCCTGGGGTCTTGGCTGGGAAGTCTGGTGTGACGGCATGGAAGTCAGCCAGTTCACCTATTTCCAACAGGTCGGCGGGCATGACTGCACGCCTGTGTCTGGTGAGCTGACCTATGGCCTGGAACGCCTGGCGATGTATGTGCTGGGCGTCGATCACGTGATGGATATGCCGTTTAACGATCCGCAAAGCCCGATCGCCCTGTCTTATGGGGATGTGTTTAAGCAGACCGAAGAAGAATACGCCCGCTGGAACTTTGATGTGGCGAACACGGATGTTCTTCTGCGCCACTTTGAAGAGGCAGAGGCGGAATGCGAGGCTATTCTCGCCCAGGAGCACGATGACCCTAAAACCGGCAAGCGCATCATCATGGCGCATCCGGCGTATGACCAATGCATCAAGGCCAGCCACATCTTCAACCTGCTGGATGCCCGTGGCGTGATTTCCGTGACAGAACGCCAGGCCTATATTGGTCGGGTGCGTGCGCTGTCCAAGCAATGTGCGGATGCATTTGTGCTGACCAAAGCCGGTGGCGCTGCGGCTTAAGGCCAGAGGCATGGAATTTCGGGACATAAGCTGGACAGGCGGGGCGGTTGACAATCTGCCTCTGCTTGCAAAGCTGCCCGAAGAATTGCGCGACCTGTTGAAACAGAAGAACGGCTTTATTCAATTTGGTGGCGGATTGCATGTTCGGGGCATTTGTCAGGAACTGGAGTGGCACTCGCTTGAGGAAGCCTGGACGGGACAAACGGCCTTTCACACTGCTTATGAAGTCGTCCGTGCTGAATGGATTCCTTTTGCGCAGGATTGCGTTGGGGATCAGTTTTTTCTGGCCGACGGGGAGGTTATCCGGCTGTTGGCTGAAAGCGGAGACATCGAACTTACCGGGCTGGGGTTGATGGCATTTTTGCATGAAGCTGCACAGGATCCGGTTGAATTTCTGGCGCTTCAGCCTTTGCTTCGTCTTCAGGCCGAAAGCGGTAATCTGGAGCCGGGAAATCTGATCCACGTCTGGCCGCCCTATTGCACCAGAGAGGCGGCAGAGGGTGTATCTCTGAGAGCCGTTTCTGCTGTGGAATTACATTGTTTTCACAAGAGTTTTGCAGCAGTGCTTCCTGAGGATGGGCAACAGGTGGAGGTTAAGGTTGGTCCCTGACCGGTGGCCCCGTTTTCTTTGAAAGAAAACGGGACGGAAACTTTGAAAGTTTCCGGACGCCCCTGAAGATGAAGCTCCTGCCGGGTGTCGGCAGGGCTTTGTTATGTCAGATTTACTTCACCGCATCTTTCATAGCGTCTTCGCCCTTTTTCCAGAGGTTGCCCTGCCAGAGTTCTTCAAGGCCGGTTTCACCGCTTGCACCTTTTGTGGTCAGGTAATCGTAGTAAGATGTGGGCTTGTGGCCGGTGAGGTTGTAAAAATCCGGGCTGCAGCGGGTGTAGAAACCGTTGGTGAGATATTCAAAGAACTCTGCCCGGGTGCTGCCAAAATCAGCTTCGAAGTCTGTCATGCTTTGCGGCACATAAGTAATGTCTTTGTTCATGGCGCGGCCAAGGTCGGTGGCGATTTCTGCCATGTTCTGGGGCGCGGGGCCTGTGATGTCATAGAACTTATTGCCATGGCGCGCGGGGCCTTCCGTCAGAACGACGGCTGCGGCTTCGGCGATGTCGCGAGTGGCGACAAATGAATTGCGGATATGACCCAGGGGGTTGCTGAATGTGCCCTTGCTTTCAATCTCTTCGCAGTCGGTCTTCAGCAGGTGGTTCATGAAAAAGTTGTTGCGCAGGGCGGTGACGTTCAGCCCTTCGTCAATCAGGGATTTTTCACCCCACCAGTAATGCTGCAGCATCAGAGGAACAGCCGCGCCGGGACGGGAGGCATGGGTATCGGCATCATAAGACGCCGTGTTCGTATCCGCGCCCATGCAGCTGATACGCACCACATGTGTGATCGCCTCTTTGCGGCGGCCAAGTTCCTTGCTGAAGTTCAGGTGACCTTCTAGCATAGGGTCAAGCGAGGCCGAATAAACCGCAGAAACGCCGTCAAGTGCGGCATCCCAGGTGGCGGGATCAGAGAGATCAAACTTTACGACCTCATCGGCACCAAGAGATTTCAGCATCTCGACTTTATCTTCGCTGAAGTAACAGGCGCGCACAGTGAAATCCCCGGCCTGGGCCAGGCGGGCGACCAGCTCACGACCAATACGGCCGGTGGCGGATGTGATAAGAACGGTAGGGCGGGACATTGGGGGACTCCATCTTAGGTTTTCAGTGGGTCTGGGTGGCAACGCTGTTTCAGGCAAGATCCTGATTTAGGGTGCGCATAAGTCCAGTTTATGCCCTGGGCGTATTGCCAGTCTTCAGGCCCTTGGCGGGCGGGATTTATAGACGGGCATGCTCCAGCCGAAGATCATGGAACCTGCACGCAGGCTGAAAGTAACAAGGCCGGAAGCAAGTGCAACATATGCAACCGTAAGGCCGGCCGAGCTGGCCAGCACTGTGGCGGCAGAACCGGCAAGGGTGCAGGTGGCGTATAACTCGCCTTTTTTCAGGATCAGGGGCACTTCGTTTGACACGACATCCCGCATCAGGCCGCCCATGCTGCCGGTGATGATGCCCATCACAATGACGACGGGCGCAGGCTGGTTCAGCGCCTGTGCCAGGCCCGATCCTGCAGATACGGTAATGCCAAGTGCAAATGCATCCAGCCAAAGCAATAGTTTATAACGGCTTTCAAACAGGTGGGCCGTGAAAAACACAAGCAAAGCTGCCCCGCAGGCCACGCCCAGATAAGAGGGACGTTCAAGCCAGAAGACCGGGTTCCGATCAAGCAATACATCACGCAGCGTACCGCCCCCGACCGCCGTCAGGCTGGCAAAGAAGCAAAACCCGACGATATCCAGCTGGGCACGGCTGGCGACAAGCGCACCAGTCAGAGCAAAAACAAAGACCGAAGCAAAATCCAGCAGGGTAAAAAGGGTCATCACAAGGCTCCGTCAGGGCAGGGGTTCAGAAGGCATATCCTGAGAAAGACCGCCTGTCACGTTGCATTGCTGTTCATAGCGCACCGTCATCTTGCGGCCATACTTTGGGCACAAAGGAAAATTAATTTTCCCGCATAGGATGAAGCCGGGGGCATATATGTTTGGAATTTTGAAGCGTCAGAAGCCTGAACCGGCGTTGCAGGAAATCTACCTGTCAGAAGAAGCGCTTGCGCCGGATGCCCCGCATTACAGTGTGATGATGGGCATTGTAGATTACACCAATGCGGTGATGCACAGCGCTTTGTATAAGGTTGGTGAATTCCCGGAAGAAGCTTACTGCCTTTATAATGCGGATTACTATATGGGCGAGGTGCTGCAGAACGGGCATTCCCGCTATCTGATGAATGATCGCAATTCCGGTGCGGATGAAAGTTCACTGCATTATGCGTTGCGCGCGATGGAAATGATTGGCTGTGCAGAGTTGCAGCAGATCCTTCAGGAACTGGCAGACTGGGTTGCTGCGAACCCTGAGGAAGCGGCGCAGCAGAATGGTGTGACCCATTGGGCAGAGGCGCTGGAACTTCTGGATGAACGGTTCTACGCGTTGAATGAAGAAGATTTCTATCATGTGGTGCGGCGCTGGGCGGAAGATAATGTGGGGGTTCTTTTCCTGCCAGCAGAAGCAGTGCGTGATGCCTTAACCGTTCTGCCGGATCTGAATCCACGTTTTGCAAACCGTCAGCGCACCAATTCGATTGCCGCGCTTGATGCCGGACTGACGACCGATACAGTGTCGTATTTCCGGGCCTGTATGGCAGGGATGGTCCGGGGGGAGCAGTTTTTCGAGGTTCGTGCAGTGTCGGGAGGAAAGCCCAGCCCGTTTTTCGATCACAGTGCACCGGGGGCTGATTATACGCGTGGGGACAGGCAATTGTGGCGATTGGTTGCCAATGCAGATGGGGACCTGTCCGGGCAATATGCGGGCGACAGTGTTGATATGTTTGTGCGGGACCCTTCGAACGGAGAACTTGGACAGATTGCAGAATGCGATATAGCGGTTGCACAGCGACATCGTGAACTGGCCGGGCGATATAAACCAGGGCGTTTTGCCTGGAGCCTTCTGAAAGCTGCGACACCGGACGATCCCCCGGCGTTTCTCAGTTTTCTGATGCCTGCAGATACGCCTGATGAACTGCCGGAACATTACGCGTTTTACGGTGTGACCGCACAAAGCGGTGTGCAGTATAAAATGCTTCTGGACGGGGAAGAGGCCGCACTCTTTTTATGGCCGGATGGCGAACTGTTCAGCAAGATTTCCGGTTCAGAATACCGCGGACTTCTGAAAGAAGATCTGAGCAGGTTGATCTGACCTGGCAAGATCTTCAGGGTTATAATACCGCATTTCAGATGTCGTAAGAGAGCTTCAGAGAGTCGGTCAGATTGTCGTTCCGGCTTTTGCCCTGATCCATTTCGTCACGTTACGGTCAGTTTTTTGTGTGGAGTATCCTGGAGAAAGACCAGGATAATGCCAGAATTCCTATATTTTTAAGGAAAAATTCAGTTTCCTGGTGGAATTGTAGCCGCGTTACAAAAACTGAAAAACTCCCTGCCAGAAGGGCCCTGCGCATTGACCCTGAAAGCGGGCAGGTTTAAACCCATTGCCAACCAGGCACGCGTTGCTTTCACGCTACCAAGGAGCCAGATGTGCAAGACCTTCTGAGAGAATACCTCCCGATCCTGATTTTCCTGGGACTGGCAATTGCGATTGGGCTTATCCTGATCCTTGCTGCTGTCGTCCTGGCGGTCCGTAATCCTGACCCTGAAAAAGTATCTGCCTATGAATGCGGATTTAACGCATTTGATGATGCGCGGATGAAGTTTGATGTGCGGTTCTACCTTGTGTCGATCCTCTTCATCATTTTTGACCTTGAGATCGCGTTCCTCTTCCCATGGGCTGTCGCCTTTGGTGATCTGGGGCTGCTTGGGTTCTGGTCCATGATGGTCTTCCTCGGGGTTCTGACCATTGGCTTTGCTTACGAATGGAAGAAGGGGGCTCTGGAATGGGAGTGATGGCAGCTACAGCGGGCGAAGATCGTTCTGTCGCCACCGAAGCCCTGAACAAAGAACTGCAGGATAAAGGTTTTATCTTGACGTCTACAGAAGATGTGATCAACTGGGCGCGTACCGGTTCCCTGCACTGGATGACCTTTGGTCTGGCCTGTTGCGCGGTTGAGATGATGCACACATCCATGCCGCGTTATGACCTGGAACGCTATGGCACAGCACCGCGTGCGTCCCCGCGTCAGTCTGACCTTATGATCGTTGCCGGCACGCTGACCAACAAAATGGCGCCCGCGCTGCGCAAAGTGTATGACCAGATGCCTGAACCACGCTATGTGATTTCCATGGGGTCCTGCGCGAATGGCGGCGGTTATTATCACTACAGCTATTCTGTTGTGCGCGGCTGTGACCGTGTGGTGCCTGTGGATGTCTATGTGCCCGGATGCCCGCCGACAGCGGAAGCGCTGATGTATGGTATTCTGCAACTGCAGCGCAAAATCCGCCGCACCGGCACCATCGCGCGATAAGGGGATCTGAAAATGAATGAAGCCCAGAAAAACGCGTTGAATGAACTTGGCGCATATCTTGAGCTGAAACAGCCGGATGCAGTGATTTCATATGATGTGTCAGACCATGGTGAACTGACCATTGGTGTGGCCCCGTCCGAAATCGTTGGGTTTGTTGAGTTTCTGAAAAATGACCGTCAATGTCAGTTTTCCAGTCTCATCGACATCACAGCGGTGGATTATCCGTCCCGCGAAAAGCGGTTTGATGTGATCTATCACTTCCTGTCCATGTATCAGAACCATCGCATTCGCCTGCGCGCGCAGCTGCGTGAAGAGGAAATGATTGCCTCTGTTGTGCCTGTGCACCCAAGCGCCAACTGGTTTGAACGTGAAGTGTTCGATATGTTCGGCATTCTCTTTTCGGGCCACCCGGATCTGCGCCGTATTCTGACAGATTATGGTTTCCGTGGTCATCCGCTGAAGAAAGACTTCCCGACCACTGGTTATACCGAAGTGCGCTACGACGAAGAACTGAAACGTGTGGTTTATGAACCTGTGAACCTTGTGCAGGAATACCGACAGTTTGATTTCATGTCCCCCTGGGAAGGTGCAGAATACATTCTGCCGGGTGATGAGAAGAAAGAGGCGAAAGGCTGATGACGGATCAGGCAATGTTCATGTTTGGGATAGGCGCGACGAAGGCGGGGACCAGCTGGCTCTACCGCTATCTCTGCGCGCACCCGGATTGTGCGATGCCTGCGACGAAAGAGCTGCATTATTTCGACACAACATCTGAGCATGACCTGGATGGGACGATCCGTGATCTTGAGCGTCAGGAACGCCAGATCGCCTGGAATGCAGAGCGCAAAGAAGGGCTGGAACAGGCTTTGCGCTTTATGAAAGTGGAAGGGCTGAAGCGCCTGCGCAAGATGCTGAAGGCGCCCCGGACTGACGATCAGGCTTATCGGGAATTTATGCTGAGCCACTTTGAAGAAGGGGCAAAGCTGACAGGCGATATCACGCCATCCTATGCTTTGCTGCCAGCCGCGCGCTTGTCGGACATGGTAGGTATGGCTGCTGAAACCCGCTTTATTTACATCCTGCGTGATCCGGTTGACCGGCTTTGGTCCCATGTTCGTATGGTTGCCAGAAGACAGGCCGAAGAAGGCCAGCCCCTGCACCCTGTGGCCACTCGTATTCTGGAAAATGTGATCCATAAAAAGATGCGCCCGGCCATGCTTGCGCGATCTGATTATGCTGGAATTCTCGAAAAACTTGATCAGGCTATTCCTCGGGAAAACCTGAAGATTGTCTTTTTCGAAGATATGTTCAGAGAAAAGACGATCCGTGACATCTGTGAATTTCTGAACATCAGCTATCACCCGGCTGATCTTAAGAAAAAGGTGCATGCCGGGCAGGCTGTGGCTTTGGATCCGGAACTGAAAGTTGCAGCGCGTGCGCTGCTGGATGACCAGTATCAGGCAATGGAGCGCCGTTTTGGCGATCTGCCGAACCGCTGGAAACGTGATTTTGCGAAGGTAGCATGATGATGGACGGAACAGGCAAGTTTGACGATGTTCGCACAGGCGAACAGCAGATCCGTAACTTCAACATCAACTTTGGTCCGCAACACCCTGCGGCCCACGGTGTGTTGCGTCTGGTGCTGGAACTGGACGGTGAGATTGTAGAACGCTGCGATCCCCATATCGGCTTGTTGCACCGTGGCACTGAAAAGCTGATGGAAAGCCGGACGTATCTGCAGAACCTGCCGTATTTCGACCGGCTGGATTATGTGGCACCAATGAACCAGGAACATGCCTGGTGTCTGGCGATTGAAAAACTGACAGGCACAGAAGTGCCCCGTCGCGGCAGCCTGATCCGCGTGCTGTATTCCGAAATTGGCCGTATCCTGAACCACCTGCTGAATGTCACCACACAGGCGATGGACGTGGGCGCGCTGACGCCGCCGCTTTGGGGTTTTGAGGAACGTGAAAAACTGATGGTGTTTTATGAGCGCGCCTGTGGTGCGCGTCTGCACGCCAACTATTTCCGTCCGGGCGGTGTGCATCAGGATCTGCCTGATGATCTGCTGGATGACATTGAGGAATGGTGCGGCACCTTCCCCGCGGTTCTGGAAGACATCGACGGGCTGCTGACGGAAAACCGGATCTTTAAGCAACGGAATGCGGATATCGGCATCGTCACCGAGAAAGATATTCTCGACTGGAGCTTTTCTGGTGTGATGGTGCGCGGTTCCGGCTTTGCCTGGGATCTGCGTCGCGCGCAGCCTTATGAATGCTACGATGAGTTTGAATTTGACATTCCTGTCGGCAAAAGCGGCGATTGTTATGACCGCTATCTGTGCCGCATGGAAGAAATGCGTCAGTCTCTGCGGATCATGCTGCAGGCGATTGAGAAACTGCGCGCCCCGGAAGGGCAGGGCGATGTGATGGCCCGTGGCAAGCTGAGCCCGCCAAAGCGTGGCGATATGAAAACTTCAATGGAAGCGCTGATCCACCACTTTAAACTTTATTCCGAAGGCTTCCATGTGCCTGCGGGTGAGGTTTACGCCGCTGTTGAAGCGCCCAAGGGTGAATTTGGCGTCTTCCTGGTGGCTGATGGATCCAACAAACCTTACCGCGCCAAAATCCGTGCGCCCGGGTATCTGCATCTGCAGGCGATGGATCATGTCGCTGGTGGCCACCAGCTGGCCGACGTGGCGGCGATCATCGGCACCATGGACGTTGTGTTCGGGGAGATCGACCGTTGATGACCTGCCACAGCCCAATGCATATTGAATACCTTTCTGAGGAGGCCAGCGCCTGATGCTACGCCGTCTACATCATACCCAGCCAGAAAGCTTTGCTTTCACGCCAGAGAACCTTGCATGGGCCACGGCGCAGCTGACGAAATACCCTGAGGGGCGCGAAGCCAGTGCGATTATTCCGCTCTTGTGGCGCGCACAGGAACAGGAAGGCTGGCTGTCTAAGCCGGCGCTTGAATATGTCGCGGACATGCTGGGCATGGCCTATATTCGGGCGCTGGAAGTTGCGTCTTTCTACTTTATGTTTCAGATGCAACCAACTGGTTCCATTGCACATGTTCAGGTCTGCGGCACCACGTCCTGCATGATCTGCGGTGCGGAAAGCCTGATTGAAGTCTGCCAGGAAATGATTGCGGCGAACCCGCATGACTTGTCCGAAGACGGAAAGTTTTCCTGGGAAGAAGTTGAATGCCTGGGCGCCTGTTCCAACGCGCCGATGGTGCAGATTGGCAAGGATTTCTATGAAGATCTGACGCCTGAGATGCTGCGCGATATTCTGACACGTCTGGGCAAAGGTGACGTGCCGCTGCCAGGTCCGCAGAATGGCCGGTATGGCTGTGAACCTGCGGGTGGTCCCGTGGTTCTGGGCGAGGGCAATGATGCCCGTGCAGATCACAATGGGTCTGTGCAGATTGCGTCTGACATTGGCGAGACAGTGAAGCGCATTGACGGGACAGAAGTTCCGTTGACTGCGCCATGGACCGACCGTGGTGGTCGTCCGCGTAATGGCGAAGCGGCCCCGGCTGAATTTATGACCGCGGCGAAACAGGCTGCGGCTGAGAAGAAGGCCGCGAAACCGGCTGCGAAGAAAGCTGCACCGAAGGTGGAAGATGCGCCTGCGGCGGATGTGGCTGAGAAGAAACCACGCACCATGAAAGCGCCACGCAAAGCCGGTACGGATGATCTGAAACAGCTGAAGGGTGTTGGTCCTAAGCTGGAAGAGACCCTGAATGAACTGGGCTTCTGGCATTTTGATCAGATTGCTAAATGGGGTGCTGCGGAAATCGCATGGGTGGATAGCCGCCTGAAATTTAAGGGCCGTATTGAACGGGACGGATGGATTGAGCAGGCTGAAAAGCTTGCAGCTGGCGAAGAGACTGAATTCTCTGCGCGCGTAAAAAAGGGCAAAATATACTGAGTTTAAGCAATCACTGAGGGAGAGAGAGAATGAATGAAAATCAAGGTCTGAATTTATGCAGCATTGTCTGCTGGGCTGCGGCTGCCGTTGGTGCGCTGATTGCCTGGTGGCTGATGAGCTGTATTCTCTGGAACTGGCTTGCCATTCTGATTTCTCTTGTAGTTCTGCTGCTGCTTGGTTTTTTCCTGGTGTCTCGTTTCTGTGGTTTGCAGCTTCAGGCGCCGCTGGAAAGCACTCTGACCACGCCTGCACCTGCAGCAGCTGCGCAGGATGATGTCGCCGAAGAAACTGCGGTTGAAGAGGTTACTAAAGCACCTGCTGCGGAAGCTGAAGCTGCACCTGAGGAGGAGCGCGCGGAAGAGGTTTCTCCAGAAGAGGTGCCCCCTGCTGAAGCGCCTGCGGTTGATGCAGAAGCGGATGCCACTGCTGAAAAGCAGCCTGAGGTTCTGAAGACTGCCCGCGCGGGTGGTGCGGATGATCTGAAACAGCTGAAGGGCGTTGGGCCGAAACTGGAAGAAACGCTGAATGAACTGGGTTTCTGGCATTTTGACCAGATTGCAGCCTGGGGCACGGCAGAAATTGAATGGGTGGATGCGCGTCTGAAGTTTAAAGGCCGTATTACCCGCGACAACTGGGTGGATCAGGCGAAAGCCCTGGCATCCGGTGATGAAACGGAATTCTCAAAGCGCGTCAAAGACGGCGACGTGTACTGAGGAGTATGAATGATGACCCCTGAGCGGGACAGAGAACTGGCAAAACGCGCACGCATGCTTTCGCTTGTGATTGCGGGGGCTGTGTTCCTCTGGCTTGGGGGACAATGGATTGGCAGGATGATCGGGCTTCCCGGACGTTTTGCCCTTCTGTTCGATCTGATGGCGATCGGCGCTTTTGTATGGGTGCTGGTGGTCGCAATGGGAATATGGCGCGCGCGCCGCAGTGATAGCTAAGCCCGCCTGGGCAGGGTGACCTTCGGGTCACGCGCAATGGAAGGAAGAACCAGATGCTGAAAGATCAGGACCGGATCTTTACCAATATCTACGGTATGAAAGACCGTAGCCTTGCGGGTGCGAAAGCGCGCGGCCATTGGGATGGCACGGCCAAGATTATCAAAAATGGCCGTGACTGGATCATTGATCAGATGAAAGCTTCTGGCCTGCGTGGCCGGGGGGGGGCGGGTTTCCCGACAGGTCTGAAATGGTCTTTCATGCCGAAAGAAACGGATGGTCGTCCGGCCTATCTGGTGATCAACGCCGATGAATCTGAACCTGGCACATGTAAAGACCGCGAAATCATGCGCCACGATCCACACACGCTGATCGAAGGCGCGCTGATTGCCTCTTTCGCGATTGGTGCGAACAACGCTTATATCTACATTCGCGGTGAATTCATCCGCGAACGCGAAGCGCTGCAGGCGGCGATTGACGAATGTTATGCCGATGGCCTGCTGGGTAAGAATGCCTGCAAATCCGGGTGGGATTTTGATCTTTATCTGCACCACGGGGCAGGGGCTTATATTTGCGGCGAAGAAACCGCGCTGCTGGAAAGCCTTGAGGGCAAAAAAGGCATGCCGCGTATGAAGCCGCCGTTTCCTGCAGGGGCTGGCCTTTATGGCTGCCCGACCACTGTGAACAACGTGGAAAGCATCGCGGTTGCGCCGACCATTCTGCGTCGTGGACCCGAATGGTTCAGCTCTTTTGGCCGTCCAAACAACGCGGGCACGAAACTGTTTGCCATGTCTGGCCATGTGAACACGCCCTGTGTGTTTGAAGAAGAAATGTCCCTTCCCATGCGCGAGCTGATCGAAAAACATGGCGGCGGTATCCGTGGCGGCTGGGACAATCTGAAAGCGATTATTCCCGGTGGGGCGTCTTGCCCGGTTCTGCCGAAAGACATGTGCGAAGATGCGATCATGGATTTTGACTGGATGCGTGAAAACCGGTCTTCTATGGGCACGGCCTGTATGATTGTGATGGATCAGAACACTGATGTAATCAAAGCAATCTGGCGGCTGAGCAAATTTTTCAAACACGAAAGCTGTGGCCAGTGTACGCCATGCCGTGAAGGCACCGGCTGGATGGCGCGTGTGATGGATCGCCTGGTGCGCGGCGAAGCTGAGATTGAAGAAATCGATATGCTGTTTGACGTAACAAAACAGGTTGAAGGCCACACAATTTGTGCCCTTGGCGACGCGGCGGCCTGGCCAATTCAGGGTCTGATCCGTCACTTCCGTGAAGAAATTGAAGACCGTATTAAAGCAAACAAAACCGGGCGCATGGGCGCTATGGCTGCGGAGTAAATATTTTGAAAACCACCCTTAAGTTTTCACTGGTTGCTGCGGTTCTGGCTATCACTGGCTGTGCCGCCCCAGAGCCCATTGATCCGGCTCGCATGGCGGAAGCACAGCGGTTTGTGTCCGAGTTTGCGGGTAAAATCGGGCCTGCGGTTTTCATTTCAAATGAATGCCCGAACTACCGGATGAACCCGGCGGAAGAAAGCAAACTTCAGTATGAAATGCTGATGGAAATGTCCGAACGTGGTATTGCGCCGCGCGAAGTTGACAGGGCGCTTGATACCGCCCAGTCCGAAGTCGCTATTCTGCGCTCTCTGGTGGAATATTCCCAACGCCGCAATGTTCAACTGGACGATCAGGCGTCGGTCTGTCGCGCTGGTGACTATGAACGCCGTAACAATACGGCCATTGGCAAGATGCTGGTGAGGATCTGAAGTTGAAAACACGGATCACCATATCACGGCTTTATAAAGCGACAGCAGCGGGCCGCTGCCGTCTGCCTTTGGGGTTCCGGCAGGTTTCTGCCGTGAAAGCGGGTGACTGTGTGGATGTTATTGAATATCGGGCCTGTGGAAACACAACTCCTTTTGACACAAAAGGAGACATCCATGTCTGATATCAAAACCTTCTTCGCTGCTGGCGTTCTTTCTGCTGTTATGGCGGTTCCTGCTGCGGCCACTGGCCCGGTGCCTTTGACCGAAAATGATGCGATCAACAATCGCCTGATCACGGCGGGGGTTGTGCGTCGCATTCACAAGCGTTGCCCGGATTTGACTTATAAACGTGTGCGCAGCTTTATGTATCTGCGTTCTATTCACAATCTCGCGCAGGAGCAGGGCTACGGCGCGGATGAAATCGAAGCCTATATCGACGACAAGGATCAGGAGGCTCACCTCTATACTTTCGTTGACGCATGGCTGACACAGCGCGGTGCCGTGGAAGGCAACGCCGAAAGCTACTGTGCCGTTGGCCGTGCGGAGATCTCCGCTGGCAGCCAGATCGGCAATTTCCTGAGGACGGACTAAGACATGACGGACCTTCGCAAGATCATCATCGACGAAAAAGAGGTTGAGGTTGATCCAGCCATGACCCTTATTCAGGCCTGTGAGCAGGCAGGCGTGGAAGTGCCGCGTTTCTGCTATCACGAACGCCTGTCGATCGCCGGTAACTGCCGGATGTGTCTTGTCGAAGTTGTGGGCGGCCCGCCGAAACCGGCGGCGTCCTGTGCCATGCAGGTGCGCGATCTGCGTCCTGGCCCGGAAGGGCAGCCGCCTGTGGTGAAGACCAATTCACCGATGGTGAAAAAGGCCCGTGAAGGTGTGATGGAATTCATGCTGATCAACCACCCGCTGGATTGTCCGATCTGTGACCAGGGCGGTGAATGTGACCTGCAGGATCAGGCCATGGCTTATGGTCTGTCCACCACCCGTCACCGGGAAGCAAAACGTGCTGTGGATGATCTGGATCTGGGTCCACTTGTATCTACTGCGATGACCCGCTGTATTTCCTGCACGCGCTGCGTGCGTTTCACCACTGAAATCGCCGGTATTTCGCAGATGGGTCAGACTGGCCGTGGCGAAGATGCAGAGATTACCTCTTATCTGAATGAGACGCTGGACAGTAACCTGCAGGGCAATATCATTGATCTTTGTCCGGTTGGCGCGCTGACCAGCAAACCTTATGCGTTTACTGCGCGTCCGTGGGAGCTGCGTAAGACAGAAACCATCGACGTGATGGATGCGCTGGGATCCAACATTCGTGTGGATACCAAGGGCCGTGAAGTGATGCGCATTCTGCCGCGCAACCATGACGGCGTGAATGAGGAATGGATTTCCGATAAGTCCCGTTTCGTTTGGGACGGTCTGCGTCGTCAGCGTCTGGATACACCCTATGTGCGTGAAAACGGCAAGCTGCGCAAAGCCACCTGGGGTGAAGCCCTGGGCAAGGCTGCAGAGGCAATGAAAGGCAAGAAAGTTGCTGGACTTGTTGGCGATCTTGTATCGACCGAGGCTGCGTTTTCCCTGAAACAGCTGGTTGAAGGGCTGGGCGGCAAGGTTGAATGCCGCACGGACCGTGCGAAACTGCCGGAAGACAATCGGTCTGCCTATGTGGGCACGGCTGCGATTGAAGACATCGACAGCGCCAAAGCGATCATGATCATCGGGGCTAACCCACGTGTGGAAGCCCCGGTTCTGAACGCACGCATCCGCAAAGCCTGGTTGGCTGGCGCAAACATCGGTGTTGTGGGCGAAGCCCATGATCTGACCTATGAATATGCGGATCTGGGCAATGACCGGGAAGCACTGCTGAAGCTGAACGAAGGTGGTCATGAGGGTGCGCTTGGCAAAGATACCGTTGTGATCATCGGCCAGGGTGCCCTGCGCGAAGCGGATGGCGAGGCTGTTCTCTCGCAAGCGATGAAATTCGCTGAAACCACCGAAAGCAAATTCCTGGTTCTGCACACAGCTGCGGGTCGTGTCGGTGCGATGGACGTGGGCGCTGTCACTGAGGGTGGTCTTGATGCCGCGCTGGATGAAGCAGAGGTGATTTACAACCTTGGTGCAGATGAAGTTGACATCGATGGCGGCGCCTTTGTGATCTACCAGGGCAGCCATGGCGACCGTGGCGCGCATCGTGCAGATGTAATCCTGCCAGGTGCGGCTTACACGGAAGAAAGCGGTGTCTTTGTGAACACCGAAGGCCGCCCGCAGCTGGCGCAACGCGCTGGCTTTGCGCCGGGCGATGCAAAAGAAAACTGGGCGATCCTGCGGGCTTTGTCTGCAGAACTTGAGGCAACCCAGCCATGGGACAGCCTGGGTGGGCTACGCAGACAGATGATCGAAGCGGTGCCGCATCTTGGTGCCATGGATCAGGTGCCGGCGAATGAATGGAAACGGGTGGCCCTGCGCAAACCGGGCAAGGCGACACTGATCAATGCGGTCAGCGATTTCTACCTGACCAACCCAATCGCACGTGCAAGCCAGTTGATGGCTGAACTTTCCGCAAATGCGAAAGCGCGCAGTGAACAGGCGATGGCAGCAGAATGATAACCATGATCCGGCATATCAGCGGGGCGAAAGCCCTGGGTGCAGGGGGGCTTATGGCGCTTCTGTCGGCCTGTGCGCCGGATACTGGTGAAACAGATGTGTCTCGTGACGCGGCGTTTGCCCCGGAATACCTGGGGATCGGGGTTCGTCTGCTGGACAGGGACTATGAAGGTGACGATCTTGTCGCCTTTGATGTGAAAATGCGCGGTGCGCGGGGGCGTGATGATGTTGCGACCTATGCGGATTGTGCCGTGGCAGAATATGCGCTGATCCGGGGCTACGGATTTGCGCGACATCTGCGCACAAATATTGAAACAGAGGCTGGCGTTTGGCACGGGGATGCTATTTACAGCATCTCAGCGGCGCTGCCGCGTGGTTCGCGTACAATCGATGCAGAAGTCGTGCGTGCAAACTGCGTGGAAACTGACATACCGACGGTATAAGAGGCAACAGATGGTCGAATTCTTCACCACTACAAACCTGGGCATTTTGCTGCTGATCATTGGTCAGTGTCTGCTGGTGCTTGTTCCCATTCTGGTGGCTCTGGCCTTCCTGATGTATGCGGACCGTAAGGTCTGGGCTGCGGTGCAGATGCGCAAGGGGCCGAACATTGTAGGCGCCTTTGGCCTGCTACAGTCTTTCGCTGACTTCCTGAAATATATCGTAAAAGAGGTCGTCGTACCTGCGGGGGCTGACAAAGCGGTCTTCTTCCTCGCGCCGATGACCACCTTTGTTCTGGCGGTGATTGCCTGGGCGGTGATCCCGTTCAACGAGGGCTGGGTGATCGCAGATCTGAACGTTGCGGTTCTTTATATCTTTGCGGTGTCATCCCTTGAGGTTTACGGCGTGATCATGGGCGGCTGGGCGTCGAACTCCAAATATCCGTTCCTGGGTTCCCTGCGGTCTGCCGCGCAGATGATTTCCTATGAAGTGTCCCTGGGCCTTATCATCATTGGTGTGATTATCTCTTCCGGTTCCCTGAGCTTCTCTGGCATCGTTGCAGCACAAGACGGCGGTTATGGCATCTTCTCATGGTTCTGGCTGCCGCATTTCCCGATGGTCTTCCTCTTCTTTATCTCCGCCCTTGCGGAAACCAACCGCCCGCCATTTGACCTTCCCGAAGCGGAATCTGAACTGGTGGCAGGTTATCAGGTTGAATATTCATCCACGCCTTTCCTTTTGTTCATGATCGGTGAACTCATGGCGGTTGTGTTGATGTGTACCCTGACGTCACTGCTGTTCTTCGGCGGCTGGCTGTCACCGATCCCTGGCCTGCCAGATGGCATCCTGTGGCTGATCCTGAAAATCATTTTCTTCTTCTTCATCTTCGCGATGGTGAAGGCAATCACCCCGCGTTACCGCTATGACCAGCTGATGCGCATCGGCTGGAAGGTCTTCCTGCCGATGTCTCTGGCCTGGGTTGTGCTGGTCTCTTTCCTGGCGTTCTACGACAAGGAATATAACAGCTTCGGTGGCGCATATTTCCGTGCGGAACAAACACAGCAGATCGAGGGTTAAGCGATGGCGATGGATTACACACGCGCGGCGAAATATTTCCTGCTGATGGATGTCATCAAAGGCTTCCGTCTGGGTCTGAAATATTTCTTTGCCCCGAAAGCAACGATCAACTACCCGCAGGAAAAAGGCCCGCTGTCCCCGCGTTTTCGCGGTGAACATGCCCTTCGCCGCTATCCCAACGGCGAAGAACGCTGCATCGCCTGTAAACTGTGCGAAGCGATCTGCCCGGCCCAGGCGATCACCATTGATGCGGAACCGCGTGATGACGGATCCCGTCGCACCACACGCTATGACCTTGATATGACAAAATGCATCTACTGTGGTTTCTGTCAGGAAGCCTGCCCTGTGGATGCGATCGTTGAGGGGCCGAATTTCGAATTCTCAACCGAAACCCGGGAAGAGTTGTTCTACGATAAAGAAAAGCTTTTGGATAACGGTGCCCGCTGGGAAGCCGAAATCGCCCGCAACCTGGAAATGGATGCGCCGTACCGATGACCAGCCCAACAAACCCTTTTGCAGCCATGATGGAACAGGCACAGGAGATGGCGAAAGCCGTGAACCCTGCGCTTGAAACATTTGCGGCGGACGGGTTTGAAAAGCTGATCCCAACCATGCCAGCGGACTGGATGGAAGGGATGTTCGGGAAGGGGCTGTCGGAAGATGGCCTGGACGCGAAGACAAAGCTTCTGCTGACGCTGGCCGGGCTGACCTGCCAGGGCGGGCAGGCGGAAGTGCCGTTTAAACTGGCGGTGCGCCATGCACATGTTGCCGGGGCCACGGCGCAGGAAATTTCAGAAACCATCGCAATGATGGGGATGTTCGCAGGTTTGCCCGCATCAACACGGGCGTCAAAACTTGCACAGGACGTGCTGGCAGACAGCACGAAAGAGGAGACAGGCGAATGACAGTCGCTGATTTCGCATTTTACCTTTTCGCAATCACCACAGTGGTTGCAGGCTTCCTTGTGGTGATCAGCCGCAACCCGGTGCATTCGGTCCTCTGGCTGATCCTGGCGTTCCTGTCCTCGGCGGGCCTGTTTGTCCTGCTGGGCGCGGAATTCCTCGCGATGCTGTTGATGATCGTTTATGTCGGCGCGGTGGCCGTCCTGTTCCTGTTCGTTGTTATGATGCTTGATGTGGATTTCGCGGAACTGAAAAGCGGCATGGCGAAATATATGCCGGTGGCCCTGTTGATCGGCATTGTGATCCTGATGGAACTGGCCATGGTATTCGGCAGCTGGAAAACAGCAACCGAGGCCGAAGGCCTGCGCCAGGCCGTGACACCGGACGTGTCTGAAGTGCACAACACCGTGGCGCTTGGACAGCTGATTTATGATGATTACATCTACCTGTTCCAGGCCGCGGGTCTGATCCTGCTGGTCGCGATGATCGGTGCGATTGTCCTGACCCTGCGCCATCGCCCCCATGTAAAACGCCAGAATGTCATGGAACAGATGCACCGTGATCCCGCGAAGCAGATGGAACTGATCGACGTGAAACCGGGGCAGGGGCTCTGAAATGAACATCTGGCTGATCATCGGGGTTGCGATGATTGCCTTTGGAATAACGCTGCGGGTCATGCGGGCCCGGGGTGACAAGAAAAAGAAGAACGAAGAGAACAAGGACTGAGAGACAGATGGTCGGACTTGAACATTACCTAGGCGTGGCGGCGGCTTTGTTCGTCATCGGCATCTTCGGGCTTTTTCTGAACCGCAAGAACATCATCATTCTGCTGATGTCGATTGAACTGATGCTTCTGGCGGTGAACATCAACCTTGTGGCGTTTTCCAGCTTCCTTGGCGATCTCGTCGGGCAGGTATTTACGCTTTTTGTGCTGACAGTGGCCGCAGCAGAGGCCGCCATCGGCCTTGCGATCCTTGTTTGCTTCTTCCGCAACCGTGGCACCATCGCGGTTGAAGATGTCAACGTGATGAAAGGGTAAGGGGACATGGAAAAGATCATCCTCTTTGCCCCGCTGGTGGGCGCGCTGATCGGCGGCTTTGGCTGGCGGATCATCGGTGAGAAGGGCGCACAGTACCTGACCACCGGCCTGCTGTTTCTGGCGGCGATCCTGTCCTGGGTTGTCTTCCTGGGCTTTGATGGCGAGACCCGCCTGATTGAGATCATGACCTGGATTCAATCCGGCACACTTGATACCAGCTGGTCCATTCGTCTGGATCGTCTGACCGCGATTATGCTGATTGTTGTGACCTCTGTGTCATCGCTCGTGCATCTTTATTCCTTCGGCTATATGGCCCATGATGAGAACTTTGATGATGCGAAAGGCGAAAGCTATCGCGCGCGGTTCTTTGCGTATCTCAGCTTCTTTACCTTCACCATGCTGATGCTTGTGACCTCTGACAACCTTGTGCAGATGTTCTTTGGCTGGGAAGGTGTGGGTGTTGCGTCTTACCTGTTGATTGGTTTCTACTATAAGAAACCTTCCGCGAATGCGGCGGCGATGAAAGCTTTTGTCGTGAACCGTGTCGGTGATTTTGGTTTTGCACTGGGGATCTTCGGCCTGTTCTACATGACAGGCAGCATCAACTTTGATGAGGTCTTCACCGCAGCACCGGATCTGGCGCATCAGAACATTTCGTTCCTCTGGACCGAATGGAACGCAGCAAACCTGCTGGCTTTCCTGTTGTTCATCGGGGCCATGGGGAAATCTGCGCAATTCTTCCTGCACACCTGGTTGCCGGATGCGATGGAAGGCCCGACACCTGTGTCTGCGCTGATCCATGCCGCGACCATGGTAACCGCCGGTGTGTTCCTTGTGGTGCGTATGTCGCCGCTGATGGAATTCGCGCCAGGCGCAACCACCATCATCGTTTACGTCGGTGCGATCACAGCCTTCTTTGCGGCGACTGTTGGCCTTGTGCAGAATGACATCAAACGCGTCATCGCATATTCCACCTGTTCGCAGCTGGGCTATATGTTTGTTGCGGCTGGTGTTGGCGTTTACTCCGCCGCGATGTTCCACCTGTTCACACACGCGTTCTTTAAGGCGATGCTGTTCCTTGGGGCGGGTTCCGTGATCCATGCGATGCATCATGAACAGGATATGCGCAACTATGGTGGTCTGCGTAAAAAGATCCCGCTGACCTATTGGGCGATGATGATTGGCACGCTGGCGATCACCGGTGTTGGTATTCCGCTGACCTATTATGGTTTTGCAGGTTTCCTGTCTAAAGATGCGATCATTGAAAGCGCATGGGGCGCGCATACTTCTGCTGGTAACTTTGCCTTCTGGATGTTGGTCATTGCGGCCTTTATGACGTCTTTCTACTCCTGGCGTCTGATGTTCCTGACCTTCTTTGGCAAGCCACGCGGCAATCCGCATACGCATGATCATGCACATGAAAGCCCGGTGGTTATGCTGATCCCGCTGGGGGCGCTGGCCCTTGGTGCGGTCTTTGCGGGGATGATCTGGCTGAAGCCATTCTTTGGTGATCATGACACAGTCAACAAATTCTACGGTGTGCCTGTGCATGAAGTGGCAACGGATGATCACGGTGCTGCGGCTGCGGTGTTCGAAGTTGATGCCGGTCATACAACAGATGTTGCAGCAACAGATGATCACGGTGCTGCCACCGAACATGCAGCTGGCTGGACGCCTGGTTCTGGTGCGGTTTACACCCATCCGGACAACCATGTGCTGGACAATGCGCACCATGCGCCGAAATGGGTGAAAGTATCGCCGTTTATCGCGATGTTGGGCGGTCTGCTTCTGGCACTCTGGATGTATATCTGGAACCCGAGCCTGCCGGCCCGTCTGGCGAATGCACAGCCCTATCTGTACCGGTTCCTGCTCAACAAATGGTATGTGGATGAGATCTATGATTTCCTCTTTGTGAAACCATCCCAGGCGCTGGGGCGTTTCCTGTGGAAGCGTGGCGATCAGCAGACCATTGATGGTGCGCTGAATGGTCTTGCACTGGGTATCATTCCTTTCTTCACACGGCTCGCGGGACGCGCGCAGTCTGGTTACATCTTCACTTATGCCTTCTGGATGGTGATCGGCGTTCTGGTGCTGATGACCTGGCTTACGATCAGCGGAGGGGCTGAATAATATGGAAAACCTCCTTTCCATCGTCACATTTGTTCCGCTGCTGGCGGCACTGATCCTTGCGATTTTCCTGCGTGGTGACGACGCCCCGGCACAGAAAAATGCCAAGATGCTGGCGCTGATCGCCACATCCGCAACGTTCCTTTTGTCGATCTTCATTCTGACGGGCTTTGATCCGGCCAATACCGGCTTTCAGTTTGTTGAAGAACACGACTGGATCCTGGGGCTGAAGTATAAAATGGGTGTGGACGGGATCAGCATTCTCTTTGTGATGCTGACCACCTTCCTCATGCCAATTGTGATCCTGTCTTGCTGGGATGTGACCACGCGCGTCAAAGATTACATGATCGCTTTCCTGCTGCTGGAAACCCTGATGTTGGGTGTATTCATGGCGCTGGATCTGGTCCTGTTCTATGTCTTCTTTGAAGCGGGCCTGATCCCGATGTTCCTGATTATTGGTATCTGGGGCGGGGCGAACCGGATTTACGCATCGTTCAAATTCTTCCTCTATACCTTCATCGGTTCCGTGCTGATGCTGGTGGCGATGATCGCTATGTTCCTGGATGCAGGCACCACTGATATTCCGACCCTTCTGACTCATAGCTTCTCAACCGCCGGCTTTGAGCTGATGGGCTTCCAGATCGTTGGCGGCATGCAAACCCTGCTTTGGTTGGCGTTCTTCGCAAGCTTTGCGGTGAAAATGCCAATGTGGCCTGTTCACACCTGGCTGCCAGATGCGCACGTACAGGCACCAACTGCGGGTTCTGTAATCCTGGCAGCGGTTCTGCTGAAGATGGGGGGCTATGGCTTCCTGCGTTTCAGCCTGCCGATGTTCCCGGTCGCTTCTGACCTTCTGGCACCGCTGGTGTTCTGGATGTCCGCAATTGCGATTGTGTATACATCGCTTGTGGCGCTGGTGCAGGAAGACATGAAAAAGCTGATCGCTTATTCATCGGTTGCCCACATGGGTTACGTCACCATGGGGATCTTTGCGGCAAACCAGCAGGGTGTTGATGGTGCGATCTTCCAGATGCTCAGCCATGGGTTTATTTCCGGGGCGCTCTTCCTTTGTGTTGGCGTGATCTATGACCGGATGCACACCCGTGACATTGATGCTTACGGCGGTCTTGTGAACCGTATGCCATCTTATGCGCTGATCTTCATGTTCTTCACCATGGCGAACGTCGGCCTGCCGGGCACATCCGGCTTTGTCGGGGAATTCCTGGTGCTGATGGGGATTTTCCAGGTTAACACATGGATTGCCCTGTTTGCCACATCTGGTGTGATCCTGTCTGCGGCCTATGCGCTGTATCTCTATCGCCGTGTGGTGATGGGCGAGCTGATCAAAGAAGCCCTGCGCACGATTTCTGACATTACACCGCGTGAGAAGATGATCTTCGCACCGCTGGTTGTCATGACCATCCTTCTGGGTGTCGCCCCATGGCTTGTGACCGATATCATCGGTGACTCTGTCGCGGCACTTGTCCATAACTATCACGAAGCCCTGCCTGTTGTCGCTGAAGCGACTGAGGCTGTGGCTCCGGCGTCGCATTAAGGGGCCTAGACTATGATCTCTCAGGATATTTCGACTGTTCTGCCGGAAATCACGCTGGCCATCTATGCAATGGTGGCGCTGCTTGGGGCCGTTTACACGAAGAAGGACGGGCTTGCCGGGCTGATCCTCTGGTCAACGGCTGGTGTGTTCACCCTTGTGGCCCTGTGGATTGCAACCATGGCACCGGGCACACAGACCGCCTTTAACGGCATGTTCAATGATGATGCCTTTGCGCGTTTCGCCAAAGTTATGATCCTTCTGTCTGCTGCCGCAGTTCTGGTGTTGGGGCAGGACTACATGCAAAAGCGTGACATTCTGCGCTTTGAATACCCAATCCTTGTGACCCTGGCTGTCATCGGCATGATGATGATGGTGTCTGCTGGCGATCTGATGGCGCTTTATATGGGGCTCGAACTGCAATCGCTGGCGCTTTATGTCGTTGCGTCGCTGCATCGTGACTCTGTGCGTTCTACCGAAGCGGGACTGAAGTATTTTGTACTGGGTGCGCTGTCTTCTGGTCTGCTGCTGTACGGTGCCTCCCTGACTTACGGTTTCGCCGGAACAACTTTGTTCTCTGGTATTCTGTCTACTGTGCATGAAGGCCATGTCAGCCTTGGTCTGCTCTTTGGTCTGGTGTTCATCGTGGCAGGCCTTGCGTTCAAAGTTTCTGCCGCGCCGTTCCATATGTGGACGCCGGATGTTTATGAAGGCTCGCCAACCCCGGTGACAGCTTTCTTTGCGACCGCACCAAAAGTTGCAGCGATGGGCCTGTTCGCCCGCGTGCTGCATGATGCCTTTGGTGGCGCAACCGCAGACTGGAGCCAGATCATCGCGCTGCTGTCCGTTGTGTCCATGTTTCTGGGCGCTGTTGCGGCGATCGGGCAGACCAATATCAAACGTCTGATGGCATTCTCATCCATCGCGCATATGGGCTTTGCCCTGATGGGCCTGGCGGCAGGCACCGTTTATGGCGTACAGGCGATGCTGGTTTACATTGCAATCTATGTGACCATGAACATCGGCACGTTCGCCTTTATTCTGTCACTGGAAAAAGATGGCAAAGCCGTCACTGACATCGCGGCCCTGAACCAGTATTCCAAAGCGGAACCAATGCGTGCGCTCGCGATGCTTGTGCTGCTGTTCAGCCTTGCAGGCGTGCCGCCGATGCTGGGATTCTTTGGCAAGTTCTACGTGCTGCAGGCCGCCGTAAATGCAGGCATGTCCTGGCTGGCGGTTGCTGGCGTGATCGCTTCAGTGATCGGCGCGTTCTATTACCTGCGCATCGTGTACTTTATGTACTTTGGCGAAGAATCCGATGGCCTTGATAAGCCGGGATCTTTTGTCCTGAATGCCGGGCTTGTGGCGTCTGCCGTGATCATGCTGGCTGGGATTGTGAACCTGTTCGGGATCGAACCGATCGCTGAAGCGGCGGCGCAAGCTCTTGTCAACTGAGTGGCCTGAAGGGGTAGGGCGCATTGTCCTGCCCTCTGTCGACAGCACAAATGCCGAAGCAATCCGTCAGGCCCCGACACTTGCGGGGCCGACGTGGATTCTGGGGCTTGAGCAAACCAAAGGCCGTGCGCGTCGGGGCCGGGGCTGGGTGGATCCGAAAGGGAATTTCTCGGCTACGCTTGCGCTGCGTCCCGAAGGTGATCCCGGACAAGTTGCCCTGTACAGTTTTGTGGCTGCTCTGGCGTTATATGACGCCTGCGTTGCCGCAACCGGCCGGGCTGATGCTTTTGCCCTGAAATGGCCCAATGATGTGCTTCTGAATGGGGGCAAACTGGCCGGTATCCTGCTGGAAAGTGCCGGTGTCGCCGGGCAGGGCGGGCTTATGCATCTGGCTGTGGGGATTGGTGTGAACCTGGTTGAGGTGCCGTTGGTTGAAGGGCTTGAACAACGCGCTGTGCGCCCTGTCAGCCTGTGTGAAGCTGGTGCTAACCTGTCGCCGGAAGCCTTTCTTGATCTGCTGGCCCCGGCATTCGCCGCATGGGAGTATCGCTTGAGGACTTATGGGTTTGCGCCCCTGCGCGAAGCGTTTCTCACCCGTGCGGCTCGTCTGGGGGAGGTCATAACCGCGCGGACAGGCACAACAGAGACCACCGGCACCTTTGAAACCATTGACGAAGCCGGCAATCTGGTTTTGAAGACAAGCGCGGGCCGGCAGGTGATTGCCGCCGCTGATATTTTCTTCTGAGGGGGGCGTAAGATGCTTCTGGCGATTGACTGCGGCAATACAAATACCGTGTTCTCGATCTGGGATGGCGAAAAATTCCTGTGCACCCTGCGCACCTCGACCCATCATTCGCGCACCGCAGATGCCTATTTCACCTGGTTTTCCACGTTGATTAACCACTATGGCATCACCGCTGACATCACTGATGTTGTGATCAGTTCCACCGTGCCGCGCGTGGTCTGGAACCTGCGCGTTTTTGCAGATCGTTTCTTTGACTGCCGCCCACTTGTGGTGGGGAAACCCGAATGCATGCTGCCTGTGATGCCGCGCGTGGATGAAGGCACACGTCCGGGCCCGGATCGCCTGGCCAATGCCGCCGCGGCATGGGATCGGCATGGGGGCAACATTGTGGTGGTTGATTTCGGCACTGCGACGAATTTTGATGTGGTTGCGGAAGATGGCGCCTATGTAGGGGGCGTGATTGCGCCGGGAATCAACCTGTCGCTTGAAGCCCTGCACCAGGGCGCAGCCGCGCTGCCGCACGTAGATATTTCCCGACCGGAAAAAGTTATTGGCACCGACACGGTGGGCTGTATTCAGTCCGGGGTGTTCTGGGGCTATTCCGGCCTGATCAGCGGGCTGATTGAAAAGATTAAAACGGAATATGGCCAGCCGATGAAAGTGGTCGCCACCGGGGGCCTCGCCCCTTTGTTCGAACAGGCCGAAACCGGCTTTGACACGATTGAAGACGATCTGACCATGCATGGCCTGGTCGTCATTCACAAATATAATAAGGATGCTGGCAACTTATGAGCAGCAAAAACCGTCTGATTTATCTTCCTCTGGGTGGCGCCGGGGAAATTGGTATGAACGCCTATGTGTATGGGTACGGCCCAAAAGGCAAAGAACGCTATATCCTCGTTGATATTGGTGTGACCTTTCCGGATATGGAAAGCTCCCCTGGGGTTGATCTGATCTTTGCGGACATCGCATGGCTTGAAGAACGCAAAGACCGTCTGGATGCGATCTTTATCACCCACGCACACGAAGACCACGTGGGGGCTGTTGGCCATCTCTGGGATCGTCTGGAAGCGCCGGTTTATGCGCGTCCTTTCACCGCTTATCACGCGGCCCGCAAAATGGGCGAGCAGGGCAAGCCTGAAGAAGAAGTGGTAGTCTGTGAGCCATGGCCTGCGATGGTGGATGCCGGGCCGTTTAAAGTGGGCTTTATGCCGCTGGCGCATTCCATTCCGGAAAGCTCTGGTCTGGTGATTGACACACCGGACGGCCGTATCGTGCATACCGGCGATTTCAAACTGGATGAAACCCCATTGGTGGGCGAAGCCTTTGACCCGGTGATGTGGGCTGAGATTGCGAAACCGGGCGTGAAAGCCCTGGTCTGTGATTCCACCAACGTGTTTTCACAACACCCTGGCAAGTCTGAATCCACCGTCGGCCCTGAGATCACCAAACTGGTGAGCGAGGCCAAAGGCATGGTTGTCGCGACAACCTTTGCATCCAACGTGGCCCGCGTGAAAACCCTGGCCGAAGCCGGTGTTGCTGCCGGGCGTTCTGTCTGTCTGTTGGGCCGTTCTATGCGCCGTATGGTCGAGGCCGGACATGCGACCGGTGTGTTGGAAGGTTTCCCACAGACGATTTCCCCGGAAGACGCACGTGAACTGCCGCGTGAAAACCTGATGTTGCTTGTGACCGGATCGCAAGGCGAACGTCGCGCGGCATCGGCACAGCTTGCCCGCGGGAAATATCTGGGGCTGAGCATGAAAGAGAACGATTTGTTCTTGTTTTCCTCCAAAACCATTCCAGGCAATGAACGTGGTGTGATCCGCATTATCAACAGTTTCTCAGAGATGGGCGTTGATGTGGTGGATGACCGCGCCGGGATTTACCATGTATCCGGTCACGCGAACCGCCCGGATCTGGAACGCGCCCATGAGATCATGAACCCGGATCTTGTGATCCCTATGCATGGTGAACACCGCCATCTGCGTGAACATGTCAAAGTCGCGATGAGCAATGGTCGTTCCAGCGTTCTCGCGGTGAATGGGACCATGGTGGATATTTCCGCCGGTGGTCAGATCGTGGACTATATCGAAACCGGACGCACCTATCTGGATGGTCGTGTTCAGATCGGCGCGATGGACGGGGTTGTGCGGGATCGTATTCGCATGGCGCTGAACGGGCATGTTCTGGTAACGCTGATCATTGATGAGAACAACGAACCTCTGGGTGAGCCCTGGGTCGAAATTAAAGGCCTGCCGGAAACCGGAAAATCAAACGCGCCGCTGCAGGATGTGCTTGAAGCGGATCTGGAACAGCTGGTTATGCGCGCTGATCGCAAGACCCTGCGGGACGACGACAAAGTGGAAGAAGCACTGCGCCGTGAGACCCGTCGGTCTGCCAATGAAGAAGTTGGGCACAAACCAGAGGTCACCGTGGTGGTCAGCCGCCTGGCATAATCAGGGTGGGGGCCAGCCCCCCACTCCCCCGGGACATTTCTTAGACAAAATAAAAGCGCGCCGCTCAGATATGAGCGGCGCGCTTTTTAATGAGATTGTGGCTATATTCAGCCTGCCTGACGGCGTTCATCGAAACTCATAGCGATGAAACCTGGCATGTGGTCGCCCATACCAACGACGCGGTTGTTGTCGTGTTTGGCTGCATTGTTGTTGTCGTTTTTACCACGACCCCGCCCACCACGGCCGCGCTGTGATTTTTCAGCTTCTTGCTGTTGTTGTGGAGCTGGCGCTGCAGTTTCTTGTTGAGAGGCTTCTACGGCATCAACAGTAGGTTCTGCGGCTTGTTCTTCACGTGGCTTGCGACGGGCGCGCGTGCGCTTTGGTTTTTCGGACGGAGTTTCGTCTGATTTCACTTCTGCGGCCGGTTTGTCTTTTTTCAGCGGGTTGTCCAGACGTGGAATTTCCTGCTGAACCAGCTTTTCAATGTCATCAAAGTTGCGTTCGTCTGACGGCGCGCAGATCATATAAGCGGTGCCAGTGCGGCCCGCGCGGCCTGTACGACCGATACGGTGCACATAGTCTTCGGCGTTGCCCGGAACATCAAAGTTGAACACATGGCTGACGTTTGGAACGTCAAGGCCACGGGCAGCAACGTCGGATGCACAGAGGAAACGCAGTTTGTCTGAACGGAAGGCATCCAGCGTTTCCATACGTTTGCTTTGGTCCAGATCGCCATGGATCGGGGCCGCGTCATAGCCGTATTTGTTCAGGGATTTTGCAACGATATCAACGTCTGACTTGCGGTTGCAGAAGATGATTGCGTTGGTGCATTTGTCACCTTCGCCATCAATCAGCTTGCGCAGAAGTGTCCGCTTTTCGCTGCTGGCGCGATCTTTGCGAGTCGGTTTGAACATCACCACACCCTGGGTGATTTTGTCATTGGTGGTCGCCGCCCGGGCGACTTCAATACGTTCAGGGGCCGACAGGAATGTGTTTGTTATCCGTTCAATTTCCGGAGCCATCGTGGCTGAGAAGAACAGGGTCTGACGGGTAAATGGGGTCAGGCCAAAGATACGTTCGATATCCGGGATAAAGCCCATATCAAGCATACGGTCGGCTTCATCCACCACCATGATCTGCACACCAGTCAGCAGCAGTTTACCGTGTTCGAAATGGTCCAGAAGACGACCAGGTGTTGCGATCAGAACGTCAACACCGCGATCAATCAGGGCATCCTGTTCTTTGAAGGATACGCCACCAATCAGCAGAGCTTTGGTCAGTTTGACGTGTTTTGCATAGGTGTCGAAGTTCTCAGCAACCTGCGCCGCCAGTTCCCGTGTCGGGCAAAGCACCAGCGAACGTGGCATACGTGCCCGTGCACGGCCCCGGGCCAGCATCGAAATCATTGGCAGGGTGAAAGAGGCTGTCTTGCCGGTGCCGGTCTGGGCGATTCCCAGAACATCGCGGCCCTCAAGGGCAGGGGGGATGGCGCCCGCCTGAATAGGAGTCGGGCTTTCATAACCCGCTTCGTCGACAGCTTTCAGGACCTTGGGTCCAAGTTTCAGATCACTAAATTTTGTCATTATTTTCCATGACTTGCAGGGCGCATTCCCTGGCCCGCCTGTTGCGGGCATTTTCGGAGCGTGCGACCCGCGTGGCCGCCGGTTCTATAGGGTGCTCCAGACTCGCTATGGGGTAACGGTTTTTGGAATAAAGGTCAATGAAAGGAACAAGGGACGGTTACAACAGAACAAACTGTGGCATTTCTAAGAAATAAATAACGCGGGAAAGGTCCCGCGTTATCGTGTTATGTCATCATTTCTTTGGTCGCCGACAGGGTTATATCGGGGTAATCCCGTACGACCCGGTCAATGTCCCATTGCATGCGCGTCAGGAAAACCACGTCACCGTCATTGTCGTGGGAAATATGCTGTTTGTTGGCATCCGCGAATTTTTCAACCGCGTCTTTTTCCCCATGAACCCAACGGGCAGAGGTGAACTGGCTTTGTTCAAAACGCACAGGCAGACCGTATTCCATCTCAATCCGCGACCCGAGAACTTCAAACTGCAGCTGCCCTACAACACCAACAATAAAGCCGGAACCGATGGAAGGCTTGAACACTTTCGCAGCGCCCTCTTCGGCAAATTGCATCAAGGCTTTTTCAAGATGTTTGGATTTCAGCGGATCACCAGCACGCACGCCTTGCAGCAGTTCCGGGGCAAAGCTTGGGATGCCGGTTGCACGCAGCATTTCGCCTTCAGTCAGCGTATCACCAATGCGCAGCTGGCCATGGTTGGGAATACCGATGATATCACCTGCCCAGGCTTCTTCCGCCAGTTCCCGGTCTGATGCCAGAAACAACACGGGGTTTGAAATCGCCATCGGTTTTTTCGTGCGCACATGTGTCAGCTTCATGCCACGTTTAAAGTGGCCTGATGCCATGCGTACAAAAGCCACGCGGTCGCGGTGTTTTGGGTCCATGTTCGCCTGAACCTTGAACACAAAGCCTGCGACTTTCTTTTCTTCGGGGGCAATGGCGCGGGGTTCAGCGTTCTGGGGTTGGGGTTGCGGGCCGTATTGCGCGATACCGGCCATCAGTTCCTGCACGCCAAAGCTGTTGATCGCGGACCCGAACCAGATCGGGGTCAGGGTGCCATCCAGCAATGCCCGGTGATCAAGCGGCGGCAGAAGCTCCTTCGCCATTTCGATCTCTTCCAGGAATTTTTCCAGCAGATCCTCAGGTACAAGTTCCGCAAGCTTGGGATCGTCCAGACCGTTGATTTCAACGCTTTCGGCAACCTTATTGCGATCCGCGCGGTCCATCAGTTCAAGACGGTCACGCAGGATGTCGTAGCAGCCGATGAAATCGCGACCAACACCAATAGGCCAGGAGGCGGGTGTTACATCAATCGCCAGGTTTTCCTGAATCTCATCAATGATTTCGAATGTGTCGCGGCTTTCGCGGTCCATCTTGTTACAGAAGGTCAGAATTGGCAGGTCACGCAGACGGCAGACTTCAAACAGTTTCTGCGTCTGGCTTTCCACGCCTTTTGCACCGTCAATCACCATGACAGCAGCATCCACCGCTGTGAGCGTGCGATAGGTGTCTTCCGAGAAGTCAGAGTGGCCCGGCGTGTCGACAAGGTTAAAGCGGTGCCCGTCGAAGTCAAAGCTCATGGCGGAGGCGGAAACCGAAATGCCGCGATCTTTTTCCATCTGCATAAAGTCAGATCGCGTGCGGCGGGCTTCGCCTTTTGCACGCACCTGACCCGCCATCTGAATCGCGCCACCATAAAGCAGGAACTTTTCTGTCAGCGTGGTTTTGCCGGCGTCCGGATGCGAGATGATCGCAAAGGTACGGCGGCGCGCAATTTCGGGCGGCAGGACGGGTTGATTTGATGCGGTATCAGACATGATCAGAGCTATAGGCGGGCTAAGAATGCAGCGCAAGAACTGCGGCGGGTTATCGGGAAAGAAAAATATGCTCTTGGCCGGTAGGGCAGCAACGGGAATCACCGGCTTGATAGCTGAACATATTCAGGGTGATGCTTTCAGGGGAAACATGGACAGACCGAATGCCCTGATGGGGAAGTGATAGTTCTTCCGTGGTCTGGATGTTGGTAGCAATCCGGGTACGGAAATGGCGCAGGTGTACGGCATTTCCACCTTTCCAGCAGGCAAGTTGAACCAGGTGTTCATCGTTGGGCCTGTTGGCTGAGAGCACCCAGCTGCGCATCCGGTCAACGGTGCAGAATGAATGGAACTGATCGGAAAAGAGATCCGGTAGCGTAACTTCAGGGGCAGTTTCCTGAGGAGACAAAGCCGTTGCAAGAAGGCATGTCAGAGACAAGGCAGATGCATGCCGGAACATCAGGGGCACGGTGGGGCGACTCCGTTTTCCTGATAACCGCATCAGATCATTGAGGGGACGAAGCGCGCTTTAGCCTGGTCGCAATATCGGCTTCTCGCGCCAGTTCAGCAATGCCCTCTTCGTAAGAGGCCGCTTTGCTTGCATATCGGCTGTTCACATCGTCGGAAAAGTTCTGGCTTAGCGCTTCAGGAAGTGCAGGTTTGGTATGCGGTGACAGCAACATGCTTTCGGTTGCAATTCCCTCAGCGTAAATAATCTGGTGATCATCGAACAGCAGTTGGAAATAGTCAATAAAACCGCCTTCAGAGCGACAAATCCGGTCACCATCTACAAGGTGACGGGCCTGCACAAGAACTTCAGATCGGCCAATGTTCAACTCATCAACGCGCTGCCAGAAAAACAGACGGTGCCCGGGGCTGACCAGCAGGTCGCGTGAATTGTTCAGCGTATTTTTCCGGATCAGAATCGGGGCGAATTCGCCAACAGCACGGCGGGTGATTTCCCCGACCCAGCGGACCTCCTGAGGGCCATTGTCACGCGTCAGCACTCTGTCGCCCGGACGCAGTGTTTCAATCAGCTGCTGGGTGCCGTCAGCCATGGTGATTTGTGTGCTACGGGTGAAGGATACACTTGAAACCAGGGCAAAGAACTTGCGTGCTGATTCCTGACTGATTCCAACCAGGCGATAGGGCTGCCCTGGTAGAATATCGGCAATTGGCAAAAGATAACTGGCTTCGATGAAGTTCGTATCTTGTGCGACTTCAATCATCACAAGTGAGTCGACGGTTTTGCCATCCTGGGCCATCAGGGTAATGACAGAATCAAGGAATACGGCGTTCCCGGGGGTGCCAAGCGAAGACGTTTCGGCTATCCGATATTCCGGGGCGGGCAGTCCACTGTTTGTTGGTGTTTCGGAAACCGGAATAATATCAAGAGCTTCCATGCGCCCGGTGCGGCTGATCTGGTAGTAGTCGTCAAGAAGGAGTTCTGAGGCCTCGTGTAACTGATCCCCGAGGTTTACACCGTCGGTTACTCTGAAATCATCACCACGGATCACGGGAATTGTCTGCATTCCCGAAAGAGCCGTTTTTTGTTCTATGTTACCAATCGAGTTCACTGTTACCTACAATCACTGACGTTACATTTAAACTTACGTGTCAATAAAAACACTATTACCTAACGGGAAAAAGCTCCCGGTGACAACACGCCTATTTGGGTAGTCTGCGGCGAAACTTATCTGAGAAAATATAGATGAGAAAAGGGCGAAATTTAGTTCGGGGGGTGACATAACTAAGCTCACTACCTTTATTACCATCTAAGAGAGTGCCAGATCGCAATTTGATCTGGTGACCTTATGGGAAACTATCTCACTTACAGAGGGGAACAAAGCAAAATGGACCTGGGAATTAAAGGAAAGAGAGCGCTCATCTGTGCGTCCTCAAAGGGATTGGGCCGTGGTTGTGCAGAAGCACTGGCGGCTGAAGGGGTGAATGTTGTTCTGAACGCCCGCTCTGAAGGCCCGCTTTCAGAAACGGCCGAGGCCATTCGCCAGGCCTATGGCGTGACGGTTGAAACCGTTGCAGGGGACATAAGCACAGAGGAAGGGCGCGCAGAGGTCCTGCGGGTGGCCGGTGCCGTAGATATCCTTGTAAATAACGCAGGTGGGCCACCTCCTGGTGTCTGGAGTGATTGGGGTCGTGATGATTTCATCAAGGCTTTGGATGCAAATATGCTGGCACCCATTGCTATGATCAAAGCCCTGGTACCTGGTATGATTGATCGCGGCTGGGGCCGGGTTGTGAACATCACGTCTCAATCGGTGAAGGCCCCGATTCCGGCACTTGGCTTGTCCAACTCTGCCCGTACGGGCCTGACCGGATATGTTGCAGGAACGTCACGCCAGGTTGCCCCCGAAGGGGTGGTGATGAACAATCTTCTGCCCGGAATACATGCAACAGACCGTGCAGTTTCTCTGGATGGTGGTGTTGCAACGGCGCAGGGGATCACTCCTGAAGAGGCCAAAGCGCAGCGCGAGGCAACGATTCCCGCCCGCCGTTACGGCACAGCGGCAGAATTTGGTGCCACCTGTGCATTCCTCTGTTCGCAACACGCAGGCTTTATCATCGGGCAGAATATTCTGCTGGATGGTGGCGGCGTGAACACAACGATGTAAGGGATAGAAATGGCGGAGAAATACAGTCTGAAAGATGACCTCTTTAACGCGGAAACGGTTGGCTATCTGGCCGGACTTTTTCAGGCGGCTGATCCGTCATTTCAGGCGCAGGCATTTGCGGATCAGGTGCTTGCGCCCTTTCCTGAACTGGAGCTGAAACAGCGCATTGATCATATAGCTGCGGTGCTGGCGGCTCATCTGCCAGCCGATTTTTCTGCGGCGGCTCGGGCTATACAGGCTGCCCTGCCGGAGCCACTGGATCCGACACTGAAGGATGATGACTTCGGACGGTTTATCTTTGCACCTTTGGGCGAATATGCGGTGAACCACGGGCTGGAAGACCATCCCGATCTGTCGCTTGATCTGCTGGAGGCGGTGACACAACGCTTTTCCATGGAATTCGCGATCCGGCCTTTTCTGAACCGCTGGCCCGATCGTGTTCTGGCGCGGATGCAGATCTGGGCACAGCACGATCACTATCACGTGCGCCGCCTGGTTTCTGAAGGGACACGGCCGAAACTGCCCTGGGGAATGAAAGTCGGCGTCACATCGGAACAGACATTGCCTTTCCTTGATCTGCTACATGCGGACCCAACCCGTTTCGTGACAAGATCCGTTGCGAACCATCTGAATGATATATCTAAAACAGACCCGGATCTTGTGGTGTCCACTTTGGCGGACTGGCAGGCGGAGGGGCGACAGGACGCAAAAGAGCTGGACTGGATGACACGTCATGCTCTGCGTGGGCTGGTAAAGAAGGGCCATGCGGGGGCGTTGGAACTGCTGGGGTATCGCAGCAATCCGGATATTTCTGTCACCTCATTGCAGGCAGGCCGCGACAGCCTGGAGATCGGGGAAAGTTTCACCTTTGATACCGTGCTTGAGGCCGGGCAGGACGAAGCCCTGATGGTGGATTACGTCATTGATTTTGTGAAAGCCAATGGCAGCACGGCCCCGAAAGTGTTCAAGCTGAAACAGGTGCAGATGAAAGCGGGCAGTCGCCTGACCCTGCGCAAAAAACACCTGTTTAAGAAGGGGGCGACGACGTTTACCCATTACCCCGGGCAGCATCGCCTGTCGCTTCAGGTGAATGGCAAAATTCTGGCTGGATTTTACTTCACTCTTCTGTGATATATTCTGCGTGCCCTGACGATCACGTGATTTGCCGGGGCATGCGCAAGCCGTTAGGTCTGCGGGTGAATTTACGCAACAGAGGCCCGACCCATGCAGCATGAAACCGTTCAGGAATATTACGGCGAAACCCTTCAGGGTTCGTCCGATCTTCAGACCAATGCCTGCTGCACGCCCGATGCGATGCCGGATTACTTGAAGAAAATCCTGGGCAAGATCCATGACGAAGTGCTGTCGCGCTACTACGGTTGCGGCCTTGTTGCCCCTGAGGCGCTTGAGGGGCTGAAAGTGCTGGATCTGGGGTCTGGTTCCGGGCGCGATGTCTATGCGCTGTCGGCTCTTGTGGGCGAAGACGGTTTTGTCACTGGTGTCGATATGACCGATGCGCAGCTTGATGTCGCGCGGGCGCATATGGATTACCATGCCGAGGCTTTTGGCTACGCGAAACCCAACACGGCTTTTGTCAAAGGCACGATTGAAGATCTGGGCGCGCTTGGGTTTGAAGACAACAGTTTTGATCTGATTGTGTCCAACTGCGTGATCAACCTGGCGCTGGATAAAGAGGCGGTTCTGTCAGAAGCTTACCGCATTCTGAAACCGGGCGGGGAAATGTATTTCTCTGACGTTTACGCAGATCGCCGCGTGCCGGGATCCCTGCGCGAAGATCCGGTTCTGTATGGCGAATGCCTGTCCGGCGCGCTGTATCGCAATGATTTCATCGCCCTGTCTAAGAAAGTTGGTTTTGGCGATCCGCGTATGGTGGATACCCGGGTTCTGACCGTGGAAAACCCACAGATCGAAGCAAAGCTTGGCAATATCGGCTTTACCTCAGAAACCTGGCGCTTGTTTAAGCTGAACAATCTGGATGCGAATCCGGAAGATTACGGCCAGGCTGTGATCTATAATGGTGGCCTGGAACATATGGCGCAGGTCTTTGTTCTGGATGAAGACAAACAGTTTGAGGCCGGAAAATGTGTGCCGGTGTGCGGAAACACCGCCCGAACCCTGGGCCAAAGCCGTTTTGCGCAATATTTCGATTTCATCGGTACGTTCTGCCGTCACTATGGCGCATTTGAACCGGGCGCAAAGCCAGATGCACCCGGCACACAGGCCGCCGTTGAACCTGCTGCCGGCGGAAGCTGCTGCTGATTGGTCGCAGGCGGGCATAGCCCCCTTGCCGCAGGGCGGGGGCTCTGCTACCTCGTGAAAACTGACGATTTCACTCAGCAAAGGCCTGGCTGTGACCCAGACAACCGCACAACAAAACCTGCCACCACGGCTTGAACTGAAGAACCTGACCCAGATCTATGGCGACAAAAAGGTTGTCGATGGGGTTTCGTTCAAAGTGATGCCGGGGCAGGTGACCTGTCTGCTTGGTCCGTCAGGTTGCGGTAAATCTTCGACCCTACGCGCGATTGCGGGTGTGGAAATGCAGCAAAGCGGTGAAATCTGGCTGGATGGCGAATTGATCTGCGATACATTGCATCGTGTTCCGCCAGAAGGCCGTTCTATCGGGCTGATGTTTCAGGATTTTGCGCTGTTTCCGCATTTGTCTGTTGCGCAGAATATTGGCTTTGGCCTGAAGGGCGATAAGATCGCGAAACGCGCCCGGGTGATGGAACTGCTGAAACGCGTCAGCCTAACCCATTACGCCGATCGCTATCCGCATGAACTGTCCGGCGGGGAACAACAACGTGTGGCCCTGGCCCGTGCGCTTGCACCGCGTCCGGTCATGATGCTGATGGATGAACCGTTTTCCGGCCTTGATGATCGCCTGCGTGATTCTGTGCGCGATGAAACCCTGGCGATGCTGAAGGAAGAGGGCACGGCGGTTCTGCTTGTGACCCATGAACCCGAAGAAGCCATGCGCATGGCGGATGAGATTCTACTGATGCGCGGTGGGAAGATCGTGCAGCGTGGCGCGCCTTACAATATCTACAACGCGCCCTGTGATCTTGAGGCAGCTTTGTTCTTCTCGGATCTCAATGTGATTGAGGCCGAGGTCAACGGTGCCCTCGCTGAAACCCCATTTGGTCAGTTCCTGGCCCCGGGGCACGCCAATGAAACAAAAGTAAAGATCGCTTTCCGCCCACAGCATATCCGTATTGATTTTGACCGTGGCGGGCGCGGGCCTGAGCCTACGCAATCTGATGGTGTAGCCGCCCGTGCCACGGTGCGTCGCGCGCGTTTTCTTGGACGGGAAAGCATTGTTGAATTTGATCTCGACTGTGGCGTGCAGCTTTCGGCCACTGTGCCCTCTGTCTTCCTGCCCGAAACGGGGCGTGTGATGTGGATTACCGTGCCCCGTGCGCGCTGCTACGTCTTTGCGGGCTGAAAGCCGCCAAAGGGTTCATCAGGCCGGATAAGTGCCTGATGAAAGGGCGACGCCGCGAAAAATCAGCGCATATCAGCATATGTACGCCGCTTTGCACTATGAATCCCCGCAGGCATTCCCTAAATATAAATGGAACAAGAAGCCCGGAGCGGGTCAGTGCCCGCAAATATCCGGTAAGGGAGACTAAGAAATGCTGAATAATATTGGCCTTCCCGGCCTGCTGCTCATCGCTGTTGTTGTGTTGGTTCTCTTTGGTCGTGGCAAGATCTCGTCCCTGATGGGCGAAGTCGGCAAAGGAATCACCGCGTTTAAACGTGGCGTGGACGACGGCAAAAAAGAACTGGAAGAACAGTCTGCAGACACCGCTGTCGATGTGACACCGGAAACTGAAAACGACAAAGCCTGATCTGCGGTCTGACATATGTTTGACCTTGGATGGACCGAACTTCTTCTGATCGGGATCGTCGCGCTTATTGTCGTTGGCCCCAAAGATCTGCCCGGCATGTTCCGCCAGCTTGGCCGGTTCACCGGCAAGATGCGCGGCATGGCCCGTGAGTTTCAGCGCGCGATGGAAGACGCGGCCGATGAATCTGGTGTCAAAGACATCAAAAACATGGGTGCGGACGTCAACAAGACCCTGAAGGCGGCCACCAACCCCGTCGGGGCGTCGCTGGATGCGGTGAAAGATGCGACCAAGGGCTGGTCTTCGTCCCTGACGGAAGGCACGGCCGGTCCCGAAACCCAGAAGCTTGCGAAAGAGCGTGCTGAGGCCGCAGATAAAATCCGCGCCAAAGCTGCCGAGAAAGCGACTGAGCGCAAAGCAGCAGAAGCTGCGGCTGCGGAAGCTGAAACACAGGCACCGGAACCGGCCCCCGCGCCGGAGGCAACACCTGCACCGGATGCCCCGAGCAATAAAGACGCATAAGAATGACAGATCAGGCCACAGGCGCCCCGGATGAGGTTGAATCAAGCTCAGCCCCGTTGATTGAACATCTGACCGAGCTGCGCACGCGGCTGATCCATTCGGTCGTGGCCTTTATCATTGGCATGGTGATCTGTTTCACCATCTGGAACCCGATCTTTAACTTTCTGACCCATCCCCTGTGTTCCGCTATGGCAGAACGCGGGCAGGATGATTGCGGGCTGATCCTGATCAAGCTTCAGGAAGGTTTCTTTGTCGCGATCTCCATCTCGCTTCTGGGCGGGCTGGTGCTGTCTTTCCCCTATATCGCCTTCCAGATGTGGCGCTTTGTGGCGCCGGGTCTTTATAAGAACGAACAGGGTGCGTTCCTGCCGTTCCTGATTGCGTCGCCGTTCATGTTTTTCCTGGGCGCAAGCTTTGCTTTCTATGTTGTCACGCCGCTGGCCTTTGATTTCTTCCTGGGTTTCCAGCAGGCGGGCACGGTTTTAAGCGACGAAGTCGATAATGCGACCGCCGGGATCGCCTTTCAGGGGTCCGCACAGGAATATCTGAGCCTGACGATCAAATTCATTGTGGCTTTTGGCTTGTGCTTCCAGCTGCCGGTTCTGCTGACCCTTCTGGGTAAGGCGGGGCTGGTCTCTGCGCAGGGGCTTGGCAGCGTGCGCAAATACGCGGTTGTTGCAATCCTTGTGCTTGCGGCGCTGGTTACCCCCCCGGATGTGATCACCCAGGTGATCTTGTTCGTCGTGGTTTATGGCCTTTACGAAATTTCGATCTTCCTTGTGGGCCGGATCGAGAAAAAGCGTGAAGCCAAGTTGCGTGCAGAAGGTCTGTGGGTCGAGGACGAGGATGAGTTCGACGAAGAACTGAACCAGCATCCTGAAGAAATGGACGACAAATGAGCCGCAAGACTGACGTGCTGCTGCGCATTGCTGAGGCGCTGGAGCGGATGAACCCGCCCGGTGCCGCAGCGCCCGATTTTGATGCTGCAGATGCCTTTATGTGGCAGGCGGATCCTGATGCGCTGGTGCCGGTGACGAAAGTATCCCGTGTGGCGCTTGATATGCTGGTGGGCATCAACCGTTCCCGTGACACATTGCTGGAAAACACCCTGCAGTTTGCCCGTGGCTTTGCCGCCAATAACGCCCTGTTATGGGGTGCGCGCGGCATGGGGAAATCATCGCTGGTGAAGGCGATACATGCCGAGATCCTGAAGCAGGGTCATAGTCTGAAGATCATCGAGCTACAGCGCGAAGATCTGCCCTCTGTTGGCCGTCTTCTGACGCTTCTGCGTGGGGTGCCACATCGCTTTGTGCTGTTCTGTGATGACCTGTCTTTCTCACATGACGACGAGCATTACAAATCTCTGAAAGCAATTCTGGATGGTGGCATTGAAGGCCGGCCTGACAATGTTGTGCTTTATGCCACATCAAACCGCCGCCACCTGATGCCGCGCGATATGATTGAAAATGAACGCCAAAGCGCGATTAACCCATCTGAAGCGGTGGAAGAGAAAGTGTCTCTGTCCGATCGCTTTGGTCTCTGGCTGGGTTTCCATCCCTGCGATCAGGATGCCTATCTGCAGATGATCCGGGGCTATTGCGATGCTTATGGCGTTGAGATTTCGGATGAGGATCTCAGGGCTGAAGCGATTGAATGGCAGGCCACCCGTTGCAGCCGGTCAGGCCGCGTGGCCTGGCAATTCTTCTGCGACCTCGCCGGACGCCGGGGCGTCGCATTGTAAAGTCAGACCGATCTACAAAAAGAAAACGCCGCGCGGGATCTGCGCGGCGTTTTCTTTTGTCACTGCTGAACCAGATCAGTTCAGGAAATCCACCGGATCGACGGGATCAAAGCCACGACGGACCTCAAACCGGATAAAGGACGGATTACCGTCACGCACAGTTGCGATCTGCTGACCACGTGTCACCCGATCACCCTTTGAAACCGAAATATTGCTGACATTGGCGTAGATCGTCAGCAGATTACCAGAGTGCCGTAAAACCAGAACCGGTACGTCATCTGTATCTTCGGTGATCGCGGCCACCGTGCCCGCATCTGCGGCAACAACGGTTTTACCGGCATCTGCGGAAATATCGATGCCGCCACCCCGGCCCTCGTCAAACGGGCGGATGATATTGCCGTCAACCGGCATGACAAGGCGTCCGCCACTGTCGCTGCGGGTTTCCCCCAGATCCGGCGCTTCAGGGGTTTCTTCAACTTCTTCAGCAGGTGTCGTGTCATTTTGTGGAAGGGGGCTGCTGGCACTTGGCGGCACAGGTGTTGTGCTGCCGGTTCCAGGTGCAGAGACCGCCGCAGCGGGTGCCGGTTCCGGTGTGGTGTTTTGCGCCTGACGGGCCTGGGTGGCTGTCGGGATCAGCAGATACTGCCCTTCACGCACGTTCAGGTCAGAGCCAAGGCCATTCCACTGCGCCAGTGAACGCACAGACACATTGTAAAGGCGGGCCACGCTATATGCAGTTTCCCCGCGTCCTACTTTGTGGCGCACAGGTTCATTACCCGTGGGGCTTTCTGACTGCGCATTGATCGTGCCTTCTGCAGTACCAGAGTTCACATTTGGTGCGCGGTCAATTGCCCCGGAGGCCAGGGTTTCCACATCAATCACACGCGGGGTCTGAGTGCGACCTGAGGTAACAGCGCCGGTGGCTTCGGACGGTTCGGAAACACGGCCGGGCAGGGCGACAATTTCACCATTGCGCAGAGAGGTATCTGTAGCGACACCATTGTAATTCGCCAGGGTATGCGGATCGACACCCAGGCGATTTGCCAGGCTGGTTACATCGTCACCGCGGCGGGCAACCGCCACCTGATAGTTCGGGTAGGAAATCACGCCGCGGTTATCCGGGCGCGGGCGCGGAGAAGAGGCCTGACGCACCGCACCAGACGTATCGATGCCATTGCCGAAATTGTTGCGCAAATCCAGATCTGCGTTATCAAAACATCCGGCAGTCAGCGCAACAATTGCCGCAGCGGACAAAAGACGGGTTTTCCGGGTGACGTTGTGAATAAACGGTCGGGTCATATCTCTGCTCTTTCTCAAACCGGTTCTGCGGGTGCGTGACCTTCTTTACGTGGTCTTTCTGCACCTGCGCCGGGGGTGATTTGCTTTAATCATACTCATCTTTGGCCAGTCCTTCCAGCAAAGGAACAAAACGCACCGGGCGAAGCTCGTCATAATCAAAGCCCGTCTCGGTGCGGGTGACCTTAATCAGGCTCTGAACTGCGTCAGATTGACCGACCGGAACGATCATAATGCCACCAATGCGCAGCTGTGCCAGCAGCGGGCCGGGCGGATCTTCGGCTGCGGCGGTGACAATGATGCGGTCAAAAGGGGCCTGGTCAGGCAGACCGAAGCTACCATCGCCGGTGATAGCGGTGATATTACTGAGATCCAGTGCGTCAAAGATTTCCCGCGCGGTCCGGATCAGCTGACGATGGCGTTCTACGGTATAGATCCGTCGCCCGAGCAGGCTGAGAATAGCGGCCTGATAGCCAGAGCCTGTGCCAACCTCCAGCACCTTATCGCGGGGCTGCACACCCAGTGCCTGGGTCATCAGGGCCACCACCGAAGGCTGGCTGATAGTCTGACCACATGGGATCGGCAGGGGCGTGTCTTCATAGGCGCGATCTGCGAAAAAGCCCTGAATAAAAGGCCCCCGGTCAATCTTTTCCATGGCTGTCAGTACGCGATTATCGGTCACGCCTTTTGAACGCAGCTGAAACAGGAACTGCATTTTACGTTCGGCAATATCCTGATCCATGGATTGAGTCATTGGCCGAAGCTTTCCTTCAGCGCAGCAAGGGTCGCGTGATCTGTCAGATCCGCGCGCATGGGCGTAACTGACGTATACCCTGCAAGGTTGTCAGCGGCATCTGTGCCCGGAAGTGTTGGCGTGGTTTGCGGCCCGCCTTTGATCCAGAGAAAACGACGCCCGGATGGGGCTGTATGGGGCTCGACGCCAAAGTCAGTATCGCGGCGGAACCCTTGTGCAGAGAGGCGCATACCTTTGTGATCTTCCGCGCTGACGGGGGGGAAGTTCACATTCCAGAACAGGCGGTAATCCGCCGTTTCACTGGTTTGTGGGGCGGCGAGGATCTGTCTTATGACGTTCAGACCATGGGCAGCCGCGCATTCAAACGGGTCATCAAGGTCCCGGTTTTCGACGCCGAAATATTGGGACATGGCAATGGCAGGAATACCCTGAAGTGCTGCTTCCATCGCGGCGCCGATTGTTCCGGAATAAAGCGTGTTCTCTGCAGAATTGTTACCACGGTTAACACCTGAGAGCACAAGATCAGGTCGTTCGGGCATAACATCATGCAGAGCAGTCAGAACGCAATCCGCAGGGCTGCCCTCTGCGGCGAAGCTTCGCACTCCGTGTTGGGCGACCATGAAGGGATGAGTGTAGCTGATGCAGTGACCGACGCCGGACTGTTCGAAGGCCGGAGCGACGGTCCAGACTTCACCATTCGACCCCGCCAGATCGGTTGCGATTTTATGCAGGGTTTTCAGGCCCGGGGCATGAATGCCGTCGTCATTGGTGATCAGAATACGCATGTCAGCCCCGCTTGCAGTTTAGGCCTGAATAACGGGCAGGTTGCGTCACGTAAAGTGGTGTGACGGAAGGGAGGTGAATGCAGAAACAACTGCGGTTTTCTGGCCGCATATTGTTGAGTGGTCTCTTGACCGGATCTGTGAAAATTGCAGGTTCACTAGAAAACTAGAAAACTAGAAAACTAGAAAACTAGAAAACTAGAAAACTAGAAAACTAGAAAACTAGAAAACTAGAAAGTCGTTTCTCTGCTGTGTCATCCCAGCAGAGAAACGACTTTCGTTGCTTCCGCGCGAATATCGGCCAAGGTGGACTTATCCTCACCAGGGAAGAACCGCGCGCGCAGACCTGTTCCCATCGCATCAGGGGCGGAAATCAATACCTCTGGCCCGGTGTTTACGGTTTCTGCCTGCCAGTTTTTCACAATGGCGATTTGCGCGGCTTTTGTTGCGCCGTAGCTACCGTAGAACTTCTCACCAATCGTTGTGTCGTCAAAGAACATTGCGCGCCCTTGTTTCGCACGCAGAAGCGGCTCAACCGCACGGATCAGGAAACGAGTCATGTTGACGTTGCCCGCAAGGCTTTTGTCAAAATCCTTATTGTCGATATGGGCCGCAGGTGTCAGTGGCGCACCGTGAATTGCTGTGTGGGCCCAAAGATCAACCCCGCCCCAGCGCTGCGCAAGAGAGCTGCCCAGATATTCACAGGCCCCTTCATCCGTCAGATCCATTGGGACCAGCGTAGCAGTGCCGCCCAGTGCCTTGATGTTGTCATCCAGATCTTCCAGCCCGCCCTGGGTACGGGCGACCGCGATGATATGATGGGTCGGGGCAAGCGCCAGGGCAAGGGCAGAACCCAACCCGCGTGAGGCACCAGTGATCAGGGCGGTTTTTTGTGCTGTCTCAGTCATGCGGACTTCCTAACGGGCCATTTGATCGGAGTCGAGAGGGTGCAGCTGCGTGTTCAGGCCGCAGAGGGAGAAAAGCGCAGGGACAGGCAAGACATGCCACCATCAAGCTTGGCAGCCTCGCTGTTGCCGACGTCCCGTACCTCATATCCGGCGACCGTCAGGGTTGCCCGGGTCTCAGGGAAACCAGCAGGCATGATCACAAGGTTGTTGAACCGGATCGTATTGGCGCAGGCTTCTTCGCCCTCGGCCACATGGATGACGTCATATCCGTCAAAACAATCACTGTCCGCCAGACGCCTGGTCGAAAGGATCGTGTTCGCGTCAAGCAGTGAGCAATCTGTCTTGAAGTGCAATACGCCGGGCGGGGTCTGCACCATTCGGATGCTGTAACCATAAGGCGTTACAATCTCACGCAGGTTTTCAACGCCCTTAGTATCTGTGCGATCAGAGCTGCCAATGAGGATTTCACGTTCCGTTACCAGAATATCACCACCTTCAATATGCCCGCGCGTGATTTCAGCGACATTGGAATACAGACCTTCCAGCACCGGTTTCATCAGTGCGGCTTCGCCCCGTCGTGTGGGGCCCCCGGGCGCATGATGATCGCAAGTTCAAGCAGGCAGAGGGCTGCATCTTCGACAAAACAACCGTCAGAGAAGGCTTCATCGGCGGCAAGTTCTGTGACAGTGGCCCCGGTTGATTTCAACGCGGTAATATAATCGGCGTGATGTTGCAGAAATAAATCCGTGTCCGGTGTGCCGGTATCCACCGCGCGCAGTCCCTGCGTGGCAGATGTGCCGGGGCGTCGACAGATTGCATGTGTGAAGTGATATGAAAATGACATATGTGTTCTCCCTGAACGCGACTATCGCCAGGGAGTGCGCTGGGATCAACCGTGCAGTTCGCGCACTGCCGCTTCGCACATGCCGTATTGCAGCCACTGACAGCCCGCGCAGATAACCTGCAACCCTTCCGGGGCCACATGTTTGCGGATACGTTTCTGTGCCTCGCCCCAGGTGATCACCTGACCATAATCAAGTTTCAGGGCACGCAGATGGGCCTTATCTAGCTTTTCAATCCCGTCCTGATTGCTGCAGCGCAGGCCACGGCGTTTGGGGCAGGGGCTGCAGATGTCGTCCGTGTTGCGCACGACTTCAATCTGCTGATCATCTCCGCCAGGTGCGCGCAGGCCCTTTTCCACGATTTGCACCATATTGGCGGTGAAGTCGTCAGAATACCCTTTGCCCTGGAACCCCAGGGAACACAGAAAATGATGTGGGCGGAATTGTAGTGGAGCGCCCGGATTATTTGAAATAATCCGGGTCGAATTCTTTGAAGAATTCGGCGGCCTCACTCTGCCGCCTTCATCTCAAAGCCCTTTTCGATCATATCTGCGGGTGTCACCGGATATTCGCCAGAGAAACAGGCGTCGCAATATTGCGGACAAGATTTCTTGCGGCCTTTTTTCTGACCCGCTGCGCGGTAGAGACCATCGAGTGAGATGAACTTCAGACTGTCCACACCAAGATGGTCGCGCATTTCATCTTCGGACATGGTCGCTGCAAGCAGCTTTCCACGTTCGGGTGTATCTACGCCATAAAAACAAGGCCAGGCCGTGGGCGGGGACGCAATACGGAAATGCACTTCCTTCGCACCTGCATCCAGGATCATGTCTTTGATCTTGCGCGATGTGGTTCCGCGTACAACGGAATCATCCACCAGGATAACCCGTTTTCCTTTGATCAGGGCCCGGTTCACGTTCAGTTTCAGACGCACACCCATGTTGCGGATCTGCTCGGTCGGCTCAATAAAGGTCCGGCCCATATACTGGTTGCGGATGATGCCCATAGCATAGGGAATACCACTTTCCTGTGAGAAACCAATCGCTGCAGGCGTGCCACTGTCGGGCACAGGACAGACGAGATCTGCCTCAACAGGGGTTTCACGTGCCAGTTCCACACCGATCTGACGGCGGGTTTCATAGACAGACTGGCCGCCGATGATGCTGTCGGGACGTGAAAAATAGACATGCTCAAAGATACAGAACTTGGAGGGCTGTGGGCGGAAGGGGAAATGGCTTTCGACGCCCTTTTCCGTGATCACAACCATTTCGCCTGGTTCAACCTCACGGACATATTCCGCACCGATGATATCCAGCGCACAGGTTTCAGAAGACAGTGCCCAGCCGTCACCGATTTTACCAAGCACAAGCGGACGCACCCCATGCGGGTCACGCACACCCATCAGTTTGGTACGGGTCATGGCAACAATAGAGAACGCCCCTTCAACACGACGCAAAGCATCTTCCATGCGTTCCGGGATATTGCGTTGCAGAGAACGGGCCATCAGGTGGATGATACATTCACTGTCAGATGAGGACTGGAAGATTGAGCCGCGTTCAATCAGTTCTTTGCGCAGAGCATTGGCGTTGGTCAGGTTGCCGTTATGGGCAACAGCTGCACCACCCATGGAAAATTCGCCAAAGAAAGGCTGAACATCCCGGATCACAGCGCCTTTCGAACCCGCAGTGGAATAGCGCACATGGCCGATGGCCACGGGGCCTGGCAGGGTTTCCATCAGGCTGGCTTTGGTGAAGTTATCGCGCACATAGCCAAAACGACGGGCTGAGTTGAAACCCTGATCAGGGCAATGGGCGACTATGCCGCCGGCTTCCTGACCGCGGTGTTGCAGGGCGTGCAGACCAAGCGCAACAAAACTGGCAGCGTCTTTTACACCGACCACACCAAAGACACCGCATTCTTCTTTCAGTTTGCTGTCATCAAAGGGGTGCGCGTAATACGGTTTTGCATCCGCAATATCAGGCACATCTGGGCTGTTGGAAGAAAGGGGCGAACGTCGTGGCAGGTTGCGCATGTGGCAGCAGCTCCGTTTGTCCGGGGGCGCGAATCCCTCCGGCGTGGCGTTGCCTCCTCTTAATCGGCCTGCGGGCGTCTGTCATTAAAGAGTCACAGAAATTCGTTCTTTCCTGCCCAAAAAGACAAAGGCCGCAGCATATTTATGCCACGGCCTTCTGAATTTCTGTTGTAAAAGCCTTATCCGGCAGGGGCTTCGCAGGATGCGATAAAGCTGTTGTAGCGTGTCTGCAGCCAGCCAGGCACATCGCTTGGCACCTGATCTTCAACCTGTGTCGTCAGATGGCCAAATACCGCATTGGTGCGGCTGTCGGCCACCATTGGCGCAGGTTCACCCGGGTTGATGAAATCATAAGCCATAAGGCCGATCACCACGAGAAGCACACCGCGGGCGGCACCAAAAAGAAACCCTAGGCCCTGATCAAGCCCGCCCAGGAAAGATCGCTGAACCGCGCCGGAAAACAGGGGGGTGAAGATGGAAAACAGCAGAAGCCCAATGACCATCACCACCGCGAAACTGATCAGCAGGGCAAGTTCACACTGGCCTTCGATGAAACCATTCAGTCCGGGCACCTGTGCAAGAAGCGGCTGAACAGACGCTGCAAACATATAGGCCAGGATTGTTGCGGCGATCCAGCCGCCGATGGACAGGACCTCGCGTACCAGCCCGCGCGAATAAGCAAGCAGGGCTGATAGAATAATGACCGCAGCTGCAATGCCGTCAATGACTGTAAAACCTTCCATGGTCGTTCCTTTAGCGATCGTTTTGCCGGTTATCCGGCAGAAAATGTCTGTTCCGTAAACCCGATGAGATCATCGAACTGTTTGAGTTCTAACGTACAACCCGCACCCGTTTTACTGCGCGACGGGACAATTGCCCCCGAGAAACCAAGTTTTTCGGCTTCTTTCAACCTGTTTTCGGTCTGTCCCGCTGGTCTTAATGTCCCTGATAGGCTGATTTCACCAAAAACGACAGTATCCGCAGGCAAAGCTGTGTCTTCACGTGCAGAAAGTAGCGCCGCCGCAACAGCGAGATCCGCTGCAGGTTCCGTAACTTTTAACCCGCCGGCAACATTCAGATAAACATCGAGCCCTGCAAAGGGGATGCCACAGCGGGATTCGAGAACGGCAAGAATCATCGCAAGACGGCCACTGTCCCACCCGACAACTGTGCGTTTTGACTGGCTGTGCGGGGAAGGCGATACAAGGGCCTGAAATTCTGCAAGCACCGGGCGGGTGCCTTCGATGCCCGCGAAAACAACCGAGCCAGGCTGCGCCTTGTCCCGATCCGCCAGAAAAAGGGCGGATGGGTTTTTGATTTCGCGCAGACCTTTGCCCGTCATTTCAAAAACGCCGATTTCATCTGTCGCACCAAAACGGTTTTTGACGGCACGCAGAATGCGGAACTGATGTCCGCGTTCGCCCTCAAAATATAGAACCGTATCGACCATATGTTCGACAACACGCGGTCCGGCGATCTGGCCTTCTTTGGTCACATGGCCAACCAGAACAATCGCCATGCCTTTGCGTTTGGCGAATGTTGTCAGCTCATGGGCAGCCGCACGCACCTGGCTGACGGAACCAGGGGCGGAGCTGACATTATCGGCCCACATCGTCTGAATGGAATCGATGACGGCAAGGTCAGGTTTTTCATTCTCCAGGGTCGTCAGGATATCGCGCAGGCTTGTTTCTGTGCCCAGACGAACAGGCGATTTCTCAACCCCCAGACGTTGGGCCCGCATACGGACTTGTGCAGAAGCTTCTTCACCTGAAATATAGATGACTTTCAGACCATTGCGGGCGAACCGTGCGGCGGCCTGTAGCAACAGCGTGGATTTCCCGATGCCGGGGTCACCACCAACGAGAACCGCAGATGAGGCCACAAGCCCACCACCCAGAACCCGGTCAAGTTCCTGCACACCGGACAGGGTGCGTGGCGGAAGCTCGATATCGCCATCGAGATCCATAAGCGGCACCTTACGCCCGCGCGCCGCCCCAAGAGAACTGGAGGCAGGCCCGGACGACATCGGGGCCTCTTCGACCAATGTGTTCCATTCGCCGCAGCCGTCACATTGCCCGGCCCATTTCTTATGCGCATGCCCGCATGCCGAGCATGAATATGTCAGAAGTGATTTTGCCATGGCGATGTTGTGCCCGGAAGTGACGCAAAGGGCAACAGGAATAGGTTATTGTTTCCGTTGAGCGTGCAGAGGCCTCAAAACGAACAGTTTGAGCCGCTTTTTAAACATATTTGATTACTAATGATTTTTTGGTTGCTGGGGAGCAGTGCATAAACGAGGGGATCAATTATGTTGAACAGAGTTAAAACTACCAGTCTCACGGCGTCAGTCTTGCTTGCAATGACAACATCGGCTTTTGCACTGGCGCTGCCGCCTGGCGGGATTACGGTCACTGGTGATGTAAGTCTTGAAGAATCTGCTGAGACGGATGTATTTCTAAGCAATCCAAGTGTGTATTCTGGATTTCCGCATGATATTTTCAGGATTTCAGTGACGAATGCAACCGAATTTCTGTTGCAGATTAATGCGGCAAACTTTGACTCCAGCAATCCGACAAATATGTTCGCCGTGCTTTATTCGGGAGATAAAGCGTTTCTACCTAATACTCCTGTTCCCTGGGATGTGGTCTTAGCTGGGGATCCTTCAGATGTTTTAGATTTCACGGGATTTTCTGAAGGCGAATATACGCTTGTTATCGGTTCTAATTATAGCGCGCTGAGCGACGGTGTCGGAACATATTCGTTCACGCTATTTGGTGCTACGTTTCTGGACTTATTGGCTGCCCTCGATGTACTTGCAGGGGAACAGGCAACTGTTGCTGCAAACCACATCGCTCAGGCGCTGTCTGCGTCAATCTTCAATGCCGTCAAATCCGGACTGACTGCTGGAACGCCTATTGTCAGTCGCGAAGCGGCAGGGCTGAATACGACAGAAGGCAACCGCACCTGGTTCCAGATGGATTACACTGTGATTGACGGTACCGATCTGGACGGTCGTTTTCCGACCATGCAGGCGGGGATCGATTTTCAGCTTGAGAACGGGATGATCGTTGGTGCTGCCCTGGGCTACAGCGATTTTTCCATCAGTTCTGCGGCGTCTGATCTGGATGGTACAAGCCTTTCTATTCAACCTTACCTTGGCTTCCGCTCTGGTGAGGTAACCGGTGCCGTGACCCTGAGCTTTGGTAAACTTGATCTGGAAACCACAGATGGGGCAGGTACGGCAGAAGGCGATATGCGTGCCCTCAGCCTGTCTCTGGAACGTCCCTTTGCATTGGGTGGTCATCAGGTGATTGCGTTATTTGACGGTGGGTTTGGTCGTCAGGAGATCGACAGTGCAACAGGCAGTCTTGCAGGCATGGCGGATACTTATTCCACCTGGAGCTTTGCTTCTCTTGGTGCCCGCTATGAAATGCAGGCCGGTGCTGCATTGATGTCTTTCGGGGCGTCGGTCGATTACAATGACGTTGGGAACCTCGATAATATCGCGGCGGATCACTATGGCAGTGACGGGTTTGCCGGTGCCGTGAACTTTGGCCTCGATTATCAGATGGGCAGTGGATCAAACCTATACGTGAATGCTGAAATCGGCGGGATCGGTGGCGATGCCCTACGCAAATCCGTGCAAGCCGGGATTGATTTTCGCTTCTGATCCGGGGTGAATAAAATGTTAAGAGGCGTCCTTCCCGGGCGCCTTTTTCTTTTCTGTCAGGACAGATATCACCAGCGAGGCAAGAATACAGCCGGTAAAGAAATACAGCCCCCATGCCGTTTCGACCTTGCCGATGCCAATGCCTTTGATGATTACGATATAAAGCGCGATCAGGAAAACATCCGCCATGGCGAGTTTGCCGAGGATGTGCAGCACAGGCAGGACCTTGCGACGCAGCAGACCAAAATGGATCAGCGCCAGGCCCAGGGTTTTCAGGTAAGGCGCGAAGATTGCAAAGAAGGTGACGGCAAGCGCGAGGATCACATCACTTTCCCAGAGGCTTTGCAGCCCGGAAATCACGGTGATTTCTGACAGGCCAAACAGCGGTAGAAGCCCGGCCCGCAACAATGGCGCAAACCAGGCAAGGGGAAAGAGGATGAGTAAGGTGAGGTTAAAATATTTCAGCATGGCGGATCTTTAATAAGGTGCCAGACACTTTGAAAACCGTTGCGCCTGACCCGGGGTGGGCGAGAAGCGCCCGCCCATGGGGCGGGGCGGGCGCTGCCCGGCAAGGCCGGGCTGGTTTCAGCATATATAAATTTACCGCACCGCCTCAATCGGGCCTTCGGCGCGGCCGTGGATGAATTGTTCCACATAGGGATCGCCGCATGTGTCCATCTCTGACACGGGGCCAGTCCATTGGATCACGCCTTCATGCAGCATCGCGACTTTATCGGCGATGGCGCGCACGCTGGTCATGTCGTGGGTGATCGTCATGGCGGTTGCGCCCATTTCGACAACGATTTCACGGATGAGTTCGTTGATCACGCCGGACATGATCGGATCAAGGCCGGTGGTGGGTTCGTCGAAAAAGATGATTTCAGGCTCTGCCGCAATCGCGCGGGCCAGGCCCACACGTTTCTGCATGCCGCCGGACAGCTCACTTGGGAACTGGTCCGCGACCTCAGGTTTCAGACCAACGCGGCGCAGTTTCTCAATCGCGACTTCACGGGCCTCTGTTTTCGGGCGTTTCAGTGAACCACGCAGCAGGCGGAAGGCGACGTTTTCCCAGATGGTAAGGCTGTCAAACAGCGCACCACCCTGAAACAACATGCCAAAACGGGCAAGGAAAGCGTCCCGTTCGGCCTTGGTGACGTCTTCACCATCCAGGGTGATTGTCCCGCTGTCAGGCGTCACAAGGCCCAGAACAGATTTCAGCGTAACGGATTTACCAGTGCCGGAGCCACCAATGACAACCATGCTTTCCCCGCGCGGGATCTCAAGATCGACGCCGCGTAGCACGTGGTTGTTTCCAAATGATTTATATACGTTGTCGAGCTTAATCATGATGTAAAGAACAGCCCCGTCAGCATGTAGTTCGCAGCCAGGATCATCACGGCTGCGGCCACTACAGAAAGTTTCGTTGCCCGGCCCACACCCTGTGCGCCACGGCCGGAATTCATGCCGTAATAACAGCCCATCATCGCGGCGATGAAGCCAAAAACCGCGCCTTTTACCAGCGAAGATGTGATGTCAGTGAACTGGATGAAGTCCACAGTGTTCTGTAGGTAGGCGGCGGTGTTGAACCCAAGCCGTCCGGTGGCCACAGTATAGCCACCAAAGATGCCGATGATATCCGCAATGCCCACAAGGATCGGGCCAGCGATTGTCGCGGCCAGGACACGGGGCAGGGTCAGGTATTTCATCGGGTTGGTGGACAATGTCACCAGCGCGTCAATCTGTTCGGTTACCTTCATGGTCGCAATTTCAGCGGCGATAGATGACGTCACACGTGCGGCGATCATGAGACCTGCCAGCACCGGGCCAAGTTCACGCACCATGCCGATGGCGACGATCTGGGGCACCACGGCTTCGGCGTTGAAACGCGCACCACCGGAATAAATCTGCAGGGCCAGTGCACCGCCTGTGAAGAAAGCGGTCAGGCCGACAACCGGCAGGGAGAAATAGCCAACCGAGATCAGCGCATCGCGCAATTCACGCAGATAAAACGGCGGGCGGAACAGATGGCTGAGTGTATCAGTCACGAACAGTGTCAGTCGCCCGATCGCGGCGAGAAGCGCCAGCGCGGGACGTCCAAGTGCTGCCAAAAGGGCGGCAGGGTTCATTCTTACTCTCCCAGAATGCGGCGCGTGTACCTTGCGCCAAGACTCGTCAGGATCTCATACCCGATGGTCCCGGCCTTGTCAGCCAGATCATCGATGCTTTGATGTTCACAAATAAGATCGAGGCTTTCAGGTACCGTTTCCAGATGCGTCACATCCACGGTCAGCATATCCATAGACACACGGCCAAGCACCTCGCAGGGGGTATCCCCGGCATAGATCTGCGTTTCTTTCCCGCCCATGGCACGGATCAGGCCATCAGCATAGCCGGCAGCAAGAGTCGCAATTTTTGCAGGGGTTTGCGCCTGCCAGCCATTGCCGTAACCGACATATTCACCGGGCTGAACATCGCGTGTCTGAATGACAGGCAGTGAAAGATTTATGACAGGTACAGCATCTGTGAAAGGTGCGCCGCCATAAAGACCAACGCCCGGCCGCACCAGATCAAAATGGTAGTCGGGACCAAGCAGAATACCGCCGGTCGCCGCCAGAGAACGGGGCACATCCAGCCCATCGGTCATTTCGCGGAAACAGGTCAGTTGTAGGGCGTTTAACGGGTTTTCCGGTTCATCGGCACAGGCAAGGTGGCTCATCAGCAGGACCGGGTTCTTTGCCAGAACATGTGATTTCACGCTGTCCCATTCCACAGGCTCAAGCCCCAGACGGTTCATGCCACTGTCCAGCTGTACGCCGAAAGGGTGATCTGGCAGGATCTCAAAGTGACGGGTTATCTGTTCTACAGAGTTCAGCATCGGCGTCAGGTTGAAGTCGCGCAGCAGGTCCGTATCTCCGGCCATGTGACCAGACAAAATGCGGATGTCCAGGGTGTCGCCGGCGGCTTTGCGCAGGGCGGCGCCTTCTTCTGCTGCAGCGACGAAAAATATGCGCACGCCTTCGCGCATCAATCGCTTTGCCACGAGGCCTGCGCCAAGCCCGTAACCATCTGCTTTAACCACGGCGGTGGTTTCCACCGCGGGGTTGCTCATCCCGTCCAGCGCCTGCCAGTTTTTCGCCAGCGCATCGGGGTTAATTGTCAGAATTCCTGTGCCCATAGCGCTGTTTTGCCGACGATTTCACAGCGGTCAAGAAGAAAGGCCCGTCACAGATGCAACGGGCCGCGCTTTGATGAATTTATACGCTTTTTGCGTCTTTATGGGCGTCATATCCGGCTTCGAGTTCGCCGCGCAGGAAGTCCCCGAAATTAATCGGGGCATAGTGCGGCGTGCCGGTTCCGGGCATGGGGGCGATGTCGTAGCTGACGTGGGGATCAAAGAAGAAGGGCACGGAATAGCGTTCACGCCCGGATCTGTTGATCACACGATGTGGGGTCGACAGCAGGCGACCGTTAGACATGCGATGCAGCATATCGCCGACATTGACCACAAAACTGCCCTCGATTTTAGGTGCATCCACCCAATTGCCTGCGGGTGTTTTGACCTGCAATCCGCCGATCCCATCCTGCGCCAGAAGGGTCAGGCAGCCAAAGTCATTATGCGGGGCAGAGCCGAACAGATCATCGGGGCCCAATGGATCGGTTGGCCGGTAATGCAGCAGGCGTAACCACGTGGTGGGCGTGGCGAACCCGTCGCGCAGAACCGGTTCCGGATCAGCGCCGGCGGCCAGAACGGCCAGGCGCATCAGACGGCGGCCCAGATCAGACATCTCTGTCTTATAGCGCAGCATCAGATCCCGGAACCCGTCCAGATCCGGCCACTGATTGGGGCCGGACAGATACACATCTGGATCATGTGCGGTATCTTCGCGCAGCATCATCAGGCTGGCGGATTGATTGGGTTTTGTCACCTCTGCATGGGCAGAGTTTACGTCTGTTGAGGTGTTGATCGCGATGTAGCCGCGATGACCGGAATCCAGCGCAAACGCCTGTTTTTGGTCCGCAGGAAGGGCATGGAAGGCAGCGGAGGCTGCAAATACACTATCAATCAGCGCCTGATCGATGCCATGACCGGTGATATAGCCAAAGCCGGTTTCGCCATATGCTTTGCGGAATTGCGCCACCAGATCGTCGGATGGCACGTCGGTCAGACCGGTGATGTCGATCACCGGAATTTCGGAAAATTCAGTCATTTCATATCTTTCGCTTTGATTTAGGGGAAGGTCAGGGGCGAAATGCCCCATCGCAATCCTTCAAAGCGTTTCCGGCGGTGGCCGTAGTGGCGTTCAATCACCACGAGATATGAAAAGAGGCTGCGCAAATCAGAAACCCTGATCTTCGCCGTCGGCCTGCCATGGCTTGGCGAGGTTGCCAAAGCGGGTGAACTGGCCTTCAAACGACAGCTGTACGTCACCAATTGGACCGTGACGTTGCTTGCCGATGATCACATCGGCCTTGCCATGCAATTCGTCCATTTCTTCCTGCCAGGCCGCGATTTTATCAAGCTCGTGATCATTTGGTTTTTCACGTTCTTTATAATATTCGCCACGATACACGAACAACACCACGTCGGCATCCTGCTCAATCGAGCCGGATTCGCGAAGGTCAGATAGCTGCGGTCGTTTGTCTTCCCGGTTTTCCACCTGACGCGACAGCTGGGACAGGGCGATTACCGGCACGTGCAGTTCCTTCGCGATCGCTTTCATACCCATGGTGATTTCGGAAATTTCGTTCACCCGGTTTTCTGCGGTCCCGCGGCAAAGCTGAAGGTAGTCAATGACCAGAAGATCAAGCCCATGTGTCCGTTTCAGGCGGCGCGCACGGGCGGCCAGCTGAGAAATCGGCAGGGCGGGGGTGTCGTCAATGAACAGCGGGCAGGCTTCCAGATCTTTCGCGGCATCTACGAAACGGCGGAATTCTTCTTCAGTCATGTCACCACGGCGGATCTGTTGACTGGGTACTTCGGATGCTTCTGACAAAATACGGGCCGCCAGCTGTTCGGCTGACATTTCAAGGCTGTAAAAACCAACAACGCCACCTTCTACAGCACCAATGGAGCCATCCGACTGTTTGCCTTTTTTAAAGGCTTTGGCGACGTTAAAGGCGATGTTGGTCGCAAGCGATGTCTTCCCCATGGAAGGACGACCGGCAAGAATAATAAGGTCGGATGGGTGCAGGCCACCCATCTTTTTATCCAGATCAATCAGACCGGTTGAAACCCCCGCAAGCCCGCCGCCGCGCTGATAAGCGGCGTTGGCGGAATTTACGGCTTCGGTGACAGCAGACAGGAAGGACTGAAACCCACTGTCGGACTGGCCCTGTTCAGACAGGGAATAAAGCGTCTGTTCGGCTTCGACTATCTGTTCGGCGGGTTCCGAATCCACATCAACGCTTTGCGCCTTGTCAGAAATATCGCGGCCAATGCGGATCAGCTGGCGACGGATGGCCAGATCATAGATCAGCTGGGCATAGTCACGGGCCGCAAAAGCAGAGATCGACGCACCGGCGAGGTTCACAAGATACGCCGGACCGCCAAGTTCAGCCAGGCCTTCGTCTTTCTCAAGGAAAGCCTTCAGCGTGACGGGCGATGCAATCGCGTTTTTACGAATCCGCGCCTCAGCCACTTCGTAGATCCGGCCATGGACCGGGTCAAAGAAATGCGCGGGCTGAAGGATCGAAGCCACACGGTCATAGACATCATTGTTGGTCAGAATCGCGCCCAGCAATTGCTGTTCTGCCTCAATGTTATGGGGCATGACGGTCTGTGTTTCGGCCTCCGGGGATGGTTCCGGGGTGCCAATGCGTGCAAATTCGTTCATCTTTATCTCTCCGGTGGCCTTTGTGGCACACCCGCGAAGTCTCAGGCAAATTGTATAAACCTGTGGATAAGTGAAACCACTACCACATCTGGCCGTGCATTGCACGGATTTACCTGGGGATTGTCGTATGGGGATTATCCAGGCGGAAAAGTTTTTCTTAACCTTTCCGCCCGAAGGATCGCTTATCCCCTGCGGGCATCCTGCCATGCACGCGGATCATTGAGGAAGCTTTCGACCTCTGTGAGGGTTTCTTCGTCAAAGCGTTTTTCGTCGCGGGCAACCTTCAGAACATCCCACCAGGTGCAAAGGTAGCTCAGGCCGACGCCGTGGTCGGACAGGGTCTTCTCTGTTTCATGGAAGATGCCGTAGTAGAAAATCACAGCAGTCCGGTCGCAGCTTGCACCGGTGTCACGGATCGCATCGACAAAAGACAGTTTGGATCCGCCATCCGTTGTCAGATCTTCCACCAGAAGCACCCGCTGACCTTCAGACATCGCACCTTCGATGCGCGCATTGCGGCCATAGCCTTTTGGCTTTTTGCGCACGTAAGTCATCGGCAGAGCCATACGTTCCGCAACCAACGCCGCAAAGGGAATGCCCGCTGTTTCGCCACCGGCGATGTTGTCGTAGCTTTCAAGGCCCGCATCCCGCATCACGGTACAGGTCAGGAAATCCATCAGAGTTGTACGAATGCGCGGATAAGAGATCAGCTTGCGACAGTCGATATAGGTCGGGCTGGGCAGGCCAGATGCCAGAATGAAAGGTTTACGCGCATTGAAATGCACAGCTTCGATATCCAGAAGCATCTTTGCAGTCATTTCCGCGATGGTGGATTTGTCAGGATAGCTTGTCGGGATCATGATGCGCTCGTGTGCCAGTGTACAGGGAAGCCCGGGTCAAACACTGTGACCGGGCCGTCAGGGGTTTCGATATGGGTGGGGAAGGTGTTCGCGTCACCTTTTGTCAGGGTCAGTGTCGCGTCGTTCGGGGCCATGCGGTAAAAGGCGGGGCCATTGAGGGATGCGAATTTTTCCAGCTGATCCAGCGCGCCTTCTTCTTCAAACACATGGGCCAGCAGCGGCATAGTGTTGGTTGCCGTAAAGCACCCGGCACAGCCACAGGCGCTTTCTTTTGCGTCATCCAGATGCGGGGCGCTGTCGGTACCCAGGAAGTATTTCGCATTGCCAGAGGTTGCAGCTGCACGCAGGGCCAGGCGGTGTTCTTCGCGTTTCGCTACAGGCAGGCAATAGTAATGCGGTTTGATCCCGCCGACGAGGATGTGGTTGCGGTTGATGATCAGATGGTGCGTCGTGATGGTTGCGCCCATGTCATCCTGGCTGCCGACATAATCCACACCATCTTTTGTGGTGATATGTTCCATGATCACGCGCAGGCCCGGGGTGGCTTTGCGGATCGGATCAAGCACGCGATCAATGAACACGGCCTCGCGGTCAAAGATGTCAACTTCGGCGTCGGTGACTTCGCCATGCACACACATGGGCAGGCCGGTCTCTGCCATCATTTCAAGGACAGGACGGATCTTGTCGAAGTTTGAAACACCAGAGGAAGAATTGGTGGTCGCGCCGGCCGGGTATAGCTTCACAGCAGAAATCAATCCGCTTTCAAAAGCCGCACGCATATCCGCCGGATCACTGTCCTCAGTCAGGTACAGGGTCATCAGCGGTTTGAAATCCGCGCCATCCGGCATCGCGGCCAGAATACGATCACGGTATTCTGTTGCCTGTGCGGCCTTCACAACCGGCGGAACCAGGTTGGGCATAATGATAGCACGGCCAAAATCACGGGCGGTTTCAGGGAGAACGGCTTTCAGCATTGCGCCGTCGCGCAGATGCAGGTGCCAGTCGTCGGGGCGGCGGATAATCAGAGAGTCGGTCATAAGGGCGGGATACACAATTGTGGCCGCTCTTGCCAGCCTCTGCGCGCGCTAACAGGGGATTAACCTGTCATGCATGGGGTGCACAGCGGCTTTGCAGAATGCGGTGGTACTCAATTGTATTCCCTTGCCCCATATGTCTCTCAACACAAGTCGAACCGGACATCACAAGGAAATTCAATATGGCATATGCAATCGCTTCCGCCCGCCCAACCACTTCTTTCGCAGCTCACGCCCTGCGTGCTGTTGGCACATTCTTCATGGCAATGACCGAAGGCGCGTCCCGTATGCGCACAGTGCGTCAGCTTGAAAACAAATCTGACCAGGAACTGGCAGATATCGGCATCAAGCGTGAAGACATTGCACGCGCTGTATTCGTAGGCCGCTATTACATCTGATTTGCCAGACAGGCAGTGACAACCACGACGGCAGGCCCCGCAATTTGCGGGGCTTTTTTGTTGGCCGGTTTTCCCGCTTAATCGCTATGTTCTGATTTCTGTCGTTTTCGCTGAAAGAACTCTTTGACAGAATCGACGGATTCGCCATGCCGGTAAAGCCTGCGTAAAAGCCCGCTACGGTCATCTCGGTTCAGGCGCGCAAAGAGGTAGCGCAGATAAGGTTCGTAAGTACGGCGCAACCGCAGTGCCTGCAGGCTTTCCAGTTCCACACGTCGTTTTAAAAGCAGAAGGTCTTCATCACCGGGGCAGACCATTAGTGCGGCTGATATGATATGTTCAAGCGCCCCGCTGCCCTCAAGATGTTCTTCAGCACTCTGGCGCAGAAAGCGCAAAGGCAGGCGATGCTGGCAGGCAGAGTTAAACAGGCTGGCGTGCATCACGTCTTCGGCCCGGCTGTCACGATGCAGGATGATGCAGCTGGCAGCTGTGGCAGCGCATTCCGGCGCATATGAATCTGTGGTGTTGAAATCACGTCTGCGCTGATCGGGAAATCGTTTTTCCCATGGGGCTTTCAAAGGGGCCAGGGTTGCAACCGGTTCCGTGGTAATCACGACAGAATCCGGAGCATATCTGCTATAGCAGGCCGCACCATATCCCCCCATTGCTGCGCCGTAAAACACATGGCGTTCAAAATCACTGAAGAACTGATCATCATGCAAACTGGTGAAAAACGTCGTCAGTGCTGCGTCCCGGAACCAGGTTCTGCCCTTGGCGACAATAACCAGGCGTGATGGATCATCAGATGTGCAGAGGTCAAGCCCGATCGGCAACCGATGGGGGCGATGACAGGCCTGATCCATGCTTTCGAAGGTGATCAGCAGGCTGGTTGCTGCCGCCCCATATCCTTCGTGAAAAATCGCGGCATGGTCCGCGCTGATCCGGAAATACGCCCCTGTGTCCTGGGCCGTTGCCTCAATTTCTGAAAGCCAGGTTTCAGCGTCTTCATCCGAAATACGCCAGTTGTCCATTGTCGCCGCGATGTTCATTCGGTCCTCTCTTCCGGCAAGTTACCTTATTCATGCCTGAGAGAAATGAAGGCATCGTAAACTCTGCCTCTGTTTTATCGCCAGATCAGACAATGCGCAGGTTTCGGGTCGTGTGTTTCCATCTGGGGACGCTAGTTGAGCGGATGAACATGAAGGAGCCACAGATGCGTTTTTCAATCGAACCTTTTAACCATAAACGGACGACAGAGCTGCGGAACAGCGGGCGGGATGACAATGATCAGATCGCTGAGAAACAGATATCTGATGGTGGAGGGAACCCCTGTCGATCCTGCCTGAAACATATTCCCGCAGGAGAAATGATGCTGGTGGCGGGTATGCGTCCGTTTGAAAGGCTGAATCCCTATGCTGAATGCGGCCCGGTGTTCTTTTGTGAAAAGGGTTGTACCCCATGGGATGCGCAGGGGATCCCGCCGGTCTTGCAAAACACCGGGGATTATCTGGTGAAAGCCTATAGTGCGGATGAACGTATTATCTATGGCACGGGTCAGATCACCCCGACCGATGATCTTACCGGTTACATTGATCAGTTATTCGAACGTGCGGATGTGGCCTTTGTTGATATCCGCTCTTCCCGGAATAACTGTTTTCTGGCGCGGGCCAGGCGCTGATGGTTTTCTGTGAATTTTCCGGCTTCGGGTGACATTGTCACTGAAGCATAGCGCAGCTTTCTTCATTTCTCTGTTGGAAGCCCGGACTTGTTGTCCGGATCAGGAGAAATGAAGGAGGTCAGGAAATGACCCTGAACTGGAAAACCGGAGGACTGGCGCTGGGGCTGGTGTTTTTCCTCGCGGTGCTTTTGGTGAAACCCATTGGCGTTTCAACGCAATTTGTGATCCTCGACGGGATCCTCTGGAATGCAGTCGATGGTTCCGTTGTGACCCAGGCCGATGACGGCAGCTATACATCTACCAATGCCTATCTGGCGAAATCCGGTGGGAAATATGCAAAGAACGTTGCCAATCCGCTGAACTATAGTTTTGTCTTTGTGGTTGCGATGGTTGCCGGTGGTGCGATCTCTGCTTTTATGCGCGGCGGTATTGGCGCGCAGGAACGTCAGATGCCGGCGATCTGGCGGGCGAATTTCGGCGACAGTCAGATGAAACGCAATGCCGCGGTCTTTGTTGCAGGCTTTGTCGTGCTTTACGGGGCCCGTCTGGCGGGGGGCTGTACATCCGGCCATATGATGAGCGGCATGATGCAGACTTCCCTGTCTGGCTATATCTTTGCGCTGGGCGCATTTGCGGCGGCGGTGCCGACCGCACTGATCCTTTTCAGAAAGGAGGCATAAGATGTCTTCCATACTCCTTGCTTTGATCATCGGTGGTGCGTTTGGTGCGGTTCTGGACCGTGTGGGCGCCGCCAATCCGACCCTGATCGGGAAAATGCTGAACCTGTCAAATCTGCATCTGATGAAGGCGATCCTGCTGGCGATTGGCACCGGATCTGTTCTGATGTTTGGCGGCCAGATGCTGGGCCTTGTGGATGTCGCCCATATGTCCGTGAAAACCGCTTATATCGGTGTGTTTGTCGGCGGGCTGCTTCTGGGGTTTGGCTGGGCGCTTTCTGGCTATTGTCCAGGCACATCCCTGGTTGGTGCTGCCGCAGGCCGCAAAGATGCACTGGTCTTTATCGCCGGGGGGCTTCTGGGGGCTGCAGCCTATATGGCGACTTACCCTGCGGTGAAAGACAGTGGTCTGCTTGACAAAATCGCTGGCGGAAAAGTGACACTTGGCACTGTGCCGGATGCCAAATACGAAGGGCTGACGGCGCTGCCGGGGGATCTGCTGGGCATCGCGCTGGGCCTGGCCTTTATCGTGGTCGCTTTCATCCTGCCTGAACGTATCACACAGAAACAACCTGCCGCCGCTACTGTATAATCTGGCGTCAGATTAGGTGAACCCGTGCGAAGCTATTCGCGTGGGTTTTCTTTTGGCTAAATCGCTTTCATACTGCGCTCGACAAGGAGCGCGATGATGAAAGCTGAGACAGATCAGATCCCCGAGGATGCCCTGGGTTTCTATGAGGCCGGGCAGGGGGCTGCGCTTGCGACAGTCGTGGAAACATGGGGGTCGGCGCCAAGGCCCGTGGGCAGTCAGCTGGCGATTTCGGGTGATGGGGCCATGACCGGTTCTGTGTCCAGCGGCTGTGTTGAAGGGGCGGTGATCCTGGACGCGCAGGAAGCGATAAAGGACGGCAAACATCGCGTTCTGACATTTGGAGTGTCTGACGAAAATGCCTTCGAGGTTGGCCTGGCATGTGGCGGCCAGATCCAGGTGTTGGTGGAACCTGTGCTGGCTTCGGGTGATGGCCTGACGGTTGCGAAATTGCGTGATCTCGCCAAGGCACGGGCCGCGCGGCAGATGGTGGGTTCTGAAGTGAACCTGACAACTGGCCAGCATCTGGTGACAACCGCAGCACCCGTGATGACCGCGCCCTGCTGGCAAGATGGGCAATCCGCTACGCGGGGGGATCATTTCCTTGCGCTGCATAAACCGCCCCTGCGTCTGATCGTGACTGGTGCGGTTCATATTGCACAGCATCTGCTTCCTATGGCGCGAGCCACCGGTTTTGATGTTACTCTGATTGATCCGCGCCCTGTTTTCGGATCAGAGGCGCGTTTTCCAGGGGGAGATATCATCGAGGATTGGCCGGATGAAGCGATGGCGGCGTTGAAACCAGACGCCCACACAGCGCTTGTGACCCTGACACATGACGCTAAACTGGATGATCCCGCGATAGTAGCAGCCCTGCAAACCGATGTGTTTTATATTGGCTGCCTCGGATCCACCCGGACCCATGCCAAACGTATAGCGCGCCTGCAGGAGCAAGGATTTTCGGAAGGGAATATCAATCGTATCCATGGCCCGGTTGGCCTGAATATCGGGGCCAAAAGCCCGGCAGAGATTGCCGTTTCTGTGATGGCAGAACTTGTACAGGTCTTGCGTCGGGGGTGAAAGGCCTGCCTCTGTAATATGGGCTGAACCTTTGGTCCGTTGTTTTCCACAGAACACATAGAGGCGATGCAGCGTAATCCGATTTCAGATCGTATCAAGTTGTACTGCGATATCACTCAGGAAACTGCGGGTATGTTCTGCCTGCGTCCGGATTTCATCTGCGATTAACTTGAAGCCGGTTCCAAATTCCCCGGCGCGGGATGCTTCGATCGTGGCATTCAGGGCAATCATGTTGATATTGCGTCCTGCAGCATGGGCCGCGTCCACGGATTTGATAGCGCTTGCACGCCTTGCACGCTGGCGCAGGTGATGTTCGGCCTTCAGTTCTTCCGACATCAGGCCCAGAAAGCCTGTGACTGCCGGCTCAATTTCATTCAGGCAAAGGCTGCGCATCTGATCCTGTTGGGCGGATGGAACTCTGGCAATGCTTCCGTCTTGTGGCACCTCTGGCACCAGCTGACGAAACGACGACAGGACAGAAACTGCGGCCGTACGAAAGCCTTCCAGAGGTTCTGAAGGCTGGTAATCAAGTTTTGAAAGCCCGTCTGTAAATCCGGTCAGCTGTTTTTCCGCGTTTTTCAGGCGACTGCGGGCCAGATCTGATTGCACACGTGCTGATGCATGATCGTCGCGATCTGGGTCATGCCCACTGAACAGCGCATATAGCGTCAGTGCACCGATCCGCGCGGGGCCAATGCCCATAAAGGCCTGGCTTTCATATTCCAGCAGGTTTTTGGGCTGATCTGATTCCATTGGCACCTCCTGGGAGAGAACCGTAATGGGCAATCCTTTACATTTCCCTGATGGAAGAAAGGAACCGCAAAAGAAAACGCCGGGGCGGGCCCGGCGTGACTGTTCTTATTTTTTATTAGCGGGAAGCGGCCCGATCAGCATGATCATCTGCCGGCCTTCCATTTTCGGGAAGTTTTCCACCTTGCCGGTTGCTTTCGTATCCTCAGCAACGCGTTCCAGAAGCTTGCGCCCCAATTCCTGGTGGGCCATCTCACGTCCGCGGAAACGCAGAGAGATTTTCACCTTATCGCCATTTTCAAGAAACTTGAAAACATTGCGCATTTTGACTTCATAGTCATTGGTGTCCGTATTCGGGCGGAACTTGACCTCTTTGATCTCGATGGTCTTCTGCTTTTTACGGGCTTCCGATTCGCGCTTCTGCTGTTCGTATTTGAACTTGCCGAAATCCATAATTTTACAGACCGGAGGATTCGCGTTCGGGGAAATCTCTACAAGGTCAAGTCCGGCATCTGCCGCCATGTCCATGGCGCGGGAAGGTGTGACAACACCAACATTTTCGCCTTCGGCGCCAATCAGTCGGATTTCCGGGGCCCGGACGCGTTCGTTTACGCGGGGGCCGGTTTCACGCTGAGGCGGGGCGTTATGAGGTCTGCGGGCTATTGGATTGATCCTTTAATTGTTTGTCCTTCGTGCAGGGAAACTATACGTGGACTGCGCGTGTTTCAAGCAGGAAACGCAGAATGATAAGTGCGAAAATGAGCCGAATTTCTACTCTTTCCCCTTAATCTGCTTTCCCTTAATGACCAAATCTGACAGGAAAGCGCTGTATAGTGCAGGTCTTTAACGAGGAAGAGACACATGAACAAAAATATTATTACCGCTGTTGTAATCGCTGCCGCTGCTGTTGGTGGATACGCCTGGTATTCCGGTCAGTCCGTTGAAGACGTGGTTGAAGGTGCTGTAGAAAGCACAACTGAAGCCGCTGGTGCGGTGACCGAAACTGTTGGTGAGGCTGCTGAAGCTGTGACCGAAACTGCGGGCGAGGCAGTGGATGCTGTCGCAGAGACCGCTGGTGAAGCTGCTGAGGTGGTGACTGAAGCTGCTGAAGGTGCAGCAGAAGCAACCGGTGAAGCTGTCGAGGCCGTTGGAGAAGCCGCTTCTGACGCGGGTGAAGCTGTGACAGAAACCGCTGGCGAAGCTGTTGAGGCCGCATCTGATGCTGCTGAAGCAACTGCTGATGCTGTAACCGAGACCGCTGGTGAGGCTGCCGAAACTGCAGGTGAAGTTGTTGATACGGCGACAGAAACAGCCGGTGAAGCAGCAGAAGCTGTGACCGAAACTGCTGGCGATGTTGTTGATACAGCGACAGAAACTGCTGGTGAGGCTGCTGAAGCAGCGACGGATACCGCAACCGGTGCGGTTGAAGCTGTAACCGAAGCTGTTACTGGCGCGAACCCACTGAGCGTTGAAGGTTTTGACGCCGGCGCAATCAAAGAAATGATCGACGGTTCTGCTCTGGGGGACACGGTGAAAACCGGTCTGAACCTGGCTGTGGATCAAGCTGCGCAGAACCCGGATATGATTGGCGCTGTGGTTGAGCAGGTGAAAGCCGCTCTGGGTCTGTAATTCACAGAAACACTTGAAGAAAAGCCCTCCGGGTTTCCGGGGGGCTTTTTTGTTGACGTGAACAACCTGGAACATAGTTTCACTAGAAAACTAGAAAACTAGAAAACTAGAAAACTAGAAAACTAGAAAACTAGAAAACTAGAAAACTAGAAAACTAGAAAA
>NZ_PWAA01000004.1 GCF_003031585.1 Thalassobius sp. I31.1
AGGAGATGGTGCTTGATGCTTTTGTGCGGGCATTGACCTTTTATGGTGGTGTTCCTCGTCGTGTTATCATCGACAATGGGAGGCCATTCTCAAGGCTGAGCCGGAACTTATCCACAAGCTTCGGGAGTTTGAGCAAGCCGCGAAAGCCGAGGCAAACACTGCCCCTATGCAAACTAGGGTGCATTCAGTGATCAAGAGTAAAGCTGTTAATACGATTAGGATTACGGTTAACCATACTACTCCCGAAGCTGAGTATACTAACCACGATAGACCTCCGAAAAGTAGGACCGTTCGTAAAACGAACGCAAACTTCAGAAGCCAGATCAGAGGCTTGAGGGGGGCATTCCAAATATAAATCAGAACGGTCAAAGAGCCTATCAGCCAGACTCCCGATCTTAGAACCGCTGTTAGCTCAATCATGACAAACATCTCATCAATGCCAAAACTACGTAAATATGCTTTCTGGCTAGAGTAGGTGAAAATATACGAAGCTACTGAGAGTAAGAGTAATGCCAACGCCTCATGATTTCGGATTATATTGAAGCCGAGCTTTTGGGGGGTGTCGTCTTCCATAAGTAATCTCGTATCTGAAAATTTTGTAATCTGGATAGTGCTAGTTCAGACCAGTTTACCCAAAAGTGCAAGGTTTGGTTGTAAGCTGACACTAATAATTGCAGTAACCGGAAGAACCCGGATGAATACGGAAGACCCTGGATGAAGCCTTTAAAAATTGGGACTTCAGCAGGTCGTGACAGAAAAGTTGGCCAATAGCCTGTGTCATGCAGTAAGGCCTGCAATTAGCAGAGTTAGCTGTCAGCACAGGGATTGGCAATAATTTGTGACCGTCCTGAAGTAGTTCGTAAAGGCCTTCTAAACATGCCTTTAAGGGACGTTTTAAGTGGTGTTGAACCAGCGAGATATTTTCCGAACATTCCCAACCAGGGGAAACTTGGCCTAAATTGGGAAACTTAAGATTGCCGTTGAAAAATAGAGCGTCACCGCAAGCCAAGTGTAGGTTTCTGGTGTATCTAAGTTTCCCACTTTAGGCGGGAAATGAAGATTCCCACGCGTACACGTTCTCCGCCTTTCAACGCTTCGCTCTTAACTTAATCAAGCTTTGCGAGGTTTACTTGAAAAGGCGATTACTTGTCCATTCGAGCGGCCCAAAGATGGTTCTGTCTGTCCCTTGCGTAATGAAAGCTCAACAACTTGACTGGGGTTCCTTAAAAACCAACCAGAAGGCAGGTTCGCCAAGTTTTCGATATCCCCGCGATTCATGGTGAACTCGACCGCGAGCAAGTCTTCTTTGGAACGTGTACCTGAATCGACAATTAATTGAAGCGCATCATTGAGTATACGCGGTTGAGGTAGAGACCACTCACGGTCCAACGGTTCACATCTGCTCCATCCCTTGGCTGAATATGTTTTGTACATTCTTGTTGCGTCGTCACCATCAATGAGACCCAATGAGCGTAAGCGGGAAATCTGAGCCTTAATAGAAACTCTCCATCGTTCTTTGGCCGTTAGCATCCCTGCCAGAGAATAGTGCGGCAACTCACGGACGTAAGATGTTTCAGGCAACAAAAACGCGCTTGCAAAACAAAAGGCCTGTTTTTCGATTACCTTGAGGTCTGTCTCGAGCTCACTTTTGGTGACATTTTTGTGCAATATTGCATGGCCTAGCTCGTGTGCCGCATCCATCTGTCTCCGAGGTAATGACATCTTGTCAGTAGCTAGAAGAATGTGTGGACGCCCATCGCTTTCCGACCAGCTGCACACTCCGTCTAGTTTTGAGGTCCCCATTTCGATAGAGCTAACGACGCATCCAATTCGCTCCAACAGACCAACCACATCGATGCACGGCCCTTCGCCAAGGTTCCAGTGTTGACGGAGATGCGCGGCAAACCCCTCAATGTCACTGTCTCGAAGTTGCTGAAAATGCGTCGCCCCCATAAGGTCCGGGATGTCTAGTTCCGGAAAGTCCACATAATGTTGGACAACAGAACTGATTTCATGAAGCCAGTTAACTTGTGCATGCTGATATGTGTGGTCACGCTTAAGCGTACTTGCCAATTTCCTATGGAAAAAGGGTCTGCTGCCCGTGAAGGTAGGACGCAAAAAAAACTCTCGCCTAACTCGCAGTTCTCGAGCTAATTCAGTCAATGCTTCAGGTTCTGGCGAATGCTCACCACTTTCCCAGCGAGAAACTTTGCTGGATGTAACGCCTAACATCCTAGCTAACTCTGTCATGCTAGGAATCCTTCTAGCTGCCCGAGCCTCTGTCAACCGCTCGGGCACGAAGCCTGGTGTGCCAATTCTCATAATGTCTTCCTACTGCGGCAAGGTGGATCTTTAAGCAGTGTCGCTGTCTGTATTGGGTGTGGTCTGTGCTTCAGGAGCAATGTACGTTTTGGGGGAAGTTTTCAACCGGACTTTTTGTGAAGAGCTTGGGGCTATGCTTGACTTTATCACGGTAGGCTGAGCAATTTCCCCAGACAAGAACTTATCGATTGGCTCGTAGTAAAGGAACTGATCGTATCCAGAGTCAATCGCACCCACGGCCAGTTCTTTTAACTTTCCAGAGTGCTGAGGATCTCGTGCTACTAAAAGCAGAATAAAGACATCACCTGATTTTGGTTGCTTTCCATCCAGGTCCAGTTCTTGTGAGTACTGCCAGTTTACACTAACCCCAGCCAAACGAGAGCGATTTTTCACGGGTAACATGCTAGGTTGTGGCATAGATGCCAAGCCCAGTATGACTCCTTCTCCCTGTTTTCCAAACCGCATAAATGGCTGGTGAACTTTTATTTCGCTATTTGGCAGCAAGCCGCCGGGGAGAAAAGTACCTCCGTGAAGCTCACACACTTGTTCGAAACCCTGTTCATTCATGCGAAATCGAGCCTGCCCCTCGAGCGCACGTGCGCGTCGATTGTCCAGGCCTGAGTGCAGGGAGATCATTTTAGAGGCCTTAAGAGTTTCCCCAGCAAGCCTATCTTCAAGGTCAATAATCAGATCTCTATATAGCGAGGCCGGGAATCGGGATCGAATTTCGTTGTTCAAAAGGTGCTCCAGTGACGTTAATTGCGGTATTCGGGATTTTTCTATCAAATTTGTGCGTTATGCGCAAGGAGGCATTCCATCCTTCTTTCCTTTCTGACAGGAGTGAGTTGCAACCAAGATGTACAAAATATTGACTTTGAGCAAATGAACCCTGCTAGAAACGCCATCCCAATTGCGCTCACCGTAGCGCTTTGCTTTTGCATTTATGGTGTTCTGAAGTCTGAACTCACCAATATAAATGTAGTGGCTTCAACTGATATATATGTCGTGGATGGTGATACGGTACGGCATGATGGTGAACTGATACGACTGGAAGGTTTCAATACGCCAGAAACTCGATTTTCAGAATGTGAAAGTGAACGCGAGGCGGGATACGTTGCCAAGGAGCGTCTTCGTGAGTTGATTGACCAAGCTGCCAACGTACAACTGGTCATTCGATTGAAACGTGACGGTGATCCGGTTCGTGACAAATACCGACGCCTAATCGCAAATTTAGTTTTAGATGACCAAAATATTGCAGAAATTATGGTTTCTGAAGGGCATGCTGAGATCTATAGCGGTGGTACGCGACGCAACTGGTGTAGCTAGCCCCACTTGTGCCCGGACCAGACGACCTCTCCGAGGACGTGCTCTGTGATCTGGTTCATTTCCCCGCCGGTGCGATGCTCTGGCGGGTATTTTGTATTGTCACTGCGGATAGTGATTGCAGCGTCACCTACGGTTTCCAGGCGCTTCAGGCGGAGGCCGTTGTCACCGTCCCAGAATACGTAAATGCGACCACTGCGGATCTCGCGTTTGCGTTGATCGACCATGACCAGATCACCGTCGTAGATGCTGGGCTCCATGCTGTCGCCTTTGACATTGATCAGGACGCTGGCCCCGGCATTGATGCCATTCTGCCCCAGCCATTTTTTTGAAAAGGCCAGATGATCAATGGGCGGCCCTTCAAAATTGACGGTGCCGTTGCCTGCAGCCGATTGGGCATCATAACGCGCGACCATGTCAAAGGGTTCTTCATCCAAGACTGTAACCGCAGCGGGCGCAGTTTCACGTGGCGGGCCAATGTAAAACTCCAGTCCAAGCGCATTGCTTAATGTACTGAGGCTACTTGCAGATAGGTCACGACCGGCTTCGGCACTGCGTATAACGCCGATAGGCATATCTAATTTCCGCGCAAACGGGCGCACCCCGTGCTCGGCAACCCCGGCTTTTACCAGGTCATAGATAGCTTCAATTCCGAATCGTGTCATGTGTGACACATAACACAAATCACACTTGACGCACTGTGTTTTGTGTGACACATCTATTCGTGTCATGAATAGCACAGCACATAACCTTTGCGCACTGATTGAAGCGCTGGCATCGGCAACGAACCGATCAGTTTCAACTGTGTCTCGATTAACTACAGGGAGCGGCGACACATATCGCCGCCTCCAGTCAACTGATGTGGATGGAAAGCCCGCTCACCGGATTTCTACTGAGCGTGCCGAACGCGCCTTTCTCTGGTTGTCTGCGAAATGGCCGGAAGACCTCGAATGGCCATCTGACATTCCGCGCCCGGCTGTTTCCGGGGAGGCCGCGTGATGTCTCATTCACCAGATACCAGTTCCGCGCTGCTGCCACTCCCCGGGGCAAGCGCCGGAACGGGCGGCGGGGTCTCCCCTCACTCCCGCCCCGTCGCCCGAACTGTTGCCTCGCAAATCGCCACGCCTGTCGCTTTGCCCACCTCCTGCGGGGGTGCTGTTCGCCTCCCGCAGGCTTTTTCTGAACACGGCGGAACTCTGTCGCAGGTTGGTCACGCGCCTGCAGCAGGGTCAGGCCCCAGCGCGCGCAGGTCGCGCCGGGGCCACATTAAGCGTGGCCTGATGTGGCTGGAGAACAGCCTGATCGGTGATCTGATCGGCCTGATCTGCCTCTTTGGCGGCATGTATCTGCTGCTGATCATTTCATGGGCGGCCTCCGCCTGAGCCATCAAAGAAACGCGTGACACAGGAAGACAGTATGACCGGGATTTCAGAACCTAAGATCCAGAAACTGGAAATCGACAGAATTGAAGCGACAGAGCGCCTGCGCCCGGTGTCTGAAGCCGGGGTGGAAAGCCTGATTGCCTCCATCAATGAGCTGGGCGTGATCAAAGACGCGATCCATGTGCGCAAGAAAGGCCGGGGCGACAAAGAGGTGTTGGTTCTGATGGCGGGCGCGCACCGCCTTGAGGCCGCCAAACGTCTGGGCTGGGAGAAGATCCCGGCGCGGATCTGGGCTGATGTAAATGACAACTGGGCGCAGATCATGGAGATTGATGACAATCTGGCAGGCGCGGATCTGAGCGCGCTTGAGTTGTCCGTGTTTCTGGCAGAGCGGAAGCGGGTTTATGAACGCATTTATCCTGATGCGAAACACGGTGCCCACGGCGGGCGTGGTGGGAAACGGAATGAAAAGGACATAATGTCCTTTTCAAAAAGTGTGGCTGAAAAGCGAGAGATGTCTACCAAGCACATCAGCCGCTTTGTCGCCATCGGCAATGCCCTCTCCCCTCATGATATCGCTCAGCTTACTTCGTCTGAACATCCCATCAAAATGAAAGACCTGATGGCTCTGGCAAAGATCTCGGCCCCGATTGTGCGGGCGGATGTTGTCGGCAAACTGGCATCCGGCGCAGTTAGATCCGTGGCCGATGCTTTGGCTGATCTGGAACCCGGCGAGAGCAAGCCCGCACCCGATCCGATTGATGAAGCCTATCAGAAGCTTCTGACCCTCTGGAAGCGTTCTCCGATGCCCGCAAAGCGCCGCTTTGTGGATGACCTCGAAACCGAACTGGCATCGGTTATGAACGCCAAACCGCAAATCAAGGCGGTGTGATTATGACCGCAACGCATCCAGACAAAATTTGGTGGACGCCCGCTGAACTTGCGGATGCGTGCCTGCCGGATATCCCTCAGTCCAAATCCTCACTGGATCGCATGATCAAACGTATGGGATGGCGCGAACAGCCTGATCTAATACGGCGGCGCAGTGGTGTTGTCGGTGGCGGCTGGGAATATTCCTGGGAGCTGTTCCCGGCACGTGCGCGGCGCAAGCTGCTCTCTGAGGCCATTGCAGCACAGGCCCCGGCACCTGAACCGGAACGTGACCCCGAGGCCCAGCACCGCTATTTCGAAACCCTGCCAGCCAGCAGCAAAGCCAAAGCCGAAACCCGACTTCGGGTGCTGCAGGCCGTGCTGTCTATGGAGTTCACCGGGCTGACCCGCTTTCTGGCGGTGGATCAGGTGGCGCGGGAACAGGGCGTCTCTGATCGCACCATCTGGAACTGGTTTAAACTGGTGGCCGGTGCGGATGAGGCCGAATGGCTCTATCACCTCGCGCCCCAGCACCGGGCGGCCAATCGCAAGGTGGTAAAGACCGAATGCAGCCCGGAATTTTTTGAGCTTTTAAAAGGCGATTATCTGCGCCTTGAACGGCCTTCATTTGCTTCCAGCTTCCGCCGTTGCGTGAAGATCGCCAAAGCAAAGGGCTGGGCCTTTTTGCCGGAGCGCACGGCCCGCCGCCGCCTGAATGAAGAGGTGCCGCGCGTGACGCAGGTGTTTGCCCGTGAGGGCTATATCGGGCTGGCAAAATGCTTCCCGCCCCAGACCCGGGACCGCAGCAGCATGGTGGCCATGGAAGGCGTGAATGCTGACTGCCATAAGTTTGATGTCTTCGTGCAATGGCCCGGTGAGGAGAAACCATCCCGTGCGCAGATCGTGGCGTTTCAGGATCTCTATTCCGGTAAAATCCTAAGCTGGCGCGTGGATCACAACCCCAACAAAGTGGCGGTGATGGCGGCTTTCGGGGATCTGATTGAGGAACATGGCATTCCGCGCCACTGCCTCTTTGATAACGGGCGCGAATTTGCCAACAAATGGCTGACCGGCGGGGCCAAAACCCGGTTCCGTTTTAAGGTGCGCGATGATGACCCGCTGGGGGTTCTGACCCTGCTGAACATCAAGATCCACTGGGCGACACCTGCCCATGGTCAGGCCAAACCGATTGAACGGGCCTTCCGGGATTTTGCCGATGATATCGCCAAAGACCCACGCTTTGCCGGGGCCTATGTGGGCAATCGCCCGGATGCCAAACCCGAGAATTACGGCAGCAAGGCCGTGCCTCTGGAAGAGTTCGTGCGGGTGGTTGGCGAAGGCATTGAAGAACATAATGCCCGCCAGGGTCGCCGTTCGGATACGGCTCTGGGACGCAGCTTTGATGAGACCTTTTCCGAGAGCTATGCCAGCGCACCGATCCGCAAGGCATCTGATGAGCAGCGCCGCCTCTGGCTTATGGGCCAGGAGGTTCTGACCCTGCACCGCAGCCATGGCCGCCTGTCGCTTCTGGGCAATAAATACTGGTCCGACTGGATGAATGAATTTGCCGGTCAAAAAGTAGTGGCGCGGTTCAACCCCGAGGATCTGCATGCGGGCGTCTACCTTTACGGCCTTGATGGTGCATTTATGGGCTTTGCCGCCTGTGAAGAAAAAGTGGGCTTCTTTGACATGGTGGGCGCGAAAGATCACGCGCGCAAACTGAGCCGGATCAAACGGGCGGAACGCAGGCTGCGCGATGAGCTGCGCCCGGTGAAAGCCGATCAGGTGGCCGCTCATCTGGATGAATTGCAGGGCAATGAGGCCGCCAGTCTTGAGGCGAAAGTAGTGGCCCCGGCGTTTGGTGGCAAACGTCCGGAAGCGGTCACACCGGAGCGCCCCGTCTTTGTTGAAAAGAGCTCTCCGGAAGCTGAAGCGCAGGTTCTGAACTTTCAGGCCCGGTTCCGGGAAGAACGCGCGGAAGAGGAAGCCACCCGAGATCAGGAAACCGCCCGGGACCGCTATCTGCGCGCCCTGGAGATTGAACGCCGCTCAGATGCGGGCGCGCAAGTTGGTCAGGAAGAAATGCGCTGGCTGCTCGGCTACCAGAACACCGCCGAATATCGCGGCGAGAAACATATGCATGAGGATTTCGGGGACGAAGTGTTCCGGAAATGAAAATGCCGCCGCTCCGGGAGCAACCGACGCGACGGCGGAATTGGCTACACGGGCCAAAGTGAGGAAGAGATGACACAGACACAGCAACTTTACAACACTGTCGCCCCGCTCAGAAATGTCAGCGCCCTTGTGGTGTTGATTGAGCGGGTGAACGCACGGCCTGTCGGACTGCCGGGCATGGCGGCGTTTTACGGCCCCAGCGGTTATGGCAAAACCACGGCTGCGGTTTATGCGGCCAATAAGTTTAACGCATATCAGGTGCAGCTCAAAAGCTGCTGGACCGGCAAGAAACTCTGCCAGGCACTGCTGCAGGAAATGGGTCTGGAGCCGCGCAAGACCATTGCCGATATGGTGGATCAGATTGCCCAGGAGATGAGCTTTACCAATCGCCCGCTGCTGATTGATGAGGCGGATTTTCTGGTGGCGCGCAAGATGATTGAGATCGTGCGCGACATCTATGAGAGCTCTGATGTGCCGGTCATTCTGATCGGGGAAGAACTGCTGCCCCAAAAGCTGCAGAAATGGGAGCGCGTGCATGGTCGCATGATGGACTGGGTGGGCGCGCAGCCTGCCTGTCTCAGCGATATTGATCACCTGGCGAAGATCTATTGCCCCGATGTGGCACTTGATCCGGCCTTCAAAGAACATCTGCTGCGTTCCTCGCATCATTCGATCCGCCGGGTCTGCGTGAACCTCGCCAAAGTGGCCGAGGAAGCAGTGGTGAGCGGCTTTGACAGCATTGATCTGAAGAGCTGGGGCAAGCGTGAGTTTTTCGCCTGCGCAGCCCCCGCACCCCGGAGGGAACTGGCATGAGCAATATCTACACATGTGCCTTCTGCGGGCAGCGTGGCTTTGGCTACACCCTACAGATCTCTGCCCGCTTTTTCGGGCAGTCCGTTGAGAGCGACACACAGGATGTAAGCCTGTGCCTGATCTGCCGGGAAGAGAAGATGAAACAGGCGCTTGCGCTGTTTAAGCCGGAGGTGAAAGACGCCGCATGAGCCGCAAACCCGTTGATCAGACCCGTAAACACCCGAAGCCCCAGGGGCAGGATGGTATCTGGCTGGCGATCCGCCGCCTGAAGCGCTTCACTGTCACCGATATTGTCAATGAAACGGATATCAACCGCAAAACCGTCACGGATTATGTGAAGCGCCTGACCGCTGGCAAATACCTGGTGGAACAGCCGGATTTTGAGAGCTCAAAAGCCTATGAGCTGATCCGCGATGGCGGCGTGCATGCGCCGCGTCTGCGGCCCGATGGTGCGCCGGTTGTTCAGGGCACCGGAAATATCAACATGTGGCGCACCATCCGCATGGTAAAACAGTTCACTCCGCGTGATCTTGCGCTGCAGTCCAGCACGGAAGAAGTGGGCGTGACGGAAGCCACTGCGCGCACTTACTGCACCATGCTTCTGAAAGCCAAATATCTGCGGGTGATCCAGAAAGCTGTGCCGGGCAAGCGTCAGGCGATCTATCGGTTTGTCCGCGACACCGGCCCGCTGCCGCCTCAGATCCAGCGCGTGAAGCAGGTCTATGATCCCAACATCAATGAGGTGGTTTATTATCCGCCCTCAGCCGGAGAGGCCGCATGAGTGATCCTGTAGAAACGGCCCGCGCGGCCTGGGGGCCTGAGTTGCCGGAATGGGTTCTGCGCCTGGCTGAAGAATGCGCCAGCAGTTCTCAGGTGAAGGTCGCGAAGCAACTTTCGCGCTCTGCCTCCCTCGTTAATCAGGTGCTTAAAGGCAAATATAAGGGCGATTTAAACGCCGTTGAGGCCTGCGTGCGCGGCGTCTTTATGTCCGGCACTGTGACCTGTCCGGAGCTGGGCGCGATCCCCTCAAATGAATGCCAGGAATGGCGCAAGAAATCCCGCAACTTCGGCAATGCCAACCGGCTGCGCGTACGGATGTTCCGCGCCTGCAATGGCTGCGCGCTGAACCAGAAAGGACATTAACATGGACAGCCGTGATCAGATCATCATGCTTGCGCTCAGTGGCAGCGAACTGGCTGAGATCAGCCGGATCTCCGGGACATCAATGCAGTCCGTTCACTGCACCCTGCGCAGCGCTCGTAAACGCTTTATGGAACAGCGGGATATGGGGGTGAAACATCCCTCGCTGAGCGCTTGGGGTCCGGCCTTCCGGAAAGCCGCATCCAGACGCAATCTGAGCATCAATCAATTGGCGCAGCGTATTCTGGAGACCGTCGCGACAGAGGATCTCTTTGATGCCGTGCTTGATGACCTCATACCAACTGAAACACCTGAACAGGAAGGAGCAATCGCATGACCGCCCCCTCACATGACCTGATTGAGCGCCCGGATGGCAGCCTGATCGCCTATGATATGCTGGAACCTGTGAAACAGCTTGAGCATGATCTGGTGACCCGCCTTTGCACGGAAGCACAGGCCCGCAGTGAAGAGCTCAAAACCTATAAGCTCAATGCGATCTCAGAAATGGTTGCGGCACGGGTGATGATGCTCTCTGACTGGGGCGTCAAAAAGGGTGGCAAAGATGGCAATCTGACCCTGCGCTCTGAATGTCGCCGCTGGATGGTGCGCCTGACCGTTGGCAAGCACATCAGTTTTGGCCCCGAAATGGAAGCGGCCAAAGAGCTGATCTTTGAAGTGGTTGAGGATGAGAAAAGGAAAAGCGGTTCTGATTTTCTGTCTCAGATCGTGGACCGTGTGTTCAGCCCGAATAAGAAAGGCCGGATTGATACCCAGGGCATTCTCGGGCTGCGGGATGTGGAATGTGATGATCCGCGCTGGATCCGTGCGATGGAAGCGATTGAGCAATCTATCCTGCGTGACAGCGCCACCACCTACATCAATTTTTATAAGGTCAATCTGCATGCAAAGACCCGGGCCGCCGGTGAGACCCGGATCTCCCTGAATTTGGCTGAGGTGTGATCATGAGCATTCGTTCTCTGCAAAAGATGGTGCATGTGGGCTGCCGTGAGCTGGGGCTCGATGCAGACACCCGGCGGGATCTGCAACTGGTGACCACGGGCAAATCCTCAATGGCGGATATGTCTGAAGGAGAGCTCAACAAGCTGGTGGGAGAGCTGAAGAAACGCGGCTTCCGGCCCAAGTCAGGCACTGCTGCCAAACGCCCGGCGGCGGAGCGCCCGGATATCCGTTTCTGTCATGTGATGTGGCGGCTGTTGCATGAAGCCGGTGCCGTAAAAGTCTCCGGTGCCCGGGGGCTCAATGGCTTTGTGCGCAAACGCTTTGAGGCAAGCTGGGGCGCGGTGCCGCTTGATATTGATCACCTGCGTGAGCCAGGCCAGATCCGGGATGTGGTGGAAGCCCTGAAGGACTGGTGTGCGCGTGTGAACATCGACCTCGGATCAGGTGCCTGATCATGCATGAGGCGTTCAAACCATATCTGCCGGGGGTTCTGGCGCAGATCGCTGAGGAAATCGGCGTGGATGTGGCGGTGCGCCTTGCTGAAACCCGTGGCGGGCGTGAGGTCTATATTCCACATTCGCCCGATGAAAACAGCAAACTTGCGCAGCTTGTCGGGCTGAAAGCCGCGCGCGAGATCTCTGATCTTCTGGGCCATGGGCATCTGCGGGTGCCCTGCGGCAATATCGGCGGGGCCAGCGGTCGGCGCACCCGTATTGAGGAACTCTGGCGACTGGGTCTGAGCCAGTCTCAGATCGCGGCAGAGGTTGACGTGCATACCCGAACTGTGGAACGGGTAATCAGCAGCCTGAAAGATGATCGTCAGGGCGAGCTTCCCTTTTAACTCTCTTTAAGACCACCCCCCGACACCTGTCGGGGCGCTGATCGCATGCGGATTTTGCGAGGGTTCTGTCAAACAGACGGAGCCTCCCCACATGCAGTTTTCTGATCACAGACTGGCTGACCATCCTTTCCGCCCCGCGCGCTGGACCGGCGGCACCATCACCCCGGAAATCATTGTTCTGCATGATACGGCCAGCCGCCTTGATAAGGGCTCTGCTGCGGCGTTTCTGTTGGACAATGAGGCAAAAGTTTCTGTGCATTTTGTGCTGGAGATTGACGGCACAATCACTCAGCAGGTGCCAATCAATCGCCGCGCCAATCATGCCGGGCGCTCCCATTATCACGGGCGCGATCACTGCAACGGGTTCTCCATCGGCATTGAGATCGTCAATCCGGGCCGCATGACACGCACTGGTGATAAAGCACGCGCCTGGTATGGCGAGAGCTTTGATATTGGAGAATATGGCATTGAGGAAATCACCACGCCGGAACATGGCGCGGGCCTCTGGATGCCTTATGCGGAAGCACAGATCAAAGCGCTTCTGGAACTTCTGCAGGCACTGTCCCTGGCCTGCGATACACTGACAGATATTGTGCCGCATTGGTATATCTCACCCGGTCGCAAAGTGGATACAAACCCGCTCTTTCCACTGGAGCATATCAAGGCCCTTGTTCTGGGCCGCGATAATCCGGCGGAGGCACAGGCGGAAGAGATCTCTGACGCGGTGCCAGATGCCAATGAGCTCATTCAGGTGGATGCGCCGGGCGACACATTAAACCTGCGCCGCTGGCCGTCCTTTAATCCCAATGTCATCGCACAGATCCCGGATCAGGCCATCCTGCCGGTTCTGCGCAAAGGCACGTTTGCCGGGCGGGACTGGCTGCAGGTTCTCTATGGCGGCCAGAGCGGCTGGGTTGTTGCCCGCTACGCCGCCCCCATCACCTTTGACACAGGACATCAGACATGAAGAACTCAAAGATCCGGGAGATACTGGCAACCGTTGCCCCGACCGTTGCCACAGCCCTTGGCGGCCCGTTGGCGGGTGTTGCCACCCGCGCCATTGCGGCCAAAGTGCTGGGGCGAGAAGATGCCAGCTTTGAAGAGGTTGAAGCTGCAATCACCGGGGCCAGCGGTGCGGATCTCGTGCGCCTGAAAGAACTTGAATATGAGTTCAAAGCCCAGATGCAGGAAGCCGATATCAAGCTTGAACAGATCGCGGCAGAGGATCGCAACAGCGCCCGACAACGTCAGGTGCAGATGAAAGACTGGACGCCCTCTGTTCTGGGTCTCGCCATTATCATCGGCTTCTTTGGCGTCCTCGCCTATATCTTCCGCTTTGGTCTGCCAGCGGAAGGCAGCGAGGTGCTTCTGATCATGGTGGGCGCGCTTGGCACCATGACCAGCCAGGTGGGCAACTTTTTCTTTGGCTCATCCTCCGGCTCCAAATCCAAAGATGCGGTGATTGCCGATCTGAAAGGGGCGCAGGATTGACCCTTGATCTCGACACGCTGGTAAAACTCGCAAGCCTCGGCCTTTCGGTCGGGGCAATCATTTTCTCCTATTTCGCCACGCGCAAAAAAGATGTGGAAGAGCGCTTTGAAAAGGGTCGCCTGATCTTTGCGGAACATGAGGCCCGGATCACCGCTCTGGAAACCGCCCAGAACAATATGCCCAAAAACACGGATCTTCACCGGCTGGAGCTCACACTGTCTGAGATCGGCGGCGACATGAAAGCTGTGCGCGCCACCATGCGGGGCATGTCCGAAAGCATGGCGCGCACAGAGGCCATTGTGAACCGCCACGAAACCCATCTGCTCGACGGAGGCAAATCATGAGCGCCTATCAAAAAACCGTGGCCAAACATCGCCGCCTTGCCATCCTGCGCCATCTTGAGGGCTGTGTGGAATATACATCCAATGCCTCAATTCTGGGCGATGTGCTCAAAGGCGTCGGTGTCAATTCCACCCGCGATCAGATTGTGACCGAACTGGCCTGGCTGCGCGAGACCGGCATGGTCACCTATGATGACAGCGCGGATTTTGTCGTGGTCACCGCAACCGTGCGCGGGGTTGAGATTGCCACGGGACTTGCCAGCCATCCGGACATTCAGCGTCCTTCACCGCGAGACTGATCATGCCTCCGGTTCGCAAAATTGATCTGATCCCCCGTGAGCTGGGCCTCTGGCTTCAGGAAGAGCTGAAGGAGCGCGGCTTCTCCGGCTATGAGGATCTGACGGAAAGCCTGAACTTCCGCCTGGCAGATGCCGGGCTTGAGATGAAGATCGGCAAATCCGCCGTCCACAGCTTCGGGCAGGAGTTCCAGGAGTTCGCCCGTCTGCAGGAGCAGGCTCAGGATGAGATCCGTGGTTTTCTTGAGAAAGCCAGCCTGAAAGATGAGGTAGATGTGACCTCTGCGCTCTTCCAGCAGCTCACCACCATTCAGTGGCGTCTGCAGATGATGATGGCGCGCGAAAGCGAGCTGCCGGATCCACGCGGCATGAAAGATCTGACTTCGGCTCTGAACAACCTGATCCGCTCAACATCCCTGCGCGACAGCATTCTGAAGGCCGAACGCACGGCCCAGGCGGAGAAACTGGAGAGCGCGGTGGAAGCCGGTGACATTGAAGCAGAAGCCGCCCGCAAGGCCCGTGAAATCATGGGGTTTGAATGATGCCATCCGCTGACATGGATATCGGCATGCTGGTGCTTTACGCGAATGGCATGTGGAAGCAGGCCGGGATCTGCCTGCGCGTGTCAGCCTGGCTGTTTGGGCGTCATGAGGTCTTTGTGCATCTCGGCAGGCGCTTCCGGATCTCATGGTTCCGGAGCGTGCCTTATCTCCTGTCAGTTGCGGAGGTTGCGTGACTGATCCCGTCATCAAATTCCTGCCCTATCAGAAAGCCTGGCTGCAGGATGACAGCCGGTTCAAGATCGGCATGTTCACCCGGCGCGGCGGCAAGACCTTCGGGGCCAGCGGTGAGATCGTGCAGGATTGCATTGATGCGGAGATTGAGAACCGCAAGACCCGCTGGACCATTCTCTCGCGCTCTGAAGCCACAGCAAAAGAGGCAATTGAAGACGCGTTAAAACCCATGGTGAAGGCCTATTACGCGGCCTATTCCACATTGGCGCGCAAGGGTCGCCCGGAGTTCTCGGTAGAGGATTTCCACGTGCCTGCCCATCAGCGTGAGGTGATCCAGAACGGCGATCCACAGATGATTGATGTGGCCGAGGCAACCTATAAAGCGCAGGAGGTGCGCTTTCCCGGCGGCTCCCGCGTGACAGCCATCTCAGCCAGCCCGGATGCGGCGCGTGGCTTTGGCGGCAATATGCTGTTTGACGAATTTGCCTTCCATCAGGACAGCCGCCGGATCTGGGGCTCTGCCTTTCCTGTGGCGGCCCGGGGCGGCCATAAGATCCGGGTGATCAGCACGCCAAACGGCAAAGGCAACAAGTTCTATGAGCTGATGACCACCAAAGAAAATGGCTGGTCCAGACATCATATTGATATCTATGAGGCGGTGCGCCAGGGGCTTGATGTTGACATTGATGAGCTGCGTGCGGGCATGGCCGATGAGGATGCCTGGGCGCAGGAGTTTGAGCTTAAATGGCTGGATGCCGCGTCCTCCTGGCTGCCTTATGATCTGATCTCTTCCTGCGAGCATCCGCTGGCCGGTCACCCTGCGCTTTATCGTGGCGGGCCGTGTTTTGTCGGTGTGGATATCGCCGCGCGCAATGACCTCTTTGTCATCTGGGTGCTGGAGCTGGTCGGGGATCAGCTTGTGACCCGGGAGGTGATCGCCCGCCGCCGCATTAAATTTGCCGAACAGGACCGGCTGCTGGCCGATGTCTTCCGCCGCTATCATGTGGTGCGTTGCGCCATGGATCAGACCGGCATGGGCGAAAAGCCGGTGGAAGACGCGAAGGCTAGTCACGGTGAAGAGCGTGTGGATGGGGTGCTCTTCAGTGCCAGCAGCAAGCTTGATCTTGCCACCGGACTGAAGCAGAGCCTGCAGGACCGTCAGACGCTGATCCCGGCGGGCGATCCCAACATGCGTGCGGATCTGCATGCAATCAAATCCATGACCGGCCCGACCGGCATTCGCCGCCTTGTGGCCGATGGTGACAGCGATGGTCACGCGGACCGCTTCTGGGCGCTCTCGCTCGCGGTGGGTGCATCCGAGACAACCTATCAGCCCTATGTTTACCGCCCGGTGACCGCTTCAGCCCTCTCGCGTCTGCAGGAAGATCAGATGCGCCTGCTGAAGCTGACCGCCGGATTTAAAACCCGTAAAGGAGTATGGTGATGGCCGTTCTTGATCAATATGGCCGCGCGATGAACAGCACGCAGCACAAGCGACGTCTGACAGAGCGTGTGGCTGAGCCCGGCCTGACTTCCATCCGCAGCGCCTGGGCTCCTTCAGTGACCTCTGGTCTCACGCCCATGCGGCTGGCCGCAATTCTGCAATCAGCAGCAGAGGGCAATCTGCATGATTATCTGGTGCTGGCGGAAGAGATGGAGGAACGTGATCCCCATTATGCGTCTGTGCTGGGGGTGCGCAAACGCACGGTTTCCGGTGTAGTGCCCACGGTGACACCGGCCTCTGATGATGCCCGTGATGTGAAGATCGCAGATGATGTGCGTGAGAATATCGCGCATCACGACGGGTTTGCGGATCTTGTGGAAGATATGCTCGATGCGCTTGGCAAGGGCTTCTCACAGATTGAGCTCCTCTGGGGGCGCAGCAAAAAGACCTGGTGGATTGAGGAGTTCATCTGGCGTGATCCGCGTTTCTTCATGTTTGACCGGGAGACCGGGCGGGAGGTGCGCCTGATTGATCATGAGGATCTGACCAATGGTGTCCCGCTTGAGCCGAACAAATGGATCAGCCATCGAGCCCGCCTGAAATCAGGTCTCGCCGGTCGCGGTGGTCTGGCGCGGCTCGTGTGTTTTGGCTGGATGTGCAAGAGCTACACCATGAAGGACTGGATTGCCTTCATTGAGACTTATGGTCTGCCTCTGCGCCTTGGCCGCTATGGTTCCAGCGCCACGCCGGAAGATGTGGAGATCCTCTTCAGTGCGGTTGCCAATATCGGCACCGATGCGGCGGCAGTTCTGCCGGATAATATGCGCATTGATTTTGAGCAGATTGCCAACGGGGCGGGCAATGATATCTTTGAGAACCTCGCCCGCTGGTCGGATGAGCAGACATCAAAGGCCGTGTTGGGTCAGACCATGACCTCTGACAATGGGTCATCCCAGGCGCAGGCCAATGTGCACAATGAGGTGCGCCATGATGTGGCGGCTTCAGATGCGCGCTCGATCTCAGGCACGCTCAATCGTGATCTTGTGAAACCCTATGTGGATCTGATCTACGGCGAACAGATCCGCTACCCAAAGCTGAAAATCGTGGTGGAAGAGGCCGAAGACGTGGACATGATCCTGCAGAATGCCAATCGGCTGATCAGCCGGGGTCTGCGGGTGAAACAGTCTGAGCTGCGCAGCAAACTGGGCTTCTCTGAACCTGATCCGGATGATGAGGTGGTGGGTGGTCCGCCCCCGAAAAAACCAACGCCGGAGAGCGAAGAGCAGCATCGCAACCAGGCGGAAGCCGGAGATCTGGACAGCGAAGCCGTGCTGGCGGAACTTGAGGGGGATCTGGCTTCAAGTTGGGAAGAGGTTCTGGAGGGGGTGCTTGATCCGGTGATTGCCCTGCTGCAGAGCGCCACGGATTATGAGGAAGCCCAGCAGATGCTGGCGGAGGCCTTCCCGCTGATGGACAACCGCGCCCTGATTGAAAGCCTTGTGAAGAGCAATTTAAAGGCCCGGGCATTGGGAGATCATCCGGATGGCTGATCCATCTGACAAGCCCGGTTACAGCTTTAATCCCGGCCCGCCGCCGGAGGTCTCCCGGTTTTTCCGCAATAAAAACCTGCTGCCTGCCTTCAGCTATCATGATGTGGAACCGCAGGAGCATGCGGTGGGGTTTACGGTTGCGAAAGCCATGAACCTTGATGTGCTCCAGAGCATTCAGGGCGCGCTGCAGCAGGCGATGGATGCAGGCCATGGGTCAGCAGCTCATCAATCAGGGCGCGCTTCTGGGCTTCAACTGCTGGCTTGATCCGGAGCTCAACACAGAGACCACGCTGAAGGCAGGCAAGCTCTATCTGGACTTTGATTTTGAGCCGCCCGCGCCACTGGAACATCTGATCTTCCGGGCCCATCGCAATGGCTCTTACTATGATGAGCTGATCTCAGACGTCACCTCTGCAGCGTAATCACAGGGGCGCAGATCTGCGCCTCTGATCCCCGAACATAAGAAGGAACAGCGAGATGTCATATCCGCGTAAAATCCGTAATTTCTCCTCCTTTATTGATGGCGTCAGCTATGCTGGCCGCGCGCTTGAGGGCAAACTGCCGGAGCTGAAACTGCAACTGGCCAGCCACCGGGGCGGTGGCATGGATGGCCCTGTGACTCAGGACATGGGCACGGAAGCCATGAAGGCGGAACTGACCCTGGCGGACTGGCCGCCGGAGCTGATCACTCTGTTTGGCACCCGCCAGCGTATGACCCTGCGCCCCGCCGCAAAGGGAGAGCATGATTTCTCCGCCGACAGCTATGTCGCAACCCTCGGCGGACTCTGGACTGTGGTGAACTTTTCAGACCTCAAACCCGGCTCTGATGTGCCCCTGAAGCTCACGCTGGAAGTCGATTATTTCCGCATGCAGCACAATGGGGCTGAGCTCTTTGAGATCGACATCGAGGCGGGCAAACGCGTGATCGGCGGTGTCGATCAGCTTGGTGAACTCCGCAAGGCCATGGGGCTCTGATCCTCTCTCTCAGGCGGGGTGGTCCCGCCTGTTTAAACGCACTTTCAAACGGGCTTTAATCCTATGTCAAACATCTCAAAAATGAACACTGTCACCCTGAACGATCCTGTCACCGTGGATGGCAACCCGGTTTCAGAAATCACTCTGCGCAAACCCACAAGCGGCGAGCTGCGTGGCCTGTCTCTGGTCGATATTCTGCGCATGGAAACCACGGCCATGCTCAACCTGTTGCCCCGCATCACACAGCCGCCGCTCAATGCGGCACAGCTTGGCGCACTTGACCCGGCAGATTTCACAGATCTCGCGGGGAAAACCGTGCTTTTTTTCGCGAAGAAACAGCAACTGGAGGGGCAGCTTCTGGAGATGCAGGCGACGGCTTAAAGCTGCCTGACGATATTGAAGAGGCGATGGCAGACATCGCCTCTGTCTTCCACTGGGCTCCGTCAGAAATGGACCCGATGCCCCCTGAAGAACTGGTGCGCTGGAGGGAAAAAGCCCGCGCGCGCCGGGAAGCAGAAACCACCCAAACACAGGAATAACACCCATGGCCGCCGGTGATCTGAACATTGCAATGGTCCTGAAACTTGTGGATCAGGTGTCCGGGCCCGCGCGTGGTGCCGTCAATGCGCTGCGCGGCATCGGGGCCGCCGCTGAGAACACGGGTCAGGCCGGGGTTGCCTGGGCCAATCAGCAACTTGAAGCCAATCAGATGCGCCGCCAGGCTTTGCAGTCTGAAGCTCTGGGGATTGCCGCCACAGGCTATGCGCTCGTGCAGGCCCTGCGCCCGGCCATTGAATTTGAAAGCGCCATGGCCGGTGTGTCGAAAGTCGTGGATTTTGACAGCCCGGCAGGCTTGTCCAGAATGCAGGAAGAGATCCTTGCCCTGACCACCTCCGGCGCTCTTCCCATGGCGGCGGAAGGCATTGCAGAAATCATTGAGGCCGCCGGTCAGGCCGGTGTGGTGGATGCCGCGCTGCCCGATGCAGAAGAGCGCGAACAGCTCATAGCCTTTGCCCGGGATGCGGCGCAGATGGGTGTCGCCTTTGATATATCCGCCCAGATGTCCGGTGAAGCTATGGCCCAGTGGCGCAAAGCCATGGGTTTGAGCCAGGACCGGGCGCTCGCGCTTGGGGATGCAATCAACCATCTCTCCAATAATATGAATGCCACGGCCCCGGGGCTGGTAGACATTATCCGCCGTCAGGGCGCTGTGGCGCAGACCGCCGGGCTTGCGGAAACTGAGATTGCCGCGCTTTCTGCTGCATTCCTCTCCGGTGGGGCCAGCCCGGAGATCGCCGCGACCGGCCTGAAGAACTTCCTGGGTGCCCTGACCGATGGTGAAGCGATGACCAATCGACAACGTGGTGTCATGCAATCCCTTGGTCTTGATGCGGTTGAGATGTCACAGCGCATGCAGGTGGATGCGAAAGGCGCAATCATTGAGGTGATGGAAGCCCTGGCTGAACTGCCTGCTCATGCGCAGGGTGCAGCTCTGAGCCAGTTGTTTGGCGAGGAAAGCAAGGGCGCGATTGCACCGCTTCTGACCAATGTGGATTTGCTGCGTGAGGCCTTTGCCCTGGTTGCAGATGAAAGCCAGTTCGCCGGTTCTATGCTGGAAGAATATGCCAAACAGTCTGAGACCACGGCCAATGCTTTGATCCTGACAAAGAACTACGTCACCGGGCTTGCGATTGCGGCGGGCAGTATTCTGCTGCCAGAGCTCAATGAGCTGCTCGCAACTGTGCAGCCGGTGATCTCCATGGTGACGGCCTGGGCAGAAGCCCATCCGGAACTGATCTCTCTGATCGCAAAGCTTGTGGCTGGGGTGCTGGCCCTGAAGGTCGCCTCCATTGCCCTGCGCTGGGGGATCTTCTCGGCTCTCACGCCCATTCTGCAGATGGTACGCGCCGGATCCTGGCTTCTGATCCTTCTGCCCCGGCTCGGGGCCGGTCTGCTGGCCTTGCTCTCCCCTATGAAACTCATTCGCGGCGCACTGATTGCCCTGCGCTATGCCTTTATTGCCACGGGCATCGGGGCTTTGCTGGCCGGTGTCGCCATGGCAGGTGTCTGGATCTATAACAACTGGTCCGGCCTGAAGGTCTTTTTTGCCGGGTTCTGGGCCTCATTCCGGGAAGCACTTGGACCGGCGGGGCCGATGCTGGACGGGATCATCGACAATGTCCGCGCGCTCTGGTCCTGGGTGACATCTCTGCTCGGGCCGCTGGATGCCAACGCTGCGACCTGGAATGCCTGGGGGCAATCTGCAGGCACGGCCATTGGCGGTGTGGTCGGGGCGGTTATGAGCTGGACCGGCGCATCAGGTGAGCTGATCACCACAATCGCGCAGCTCTATGGCGGGTTTCTGGCGCTGCGTCTGATCTGGAAACTGCCCCTCAGTCCCTTGCGTCTCGCGGGCAATGCGGTTGCCTGGATCGGGCGCGGCCCTCTGGTCTGGGCGCTGCGTGGGGTCCGGCTGCTTTCCGGAGCTTTCCTGCGCCTCGGGCTGGTTGCGCTGACCAACCCGATTGGCCTGGTGATTACCTCTGTCGCGGCCCTTGCTGTGGTGGTGTATCAGAACTGGGATAAGGTCGTCTCTTACTTCACAGAAAAGCTGGAAACTGTGCGTTCCGCTTTTGATGAAGGGCTCCTGAAGGGGGTTCTGACCACCCTGGCGGAGTTCAATGTGTTTGGCATGATGCTCGACGGAATGCAGGGCCTGCTTGCCTATGTGATGGAACTTATCGGGGTGCCTGATCAGATCGTGGCTGCCTTCGCTTCCTTCAGTCTCTGGGATACAGGCGTCAATCTGATGCAGTCGCTCTGGGACGGCATGGGCTCCATTGTTGAGAATATGACCGCTGCGCTCTCTGCAAAGATCGCCTCTCTGAAACCGCAATGGCTGACGGATCTGCAAAGCTGGGTCAGCGGTGATGATGAGGCTGGCGCGGAACCCGGCCGGGATCGCGGCGGGCCGGTGCGCGCAGGTGTGCCTTATCTGGTGGGGGAGCGTGACGCAGAGATCTTTGTGCCTGGTGTTTCCGGCTCCATTCTGCCCGCCCGCAGTCTGAAAGCCGCCATGGCGGCCACAGCACTTGCAGCCCCGGCGGCGGCAGCTCCGGCACAGGCGGAACTGATGCAGCGGGTGGATCAGCGCCCGGCGATCTCTGCGCCATCCTCTCCGCGCCAGATCATCCGCGAGGGCGATCAGATCAGCATTTCTGTTCAGGCGGCACCGGGCATGGATGCCCAGGATATTGCCCGGGAGGTTGAGCGCCAGCTTACTCGCCGGGAAGATGCGCGCCGTGGTGAGCTGCATGACGGGGGGCTGTTTGAATGAGCATTGGCATGGTCATGATTGCGCTCGGGACGTACCGCTTCGGGATGCGCAATGGTTCTTATCAGACATTTGCGCGCACAGCGGCGTATCGCTGGAGCAAGGTCAACCGCCTGGGCCGTGCGCCCGCGCTGCAATATGCCGGGCCGGATGCGCAGGAGCTGATGATTGAGGGTGTGATTTACCCGCATTACAAAGGCGGGTTGCGTCAGGTCGATCTGATGCGGGCGCAGGCCGGGCTCGGGCGGCCCATGATGATGGTGGATGGTCTGGGCTGGGTCTGGAAACGCTGGGTGATCACCCGTGTGGAAGAGCGCAAAAGCGTGTTTCTGCCGGATGGGGCCCCGCGCAAAATTGAGTTCTCGCTCAGCCTGCAGACCTATGGATCTGATGGACAGCCTGCACTCCTCGGGGGGCTGTTATGACACCTTACCGCACGAAAGAGGGCGATATGGTCGATGCGATCTGCAAGGCGCATTACGGATCTGAAACCATGGCCCGCACCGTATATGAAGCGAACCCCGGGCTGGCGGCGCATGGATCACTCCTGCCCATGGGGCTTGTGGTGCTTCTGCCTGATCCCGCGCCGGAACCCGTGCGCCAGCCCATCCGACTCTGGAGCTGATCCATGCAGATTGATTATCAGATCCTTGAGGGCGGCAGCGATATTACAGCGCGATTTAAAGACCGTTTAACAGGGCTTTCAATCACCGATGAAGCCGGGCTGAAATCCGACAGTGCTGAGATCTCCGTTGATAACCGGGATCAGCGCGTAGAGCTGCCGCCGGTCGGGGCAAAACTTGAGATTGCGCTGGGGTTTAAGGAAACCGGCCTGACCGCCATGGGTCATTATATCGTGGATGATCTTTCCGGTGAGATCATGCCCGAGGTGATGACGATCAGCGCGAAAGCGGCTGACATGCTGGGTTCCATTCGTGCCCCGAAAACCCGCGCCTGGGAGGCTGTCACTCTGGGCGATATCGTGAACACCATCGCCGCCGATCACAATCTGAAACCCGCCGTCAGTGAGGATCTGCAGCCCGCTTTCTTTGGCTATCTGGCCCAGACTTCTGAAAGCGATCTCAATCTGCTGACACGGCTCGCCCGCGACCTCAACGCCACTGTGAAACCCGCCGCCGGTCATCTGGTTTTTGTCCGCCGGGGCGCTGGAAAAACCGTTTCCGGCGAGGATATCCTGCCCCATGTCATCCACCGCAGCCAGATCTCGCGCGGGTCATGGAAACTCACCGGGCGGGGCAAATATGGCAAGGTCACAGCCGAATGGTCAGAGACCGGCACCGCATCCCTGCACCGGGTCAGCGCCGGGGAGAAATCCCCTGAGCTGAAGCTGCGCCATCCCTACGCCACAGAGGCCGAGGCCCGCCGCGCTGCAGAGGCAGCCCTTCGCGCCAGCCAGTTCGCCAGTGGCAGCATCAGCCTGCAGCTCGGCGGGTTCTTTGGTGACATCGCCGCTGAGAGCCCCGTGGATCTGCAGGGCATCCTGCCAGAGCTCACCGGGATCTGGATCGTCACACGCGTGACGCACCGGCTGGGTGAGACACTGACCACGAGCATTGATGCAAAGAGAGGGGAGGAGAGTTGAGAGCTCTGGCTAGTGGGCAAAATGGGCATCCTGAGATGCGAAGGCCAAAATGCGCTGAAAGCGGACCTTTGCAAAGCTGGTTGGATTTTTTGATGCGGCGTCAGCTGTCAGCCCAAAGCAGACGTGGCGCTTCGATAAATTGGGCGCCAGAGATCTCTTCACTGCAGATCAGTAGATGCAGAAAGCGGACACCCATAAACTGCGGATGAGATATCAGCCTTGACCTATTCGGAATTTTGGAACAGAGATCATCATAGATGGTTTCCGGAATACAAATGTGATTCCGGGATGAAATGGGAATACGGTCAGGTGTAGCCATAAGGCGCCAATTCCGTAACTGCCCCCGCAACTGTAGGCGGCGAGCGACCCCGGTATGACCACTGAACGCAAAGCGTTTGGGAAGGTCCGGGAAAGCATCGACCCGCAAGTCAGGAGACCTGCCATCATAATGAAACTTCAACCCGGGCGGGGTGTCCGGAAGGTGATTATGATGATACGGAAAATTCCGTCTGAAAATCTGTCTGTCCTTTGCCCCGCGCATTCGCGGAGGGCGAGATATGGGCATTCCAAAACACAGAATTACGATCTGCACATCCTGCAAAAACAAAGGCGAAACCTGTCGTCCCGGCTATGAACTGATTGAACGGCTGCGTGCTGCGATTGAAGCAGCCGGAGATTCCGTGTCAGAAGATTTCGAGATTTCCGGCGTCGCCTGTATGGCGGGCTGTGATCATCCCTGCACCGTCGCCTATCACGGCACCCGCAAGGCAACTTATCTGTTTGGTGACATTGAACCCGGCCAGGACATTGAAGATCTGGTGGATTTCGCGCAGCAATACGCGCTTTTGCATGACGGCTGGTGTTCCTCTGTCGACCGCCCCGGGAAGCTGCGTAAAAACACGCTGGTCCGCGTCCCAGCCATGATGATGGCGCTTGAAGAATCCGAAAGGCTTGTCTCATGAAACCTGCCGGATTGATCGCAGAAAACATCAGTTGGGCACCACGTAAAAACCTGCCCAAACTGCTGCATCCTGTAAGTTTTGAAGTAAAACCTGGCCAGGTTCTCGGGGTTGTCGGGCCAAATGGTGCCGGCAAGTCCACACTGTTGCGTATGATTTACCGGTATCAGGCCCCAACCAGCGGGCGTGTGTTGGTGGGCGGTGAAGATATCTGGGCGGGACCACCACGCGCCGCGGCACGCAAAGTTGCAGCCGTCCTGCAGGAACAGCCAGGTGCTTTTGGCCTGTCCGTGCGTGAAGTCGTCACCCTGGGACGCACCCCACACCGCCTGGGGTATTCCACCCCGGGCGCTGCTGATGCAGAGATTGTGAACAACGCGCTGGATCGGATGGAATTGCGTCACATTGAATTCCGGGACCTGGGCAATCTGTCTGGTGGGGAACGTCAGCGTGTCATGGTCGCCCGCGCACTGGCACAGCAACCGCAGCTGCTTGTGATGGATGAACCAACCAACCATCTGGATATCCGGCATCAGTTGGAAATCCTGTCTCTCATCCGCTCACTGGGGCTGACCATCGTTGTTTCCCTGCATGATCTCAATATGGCAGCAGAAGTCTGCGATGCGGTTCTCATGCTCCAGGACGGGCATTGTCGCGGTTTTGGCGCCCCCGAAGACGTCCTGAGTGAAGCGCAGGTGTCGCAAACTTTTCGGGTGAAGGCCTGGCGCGAGGTCCTCAGCCGCAGCAACACTGAACATCTTTCTTTCCACCTTCCTGATTAAAGGACAAACCCATGAAACTGAATTCTACCTCTCTTGCGACGGGCCTGATCGCCACTGTAATGGCCACCTCTGCCATGGCCGAAATCACCGTTCAAAGTTGTGACCGCGAAGTCACCTTTGACACGCCCCCCACAGCGGCAATCTCAAATGATGTGAACCTTACTGAAATGATGCTGGTTCTGGGCCTCGCAGATCGTATGGTTGGCTACACCGGCATTTCCGGCTGGAACAAACTGGACGCTGAAATGCGCGAAGGCGTGGCTGAGCTGCCCGAACTGTCTGAACGTTACCCATCCAAAGAAGTCCTGATCGGTGCAGATGCAGATTTTTTCTTTGCGGGCTGGAACTACGGCATGAAAGTGGGCGGCGAAGTCACCCCGGAGACCCTCGCACCCTTTGGCATGAAGGTTTATGAGCTGACCGAAAGCTGCATCCATGTCGGCAAAGAGCAAGACGTCACCATGGATCTGATGTATAATGACCTGCTGAACCTCGGCAAAATCTTCGGCGTGGAAGAACGCGCGGAAGAACTGGTTGCGGGCTATCAGGCGGAACTGGCAGAGATCACTGCAGGTGTTGATGCGAATGCAGAATCCGTGCGTGCTTTTGTCTTTGATTCCGGCGCGGACACACCCTTCACCGCCGGTCACTATGCGATCCCAACCGCGATGATAGAAGCCGCCGGTGGCGTCAACGTCATGGACAGCTTCCGCAAAAGCTGGGGCACCGTCAGCTGGGAAGAAGTCGTCGCCCAGGACCCGGAAATCGTGGTCATCATCAACTACGGTGAACTCACCGCAGAAGACCGTATGAACATCATGCGTGACAACCCGGCGCTGGCAAACATCCAGGCCGTCAAGAACGACCGTTTCGTGGTCCTGGAATATGTCGAGGCCACTCCTGGTCCACGCAACATTGCCGCGATCCGTCGCCTGGCCGACGCCTTTCACGGTGAATAAACCATGACTGAGACAGCAGTGGACATCTCCCGCAATCGTAAATTCCGTCTTACTATGTTTTGCGGGGTGATCCTGCTGCTGTTCTCTGTTTCCGTTGCCATCAGTGTGGGGGCCGTTTCCGTGCCCCTGCACGTGGTCTGGGGCGTGTTGATCAACAAAATCGCCCCGGATACGATTGAACAGACCTGGTCTGTCGGGCGTCAGTCAATCGTCTGTGAAATCCGCTTTCCGCGCGCATTGCTTGCCTCATTTGTTGGGGCAGGGTTGGCCATTGTGGGGGCAAGTCTGCAGGCTGTCACCCGCAACCCGCTGGCAGATCCGCATCTGTTGGGGATTTCCTCCGGCGGGGCATTTGGTGCGATCCTGGCGCTGCTGCACACCGGTATGTTCCTGGGCCTGCTGACAGTGCCGCTGTTTGCCTTTCTCGGGGCGCTTGGCGCAACCCTTCTTGTGCTGGCCGTGTCGCAGTTTGCGTCTGCCACCAGTGCGGATCGCCTGATCCTTGCGGGTGTCGCTGTGTCATTCATCGTTATGTCACTGGCCAATATTCTGATTTTTCTGGGCGATCCGCGTGCAACGCATACTGTTGTCTTCTGGATGCTTGGTGGTCTGGGCCTCGCGCAATGGAGCCAGCTTCTTTACCCGCTTACAATTCTTCTGCTTTGCGGCGGCTGGCTCTGGCTCAATGCGGGCAATCTCAACGCGATGACCATTGGTGATGAAACGGCAACTACACTGGGTATTCCTGTTGCGCGCTTTCGCCTGATGATCTTTGTCACGGGCGCCCTGATCACCGGTGTCATGGTCGCCTTTTCCGGGATTATCGGCTTTGTTGGGCTGATGGTGCCGCATATCGTGCGCATGCTGGTGGGCGGCGACTACTTGCGCGTCCTCCCTGCTTCAGCATTGTTTGGCGCGATCTACCTGCTTTGGTCCGATATCATTGCCCGCACGATTATGGCGCCTGAAGACATGCCAATCGGTATTGTTACCGGCCTGATTGGTGGTGCGTTCTTTGTCTGGTTGTTACGGCGGCGAGACACTTGACGGTTGCGATGCCGCTAAAGCGGACAGTCGCATACAGACTGAGGCGGAGCATTCGGTTGACTTTGCAAAGGCCGCTATCTGCCCATCGCAGACATGCACAGACATCCGACTGAGATAAGGGGCGGTGTCCGCTTTGACCGGCAAAGCAGACATTAGGGCTGCTGCAACTTTAGTTGTCACAAACTGAAAATATCCGTGGCGAGCTACATTGGTTGCAGTTGATTCCACCTCAGGAAACGCCAAAACTGGCCCAAAACCAGTTTATAACTGTTTATAACTTTGCATGATAAACAGACCACGAAGCGGAAGCGCTTTAAGTTATTGATATTTAAGGAAAAAGTGGTGCCCCCACACGGACTCGAACCGCGGACCTACTGATTACAAATCAGTTGCTCTACCAGCTGAGCTATAGGGGCACTGCGGTGCATTTACGGAATTTATCGGGTGGGTTCAAGTCACTTTTTGCAAAAAATGTGCTGATTAACAATTTTGGTATTTCGGTACGTGCTTAGCCTGAGTGGTGTTTCAGAATGAGATGGTCACGACAGGATATACGGATGGCTTAATACATTTCCTGGAGTGAAACGTTATAAGCCGAGCAGGGTATGCCCGGCTTATGTTTGTTGGTTGTTACTGCACAATCAGTTCCGGTCCCATGAGGGAGTTGGGCAGGTAGGTTGAGATCGCAGGTACATATGTGATCAGGATCAGGAAGACGAACAGCACCGCGAGGAACGGCAGAGCCGCCTTCACGACATTCATCATCGGCATGCCCGCCACGCCTGAGGTCACAAACAGGTTCAGGCCAACGGGCGGGGTGATCATTCCGATTTCCATGTTCACGACCATGATGATACCCAGGTGAATCGGATCAATGCCGAGCTCAATCGCGATGGGGAACACCAAGGGTGCCACGATCACAAGCAGGCCGGAAGGTTCCATAAACTGGCCGCCGATCAGCAGGATCAGGTTCACAACCACCAGGAACATCACCGGACCAAAGCCTGCGGATAACATGGCCTCTGCCACATGTTGTGGGATCTGTTCTTCGGTCAGCACATGTTTCAGGATCAGGGCATTGGCGATGACAAACAGCAGGGTCACGGTCAGCTTACCGGCCTCAAACAATGTCTGGCGTGTATCTTTGTGGAACAGCGCCGTGATCAGTGCCTGTGGTTTCTTCAGAAGGCTTGATTTTGTGCGGCCCTCGCGTTCAGCCAGCGGCCCCATATCGCGGTAGACAAAACTTGCCACGACAAAGGCGTAGACCGAGGCCACGGCTGCTGCTTCGGTTGGGGTGAACCAGGCCTTCACATAATACCAGCTGTCTGCATCGGCAGGGATGCCGTAGATGCCAAACATAATGATGAAGATCAGGAAGAGGCCCCAGAAGGCGTCCCGAAAGCTTTCACCAATTTCACCCCAGCCTGAAAATTCTCCGGCAGGCATATTCTTGATGCGTGCCATCACATAGATCGCGATCATCAGCATAAGACCCGCAAGGATCCCGGGGAAGACACCGGCAAGGAACATACGGCCGACGGAAACATCCACAGCAGCCGCATAGACCACCATTACAATGGAAGGCGGGATCAGGATGCCCAGCGTGCCTGCGTTACAGATCACGCCAGCGGCGAATTCTTTGGTGTAACCCGCCTGACGCATGGCTGCGATCACGATGGAACCGATGGCCACAACCGTTGCCGGGGATGACCCGGACAGGGCGGCAAACATCATACAGGCAAACACACCGGCAATCGCAAGACCGCCGCGCAGGTGGCCGACACAGGCGATGGAAAACCGGATAATTCGTTGCGCCACACCGCCCGTCGACATGAAGGTCGAAGCCAGGATGAAGAACGGGATCGCAAGCAGCGTGTAATGGCCCTCAAAGGCCTGAAACAGGGTCTGTGCGATGGAGGACAGGGAGCCTTCCGAAAAGAAGATAAGGAACAGAATGGAGGACATGCCAAGGGACACAGCGATTGGCACCCCGATCAGCATAAAGCCGATCACCATTACAAAAAGCAGAAGGACTTCCATTATTTCGCACTCCCTGCGTCTGTTTCGCCATCCATGGCCGCGCCAAGACGTTCGCGGACTTCTTCGATTTCATCTTCGACTTCATGGCTGGCCACCACGCGGTCAATTTTTCCGGAAAACATGGCCATACCGGCCTGGATAAAGCGAAAAAGCAGCAGCGCCATGGAAACAGGCAGCACCATATAGGGGATAAACCGGGGCAACTTGTCATAAGGGTCACCGTAATTCATCGCGCCTTCAAGCCAGCCCAGGAACCAGGGATTGGGAACGTCATTCACGATATACCAGGACCGGTAATCCGTTGGCTTCATTTCCTGAAAACCTGTCGGGAATACACGGCCTGTGGTCTGGGGCAGGTTGGCAAAGTTTGCCCAGTAATCCCAGGCGCCTTTCAACAGCAGAAAGCTGTAAATAATGCAGATCAGAACCGCCACAAGCCCAAGCGCGCGGCGCTTTTGGCCGTGAACCATATTCACCACCACATCAACACCCAGATGCGCGCCCTTCTTCACAGCGTATGAGGCGCCGATCAGTACAAGCCAGGCAAAAAGAAACACCAGTGTTTCCTTCGCCCAGAGGATATTTCCCCCGCTTTTGCGTACGATTACATTCACAAAGGCCAGCACAGTCATCAGACCCAGGATCAGCGCGATCACGCTTTCCTCGATCCGGTCCATGCGGCTTTCTCCTGGTTTCGGATGCATTTCTGCCCCTCCCGAAAATAAAAAGAAAACGGGCGCAGCCTGCGAAAGACTGCGCCCGCCGTCGTCACATTGAATTAGTTGGCAGCGTTGATGGCCTGTGCGGCATCAATGTTTTCCTGGCCAACGTCACCAGCGAACTGGGCCCAGACCGGCATCATGACATCAACCCATGCCTGACGCTGTTCCGCGGTCAGTTCGCGGATCTCACCGCCTGCATCCAGAACAGACTGACGCGCCTGCTGGTTCACAGCAAAGGATTCAGCGTTCCGTACGTCGGTGACTTCTGCCAGAATGGTCAGGAACTGTTCACGAACTTCTGGTTCCAGGCTGTCGAGCCATTCGGTGGAAGTCACAACCAGATAGTCAATAATGCCGTGGTTGGTTTCGGTGATACCGTCCTGAACTTCAAAGAACTTCTTGCCGAAGATGTTGGACCAGGTGTTTTCCTGACCATCTACAACACCCTGTTGCAGTGCGCCGTATACTTCAGAGAAAGCCATTTTCTGCGGGGAGCCACCGATGGCTTCCATCTGGGCGACCAGAACGTCAGAAGACTGAACGCGGAACTTCAGGCCGTCTGCGTCAGTTGGTTCAATCAGTGGAACGTTTGCAGACATCTGCTTCATGCCATTGTGCCAGAAAGCCAGGCCTTGCAGGCCACGGCGCTGCATGCTGTCCATCATGGACTGACCCGCGTCAGAAGCCTGGAATGCGTCTACGGCTTCGATATCTTCAAACATGAAAGGCAGATCAAAGATGCGGAACTGACGTGTGAAAGCTTCGAATTTGGACAGGGACGGTGCTGCAAGCTGCACATCACCCTGAAGCATCGCTTCGAGAACTTTGTTGTCATCATACAGTGTGGAGTTCGGGAAGACCTCCATACAGGCAACACCGTTCATTTCCTCGTTCACGCGCTCTTCCAGCAGGCTGGCGGCGATGCCTTTCGGGTGACGATCAGTGTTGGTCACATGGGCGAATTTAATAACGATTTCGCCGTCGTCGCAGGACGCAAATGCACTTTGGCCTGTCACACTCAGCGCAAGCGCCATGGCTGCTGTAGTAAGGAATTTCATTTGGATCTCCTCCCTGGATATATCCGGTTTCTTCAGGACCGATCTGATTAGCCGGTCTTAATGACGATTGCCCACGCAAGGGCAGACCAAAACAGAATGAGGGGCCAGGGGCGGAAAGCAAGGAAAAGGAAGGTTAAGGTGTTTTGTCGTATTATTGCATTAAATCAATGACTTGCATTCGGGAGATCTCTGCGCCAGCTTGTTGATGGCGAGATTTCACACAGGTAAATGGAAACATGTGCGAAAATCCGCACATGTTTGCCGTAGTTTGTCAGGAAGATTCGATCCTGCGATAGTCTTCTGCCCGGATGTCATACCGCGACAGGCGATCATAGAATGTCTTGCGTGGCAACTTCAGCGCTTTTGCCGCCTCTGAGGCATGGCCGTTGTGCCGTTGCAATGCTTCACGCAACAAAGCAGCCTCTACACGCGCGAGCTGTTCATTTAGTCCTTCATCAGCTGATGGGCTGTTTTCTGCAACGCCCATCACAAAGCGCATCGCTTCATTCATCAGCGCGCGGGCATTTCCCGGCCAGTCCTGGGCCATCAGGCGAGAGGTCATTTCGCTGGTAATTTCAGGTTCCGAAAGGTTGGCCTGCTCTGCAGCCTGGGCCACGTAATGTCGAAACAACACGGGAATATCGTCGGGTCGTTCTTTCAGGGATGGAATGCGCACACGCATCAGATCAAGGCGTAAGACAAGATCCGGATGAAACCTGCCTTCAGCCACCAGAGCAGACAGATCCTGATATGTCCCTGCGATCAAACAGGTCGTGCGATCTTGTTCCAGGTGATCCAGAAGCCAGAGTTGCAGATCGGGGGACAGGCCGGCTATTTCATCCAGAAACAATGTGCCACCTTCTGCGGCAGTAAATGCAGTGCGGATCGTTTCACGCGAAAGCCCGGCTGCGGCCCGTTTCTCAAACGGTGCCCGTGCGCCACGGGCCAGCAAATGGATCACCTCCGCGACCTTCGCCGTGCCGGAGCCGGTTTCACCACAGACCAGCACCTCGGTTCCGGCCGTTGCGGCGATGCGCACTTTGTTGCGCAATGCATCTGCTTTGTCTGAGTGCCCAAACAGCATGCGTGCTGCGGCATCCCCCTGGCGCAGCTGTTGCTTCATCCGCCGGTTTTCCAGGACCATGTCACGGGCGCGCCCGGCCCGATCGATCGTGGCTTTCAGTGTTTCTGTGTCACAGGGTTTTTCGAGAAACCCGAAGGCACCGCCAGACATGCCCCGCACGGCCATGGGGACATCGCCTTCGCCTGTCAGCAGGATGACCGGCAGGTCAGGATCCTGTTTTCGGGCGTATTCCAGCAGGTGAAAGCCGTCTTTCCCCGGCATCCTGATATCGCTGAGAACAACACCATCAAAAGACATGCTGATGTAATCTTTGGCAACGATAAAGCTGCCAACCGAGATCACCTGATATCCCGCCAGCTCCAGGGTTTGTGTCAAGGCTTCGCGCAGGGCTGCGTCATCATCCACAAGTAGAACTTTTGTCAACTTACCGCTTCCTCATTCATGCTGTCGCGCCAGTATTCAAGATCCACGGTCATCATCGCGCCCCGGATCTGATCGTTTCCTGTCGTGATGTTTGCACCTCGTATCGCACCACCGAAGCTTTGCACAATACCGTATGAAATAGACAATCCCAGTCCCATACCTTCATCGCTACTTTGCCCCACCTCTTTGGTTGAGTAAAACGGATCGAACATCTTTTCGGGTGCGGTAATGCCGGGCCCCGTGTCCCGAACGGTGACCGACAGCTTCGTGCCATTGTTGACCACAATCCGAAGACGGCGCAGTTCGCTTTCTGCCATGGCATCCACGGCATTGGTAATCAGATTCACAAAGACCTGGACCAGCCGCACCTCACCCGCGCAGGCAAACACCTGATCAGAAGGGGGCTGCCATTGCAGTGTGACATCGTTCTGGCGCAGATGTGCTTCGGTCAGCTCAATCGCCGTTTCTATCGCGGCGGTGACATCCACCTGACGTACTGGCTCAATCTCCTGGCGGGCAAAGGCACGAAGATTACGAATGATCCTGTCTATGCGTCCGGTCATATCCCCGATTCTGGTCAGGTTCGCGGCGGTTGCATCATGTTGTCCGCGTTCCAGAAAGACATTGGCATTTTCGGCAAAGTTTCGGATGGCCATCAGGGGCTGGTTCAGCTCGTGACTGATCCCGGCGGACATCTGGCCCAGGGCGGAAAGCTTCGCCGCCTGAACCAGTTCCGCCTGGGCTTTTTGCAATCTTTCATTTGATTCTGTCAGCGCACGGGTGCGCCGATCCACCCGGCCTTCCAGCCAGGAATTCGCCAGGGCCAGGGCGCGGCGGCGTTCGCTGGCCAGAAATAACAGGGCACCGAACGCAAGGCACAGGGCCGCGGTCGCCAGCCCTTGCAGGATTGCCAGACGTTCGGCGGGGGCCGTGTCAATCAGGGCTTCGCCTGTCAGGCCGATCACGGGCAGGGGGCGGGTGACATAAAGAGCGTGCCATGGAAGATAGCGCCCTGCATCCAGGATCCAGATTTCCTGCCCCGCAACTGAAAGGGAGTAACTGGCCGCGAAGGTGGTTGCGTGGCCTGGCTGCTGGGGTGTCCGATTGGGGCGTTTGCGAAACAAAAGCTCTGATCTGTTTGAGACAAAAATCAACCCGTTCTGATCGGAAAAGAAAATAGCCTCCGGTCCGCCACGCCAGTCGCTTTCTTCCACAGCTTCCATGTCAATTCTGACAATAACGGTGCCGGTGACATTCTGATCAGAGAAGACCGGCGCGAAGAAAGAAAATGCCCTGTGCGGTTCTGACTGCAAGGTGCTTGCTGGCAAGATCGCATGTTCCTGCCCTAGCGCACCATGCAGCGCACGTTGAAAGGCGGATGAACCTGCGATCAGATTTCCGGCTTCGCCAGGATCAGATGAGACAATAATTTCTCCGGTTATATTGGCGTAGCTGATCGAAAGGGCCCCGCTTTGATCAGCAGTATGCTGCAGCAGGTCCTGTATATGCGTTGCGTCATTTTCCAGCCCGGACGGATTGCTTAAAGCCGGGTGATCCGCCAGCAGCACAGCCACCTGGCGATACCGGTGCAGTTGGCCAACCAGCCGTTCGGATGCGCTTTCCAGATCGGCATTGCCGCGTTCTGCCAGTGGGCCAAGGGCTGAAATAAGCGCGAACCAGGCGACGGCCAGCGACAACACTGCGACAGCACAGAGAAAAAGGCAGATGATCAGAAGGCGTCGGGTCATTGCAGGCCAGAATTAAGGAGGCCTTATCCTGCACAGAGGGATGCGGAATGGCAAGAGAGCTCTCCTGGATCTTTCCGATGGGTTTACAGCTTTCGGTCAAAGATTGGTTGTTCCTTAAACTCGGGAAATGCCAATTCAACATATATCTGCTCTGCAGGTTTTTTACCGTGGGATGGCTGCCCCTAAGTTGCGCAGGCGGGAATGCCCAGACGGATCAGTTCGGTGCCTCGAATGGAATAATACCCGCCTTGTCGCAACCGTCCTTCCCGCATGTACCAGGTTTTCAGAGGTTCCGGATAGTGACGCGCCACTTCCCTGGACCAGTATTCAAAATCTGAAGCTGCAAGGCGCTGCTGACCGCGCTGTGGTGCATGAAAGCCAAGCCGTGTGGTTCGTGTGACACATGTGTTTCGCAAGGCCAGATACATTGTGCAGGCCGACAGGCATTCACCCTCAATCTGCACGCGCTGTCCGGTCCGTTCTAGATGCGCAATTTCATCGCTGCGTTCAGATATCAGACCACCGTGGTCATTTCGCACAATCAGAATCTGTTCCACATGTGCCTGCCCCCCGGAAGCTGCAATCAGGGCCAGGATCAGCAGAAGACAGATCAGCACGACACCCCGGATCTGAAACACACTATACCCGCGCCGCAGTCCGGGGATTTTTGTCACAGGACTTCCCATCACTCACTCCATTTGATTTTCACCCGTGGTGAGTTCAGCAAAACCTGCCTGCGATCCGGTTAACAGATCGGAGGTTTATCGGGGTTATTTGCGCGGCATTTTTACAAAATCTGCGCGAAAAGGCGCAAATCCTTGCCCCGGCAGCGCAGATTTATGTCTTCCCCCCTTGAAATGCACTGGAAAGGCGGTCATTTAACAGGCGCCCGCGTTGTGTCGGGTGTTTAAGAATGGAGTCATCATGGCCAAGGAAGAACTGCTCGAATTTCCCGGTGTTGTAACGGAACTCCTGCCGAACGCGACATTCCGGGTCGAGCTTGAGAACGGCCATGAGATCATCGCGCATACGGCAGGTAAAATGCGCAAGAACCGCATCCGCGTTCTGGCAGGCGATAAGGTACAGGTCGAAATGACCCCTTATGACCTGACCAAGGGTCGCATTAACTACCGCTTCAAGTAAGCACATGAAACTGATCCTCGGATCTGCAAGTCCGCGCCGCAGGGAACTGCTGGCGCAGATTGGCGTGGTGCCGGATGATATCCGCCCGGCCGATATTGATGAAACACCCCTGAAGGGTGAATTGCCCCGCCCCTATGCCCAACGGCTTGCACGTGAGAAAGCCGAAGCACTGGATCTTGCTGCAGATGAAGCCGTGCTTTCTGCGGATACGATCGTGGCGCTTGGTCGCCGGATCCTGGGCAAACCTGCCGATGCGGATCAGGCGCGTGATTACCTGCGTATGCTGTCAGGCCGCCGTCATTCTGTGACCACGGCTGTTGCCCTGCGCGCAAATGACCGGATCTGGCAAAAAGCCAGCACCACTGCCCTGCGTATGAAACGCCTGTCTGATGCTGATATCGAAGCCTATATCGCCACCGGTGAATGGGAAGGCAAAGCGGGCGCATATGGCATTCAGGGCTATGCGGGACAGTTTATCCCCTGGATCAACGGATCATATACCGGGGTGGTTGGTCTGCCCCTGACGGAAACTGCCGGGATGCTGACTGCGGCCGGATTGCTGGTAAAGGAAAAGGCATGAAGGGGCGTATCGCTGTTCTCGGGCATCTGGAAGATCAGACTGCAAGTGCATTGATCGAAGACGGGCAACTGGTGGATCTTCTCATCGATGCCCCCGGCGAAGCCCCCGTACCGGGTTCGATCTATCGTGCGATCACAGAACGACCAGTCAAAGGCCAGGGCGGGATCTTTCTGCGTCTGCCAGGTGGCGAAAAGGCCTATCTGCGTCAGGCAAAAGGCCTTGCGCCCGGCGAAGCCTTGTTGGTGATGGTCACGGGATTTGGCGAGGATGGAAAAGCCACACCCGTCACGCCGAAAGTGCTGTTCAAAAGCAAATACGCTATTGTGACACCAGACGCCCCGGGTCTGAATATCTCACGGTCGATCCGTGACGACGATCTGCGCGACGAACTGATGGTGATTGCGCATGAGGAAATGGAAGGCTCCGAGGCCGGGCTGATCCTGCGTTCTGCCTGTGCCACGGCCTCTGCCGAAGACATTGCAGAAGATATTGCCGCCATGCGTGCCCTTGCAGATCAAATCGCAACGGACGCAGAAGGGTCCGAGCCTGAACTGTTGATGGAAGGTCCCAATGCCCACCATATGGCCTGGCGCGAATGGGATGTGGATGAAGTTGCGACTCATGACGCGGCTTTTGACAATCACCAGGTTCTGGATCTGATCGAAACATTCACGCGCACTTATGCACCATTGTCGGGCGGCGGGCATCTGTTCATTGAACCCACCCGTGCCCTGGTTGCAGTGGATGTGAACACCGGTAAAGACATGTCCCTTGCGGCAGGTCTGAAGGCGAACCTTGCTATGGCAAAGGACCTGCCCCGTCAGCTGCGCATTCGCGGCCTCGGTGGTCAGATCACATTGGATCTGGCTCCGATGCCGAAAAAAGATCGCAAGATGTTTGAACAAAGCCTGCGGGCGCAATTGCGCAAAGAGGCCGTGGATACGGTTCTGGCCGGCTGGACGCCGCTTGGCTGTTATGAACTACAGCGCAAGCGTGAACGCCTGCCTTTGAAGCTGCTTCTGCCTGCAGGTGTTCTGTAATGGCACAATCCTGCGCGATCTGTGAGAAAGATCAGGACGCGAAATACCGGCCTTTTTGTTCTAAGCGTTGCGCAGATATTGATCTGGGGCGCTGGTTTGACGGCACATATACCATGGCCGAAGACGAGACATCCGGGGACGATGTCAGCCTTGATGACACGCCAGGACCCGCAGAACATTAAGGCTTTGCGGCTGAGGGAACAGGGGGGCCAAAGCGTTCGATCAGTTTCGCACTGATCTGATCCCGTGCCTGCCTGTAGGATGCCAGTTTGGCCTCGCGTGTTTCGCCCAATCCTGTTGGATCGAGAATGGGCCAGTATTCGACTTCAAGGTGGAAAAAACGGGTCAGCTCCAGGGCGCGGCGCTGGCTGGCGGGCGACAGGGCAATCACCAGATCAAAGCCAGACAGATCATCGCCCCATTGCTCCATCTCGTCAAAGCTGCGGGATTTATGGCGGGACAGTTCCACATCCATTTCCTGACAGACAGCGATGGAAAACCCGTCAATTTCCAGGTCGTTTTTCACACCTGCGGATTGCACATAGGTATCAAACCCATAGTACTTTTTCATCAGCCCTTCCGCCATGGGGGAACGCACGGCGTTGTAATCGCAACAAAATAACACTGATCCCGGAAGGTCCTGCACCACGTATCAGCCTCCGAAATGCAGAACGCAGATCAGGGTGAACAGGCGGCGGGCGGTATCAAGATCGATATCCGCTTTCCCTTCAAGGCGTTCCTGCAACACGCGGGCACCTTCATTGTGGATGCCGCGGCGGGCCATATCGATGGCCTCAATTTTGCTGGGGGGCAGTTTCTTGACCGCGTCGAAATAATTTTCACAGACCTGAAAGTAATCCTTTACCACTTGGCGGAATGGGCCAAGTGACAGGTGGAACGCGCCAACAGAAGTTTCGTCTTCCTGCGCGATTTCAAAGACCAGACGACGTTCACGGATGGCCAGAAGTATCCGGTACGGGCCAGCTGGCACGTCGCGGTCTTCGCGCGTGGGCAGGGTGAAACTGTTGTCTTCAAGCAGGTCAAAAATAGCGACCTTGCGTTCCTGTTCGATCTCTGGTGTCGGCGCGGGCAGGCCTGCGTCGTCGATCTCAATGTGGCAGATTCGATTTGTCATAACTCAGTCACTGTTCAATTGTTTCAGGCGCAATGCTACAGAAAGCCCGTGGGCTTCAAGGCTTTCGCTGGTGGCAAGGGTGACGGCGGCGGGGCCGATGGCTTTCAGCGCGGCGGGCGACATTTTGGAAAGTGTCGTGCGTTTCATGAAGTCCAGCACTGACAGGCCGGAACTGAACCGGGCAGAGCGCGCGGTGGGCAGCACGTGGTTCGGCCCACCGATATAATCGCCAATGGCTTCTGGGGTGAAACGACCAAGGAAGATCGCACCGGCGTGGTTGATTTTATCTGTCAGCGCATCGGGATCATCGACACATAGTTCCAGGTGTTCCGGGGCCACTCGATCGGACAGGGCGGCGGCTTCATCCAGATCACGGACCACAATCACGGCCCCGTAATCCCGCCAGCTTGGTGCGGCAATCTTACGGCGTTCCAGCGTTTCAAGACGCTTATCCACGGCCTCAGACACGGCCTGACCAAATGCAGCATCATCGGTGATCAGGATAGATTGCGCGCTTTCGTCATGTTCGGCCTGGCTCAGCAGATCTACAGCGATCCAATCCGGGTCATTGTCTTTATCCGCGATCACCAGGATTTCACTGGGGCCTGCGATCATATCGATACCGACTTTGCCGAACACACGGCGCTTTGCGGCGGCAACAAAAGCATTGCCCGGGCCGGTAATCTTATCAACAGGCGTAATGGTGTCGGTTCCATAAGCCAGCGCGGCAATGGCCTGCGCGCCACCGATACGGGCGATGTTGTCGACGCCAGACAGCTGTGCAGCAAGGATCACCAGAGGGTTCACAATACCATCGGGTGTTGGCACGGTGATGGTCAGGTTTTTCACGCCAGCAACTTTGGCCGGGATCGCGTTCATCAGAACCGATGATGGATAGCTTGCCAGTCCGCCAGGCACATAAAGGCCCGCAGAATCGACAGCGCCCCAGCGCCAGCCAAGGGTTGCGCCCGTTTCGTCTGTCCAGCTTTCGTCTTGTGGCAGCTGACGCGCGTGATAGGCGCGGATGCGTTCCGCTGCCAGTTCCAGCGCGGCACGATCGGTTTCATTCACCTTCGCGCATTCAGCTTTGATCTCAGCCTCGGAAAGCAGGATCTGATCCGCCGTCAATTCCATCCGATCAAACTTCGCCGTCAATTCCAGCACCGCCGCATCCCCGCGCGTACGCACGTCGGCAATAATATCGCGGACCACATCATCAACTTCTGGCGAATCTTCGCGCTTGGTGGTCAGGAAAGCGGCAAAGCGGCTTTCGAAATCAGGATCGGAGGAATTCAGAAAGATCGGCATAGCAGGTGTCCGCAAAGAAAGATTGCCTGTCCATAGCGCGCGCGCGCCGTTGTCTCAAGGGGCAGGGGGCCGCAGCATATAAATACCCGGCGCATTGTCGGTGGCGCAGAAGCATTTTGCATCATCCGGGGCAGGGGCCGTGATGAAGCCAAGGCGTTCATAGGCGCGGATCGCCGGGGTGTTGTCCGCACGTACCAGAAGTTCGGCATGTTTGCCTGTGGGAATGCAATGTTCGATCAGCCTGTCTGCAATTCCCTGCCCGCGATGCGCGGGTTGCACCCAGATACTGAAGAGGCGCAGAAAATCTGCTGGCCGCGGGGCGGCAACAGGGTGGCAGGCGGCAATCGCAACGGGGGTGTCTTTGGCAAAGGCTGCACAGACTGTGTTGCGCTGCAGAGAGGCCTGCAAATCCGCATCATCGCGCTCGTCAAATTCTGCCAGCGGTTCGTCAAACTGCGCAGGTGCATCCACAAGGGCAGCCCGGCGCACAGCGCGCCAAAGCAAATGATCCGCCGGGGTCAGGCGGCGGATCGTATAATTATGCGTCATGTCCGGGCGCTTGCTTAGAGGGCGCGACATAAGGACGGGTGACATCTTTGAGCGAGATATTCACCGCTTCGACATTCAGGGCAATTGCCCCGTCACCGGACAGGGTCAGCGTCAGTCGGCCCATGCCATCTTCGCCAGCTTCAAATTCCACGGCCATCAGGGAATAGACCGTGTCTTCATCGCGTGAAACCCCCTGGGTCTGTACGCCCAGCACGTCTTCCACCATCAGGACAGACTGCACCCGTTCAAAGTTACGGCCACGGCGTTCTGCGGCGGTTTTGTCTTCCCAGCGGAAGCGGTTCAATAGGATCGCAAAGCGGCGTTCCCCCTTGAGGAATGACATCTCATTGCCCGGAAAAACCGCATCCTGCGTCAGGGCGGACATGACTTTCAGATCATCCGCATCTGCAGCCATCAGGCGCAGGGGTTGTTCTGCGCCATCTTCAAAACTTGCGTCCATCATTCGTCTTTGATCCTTTCAATCTGTGCGTCAACGCCAGAGAATTTACGCACCACCTGTTCATAACCGCGATCCAGATGATACACACGGCTGACACGGGTTTCGCCTTCTGCAGCCAGACCTGCCAGGATCAGCGAAACTGACGCACGCAGATCTGTCGCCATCACAGGTGCGCCTTTCAGACGGTTCACGCCATGCACGGTTGCTGTACCGCCGTTAACTTCGATATTTGCACCCATACGGATCAGTTCCGGGGCATGCATAAAGCGGTTCTCAAAGATCTTCTCTTCCAGAACGGATGTGCCCTCTGCGGTACACAGCAGTGCCATCATTTGTGCCTGGAGGTCGGTCGGGAAGCCGGGGAAAGGTTCAGTCACCACATCAACGGCGGACAGACGGCCGTTTTTGCGCGCCACCTTCAGGCCGCGTTCTGTTTCGGTCACGGAAATCCCGGCGGTATCCAGCTTTTCACAGAAAGCTTCGATCAGGTTTATACGGCCGCCCAGCAGTTCAACCTCACCACCGGCAATCGCCGGGGCCAGCATATAGGTGCCAAGTTCGATCCGGTCGGTCACAACCGGATGTGTTGCGCCGTGCAGACGATCCACGCCCTGAATGGTGATCGACGGGCTGCCATCGCCTTCAATCTGGGCACCCATTTTGCGCAGGCAATCCGCAAGATCGACAATTTCAGGTTCACGGGCGGCGTTGTTGATAACCGTTGTCCCCTTCGCAAGGGTCGCCGCCATCATGATGTTTTCCGTCGCACCAACAGAGGCAAATGGGAAATCAATCACAGCGCCCTTCAGGCCACCCATCGGGGCTTTGGCGTGCAGGTAGCCATCTTTCAGTTCAATCGTCGCACCCATGGCTTCCAGACCGTTGGTGTGAATGTCCATCGGGCGTGCGCCAATTGCGCAACCGCCGGGCAGGGACACTACAGCCTGACCTTCACGCGCCAGCAGCGGGCCAAGGACCAGGTTTGAGGCACGCATTTTGCGCACAATGTCATATTCCGCCACATGGTTGATCGCACCGTGGCAGGACATAGCCTGCACCTGACCGTCCTGCATGGATGTCACTTCTGCGCCCAGTGATTCCAGCAGCTGGGTCATCGTTTTGATGTCTGACAGACGCGGGGCATTTGTCAGTGTCAGGGGCTCTTCACTCAGCAATGTTGCCGGCATCAGGGTCAGGCAGGCGTTTTTCGCACCCGCAATCGGAATCACCCCGGACAGTTCTTTGCCACCATTTACAATTATTGAATCCATATCACTGCCCGCCTGTCTTTAATTCATTGCTCATTTCGTGTCGTCAGCCGTGCTTTCAGCGCTTGGTTTCGCCGCCACACGTGCCCGCGATTGCGCTTTGCGGCGCCCCATATTCGACTTCAATGCTGCTTTTAAACGTTCTTCACGTTGCTGGGCAGCGGTTTTTTTACTTTTCTGCCCGGTCTGGGCGGTATCTTTCTCATGTGCCATAGCCATTCGTACCCCGAGGCGCAAAAAACGTCCAGTTTGCGCTTGCGTCTGTCATGAATTGAGTTTAATCAGCCGCACATCGGACGAAAGTTCAGATGCTGTGGTAGCTCAGTGGTAGAGCGCGTCATTGGTAATGACGAGGTCGGGAGTTCAATCCTCCCTCACAGCACCAGTTACATATCTCACCTTTAATTCTTCGAAGATTTGCTTGATCGCAAGCAGCACCTTTTTGCTCAGAAATAGTACGAGCTGTGAGGTGAATTTATGCGTTTTTCGGCTTCCTCAGGGGCATATTTCTACCTGAAAGAAAGCGTGAAAGCAGGCGCTGGCTGTTAAGTTTTCAGGACTTATTGTGCCTGGTGACAGGCGCCGCCGCGTGGTGTTCGTTTGGCCTATGAAAAACGCCTTCCCAACGAGATTGGAAAGGCGTTTTTGTTTGTTTCTTATCTGAACTCTATCAGCGATTTGCGAGGCGACGATTACCTTCGCGGATACAGACGTTGTTTGCTTCCCGAATAGTCATACCTTCAGGGGCCAGGATCGCTTCATCCCAGAGCACACGGTTTTCAGTGTACAGCTGACAAACGACTGTACCTTTTTCAGTCTCAACCTGAACCGGAGTGGTTGCGTAGGATTGTTGATCGATACAGCCTGCAAGGGCAACGGTTGCGATAGTTGTAGCCATTATAGTGACTGTTTTCATAAGATAACTCCTGAACATTTATACCTGAGGTCAACACTGTTGATATACGCCAGTTTGTCAAAAAACAATTTATCGAAACAGACATAGGTTCAATAATTCGCATTATTCACACAGTTTTGCAGCTTTATGCGACATTATTGCAGGGGAATACACGCTTTGGGTGCATTTTGGGGTTCCTGACGGAGGAGTGATCTCACTTTTCAGGAAACAATACTCATGACAGTGGGGATTGTGCCTGTTTCAGGATGCGTCCGTGCCGCTGGATGAGGTGATTCCCAGTTCGTGAGATAACCGCAGGCTTGCGACGATTTCATTTTCTTCCCGCGTTCGTTGCGCTTCCAGGCAGCCTGCGACGTAATCCATATGCACTTCACAGGCTTCACGTGCTTTTTGCGGGTTCCTCAGTTGAAGGGCGTCGTTGATCGCCCGGTGTTGTTCCAGCATTGTTGTTGCGGTTGTTTCCTGATCGAACATGGCCTGACGGTTGTAAAAGACACCGCGCTGCAAAAGTTCAAACATAGACCGCATCATATGTAGCATCACCACATTGTGGCTGGCTTCCATGATGGACAGGTGAAATTCTGCATCCAGCTGGGCTTCCAGCCGGTCGTCGCCCGCGGCATGGGCTTTTTCCATCTTCTGAAAGATTGTGTCGATAACCTTCAGGTCGGTGTCAGATGCACAGGAAGCTGCACGCTGTGCGGCCAGTCCTTCCATGTCGCGACGAAAATTCACATAGTCAGCAACAGCACGGTCATGACTTGCAAAAAGCGTGACAAGCGCGTTGGAAAAAGCGGACCCCAGAACTTCGGTGACAAAAATCCCGGCACCGGCACGTTTTTCAAGCAGCCCTTTGTCCTGCAGGCTGGAGATAGCTTCGCGCAGGGATGGGCGCGAAACCCCCAGGCGTTCCGCAAGATCACGTTCTGCGGGCAGACGTTCCCCAGGGCGCAGAATGCCCTGAAGGATGAGTTCCTCAATCTGATGATCCACAGCTTCGGCCAGCTTTTGTGGCTGAATTTTCTGAAAAGGCATGCGGGCTCCTGTCTGTTGGTCAGATTATATGACCACTGGTCCTGCCAGACAAATAAAAACGGCCAGGACATGCCTGGCCGTTGGTGTTCTGAATTTATCTGCCGGATCAGTTCGGGCGGATAATGATCTCTACCCGGCGGTTCTGTGCGCGGCCTTCGTGGGTCAGGTTTGTGGCGACAGGTTCATTCTCGCCACGGCCAAAGGCGCGGATGCGATGCGACGCGACACCAGAATTGCGCAGAACGGTTGCCACAGATGCAGCACGGCGGGAGGACAGATCCTGGTTATAACCGGCATCCCCTGTGTTGTCGGTGTGGCCGATGACTTCGACAGTGCTGTCAGGATATTGGTTCAGGCTGTGTGCCAACGTGCGCAGATCATTTTGCAGAGAACCGGTCAGGCCTGCGCTGTCCACCGCGAAAAGCACATCCTGTGGCATGGTCACCACCAGGTGGTCGCCGTTGTTGGTAACATCTACATTATTGCCCAGATCGCGGTTCAGTTCTTCGGCCTGCTGGTCAAGATAGCTGCCCACACCTGCGCCAAGGATGGCGCCAACAGCTGCGCCTACAGCGGCATTCTTCAACCGATCACTGCCGCTTTCACGCGTGCCGCCAATTACAGCCCCAAGACCAGCGCCGATCAGCGCACCGTTTTGCGTACGGGTGTTGCCGTTCTGTGGTTCAGGTGTAACGCAGCCCGCCAGGGCGATCGTACCTGCACAAAGAAGGACGACGGAAGATTTTGCACGGATCATAAGATGCCTCGTAATTTTGTCTGTTTCGTTGCTCTGACATATAGGGCGTAGGCGGCTGTTATTAAATATCAACACCATGTTATCCCATTTAACAGCATAAACCGGCTTGTCCGGATGGGGTGATTCTGTCAGATGTTTCGTGTATTTTCTGTCTATCAAGACCCGGAAGGAACAGGCATTGATGTCATCAATGATGCGATTTTCTTTGAAGTTGGCTCCGGTGCTGGCTGCTTTTGTCGTAGTACTAATTGCGGTTATAGACCCGGATGGAAAGCTTTCCCCTGACAGTACTGGGTATCTGGAAATCGCCCATTATAATCTGACTGGCTTTTTCCATCATGGAAACCCGGATCACCGGTATGTTCCTGGTGGTGCATGGGTGACGCTATGGCCACCACTTTACCCTGCGCTGATTGCATTAGTCAGTAAGTTAGCGGGGCTTTCAGTCTTTGTGGCGTCTAAACTGCTGGGCGTTGTTTTCCTGCTCGGCTCTGTTGCCGTTGTTTGTCGGCACTTCACTACTTTCGGTGCAGTTCCTGCTCTGGTTCTGGTGACATATGGCAACCTGAAGATCTGGTCTCACACCTGGAGCGAAGCGCCGTTCATCTTCTTGCTTGTCGTGCTTTCTGTTCTCCTGAGCCGTATTATGGATTATAAGGCCGGATCGCTGAACCGTTTACTGGCGGGTGTTTATCTCTGTCTGACAGCGATTTTCCTGACCCGCTATATTGGTTTGTTTTCGCTTGGATCTGTCGGAGTGGTAGGGCTTTTAACGCTTCTTCAGGGGCGCTGGTCTGTGACACTACGGCTGTTTATCACAGCAATTTTGTCCGCGCTCACATCGGGCGCATGGCTGTGGCTAAACTACCATTTGACTGGCAACCTCATGGGGCCGGATCGTATTCCGGCGCCCGAGGGGCATGGTGAACTTTTGCTTGCACTGACGGGAGGGCTTCTGGACTCCAGTATTCCCTTCGTTCTGTTCTTGCCTTTTTTGATCCTGTGGGTGTTGCGTGGCGCACCACGGGGGCCTGTGGTTCAAGTGCCCGTTGGCATCTCTGGCTTTCTGGTGGTGGGCCTTACTTATCTGGCTGCGATCATCTACGCGCGATGGACTACACAATTTGACAGCTTCAACGTTCGCCTGCTCAGCCCGGGGGTGAATTTGTTGTTGATCGCTTTCTTTGCATCTGTTTGCCAGAATTGGGAAAGAGGTCTGCAACTTGCCAGCCGTTTCCTGATCGGAGTCGTATTTCTCTCACTCCTGGTACCTTCGGGGCGAGCCGCTCGGGATTACACCGGTGCCAGCTATTTTTCCAAAAATCTCGAACGGCGTGCAACCTATGAGCAGATTGCACCGGGCAGTGTGGTTCTCTTTGGTTCTCCGCATCTGAAATACCTGCGTCCTGATGTGCGTGTAGCGGGCCCTCTTTTTAAACCCTATGCTCCAGAAGATGAAACGTGGGATGCGTTCATTGCCAGGGTAAATGGGCCTTTTGAGTTTTGGATGGAATCATCAGCACAGCAGTGGATGAGTTCCTTACATTTTGATGAATCCGTGCGCGCGGTTCTGCAGCAGCATTCCGGACAATCGCTACAACCCTTCAGGCCCTAGACGTTCTTCCTGCATCCGCCCGTGCTCCTTCCCAGGCCAGCATGGCACGTTTGACGGGCAGGCCCCAGTGGTAGCCGCCAAGTGCGCCGGATTTGCGCAGGGCGCGGTGGCAGGGGATCAGCCAGGAGACCGGGTTTCGCCCGACGGCGGTGCCAACAGCCCGCTGGGCGCGGGGGGCACCGATGGCGCTGGCGATTTCGGAATAGGTGGTAACATGGCCGGATGGGATCTGAAGAAGGGCCTCCCAGACTTTGATCTGCATGGGCGCGCCGATCAGCACGAGACTGGTTTCTTTGCCGCCGATTGCACCGTCGATCCAGGGTTTCAGAAGGGGTTCGTTTTGCACGAAGTTGGCCCGGGGCCAGCGCGATTGCATATCCGCCAGGGCTGTGTCGCGTCCGCATTCAGATGTGAAGGCCAGACCGCAGAGCCCTTTGTCTGTGCCCATGGCCAGCATTTCGCCAAAGGGCCCGTCAAACCAGCCCTGATAGATCGTAAGACCTTCGCCTTTGGCGGCATAGACGCCAGGGCTCATGGCTTCCCAGCGGACAAACATATCATGCAGACGCCCGCCGCCAGACAGTCCGGTGGCATGGGCGGTGTCGAGCACAGAAAACCGGTCGCGCAGCAGATCTTTGGCGTGGCCCAGTTGCAGATATTGCTGATAGCGCTTGGGCGAAACACCAACCCAGCGGGAAAAGACCCGTTGAAAATGGGCCGGGGACATTTGCATTTTTGCCGCCAGATCATCCAGCGACAAGGGTGCGTCTGATGCGTCGATTTCATCCAGCGCGCGGCGGATCAGGGAAAAGTGATAGGCTTCATCCATCTGCATTTTGGTCTCCTTTGACACAAAGGTGCATGTTTCAGCGCGCCTGATCGACCCGTTTTTTGCGCTTAATGTGCCTCTGCCCAGTTTGCGCCTTGTCCCGCGTCGACCACCAGAGGCACAGACAGTTTCACTGCGGGATCTGCGGCGTTTTCCATGATGTGACGCACGACGCCCACGACTTCGTCCACGGCGTTTTGATCGACTTCAAAAATCAGTTCATCGTGGACCTGCAGCAGCATTTTTGCGGGCAGCCCCTGAATGGCGTCGGGCATGCGGATCATGGCGCGGCGGATGACATCGGCGGCGGTGCCCTGAATAGGGGCGTTGATCGCAGCACGTTTGCCAAAGCCAGCGCGCGGGCCTTTTTCGGCGATGCCTGGGGTGTGGATTTTGCGACCAAACAGGGTCTGCACGTAACCGTGTTCTTTCGCGAATTCCACGGTCTGATCCATATAGGTACGGATGCCGGGGAAGCGTTCGAAGTAGCGATCAATAAAGCCCTGGGCTTCTTTACGGGGGATGCGCAGGTTGCGGGCAAGGCCAAAACCAGAGATGCCGTAAATCACACCAAAGTTGATCGCCTTGGCCTGACGGCGGATCATCGGATCCATGCCTTTCAACGGCACATCAAACATCTCAGATGCGGTCATCGCGTGAATATCGTGGCCCTGACGGAAAGCGTCTTTCAGGGCGTCAATGCCAGCGATGTCAGCGAGAATACGCAGTTCGATCTGGCTGTAATCGAGGCTGACCAGAACTTTGCCTTCCGGTGCGATAAAGGCTTCGCGGATGCGGCGGCCTTCGTCACTGCGCACGGGGATATTCTGCAGGTTCGGATCGGTTGAGGCCAGACGTCCGGTGCTTGCGCCCGCAATGGAATAGGACGTGTGCACACGGCCCGTGTCGGGATTGATGTGATCCTGAAGCGCGTCGGTGTAGGTCGATTTCAGTTTGCTTAGCTGCCGCCAGTCAAGGACCAGGGCGGGCATTTCATGTTCCGTGGCCAGATCTTCGAGAATATCGGCACCTGTCGCATAAGCCCCTGTTTTGCCTTTCTTACCGCCGGGCAGTTCAAGGTCATCAAACAGGATTTCACCCAGCTGTTTGGGGGATCCGACGTTAAACGGACGGCCCGCCTTTTCGTGAATCTCGGCCTCAAGCCCGGCCATTTTCTGGGCGAAGGTGTTGGACATGCGGGACAGGGCATCGCGGTCTACTTCGATGCCGTGCATTTCCATTTCAGCCAGAACTGGCACAAGCGGACGTTCCAGTTTTTCGTAAACCTTCGTGACCTGTTTTTCGTGCAGTTGCGGTTTGAACAATTGCCACAGGCGCAGGGTGATGTCGGCATCTTCGGCGGCGTATTTCACTGCGTCAGCCACAGGGACTTTGTCAAAGGTGATCGCGGATTTTCCGGTGCCCAGCAGGGATTTGATCGGAATTGGTTTGTGATCAAGATAGCGTTCGCTGAGCGTGTCCATACCGTGATTATGCAATCCCCCGTGCAGGGCGTAGGACAGCAGCATCGTGTCATCAATCGGGGCGACGCGGGCACCGTAACGGGCGAAAATCTTGGCGTCATATTTCATGTTCTGGCCGATTTTAACAATCGTCGGATCTTCCAGCATCGGGCGCAGCATCGTCAGGGCGTCTTCCAGATTCATCTGGTCTTCGGCCACAGCTTCGGTTGCAAAAAGATCATCGCCCCCATCGGCGATATGGGCCAGTGGGATGTAGCAGGCTTCGCCCGCCTCAACACAAAGGGAAATGCCCACAAGATCGACCAGCATTTCGTTCAGGCCGGTGGTTTCTGTGTCCACAGCGACCCAGCCACGGGCGTAGATTTTGTCGATCCAGGTCTGCAGACCCTGGGCGTCTTTCACCCATTCATATGTGTCAGGATCAAAGCCTTTTGTTTCAGGCGCGGCGGAACTGGCGGCGGGGGCATCGGGGATGGCCGGGGCTTCGAGGCCCAGTTTGTTTGCGATGCGCGTGGACAGCGTGCGAAGTTCCATATCCGCAAGGAAACCCAGCAGATCGTCGGCGACCGGGGCCTTCATTTCGAGGCTTTCCAGGGTGAAATCCAGATCCATATTCTGATCAAGTTCCACCAGACGTTTTGAGATCCGGATCAGGTCGGCGTTTTCAATCAGGCTTTGGCGGCGCTTGGGTTGTTTGATTTCTTCGGCGCGCTCCAGCAGGCTTTCGAGATCACCATATTCATTAATCAGCAGGGCGGCGGTTTTGATGCCGATGCCTGGCGCGCCCGGCACGTTGTCCACGCTGTCGCCCGCCAGGGCCTGAACATCGACCACGCGATTGGGGCCAACGCCGAATTTTTCCTCAACACCTTCAGAATCGATGCGTTTGTTTTTCATCGGGTCGACCATTTCGACGCCGCCACCGATCAGTTGCATCAGGTCTTTGTCTGAACTGATGATCGACACACGACCCCCGGCTTCGCGGCCCTGACGGGCGAGGGTTGCGATGATGTCATCGGCCTCAAATCCTTCGACTTCGATGCTGGCCAGGTTGAAGGCGCGGGTGGCGTCGCGAGTCAGGGGGAATTGCGGGTGCAGGTCTTCGGGGGCAGGGGGGCGGTTTGCTTTGTATTTATCATAAATATCATCGCGAAAGGTCTTACCTTTGTGGTCGAACACCACGGCCACATGGGTTGGCGCATCATGGCCGGTGCTTTCTTCCACCACTTTCATCAGCATGTTGCAGAAGCCAGAGACAGCGCCAATGGGCAGCCCGTCAGATTTGCGCGTCAGCGGTGGCAGCGCGTGATAAGCCCGGAAGATAAAAGCCGATCCGTCGATCAGATGCAGGTGACAGCCTTCGCCAAATGACATGTTAACACTCCCGGTTTGCGCGTTTCTCTGTTCATGCCATGTTCCGCGCCCGGGGGCCAGCCCGCGCACGGTGAGAGTTGGTATATTCCTGACAATTGCCGATACTAAAGGACGGGGCTTACTGGCCTGACAGGTTTTGCGCGAGCATCAGGGCATTGCCGTCAGGGTCATAGATTGTGGCAAGTTTCACCATGCCTTCGATCACCTCAGTGTCGCCGTCGAATTTGACGCCTGCCGCTTCGAGCTTTGCCCGGTCATTGTCCAGATCGGTTGTGCCAAAAACCGGCACGCAATTGCCCGGCGCAGGTGCGCTGCGTTCCCCGAAGCCAAGGGTTACGCCAGGTGTATTGGTTTCCATTTCGGACCAGCCGACGTCATCCGCGTGATAACGCAGTTTAAAGCCAAGCATTTTTTCATACCAGGCGGCGCTGGCGTGGCGATCAGTGACGGACATTGAAAGAGTAATCGTATTATCGGTGGTCACGAGAGACATGGGCTTTCCTTTTGTCTGAAAATATATTAACTATACTTTATGGACATAAATTCATTTGTCAATATGACCACGCGGGCCTGGAGCCTGCCCATTCTGGCAAAGCTGCATGACGGGGTTGCCGGGCGTCAGGCGCCTTTGCTGGCGGCGACCGGGGCGGGGCGGACATCGTTTGGGCAAAGCCTTGAACATCTGATGGATCTGAATTTACTGGAACGAAATCCGGGGCATGGTCATCCGTTGCGCCCGGAATTTCGACTGACGGATCCGGGAAAGGCGGCGGCGGAACTGGCCTATCGGGTTTACAGTCGGACAGAGGCCGCGGATCAGGATCTTTTGCGCAAGTCCTGGACATTGCCGGTGCTGACAGCTTTGCATTCCACCGGGCAGTTTTCTGTGATCCGCCGGGGATTGCCGCGCATCACGGACCGGGCCCTGTCGCAATCTCTGAAATTGCTGGAAGACCGAAGCTGGGTGCAGCGCGCGGTTGATGAAAAATCCCGCCCTTTGCGGCCGGTTTACAGGGCGGTCAATACGGGGGGGCTGGTCAGCGATATTGCCGGGGCGTCGGTTCGGTTTCAGATGCCGTGATGTTCTTGCAGGGACAGGCCAAAGGACCAGATGGTCGGGGTCCAGACACCAAAACGTACGCCCGCGTTGCGCAATTGATCCCCAAGCCAGACATTGCAGGTGCGCAGGGCGCTGAAATGCCCGTTGGCGTGAAAAAAGCGATCCGTATCGGTGAACCTCGGGTGATCCAGAACCTGCGCCTGGCCGAAATTGTCACGGGTGAAACTTTCGGTAAGTGAGGCCAGCAGTGCATTATATTGTACATGCGTCAGAGACAGGCGCTGCACCGGTGCATTAAAGTGAAGCTGCCCCAGAACATCCACGCGCATGACAGCATCATCGCCGGTGATCGCGCGCAGAACGGCGGTGGCTTTTACGTCAGAATAACTGCCTGCTGAAGTGTAAAACTGTTTTGCACCCCAGCCGATCAGAAACCATTCCACCCCGGGATGATCAACAGGCACACCGCCATTGGCCGTGAAGCGCAGGGCGCTGCGGGTCTGCAGATTGGCAGGCAGAAGAATGTCATAGTGAATCTTGCGGCCAACCAGCAGCACATCGATGCTGCCCGGGGCGTGGGGGTTATCTTTGTTGGCCGGTATCAACCCGCCCAACATGCCGAAAAACAGCCATAGAAAAACGATCTTCAGCGCAAGGCGTGTGCCAAAAAGAGGAAAACGCAGCAGCCGCAGCATGCGGATCAGGAAGCTTTATCAGCCATGCTTTTGTGGATGATTTTCTTGTCGCAATATCCACATTCGACAAAGCCTGTATCACGGGGAATCTGCAGCCAGACGCGCGGGTGACCAAGCGCGCCTTCGCTGCCGTCACATGAAACTTTCCAGCTGTCCACAATCTCGGTTTCGGGGGCTTTGGTATTCATCGGTGTGTTCCGCTTTGCCTGTGCAGTTTATGCAGTGATAGCAGCGCATCTCTGCGCCGCCAAGGGATTATGCTTTCGCCAGCATCCGTCCCAATGGGCGACCTGCCAGGATGTGAACATGCAGGTGTTCAACTTCCTGTACGCCATGTTCGCCGGAATTTGCGATGGTGCGATAACCTTCACCTGCATCATCCGCGACACCAAGAATCTTGCAGACTTCACCAATCGCGCGGGTAAAACCAACAATTTCTGCATCAGAGGCCGCGTTGGCGAAGTGATCATAGCAGACATAAGGCCCTTTCGGGATCACCAGCACATGATCTGGTGCCTGTGGGTAAAGATCCCGGAACGCCAGGGCATAATCGTTTTCAAACACGGTGTTGTTCGGAATTTCCCCGCGCAGGATTTTTGCGAAGATATTCTGATCATCGTAGCTGTAGGCCATGGGCTTTCCTTCGATTAATCCGCAAACAGATGCGGGGCATGGATGATGTTCGTTGCGGCGTCGCGCGGACAGTGCAGGAATTCTGATACCGCAAGAATGTTTTCTTCATCCGTACCACTTTCGCGCATGCGGAAAAGATCGCTCTGAATGCTGTCCTGGATTTCATCGCTTTCCTGCAAGACGTCCCTGCGGATTGTAGGCAGCAACCGCCGGATTGTATCTTCCGGGGTCATTTCACCGGCCAGACCAACGCGTTTCGCATGACCCGCCAGGTAATCGTCAGAAAAACTGCATTCCAGTTCAATCACCCGGGTGTTCGAACGGTCGGTGTAAAAGTCCTGCATCAGATCAAGGTTTTTAGGATCCAGGCAGATAACCAGCCTGTCGGTCTGATAATAGTCAAACAGCATTCTGGTCAGGGCCCGGCGATGGCGCGTGCGTTTTGCCAGAGATCCTTCGATGCCCCCCAGATCCGGAAGGGCGGTGTTTTCTTCATCGAAAAGATAGTCAATCGCCGGAAGATCCGTGTGTTGCCGGATGGCAGACACAAACCGTTTCGCGACGTGCCATTTTTTACAGGTGACGATGTATAATGTGCGTTCGCGACCAAGCGAGCTTTCGACTTCCCAGAAACGGCGGGCAAATCGTCTGCCGATCCTTCCACGCCCGGCAAGAAATTTATAAAGCCCGCGTCCTTCGCCTGAAATCTGGAATTCCTGATCGTCATTCGCCCAGAGATCGCCAAGGCGTTGCTTCAGTTCTTTTGCACCCGGGCTGATCTTGCGTGCAAAGAGAAAATCCTGGCTCAACATCAGATCATAGTGGTCATTGTAGAAGGTCACAGGCATCCCGTAGTCAGAGAACATCAGGAAAGTCAGTGTCCGGCTGTCAATTTCCTCAGAAGGAATCAGATGGCGCACAAGGGTCTGAAAGAAGGTTTCATCCGGAATCCATGTTGTCCGGAAAAATCGCAGGACTTCAGGGTGCTCACGGCAATATTTGAGGATGCTTTCGATTGTGTTGCGTCGCAGGCACCACCACTGGCTGCCGATCATGACCTGAAGGTCATTGGGAACGGTACGGGTCAGCCCCAGCTTGCGTTGCAGGTTGAAAGATCCGTAAAACCGTTTTTTCTGGGTGCGTTCGTTAAAGAAGTGGCGATAGATCAGCCGTTCTTCTTTCATGCCGGTTTTGATCCAGTCACTTTTGAAATAGTCAAAGCTTTCGACATAATCGCAATCACGATTGTCCAGGAAATTATGCGCGTATTTTGATGTTTTGATCGCCATACAATCGCCGGACAACATGTAAAAATGTGTCGCGCGCGGGAAGGCTTCTACAGCGGCCTCAACGGCGTATAGTGTTGCCTGGACAAGTGACCATTCACCCCAGCCGCATTTGATACGCTTCCTGGCGAATGTCACATCAGGATTATCGGCCAGTTCCGTTTTTATTCTTTTATAGTGCTCGGGATTCGCCCGGGCATCAAAGTGAATGGAAATGCAGTCGCCCGTGGCTGTAAGGCGCTCTGCCTGCTTGATGATAGATTCAGGGTCTTTGTGGCAGAGCAGAATAAAGGCAATCTTTGACATTTTAGCGACAGGTACCCCAGAGAACAGACATGAATTTACAGATACTCATGTCTGCCGTTGTATAAACCGATTTTTTTTGCTTTTTTATACAGTATTGCAGAATAAGAACAGTACGTATCTGCAGCGTTAATCAGGAGGCAAGTTAAGTATGGGTTTTCCCGGAACCTGGATGACCGAAAGCGAAAGCGTCGTTTATCGTGTTGTGCCAAAATGTGCTTGCTCGACCATTGGTCAGGTCATGTATTATTCTGACCACGGTGAATTTTTTGATGGCGATATTCATGATGCCAAAGGCCGCATGCATAAATGGTCGCTGGATGCGAGCCAGCCGAAGATTGAAAAGAATGTAAAAGCGCATAAATCCTACGCCTTTACCTGCGTGCGCAATCCTTACACCCGGATCCTCAGTTCGTTTTTTGACAAGATCTGTGGGATTCAGCGGAATGGTAAACGCTATCGTGGCAACCTTGTGCCGCTGCTGATCCAGAAATACGGCATTGAAGTCGGTGACCCTGAAACAGGGTTTGAGTTTGATCAGATCGAAAGCTTCCGCCGTTTTCTGTTGTTCACACGTGATACCATCCGCTGGCGTCGTCCGATGGACCCGGATATTCACTGGTCCGCCATGTCGGGCCATGTGTCGACTTTCATTGTGAACGGTGGCCGCTATGACAACATCTTCTTTACTGAAAAGTTTAACGAAGGTTTTCAAAGCGTCCTCGATAACATCGAAACGCCGCACAAAGTAGATCTGACACAGATCCCGCGTTTCAACGAATCTGAAGGCCACGGCCCCAAACGCGCCCATCCGGTGGAAGATTACTTTGACGATCTTTCCATGCATCTGATCTGGGAAATTTATCACCGGGATTTCAAACTGTTCAAATACAGTTTTGACGATCCATCGAATAAATTCCCGATTGGTGAAGTTGATCTGGACGAAGTTCACGCCAAACTGGGCGAGTAAGTTTCGGGAAGATGCTGACCGGAATGAACGATGCACCCATCGATAACGACCTTGCGGAAGGCCCTGCCAATGGCAGGGCTTTCTGGTGTCTGGCAGAAGACGGCCTGCGCCTGCGGGTCGCGCACTGGCGACCAGCTGTGGAGTGCCGGGGAACAATACTTTTGTTTTCCGGGCGCAGTGAGTGTGTCGAGAAATATGGGCGTACGGCGACAGAGCTTGTTGCGCATGGTTATGCGGTTCTTGTGATGGACTGGCGTGGGCAGGGGCTGTCTGATCGTCTGGTAAGTGACCGGATGCGCGGTCATGTGGATGCATTCCCGGATTATCAGAAAGATGCGGCCGCGCTGATCCGGGCCGCCCGGGAACTCGACCTGCCTGATCCCTGGCACCTTCTGGGCCACTCGATGGGGGCATGTATTGGATTGCGGGCGTTGAATGATGGTTTGCCTGTTGTGTCCTGCGCATTTACGGCACCAATGTGGGGGATCACGATGTCACCACTACAGCGTGTGCTTGCCTGGCCGGTGTCATGGGGCGCGCGGTTGTCGGGCAAAGCTGGGAATTATCTCCCTGATAAAACCCGACAGAACCGGAAGTCATATGTTCTTACTGTCGGTTTTGAAGACAATCGTCTGACACAGGATGCGGATATGTTCGCATATCTTGTCCGACTGGCTGAAAATCTGCCTGACAGGTTGATTGGCGGCGCAACGTTTGGCTGGTTGAATGCAGCGTTGCGGGAGTGTCGGGCGCTCAGGTCGAAAACATCACCTGACATTCCGGCCCTGGTGTTTTCTGCAGGGCAGGATGAGATTGTCGACAATCGGGTGACGGCTGAAAGAATGAAACACTGGTCCCACGCGCGGTATGAAGTCGTTTCAGACGCGATGCATGACATTCTGTCCGAAAGGCCAGAAATCCGTAACCGCGTGATTTCAGAGATCTGTCATTTTTTCACGCGTCAGGCGGGTGCCCAAAACAAAGCGGCCCTGCCCAAAGGCTGAGGCCGCATTGCAAATCTTTTAAGAAAGCTGATGTATCAGATCAGACCCTGTTTCTGGAACAAAGCTTTCATATCACTTTTCGGGCGCGGGCCGATGTGACGGATACATTCCGCTGCGGATGTGGTGCCCATCTTGCCGCAGGTTTCCAGATCCTGACCGGTCGCCAGGCCATACAGGAAACCGGCTGCGAACATATCACCAGCTCCCGTCGCATCCACAGGCGTGATGGTTTCCACAGGGATTTCGACCTTCTCATCACCACGGATAATCACCACCGGATCGCCGGAACGGGTGCAGACCACCAGATCACATTCCTTGCGCGCCATTTCCAGGGCATCCATGACGTTGTTCTGCTCGTACAGCGAACACCATTCTTCCTCATTGCCCAGAACGTAATCCATTTCCTCTTTCACCAGACGGCGGAAATCATCACGGTGACGGTCAACGCAAAAGGGGTCAGACAGGGAAATACCGGTTTTGCCGCCTGTGGAACGGCAGGCTTTGGCAGCTGCGGTGAAAGCTTCTTTGCCCTCAGGTTTGTCGAACAGATACCCTTCAAGGAAAATATATTCCGCGTCAGCTGCCACATCATCAGATACATCTGCCGGGCTGATGTCCGCTGAAATACCAAGGTAGGTGTTCATGGAACGCTCGCCATCCGGCGACACAAAGATCATGGAACGTGATGTTGGCAGGTCACTGTCGGCAACTGGCGGGTTCACAAAGGCCGTGCCGCCTGCTTCGGTGCTTTCCACATAAAACCGTCCCAGCGCATCATCGCGCACACGACCGATCAGCGCGGTATCAAGGCCAAGCGTACCAAGGGCGGCAAGCGTGTTGCAGACAGAACCACCAGGCGCCTGAACGCGGCTTTCCATAGCGCCGTAAAGCGTTTCGGCACGGTCTTTTTCAACCAGCTGCATGATGCCTTTTTCAATCCCCATGTGGTCAAGGAAGGTGTCATCACATTGGGTCAGCACATCCACAATCGCATTGCCGATACCCACAACTTTATACTTTTTGCTCATCCCAGACGCTCCGGCTTACAGGTTTTTATCTTCAAACAGGCAGAGATCACGTATCAGGCAATTGCTGCACATTGGTTTACGGGCCTTACAAACATAACGCCCGTGCAGGATCAACCAATGATGGGCGTGATGCTGAAATTCGGCCGGAATGTTGTCTTCAATCGCACGTTCCACCGCATCCACATCCTTGCCCGGACAAATGCCAGTGCGATGGCCGATGCGGAAAATATGCGTGTCCACGGCCTGGGCCGGTTGTTTGAACCACATGTTCAGAACCACATTTGCGGTTTTGCGTCCGACACCTGGCAGGCTGACCAGGGCCGCACGCGACGATGGCACTTCGCCGCCATAGTCATCCACAAGGATTTGCGCTGTCTTCATGACATTCTTTGCCTTCTGACGATAAAGCCCGATGGTTTTGATATGTTCGGTCAGCACGTCGATCCCCAGATCCAGCATCTTCTGTGGGGTATCAGCGACTTTAAACAGCTCTTTCGTGGCTTTGTTTACGCCCACATCCGTCGCCTGGGCTGACAGCGCCACAGCAACCACAAGCGTATAGGCATTGGTGTGGTCCAGTTCCCCCTTGGGTTCTGGTTCCAAATCCCGAAAACGCGTGAAGATCTCCTTCAGCACAGGATAGGACATTTGCTTGGCGGGTTTGGCTGGCTTATCTGTCATGCCCGGTTTTATGCCCGGATGTGGCGGAGGGGTCTAGGGGGTGTTCAGGGAAATCGCGTTGCTCTGGATATGCGGTCAAACAATTCCTGCTGTCGACGAAATTGCCGTAAAAGCGGTGGATCAACCAAATCTTGTAATTGCTGCATCCGATTCAGTGCCGTGTTCATAGCCCTTAATGAAGGAGGGTTTACCGCACTATCAAAACGCCTGAATATAGTTCGTATATCATATCGATTTGAACAGCTAGTTTCGCTGCATTGCGATGTTTCCCTTCTCAACTCCGCGTGACGCTCCTTCGCAGCTTCTAGGCGTTCATCTGCAGTATTGTTCCACTTTCTTAAGAGGCGTCGTCTGACCTTTTCCCAGTCTTGCTCAGGGAAATGCTTCGTAGCGATTTTTTCAATCGTAGGTGTTTTTTTCAGGCTGGGGTTGCGAATTAATATATCAGCCACTTCGTCGAGGTAGCGTGCGTCATTGAGTGTAGTGCCTTTTGGTCGGCCGCGTGAACGTTTATGTTCCATGTCAAATTTCCTTCAAAATGTTGAACCGTCGTGGTCATGCATCCAATATGTGGATGGTTTTTTCACCAATCTAGTGACAAGAATTCGAGAAGTGATTTTTCTTAGGACATTAAATAGCAGGTTTAGGGCATTAAATCATCTGGGTGGTGAAGGGTTAAGGACAATAAATCAGTCAGACACCACATTCCCGTTCCATCTGCGCATAGAAATCCACCAGTCGTTTGCCACGCTCTTCCTTAAATCTCTCGCCCTCCGCCATATCCCGGATACGATCCAGGCGGAACATGCGGAAATCTTCGCGCAGCTCGCACCAGCCGACAATTGTCCAGACTTTACCCCAGAACCACAGACCCAGCGGGCGGATGATGCGGGTGGTCTCGGACCCTTCCGCATCGGCGTAGTCTAGTGACAGGCGCAGGCGCGTATCGCAGGCTGCTTCGATCCGGTCGATCTTTTCACGTACCGCATCGCTTAATTCCGGCGAGGAGACTGAATGCACCGGCACCGCTTCCGCATGCACCCGGTCCCGATCCGGCAGCACGGCGTTGATCTTGACCAGTGCCTCTTCCGCCGCCGCGGCCATTTCGGCCCCGCCCCAGGCTTTGATCAGCCGGGCACCGGCGACAAGGGCGGTGATTTCCTTATGGGTGAACATCAGAGGCGGCAGATCATAGCCATCCCGCATCAGGTAACCGACCCCGGCCTCGCCATCAATGGGCACGCCAGAGCCGATCAGATCCGCAATATCACGGTAAATCGTGCGTTCCGATACTTCCAGACGATCCGCCAGCATACGCGCCGTGGTCAGGCGGCCACCCCGAAGATACTGCACAATCTGAAACAACCGGTCCGCACGCCGCATGGGTTAATTCCCTTCAAACAGCCCGATGGAATTTCCACAGGGGTCAATGCCATAAACAAAGCGCCCTGCCGGGATCACCACCGGATCACCTTTCAGAACTTCGCCGCCAGCAGCCTCAAAGCGTTCTGCGGTTGCCTCAAGCCTATCAGGCACCACCAGATGCAGCGTCGCCCCGGATCCATCCTTCGCGGGCTTGCCTTCATAAAGGTTCCCGGCAACGCCTTCGCCATCGGCTGTCGGGATCATCGCAATCATATTCGGGCCCATATCCATAGTCTGCAGATCATAGTGAAAGACCGCATTGTAAAAGGCCACAGCTTTCTCAAGATTGCTGACAGGCAGTTCCGCCCAGATCAGGGCGTGTTGGGGTTTGAACGGGTTGTTGGTCATCATGTGTTCCTTTGTATCAGGATTTCACTTTGACAGCCCCCTCCTGACAACATCCTGTCAGGAGGGTTGCCTGATCAGGATGTTTTTTTCCCAGGTCAGTGTCCTGAGATCCAGCGTATAATTACTGTCATTGTCGCAAAAGCCAGGTTCGGTCTTGCCGCCCATAACCATGATCTTATCATCATGTAAGAGTGATTTATGCCGGTGGATCCAGCCGGGGTTTTCACCGATGGTCTGTAGGTTCTCAATAGAATAATCGGAAAGATCCAGGCGCAATACCTGTGTAATGCCTTCCTTCCGATGCTCGGGATACCCAAGAGATCCAATGATCCAGATGTGATTTCTGACAAGTGTAGCCGTGTGGAAATCTGTCGGAGGGAAGACATCTTCAGGATAGATGAAGTGCGCCACACCGCCTTTCGCGCCCAACACAGTGACATCAGCATAGATACAGAAATCCGGGTGATAGCCGTCTTCGTGTTCTCCGGCAATCAGGATAAGCCGCCCATCCGGCAGGGAGGTCGCACTGCGTCCATAGCGATGTACGGACCAGATCGGTTTGGATTTGTCCTCTTCATACGACAGGTATTTGGGGCCAGCATATCTTCCGGTGCGCATTTGTTCATACCAGAAGGCGGGCATAAATCGTTCTGGGTTGGCTCTGCCAGGCCGTGCGCTCCGGTTGCGGTCAAATTTCTTCTGGGAGAGCGGCCGTTCGGGCAGGAAGCCAAATACGGGCGCTTCGGGGGTTACCGCGTATTGCAGGTGTGAAGGAGGGATGCCGTTCACAACAAACAAACGACGTATCTGATCAGATTTAGCGACCCGCAGGACCGACGAATACTCACGCTGAGGGCTTGAATAGGGTGAGGCTCCCGCTTTCAGTAACAGATCTGCGGTCTGGGCGTCATCATTCTCCGAAGCGAGTTCTAACGCACTGGTGCCATATGTGGTGCTGGCATCAGGGGAAAACCCTTCCTTAAGAAGCCAGGCGACAACTTTAGCTGCGCGGGCCCGTGTCGCCGCCATAAGGGCATCCCCGGAACGGTTCTGATAGCTGGCTGATTGTTCCGCATAGGTCTTTGCCGCACTCAGTTTTCCGACGTTGCAGGCGAAAATGAATGCGTCGGTTTCATGGGTGTTGGGCGTTTCTGGGAGTTCCCCAAGCGCAATTGCGATCTGGTCTGCGGTCCATCTAATGCGCGCGCCTGCCTTCAGAAGAACCCGCATTGACGCCAGTTTACCGTTATAAAAACAACGTTGAGCCGGTGTGGTGCCATAGTTCCCGGGTGTTTCGTTTGGATCTTCACCCGCTGCCAGGTGTTGACGCAGAGCTGTCACAAGTTCCGCATCCGGTAAGCTGACAACGTTTCGCAAGACAGGTGGGAAATGGCTGACAAGCCGGCTGGCCCGTTCTTCAGCTTCGCTTATTAGGCCGTGTGCATGTAAAGCCCGTTGAATAGCAGCTTCTTCCACCTGAAAGCGGGCGTGTAGTTCCAGAACATTCATTTGTTTTCGCCGTCATATCGGCGCGAAAGGAAATATACCGCTAAAGTGCATGATGGTTTCGAAAAGCGCAACAGAATGTACGCCTCAGAACCAATCCAGCTCGTCTTTGGTTGCGCCCGCCGGATTATATTCGCCGCTGATCAGGCCGTCATATCCGGCCTTATCAAGTGCCCGGAAAAAGGCCGGGAAGTCATAGCCTGCCGCAGGTTCATGGCGATCCGGATGGGATGATACCTGAATGTGCTGCACAAGGAGCTGATACTTGCGGAACAGCTTCAGCGGATCATGGCCCATATTCATCGCGTGGAATGTATCTAACAGCAGGCCGGCATTCGGACGGTTCACCTTTTCCAGCACCTGCGCGGCCTGTTCAAAACTGTTCAGCCCATAGCCCGGCACAGCCTGCGCACTGATCGGTTCAATGATAAAGCTTTGCTCTGGTTCCAGATCACAGGCCTGGATCAGGTTTTCTGTCAGCACATCTGATGCGCTCGCGCCCGCGATCCCGGCCATCACATGGATATGATGCACGCCCAGAATATCCGCGATGTCGATGGTTTTCACAATCTGACTGAAGAACGCCATTTGCTGGCCATCCTGTGCGCCAATGCCCCAGGCCTCGCCACGTGGGGTGTCGATCAGGGCGAATTCCACGCCCGCCGCCTCTGCAAGGCGGGCCAGTTCTTCCGGGCTTTCTTCGGCTTCATCGGGCCAGAGCAACTCTACCGCCTGAAACCCGCTATCCGCCGCCGCCTGAAAGCGATCGCTCAGAGGCAGTTCCTGGAACAGCATTGTCAGGTTCGCGCAAAACCGGGCCATCAGACGTCAAGCTCGGCTGAGGGAATGATCGGGAAGAACTGGCCAGAGGACCAGACGCCAAACCAGCTTTCCCCTTCCAAATCTTCATGCGCGCCGATTTCCACCAGGCGGTAGAAACTTTTGCGATCAATCAGGGCTTCAAGGTTCGCGCGGATCAGAACGTAAGGCGATGGTTCCCCGGTTTCCGGATCCCGCACCACACGAATAGGGTTCTCAGGCCCGGCCACAGCTTCGTCATCCACATGGGTCACAAAAGTCATGACCTGATCCCGGCCTTCGCCCGTCGTTTCAAAGTCAATCGCGACAAAGGGCGCGTCATCCACAGTGATGCCGACTTTCTCAACGGGCGTGACCAGAAAGTAATCTTCGCCATCTTTGCGAATGATGGAAGAAAACAGCTTTACCAGTTCTTTCCGGCCCATGGGCGTTCCAAGGTACCACCATGTTCCGTCCCGCGCGATACGCATATCCAGATCACCGCAGAAATCCGGGTTCCACAGATGCACCGGCGGCGGGCCTTTTTTGCTGGCCGCTTTGACAGCAGATGCGAGGTTTTCCGCCGATGGGGCAGCAGTTTTCTGGTCGTTTGAGGATTTTGTCATTTGTTCTTCGTACCAATCCGGCCTTTAATGCGACTATTGTAACACGAGAATAAGCCCAGCGGGAGAGTATCAATATGGCAGAAGCGGAAAATCTTGTCGCAGAGATCGAAAACCTCGGCGAAAAGCTGTCCCGTGCGAAGGCTGAAATCGCCGCGCGCTTTATCGGTCAGGAAGAGGTGGTTGATCTTGTGCTGACGGCGCTTCTGTCCGGCGGGCATGGTCTGCTGATCGGTCAGCCGGGTCTTGGCAAGACATTGCTGGTCGAAACACTGGCCACTGTCATGGGGCTGGATGGCAGCCGTATTCAGTTCACGCCGGATCTGATGCCTGCGGATATTCTGGGTTCTGAAGTGCTTGAAAAGAAGAAGGGCGGCGAACGGGAATTCCGTTTCATCGAAGGCCCTGTCTTCTGTCAGCTGCTGATGGCGGATGAAATCAACCGCGCCTCACCACGCACGCAATCCGCCTTGCTGCAGGCGATGCAGGAAAAGGAAGTCACCATCGCGGGGCAACATCGTGCGCTGGGCAAGCCCTTCCATGTGCTGGCCACGCAAAACCCGATTGAACAGGAAGGCACCTATCCACTGCCCGAAGCACAGCTTGACCGCTTCCTTCTGCAGATCGAAGTCACCTATCCGAAACGCGATGTGGAACGCGATATTCTGTTGGCGACCACAGGTGTTGAAGATGCGCAGGCACAACAGGTTTTCAACGCAGAGGATCTGATCGCAGCACAAACGCTTCTGCGCCGGATGCCCGTGGGCGAAAGCGTGGTCGAACTGATCCTTGATCTTGTGCGATCCTTCCGTCCCGAAGATGAAAAAGCCCCTGAAATCACCCGCAATGCCGTGTCCTGGGGGCCTGGCCCACGTGCCGCCCAGGCCTTTATGCTGGCGGCGCGCGCACGGGCATTGCTGGATGGGCGCCTTGCCCCGTCCGCTGATGATGTTGCCCATCTCGCCCGTCCGGTTCTGATGCACCGTATGGCGCTGGGCTTTGCCGCACGTGCCCAGGGGCAGGACGCAGGGGCGCTGATTGATCAGGTGACGTCTGATGTGATCCGCCGTGCACGAGCTGGCGAGGCTGCCGCGTGAACCAACCCACCGCCCTGACACTGCGCCGGGATGCCGCGCAATCTGCGGCTGGCCTGCCCGCGCTTCTGGCCGCGGCAGAACGTCTGGCGCAGACGGTGATGCCCGGTGTGCATGGCCGGCGTCGTGCAGGGCAGGGGGATGAGTTCTGGCAATACCGCCCGGCGATGGATACAGATGCGCCCCGTCACATTGACTGGCGACGGTCCTCGAAATCTGATGGTAATTTTATCCGTCAGAAAGAATGGCAACTGGCGCAAAGCGTGATGTTCCTTGTTGATCCCGGGGCCTCCATGCGCTGGGCGAGCCATAAGAACCTGCCGCAGAAATCCCATCGTGCGGCAACGCTCGCATTGGCCTGTTCCATGCTTTTGCAACGCGGTGGCGAACGTTTCGGTCTGATCGGGGCAGAGGCCATTCTGCCCCGCACGGGCGATGTGCAGATCATGCGTATGGCCCAGGCGCTCAGCAATGGGGAAGACACGGCACAGGATTTCACTGCACCCGATCTATCTGCCCTGCGCCCCGATACGCAACTTGTGATGATTTCTGATTTCCTCGGGGATCCCGCCGCTTTCACCCGTGCCGCTGATCAGGCTGCCGGACTTGGCGCACGCGGGGTTTTCCTTCAGATCCTTGATCCGGCGGAAGAAGCCTTCCCATGGCGCGGCCGTACGATTTTTCAAAGCGTCACGGGCCGTACAGAACATGAAACCCGTAAGGCCGATGACCTGCGCGGCCGCTACCTTGAACGCCTGAGTGCTCGTAAAGATACCCTGCAGGATCTCGCCCGGCGCACGGGCTGGCAATATCATTGTCACCACAGTGATGCGCCCGCCGCATCTGCCCTTCTCTGGCTTTATCAGGCACTGGAGCGTGCATCCCGATGATGATCTTTGGTTCACTTGGTTTCACCGCCCCATGGGTTCTTCTGGGTCTGTTTGCACTTCCGATCCTCTGGATCCTGCTGCGCGCCGTTCCCCCGGCCCCTGTGCGCCGAATCTTTCCGGCAGTGGGCCTGCTTCTGGGCCTGAAGGACCGGGACAATCAGGCAGATCGCACGCCCTGGTGGCTGTTGCTTTTGCGCATGGTTGCGCTGGCCTGTGTGATCCTGGGGTTTGCCGGCCCGGTCCTGAACCCGCAGGACGCACGCGAAGGTGATGGCCCGCTTCTGTTGCTGCTGGATGGCAGCTGGGCTGCGGCCCGCGATTGGGACCGCCAGCAGGAAAAACTCGCAACCCTTCTGGCAGAAGTCGGGCGGAATGGTCGCCCCGTTGCCCTGGCTTCGCTGACCGATCTGCCGCGCGAGGGTCTGACATTCACCAGTGCCGACAATCTGCGCAACCAGCTTGCCGGGATCACACCCGCCCCCTTTGAACCATCCCCGGATAATATTTCAGAATGGGCTGCAGGTCTGGCGGATCAGGACTTTGATACGTTCTGGTTCTCTGATGGTCTGGCCTATGACCACCGCAACGCGCTTTACACTGCTCTTGCCGCACGCGGCGCGGTGACCATCTTTGAAACCGCACGTCCGCTTTATGGCCTGGAACCGGTTGTCACAGATCAGAACCTGATGCGGTTAACCCTGCGCCGCCTGGCCGCAACCGGTGCAGAAGAACTGCATATCAGCGCAATCGGCCCTGATCCTTCGGGGCGGGAAGTCGCATTGACAACCGTTACCGTAAGTTTTGAAACAGGTGCCGACACGACCATCGCAGAATTTGCCCTGCAATCCGAACTGCGCAATCGCATCACCCGTTTTACCATTGCTGAACAGGCCACCGCTGGCGCTGTTACTCTTGTCGGGGACGGGTTGCGCCGTCGCGTAGTTGCCCTGATCCGGGGTGCCGATCAGGAAGTGCCCGATCTGCTGGATCCGCTGCACTATCTTTATAACGCGCTGGAACCTCAGACTGATATTCTCATGGGGCCGGTGGACGACGTCCTGCCCGCAAATCCCGATGTTATGATCCTCGCTGACATCGCTGACCTTGCACCGCTTGATAAAACCGCGGTGACCGAATGGGTCGAGGCAGGCGGTTTGCTTCTGCGGTTCGCCGGACCGCGCCTGGCCGCCAGTGATCTGTCGCGTGACACCGAAGATGTCCTGATGTCCGTACGTCTGCGGTCCGGCGGACGGTCCCTTGGTGGCACCATGTCCTGGGGTGAACCGCGCAGGCTTCTGCCCTTCGATGACAGCTCGCCCTTTTACGGGCTGACTGTGCCGGATGATGTGTCCGTGACCTCGCAGGTTGTGGCGCAACCGGGCCCGGAACTGGCCGACCGGGTGATTGCCGCGCTGGAAGATGGTACACCGCTTGTGACCCGGAAATACTTGGGGCAGGGACAGGTTGTTCTCTTCCACACCACCGCCAATGCAGAATGGAGCGATCTCGCCCTTTCCGGCCTGTTCCTGTCTATGCTGGAACGTCTGTCTGTCGCGTCAGGTCACGTGCAGGATCTGTCCGCTGTCGCCCTGCCAGGCACAACCTGGCATCCTGATCTGGTTCTTGATGGGTACGGGCGACCTGTGGCTGCGGATGGTTTCGCGGGTGTAGACGGTGCCGTTCTGTCAGAACCAACGCCCGCGTCCGATTTGCTTCCGGGGATCTGGCGCAATGGGGATCAGGTGATCGCATTAAATCTTTTGCAGGCAGCTCACGTTTTGCGCCCCGCCGCCTGGCCCGTTTCTGCCCGCATCGAGAGCTATAAAAATGTTCAGGAAAACCCGCTTGCAGGCTGGTTCTTTGGTTTCGCGCTGATCCTGCTTGTGCTGGATGTTCTGGCCACCCTTGCGCTGACAGGGCGGGCTGGTCTGCGTGGGGTTGGTTCTGCCGCTGTGATCGTGGGCGGGATCGCTCTGATCCTTTCTCTGCCGTCCGGGGCAATCGCTCAGAACACTACAGATGACAGTGCCGCTATCACCGCCACATCTGACGTGACTTTCGCCTATGTCATCACCGGGGACAGCGCGGTGGACGAAATATCCGAGGCCGGGTTGCGGGGCTTGTCTCGTGTGCTGACCCTGCGGACCTCTGTTGAACCGGCCCTGCCGGTTGGCGTGGATCCGGAAACAGATGAACTTGCGTTCTATCCCTTCCTTTACTGGCCGATCACGCCGGATCAACCCGCACTTACCAATGAGGCCATCGCGCGGCTCAATGCCTATATGCGCACTGGCGGCATGATCATGTTTGATACCCGCGATGCCGGGCTTGCGGGCAGCAATGGGCCGAACCAGCGCAAATTGCGCAACCTCGCCCGGGGCCTCGATATCCCGGCGCTGGAACCGGTGCCGGATGATCACGTGCTGACCCGGTCTTTCTACCTGCTTCAGGATTTCCCGGGCCGTCACCGCAGTGACAATATCTGGGTCGAAGCCGCGCCGCCCGGTGAGGAAGCCACAGAAGGCATGCCGTTTCGCAATCTCAATGATGGCGTCACCCCGGTGATTATCGGCGGCAATGACTGGGCTTCGGCCTGGGCTGTGAATGCGCGCGGGCAATACATGTTGCCTGTGGGGCGTGGGAGTGCCGGGCGTCTGCAACGGGAAATGGCTTTGCGCTTTGGCGTCAATCTGATCATGCATGTGCTGACCGGCAATTATAAATCAGATCAGGTGCATGTTCCTGAACTTCTGGAACGGCTGGGGAACTGATCCATGGTGCAAAGCATTCTCTTTGATCCCCTTCTGCCACTTCCCCTGGTTATTGCCCTTTCCGTGCTTGCAGGTCTGGCTTTCCTTGCGGCCCTTTGGCGTGGTCTGTCCGGCTGGCATCTGCGCGGCGTTTCACTTGCGTTGGTCCTCGTTGCAATTCTGAACCCGTCTCTGCAAAGCGAAGAACGCAATCCACTGAATGATATTGTCCTGGCAATCGTCGATGATACCGCCAGTCAACACATCGGCGGGCGGGCAGACCAGACCCGACAGACGCTGACGCAACTGACGGACCTGACAGCGCGTCGCCGCGCCACTGATCTGGAAGTCGTGACACTGCCTGACGCGGATGATGGCCGGGGCACATTGCTGGCGGCGACCCTGCGTACAGCCCTTGCAGAGATCCCTGAAAACCGCCTGGCCGGTGTTGTGGTGATTTCAGATGGGGTGGCGCATGACATTTCCGCCGACTTACCAACGCTGACAGATACGCCCCTGCATCTGCTGCAAACCGGCAAAACCACTGACCGGGACCGTCGCCTGACGATCAGAAACGCCCCGGGTTTTGCGATCCTGGGGGAAACTGTGGAACTGACCCTGCGGATTGATGATCTGTTTGCGTCAGAACTTTCACCCAATCGCGATGCCCTGGCCGAACTTACGATCTCTGTCGATGGCGACACGCCTCTGACGTTTAACATACCCGTCGGGCAGGACGTGACCCTGCCCATTACTTTGCCACATGGCGGCATGAACACTCTGCAGTTCGCAACACCTTTGCAGGACTGGGAACTGACCGATCGCAACAACGAAACAGTGCTGCGCATCAACGGCGTGCGGGATCGGCTGCGTGTTCTCCTGGTGTCCGGCGAACCCCATGCGGGCGAACGGGTCTGGCGCAACCTGTTGAAGTCCGACACCTCCGTTGACCTTGTGCATTTCACCATCCTGCGCTCTGCCAACAAAAGTGATAATGTCCCGCCCGATGAACTTGCGCTGATCGCGTTTCCAACCCGGGATCTCTTCATCAACAAGATCAGTGAATTCGATCTGATCATCTTTGACCGCTACAAACGACGCGGCATTCTGCCGGGCAGTTACTTTGACTCTGTACGCGATTACGTGTTGCAGGGCGGTGCTATCCTTGTCTCTGCCGGGCCGGATTATGCCTCTGTCGACAGTCTCTGGTATTCGTCACTTTCCGATATTCTGCCGGGCGGGCCAACTGGCCAGGTGGTGGAACGTGGCTTTCATCCTGCAATAACTAACCTTGGCGCACGCCATCCCGTGACCCGCGATCTGGATGCGGGCATTCAGGACGACACACCGCCCTGGGGCCGCTGGCTGCGTCAGACAGAACTGACGGCGCGCAGCGATGTGCAGACCATCCTGACCGGCGCTGACGAGACCCCGCTTTTGCTGCTTGATCGTGCCGGGGAAGGCCGTGTGGCCCTGCTTGGATCCGATCAAAGCTGGCTTTGGGCGCGGGGCTATGAAGGTGGCGGCCCGCAGGCGGAACTTCTGCGTCGTCTTGCGCATTGGATGATGAAAGAACCGGAACTGGAAGAAGAACGGCTTTATGCCGTTCCCCGCGCACAATCTATGCAGATCATCCATCAGACATTGTCTGAAGAAGGGGCAGAGGTCGAAGTGACAACACCTTCCGGTGAGATCATCACTTTACCGCTGGAAGAACGCAGCCCCGGGCATTTCGCAACGGATTGGACTGCACCTGAACCCGGGCTTTATCGCCTGCGGTCCGGGGATGCCGAAAGCGTCGTGGCGCTTGGCCCCGCCGCACCGCGTGAATTTGTCGATACCATTGCAACGGCAGAAATTCTGGCGCCACTTATCGCACCAGGCAAAGGCGCAGCCTTCCTCGTTGAAGATGGCCTGCCATCCCTGCGCACAATCCGCGAAGGGCGCCCGGCATCTGGGCGCAACTGGATGGGGCTTTTGCGCCGGGATGCAAGTCAGACGACCGATATCACCCTGATGCCGCTTCTGCCTTTCTGGGCCTGGCTTCTGCTGATCGCAGGCTTCAGTTGCGGGGCCTGGCTGTATGAAGGGCGCAGAAACTAACCCCGTATCAGGTTTTCTGGACGGTAAGCCTTGACCTTCCTGTAACTGGAAGGCCTATGTGATGCCTGTAACCGCTGCCGAGGCCACAATGACCGATTCCGACCAGACCCACCTTCCAACCCCTGCCATCCTGGATGTTTCCGGGCTTTCCTGTGCAAGCTGTGTCGGGCGGGTACAACGGGCGCTGGATGCGTCTGATCTTGTGCACTCCGCCCGGGTAAACCTCGCAACCCACAGCGCAGTTATTGACCTGGCCGAGGGCGCGGATGGCAAGGACGTCGCTGATCTGGTGACCGCTGCGGGCTATGCAGCCACCCTGCGCGAAGAAGGCGGCAATGCCCCGGCGCAGCAGAATGAAAGCGCCGCCTATCGCCGCAATTTCCTGATCGCGGCCATCCTGACCCTGCCGGTGTTTGTCCTGGAAATGGGCGCACATGCCTTCCCGCAGTTTCACCATTACCTGGGCGCAACCCTGGGCCATGATAACAGCCGTTATATTCAGTTTGTCCTGACCGCCCTTGTGCTGATCTGGCCCGGGCGTGGGTTTTACCTGAAAGGCGTGCCTGCGCTGCTGGCGGGCCGGCCTGAGATGAACTCGCTTGTCAGCCTCGGTACATTTGCCGCCTTCAGCTATTCCGTGGTTGCAACCTTCGCCGCCTCTCTGCTGCCCACAGGCGCTGATAACGTCTATTTCGAGGCCGCCGCTGTGATCATCGTGCTGATCCTTCTGGGTCGCTGGCTGGAAGCCCGTGCCAAAGGTCAGGCGGGCGCGGCGATTGCCCGCCTGCTGGAACTGCAACCCGACACGGCACGCATAGAAACTGACGGGCAGATCAAAGACATTCCAACCGCCGCGATCCTGCCCGGTGACATCATTCATATCCGCCCCGGTGAACGCTTTGCTGTTGACGGTGTGGTCCTGCGTGGGCGCGGCTTTGCCGATGAAAGCATGCTGACAGGCGAAGCCCTTCCCGTGGCCAAAGAAGAAGGCGCGCCAGTCACTGCCGGTACGCTGAATGGTGCGTCTGCCCTGGTTATGCAGGCCGAACGGGTTGGCCGTGATACGGTGCTGGCCGGGATCATCCGCCTTGTGGATGAAGCCCAGGCCACAAAACTGCCGATTGAAAACCTGGTCGATCGCATCACCCGCATCTTTGTGCCGGTGGTGCTGGCCCTGGCCGTGATCGCCGGGCTGGCCTGGTTGCTCTTCGGGCCGGAACCTTCCCTGTCCCATGCGCTTGTCGCCATGGTGTCTGTTCTGATTATCGCCTGCCCCTGTGCCATGGGGCTTGCGGTGCCTGTGTCTATCATGGTCGCCAGCGGGCGCGGGGCGGAACTGGGCGTGCTTTTGCGCAAAGGGGATGCCCTGCAACGCATGGAAAACATCCACACCGTCTGCTTTGACAAAACCGGAACTCTTACCATGGGGCGGCCCGAACTCAGCGGGCTGGCGATTGCGGCGGGCTTTGAACATGACAAAGTGCTGCGCCTGATGGCCGGGGCCGAAGCCACGTCTGAACATCCGCTTGCCGGGGCCGTGCTGCGCGCTGCGGAAGAACGGGGGATTGAACCAGGCCTGAACCTTGATATGGAAGCCCTGCCGGGATCCGGTCTGCGCGCTCTTGTGGACGGCCGACGGGTGCTGATCGGGAATGAAACCCTGATGCAGGCGGAAGGCATCGACTTTACCCCCCTGCAACCCTCTGTAAAAGGTTTCGTGGCCGAAGCGCAATCCGTGATCTTTGTCGCCGTCGATGGCCAGGCCGCCGCCGTCAGCGCAATCGCGGATCAGATCCGCCCGGAAAGCTATGATGTCATCACAACACTGAAAGCGCAGGGCATCCGCATCGCCATGGTCACGGGCGATGCAAAACCCGCAGCGGAGGCCGTGGCAAAACTGCTGCGTGTGGATCAGGTCTATGCACAAACCCTGCCGGGTGAAAAAGCCGATGTGGTGCAATCCCTGCAAACCGACGGGCCCGTGGCCTTTGTCGGTGACGGGATCAATGACGCACCGGCCCTGGCCTCTGCTGACATTGGCATTGCCATAGGTGGCGGCAATAACGTCGCAACTGAAGCCGGTGATATCATCCTGGCAAGTGGTTCCCCCGCAGGGGTCGTCACCGCCTATGAACTGTCGCGCAAAACCATGCGCAACATCCGCCAGAACCTGGTCTGGGCCTTTGGGTATAACGTGCTGCTGATCCCGGTCGCTATGGGTGCGATCTATCCTTTCACCGGGGTGCTTTTGTCACCGGCGCTGGGGGCAGGGGCCATGGCATTGTCCAGTGTGCTGGTGGTCAGCAACGCCCTGCGCCTGCGCCGGGTGGGGGCACCTGCACCCGTGACGCAGAACGCATCGCCCGCACCACAGCCCGCACCGGCACCCAAAGCCCCTGAAAAACCATCCTCCTGCTGCGCCGGGAAAGCCGCATCATGAATATTCAGGGTGCATCAAAACAGACGGGTCTGCCCGCGAAAACCATCCGTTATTATGAGGACATCGGGCTTATTCAGCCGGATCGCGCTGCAAATGGCTATCGCCACTTCAACACCCGCGATCTTCACAATCTGACATTCCTCGCCCGTGCCCGTGCGCTTGGCTTCACTATTGAAGACTGCCGTGCCCTTCTGGGCCTGTATGAAGATGAAAGCCGCGCCAGCGCTGAGGTCAAAACAATCGCCCAAAAGCACCTGCAGGCGATTGAGGAAAAGATCCGTGATCTTCAGACCATGCGCGAAACGCTGTCGGAACTTGTAACATCCTGCCACGGCGACAACCGCCCGGATTGCCCGATCCTCAGCGATCTTGGTGGCGCGTCACAGGATTGATCGGATTTGCCACAGTTTCCCTGGGTTACCGTGCGAAAGATATTCCCAGGCGAAATGTTAGCGTGTAACAAACAGCATGGCCTGGCCCGACCAGGCATGAGGAGCGCATAAGGCGGGGAGCAAGATATGAGCGGCTATATTCTGGCGATTGATCAGGGAACAACATCCACACGGGCGATTATTTTCCGCACCGGGGAAAACGGCCTGCCGGAACCCGTTCAGACCTCACAGGAAGAATTCCCGCAGATCTTCCCGGCCTCTGGTCTTGTGGAGCACAACCCTGAAGATCTCTGGGAAACCACGATCCGCACCTGTCGCGATGCGATTGCTGCTGCCGGGATCACAGCCGCTGATCTGGCCGGGATCGGGATCACAAACCAGCGCGAAACCACCCTGGTCTGGGATAAGAACACCGGCCTGCCCGTGTATAACGCCATCGTCTGGCAGGACCGGCGCACGGCTGAATATTGCGACAGCCTGCGCGACGCCGGGCTTGAGGATCAGATCACCGCAAAAACCGGCCTGCTGGCGGATCCTTACTTCAGCGCGACCAAGCTGCGCTGGATTCTTGAGAATACCGAAGGTGCACGGGATAAGGCTGCGGCTGGCGACTTGCTGTTTGGCACGGTAGATACGTTCCTGATCTGGCGTCTCACCGGTGGCCGTTCCCATGTGACCGATGCGACCAACGCCGCCCGAACCATGCTCTATAATATTCAGGACGGGTGCTGGGACACGGACCTGCTGGAACTCTTCGATATCCTGGCGTCCATGCTGCCAGAGGTTCTGGATTGCGCTGCCGATTTTGGCACCACCGGCCCGCATGTGTTTGATGGCACGCCCGTACCGATCCTTGGTGTGGCGGGGGATCAGCAGGCGGCAACCGTCGGCCAGGCCTGTTTTGCACCGGGCATGATGAAATCCACCTATGGCACGGGCTGTTTTGCCCTGATGAACACCGGCGACACCCCGGTGTTTTCCGAAAACCGCCTGCTGACAACCATTGCCTATCAGCTGAATGGAAAGCCTGCCTATGCGCTGGAAGGCTCGATCTTTATTGCCGGTGCAGTTGTGCAATGGCTGCGTGACGGGTTGCAGATGATCGGGGATGCGTCCGAAACCCAGCCCCTCGCTGAATCCGCCGATCCCGAAGCGGTGCTGACATTTGTCCCCGCCTTCACCGGCCTTGGTGCGCCTTACTGGAATGCCGAATGCCGTGGCGCGATCTTTGGTCTGACCCGTGGTTCAGGCCCGGCAGAAATCGCGCAGGCCGCGCTGCAAAGCGTCGCTTTCCAGACCCGCGATCTTGTGCAGGCCATGCAGGCTGACTGGCAGGGCGCCGGGGGCGAAACCGTGTTGCGCGTAGACGGCGGCATGGCCAACAGCGACTGGACGATGCAGGCGCTGGCCAATCAGCTTCAGGCCCCGGTGGATCGCCCGATTGTCACTGAAACCACCGCGCTGGGCGTGGCCTGGCTTGCAGGCATGCAGGCCGGCATTTGCCCCGGTCCGGAAGAATTCAGTCAGACCTGGGCGCTGGATCAGCGGTTTGAACCGCAGCAGGACGCAGCAGGTGCCGATACAGATTACGCCCGCTGGCAGGATGCGGTGAACCGACTGATTTCATAAGAACAAGGCCGCCCGCATTATCGCAGGCGGCCGGGGCTGTTATCAGGGCAGGGCGGCAATATGGCTCTGCATCAGGTCAAGTGAAGCCCGGGCATCGATCTTTGTCGCGATGGACACCGTGGGACGGCTTGCATCTGCAACCGTATTGCCGACCTCTTCGCCGTCACAGATCACCCGCAGTCCGGTTTTCTCACAGCCGAAGAACTGCGGATGTGAACAGGCCAGCACCGCTGCTGCATCATGCATCGGGCAACCATCCAGATCAGCGACTTCTTTGTAGAACTTCAGGTAGAATTCAGAAATGCGCTGGATGAAGCCGCCTGTTTTCTCGGACGCCGCAGCGAGTGCTGTGAAATCTGCCGGTGTCAGCAGGGTCTGCAAGGTCACATCCAGCCCGACCATCACCGTGTTCAGCCCGCTTGCAAATACCGCATCGGCAGCCGCCGGGTCGTGATAAATATTGGCCTCGGCTTGCGGTGTGATATTGCCCGGGCAATGCAGGTTGCCACCCATGATCACCAGTTTACCCAGGTTTTCTGCGAACCCGGGGTCAAGCTTCAGGGCGTCAGCGATATTGGTCAGGGGCGCAATGGCGCAGACCACAAGTTCCCCCTTATGCTGTCTGGCCATCTCAACCAGGAATTCCGCAGCGGGCAGGGCATGGTTTGCGCCAATCTGCGGCACCTCAGCCAGATCCCCCAGGCCTTCCGGCCCATGCACCCAGGCTGACGGTTCAAACGGGTAATCATTCCAGGGCTTTGCCGCGCCCTCAGACACAGGCGCATCTGCGCCAAGCATATCCAGCAGGAAACGCGCATTGCGGCTGGACTGATCCACGCGGGTGTTGCCAAACACAGTGGTCAGGCCAATCAGGTCAATTTCAGGCAAAGCATGTGCAAGCGCGATGGCAATCGCATCATCTACGCCCGGATCGGTATCAATAATCATTTTCATAGCGTTACGGGATAGCGGCCCCGACAGCGCAGCGCAACAAAAGAAAACGGCGGGGAAGACCCCGCCGCTCTGGTGGTTATGCGGTGAGGATTAAGCGAACCACCAACGCTCACCTGCTTTGGACCCGTCCATGGTCCAGTTCGCGGCAACATCGTCGCCATGCGCAACCTCATTGGACAGACCCATGATGTAGTTGGCAAACATCGGAACAATCGCGCCGCCATCATCATGAATAAGCGTCTGGGCCTCGGCATATTGCGTACGACGCTTCGCCGGATCCAGTTCTGCGCGGGCTTCAGCAACGACTTCGTTAAAGCGCACGGCTGATTCCGTTGTGCGCCAGGCGGTGTCGTTCCATTCGGTTTCCGCCACATAGGCTGACGCAAACATCCAGTCTTCTGTCGGACGACCACCCCAGTAGCAGGCGCACCATGGTTTTTTGTTCCAGACGTTGGACCAGTAGCCATCAGATGGTTCACGCACGACTTCGATCTCAATCCCGGCTTCTGCAGCAGAGGCGGCGATCAGCTGGGCTGCGTCAACCGCACCGGCAAAGGCCGCGTCAGATGCTGACAGTTGGATCGGGCCGGAGTGACCGGATTTTTCATAGTGATGACGCGCAAGATCTGCATCAAATTCCCGCTGCGGGATGTCTGCCGCATGATATGGGTTTGCGGTGGAAATCGGGTGATCGTTGCCAATCGCACCATGGCCCAGCAGGATCTTATCCACTAGTTCCTGACGCGGGATCGACAGTTTCAGCGCCATGCGCAGATCATAATTGTCGAAAGGTGCCGCATCCACACGCATCGGGAAAGTGTAATGCAATGTGCCGGTTTTCTCGAGGATGTTCACATTTGGGGCACGGCCCAGCAGATTAACTGTTTTTGGATCAATCCGGTCAATCGCATGCACATCACCAGACAGCAGGGCGTTCTGACGGGCGGTCGGGTCGATCAGCGACAGGACCTCAACTTCATCAAAATAAGCGGGCTTATGGTAATTTGCATTGCGCGAGGTGCTCAGGCGGACGCCTGGCTCATAGCCATCAACCTTAAAGCCACCGGTGCCGATCCCGGCCAGCGTATCAACATTGCCATCCACAGACGGCATGATCACCAGGTGATAATCGCTCATCAGGTAAGGGAAATCTGCGTTTGGAGTTTCCAGGGTAAAGACAACCGTATCGCCATCCGCAGCCATATCCTGGATCGGTGCAACAACACCTTTCGCAGCAGAGGTCGATTCCTCACCGCGGTGCAGGTTGATGGTTGCAATCACATCTTCCGGGGTCAGCGTCTTGCCATTGTGGAATTCCACGCCCTGACGCAGCTTAAAGCGCCATGTCTTTGCATCGTCAGATTCAAAGCTTTCCGCCAGGTCACCCACCAGTTCACCATTTGGCGCGACTTCTGTCAGGCTGTTGCCCCAGAGATAGGCCATGACCAGGGAAAATCCGTTTTCATAGGTCAGCGGGTTGATGGTGTCTGTTGTTGACCCATGCGCCATGCCCATGATGAATTTGCCGCCGGATTTCGGTGTTGCGGCCATCGCCTGGTCTGCCATGCCAATCGCGGTCGGCACCAGAACGCCGGCTGCAACCATTGACTGGATAAAGCTGCGGCGTGAAATTTCCTGGTTCGTCAGTTGATGTTTCCGGGACGCGATAAAGGCGTCTTTGCGTGAAAGCATATTCCTCTCCCTTGTATGCCGTGGGGCGTGTTTTTGTGCCCTTCGTCTGGACACCATAGAAGAGAAGTGTCGCAAAATAAACAGTTTGGTCGTTTTTGTTTTGTTTAAGCGGATTTTGCGACCACTTACGTCGTATTTGGAACAAAAAAGCAGCGGTGAAACCACCGCTGCTGTCTTCAATTTAAGGCTGTAATCCCGTTTGGGGTACAGCTTATGCGAACCACCAGCGTTCTGCTGCTTTGGTGCCATCAAGTGTCCAGTTGGATGCGATGTTCTCGTCATGCGCGATCTCTTTAGAGACACCCATGATGTAATTCGCAAACATCGGAACAGTGGAACCACTGTCATCCGCCAGCAGTTGCTGTGCTTCAGCATACATGCCGCGACGCTTGTCCTGATCCAGTTCGGAACGGGCCTGAACAACGATTTCGTTGAAACGGTCCGCGCTTGGTGTGTCGCGGAAGGCTGTGTCGTTCCACTCAGATTCCTGAACATAACCAGATGTGAACATCCAGTCTTCGGTCGGGCGACCAGACCAGTAAGACGCACACCATGGCTTCTTGTTCCAGACGTTGGACCAGTAACCATCGGATGGCTCACGCACAACTTCGATGTCGATGCCACATTCCGCAGCAGATGCAGAAATCAGCTGGGCTGCGTCAACTGCGCCTGCGAAGGCTGCGTCAGAAGCGGACAGCTGGATCGGGCCAGAGTGACCGGATTTCTCATAGTGATGACGCGCTTTATCTGCATCGAACTCGCGCTGTGGCAGGTCAGACGCGTGGAAGCGGTTCGCTGTGGAAATCGGGTGGTCGTTGCCAAGCGCACCATGGCCGTGCAGGATTTTGTCGACAAGTTCCTGACGTTTGATCGCATATTTCAGCGCCAGACGCAGATCGTTGTTGTCAAATGGGGCCGCATCGCCACGCATCGGGAAGACATAGTGCAGCGTGCCTGTGACTTCTTCGATGTTGATGTTTGGTGCACGACCCAGCAGGGCAACGGTTTTCGGATCAACACGGTCAATCGCGTGAACGTCACCGGCCAGCAGGGCGTTCTGACGGGCAGTCGGGTCAACCAGCGCCAGGATTTCAACCTCATCAAAGTGGCCAGCGCCTTCTTTCCAGGAGTTCGCAAATTTGTTGCCAACTGCGCGCACGCCTGGTTCATAGGTTTCGATCACATAAGAACCGGTACCAATGCCGGACTGCGGGTCAAGCGCGCCGGTTGAATCCACAGGCAGGATCTGCAGGTGGTAATCGCTCATCATGTATGGGAAGTCAGCGTTTGGCGCATCCAGTGTGAAGACAACAGTGTTGCCATCGGCCTGAATGTCCTGGATCGGCGCAACAATACCCTTCGCAGCAGAGGTCGAATCCTCACCGCGGTGCATGTTGATGGATGCGATCACATCTTCAGTGGTCAAAGTTTTGCCGTTGTGGAATTCCACGCCCTGACGAATGTTGAAACGCCATGTCTGCGCGTCATCAGATTCAAAGCTTTCCGCCAGTTCGCCAACCAGTTCATTCCGGTTGTTCACTTCGGTCAGCGTGTTGCCGAAGAGATAACCGATGGAACCAATGAAGTTGTTTTCATAGGTTGCCGGGTCAAGAACGTCTGTGGTGGAACCCGCAGCGATACCCTGGATGAACTTGCCACCCTTGTTAGGTGTCGCAGCCATAGCTTCGCTGGCCCAGGACAGAGCAGTTGGAATCACCACACCAGCGGCTACCATGGACTGCATAAAGCTGCGGCGTGAGATCGTGCCGGCAGTCAGCTTCTGCTTTTGTTGTTGGATATAGAGGTCTTTGCGAGAACGCATGCGTTGTCTCCCTGTAGTATTTTTAATCCTCGCCTGCACGCTACACTTCAAGGGGCTTAGCACCAAATAAAATTGTACGTTTCCTGGTGCCTTAAAGTCGTTTTTTGTCGTAATGATTTAATAGCGACCTTTCGTGACGTTTATGCGAAATTGGCATTGATGATTTGCGCAAGGTTTTGCATCAAAAACGACATGGCTGAAGGCGGCCTTTTGCCCGAGGTGGGAAATACCTTTGTATTGTTTGTTTGTTAACGATCACGCCAGAGGTCTGAAAACGACATGAACTGTGATAAAGCGGCTTTACAGGTGGGCTTTGCGCTGCATAGCATGTCCGGAAACAGGAGAGTGTCTGAATAACTGTCACCCATTCGGGGAAAAGACGGACGGGCATTCAGGGGGGAGGATACCGTGAACCTGATTATCATGACCATTCTGAAGCGCCTTGCGCTTGGGGTGGTGACTTTGTTTTTCGTGTCGCTGATTATTTTCAGCGCGATTCAGTTTTTGCCGGGCGATTTCGGCGAAGCGGTGCTGGGACAGGCGGCGACTGAAGAAACCGTTGCGGCGTTCCGTCGTGAACTTGGCCTCGATGAACCGGCTTGGCGACGCTATCTTGACTGGGTTGGCGCAGCAGCCACCGGGGACTTTGGCACATCGTTCTCTGGTCGTGCGTCTTCCGGTGTCGACCGGTCCCGCCCTGTTGTGGAAATGATTTCATCCCCGCTGAAAAACACCCTGTTCCTTGCAGGTATGACGGCGATTGTGGCGGTGCCTCTGGCGCTGTTCCTGGGGATCACCGCAGCCCTGTGGCGCAATTCCATCTATGACCGCGTGATCAACGCAGCAACGCTGACGTCGATCTCCTTTCCGGAATTCTTTGTCGCTTATGTGCTGATGCTCTTTTCCACTCTCTGGTGGGGTCTGTCTGCAAACGCCACCGGCATCAACGATGCGGATGCCAGCATTCTCGACAAAGCCTACATGCTGATCCTGCCGTCCATGACCCTGACGCTGGTGATTGTCGCGCATATGATGCGTATGACCCGTGCAGCTATCATCAACCTTCTGGCCAGCCCATATATCGAAATGGCCCGCCTGAAAGGGCAAAGCAGCCTGCGCGTGATTCTGCGTCACGCCCTGCCAAACGCCTGGGCCCCCATCGCGACAGTGATCGCCTTCAACCTTGCATATCTTGTTGTCGGTGTTGTTGTGGTCGAAGTGATCTTCGCTATTCCGGGCGCCGGCAAAGTGATGGTTGATTCCGTTGCATCGCGTGACATTCCTGTCGTTCAGGCCTGTGCGCTGATCTTCGCGTCGGTTTATATCCTGCTGAATCTTGCAGCAGATATCATTGGCATTGTGACCAACCCACGCTTGCTGCACCCGAAATAAGAGAGGCCCGCTATGACTGATACAAACAGCTATTCGGCGGCCGCAGAGGTTGCCAGTACTATCACCCGCCGCACCCGTTGGGAGCGTGCGAGAATCACCCTGAAGAAAGCGCCGCTGACGGCCTGGTTCGGCATGATCGTGATTGCCTGCTATGTCTTCGTCGCTGTCTTTGCCCAATGGCTTGCGCCATATGGCGAGGCCGACAGTTCCTTTGCAGCTTATGCGCCCTGGGGCGATGGCCATGTCTTCGGCACCGATCAGATCGGCCGTGATGTGTTTTCCCGCCTGATCTATGGCGCGCAGAACACTGTGGGGATTGCCTTTATCACCACAATCCTGTCCTTCTTCATTGGCGGCAGTCTGGGTCTTGTGGCCTCGATTGATCAGGGCTGGATTGATCAGCTTTTGTCGCGTTTCGTTGACATCCTGATGGCGATCCCAAGCCTGATCTTCGCGCTGATGCTGCTGACCGTCTTCGGGTCTTCCGCCTGGAGCCTGATCCTGATCATCGCGGTTCTCGACAGTACCCGCGTCTTCCGGATCACCCGTTCTGTTGCGGTCAACGTCGCCGTGATGGATTACGTCGAAGCCGCCCGCCTGCGTGGCGAAGGCCTTGGCTGGGTGATGCGTCGTGAAATCCTGCCAAACATCATGCCGCCGCTGGTTGCTGAATTTGGTCTGCGTTTCTGCTTTGTGTTCCTGACGATTGCCTCCCTGTCCTTCCTGGGCGCAGGTCTTCAGCCACCGACCGCAGACTGGGGTTCCATGGTGCGTGACTTCGCAGGTCTTCTGCAATTCGCCGCCTTCGATCTGAAAGCGGGTCTGACCCCACTGCTGCCAGCTGGCTGCATCGCACTGCTGACGGTTGCTGTGAACTATGTTGTTGACTGGTTCCTGCATCTGACCAGTGGCCTGAAAGACTGAGGAAGGATCCGACATGAGCAATGATAGCAATCAAAATGCCGGTGAAGCCGGAGAGATCCTTCTTGAAATGCGGGACGTCCGCATCGAGGGCTGGTCTGATGAAAAATGGAACCCGATCATCAAAGGGGTCGATCTGACCCTGCGCCGGGGCGAAATCCTTGGTCTGATCGGGGAATCAGGCGCGGGGAAATCCACCCTGGGCCTGGCCGGTATGGGGTTCACCCAGCCGGGCTGTCGCATCACGGGCGGCTCTATCGTCTTTGATGGCGTCGATCTGGTGACCGCAACTGAAACCGAAAAGCGCGCCCTCTGGGGATCGCGTGTGACCTATGTAGCGCAATCTGCTGCGGCGTCTTTCAACCCGGCGCACCGCCTGATTGACCAGACAGTCGAAGCCACCGTGTCCCATGGCATTCAGTCTGAAAGTCTGGCGAAAGACGATGCACGCATCCTCTACGCCTCACTTTCCCTGCCAGATCCTGAAACCATCGGGGAACGCTATCCGCACCAGGTGTCCGGCGGGCAGCTGCAACGTGTGATGACAGCGATGGCCATGTCATCGCGTCCGGATCTGATCGTCTTTGACGAGCCGACCACAGCACTTGATGTGACCACCCAGGTGGAAGTGCTGCTGTCCATGCGTAAAATCGTGGAAGAATTCAACACAGCGGCAATCTACATCACGCACGATCTCGCGGTTGTGGCGCAGATGGCAGATACGATCAAAGTGTTGCGCTATGGTCAGGAAGTCGAAGAAGCCCCGGCGCGCGAAATGCTGGAAAGCCCGAAAGAGGATTACACCAAATCTCTCTGGTCCGTGCGTGCCCTGCATAAGGAAACGCAACCGTCTGACGACATTGTTCTGTCAATCGACGGTGTGGATGCGGCCTATGGGCGGGGTCTGAAGGTTCTGCACAACGTGAACATTCAGGTGCCACGCGGGCGTACAGTGTCTATCGTGGGCGAATCCGGTTCGGGCAAATCCACAACAGCCCGTGTGATCACCGGTCTTCTGCCCCCGATGAGCGGCCAGGTGACATTCAACGGCGAAGCTCTGCCCCCTGAACTGAAGGGTCGTAGCAAAGATCAGCTGCGCCGCATTCAGATGATCTATCAGATGGCTGATACCGCGATGAACCCACGTCAGACTGTGGGTGAAATCATTGGTCGTCCGCTGGAATTCTATCACGGCCTGTCCGGCAAAGCGAAAGAACAGCGCGTTCTTGAACTGCTGGAAATGATCGAACTGGATGAAAGCTTCTATGATCGTCTGCCGTCTGAAATGTCCGGCGGTCAGAAACAGCGGATCTGTATTGCCCGTGCGCTGGCGGCCGAACCCGAAGTCATCATCTGTGACGAGGTCACATCAGCCCTTGATCAGATCGTGCAGGAAGGCATCCTGAAACTTCTGATGAAGCTGCAGGAAAAGCATGGCATCACCTATCTGTTCATCACCCACGACATCGCAACCGTGGAAGCGATCTCTGACGAAATCGTGGTGATGTATATGGGCGAAGTGGTGGAGCAGGGCAGCAAAGACCAGATCCTGACCGCACCTTTCCCGGAATACACCGAACTGCTTCTGTCATCTGTCCCGGAAATGGACCCGGACTGGCTGACAAAACTGGCCGAGAAACGCGGGCAGGAAGCTTAACCGCTCTCCGCTCGAAATCAAAAAAGGCGGGGCGTTGTGCCCCGCCTTTTTTAATGTCTGCTTAACTGAATACAGTTTATATGCGTTCGATATGCATAGATTGTGCATAAGATGTGCATGCTTTGTGCATCGTGGATTTTCAGCCAGTGAAACGTTCTCTGATCCGGTGGCTCAGGTTCGATGCGGCACAGATTGTATCGGCGGCCAGTGGCCCGAAAATACTGCCGTTCCAGCGCAGGCCAAAAGGTTCAAGTAGCTGATAACGCGTACCTTTTTCCGCTATCGCTTCTGCAACAACCCGCCCGATTGCAGGCCCGGTGTTCAGCCCGTGCCCGCCCAATGCTGTCGCCGTCCAGATCCCCGGGCTCAGTTCCCGGACGTAAGGCATCTTATGGCGCGAATATCCCATCAATCCCGTCCAGGAAACGCCGATTTTTACATCGCTAAGTTGCGGAAAAACCTCAAGAATCCGGTTCTTCATCAGTTGATCCAGATTGGGCGGGGATTTCGCCAGCCCCGACATCCCGCCGCCCCATAACAGCTCCCTCTGCGGGGTTACCCGAAAGTAGTCACAAGACAACCGCGTATCCGCCACCGCGCATTTTGTGTTCATCAGCCCGTCTAGCCGATCCCCCAGACCTTCGGTGCTGATCACGTAAGTCGCTATGGGTAAAAGGCTTTTTTGCAATCTGCCAAACTCCGGCCCGCTGTATCCGCTGCCGCAGAGAACAACATATTTCGCCTTCACGTTGCCTTTCTCACAGCGCACAATCTTCTCAGCACCTGTGTGTTCAAACGAAATCATAGCGCTGTTCTCAAACACCTGCCCACCGTTTTTCACGATGTTTTCTGCAAGGCCTTTGCAGTAATTCAGCGGATGAATGTGCCAGCTGTCAGGGTCATAGTATCCGTCATAAAAACGATTTGTTTTTATATGCTTACGCAATTCATCCTTCGGCAGGTATTCCTTCAGATGCCCAAAGGTTTCCCGTGCATGTTGCACGCTTTCCTGCATGCCTTTGGCATCGGGATAACGTGACGCAGAGATCCGGCCAGGTACAGGATCAACCCCTTTCAAATCCAGATCGCGGGTATTGTCGATGACAGTTCTGGCACCCTCTTGCGACAAGGCGTATAGCGCTTTTCCGGCCTTTTCGCCTGCACGAAATAGCGCGCTGTCCGGTCCTGCAAAACCCGCTGAAAGGATCCCGCCATTGCGCCCGCTGGCGCCAAAGGCAACGCGCTTTTTCTCAAGCACAACAACGCTTAAGCCCCTTTGCGTCAGCTCCCAGGCGGTGCTGATCCCGGCGATGCCACCGCCCACAATACACACATCCGCTTCAACCGTGCCATTCAGTTGGGGAAACCCGGCCTCATCCGCCAGAGTGCGCGTGTAAAACGTATCTGCATAGCCTTCGGTTGTCATGTCAGCCTCCCCGATTTTGCGCAGCCTGACATGTTTCTTATCGCCCCGCATCTGATTTTCGCGCATGTATGAATGCAATCTGCTTTTGAAACCCTTCCGGTCCCGGGCAGCTCAGGTTAGAGAACACATATGGTTGATAAAGATACATACCTGATTGGCGTAGATGGCGGGGGAACCGGTTGTCGTGCTTTGCTTGTGAATTCTGAGATGCAGGAATTGTCCCGTGGCACAGGTGGCCCGGCCAATGTGTCCGTGAACTTTGCCGACAGCATTGCAAACGTAATGGGCGCTGTGCAGCAGATCATTGACGCGGCGGGGCTAACGGATTTGCCAGACACCCGGTTTCATCTGCATCTTGGTCTGGCTGGTGTCTTGTCGGAAGATATGGTGCAACGCGTCAAGGGTGCATGCGTCTGGCCCAATGTCACCGTCACAGATGACCGGGCCGCAGCTGTTGCCGGTGCGCTTGGTCCGGATGATGGCAGTCTGCTGGTGATTGGCACGGGCACAATTATTGCCAGCCGGAAGGCCGGGCAGCTGCGCGTCGCAAGCGGCTGGGGGTTTCGGGTGGGGGATCAGGGATCTGGTGCCTGGCTTGGCAGGCGTTTGCTTGAAGAATCCCTGCATGCCCATGATGGTATTCGTGCACAGACTGATCTGACACGGGAAATCCTGGCGAACTTCAACAACCGCGCCGCTGAAATCACCATGTTCAGCATGCAGGCGGGGCAACGTGATTACGCCGATCTTGCCCCGCGTCTGACGCAGGCCCTGCAGGCAGGGGATCCTGTGGCGCAGGAACTGATGAGTGAAGGCGCAGATCACTTGCTTGCCGGTCTGAGGGCAACCGGGTTTGAACCAGGGGACACGCTTTGCATTGCCGGAGGCATCGGACCTTATATCCGGGATTGTCTTCCTGGTGACGTTACCGCAGGTTTGCGCGATGTGCTTGGATCCCCACTGGACGGGGCGGTGCTTCTGGCGCAGAATGCAGTCAGGTAATCACAACCGGGATTGATCCGATGACCGCCAGCCTGATGCGTCAGGAAACCCTTGAGATACCCGCAGCGGCTGAACGTCTGTTGTCGCAGGGCTATGATCGGATAACACGTGCGGCGGATGCTTTGCGTTCACATGATCCGCGATTTTTCACAAGCATTGCACGGGGATCTTCGGATCATGTGGCGAGCTATTTCAAATATGCGTCTGAACTTATGTCCGGGGTGCCTGTGGCCTCTGTCGGCCCGTCGGTTGCGTCGGTCTATCATCGCCCGCTGTCGCTGAACGGTGGCGCAAGTCTTGCGATTTCACAGTCAGGCAAAAGCCCGGATATCATTGAAATGACCCGGGCATCAAAGGCGGGTGGGGCACTGACACTTGCGCTGATTAACACCGGGGATGCGCCGCTGGCACAGGTCTGTGATCATCCGCTGAACCTGCTGGCCGGACCGGAAAACAGCGTGGCTGCGACGAAAAGTTTTGTGAATTCCGCCATCGCCGCTTTGCTGTTGCTGGCCCATTGGCGTGAGGATCATGATCTGCTGAACGCGCTGCATAATCTTCCTGTGCATCTTGAAAAGGCCGTCAATACCGGCTGGCCTGGCGTTGCAGAAGCTCTGGTGGATCAGACATCGCTGTTTACCCTGGGCCGTGGCCCCGGCTGGGCCATATCAAATGAAGCGGCGCTGAAGTTCAAAGAGGTCTGTCAGATCCACGCTGAAAGCTATTCCTCTGCCGAAGTCCTGCACGGCCCGGTGTCCCTGGTGGGGGACGGTTTCCCGGTCATTGCCTTTGCGGCCAGGGATGCGGCAGAAACCCATGTCGCGGGGATCGCAGATCAGATTGCGGGTCTTGGCGGGCGGGTTTTTGTGACCTCACCGCTTGCACGCAAGGCACAGATCATTGATGTGCCGCGAACGGGGCATATGCTGACCGATCCGCTGGTGCTGATCGCCGGGTTTTATGTCATGATTGAACGTCTGGCTGTGCTGCGCGGCTTTAACCCTGACCAGCCCCGCCACCTGAAAAAAGTTACGGAAACAATCTGATATGAGTTTAACAGCCTTTCGCGGTGCGCAGATTTTTGATGGTGAAACGCTGCATGACGGCTGTGCACTGCTTGTGCGAGATGGTTGTTTCGAGGGGATCATGGCGACCGCTGACTTGCCGGATGGTTGTGACGCGCATCATCTTGACGGGGGCGTCTTGTCCCCGGGCTTTGTGGATCTTCAGGTCAACGGCGGCGGCGGGGTGATGCTGAATGATGATCCCTCAGTTGAAACGCTCAAAGTCATGGCCAAAGCGCACCGCAGCCTTGAGGTAACCGGGTTCCTGCCAACCCTGATCACGGATACACGTGCCCGTAGTCAGGCGGCAATTGATGCGGTTGCAGAGGCGATCAATCAAGGAGTCGAAGGCATCATCGGCCTGCACCTGGAAGGGCCACATCTGTCGATCGCGCGGAAGGGGGCGCATGATGGTGATCTGATCCGGCCGATGGACGACGCTGATCTGGCGATGATTCTGGATGCGGCAAAGCGCCTGCCGAACGTCAAAATGACCGTAGCACCTGAAAATGTGACAGAGGCGCAGGTTGCGGCGATGGCAGAGGCGGGGGTGATTGTTTCGCTTGGGCATACGGATGCCGATTTTGACACCTGTCAGCGCTGGATTGATGCAGGCGCAACCTGCGTGACCCACCTTTACAACGCCATGAGCCAGCTGGGAAATCGCGAACCAGGGCTTGTGGGGGCGGCTTTGTCGAATGGCGCTGTCTCTGCTGGACTTATTGCTGATGGCATTCATGTGCATTCGGCTGCGATCAAAACCGCGCTGCGCGCCAAGCAAGGTCCGAGGCAGGTATTCCTTGTGTCTGATGCTATGGCTGTTGCCGGTTCCGATGCGACTGAATTCACCCTGAACAACCGTCAGATCCTGCGCCGTGACGGGCGGCTGACGCTTGCGGATGGTACCCTTGCGGGGGCGGATCTGGATCTGACCCAGGCCGTGCGGGTTCTGGTGCAGCAGGTTGGTGTTGATCTGGCGCAGGCGCTTGCTATGGCGACAACGATCCCTGCGGGCCTGTTGCGTGACGATCAGGGACTTGGCCGGTTTACAAAGGGCAAAAAAATACGCCCGGTCTGGCTGGACCGGACGCTTCATTTACGGGATCTGCCTTAATCAGGCTTTGGCAAGAACCAGCTGTGCTTCACGGAAGGACAGCAGACGTTTGCTGTTCTCATCCCAAAGGTGCAGGCGCGCGGATGCAATGCTTTCACCAATGGTCAGACGGTTGGCTTCGGCCAGCTCAGAGTGATCGCGCAGCACTTCGGTCAGGCGATAAAACGGGATGCGGCTGTACAGGTGGTGCACATGGTGAATGCCGATGTTGGCGCTGAACCATTGCAGCACTTTTGGCATAACATAGTGTGAACTGCCGTGCAGGGCGGCTTCGTGCAGCTGCCAGTTTTCATCGATTTCCCAGAAGGTTTCTTCGAACTGGTGCTGCACGTAAAACAGCCAGACGCCAGCCGCCGCCGCCAGAAGTGTGGAAGGCAGGAAGATCAACAGAAGGGGCATTAGACCGCCGAAATACCAGACAAGGCCAAGGGCGGCGAACAGAACCAGGTTCGTGCCCATGGCGCTGACCCAATAGCGGAATCCGTTCATAAGGCCCAGTGGCAGGCGGTTCTGCAGCAGAAACAGATAACCGGGGCCAAATACAAACAGGGTGATCGGGTTGCGATACAGACGATATGTCAGGCGCTGAAATCTGGACATTTCTTCATATTCCGCAACAGTTGCGGTGTGAATGTCACCCATGCCACGACGGGCCAGGTTTCCGGCGCTGCTGTGGTGGATCGAATGTGTACGACGCCAGACGTCATAGGGCGTCAGTGTTAATACACCCAAAGCACGTCCGACCCAGTCGCTGACATACCGGTTGCTGAAAAAAGCCCCATGACCGCAATCATGTTGAATGGTGAACAGGCGCAGCAGGAAGGCGGCATTTGCCAGAGAAATGGCGAAGGTCAGCCAGTAGCTGATGGAAAGTGACCACCAGGCCAGCGCCCAGAGCAGGAAGAAGGGCACGGCAGTGACACCCAGTTCAAAGACGCTGCGCCATTCATTGGGTTCACGGTAATTGGCAAGAACTTTAACCCAGTCCCGGGCAGGGGTGGAATTCTGACCTGCGGGGGCCGGTTGATTTGTCTGTGTCATAGATTTCTTTGCGTTGTCGTGATGGCACAGCGATAAAGCACCGGGCCAACATATCAAGGAAAATATGAAGAACTGGTGCATTCTGCCGCGTTCCGCCGAAAATTGTTATATTTACGACCGGGTTTTGCAGGCAGAGTGCCGCAATTTACCCTGTCGTCCTCTGCAATTTCTGGCATATTCAGGGAAACCGGTTGCCCGCTTTTCAGGGAGGGCAGGCCGTTTCATAAGAATAAAGGAACGTAGATATGATGCGCACCCGTGCTGCTGTGGCTCTGGAAGCTGGTAAACCGCTTGAAGTGATGGAAGTGAACCTTGAAGGCCCGAAAAAGGGTGAAGTTCTGGTGGAAATCAAGGCAACCGGCCTGTGTCACACCGATGAATTCACCCGTTCGGGTGCGGATCCCGAAGGTCTGTTCCCATCCATCCTGGGCCATGAAGGCGCGGGTGTTGTGATGGAAGTGGGTGAAGGCGTGACCACCCTGAAGCCAGGCGATCACGTGATCCCGCTTTACACCCCGGAATGCCGTGAATGTCATTCCTGCCTGTCCGGTAAAACCAACCTCTGCACCGCGATTCGCGGCACCCAGGGCCAGGGCCTGATGCCGGATGGCACCACGCGTTTTTCCATGCTCGATGGTACGCCGATCTATCACTACATGGGGTGTTCCACATTCGCGAACCACACGGTTCTACCGGAAATTGCTTTGGCGAAAGTGCGTGACGACGCGCCATTTGATAAGATCTGTTACATCGGTTGCGGCGTGACCACCGGTATCGGTGCCGTGATCAATACCGCGGGTGTTGAGATCGGTTCCACCGCTGCGGTCTTTGGCCTGGGCGGCATTGGTCTGAATGTGATCCAGGGCCTGCGTATGGCCGGTGCGGATAAGATCATTGGTGTGGATCTGAACGATGACAAAGCTGAAATGGCGAAGAAATTCGGCATGACAGATTTTGTGAACCCATCAAAGCTGGATGGGCAGACCACGGTTGAGGCCATCGTTGAGCTGACTAAAACCGAAAAAGACCCGTTTGGCGGCGTGGACTATTCCTTTGACGCTACCGGCAATGTTCAGGTGATGCGCGATGCGCTGGAATGTTCCCACCGTGGTTGGGGCGTTTCCGTGATTATCGGTGTTGCGCCTGCCGGTGCAGAAATCTCTACCCGCCCATTCCAGCTGGTCACGGGCCGCGTCTGGAAAGGCACTGCCTTTGGTGGTGCGAAGGGCCGCACAGATGTACCGCAGTTTGTTGACTGGTACATGGACGGTAAGATTGAGATCGACGAGATGATCACCCATAAGCTGACCCTGGATGAGATCAACCATGGCTTTGATCTGATGCACGAAGGCAAATCTATCCGGGCGGTTGTTGAATTTTAAGAACAACACCTGATCAAAAAGAAAGCCCCGGCAGTTGCCGGGGCTTTTTTATTTCTGCGATGGGGTTGGATCAGCCGTTAGACTTGATCAGGCGACGCGCCACCATGTCGTGGTTCAGCCAGAGGGTCGGGCCGGATGGATCGCTGACCTCACCAAAGATCAGCTCACCGGTTGCAGCAACCACATGCTGGCTCAGCAGATCGCTGACCAGGACTTTGCGGTTTTTGTGCAGCTGCATGATTTCCTGCGACGTACCAACGGTTTTCTCAACCTGTTCTGCAGTGTTTGGCATTGGCCAGGCCACGAAATCGGTGAAAGGCTGCATGATCGGATCAGTCTGATAGTCATTCACTTGCTGAAGAACGGATTCAAGCGTCACATCATCGTTCAGCAGTTCCTGGCATTTCACCCACTGTTCTTCCGCCCAGGCACCACCGCCTTCTTTGCGGAAAGCGGCCAGAAGCGGAACCAGGGACAGTTCAATACCCGCGAACACGTCGGAAGAGTTCGTGCGGATTTCAGGGCAGTTGAACACAGTCGCCTTGATGCCCTTTTCCCAGGCATCCTTTGCGATGTTCTCGAGGTTCATCTTGGCATAGCCCTGGGTGTAGTTGGTGTAGGTCTGCCAGGCGTATTCACCGTCGATCAGAACTTCGGTGCCGTGATAGCCATAAGCCACATAACGCACCTGACCACCGGCACCTTCAACACGGGCGCGGATCGCGCTGCTGGCTTCGATCAGGTGACCAAAGGTGTTTGCGGTGACTTCGTCAAAGTTCTTCAGGATCAGTTTGCCCAGATCGCTGTCGACCAAGGACTGGGACGGCTGATAACGCGCGCCACGGCCTTTGTAGATGCGGTTTGCGATTGCCATAAAGACCTTCGCACGTGGGATGCCGCCTGCCATTGTATGAGTGAACAGCACATTGCCATCGGACGGGATCAGGGCATCCAGCTGTGCCATGGCGTCTTTCAGGGCAGTGGTGAAACGGGTCACACCGATTTCGCGGCAGGCTTCGATATGGTCCATATCAAGCTTGTGTTGCTGCCAGCTGTCGATGGTCATTTCGTTGACCATGTCAGTCGGGTTTTTGCCGCCTTCCGGTGCGTCCAGATCAAAGCCTGCCATAAGCGGCACATTGACGATTTTGCCACCAAGGAATTCTTCGGCCTGGGCCAGTTCTTCATCGGTCAGCGCGCGCAGGTCATTGTTTTCATCCCGGCGACCAACGGTGATCCCGACGATGGTCATACCAGCGGCTTTGGCAGCATCCAGCAGGCCGGACACATATCCGCGTCCGAAAAGCTCACCGAAAAGGACCAGGGTGTCACCTTTGCCATAAAGGGTGTTTTCCTGGATTTCTGGCAGAGCGACAGGCTGTGGAGTCTGTGTAGTCATGTACATCTCATGTGTTGTTGGGGCGCGAGGCAGGGTGTTTTGCCTCAGCTGCAATGTTGCGCGGGTATCTTATACATCTGTTTACTGTTGTGCATCCCTAAAGAACTATGGGCGGGATACAAACAGATTTTTGCGAAATGCCGGAAAATGGCCGGGTTTTGCAGGGGAATTAACCTGAGAATGCAACATTGCCGTGTCAGGGTGGGTATCGAAAAGGCCGCCCGGGTTTCCCCGCACGGCCTGCATGTCTGTGAGTGCTGTATGTGATTTACAGATCAAACCGATCTGCGTTCATAACTTTCACCCAGGTTTTCACGAAGTCGCGGATGAATTTATCCCCGTTGTCATCCTGGGCGTAGACCTCGGCGTAGGCCCGCAGAATGGAATTGGAGCCAAAGACCAGATCGGCGCTGGTGGCTGTCCATTTCACAGCCCCCGTCTTGCGATCCCGGATTTCATAGCTGTCGCCATCATTTACCGGGTGCCAGCTGTAGGCCATATCGGTGAGGTTCGCGAAGAAATCAGTCGACAGCTTCCCGGGATTGTCCGTAAACACCCCATGCTGCGATCCACCATGGTTCACATCCAGCACACGCAATCCGCCAACGAGAACCGTCATTTCCTGCGCCGTCAGGCCCAGCAATTGCGCCCGATCCAGCATCATTTCTTCAGCACTGACCGCGTAGGCCTGCTTCTGCCAGTTGCGGAACCCATCGGCGAGCGGTTCCAGCACATCAAAGCTGTCCGCATCCGTATGCGCATCGGTTGCGTCACCACGCCCCGGTGTGAACGGCACGGTGGTTCCGCCGCCGATTGCCTGTTCCAGGCCGACATTGCCCGCCAGCACAATCACATCCGCAACAGAGGCACCGGCCTTGCCTGCAAGTGGTTCCAGCACGTTCAGAACCTTCGCCAGACGCGCCGGTTCATTGCCTTCCCAGTCCTTTTGCGGTGCAAGGCGGATACGTGCGCCATTGGCGCCACCGCGTTTGTCTGACTGACGGTAGGTCCGTGCACTGTCCCAGGCGGTTGCAATCATTTCAGCATTGCTGAGGCCGCTTGCTGCAATCGCGGATTTCACCGCTTCCACATCAAAAGACGCGTTGCCCACAGGGATAGGATCCTGCCAGATCAGGTCTTCCGCAGGCACATCCGGACCAATGTAACAGGCCTTTGGTCCCATATCACGGTGGGTCAGTTTGAACCAGGCGCGGGCGAATATGTCTTTGAAATACGCGGGATCATCCATGAATTTCTGACAGATCGCGTTATAGGCCGGGTCCACTTTCATCGCCATATCTGCATCGGTCATGATCGGGTTCTGCGGCTGACCCGCATCGCTTGCGTTGCGCGGTTTCTTGTCGTCCGGCATATCAACCGGTTCCCACTGCCAGGCACCTGCAGGCGATTTCTTCAACTCCCACTCGTAGCCAAACAGCAGATCAAAGAAACCCATGTCGAATGTTGTCGGGTCACTGGTCCAGGCCCCTTCAATCCCCGATGTAAAGGCATCAGACGCCTTGCCCTTCTGCCCCGGATTGGCCCAGCCAAGCCCCTGCGCATCAACGCCAGCGCCTTCGGGTTCCGCACCAATGTTGTCACCCGGACCATTGCCGTGCGCCTTGCCAACGGTGTGGCCGCCACAAGTCAGGGCCGCGGTTTCTTCGTCATCCATCGCCATACGGGCGAAGGTTTCACGCACTTGTGCTGCGGTTTTTATCGGGTCCGGCTGACCGTTCACGCCTTCCGGGTTCACATAGATCAGGCCCATATGGACCGCCGCCAGTGGGTTTTCCAGCGTCGATGGGTCATCGATATTTTCATACCGGTTTTCGCTTGGAGCGAGCCATTCTTTCTCAGATCCCCAATAGACATCGGTTTCCGGGCCCCAGATATCTTCGCGACCAAAACCGAAACCAAAAGTATCCAGCCCCATGCTTTCGTAAGCAATTGTGCCCGACAGCAAGATCAGATCCGCCCAGCTTAAGGCATTGCCGTATTTCTTTTTCACAGGCCACAGCAGACGACGCGCTTTATCAAGGCTTGCGTTGTCGGGCCAGGAATTCAGCGGCGCAAAACGGATATTGCCCGCGCCACCACCGCCACGACCATCGGCCAGGCGGTAAGAGCCAGCGGAATGCCACGCCAAACGCACCATCAAGCCGCCGTAATGTCCCCAATCCGCAGGCCACCAGTCCTGGCTGTCGGTCATCAGCGCGGTGACGTCGGCTTTCACTGCGTCAAAATTCAGCTTGCTAACCGCATCACGATAGTCAAAATCCGCATCCATCGGATTGGTGCGCGCGCCTTTCTGGTGCAGAATGTCGAGGTTCAGCGCATTCGGCCACCATTTGGTGACAGGTTTGTCATTGCCGGTATTCCCACCGTGATGAAACGGGCATCCGCCCCCTGTTTTACTTCCGTCCATGAAAATCTCCGTTGGCTGCCGTTAAAAAATTCGGGTTACTGTATGCAGGCTATGAGGTTTAATTGATTAAATCCAATTGCATTTTCTGTGTATATTGATAGGAAAAAACTATGAATAGCCTGACTCTTAAACAATTGCGATATTTCGTTGCACTTGCCCGATATCGGCATTTCGGTCGTGCCGCCGAAGCCTGTGCGGTCTCGCAGCCTGCGCTGTCTGTCCAGATCAAAGACCTTGAAGCGGATCTTGGTACACCTCTTGTAGAGCGCACATCCCGTGAAGTGCATTTGACGCCAATCGGAGAAACCTTTTCTGAACGCGCCCGTGAGATATTGCGCGCAGTGGATGACCTTGGTGATCTGGCGCGCGCCAGTGAGGGGCCTCTTGGGGGGCAATTGCGTCTGGGGATGATCCCGACGATTGCCCCTTATCTGCTGCCTGAAACCCTTAAAGTTCTGGGGCAAAATTACCCGATGCTTGAAGTGCTGCCGCGCGAAACAGTTACGGCAACTTTGTTGACAGATTTGAAAGAGCACCGCCTGGATGCCGCAATTGTCGCCCTGCCTGTGTCCGAAGCGCAGCTGGAAGAGGTGCCATTGTTCGAAGAGGAATTCATTCTGATCCGACATCAGCAGGACGCGGGGAAAGCGGTTCCTGATCCGGGACAGCTTTTGAAGATGCGCCTGCTTCTGCTGGAAGAAGGGCACTGCTTTCGGGATCAGGCGCTTTCGTTTTGTTCGGTCGACGGGGTCAAAGCACGGGATGTTATGGAGGGCAGTTCCCTGTCTACGCTTGTGCGCATGGTTGGTGCAGGTCTGGGTGTGACGCTGATTCCAGAGATGGCCACACGATTTGAACTGGGTACGGAAAATGTCAGCATGGCCCGATTTGCCACGCCGGCTCCGTCCAGGGTTATTGGGTTGGTCTGGCGCAAATCCAATCCTCTGACCGTACAGTTGCAGCACCTTGCAGAGATTCTGCGTGCGACAGATTGTGGCTGGCGTGTTGCGGATCTGCGTATGTAAAAGGACGGTTTCAGGCGCTCTGACGGGTGCATTTGGGATATTTCCGGTTTTTGCAGTTGGAAAATACCTGCGATCTGTCGAAGGTTAAAAAACTTGGAAATTAAACTGATGAGGTGTTGACACCCCCGGGTTTAACGTTAAAACCCGACAAATAAATCGACAGTATCCGGGATGTACCGGAACCAGGTATAACCCCATGTCTGCGTGTCGAAGTTGTAGTTGCAATATGCAGCAAATGCCCGGGTAGCTCAGGGGTAGAGCAGTGGATTGAAAATCCTCGTGTCGGTGGTTCGATTCCGCCCCCGGGCACCATTTAAATCAACAAGAACAATGGTTTAAATTATCGACTATTTTTGTCGCCTATGCGAATAGCGCAGTTTTACCCTAGCACAGTGTTAGCACAGTCGGAAAATCATCAACTAGCACAGTGTGTTGTGAGCGCCGCGCCGTGCGCCTAGCACAAGGCTAGCACAGCAGCCTAGCAACGCTCCTTACCGTGCTTATGGTGCTTCAATCGTTATGTTGTGATGATAAGCTTTTGATCATGTTGGTGGAAATCTGAGGTCCTCAGATTCTCAGTGATGTAGCTAGAGTTGACTTGTTGCAATCCCAGCTTGAGGCATTAAGCGTGGTACAGGGTAAACACTCGAGTCAAAATTTCAGAAATAAATATATGCATGTTGCAGCAGGATAAACCTGTGCTAATCTGCTAAAGCACTTAGGCGCTGCACTATCGGGGCAACGATACTATGCCAACCACATATACCGATCAGTTTTGGCTGATCGATCCAGCTAATCCGCCTTCTTCGGGAAGCACTCTAAGTGTCTTCTCTTTCAATATTATTGATCAAAACGACAATAATTTGATTAACAGATTTAGTAACGATTCCATCGACGGTTCGGATATTACGGCCTCCTATCCTGGCGATACGATAACGGTTAATTTACCGGGTGGTGGAAGTGCAACAATAACAGGCACTACCTTTTTTCTTGCTGATGGTCGCGCAGTGTTCACGCCCTCTGATGGTAGCGTTCTGCAAACTTCAACATTTTCCAGCTCAACCTTTGTGAACGGTCAGGGGTCGCACCCCGTTGGCTCGTTGGGGCCTCCCTGTTTTGTGGCAGGTACTGTGATTGAGGCATCAAATGGTTCGATCCCTGTGGAGTGTTTAAAGCAAGGTGATGTCCTTCAAAATTATGCAGGACAGCTTGTAAAACTTCGGATGGTGCTCAGTAGATCATATTCTGAAAGGCAGTTGATCGAAAACTCCAAGCTTCGTCCGGTTCGAATTATGGCCGGGACGTTGGGGCGCGGATTGCCTCAACGTGATTTGCTCGTATCACGTCAACACAGGATGTTGGTATCGTCAAAAATTGCCGAGCGTATGTTTGGAACAACTGATGTGTTGATCTCAGCCATTAATCTAACCAAAATTCCGGGTATCTATGTGGATGAGAACGTCAGGGAAGTCGAATATTTCCACCTTGTCTTTGATCAGCATGAAGTGCTGTTTGCTGAGGGTGCACCAACGGAGAGTTTATATGCAGGCCCGGAAGCACTGAAGTCGATTACGGGGGAGGCCAGGGAAGAGATTCTCACGATATTTCCTGAGCTTGCAGATATGGATCACACACCCACACCAGCTCTGCCGCTCCCTTCCGGCAAGCAACAGAAACAGCTCGTCTTGCGTCATATGAAAAATAGAAAGCCTCTCTTGGAATTTCTGAATTCGTAAAAATCTTTGATTTTCTGTGAGGTTAGGTCAATAATGATTGCCGCGAATTGGTACTGTTTATACTCAGATCACCTCTGGGTCGCTACAACAACACTTGTTTTGACGCAAATCAACCATGCTTTGCTTTCAGCAGGTATGAAGTTCAGTGAAGTGATTTTAAATGCTTACGCATTGTGGGTGAATTTTAACACGCTTCACGGTCCAGTGACGGAAAATCATCATTTCAATAGGTTTTGTTGTACTGAACCGCTCAAAATTAGCCTTTGAGCAAAGCATATGCACCTGCGAGAAACGCATTCTTCAAATATACGAGCAATTTTTCCGGGTACGCCTCAAGTTGCTTCTTCGCAAAATTTGAAAGTGCTATGGGACTGACAAATCTGGTATCGCAGCCTTCAACCAACTGGATGAGCGTTTCGATTTTGAAAGACACGGCTCCTCCTGCCATTTTGCCTTTCCTTGCGCGCGTTTTGATAACGAAAGTTTGGATTTTGTGCTCACGGGCAAACTCTTGCAAAGCAGTTTGGAACGATCTCAAGTCGGCTTGGGATGTGTCATCGCTGAGTTCAATGCGTGTGGTCTTCAATCGAAGCATTTCGACTTTGCCGTCGTCATCTAAATGAACCACAGCAAGTCGTACTTCTTGAGCTGAAATCTCACATCCGCATACTCTCATCTGCTGTTCCTTTTAGTGATAGTATCAGATTGCCACTTTAGACGACTTCCATGTGTTCCAACAATGCCGGTGAGTATCGAAGTCCAACGGTCTTTTGGGCCAACTTCAGACACAATTTCATCCCCATGCCTTTGAAGATCATTTTCTTTCCTCAGGAAAGTCCCTCTTGAAATTTTCCTGAGAAAGTTTTTGCGAGTTTTTACGCGAGGAAAGTTTTTCTAGGTTGGTCGTAACGGTGATGCTGACGTTCACTGTGCCGTGATTGAAGGGGTAAGATGCGGTTCCTTCAGAAATTGTTCCAAAGTTCGGTTTTGTGAACCATTCAACAAATGTTCCTTTTTGGCGCGAACTCAAACCACCCCAATTTACGCTGCCCAAAAAACAATTCAAAATCCAAACAGTTGTTGAAGGCTTTAACTCTCTTCCCATAGCATTATACGTACAAAATCCAGCATCGATTATGATGCTTGAACTGCTGCAGAATAGCTTTAAATCCTTGGGATTTTTGGTGGAAGTTTGTGGGTTATGAATTCTCAGAGGTGTGGCTGAAAATGAGTTGTTTCATCGGTAAAAGTTGATGCAGGATTCAGCGTAGCCGATTTGCCTCACTAGAGGGCGTTCGTTGTGTCGTTCATTTCCCTCGACAACCCAGGATGGTAAATCGATTGAAACGTATGAATTGAACGATGATGGTATCACAATGCAAAAGATTGAAGAGAAACGATTGACGACTATGAAGTACGGGGTTCTGGCAACCGGAACAGTGGTTTTTCTGGTGTTGATCTTGGTTTTGTCGAAAATTAACTTTTGGGGCTTCGCTTCAAGTGGCTTTAATGTTGCTGATCTGGTTGGACTGCCTTTATCTGAACTTAAGCTTAATGAATGGGGGGACTTTCTTGCTGGTGTAGGCGGAACATTGGCCCTTGTGTGGCTTATCGTTTCTACAAGAATCCAGAACGATGAGCTTGTGGCACAACGCAAAGAGCTTGAAAGTCAAAATGCGGAACTTGAAAACCAGACGAGAGCTCTCTTGGAAGTAGGTCAGGCAATGTCTGCACAAAAAATGGCTATGGATCAGCAAGTGGCCGTGCTTCGTGATCAATCGAAAATATTATCTAGGGGGCTCACCAATGCTGAAGAAGATCGTGCATGGCACGATATTGAACAGCTTCTGGGGGCTTTCCGAGAAGCTGTGCCCATTTACGATGATTTCATCTATTGGGAGTTCGAAGTAGGTGAAAAAATCTGTTTTTCGTACAACCCAACTCAGGACGACGAACTTGGAAAATTAGGGGACCAAATATTCTTAGGGCGGGCTGCGGGTGGTGTGAGAGTTCCTATGGAAAAGCTTAAGTCAAAGCTGGAGGAAGGGGCGAAGATAGTTAGGAAGTGCAGTGGCCTAAGTAAGCTGAGTAGACTTTTGGAATTGATCGACCACATTGATGCATTGACTATCAAAGTACCTCGGCATCGCAAGGATCTTATTGATACTTGTAGGCTTTCCCTTTGGAGGGAGAATATTCGTATTGCGCTTAAGTCTTACGAAAAAGGCTGATTTCGTTAAATTATCGCTCTTAGCGCCAGATTCCCAATCATTCTTTAGTCGCCCTTTGAGCCATATCGTCATAACTGGACTGGACCCACTTGAAGAGGTCCACAATGGTTACTGCGACTATCACAAGAATTGCCCAGCAGAATGATCGATTTCGTCTAGGCGACCCAAACATACCAGGGCAACGATTTGTTACCGCTGGCATCAACGAGCTGCTGAAGCGCCTTGAAATTTCACCGGAGGAGTTGGCCCAAGCAGTCACAGAATTCTCTAATTTTACTGAGGATAATGACCCTCTTGGCGAGCATGACTTTGGTGCCTTCGAGTTCCACCGCCACAAGTGCTTTTGGAAAATTGACGCATACAACCAAGATTATTCAATGGGCTCAGATGACCCATCCGACCTTAGCAAAACCCGTCGTGTGCTGACGATTATGCTTGCGGATGAATACTGATGGTGGAGCCGGATCAGATGGAACGCCCAAGCTGTATCAGGTGTGGTTCCTCCGACATTCTGCGTGATGCATATGCGTGTTGGGACGAAAACCAACAGGAATGGGTGCTTCACAGTTGCTATGATGTGTACCGCTGCGAGCACTGTGATTTGCAATCCAAACGCGTGGATTTCTTGATTTAATCAAGTTATTCAGCCTTAAGGTGTGGTAGCCATTGGGACGGTCACGAAATGCTAGAACTCATCAGCCTGCTTGAAACCTCGGGCCAAACTATTCGTTCTGATTTTAGGCGGTGGTTTAAAGAAATTCCGGTTGCCGCGAACTGGACAGTTGCCTCTGACTACAGCGTCGGGAATAAAAATAAGAAGAGTGACGCGTTTTCCTTTGTCATTATGCCAAAGCACGACACGGATCAAAGCATCGCTTCATGGATTTCGGCGTTTGCGCCTAAAGATCTCAAGGCAACCCGCAAGCCGTCTGATGAATTTCTGGACTATTTTTGCGCACCAGTGACGTTCAGTTACAATTTCGTGGTCGAACGAGAGAGCAACTATCTAAAGGCAGCTATTACTGTAGAAGCGATGCAGGCTATCGCCAAATCGCTTCAGGAGGTCGTGGGCGAGTGGAAATCAGTAGAGCCTGGAAATGAACAGTATTACAGCAGCCTGGACAGTCAACTTCAGAAATTGCTCGATGAGCTATCGAGTAAAAATCCATCGACAGGGTTACTGCGGAAAATGTTCTTGGTTGCTTCATTTGGGGCGATTGTTTTTCATCTTATCCATGAAGAGAAATCGCCGTTGAGCATCCGCTGGATCAGTGACCGAGATGCGATGTTTGATCGACATGATGGACTTGCATTTGATCTCGCATGGTTGCTTTTTCAAATCATGAGGAGGCGCTCTGAGGGCGTTATTGATGTGCGTCGACCTCAACTCATTTTCACGTCACCTTTGATGGACGGTGTCAACAAACACGATGAATTTGTTCGGTTGCCCGATTACTTGGCAGGCACACTTGCTGATCTTCGTTTACCCAACGTGATGTTCAGTCATCCCAAATTCCCAACAATATTCAACAAACTTTTTGTGGACGCATTGAACAATGCAATAATTGAGATTGTTGCACCAACCGGTCGTGTTACGTCTCGACGTCTAGCGTTTGGAAACCCACCCGAAGGTGCGAAGACCATGAGGCATCACGAATAGAACCTGTTCAGCCCTGTTCTTCTCGCAGAACTTGGCCCAGCTTTAACAACAGGTTCAGCTGCCGGTCATCCATATGAGATATCATCGAGTTCGCCTGCATCAGCAAGCGTTGTCGCGCATCGGTAATATCAGCGTCCTCAAGTTCAAAGAATTCCCGCATAGGCAGGCCCAGCACATTGGCGATGTCATAGAGGGTTGAGAAATTAGGCGCAGTTTTACCGCGCTCGATATTTGAAATCGTCTCGAACGCTTTGTCGATGGCTTCCGCCAACTGTGGTTGGGTCCAACCTTTTTGGGTTCTGGCAGCTTTCACGCGCAACCCGATGTTTCGTTTCAGTTGATCACTCATAAACCGGTTTACAAAGACGTGTAAAGTTCTTGCCCATGTAATGGTAGTTCGCTATTTAAAAGAAATAACGGATTTACGAGCCGATAACTTGTGTAAAACATGATGTTTTGCGCCCAGTGAAGCTCACCCTGCTGTCGGAGCTACTTATGAAACTCATCGCTTTGGTTGCCCTATTTGGTTTGTTTGGTATCGCATTGAATGCCGAAACCAACGAACTCTCATCCTGTTTGGAAGTCAAAAGTCCTGATCCCGCTGTGAGCCCAGATGGGTTTGGTCAAGCTGTGGGAGAACGCGGCGAAACCAATGCAAATGCCGAAGAAGGCGATGCAGCTGACGGAAATTGTGACGGACGCTAAGAATTTGTTTTGATCCGCTTGCTTACATCCCTGTGACACGAGCGTTCAAAGCAATAACTGGGGGCTTCGAGTGTACGCTGGGAGCCCTCTTTTTGTGAGTTTCTCCAGAGAAGTTTTTGTCAGAATTTCCTTCAAGAAAGTTTTTAGGAAAACTTCTCTGGAGAACTTTTCGATCTTCCAACTTGGTTTATGCCATTCTTTCCCCGTAGAAGTTTGTGTAAAAACTTTCGTGACGAAACTTTCACTCAGTTCTTACACGCAGAAGGGCTGCGGCGGTGGCCAGTTTAGAAGAACTCGCTATGACGCACCCAGCCCGAAGTGACTATTGAGGAACGAGGTGAGTACTGGTCGCTGCACATGCAAAAACTGCGCCTCGATTTCTCGGAAGCGGACCTTCAAGCAGCTACAAACAGGTTTTAGTCATCAACTGCGGCTTAGAGCCCGTATTGACGAATGCTACGCACGGATCCAACGTCGGCTTTGGCCGGTCACACTAGAAAAAAGTCTGCAGTCATGGCAAGCTCCTCTCATGGCAGATTCTTCTATTGAAACAACGAATGGTTATGACGTTGTCGCACCCCGCTGGGGCGATAAAATGAGGGCACTCGGATACTACGATGGTTATCTAGGTTTTCTATCTGAGCAACAGCGGCATCTTAGTGGTGACTTGCGCGTCATCGATGTAGGCGCAGGAACTGGGTCGTTCGCTGAGGCATGGGTTGCAATAAATGGGGCACCTCGTGAACTGGTATTGCTAGAGCCGAGTTCCGCAATGCTAAAACAAGGTCAGGCTGCATTGCGTAGGCGCGGAACGGAACCAGCATTGATCAAGGCATTGTTGGGTGGGGTTGAGTTGGCGCCATCAGACGAAGTATTAGCGGCGCATGTCATAGAACATTGTCCTGATCCCTTACTCGCACTCCGACAGATGCGTGATCTTCTCCACCCTGGGGGACAGCTCCACCTCGTAATTTCAAAGCCCCATTGGTGCAATGCAATCATCTGGCTGCAATGGCGTCATCGTACTTTCCAAGAAGCTGAAATATTGACGCTCATCAAAAAGGCCGGTTTTGATATTGAGAGAGTCTACAACTTCCCGTGCGGCCCTCCGTCGCGAACCAGTCGCGGAATCGTTGCCACTCGACGGGACTGAACACTCATACTAGGTGAGCCGCCTGATATTTCCTGACACACGTCAGTCATTAAATATTCATGGACAATGGCAAGTCCAGATAGCTGCCATACAGTGCATTTTAACTAATGCGCTTTCCGCGAACGGCCGACTTGAGCCCAAATTGACATACCCATCTTGCCAAGTTACAATTATTTAAACAAAGGAGTGCTCTGCCAGTGATCAAGTAAATCTTATGACAAGCTGCCTTAGGGCTTATTCAGATTTACATTCCTTGGAGCACTCAATGCATCCTATTATATATGACGTGGCCGTCTCAATTGATGGCTTTATCTCTGGTCCGGCTGGAGATGTTTCGAAATTTGCACATGACGGACCTGTGGTCGAAGATTACACGAAGCGAATGGCCGGATATTCCGCCGCGCTCATGGGGCGTCATACCTATGAATTTGGGTATGACTTCGGCCTAGCAGCCGGTCAAAACCCCTATCCTCATATGAAAACCAACGTCGTTTCAAAGACATTGCAAGTTCCTGACGACAGCGAAATTTCAGTGTGGCGCACAGCGGATGCCCAAGACATTCGCGAACTAAAGAAGACATCTGCGGGTCCAATTTACCTATGCGGTGGTGGGGATTTTGCCGGTTGGATGTTGCGCCAGGGGCTGATTGATCGCGTCATCCTAAAACGCGCACCCTGTATTTACGGATCGGGGGTGGCCCTCTTTGGAAAGTCGACAGATGTAGCGACCCTTTCGCGGGTCACAACAAGATCCTACGATAACGGTTACCTACTCGAAGAATTTACGCGGTCGCCCTAATATTTCATACTCGTCGTCCATACGATCAGCGTGTGGACGGCAGGTTTGTCCCGCAGCTCTGCTCCCTGGCCAACAAAATGCTGCACGATGTGTCGAACGGCTGCTTTGGGGAAGCTGCAACGCAGCGCTTGGACATCTGGCCAATGGCGGCTGTGGGCCTTTCGCAAAACTTTGCAAATGTCGCTAACTGCCCATGGCGGGCTTATGATGTCACATAGAAATAGGCTATTCTGGTTCTTTCACCGGCAAAGTTTTATCAAAAAGTTTGGTGACGAAAGTTTCGCTGAGTTCTTACACGCAGAAGGACCACTGATATTTTTGATTTTCCAAGTTGGTTGGATCTGATGATGCAGATTTTCACTGCTGGAAGCTCGGACAGGTTACACATGGGACAAAGCAATTTGCGTGGCGGTTACACCCGTGCCTGCTTCAGGGGAAATCCCGCTCAACGGTTGGTCGTTTTTCAACCACTGATTTATGAATCAACAGACTGGAGTTTGACCCGTTCTCGGTCTATTAAATGGCAAAAAATTGGGGTCAAATCATGCGCCGAAGTACATTTCAGGTTATTCTAATTCTCATGCTTGTAGCCAGCTGTGGCAACATCAC
>NZ_PWAA01000005.1 GCF_003031585.1 Thalassobius sp. I31.1
GTCCGTTTGCCATTTCCGTTCTCCTTTTCGGCAAAATACCAAGTTAAAGGAACGGAACAAATACGGGACAAGTCCAGTCGGAATTGATGCATCTAAAGTAATGGTTGCCAAGGCAGGCATCCGAAATTCAAATGACCTAGTATGGATAGGAAAAGCCGCAAACCACGCTGCGAAATTATCAGCACTTTCCTCTGACACCCCCACTTGGATCACCGACAAGGTTTATGATGTGATGCTTGATACAGCAAAATGCAGTTCTGGAAAGAACATGTGGAAAGAGAAAAAATGGGTTCAGCAAGGCAATCGAAGAATATATTGCTCCACCTATTGGTGGTCTCTTAGCTAATCTGCGAAATTAATGAAGATTGCCTTAGGAAAATGTCATTGACCGAAATAAAGATTAGGAAATGGCGTGATTTAGATCACGAGGGAAGGGCGCGGTGTCGGTTCGATTTTGCTTCCGAGGTGCTATCAACGGACGACGAAACACAGACCGCTCAAATCAGACTTGAACCAGACCCACGAAGATACAGGTTGGATCTCATTGATGGCGAGAACTGCTATGTAGATAAATTCTTAAACACGGCTATACCGGAAGGCGTGGTTTTTCAAATGATGGAAGCTCATTTGATTGGGCTTCCTCTGTCATATGGGCCACCATCGATAACCTCATCATCTGAATATGCGAAATCACGACGGTTCGCTTTGAAGGATGAACTTGACGGTGCACCTTATTCGCCTCCGACAGAGAAAGCAAAAGCACACGAAGAGTTGCAGGCTAACTCCGTCGACAGTTTTATTAGCTTTCTCTCAATTGATATTTTAGGCAGCACAGCCTTGCAGCAGGCCTATGGCGGAAAATTTGATGAAGCCTATCAAATATTTCTTAGGGAACTGTCAACAAGTGTGGGCCATTTTCATGGCTCCATACTTAATGTGACTGGTGATGGCTTTATTGCATATATAGATATGCCGAGGTTTACTACCCAGTGCGACAATACTGTCGATCTGGGGTTGACTTTACTTCGAGTGCTGCAAGACGCAATTAATCCGTCGCTCAAACAAGCTGGGCTCCCGACACTAAGGATAAGAGTTGGAGCTGATGTTGGTAAAGCCGTTAGACGAAACATTGCTGTCGAGGCCACCAATTTTCGATCCTTTGACTTTGGTAGTGCAGCTTTGAACCGTGCAGTGAAAATCGAACAAGCTGCAGGTGCTGGACAGTTCCTTATTGGGCAAGCCCTTTACGAACTGCTCCATGTTTTCTGGCTTGAAAGATGCCAGCTTATCCCATTTTCAGAGCATAAAATCGGGTTAGCTGAATACAAGTCGTACTTGGTGACATAATGACTTCTGCCAGTTAATTGGAAAATACATAGCCGTGCTTTGTGAAAGATACATGTGGTGCTCGCTGCGTTGAATTAAGGAGATACATCAAATCATGCGATAATGTGTGAGAACATATGACTGTACCAATGCTCGCGATATGGACTTAGATGCTCTTTCCACTAAGGGCGGGACGGTTTCGAAAAAAAGAGCTATAACTTGAGAAAATTAGCCTGCTGCAACTATCCTTGTCACACACTGCAGAAATCAATGGCGAGCTACAGCCGTGGCTCGGGCAAAGATGTTATGAGGAGCATCCGACAGATTACGTTTGGTCACATTTTATCAGGCACAATGTGTAATACATCCGGGATTACCCGCAGCGCTTTTGCGCTACGGGCTGTGCTTTTCAGACGCTCAGACAGCAGTATTTGATTTCGAGGTAGTCTTCGATACCGTATTTAGATCCTTCGCGCCCCTGGCCGCTTTCTTTGACGCCACCAAACGGGGCAACTTCGGTTGAAATCAGACCGGTGTTCACGCCAACCATGCCGTATTCCAGGCCTTCCATCACCTCCCATGTGCGTTTCAGGTCGTTGCTGTAGAAATAGGATGCCAGCCCAAATTCGGTGTCATTGGCTGCCGCCAGAACCTCTTCCGTGGTGGAAAAACGGAAGACAGGGGCAAGCGGGCCAAAGGTTTCTTCTTTCGCGACGGCCATGTCGGAGGTCACGCCTGAGATCAGGGTGGGCTGGAAGAACGTGCCGCCCAGATCGTGGGCGTTGCCCCCGGTTGCGATGGTTGCGCCTTTCGAAGTCGCATCTTCGATATGTTCCCGCACTTTCGCCACGGCAGAGGGCGTGATCAGCGGGCCGATTGCCACGCCATCATCAGACCCATTCCCCACCTGCAAGGCGGATACGGCGGCAGACAGCTTTTCAACAAAGGCGTCATAAACCCCGTCCTGCACATAAATCCGGTTGGAACAGACACAGGTCTGCCCCGCATTGCGGAATTTGGAAATCATCGCGCCTTCCACAGCCGCATTCAGATCCGCGTCGTCAAAGACGATAAACGGTGCGTTACCGCCCAGTTCCAGCGACAGTTTCTTCACCTGTGCAGCCCCTTGCTGCATCAGGATCTTGCCCACACGCGTTGAACCGGTGAAGCTGATCTTGCGCATCACAGGGCTTTCGCAGAACGCTTTGCCGACGCCAACGCTGTCGGTTGATGGCAGAACCGAAAACACACCAGCAGGCACGCCGGCCTCGTGCGCCAGGACGGCCATTGCAAGGGCGGACAGCGGCGTCTCACTGGCCGGACGCACAACCATGGCACAACCTGCGGCAAGCGCAGGTGCTGCCTTGCGGGTGATCATGGCGTTGGGGAAATTCCAGGGGGTAATCGCGCCGACAACACCAATTGGCTGCTTCAGCACCAGAATACGTTTGTCGCGCTGATGACCGGGGATCGTGTCGCCGTAAACGCGTTTGGCTTCTTCCGCGAACCATTCAATAAAGCTGGCACCATACATGATCTCGCCCTTGGCTTCTGCCAGGGGTTTTCCCATCTCAGCCGTCAGGATCGCCGCCAGATCATCGGCGTTTTCCACCATCAGTTCAAACCAGCGGTGCAGGATGCCCGCGCGTTCTTTGCCAGTGCACGCCGCCCATTCCTTTTGCGCAACTTCGGCCGCATCAATCGCGCCATTCACATCAGAAATCGTGCAATCCGTGACCTGGGCCAGGACGGCACCTGTGGCGGGGTTCTGCACGTCAAAACGGGTGTCGGATGAAATCCAGGCGCCATTGATATAAGCGCTTTCAGTCAGCAGGTCTTTGCGGGTCAGGTTTAACATGAGGTGTCTCCGGTCATTAAAAAACGGGCGGGAAATGCCCCGCCCGTTTTGTTTCATTTCAGCGGGTTAACCGTGCAGATCACGACTGTAGGCCGTGCCATCGGGGGCGGTGCCGCCTTTGGCGCTGTCGGCGATGTGGACTGCAGAAGAATCTTCCATCAGGGATTTGATCACACCCCAGGCCATCAGAACCACCAGAACCGAAATGGGCAGAGCGGCGGCAATCGCAGCGGTCTGAAGGGCTGACAAACCGCCCGCCATCAGAAGAACCGCAGCCACCAGGCCCTGTGCCCCACCCCAGATAATGCGGTGGATTTTCGGCGGGTTGGCATTGCCCATGGACAGGATCGTGGTCACAACCAACGTGCCTGAGTCAGAGCTTGTGATGAACCATGTCGCCAGCAGGAAGGTCGCCAGTGCAGATACGATCCAGGACAGAACACCGCTGTCAGACAGACGTTCAATCGTGCCATACAGCGTGCCACCGAGGTTCCAGTTGTTCACCTGATCAATCAGACCAGCGGTACCAACACCATCAACTGCGTTCATCTCAAGATACAGCGCGTTGCCGCTGAAAATTGAAATCCAGATGAAAGCCATGGTGGTTGGAACAAACATCGCACCCAGCATGAATTCACGGATGGTGCGGCCTTTTGAGATGCGCGCAACGAACATGCCCACAAACGGTGCCCAGGACAGCCACCAACCCCAATAGAACAGCGTCCAGCCGCCCTGCCATTTCACGTCACCAGCTTCTGATGCCGTCCAGAAACCCATGGACCAAAGCGTGGTCGCATAGTCACCCATCGCGTTCAGGAAGAACCCGATCAGCCATTGTGTCGGACCTGCGAACAGGAAGAACAGAACCAGCAGGATCGACAGGATGATGTTCCATTCAGACAGGATCCGGATGCCTTTGCCGATGCCGGATACCGCTGACATGGTCGCAACGATTGAGATCACGATCACCAGGCCAACCTTCAGCGTGGTGCTTGTGCCGGTGCCGAACAATACGTTCAGACCCTCAGCCATCTGGGTCACACCCAGACCAAGTGATGTCGCGATACCAAACACGGTGCCAAAGACCGCCAGCAGATCAACTGCGTGACCAGCCGGACCATAGATCTTGTCGCCCAGGATCGGGTACAGCGCAGAACGGAACGTCAGGGGCAGCTTCTTGCGGAAGGCAAAATAACCCAGTGCCAGACCGGTCATCGTGTAGATCGCCCAGCCGTGCAGACCCCAATGGAAGTTCGTGGTGCGCACCGCATCCACCGCACGTTCCATATTCATTTCCGTGTGGCCGGCTGCATCTGCAAACGGGTTGTTCGGATAGCCCCAGGCAGCTGAATTATCGAAGTAAAACAGCGGTTCCGCAATGCCAAAGAACAGGATGCCGATGGACACACCGGCAGAGAACAGCATCGCAAACCATGAGAAGTTTGAAAATTCAGGCCGTGAATCATCGTCGCCCAGGCGGATCGATCCAAAGCGGCTGAACATCAAAAACAGGCAGACGAAGAACAGGATCACGACGGAACTGATATAATACCAGCTCAGTGCGCCCTCTACCCAGGATCGGATCCCGCCGTAAAGTTTGCCCGCATATTCTACGTTCAGAATTGTGAACAGCACAAAGACGGCGATCATTGCTTTTGATGCAATGCTCATCCCGTTGTGCAGCCCCTTGAACAACCCTGTATCAGAGACCAGATGATCCCCTCCTGAGGGTTTATTTTCCTGTGTCATGACGCGTTTCCTCCCATCATTAAGTTCAGGACTTCCGTGGGGTGTCGCGAAACGACACCCGGTGAATTACTTTGAAACTGGTGAATTTACTCAGCGCATAACGAATGGATCCGGGATCGGATCATCGCTGGTGCGCAGCCAGACGGTTTTGATTTTGGTGTAATCCAGTACCGCCTGCAGGCCGCCTTCACGTCCATGGCCAGACAGACCGTGCCCGCCAAAAGGTGCGATTGGACTGACGGCGCGATAGGTATTGACCCAGACGATGCCGGACCGGATGCGGCGGATCATGCGATGGGCGCGGGTCAGGCTTTGGGTGAAGACACCGGACGCCAGGCCAAATTCCGTATCATTGGCCAGACGCACAGCCTCGGCCTCGTCCTCAAAGGTAACAACCGACAGAACTGGCCCGAAGAATTCATTGCTTAGGCTCGGCGCATCAGGGGCGTCGGAACAATCCAGAATAGTCGGAGGGAAAAAGAAGCCATCCCGATCAATCGCTGCGCCCCCGGTGACCAGTTTTGCGCCCGCTTCAACCGAACGCGCAATCAGATCCAGCGCATTGTCCCGCTGGCGCAGGGTGCAAAGCGGGCCAACCTCGGTCGCCATGTCATCCGGCGCGCCAATCACCACTGCTTCGGCTTTTTCTTTCAGCCGGGCCAGGAATCTATCTTTGATCGAAGCCTGAACCAACAGACGCGATCCCGCGACACAGCTTTGGCCGGTGGCCGCGAAGATACCAGACACCTGGGCGTTCACGGCACTTTCGATATCCGCGTCATCAAACACGATGAACGGGGACTTTCCGCCCAATTCCAACGATGTAGACGCCAGGTTCTCAGCTGAATTGCGCACGATATGACGTGCCGTTTCAGGTCCGCCGGTGAAAGCAACGTGATCGACGCTCGCGTGGCTTGTCAGGGCCGCACCCGCTGCGGGGCCACCCGTGATCACGTTCAGAACGCCCTTGGGGAAACCCGCCTGATCAAAGATCTCTGCGAATTCCAGCATCGGTGCGGGCGCTTCTTCGGATGCTTTCAGAACCACCGTACAACCAGCGGCCAGCGCAGGACCGATTTTCACCGCAGACAGGAACAGCTGCGAATTCCACGGCACGATTGCGGCGATCACACCTACGGGTTCGCGGCGCAGCCAGACTTCCATATCCGGTTTGTCGATCGGCAGATGCGCGCCTTCGATCTTATCGGCAAGCCCTGCGAAATAGCGGAAATATTCCGCCACATAGGCGATCTGCGCGCTGGTTTCGCGGATGATCTTGCCGGTATCCCGGGTTTCGATTTCCGCCAGACGCGGGGCGTTTTCAGCCACCAGGTCCGCAAGGCGCGACAAAAGTTTTCCCCGCGCCGTTGCTGTCATATCTGCCCAATCAGGTGCGAAAAACGCGTCTTCCGCAGCATCCACAGCGGCGTTCACATCGGCAACACCGGCCTCTGCCATTATTGCCCAGGGCTGGCCTGTGGCCGGATCAAGGCTTTCAAACTGCGTGCTGCCGTCTGAAAATTCACCGCCGATATATTGCTGAAAAATCTGCATTTTCCGCTCCTTCATCTGCCTTATTGAAAGGCTGGCATTACGTCGTTGATAAAGCGTTCCAGGGACGCTTTCTTGCGCTCAAAGCTCATGGAACTGTCGATCCAGAAGGCATATTCATCATAGCCCAAAGCTTCGTATTTCTTCAGGCGCTCAATCACAGTGTCAGGCGTGCCAATTACCAGATCCCGTTCCATCGCCTCGGGTGTATAGAACGGATGCGCTGTGATTTCTTCATCTGACAGCGGGTCAATCAGGCCCTGTGAGATCTCACGTTTGTTCATGAACCACGCACCGAAATAACAATAGAAACGGTTCAGTTCCACCGCGCCAACCTTGGCATCGTCATCGCTGTCTGCCACATAAGTATGTTGCAGTAGCATGATTTTCGGACGCGGCTGATCAGAAAGCTTTTCGCAGGCGTCGTTGAACTTGCCCATCAGGCTTTCGATCTCGCCATCGCCATTCCACAGCGGCGTCACCTGGACGTTGCAGCCGTTGGACACCGCAAATTCGTGGCTGTTCGGATCACGCGCGGCGATCCAGATCGGAGGGCCATCTTTCTGCACGGGTTGCGGTGCCGAGGTGGTTTTCGGGAACTGATGGAATTCGCCATCATGTTCATAATCACCCTTCCAAAGTCCCTGCACAGCAGGCACCAGTTCGCGCATACGCTGACCCGCTTCCCAGGTATCCATTCCCGGCATAAGGCGTTCATATTCAAAGGAATAAGCCCCACGCGCAATGCCCAGCTCCAGGCGACCTTCGGTGATGATGTCGGTCATCGCCGCTTCGCCCGCCAGACGGATCGGATGCCAGAACGGCGCGATCACAGTGCCGGTGCCAAGGCGCACATTTTTCGTGTGACGCGCAATGTCGATCAGGTTCAGCATCGGGTTTGGCGCGATGGTAAAGTTCATACCATGGTGTTCACCGGTCCAGACCGCATGCATCCCACCTTCATCGGCGATTTTGCACAGTTCGATGAATTCGTCATACAGCTGTTTCTGGTCCTGATCGGGCGAAATGCGCTCCATGTGTGCGAAAAGCGAGAATTTCATGTCTTTAACTCCCTGATGTCAGCGGGCGCACTTCGCCACTGACCTGGTTTCCATAGTATACCCCAAAATTGCCCATCTGGCTTTCCTGTGCGAACCGTTCCAGCATCGTGCAAACCACAGGATCAGCGATATCCATCAGGGTCGTTTCGGAAAGCTCAGTGAACATGCCCTGGCTGGCGGCATCACCACTGGCCTGACAGAGAAATGAGATATGTTGCGTTTCGCGCGCTTCATCTTCGTAAACGGAATAGATAAATCCGGGTTCCGCCGTGACGCCAGATGCGGCGATCAGACGTTTCAGGGTCTCGGTCGCCCCTTCTTTCCCGACTTTCATCTCAGGCAGGGCCAGCTTGCCGGCGTCATTGCCTGCCAGTAAAACCTTGCCTTCATATTCGATCAGCGCAGAAACCATCAGGTTTGCATTGTTGCTCAGGGCTTCGGCCTCTGCCGCAGGGGTGACATAAGCACCGCGCGCATAGCCAAGGCCAGGATGTGTGTTGTGCTCAAACGCTTTGACTTCGCCGATCAGGATCAGGTGATCCCCCGCTTCCACGCGGTTGAACATGGAACAGTCAAACCAGGCCGATACACCTTCAAACACGGGCGATCCCTGCGGGCCATTTTTCCACTCAACGGCGGCAAAGCGGTCATCCACGGGACGCGCAAACGTGTTGGATACTTCTTTCTGATCTTCCGCCAGGATGTTCACCGCAAAACCATCAGCGTCGTTAAACGCGTCGTAATTGCGGGAAGAATTGGCAAGACAGACCAGAACCAAAGGCGGCTCAAGCGACACAGAGGTAAAGGAATTTGCCGTAAATCCCAAAGGGTTGCCGTCTTTGTCATGGGTGGTCACAACAGTCACACCCGTCATGAAGGCACCAAAGGCATTGCGCAGGGCGCGTGGATCGATATCAGTCATTTTGTCCTCCGCTTACAGGGGTGTTCAGCCAGTCTTTCAATATGTCGTTCACCTGATCCGGTGCGGTCAGGTTGACCATATGACGGTGATCTTTGATGATGACCGCGCGCCCCTTTGGGGCCGCTTTCGCCATGGCATCGGACATCTCAGGGCTGGAATTCAGATCCCCGTCCCCGGTCATCGCCAAAAGCGGGCAGGTGATGTCGCCAAAATGATCCGCATAGGTCACATCACCGCGTGCAAATGCACCGTAAGCCGTGGCGTACCCATCCGGGTTCACGCCGGACAGCCAGCCAGACACCAGCGTACAGGCGGCTTTGTCCGTGTCACTGTCACCAAACCAGCGGGTCAGCGGTGTTTCGAGGTCAAAACTGCCCTGACTGATCTCATCCGCACGGGCGACAACAGCCGCACGTGCGGCGTCAGAACGGCGATAGACACCGTTCAAAAGAGCCACACGTGCCACCATATCCGGGTGCGAGATCGCGTAACCACCAGACACAAGTGCGCCCATGGAATGACCTGCAAGGTTCACCGGCCCGACGTTCAGCGCGGTCAGAACCGCATGCAGCCAGGCGACAAATTCAGGCAATTGCGCACCGGTTGGCAAGGCATCACTGCCGCCATGGCCGGGCATATCAATGGCAATCACACGGTGGGTTTTCGACAGGAATTCGACCTGCGGCCCCCAGGCTGCGGATTGCATGCCGACCCCGTGAATTAAGACCACAGGGTCGCCTTTGCCCGTCGTGTGGACAGCGGCTTTGCCGTATGGCTCAGACAGCTGCAGGGTTGTCAACGTCATGACCCAGTTCCTTCAGATCCTGATAACGGTCACCAATACGGTGATGCGGACGGCCACCAATGGATGCGCCAAGGGCGATCACGATCTCATCCGGTGCAGGGGCATCCGCGATCTGTGTCTGGATGGTCAGGTAATGGCTGCGCTTGCCGCCATCGTTCTTATCCATCAGCGGGATCTGCAGCGATGCATTCGCAGGACCACGGGTGTTGGTGAACGACAGGTAAGATTTCGCACCAACCGCATTGCGATAGAAATTCCCGAACTGCAGCGTATGGATCAGGGCAGAGCCGTGCTCAACCTCGCCATTCACACCGACAATCGCAGATTTACCGTAACCTTCAACTTTGTCACCGCCACCAGTCACATCCAGGATCATATCCGTCAGCAACGATCCAAGGCCTGGTGCGCAATCCAGAATGCCCGGTTTCAGGTCTTCGACAAAGCCCTTCCCCGCCCATGGGTTCGTGATCACAGCAATCGCAGCAATCATCTTCAAAGGAGTTTCAGCAACCTTACCACCTTCGATCAGGGTGTTTTCTACATGAAGCAGGGTTTTGCGGATTTCAGCGGGCATAGCGGCACCTTACAGTTTCGATTCGTTGGGTGCCTTATGGTATACCATATGACCATATGTCAATCCCGCCTTGCTCCTGGCGCATAGCACTGCTATTCCCGCATCATGGACAAAACAGTACTTTCAAAGATCAAACACCCGCCTGCGACCCTGCGTGACATGGTTCAGGAACGTATGCGCGAAGCCATAATAGAAGGGCATTTCAAGCCCGGCGACCGTCTGGTGGAACGCCCCTTATGCGAACAGCTTGGCGTCAGCCGCACGGTTATTCGCGAAACCATCCGTTACCTTGAGGCCGAAGGTCTGGTGGAAATTCTGCCCGGTCGTGGCCCGATTGTTGCAAACATGAACTGGGAAGACGCGCGGCAGATCTATGAAATCCGCCGGATGCTGGAAACCGCTGCCGCCCGCACCTGTGCGGCCCAAATCACACCAGAACGCGCGCAATCCCTGCAGGCAGCTCTGACCCATCTGAAACAAGGGTTTTCCGATAAAACCCCGGGTGCCCTGTTCCGCGCCACCGCTGATTTCTATTCCGAGATCTTTGAAGGCGCCGGTCATCACGTGGCCTGGGACATCGTGCAGCGTCTGAATGGCCGCATCAGCCGCTTGCGGATGTTGACCCTTGCCACATCTGATCGCGCGAAACCCGGCCCTTCACATATGCAGGCGATCTGTGACGCGATTACCTCTGGTGACGCCGACGCCGCCCAGGCCGCCGTGCATGCCCACCTGAACGACACTGCCATGATCGCCGAACGCGTGCTGGCCGAAGAAGAAAGTACCTGAGATGCCCAAAGCCTATTGGATCGCCAATGTCACCGTCACCGACCCGGACGCCTATAAAGGCTATCAGACGATCGCGCCCGCAGCCTTCGCACAATTCGGCGCACGCTTTCTGGCCCGCGGTGATGCGGAAACCCTGGAAGGGAATGCGTGGGAACGCCGCGTGATCATCGAATTCCCCGATATGGACGCCGCCCGCGCCTGCTACGCATCTGAAACATATCGCACAGCCCGCGCGGAACGCGCGAAGGCCTGCACAGCAGATATCGCTCTGATCGAAGCGCTGGACTGAAAGGACATCCCATGACCGACACATTCGAAAAAGGCCTCGCCAAACGCAAAGCAACACTGGGCGCGGAATACGTGGAAAAGAACCTCGCCGCCGCAGATGAATTCAACCGCCCTTTTCAGGAGGCCATGACAGAATGGTGCTGGGGTTTTGGCTGGGGCGATGAAGCAATCGACGTTAAAACACGGTCGCTCATGAACCTGTCGATGATCGGTGCCTTAGGCAAAATGCACGAATGGGAACTGCACCTGAACGGCGCAATCACCAATGGCTGCACCATGGAAGAAATCCGCGCCGCCATCCACGTGATCGCGATTTATTGCGGCGTACCCCAGGGCGTCGAATGTTTCCGCATCGCCCGCAAAGTTCTGGAAGAGCGAGATCTGCTTTCACCGAGTTAACGACAGTTTCCGGGGGAAATGGCCCCCGGTTTTAACAAGCGTGTTTGCGTCTGATGCAGTCTTGTGACCAAACCCCTGCTTTGCCTGGGATCAGCACCCGGGAAAGGTCGGGGTTTCTGGAGTTAACCGGCCTGGTGGCAAAGATCATCAGGGGGAAGCGAGCCACAGGAATACCAGGGGTGTTGGCGGTTTCATCGCCGATGGTCTGCGTGTGAGGAAAGGCAGATCAGCGGGAGGTGGCTGATCTGTGTGTGAAATTTTTGTTGAATTTGCCTTTTCAGGCAGGGTATCGCGAGTCAGCGCAAATTTCTCCGGGCAAACAGGTCTGGAAAAGACTGGCAATGAGGCCTGCTTGCGTGACAGTTGCGAGGGCACGCATGGCGGGCATAATCACAGTTGATGGTCATTTCGGAGAGCTGCTGCAGGGTGTGGTGGGTGGCCGCGTTGTGCTGACCTCTTTGCCTTGTCCCGCGCTGAAGGTGTCGCTGGATTTCAAGCGCGCTGCTGCGCTGAACCTGTCATTTGTTGCAGAACCTGTCTTGTCACAAGCAGATTTTACAGAGCTGGCCAATCGTTCGGATTTTGATCCGGTAGGGCGGCATGCGTTCTGTCTTGATATGCCTGCAGGTGGGGGGGCAGGGGCGTCGACGGCGACGCGGGTTGCTGTGTTGAAGCAACATTGCCCAGATCTGTCTTCCAACGAGATCGCCAGGATTTGCCTGGATTGCGAAGGTGCTGTTGATCCTCTGATGTTTGACGGGGCGGAGAAAATGCTTTGGGCTTCCCGGGACGCAGAGATCGTTGAGGCACGCGCGTCTTTGCCACAAGGGCGTGTGATCGGTGGATTTTACGGCGCTCCGATACGGACCGACTCACAGGATGCGGAATTTGCAGATATATCGGATTTGCTGCCTTTGTGGCGGATGGCCGACACATTGCAGGACATCGCGCATATCAGCACAGAGTCAGCGCAGCGCAATTTTGCACTGCGTGGCACAGGAGAAGATCCGATCTTTGATCTTGCTCAGACGCATGGCGCGATGGGGGTGGTTATTGCACATACGGGATCTGCACGGGGACTGATCTTTGACCCGGCGGCAGAGGTGGATGCGGAGGCGCTTAGGGATCATCTCAGCGCACAGGATTTTCAGCGTCTTGTGGATTTCCGTTTTGGCGGGTCAGCGCGCACAGGCGAATAGCCCGTCCAGATCCAGATGTTCTTCCATATGTGCAGCAAGCGCGTCGAGCGTTTCCTCAACCCTTGTGCCATAGTTCATGTCAGAGGCCACACCAAAGCCAGACAACCAGGTCTTGCGGAACGCGTCTGCTGCGAACAACCCGTGCAGATAGGTGCCACAGATGCGCCCGTTCTCTGAAGCTGCGCCTTCAGACGTATTGCCGATATTGGCAAAGGCACGGTCCCGATCTGGCCCGCTGGTTTCCCCAATGTGAATTTCATACCCGGTCATTTCACTGCCTGATGCCAGGTGCCGGGCGGTGACCTGCGTCAGGGTTTTCTCAGGTGACATCACAGTTTTTACGTTCAGAAGTCCAAGCCCGGGGCTGCTGCCTGCCGGGCCTTCGATACCGTGAGGATCGTCAATTTCAGTCCCCAACATCTGATAGCCGCCACAAATGCCCAGAACGTGACCGCCCCGACGCACATGGGCCTGAATGTCCACATCCCATCCCTGTGCGCGCAAAAATGCCAGGTCCTGACGGGTGGATTTGGTGCCGGGGATGATCACAAGATCTGTATCCGCAGGCAGGGCTTCGCCCGCTTTCAGGATCGTCAGGCGTACGCCGTCTTCCATGCCAATCGGATCAAGGTCGTCGAAATTCGCAATACGGGACAGGCCCAGGCAGACAACATGAAAGCCGTCAGTATCGCCATTGCCCCGCAGATCAAGCGCGTCTTCGGCAGGCAGGAAACCAGCTTTGTCAAACCATGGCAGCACGCCAAAACCGGGCCAGTTGGTTTTGTCGCAGATCATCTGATACCCATCGTCAAACAGCCGGGGATCGCCGCGGAATTTGTTGATCATAAATCCCGCAACCTGGGCCTCGTCCCCTGCATCCAGCACGGCCTGGGTGCCGACCATCTGGGCAATCACCCCACCACGGTCGATGTCGCCAGCCAGGATCACAGGGACATCTGCGGTACAGGCAAAGCCCATATTGGCGATGTCATTGGCACGCAGGTTGACCTCAGCCGGGGAACCTGCACCTTCAATGATCACAAGATCGCATTCTGATTTCAGACGGTCAAAACTGTCCAGAACCGCCTGCATCAGATCCGGCTTTAACCGGGCATAATCACGGGCACGACAGGTGGTCAGATGTTGGCCATTCACAATGACAGCAGCCCCCTGATCGCTTTCAGGTTTCAGCAGGATCGGGTTCATATCCACATGTGCCGGTACGCCACAAGCCAGCGCCTGCAGGGCCTGGGCGCGGCCGATTTCACCATTGCCACCGGCCACCACCGCAGCATTGTTTGACATATTCTGTGGCTTAAACGGGCGGACATTCAGCCCGCGTTTTACGGCAGCACGGCACAGCCCGGCCACCAGCATGGATTTCCCCACATTGGAACCAGTGCCCTGGATCATCAGCGCCTTTGTCATGCCTTGCCCGCCTGTGATGTTTTAAAACTCAACGCCCTTCTGGGCCTTGATGCCTGCGCGGAACGGGTGTTTGATCTGCCCCATCTCTGTCGCCAGATCAGAGATTTCCAGTAGCGGTTCTTTCGCATTGCGCCCGGTCAGAACCACATGGGTCATTTCCGGTTTGTGATCGCGCAGGAAGGCCACGACGTCTTCCACATCGATGTAATCATAGCGCATGGCGATGTTGATCTCATCCAGCAGAACCATAGAAATCTCGGGGTCCAGAATCAGCTCTTTCGCTTTTTCCCAGGCGCGTTTTGCCGCTGCGATATCGCGTTCCTTGTCCTGGGTTTCCCAGGTGAAGCCTTCGCCCATGGTGTGGAACTGGCACAGCTTTGAGAAATTTTCCTCAATCAGCATGCGTTCACCGGTCTGGGTGTTGCCTTTGATGAATTGCACAACCGCACAGGGCATGCCGTGGGCGATATGACGGAAGATCATCCCAAAACCAGCAGAGGATTTCCCCTTGCCTGGCCCGGTGTTGACGATAATCAGGCCTTTTTCGCCGTCTTTCGTTGCCATGATCTTGTCACGTGCAGCTTTCTTCTTTGCCATCTTCTTTGCATGGCGTTCAGCTTCTTCCGGAGTTACGTCTGTCATGGTCGGATATGCCTCCCGGGTGTCGGTTTCGCAGCTTGCTGCACTGGTTTTTTTCCCGTAAACGGGGATTCTGGTGTCTGTAGTAATACAGACGAAGAGGGAATACGACAGGCGCAAGCGACATTTGATTGTGCCCAAGCGAAGCCGCCCCCGCGACCGTGATCGGATCAGGGTAATCTCCACTGGCGAATGCCGGGAAGGATCTTACCCGCCGGGCCTTGCCCGAAGCCGTAAGCCGGGAGACCTGCCAGACATGATATGCAAAGCGAACGGGGCGTGTCGCTGTCTGCAAGGATGGAAATCCTTTCAGCGATCCCCCTTAGCAAAACCAGAGCCGGGAGGGGTCTGACGAATGACGACGAAGGCAACACTGTATGTGTGCACAACCTGCCGTGCCGGGCAGGAAGCACTGGAAGACGAAAAACGCCCGGGCGAGATCCTGTATGAACGCCTGACGGCTGCTGAGGTCCCTGAAGGTGTCGAGATCAAAGGCGTGAAATGCCTGTCGGCCTGTTCAAGTGGTTCTGCCGTTGCGCTCGCCCAGCCCGGAAAGTGGACCTATGTTTATGGCCGGCTGAACGCTGATGAACATGCTGCAGATATCCTTGAGGGTGCCGCTGCTTATGCCGTCACCGAAGATGGCATCATCCCCTGGCGCGAACGATCCACGACTTTCAAGAAACACACGCTTTCCCGTATTCCCGCTTTTGGAGCAGACGATGAATGATCTGAAGAAAATCCCCGTCACCGTAATCACCGGCTTCCTTGGTTCCGGCAAAACCACACTGGTCCACCACCTGATCCGCAATGCGGGCAACACGCGCCTTGCTGTGGTGGTGAATGAATTTGGCACGCTTGGCATTGATGGCGAAATCCTGAAAGGATGCGCCGATGACAACTGCCCTGCGGAAAACATCGTAGAACTGGCGAATGGCTGTATCTGCTGCACTGTTGCGGATGATTTCATCCCAACCATCGAAGGCCTGATGGCACTGGACACACCGCCGGATCACATCCTGATTGAAACCTCTGGTCTGGCCCTGCCAAAGCCACTTTTGCTGGCGTTCAACTGGCCTGCGATCAAATCCAAAATCACTGTTGATGGTGTGATTGCTGTCGCAGATGCCGAAGCTGTTGCCGACGGCCGCTTTGCCCCGGATGTGGCGGCAGTTGATGCACAGCGTGAGGCAGATGAGGGCCTTGATCACGAAACCCCACTGTCTGAAGTTTTTGAAGATCAGATCGCCTGTGCTGACCTCGTGCTGCTGTCCAAAGCCGATCTGGCCACGTCTGAACAGATGGAAAAAGCAAAAGAGATCATCGCTGCTGAAACCCCGCGCAAGATCCCGATGTTGCCAGTCACAGATGGCAAAATTGATCCGAAAGTGATCCTGGGTCTTGAAGCCGGTGCCGAAGATGACCTTGAAGCACGCCCATCCCATCACGATGGTCACCATGATCACGAACATGACGATTTTGAATCCATCATCATCGACATTCCGGAAATTGAATCACCAGAAGCAATCACAGCCCAGATTGAAACTCTGGCCCGGGAACAGAATATCCTGCGCGTCAAAGGCTATGCTGCGGTCAAAGGCAAGCCGATGCGTCTGCTGGTGCAGGCCGTATCCGCCCGTGTCCGTACACAATTTGACCAGCCCTGGGGTGTGAACCCACGCGAAGGACAGATGGTTGTGATTGCTGAGCATGATGACATCAACGAGGCCGCGATCCGCGCGGTGTTTGGCGCGTAAAACCCACCGGAGGGCCTGCATATGCACGTCGTATTTCGCGACAGCCAGGGTTTAGAAGATGACACACCGCAGGACCTGAAACAGGATCCTGCGGAACTTGTTGTGCTGTCTTTTTCTGACAGTGACCTTGGTGCATTCAAAGCGGGCTGGCAGCAGGCAAAAGATCAGGGTGCGGAACTGCCTTCGCTGCGGCTTGCCAACCTTGTTGCGCTGAAACATCCGCTGTCGGTTGATACTTATGTGGAACAGACCCTGAGCGGTGCAAAAGCGGTGCTGGTGCGGCTGATCGGCGGGCAGCAATACTGGGCTTACGGCATGGCGCAGCTGCAGGATCTGGCGCGGCGTCAGGGGATTGCCCTGGCTGTGCTTCCGGCGGATGGGCGTGAAGATACGCAGCTTGATGCGCTGTCTACCCTGCCTGTCGCAACCCTGCGCCGCCTGGGGCGTCTTTGCGATGAAGGCGGTGCAGTTGCTGCGCGCGCAGCCCTTGCGCAACTGGCGTTATCTGCCGGGCTGTATGCCGCGCCGGTTCCGGGACGTAAAACCATGCCGCGTTTCGGGGGCTATGATCCTGATCAGGGTGTGATAGAGGCCCCTGAAGCGTCTGAAAAACCACTGGTCTGGGTCAGCTTTTATCGCAGCTACCTGACCTCGGCGGACACGGCCCCGGTGGATGATCTGATCCAGTCCTTCCGGGACAAAGGCTTTGCGGCTTACGGGGTGTTCGCACCATCTCTGAAACATCCGGCCGCGACTGAAAACCTGCCTGCACTCTTGCAAAGTCACCCGCCCGCGCTGATCGTCAATGCAACAGCCTTTTCGGCCCGTCAGCAGGATGGCAGCGCGTCCGTCCTGGATGCACCCGGCGTGCCCGTATTCCAGGTGTCCCTGTCCACGGCCCGCCGTCGCGACTGGCTTGAAGCCGAACGTGGCTTGTCCCCGGCAGACCTTGCCATGCATGTGGTTCTGCCAGAGGTCGACGGGCGTTTACTGGCGGGTGTGATCAGCTTTAAAGCACCTGAGGGACGCGATCCCGATCTGCAATACAGTCGCTTTGTGCATACGACAGATGCGGATCTGTTAGAGGCAGCGGTAGCAAAAATCCTTGGGCATTATCGCCTGAAAACCGCAGCGAATACGGATAAGAACCTGGCGATTATCCTGTCGACCTATCCGGGGAAATCCTGGCAGATGGCCCATGCGGTTGGGCTGGATGCGCTGGCCTCGACGAAAGGTATTTTGCAGGCCTTAGCGGATGAAGGATACAGTGTTGAAACCGATTTCGCATCCGATGATCTGCTGGAAGGTGCTTTGTCTTTCCCGCTCAGAGATTACCAGGCAGCCTTGCAATCATTGCCCCTGATCCTTCAGGAGAAACTGCAGGAAGCCTGGGGCGATCCCGAAGCTGATCCTGCCATGCGTGATGGCGCATTCCATTTCCAGGCGTTGCAGCTTGGCCAGGCAACCGTAGCCCTGCAACCAGAACGCGGTGAACGCGCGGCGCGGGAAGATGATTACCACGATCTGTCCCGTGTGCCGCGCCATGGCTATGTGGCGTTTTACCTTTGGCTTCAGGCCCGTCAAACCGATGCGATCGTGCATATGGGCGCCCACGGCACGCTGGAATGGCTGCCTGGAAAATCCGTGGCTTTGTCGGGTGAATGCTGGCCGGATGCACTGGCCGGGAATACACCGGTTTTCTATCCCTTCATCGTCAATGATCCCGGCGAAGCTGCCCAGGCAAAGCGCCGCATTGGTGGCGTAACCATTGGCCATATGCCCCCGCCCATGGCGCAGTCGGAAACGCCGCAGAGCCTGATCCGTCTGGAACAGTTGCTGGATGAATATTCCACCGCCGAAGGCCTGGACCCCGCCCGGCGGACCCGTCTGATTGATACCATCGTGGATGAAGCGCATGCTTCTGGCGTGGCCTCTGATCTTGGCCTTGCCGCTGATGCTTCTGCCGCCGAGGCAATGACACGGATTGATCGTTTCGTCTGTGACATCAAAGAAAGCCAGTACGGCGACGGGCTGCATATTTACGGGGCCGGGGATCACGGCGCTGATGAAATCGCGGGCCTGATCAAAGGGCTTTCCGGCCAACGCATTGATGCAGGCCCCTCGGGTTCGCCTTATCGTGGCCGCCAGGACATTCGTCCGACTGGGCGTAATCTGTTTACCACCGATCCACGTTCTGTGCCCACCCGTGCGGGCCATGCGCAGGGCGTGAAAATGGCGGAAGAACTGGTGCGTCGTCACTTGCAGGAAGAGGGCGATTATCCCCGTGGGCTGGTCGTCGATCTCTGGGGGTCCGCCACCATGCGCACCGCTGGTGAAGAATTTGCCATGGCGCTGCATCTGGCCGGGATCTCGCCGGAATGGGATGAGGGGTCTGAACGTGTATCAGGCTTTGTCATTGAACCACTTGCAATGCTGGGCCGTCCGCGTATCGATGTGACACTGCGGGTCTCTGGCCTGTTTCGCGATATTTTTCCTGGGCTTGCCGGGATGTTCGAACAGGCGGTGAAAGCCCTGGCGGCACGTGATGAAGCAGATGATTTCAACCCCTATCTTGCGCCAGAAGGTGAAACCACACCACGCGTATTCGGCCCGAAACCCGGATCCTATGGTCTTGAGATGGGGCAATATCTGGATGACTACACGGATGAGGCACGCCAGCTGGCGGGTGAAGCCTGGCTGAAAGCATCGGAATGGGCGATTGGTCAGGATGGATCTGTCACCCAGAACCGGGCGGCGCTTGAAGCGCAGCTGAACAATGTGGATGCGTTCGTGCATGTGCAGGATCTGGCGGAAACCGATGTGCTTCTGGCCCCTGATTATGTCGGCCATGAAGCCGGTGTTTATGCCGCGCTGAAATCTTTGGGCAAAGAGGCCCCTGCGCTCTATCATCTGGACAGCACGCGTGTGGATGACCCGCGCGCCCGCACCCTCACCGAAGAAATCGCCCGCGTTGTCCGTGCCCGTGCTGCCAATCCCGCCTGGGCAGATGGCATGATGCGGCATGGTTTCCGGGGCGGGGCGGAAATTGCTGCAACACTGGATCAGATGGCGGCGTTTCAGCATTTGTCAGACACGGTGCCAGGCCATTTGTTTGACCAGTATTTTGATGCGACGCTTGGCCGGGAAGAAGTTCTGAGTTTCCTTGAGGAAGAAAACCCCGAAGCCCTGCAGGCGATGAAAGACCGGTTCAATGCGCTGCTTGAGGCGGGCCTGTGGAAATCCCGTCGCAATTCCATTTATGCTGATCTGGAGGCCCTGTCATGAGTACCCCTGATCCCATCATTCAGGGCTGGTGCCCCGGGGCTTTGCGCCCGATGATGTCCGGTGACGGTCTGGTCGTGCGTGTGCGGGCTGTCTGCGGGCAGCTTGATGCGGCACAGATGGCTGCGATTGCCGTTCTGTCGGATCGTTTTGGGAATGGCATTTTGGATGTGACCCAACGAGCGAACCTGCAGATCCGGGGGGTAACCCCGGATGGGCACCCGGAATTGATCGAAGCCCTGCGTGACCTTGGTGTGATTGATGCGGATGTCTCGATTGAAACAAAACGCAATATCGCGATCACGCCGTTTGGCGGGGATGCACCCCGTGTACTGGCGCGCGAACTGACTGCGGCACTGCCTGATTTCCCGGAACTTCCCGGAAAATTCGGTTTTGCAATTGATACCGGACCTCAGGCGGTGCTTGGGGATGTCTCTGCGGATATCCGTGTCGAATTTTCCAGCAACAATCAGTTGATCCTGCGTGCGGATGGTTGTGAAACCGCCGCTGTAACCACGCGTGAGACGGTGATCGCCGACATGATCGCCCTGGCAGAATGGTTTGCCAGGCATGGCGTGGAAAATGGCCGGGGCCGCATGCATAAACTGCTGGCGCGCGCGCCAGACATTCTGCCGGACCAGTTCCGGGGCGAAGCACAACCCCGCGCACAATATGCAATACCCGCAGCCGGATCAGCAGAGGGCGGCACGCTGATCGCCTGCGCTTATGGCCAGATTACATCCGGCGATCTGCGTATGCTATCCATGCTTGTGCCTGGCGTGATCATGACACCCTGGCGCGCTTTCTTTGTGCCTGGTCAGGCCGTGACCCTGCCAATAGAAAGTGATGGGCTGATCGCCGACCCGTCTGATGCACGCCTGCGTATTGCGGCCTGTCCCGGTGCTCCGAAATGTCCGCAGGCGTTGGGCAAGACCCGCGTGCTGGCGGATCGGATCGCGCCGCACATGTCTGCAGATCAATCCCTGCATATCACCGGCTGCACCAAAGGTTGCGCTGCTGCCGGGCGCTATGACGTTACACTGACAGCCACCACTGCAGGTTTTGATCTGCACCATGACATCAACACCAGCCCGCTTGCACAGCTGACGCCTGCGCAAATCGCGGCTGACCCGCAATTTATCTTTCAAGGACCCTCAAAATGACCGAGCTCCATACATATGAAACCAATGGCCAGGCAATCTATGACGAAAGCTTTGCCACCATCCGCCGTGAAGCCAATCTTGACCGTTTTACCAAAGATGAAGAAGTCGTTGCAGTCCGTATGATCCACGCCGCTGGCATGGTTGGCCTGGAGGAACACGTTGTTTTTTCAGAAGGAATGGCGAAAGCGGCACGCGCGGCACTTGCGGCTGGTGCGCCGATCCTCTGTGACGCTTACATGGTGTCCGAAGGCATCACCCGCCCACGGCTGGCCGCCAACAACGAAGTCATCTGCACCTTGCGTGATGAACGTGTGCCGGGCATGGCAAAAGAGATGGGGAACACCCGTTCTGCCGCCGCACTGGAACTGTGGCGCGGTAAACTTGAAGGGTCTGTTGTGGCCATCGGCAATGCGCCAACAGCGTTGTTTCACTTGTTGAACATGCTGAAAGATCCATCTTGTCCGCGCCCGGCTGCCATTATTGGTTGCCCGGTTGGTTTTGTCGGGGCGATGGAAAGCAAAGACGCGCTGATGGAAGATCTGCCGGTGCCTTCCATGATCGTGAAAGGCCGCCTGGGTGGCTCTGCTATTACGGTTGCTGCTGTGAATGCGCTTGCAAGCTGGAAAGAATAATCATGGGTAAACTGATTTGTGCCGGCCTTGGGCCAGGTGACCCCGACTTGATGAGCGTGAAGGCCCATCGTGCCGTTACCTCGTCAAAGCACATCGCTTTTTTTCGCAAGAAAAACCGTCATGGTATGGCGCGTCGGATTGTCGACGGGCTGCTGCGTGACGATGCGGTGGAATATGCGATGGAATACCCCGTGACGACGGAAATCCCCCTGTCTGATCCTGGCTACAACGCCAGCCTTGCACCGTTTTATGATGACTGGGCCGCACGTCTTCTGAAGCTGTCTCAGGACGAACCGGGCGAGGATATCGTGGTTCTCTGCGAGGGCGATCCGTTCTTCTATGGATCCTTCATGCATCTTTACACGCGCCTGCGTGATAAGATGGAAATTGATGTGATCCCTGCGATCACCGGCATGTCCGGTTGCTGGACCCAGACGGGTGAACCGATCACCTGGGGCGATGACGTGATGACGGTTCTGATGGGCACGCTGTCAGAAGATGATCTTGCACAGCGTATGTCAGATTCTGATGCGATCGTCGTGATGAAGACCGGTCAGAACATTCCGAAGATCCGCAAAGCCCTGCAACGTGCGGGCAAATATGACGACGCCTGGATTGTGAAACGTGGCACCATGCCGGATCAGGAAATGTCGAAACTCAGCGAGCTGGATTGTGACGAAAACCCGTATTTCGCAATCATTCTCGTACACGGGCAGGGGCGCAGACCATGACTGGCACATTGACCATCGTCGGGCTTGGCCCGGGGAATGAGGCTTTTATCACCCCCGAAGCCCAGGCCGCAATTGACCGGGCATCTGATGTCGTCGGCTACATCCCCTATGTGAAACGCATCGCACCGCGTGATGGGCTGACCCTGCATGCCTCAGACAACCGAGTGGAAATTGATCGTTCCATACATGCGCTTGAAATGGCGACAGAGGGCAAACAGGTGGTCGTGGTGTCCTCCGGTGATCCTGGTGTTTTCGCTATGGCTTCGGCCGTATTTGAAGCGTTGGAAGATGGCATTCGGGATCACCCGGAATGGGCGTCTCTGGATATTCAGGTGGTGCCTGGGATTACGGCGATGCTGGCTGCTTCTGCTGCCTGTGGTGCACCACTTGGCCATGATTTCTGCGCGATCAACCTGTCTGACAATCTGAAACCTTTTGCCCTGGTTGAACACCGTCTGCGTCACGCAGCGCGGGGTGATTTCGCTATGGGGTTCTACAACCCACGTTCTAAATCCCGCCCGACACAATTTGGGCAGGTGTTGGATATTCTGCGCGAAGAACTGACACCAGACCACATGATCATCTTTGCCCGCGCGGTGTCTACGGATGAACAGGCGATCAATATTCAGCGTCTGGGAGATGCGACGCCGGACATGGCGGATATGCGCACGGTGGTTCTGGTTGGAAACTCTGGCACGCATGTGATTGAAGGCACGGTTATTGTGAATACGCCGCGGTCTCAGATGGATTGGGTGCCGTCCTGATGCAGCCAATCCATAACCTCTTGTTGCGTTTCCAGAATGCGACGCCCAGGCAGGGCGGGGCGGTCCATAATGATGACGGGCACGCCCAGTTCCCGCGCCGCATCCAGTTTCGCCCGTGCGCCAATGCCACCGGCATTTTTGGTGACGATCACGTCGATGGCGTGGTGTTGCAAAAGGGCGCGATCCCCGGCCAGGTCAAAGGGGCCAGCGGCGATTTCAAGCGCGTGATCGGGCAGGGGAATGGCGGCTTCGGGCTGATCCACAAGGCGCAGCAGATAGTGATGCGGGGGCGCGCTGGTAAAGAGGTCAATATTCTGTTTGCCAATCGCCAGAAAGACGCGGCGGGGCGCATCGCCAAGCGCGTCCAGAACACCGGAATAATCCGCGACATGTTGCCATGTGTCGCCCGTACCGGCCTGCCACGGCGCGCGTTCAAAACTGACCAACGGCGTGTTGGTTTGCGCGGCAGCATCCAGTGCATTGCGCGACATCTGCGCGGCGAATGGGTGGGTGGCATCAATGATATGTGTGATGTTTTCCGTGCGGATATAATCAACCAGACCATCAACACCGCCAAAGCCGCCAACACGGGTTGGCAGGGGCTGGCTGCGCGGACTATTGGTGCGCCCGGCATAGGAAAAAATGGCATTTGCACCGCAATCGGCCAGATGACGCGCAAGGCGCGAGGCCTCGGTCGTGCCGCCCAGAAGAAGGATTTTCTGCATGTCTGACACTGGAAAAACCTTCCCCTGGCTGACGATTATCGGTTGCGGCGAAGATGGCCCCGCAGGGCTGACAGATGCAAGCCGAAAAGCGATTGCTGAGGCAAAACATATTGTCGGTGCCCCCCGGCACCTGGAGGTTCTTGGCCTGACGGGCGAAACCTTCCCCGTGCCGTTTTCACTGACGCCTGTGCTGGAAAAACGCGGCGTGGCGACGGTCATGCTGACCTCTGGTGATCCGTTCTGGTTTGGTGCCGGTGGCTCTATCGCAGCGCAATTGTCGCCCGAAGAATACACATGTCATTCCGCCCCTTCGGTTTTTTCCATGATCGCCGTACGCATGGGCTGGCGACTTGAAGAAACCCTGTGCATGGGGCTGCATGCGCGTTCACTTTCACGCCTGCTGCCGGTGTCTTCCGATGGCGTACAGATCATTGTGACTTTGCGCGATGGTGCTGCGATCCCGGCGCTTGGGGAATATCTGGCAGCGAATGGATTTGCTGACAGCCATGCCACCTGTTTTCAGGCGCTGGGTGGTGAAGCGGAACGTCGCGAAGACGTCCTGGCCCGCGACCTGGACACGGTTGATATGACCCACCCGGTGGCTGTTGCTATTGCCTGTAAAGGGCGCGGGATCAGCCGGGCTTCAGGCCTTGCGGATGAGTTGTTTGCAACCGACGGCCAGATCACCAAACGCCCTGTGCGGGCGCTGACACTTTCTGCCCTGGCCCCATGCCCGAATGAAGTGTTCTGGGACATTGGTGCCGGGTCTGGATCCATATCCGTTGAAATGCTGCTGGCCGCCCCTGGCAGCCGGGCCTATTCGCTTGAAACCCGCGCCGACCGGATTGCCAATATTCGCAAAAACGCGGATCATTTTGGCATTGGTCACCGGATTGAGGTTGTGAACGCCCATGCGCCGGAAGGGCTGGATGGCCTGCCTACACCGGATGTGATTTTCATCGGTGGCGGGCTGAATGCGGATCTGTTCGATGCGCTTTGGGCGAAACTGCCCGAAGGCGGGCGTCTGGTTGCAAACACAGTAACGCTGGAAAGCGAAGCGCTGATCACCCGGCTTGCGGGAAAACTGGGGGGTGAGCTGATGCGTTTTGATTTCGCACAGGCGGCGCCTCTGGGCCGGATGCGGGGCTGGCAGGCTGCGCGCCCTGTTGTGCAGTGGAGGGTCGTGAAATGAGCGATCAGACCGTGATCCTTGGCATGGGATTTAAGTCCGATGCCCCTTTGTCCGCGCTTGAAAATGCCGCACGAACTGTGTGTGACACGACGGGGCTGGTGCCGGATGTGATCGCGACATTGGCCTCTAAGGTCGGGCATCCGCCGTTCATTGCGCTTGCGGCAAAGCTGAACGCCCGCATCATTGCCCTTGACCCCGATGACATCCGGGGTGTTCCAACGCCAACGGTGTCACAGCGCATCCAGGCGCTGTTTGGCACGGGATCTGTTGCGGAAGCTGTCGCAATTGCTGCAATTCCCGGCGCAACTCTTCAGGAAAGTCGCAAGGTTTCAACCGATAACGCCACGACGGCCACAGCAACCGCTGCCCTGGCCCTGGCCCCACGAAAGACAGATAAATGACCGTTCACTTTATTGGCGCAGGCCCCGGTGCCGCTGACCTTCTGACCCTGAGGGGGCGTGATCTGTTGACGTCCTGCCAGACTTGCCTTTATGCGGGTTCCCTGATCCCGGAAGAAATCCTCAGCCATTGCCCGGAAGGTGTGGAGCTGATCAACACGGCACCGATTGATCTGGATAAGATCATGGATCACATCAAGGAAGCCCACGCCAAAGGCCATGACATTGCCCGCCTGCATTCTGGTGATCTGTCGGTCTGGTCCGCGATGGGCGAACAGTTGCGTCGTCTGAAGGCTGAAGGCATCCCGTTTTCTGTGACGCCAGGTGTTCCGTCGTTCACCGCCGCCGCCGCCGCGCTGGGGGCTGAGCTGACCTTGCCGGAACTGGTGCAATCCGTGGTGCTGACGCGCACATCAGGTCGCGCAACATCCATGCCGGAAACGGAAACGCTTGAAAACTTCGGCCGCACGGGGGCCACGCTTTGTATTCACTTGTCGATCCATGTGCTGAATCAGGTCGTGCGTGAACTGACACCGCATTACGGTGCTGATTGCCCGGTCGCAGTGGTCTGGCGTGCAAGCTGGCCGGATCAGCAGATCATTCAGGGCACCCTGGGCACGATCGAAGCCATGATGCCCGAAGAAATCACGCGCACCGCCCTGATTATGGTCGGGCGTTCTCTTGGCGCGGATGACTTCACTGAAAGCCGTCTTTATGCTGATGACTATGACCGTCGCTTCCGTCCCCGCGGGGCGGAGCCGCGTTTTCCTGAGACAAAGGACTGAACCATGCTGCCCAAAGGCCTTCTGATCTCTGCCCCTGCGTCGGGCACCGGTAAAACCACGCTGACCCTGGGTCTGCTGTATGCGCTGCGCCAGCAAGGCGTGAAAGTGCAGCCCTATAAATGCGGGCCTGATTACATCGACCCCGCTTTTCACAGTGCCGCAACGGGCCTGCCCAGCTTCAACCTCGACAGCTGGTCCATGCCGGATGCGATGCTGAACCACCATGTGACGCGCGGCGAAGGTGCCGACCTGATGATCGCCGAGGGGTCTATGGGGCTTTACGATGGTGTGGCCACGGATGGGGCCGCAGGCAACGGGGCCAGCGCAGATATTGCCGCGCGCAATGGCTGGCCTGTTGTGCTGGTGATCAATGTTTCCGGCCAGGCGCAATCTGCGGCGGCCACTGCGATGGGCTTTCGTGCCATGCGCCCGGATATGCCCTTTGCCGGGGTGATCCTGAACCAGGTCGCAAGCCCGCGCCATGAACGCCTGATCCGGGTTGGCATGGATGCTGTTGGCATCAAAGTGTTCGGCGCGCTGCCGCGCAAAGGCGCAGTGGAATTGCCCGAACGTCACCTTGGTCTTGTCCAGGCTGAAGAACAGGAAACCCTGCATAAGATCCTTGAAGACCTTGCTGTCTTCATCCGGGAACATATTGACCTTGAGGCCTTGCAGGCTGCCGCCGGGGAAACAAACCTGCCCGCAGGTGGCACCCATGTGATTAAGCCCCCGGCGCAGCATATCGCGCTTGCACGGGATGAAGCTTTTTCCTTCGTTTACCCCCACCTTCTGGATGGCTGGCGACAGCAAGGGGCGCAGGTTTCCCTGTTCTCACCCCTGAAAGACGAAGGCCCTGCGATGGATGCGGATATTGCCTGGCTGCCTGGTGGCTATCCTGAGTTGCACGCCGGAAAACTGGCGGCGGCTTCGAATTTCAAAACACAGATGCGGACCTTCGCAGAGAATAAGCCTGTGCATGGCGAATGCGGGGGCTATATGGCGATGGGCGACCAGCTGATTGATAAAGAGGGCACCGCCCACGAAATGCTGGGCTTGCTTGGTCTTGTGACCTCTTATGAGAAACGCAAGATGCACCTTGGCTACCGCCGCGCGACCCTGAACCTGCCAACCGGTGCTTTTGACGCCGGACGTGAACTGGCTGGGCATGAATTCCACTATTCCACCATTCTGGATCAACCTGACGCACCACTGGCACGGGTTGTGGATGCCACGGGGGCTGAGGTGCCTGAAACCGGCTCCAAACGCGGGCTGGCAACCGGTACGTTCTTCCACCTGATTTCGGAGGCTGTGTAATGGGATTTGTAAGTTTTGTGTCCTCTGGTCCCGGTGACCCTGAGCTGCTGACACTGAAAGCGGTGAAACGTCTGCAGGATGCGGATGTTGTTCTTTATGATGATCTGTCTTCCGGCCCGATCCTGGAACATGTGAACCCGGATGCAGACCTGATTTCGGTCGGGAAACGTGCAGGCCGGGCCTCGCCGCGCCAGGATCATATCAGCCGCCTTCTGGTGGATTACGCAAAATCCGGCCAGAAAGTTGTTCGCCTGAAATCCGGTGACAGCGGCATGTTTGGCCGCCTGGAAGAAGAAATCGTGGCCCTGACCGCCGAAGGGTTCGATTATGAAGTCATCCCCGGTGTGACATCGGCCATGGCAGCGGCCGCAGCGGCGAAAATCCCGCTGACCCGGCGCGAAAAATCCCGTCGCGTGCAATTCGTGACAGGGCATGCCCTGACCGGTGAGTTGCCCGAAGATATCAACCTGCCAGCGCTTGCAGATCCCGATGCGACCACGGCGATCTTTATGGGTAAGCGCACCTTCCCGGGCCTTGCAGCCAAATTGATGGCGGCGGGGATGCCGGGGGATACACCGGCGATGCTGGCGGAAAACGTGTCTCATCCGAACCAGAACATTATCCGCTCCACTGTTGCAGAGCTTGCCACAAGCCTGGCTGAGGCCAAAGTTGATGGCCCCGCAATGATCCTGGTTGGCCCGCTTTACGGGGCAGATCTGTGATTACGCTGCAACTGATCGGCATTGGCACGGGCAACCCGGATCATCTGACGCTGCAGGCGGTGAAAGCGTTGAACGCGGCCGATCTGATCCTGATCCCGCATAAGGGCGACGAAAAGGCAGATCTGGCGCAACTGCGTCAGGATATCTGTGCTGATGTCCTGACCCGTGTTGTTGAGATTGCGGAATTCACCCTGCCTGTCCGTGACCCAGTGATCACTGACTACATTGATCGCGTGAATCACTGGCATGATGCGATCGCGGATTGCTGGATGACTGAAATCAATACCCGCCCCGGCGTGCAGAATGTGGCGCTTTTGGTCTGGGGGGATCCGTCGCTTTATGACAGCACCCTGCGCATTGCAGAACGTGTGTCAAAACGCGTCGATCTGCAACTGAACGTCGTGCCGGGGATTACCTCGATGCAGGGGCTGACAGCTGCGCATCAGATTCCGCTGAACGCGCTGGGCGGTGCGTTTCAGGTGACAACCGGACGGCAATTGCGCGATCACGGCTGGCCTGCGGATGCGGATCGTCTGGTGATCATGCTGGACGGGCATTGCGCTTTTCAGACGCTGGAACCTGAAGGCATTCACATCTGGTGGGGCGGCTTTGTTGGTATGCCCAATGAAATCACGATTTCCGGTCCACTGACCGAAGTTGCACAGAAGATCATCGAAACACGGCAACGCGCCAAAGAAGACCACGGCTGGATCATGGATATTTATATCCTTGAGCGTGGATGAGGGAGAGAAACATGCTGGAAGTATCTGCAGAATTCGCCACTGAAATTCAGACTGCAATTGATATGAAAACCAAACCGCCGGGATCCCTTGGCCGGATTGAGGAACTGGCGGCACAGATCGCTGCCCTGAAAGGCAGCGTGAAGCCGCAGCTTGAGACATGCCATCACGTGATTTTCGCAGCCGACCACGGCATCGCGAATGAAGGCGTGTCTGCCTTCCCACAGGCTGTGACGCAACAGATGGTCCTGAACTTTCTGAACAATGGCGCGGCGGCAAATGTGTTTGCCAACCGTCTGGATGTGCCGGTGACTGTGGTGGATGCGGGCGTTGCCGGTGACCCGATTGAGGCACCGGGACTTGTGTCAAAACGTATGGGCGCAGGCACTGACAGCTATCTGTCAGGCTCGGCGATGTCGGCTGAAACATTGGCGACGACGCTTGCGACCGGGGCAGAGATTGCGGCCGCTTCTGACGCTGACGCCATGAGCTTTGGTGAAATGGGTATTGGCAACACCGCCACCGCAACCATGCTGATCCACAAGCTGACCGGCGTTGATCTGGCGACCCTGACGGGGCGTGGCACCGGGCTTGATGATGATGGTGTTGCGCGCAAACTGGCGATCCTTGAAAAGGCCGCTGCGCGTACCTCTGATCTGTCTGTCGATGAAATCCTTGCCGAATACGGTGGGTTCGAAATTCTGATGATGGCGGGCGCGATGATCAAAGCCGCAGAAATGCGTAAGGTGGTTCTGGTGGATGGGTTCATCGCAACCTCTGCCGCGTTGGTCGCTTTGACCAAAGCACCACATATCCGTCCGGCGATGATCTTTGCGCATCTTTCTGAAGAAGCGGGCCATATCGCCGTGCTGAACCATCTGGATGCCAAACCTGTGCTGAACCTTGGCCTGCGCCTGGGCGAGGGCACCGGGGCGCTTCTGGTCTGGCCTCTGGTACGTGCAGCTGCGGATATGCTGAACAATATGGCGACCTTTGCGGATGCCGGTATCAGCGGAAAAGACGACTGATATGACCCTGCGGGAAGAGATCGAAACCCTGCGCCTTGCGGTGCAGTTCATGACGCGTCTGCCTGTGCCAGAAGGTGCGCTCTATGATCCTTCCCGCATGGCCCGTTCCATTCGCTACTATCCTCTGACCGGCCTGCTGGTTGGCGGCGCGGCGGCGCTGGTTCTTCTGATAGCATCCTGTCTGTGGTCTATGCCGGTTGCTATTGTGCTGGCGATGCTGACCGCGACCCTGATGACCGGTGCGCTGCATGAAGACGGGTTTGCCGATATGGTGGATGGGTTCTGGGGTGGCCACACGGTGGAACGCCGCCTTGGAATCATGCGCGACAGCCGCCTTGGCAGTTATGGGGCGTTGGGGCTGATTTTTCTGGTGCTGTTGAACCTCGCTGCATTGATGTCTTTCACACCTGGTCAGGCAGCCGTCGCTTTGCTGACGGCACATATGCTGTCGCGTCTGTCTGTGGTTGTGGTGATGGATCGTGGCAATTACGTGCGTCGTACAGGGGCGGGACAGGATGTTCAGAAAGGCCCGGGCCGTGAAGGCTGGCTGGTGATTGCCTGGACGCTTGTTCCTGGCCTGATCGCATCATTTATGTGTTTTGGTCTTCTGCTGACGGTCCTGTCGATGGCCCTTGCCGTTGTGGCCAGCATTGCCTTTCTGAAGTTCTCAGAACGCAAGATCGGCGGCTACACCGGCGATGTATTGGGGGCAGTACAGCAACTGACCTGCCTGATTGTGATCCTGACACTGGCCCTGTAACGCATCTGTCAGCCCACAGCACTTGCATTGCGTGGGACAGGGCTTAGAACTGGGGGCCAGACATCATTCAGGGACCTGCCATGCTCGCCGTTCTTTCCCCCGCCAAAAGCCTTGATTTCAATCCCGCGCCCGAAGGCACCGCCTACAGCATGCCTGACTTTCAGGCAGACGCAAACCGCCTTGTGCAGATCGCAAAGAAGCTGACAGTAGAGGATTTGCGTAAGCTGATGAAGATCAGCGAAGATCTGGCACAGCTGAATGTGAACCGCTTCAAAACCTTCGCGAAAGCTTCCACGGAAGAGAACGCCAAACAGGCAGCTCTGGCTTTTACGGGCGATACATATCAAGGCTTTCAGGCCTGGGATCTGGATGCGGATCAACTGGCCTATGCCCAGGACCATGTGCGCATTATGTCTGGCCTGTATGGCGTGTTGCGCCCGCTGGATCTGATGCAGCCTTACCGCCTTGAGATGGGCAGCCGGCTTGAAAACAAAGAAGGCAAAAATCTTTACGCCTATTGGGGCACCCGCCTTGGTAAGGCCTTGGATCAGGCGTCTGGCGGGGATGCGGTGATCAACCTGGCGTCCAATGAATATTTCAAAGCCGCCAGCGCCAAAACCATGAAGTCCCGTGTTATCACGCCGGAATTTAAAGAAGAAAAAGGCAATGAGCTGAAAATGGTCGGCTTCTACGCCAAACGCGCCCGCGGGGCGATGGCGCGTTACATGGTCGAAAACCGGGTGGACCAGGAAGAAGGCCTGAAGGATTTCAACACCGATGGGTATGGCTTCCGGGCGGATCTGTCTTCAGATGACAAATGGGTCTTTTCCCGCAAGCAGGCGGCCTGATCGGAAAGGGCCGGAGAATTCCCCGGCCCTTTTGCTTTATACCGCTTCTTCTGTGTCGGGCGTGTCGCCATTCGCTTCTGAAATGATATCGTCCAACGTCTCCGGGCTCAGGCCCAGATCGTTCATCAGAAGCCCGATGAATTTCTGCTCATCCGCGCCGAATTCACCGGCAGACATTGCGACGAGATAAACCGCTTTCAGAACCACCCGGCGCTGATCTGTGGACAGACCAGCCCCAAAGCGCACGAAATTGCCATCCGCCAGATTTGGTTCCGCCAGATCGACAATTTTTCTGACCAGGCTGTCGTCAAGATCATCCCCGGTCAGATCCCGTGCAATTTCAGCAATGGTCGTGACTTCGCTATCATCCACCTGACCATCCGCGCGCGCCATATGGGCCATGGCGTCGATCACCATTTTGGTTGCGTGTGGAATATCGCCCATGGCTTCCATCCGGGCTTTCTGACGGCGGGAGGTCATGACGCCACCATAGATCGCAAAGAGGATGATAATCCCGATGACGATGCTGCCTGCAAAACCTGTCAGGATTTCTGTAAAGCTGAGTTTTGGCTGCACAGGCAGATCTGCACTGATCTGACCATCGTTCTGCGCCTGGATGAATTCGCCGGAACTGATGCCGTAGTAATAGTCACCGTTGCAGCCCTGATCAGACAGCGCATATTCGTTCACATGGCGAAAGAAACCGGTCCAGAACAGATGATATTTTGTTGAATACCGGCAAAGTGCCATAGTGCTGCCATTGCCGGAAGGGATACGGGTTTGTTCAACAAAATGCAGTTTGTCCTGGCTGCCATAAAGGATCAGGCCACGGGCTTCTGCGTTGGTTGTGGGGAAAAACTGCAGCAATGCAGCAAGGGGAATTGCGAGAATAAGACGCATATCGATAACCTGTAACTGTGTAACAAAACCGGGGTACCCCGGACAGGTCTTCGTTAGTGTAGAAATGAAATCGGGGGAAGGTCAGGAAGTCCTTCCCCCGAAGTGTTTTATGCGTGGATTGCACCATCGCCACAGGCCAGGGCCGCTTCGCGTACAGCTTCTGAACAGGTTGGATGCGCGTGGCAGGTCAGGGCGATGTCTTCGGCAGATGCACCGAATTCCATCGCAACGCAGATCTCGTGGATCATCTCGCCAGCTTGTGGACCAAGGATATGACCGCCAAGGATGCGGTCTGTTTCCGCGTCGACCAGCAGTTTCACGAAACCGTCGCCTGCGAACATGGCTTTCGCACGACCGTTGCCCATGAAGGAAAACTTGCCAACCTTATAGGCGCGGCCTTCTTCTTTCAGCTGCTCTTCGGTCTTACCAACGGTTGCAACCTCAGGTGCTGTGTAAACCACGCCTGGGATAACCCCATAATTTACGTGGCCTTTTTTGCCTGCGATGACTTCGGCGACTGCCATGCCTTCGTCTTCAGCTTTGTGGGCCAGCATCGGACCCTCAATCGCGTCACCAATGGCGTAGACGCCCGGAACATTGGTCGCCCAGTGATCGTTTGTGGCAACCTGACCGCGTGGGGTCAGAGCAACCCCAAGCGCATCCAGGCCAAGGCCATCAGTGAAAGGTTTGCGGCCGGTTGCGACCAAAACGACGTCGGCTTCGACCATGTCTTCCTTGTCATTTTTCTTCAGTTTGTAATGGACTTTTGCTTTGGTTTTGTTGGTCTCAACGGATTGAACCGCAGCGCCCATTACGAACTTAAGCCCTTGTTTTTTCAGGGTGCGTGCGAAGGTTTTGGAGACATCCAGATCCATGCCAGGGCAGACGTTATCCATGAATTCCACAACGGTCACTTCAGTGCCGAGACGGGCGTAAACAGAGCCCATTTCAAGGCCGATGACACCAGCGCCGATGACAACCATTTTCTTTGGGATCTTGCCAAGTTCCAGCGCGCCGGTGGAGGTCACGACGATCTTTTCGTCGATCTCGATACCGGGCAGAGAGGCAGCCTCAGAACCCGTTGCGATGACGATATTCTTCGCCTCATGCACTTCATCGCCGACTTTGACTTTGCCGGCCTCAGGGATAGAACCCCAGCCTTGCAGCCAGTCTACCTTGTTCTTTTTGAACAGGAATTCGATGCCTTTGGTATTCTGGCCGATGACGTCATCTTTGTAAGACAGCATCTGTTTCCAGTCGATGGATGGGGATTTGCCCATCAGGCCCATCTTGGTGAAGTTATGGGTGGCTTCGTGGTAAGAATGGGAGGCATGCAGCAGCGCCTTGGACGGGATACAACCCACGTTCAGACAGGTGCCGCCAAGGGTTTCGCGGCCTTCCACACAAGCGGTCTTCAGACCCAGTTGGGCGCAGCGGATTGCGGAAACATAGCCGCCAGGGCCGCCGCCGATAATGATTACGTCATATGATGCCATTGGTACTCTCCTGAGGGCGGAAATGGGGATGCACAAAGTATGCACAAGTTATGCATATACTATGCATATGGTGGGTGTATGGGGGGAAGGGGGCGCTGCCCCCGTCGCCTGCGGCGACTCCCCCAGGATATTTATGCTGAAAAGAAATCATAAGAGAGCTGTAATCAGCATGATGAGGGTTGCGAGGAAGCCAACGCCCCAGATGATGGAGCGGGCGGGTGTCAGGCCCAGGACATAGGCGGGCACATAGAGGATGCGCGCGCCCAGATAGATCCCGGCGCAGGTCTGGGTGACGGCGTTTGAAGCATAGCCGAGGTGCACCACCAGGGCTGCGATGGTGAAGAGGATCAGCCCTTCAAAGTGGTTGTTGAGCGCGCGTTTGTGACGGCCCAGAAGCTGACTTTGTTTGGCTTCCTCGTCGCGGTTGCCCAGGGTGTAGGATTTGCCAAGTTCTTTGTTGGCGGTCCAAGCGTAAGCGCCGAACTGGCACATTTGCAAGATGGCGGCGAGGGTGAGGGCGGTGAGTTCAGTGGTCATTCGGGATATCCAGAACTTTAATTTCCTCGAAACGCCCTAGGGCCAGGACTGGGAGGAAAATAAAAAAGAAGCATATGATCAGGAAACCCAGAAAATTGGGCTTGCTATGAGTGCGTTCTGCAATCGTGTGACTTAATCCCTTCACATTCGAGAGCAAGGTAATGCCGAAAAAGGACCCTGCAAAAAACACCGGTACAGTTCTGGTGAAGAAGCGTCGATTTCGACCTTTGCCTGTCAGATAGATCATGCTGCTGCACCCATTACATTGGTGAGCGTCAAATTTATTCCAACCTTTGTGCGGATTGGTTTTTCCCATTCGACTAATGGGTTGAAGCATGTTGCACTCAGGGCAGCGCATATTTGCGATCTTTGAGAAGAACGTCAGAGAAGTATCTTTTCTCAGGCGGCTGATGAGGGGCGGATCCTGAAGTCTGGTCCTCATGTTTGAATACCGTTTTGATCTTCGGAACCAGCCTGACCAAAATCGTTTTCGATCAGGGATGCATCCAGAGTTCCATCCGCAAGCGGTAAGGCTGTCAGAAACAATACATCGCCCCCGACGAACTCTATTCGGAGGTCGCCGGGTGGTGTTTGCGAAACGCTTTCTATGGTTTTCCCGACCAGGCTTTTGATGGCCCAGTCAGGTAAAACGGCCTGTGTCATTACAGATCCATCAGCAGGCGGCGTGGGTCTTCGAGTGCTTCTTTGACGCTCACGAGGAAGGTCACAGCGCCTTTGCCGTCAACGATGCGGTGGTCGTAAGACAGGGCCAGATACATCATTGGACGGATCACAACCTGACCGTTGATCGCCATCGGGCGGTCCTGGATTTTATGCATGCCCAGGATGCCGGATTGTGGCGGGTTCAGGATCGGGGATGACATCAGGGACCCATACACACCGCCGTTTGAGATGGTGAAGCTGCCGCCCTGCATTTCGTCCATGGACAGTTTGCCGTCGCGCGCGCGTGCACCTTTTTCAGCGATCGCTTTTTCGATGCCTGCGAAAGACATGGCGTCGGCGTCGCGGATCACAGGCACAACAAGGCCGGTTGGCGTGCCGGCGGCGATGCCCATGTGGACGTAGTTTTTGTAAACCACATCGGTGCCGTCGATTTCGGCGTTGACTTCGGGCACTTCTTTCAGCGCATGCACACAGGCTTTGGTGAAGAAGGACATAAAGCCCAGCTTCACGCCGTGTTTCTTCAGGAACAGATCTTTGTATTCGTTGCGCAGGGCCATCACCTCGGTCATGTCGACCTCGTTATAGGTGGTGAGCATGGCAGCGGTGTTCTGGCTGTCCTTCAGGCGGCGCGCGATGGTCTGGCGCAGACGGGTCATTTTTACGCGTTCTTCGCGTGGGGCGTCATCTGCGGCGGATGCCGGGCGGGCTGCGGCGACTGGGGCGGGGGCGGCTGCCTTGATCGCGTTTTGCACGTCGGATTTCATGACGCGGCCATCTTTGCCGGTGCCTGCAACGGAACCCGGGGCAAGGCCTGCTTCTGCCATGGCTTTGTTGGCGGAAGGCGCGTTTTCAACGTCTTTGCCTGTTGAGGCTGCGGGTGTTGCGGCGACTGGAGCTGCTGCCGGGGCTGCTGTTGCGCCTGCGCCGGAAGTCATGATCGCAAGCTTGCCGCCTGCTTCCACGGTTGCGCCTTCAGCTGCCAGGATTTCTGTGATCACGCCAGCAGCGGGGGCGGGCACTTCGACGGACACTTTGTCTGTTTCCAGCTCACACAGCATTTCGTCCTGTGCGACCGTGTCGCCGACAGCTTTGAACCAGCTGGCAACAGTTGCCTCAGACACGCTTTCGCCCAGGGTTGGGACCATCACGTCAACGGAACCACCGGAAGCCGCCGGGGCCGCAGCGGGTGCGGCTGCCGGGGCAGGGGCTGCGCCTTCGCCAGCGGTGATGGTGGCAAGCAGGGCGTCAACGCCAACGGTGTCGCCTTCTTGCGCGATGATTTCACCCATCACGCCAGCGGCGGGGGCGGGCACTTCGACGGTGACTTTGTCTGTTTCCAGTTCACACAGCATTTCATCCTGTGCCACCGCGTCGCCTGGCTTTTTGAACCAGGTTGCGATGGTGGCTTCGGATACACTTTCGCCCAGGGTTGGGACACGTACTTCGGTTGTCATAATGATTATCCTTTGATCGTCAGCGCATCATCAACGAGTGCGGCTTGTTCTGCTTTGTGTTTTGAAGCGAGGCCTGTTGCCGGAGAGGCAGAGGCCGCGCGGCCAGCGTATGTGGCGCGGGCGGATGTGTGATCTTTGATGCGGGACAGCACCCATTCGATGTTTGGTTCCATAAAGGACCAACCACCCTGGTTTTTCGGTTCTTCCTGACACCAGACCATTTCCGCGTTTTTAAAGCGGGACAGTTCCTGGACCATGGATTGCGCCGGGAACGGATAGAACTGTTCCACACGCATCAGGTAGACGTCATCGATGCCACGGTTGTCGCGTTCTTCCAGTAGGTCAAAGTAGACCTTACCGGAACACATGACCACGCGTTTGATCTTGTCATCCGCCTTCAGTTTCGTGTCGGAATTGCCTTTTTGCGCGTCATCCCACAGCACCCGGTGGAAGGAACTGTCGCCTGTGAAATCCTCAATCTCAGACACGGCCAGTTTATGGCGCAGCAGGGATTTTGGTGTCATCAGGATCAGCGGCTTGCGGTAATCGCGGTGCATCTGACGGCGCAGAATGTGGAAATAGTTCGCAGGCGTGGTACAGTTGGCAACGATCCAGTTGTCGCCACCACACATCTGCAGGAAACGTTCCAGACGCGCTGAGGAATGTTCCGGGCCCTGGCCTTCAAAACCATGCGGCAGAAGAACAACCAAACCAGACATACGCAGCCATTTGCTTTCACCGGAACTGATGAACTGGTCGAACATGATCTGCGCGCCGTTGGCGAAATCGCCGAACTGGGCTTCCCACATCACCAGCGCATTTGGTTCTGCAAGGGAATAGCCATATTCAAAGCCCAAGACCGCATATTCAGACAGCATAGAGTCGATGACTTCATACTGTGCCTGACCTTCGCGGATGTTGTTCAGCGGATAGTAGCGTTCTTCCGTGTCCTGGTTCACGATGCCGGAATGACGGTGCGAGAATGTCCCGCGTGTCGCATCCTGGCCTGCCAGACGCACAGGGTAACCTTCGGTCAGAAGGGACCCAAACGCCAAGGCTTCGCCGGTGGCCCAGTCAATGCCTTTGCCAGCCTCAAGCGCTTTGCCTTTGGTTTCCAGCATCCGCGTGACGGTTTTATGGGTTGGGTAGCCTTCAGGCACGGTGGACAGGGCGCCGCCGACTTCCTTAAAGGTTTCGTCCTTAATCGCCGTTGTGCCACGCTGGTAGTTGTCATCTTTGGTATCAAGATGGGACCAGCGGCCATCCAGCCAGTCGGCTTTGTTTGGCTTGTAGACTTTACCGGCTTCGAATTCTTCATTCAGATGCGCCTGGAAAGAGGCTTTCATATCCTCGATCTCGCCCTCAGGGATCAGGCCGTCTTTGACCAGACGTTCTGTGTACAGCTGAAGCGTGGTCTTATGGCCTTTGATGTTTTTATACATCAGAGGGTTGGTGAACATCGGTTCATCGCCCTCATTGTGGCCAAAGCGACGGTAGCAGAAGATATCCAGCACAACGTCTTTGTGGAACTTCTGACGGAATTCTGTTGCAACGCGGGCTGCGTGTACCACCGCTTCCGGGTCATCGCCGTTGACGTGGAAGATCGGGGCCTCAACCATCATCGCGATGTCGGTTGGATAGGGGCTGGATCGGCTGAAATGCGGCGCTGTGGTGAAACCGATTTGGTTGTTCACAACGATATGCATGGTGCCGCCGGTTTTATGACCGACAAGGCCGGACAGACCGAAACATTCCGCAATCACACCCTGGCCAGCAAAGGCCGCATCACCATGCAGAAGGATCGGCATGACTTTGGTGCGATCAGTGTCGTTCAGCTGGTCTTGTTTCGCGCGGACTTTGCCGATGACAACCGGGTTCACCGCCTCAAGATGGGACGGGTTCGCTGTCAGGGACAGGTGCACGGAATTGCCGTTGAAATCACGGTCAGATGACGCGCCAAGGTGATATTTCACATCGCCAGAACCATCGACATCCTCGGGCTTAAAGCTGCCGCCCTGGAATTCGTTAAAGATCGCTTTATACGGCTTTTGCATGACGTTCGCGAGAACGGACAGACGGCCCCGGTGCGGCATACCAATGATGATATCCTGCACGCCCAACGCGCCACCGCGTTTGATGATCTGTTCCATCGCCGGGATCAGGCTTTCGCCGCCATCCAGACCAAAACGTTTGGTGCCCATGTATTTCACATGCAGGAATTTTTCAAAACCCTCGGCCTCAACCATCTTGTTCAGGATCGCCTTGCGGCCTTCCTTGGTGAACTGGATCTCTTTGCCGTAGCCTTCAATGCGTTCTTTCAGCCAGGAGGCCTCTTCCGGGTTGGAAATATGCATGTATTGCAGTGCAAATGTGCCGCAATAGGTGCGTTTTACGATGTTCACGATCTGACGCATGGAGGCGATTTGCAGGCCCAGCACGTTATCAAGGAAAATCGGGCGGTCCATATCCTGGGCGGTGAAGCCATAGGTCGCCGGATCAAGTTCCGGGCGGATGGTTTCGTCGCGCATTTTCAGGGGATCAAGGTTCGCCGCCAGATGGCCCCGGATCCGGTAAGCGCGGATCAGCATCAGGGCGCGGATTGAATCCAGAACCGCACGTTTGATGGCCTCGTCAGACACCTCAACGCCTTTTTCCTGCGCCTTGGCTTTGATCTTGTCACCCGCGCCTTTGGCTTCGGGTTCTGCGGGCCATTCACCCGTCAGGGCTGCGGTGACATCGTCCGCTGGCACCGGCGGCCAGTCCATGCGGCCCCAGGACGGGCCTGCTGCCTCTTGCGTGACTTCATGTGCACCATCACCAAGCGACTGGAAAAATTCAGCCCAGGACGCATCAACGGCCGATGGGTCGTTGGCGTAGCGGGCATACATTTGCTCCAGGTACTCGGCATTATGCCCCTGCATAAAGCTGGTGGCATGAAACTGGTCATTGGGGGACTGGTCGTTCATTGGATGACCTCACTGGGGTTGGGACCGTATTTGTTTGTTTTGGATTCGGATGGCGTAGCAAGCCAATGGATGTTCAAAATGAGAACGATGATAAAAGCCACTAACATTGCCCCGGCAAGATAACCGGAAACCGGTACCTGTACGTGACTCTGTTGGGCATACTCAGAGAAGAAACCTGATACGCCGGTATGGGCGAGCAGGATCAGAAACATGATGAGCCACCAGCCAAGAAACGGCAGATAAGGCAGATACCCGGGTTTGCCCATATCGTGCATTCTGCGCCAGCCGGCGGTGATCCAGGGCAGGGCACAGATCAAAAGGAAGGTAGTGCCAAAGATGCCGCCAGAGTATTGCTTTCTGATGGCGATAGGGTCGCCAATTGGATTGCCAAGGCTGTCGACATTGTAGGAGACAGTGATCGTCGGACCGAAAATGGCTGAGTTCACGATGATCAGTGCGATGCTAACCAGAAGAATAAACAGGATGAACTTCCAGAACTCACTGCGGGTAGCGCGACCCGAAAACGTGAATCCTTTGCGGAAACAGATTTTTGCTGCCTCAAGCATAGTCATAGGATCTCTCCCCGTGGATGCGCGCCCCATTGGTTTTCATCGGGGTCTGATCTGCGTAGCAGGGTGGGGGTGATCAGGGCAAATGACAAGCCCGCGATCATAACGAGCGGCAGGATCGCCACATAGAAAATCAGCGCGCCCAGGATGTTATGGGCGGCAGTGCCCAGGGCGACACCCGGGCTGAGATAGGCGTAAAGCGCGTTTTCGCGGGGGCCAGCCCCATCCATAGCCATATCAGCGTGGACAGCGGCCAGATGGGCATCAACACGCAGAGAAGGCAGGGACAGCCAGGCGGCAAGACTCAGGCAGAGGAAACAGAGCAGAAACAGCGCCGCGCCGGTTTTTGCGAATTGTCCCGCATCATGGAAACGGCGAATTGCGGCGGTGAATGTCAGGGGCAGGGTGATCAGGGAAAGGATCAATCCAAAGGTAAAGGCCCGCAGGCCCGTCAGCGGGCTTTCTGCGAGGGCCAGCATCCCTAAGCCAAAAGCAGGCGCCCCCATATGCACAGCCCATAAAGACCAGAACTCCCCCCGTGTGGCACGGGAAGAGAGTGACAGGCCATTGGTCAGGCGACGTGATATGGAAGCAATGATGCTCATGGCAGAACCTCCGCCCGGCGGTGAGGCCGGGCAGCGCCCGACCCTCCCCACGGGAGGGCGCTTACGCACCCGCCCTGGGCCGGGCGCTGGAGATAATCCAGCCTTGACCATATGTGGAGAGAGGCCGTCATTTTTTAGCCGATCGCTTTCAGCACTGCTTCGCCAAGGGTGGCGGGGCTGTCTGCAACAACGATACCAGCGGATTTCATTGCTTCGATCTTGTCTTCGGCACCACCTTTACCACCAGCAACAATCGCGCCCGCGTGGCCCATACGACGGCCGGGAGGGGCTGTGCGGCCTGCGATGAAGCCAGCGGTTGGTTTCCAACGGCCTTTTTTCTTCTGCTCGGCGAGGAATTCAGCGGCTTCTTCTTCTGCGGAGCCACCGATTTCACCGATCATGATGATGGATTGGGTTTCATCATCATCCAGGAACATATCAAGCACGTCGATGTGTTCTGTGCCTTTGATTGGGTCGCCGCCGATGCCAACAGCTGTGGATTGGCCAAGGCCGATGTCAGATGTTTGCTTAACTGCTTCGTAGGTCAGTGTGCCGGAACGGGACACAACACCAACGGAACCACGCTTGTGGATGTGGCCTGGCATAATGCCGATTTTACAGGCGTCAGGGGTGATCACGCCCGGGCAGTTTGGCCCGATCAGGCGGGAGGCAGAGCCTTCCAGCGCGCGCTGTACACGCATCATGTCAAGCACAGGAATGCCCTCAGTAATGCAAACGATCAGTTCCATCTGCGCGTCAATCGCTTCCAGGATGGAATCAGCTGCGAAGGGGGGAGGCACGTAGATCACGGAAGCGTTGGCTTCGGTCGCGTGTTTCGCTTCGTGGACAGAGTCGAAAACCGGCAGGCCAAGGTGGGACATGCCGCCTTTGCCCGGGGTCACGCCGCCGACCATTTTGGTGCCATACGCGATGGCCTGTTCAGAGTGGAATGTGCCCTGAGAGCCGGTAAGGCCCTGACAGATCACTTTGGTGTTTTCGTCGATGAGGACTGCCATTTGGAGTCTCCTTAGTTGTGTCTCTGTTTCCAGAAAAACAAAGAATATTGGATTGTTAGAAGCGTTGCCGTGAAGCCCAGCCCGATACACCCGAAGCCAGTCAACATTGCTTCGGTAATTCCAGCACCTGGGCCACTACATGTTTCATAGCTGCTTTCTGGGCCGGTAATGACGGTTCGGCAAAGTGTCATCAACCAAAGACCGACAAGCGCCGGAATACAAAAGATGACAGACACGATGAGCTTCATTGGCGGCTTACCCTTTAACCGCTTTCACGATTTTCTCGGCACCGTCGGAGAGGTCGTCAGCTGCGATCACATCAACGTCGGAGTTGTTGATGATGTCTTTGCCGGCTTCCACATTGGTGCCTTCAAGGCGCACAACGAGCGGAACCTGCAGGCCAACTTCTTTCACCGCGGCAACAACGCCCTCAGCGATCACGTCACAGCGCATGATGCCGCCGAAGATGTTCACAAGGATGCCTTTGACGTTCGGATCAGAGGTGATGATTTTGAACGCTTCGGTCACTTTCTCTTTGGTGGCGCCGCCGCCAACGTCAAGGAAGTTCGCAGGTTCCGCACCATACAGTTTGATGATGTCCATGGTCGCCATGGCCAGACCCGCGCCGTTCACCATACAACCGATTTCACCGTCAAGGGTGATGTAGTTCAGGTCGTATTTAGAAGCCTCGAGTTCCTTCGGGTCTTCTTCGGTCATGTCGCGCAGTTCAGCCACGTCAGGGTGACGATAGATGGCGTTGCCGTCGAAGCTGACTTTCGCATCAAGCACTTTCAGATCACCGGAATCGGACACGATCAGCGGGTTGATTTCCAGCATTTCCATGTCTTTTTCGATAAATGCTGTGTACAATTGACCCATCAGTTTCACGCATTGTTTGACCTGCGCGCCCTTAAGGCCCAGAGAAAACGCGATGCGACGACCGTGGAACGCCTGATAACCCGTTGCCGGATCAACAGAGAAGGACAGGATCTTTTCAGGTGTTGCTTCTGCAACTTCTTCGATGTCCATACCGCCTTCGGTGGAACACACGAAAGACACGCGAGATGTCTGACGATCAACCAGCAGGGCCAGATACAGTTCGGTTTCAATGCCAGAACCTGCTTCGATATAGATGCGGTTCACTTGCTTGCCAGCCGGGCCGGTCTGGTGGGTGACCAGGGTGCGGCCCAGCATTTTCTTAGCTTCTTCAGCGGCTTCTTCAACGGATTTGCAAAGACGTACGCCGCCTTTTTCGCCTGCGTCAGCTTCTTTGAATGTGCCTTTGCCGCGACCACCAGCGTGGATCTGCGCCTTAACAACCCAAAGCGGGCCATCAAGTTCGCCAGCGGCGTTTTTTGCGTCTTCAGCTTTGGTGACCGGGCGGCCCTCAGAAACGGGTGCGCCGTAAGAACGCAAAAGCGCCTTGGCCTGGTATTCATGAATGTTCATGTCATCTTCCGGTTTGTTGCTGCGGTTTCTGGCAGTCAATACGACCTGATCCTGTAAATAAATCGTTTTTATTCCACAAATGCGTGATCGGCGGATATTTGTTGCATTTGTGATCACGGATTTTGCGGCTGTGATCACAAAATTGCAGGATCGTAACTCTGATCGGATTCGTATGGCAGATGTCTGGCGGAAAGATCCGAAAGCGACCCTTCGTGTTTTCCGGGAGACCCGCGCGGCGACTTCTGCCACCGCGCGTAATTTATCAGTTCAGCATAAAGACGAACAGCCCGCTTTGTCGTTGTACCATGCGTTCAAAGCGGGTCCAGTTGTCGCCGGTCATGACCTCGCCCTGGCGGGCGTAAGGCAGTGTGGCCGTGCCCTGGGCCCAGCCGATCACATTCAGAGGGGCGGGGTTTTGAACCCAGGCGTTAATATCAATGCCGTGGCCAGGGGCGTAGCGCCAGAAGGGGATCAGAAGTTCGCCCTTCAGCATTTTTTCCATATCCGTCAGGACGGCCAGCCAGGCTTCATCAATATTCTGGGGCATCTCAACCCCAAGGGCGGCCTGCTGCGATCCATTGGGGATCCATTCGCGATCATTGTCGGTTTCCGCATTCACCAGACGCCAGAAATTACGGTTGTGATCGACCATATCCAACAGATGTTGCTGTGCTTTTGCAACCCGGGCCTGATCCGGCTGGTGGCGCAGAGTTTCGATAATGACAGCTGCCATGTCGACGAAGTGGGCGCTTTCGGACATCCAGTTTCTCTCGCCTGCAAGAAGTGCGCCAAGCGCGTATTTGTCGTCGTCGCTGAGCTGCTCGTACAGCTTCTGATATTCTATGAGTTGCGCCTCTGTCGGGTTCTCCACCGACAGGCTAAATTCGACAATTTTCTGCAAGCCAGGGAACTCTGCCGCCATGGCAAGGCGCTGATCGTAAATTGCCCGGCGCAGGTCCAGCGCCTTCTGAATTTCAGGTTGTGGGTCAAAAGCCAGGATCAACTCGCTGACGCCGGAAATCACATTGCTATAGGCGCGCAGCCAGTGCGCGTCGGCTTCGTCAAAACGAATGGTGGCCTGAAGAGGATTGGGCAGGTCCGGGTTGTCTTCAAACTGGCTTTCAAATTCCTGGATCTGCCAGCGGGACAGAACGTTCTGAAGGGCGATTTTGCCGAAGTCCTCTTCAGCGTCCCGCGTGCCGTTCATATTGATGTCAAACCAGATGTCCGGCAGCGACAGTTCAAACGCGGCGTCTGATCCTTCCGGAATTTGTGCCAGCAGTGCATCGGTTTTCGCCATATCCGCAAGGAAGGTCTCAAACAGGTTGTTCAGCGTGTCGCCTTCAATCATCTCGGGTGCAGGATTTATCGGCAGTTCATTGGAAAATAACGGCAGGGGCAGATCATTGGTCACATAGCCCACCCGCCAGCGGGTCTGATAGGCTTTCTCAATCGCCCGTAAAAAGGTGATGCCACTGAGGGCCAGACGATCACTGTCAGTCAGACTATCCTGATTTTCCAGATTTTCGATCGCCCCGGCAAGGCCTTGCTCGCGGATCAGATCAGTTGGTGCGGCCTGCGCAGTCAAAGCAAAACAGCAGGCAGCGGCGGACATAAGAAGGGTTCGCATGGAACATCCCCATCATAAATTAAAAGCGCGCCACAAAAATGTAGCGCGCTTTCATGATTTTACGAGGGCAGGAATTCCTGACCTTGAACAGAGTAGAGCATTTGCAAGGGCGAGCCGCCTGTTAGCCAAACAGGCGGAAAAGCAGAAAGCGGATGCGGGCAGATGCGGACTGCAGCAGGTAGGATCGTGATTTCTTTCGCGCGATCTCGTCTTTCTTAACGGTGGCTGTGTCGTCGCCAATGTGAAGCACATCACCGTCTTTCAGGTGGGCAAGGCGAAAGCCGGACAGCTTGTGTTTCAGGCAGATTTCCCGTTCCGGACCCATATTAGAGAACGGGGCGCAGGCCAGATAGTCGCTGGTCCGACGCAGGCCCGGATTGAACGAGAAGCTGCCGTAACGTCGATGGTGCTTTGGGTCGAATTCCCAGTATTCGACGCCGTTTTCGACACGATCCCACAGTTTGTAGGCTGACAGCGGTGTCTCTTCTGGTGCGCGGACCATAACAGCATGAATGTTTGCAAACTGATCCAGGATCACACGGGATTGTGGTATGAACAGGCCGGTTGGAAAGACCCAATCGTCTTCGCAGTGATAGATATAGTCGGTATCGACTTCAGCATAGGCACGATCAACAGAATGGATCTGACCCATGTTTTGTTCATTCTGTATAAACAGATGGGGAATATCCCGAAGGCATCGCGAAACGATGCCTCCGATCTCATGGTTTGTCGAATCCTCGATCACGATTATGCGTTTGACACTTTCAAGATCGCAGGATGCAATTGAGGTCAGCGTTTTCTCCAGATCATCTGGTCGATTACAACTGGTCAGGACCAATGTGACATCTTTTACTTGATTTTCCAGCACGCTGCCTCTCCTTGCGTTAGATCAGCCCAGAGAGCCGTCGATGGCCTTGCAGGCGTCAACCAGGCCCTGAACTGCCGCAACAGAAGTGTCGAACATTTCCTGCTCTTCTGCGTTCAGTTTGATGTTTACGATTTTCTCAACACCACCGGCGCCGATCACGGTTGGTACGCCAACATACATGTCAGACACACCCAGATCGCCGTCACAGTAAGCGGCACATGGCAGAACGCGTTTCTGGTCTTTCAGGTAAGCTTCGGCCATCTCAATCGCAGAGGTCGCAGGCGCGTAGAAAGCAGAACCGGTTTTCAGCAGGCCAACGATTTCAGCACCACCATCACGGGTACGCTGAACGATGCTGTCCATTTTTTCCTGTGTGGTCCAGCCCATGTCGATCAGGTCTGGCAGAGGGATACCTGCAACGGTGGAATAGCGCACGGAAGGCACCATTGTGTCGCCGTGGCCGCCCAGAACAAATGCTGTCACGTCACGCATGGATACGTTGAATTCTTCGGCCAGGAAGTGACGGAAACGTGCGGAGTCAAGAACACCCGCCATGCCGCAGACTTTGTTGTGTGGCAGGCCAGAAAATTCGCGCAGCGCCCAAACCATCGCATCCAGCGGGTTGGTGATGCAGATGACGAATGCGTCTGGTGCGTGTTTCGCGATGCCTTCACCAACGGATTTCATCACTTTCAGGTTGATGCCCAGCAGGTCATCACGGCTCATGCCGGGTTTACGTGCAACACCTGCGGTCACGATGCAGACATCTGCGCCTGCGATATCAGCGTAATCGCTGGAACCGGACATAGCAGCGTCAAAACCTTCGGACGGGCCGGATTCAGCAATATCCAGCGCCTTACCCTGTGGCAGACCATCAGCAATATCAAACAGAACAACGTCGCCAAGTTCTTTGACAGCTGCGAGGTGGGCAAGGGTTCCGCCGATGTTACCGGCACCGATAAGGGCAATTTTAGGACGAGCCATGGGGAGTCTCCATACATTGGACATCTGTGAAATTCTGTCGTCATGCCTAATCCGATTGTCGCATTCGTGCAAGGCGCTGCAACGCGGCAAATCGTGCAACTTGTGGTGATCATCGGGATGCGTTAGCGCTGACAGGGTCGAAACCTGCTGGAAACACGTGCCTGATGCCTGACGTATTTGACGGAACTTTTTTCGCTTTTGCTATCGCTGCGGTGATGTTTGCCGGGATTTCGAAGGGTGGTTTTGGGTCTGGTGCGGCTTTTGCGGCAACGCCATTGCTGGCGCTGATTCTGGAGCCTGGGGCTGCGATTGGCCTGATGTTGCCGCTGTTGATGCTGATGGATATCACCGCGCTGCGCCCCTATTGGCGGCGCTGGGATACGGCATCTGCCCTCGCTTTGATCATCGGCGCGCTGCCGGGCGTGTTGTTGGCGGCATTGCTTTATAAAATCGCCAACCCGGATTTCTTTCGTCTGTTGATTGGTCTGATTGCGTTGGGCTTTGTGGGGTTTCAGCTGGCCCGCGCCCGGGGCCTGATCCCGCCAGCAAAACAGCCGATGGGGCAGGGGGCAGGTGGTTTCTGGGGGCTGATTGCCGGGTTCACCAGTTTCATTTCGCACGCCGGCGGTCCGCCTGCCGCGGTCTTCCTGCTGTCCCGTGACCTGGATAAGCTGCGTTTTCAGGCGACCACAGTTCTGGTCTTCTGGGCGATCAACCTGATGAAATTCATCCCCTATGCGGGCCTTGGCATCTTCACCAAACAAAGCCTGCTGGCGGATCTTTATCTTGCGCCTTTTGCCGTCATTGGCATCTGGCTGGGGGTAAAGCTGCACCGGATTGTGCCGGAACAGCTATTCTTTGCGCTCACCTATGTTTTCCTGGTGATCACTGGGGGAAAACTGGTGCTGGATGCGTTGATTTAAATCTGTTCACCGGGTGCAACGGCCGCAACCTCTTCGTCGATCGCTTCCCAGGCCTGACCAGAGGCCACAACACATGTCATGCCGTTTGGCACGGTGACGGTGATCGTCCAGGTGCCGGTTTCGGTTGAAGCGAAAGTTTCCACCACCGCATTATTCGCCCCCAGCGCCACGGATTGGCGGCTTTCGCCAAACCCTTCGGCCAGACGATCCACAACCATTTCACGCGGGGCGCAACGGCTGCCCTGGGCATGTGCATTCTGAACCGCAATCAGTGTTGCCCCAACTGCCAGAGACAGGGCCAAAAGCGGGGCCAGTATATTCTTCTGCATCGGTTTTCCTTTCAGAGCGGGTGCATTTTGCCACCCGTTTCGATCTGATCAGAGGCTTGCCTGCGTGGCCCTGTCTGCCGTCATCTCTTGCGTCGCGCCGGAATTTTTTGCCCCGGAATGCCTGTGCGCCCTTTTGGACGCCTGATCCTGTAATGCGTTAACTTTGCCGGATAAGGCGCAAAGAAGTGGTTAAGCCGCCGTTCGATGCAATTTCTGCATTGCAGCAAATTTACACTTGCTAAATCATGCGAATGGGGTGATTTTTGCGCAACTTTATTACAAGGCGGAAACAAATGACCCTCTCTCGTCCCCTGCGCTCTGTGCTTTACATCCCGGCTTCTAAAGAACGTGCGCTTGAAAAAGCCCGTGGTCTGACCTGCGACGCGATTATCTTTGATCTGGAAGATGCGGTTGCGGTGGACGAGAAAGAAAACGCCCGTGTTTTGTTGGGCGAAACTCTGAAAACCGGCGGTTATGGCAAGCGTATGAAGATCGTGCGCATCAACGGGTTTGACAGTGCCTGGGGCAAAGAGGATGCCGCCGCTGTTGCCACGATGGACGCCGACGCAGTGCTTTTGCCAAAGGTCGAAAGCGTTGCGCAGCTGGATGCGCTGGCGGCGATCACCGGTGACATGCCGATCTGGGCGATGATGGAAACCCCGCGTGGGATGATGAATACGGCGGACATCGCCGCACATCCAAAGATGCAGGGTTTTGTTATGGGCACCAATGACCTTGCGAAAGAACTGAACACCCGTTTCCGCGCGGATCGCCTGCCGATGATGGCGGGGCTTGGCCTGTGTTTGCTGGCGGCGCGGGCCGAAGGGATTGCTGCGATTGATGGCGTGTATAACGCGTTTAAGGACGAAGACGGTCTGCGCGCAGAATGCGAACAGGGGCGTGACATGGGCTTTGATGGCAAAACCCTGATCCACCCGGCGCAATTGGATGTGGCGAATGAATGTTTCGCACCGTCTGAGGCCGAAGCAGATCTGGCCCGCCGTCAGATCGAAGCTTTCAACGCAGCCGAAGCCGCCGGTGAAGGTGTGGCTGTGGTCGATGGCAAGATCGTCGAAAATCTCCATATCGTGACCGCAAAACGTATCCTGGCCCAGGTCGAAGCCATTGCCGAAATGGCGTGATGCTGTAGGTGTAGCGCAAACTTACATCTCGGAGACTTCGCCATGATCCTTCTTCTCGCCGGTCTTGCCCTTTGGTCGGGCGCCCACCTTTTGAAACGCCTTGCACCTGATGCGCGCACCAATTTGGGGGCCAGAAGCAAGAGCATCATCGCGATCGCGATCTTTTGGTCCGTGGTTTTGATGGTCATCGGCTATCGCACCTGGGACAGTTTTGACCTGTTCATCGTGCCCACAGGGCTGCGTCACCTGAACAACCTGATGGTGCTGATTGCGATCTATATGATGAGCCCGGCTGCCAAACGCGGCGTGCTGCTGAACGGCGTGCGTCACCCGATGCTGATCGGCTTCAAGCTTTGGGCGCTGGCCCATCTCATGGTGAACCCGGATCCGGCTTCTATGGTATTGTTCGGCGGTCTTCTGGCATGGGCCGTGGTGGAAGTGATCGTGATCAATCGCGCAGATCGCGGCTGGTCCCCACGTCCCCGTGGCAAACTGGCGATGGACGCGATGTTCTTTGTGGCTTCCATCATTCTGATGGGCGTGATCGGTATGATCCACATGCACCTCGGCCCTATGCCGTTTGGAGGATAACCTGATGAAACTATACCGTTTATTGACCGAAGAAGACACAGCCGCCTTCTGCCACAAAGTATCCGAAGCCATATCCAAAGGCTGGGAGCTTTACGGCGATCCGACCTATGCATTTGACGCTGCAAATGGCGTCATGCGCTGTGGTCAGGCCGTCACGAAAGAGGTCGACGCAGACTATCACCCCGACATGAAACTGGGAGCACAGTAATGAAAACCAACACGGGCCGATTTTTTGAAGACTACAAACTGGGCGAAGTCATTCCCCACGCTGTGCCGCGCACCCTGTCAGGGGGCGAACGTGCTGCTTATACGTCGCTGTATCCGACACGATTTGCGCTGACGTCTTCCGATGAATTTGCCCGTGTGTCTGGCCTGCCGCAAGCGCCTTTGGATGAATTGATTGCCTTCCACACGGTGTTTGGCAAAACCGTGCCGGATATTTCCCTGAATGCGGTGGCGAACCTTGGCTATGCGGAAGGGCGCTGGCATCTGCCTGTGTACCCTGGTGATACTCTGCGGTCTGAAAGCGAAGTCATTGGTTTGAAGCAGAACTCCAACGGTAAAAGCGGTGTCGTCTGGGTGCGGACCCGTGGTCTGAACCAACGCGATGAGCTGGTGATGGATTATGTGCGTTGGGTGATGGTGCGTAAGGGTAATTTGGATGCAGATGCCCCTGAAACTGTGATCCCTGACTTGGCGAAAACAGTGTCTGCCGATGATCTGGTGATCCCGGCTGGGCTGGATTTCAGCAACTATGATTTTACCCTGGCTGGCGAAGCGCATCGCTGGGGCGATTATGAGGTTGGAGAGGTGATTGATCACGTCGATGGTGTGACCGTGGAAGAGGCGGAGCACATGATGGCGACACGCCTGTGGCAGAACACCGCCAAAGTACATTTTGACGCCACCAACCGTGCGGATGGCAAACGTCTGATCTATGGCGGTCACGTGATTTCTATGGCGCGGGCCTTGTCCTTCAACGGTCTCGCCAACGCGCAAATGATCGTTGCCTTGAATGGTGGCGCACATGCGAACCCTTGTTTCTCAGGCGACACAATCCGCGCCTGGACCGAGGTTCTGGACAAAGCTGAAACCAGCGCCCCCGGCGTCGGTGCCATCCGCCTGCGTCTGGTTGCCACCAAAGGCAAGGCCGGTGATCTGCGTGGTGAAGACGGCAAATACCTGTCTGATGTTTTGCTTGATCTTGACTACTGGGCGCTGATGCCTGTGTGAGCTATAGTTGCGTGACACTGAGAGTATCAGTGTCACGTGTATGCAATGACAATTTTTTTGTTTTGTGTGGCCGCCATTTTGCTGCAATTTGGGTAATGGCGGTTCTCTCTCCTGAGGGAGGTGATATTTGGATAGAACGATAGTTAAGGTTTTACCATGAGTGACGATCTTGTCGGACAGCTTCAAGATGATATTCAGACTTTGATAGATAACCTAACAGCACCTGCGAGCTTGGAAAAATCACGTATTAGAAGTGTTTCTACAAGTATATGTCGGCGTTGGCTTATCGATAGAGGCTTGTCCAACTTGGCACACACGATGGGAGTGTGTCCGACGCTTCCAGCGTTAGATAATACATCGCATGTTTTCGACATTGAGAAGTGGAAGCATGTGGAGTTTTATACTCTCGGCGGTGTATCTCTGGAGGGGTTTCCTATCAACTCCATCTACCGGCCACAGTTTGGTTTTCCGGGGAACCCGAATTTTGTGCTCCCGAAGCTTAAAGAATACTCCCCAGCTAAATTTCTTAATCGTAAGTGTTCCTTTGGGCAAAGAACATGGTTCACCACTGAAAACGTACTACGTTACATGGCCAACAAAGCTGGTGGTGTGCATTTTGATACGAAACGAGAGAAAGATATTGATCGAAAGATTGATGTGGTGCGGGAAAAATACACAGTCGTATCCGAGGCCGGAATGTCCAACGAAGCTCAGAGCATTCAATTGGTCATAGCGGGCACTTTTGAAGAACAGTTCGATTTTTGCTACCTTGAAATGATTTCAATCGCTCAGTCGCTTTGCAATGTTCGGTTTGATGGGAAACCCGTCGTACACAAGTTGAGGCTTGGTGAAGACGAAACGGGCTTTGGAGATGACATTTTACTCGGGCATAGTCATCATCGCAGAATTGATCTTCCAAATTGAGAAAGGGCTTTTTGCCTGAAGTGTGCGTTAGCGATAGCAATCGACATTTTTTGTGATCACGAAAAATAATCATGTGATCACAAAATGGTAAAAATATCGCGATCAGAGGCAATACCGCTGCGAAAGTTGCAAAAAACAACATCGAAAGGTGTGACATTCGGGAAATATTCAGTATTGATGGGTGAAATCCGGCGCAGGCGGCATTTTCCCGTCTGATTCCGACATGTCCTGCCGGCAGGCCAGCAGGGCCAACATAAGGCAGACCAACCGCAAGGGGGCACCCACATGGCTGACGTAAACCGGGGTAACCGGCCGCTATCGCCGCATCTGACGATTTACCGTCCACAGTTCACTTCTGTGACTTCTATTTTAACCCGTATCACTGGCAATGCTCTGATCGTTGGCACGCTGCTGACCGTCTGGTGGCTGATTGCCCTGGCATCTGGTCCGGAATACTTTGAATGCGCGAATGCGGTCATGACCTCCTGGTTTGGCAAGCTTGTGATGCTGGGGTCCCTCTGGGCGCTTTCCTATCACTATATGGCGGGTCTGCGTCACCTCTGGTGGGATTCAGGTCGCGGGTTTGAGCTGGACAAAGCCAGGACCCTGGCCATCGTTGTTGTCGCAGGGTCGTTCGTTCTGACGATCCTTGCCCTGCTGATTATATAAGGGAGCGCAAAACATGTCTTTTCTGACTGACCGTAAACGCGCCAACGGCCTTGGGTCTTCCAAATCCGGCACCGCACACCACTGGCAGATGATGATTGGATCCACCGCGCTGATCCTGCTGGTACCGCTGTTTGTCTATGTCTTCGGGTCTGCCATCGGGCTGGCCTATGACGATGCGATTGCGCATTTCGCCAAACCGTTCAACGCCATCATCACCGGCCTGACCATCACCGTTGCCATGATCCACTTTCGCCACGGTGTTCAGATCATGCTGGAAGATTATGTGCATGGTCACACCCGGACCTATCTGATCGCGGGCGCCGCCTGCCTGAGCTATGGCCTCATTGCCGTTGCTCTTTTCGCTCTCGCACGTATCGCCCTCTGATTGATGGCTGTAAGGAATTAGAACAATGGCAGCATATGAATATGAAACCCACGAATTTGACGTCGTGGTTGTCGGTGCCGGTGGCGCAGGTCTGCGCGCAACCCTTGGCATGGCAGAACAAGGGCTGAAGACCGCCTGTATTTCCAAAGTATTCCCAACCCGTTCCCACACGGTTGCGGCGCAGGGCGGTATTGCCGCGTCTTTGTCCAACATGGGGCCGGACCACTGGCAGTGGCACATGTTTGACACTGTAAAAGGGTCTGACTGGCTGGGTGACACGGATGCGATGGAATATCTCGCCCGTGAAGCCCCCAAAGCCGTGTATGAACTGGAACATTACGGTGTGCCGTTCTCACGTACCGAAGAAGGCAAAATTTATCAGCGTCCGTTTGGTGGTCACACCACTGAATTCGGTGATGGCCCACCCGTACAGCGGACATGTGCTGCGGCGGACCGGACCGGTCACGCGATCCTGCACACGCTGTATGGTCAGTCCCTGAAGCATAACGCAGAATTCTACATCGAATATTTCGCCATTGATCTGATCATGTCGGAAGACGGTCAGTGTCAGGGTGTTGTCTGCTGGAAACTCGATGACGGCACGATCCACGTCTTTAACGCCAAGATGGTTGTTCTGGCGACCGGTGGTTATGGCCGTGCTTACTTCTCTGCGACCTCTGCCCACACCTGTACGGGTGACGGTGGCGGTATGGTGGCCCGTGCGGGTCTGCCTTTGCAGGACATGGAGTTTGTGCAGTTCCACCCGACCGGCATCTATGGGTCTGGCTGTCTGATCACAGAAGGTGCGCGCGGCGAAGGCGGCTATCTGACCAACTCGGAGGGTGAACGTTTCATGGAACGTTACGCCCCCCAGTATAAAGACCTGGCCCCACGCGATTATGTGTCCCGCTGTATGACCATGGAAATCCGCGAAGGTCGTGGTGTTGGTAAAGAAGGCGATCACATCCACCTGCACCTGAACCACCTGCCACCGGAGACCCTGGCCGAACGCCTGCCGGGTATTTCTGAAAGCGCACGGATCTTTGCCGGTGTTGATCTGACCAAAGAGCCGATCCCGGTTCTGCCGACAGTGCACTACAACATGGGCGGTATTCCGACCAACTATTATGGCGAAGCCCTGAACCCGACTGCAGAAGATCCAAACGCTGTTGTGCCTGGCCTGATGGCCGTGGGCGAAGCGGGTTGTGCCTCTGTGCATGGTGCGAACCGTCTTGGCTCCAACTCGCTGATTGACCTTGTGGTCTTTGGGCGTGCGGCTGCGATCCGCGCGGGTAAAGTTGTGGATGCAGATGCACCAAACCCGGTTCTGAACCAGGCGTCTGTCGACAAGGCGCTGGATCGTTTCGACGGTCTGCGTCACGCCAAAGGTGGCACCCCAACTGCGGAACTGCGTCTTGAGATGCAGAAAACCATGCAGGCGGATGCGGCTGTCTTCCGCGAAGCCAGCACCCTGTCTGAAGGTGTTGAGAAGATGACCGGCGTTGCAGCTAAGCTGGACGATCTGGCCGTGTCTGACCGCACCATGATCTGGAACACAGATCTGATGGAAACGCTGGAACTGACCAACCTGATGCCAAATGCTCTGGCGACGATTGTTGGCGCTGAGGCCCGTAAAGAAAGCCGTGGCGCACACGCCCATGAAGATCACCCGACACGGGATGACGAAAACTGGCGCGTGCACACTATCAGCCGTGTGGAAGGCAACAAAGTTGAACTGTCCCACCGTCCGGTTGTGACAGATCCGCTGACCACAGAAGCAGAAGGCGGCATCGAGCTGAAGAAAATCGCACCAAAGGCGCGGACTTTCTGATGCGCCGTATGGCTTCATATATTGCACTGGCTGCGGTGGCATTTGCCGCTGCGGGTTGTACGTTGCAGGAACAGGTCGACAACACCACACGCGCAGCAGCCCTGCGCACCGTGGTGTCCGTGTCCGAGGATAAATTCCCCGGCGTGAACGTCGAACCTGTTGCCGCCTGCATCATCAACCAGGCCAGCAGCAATGAAATATTCACACTTGCCGGTGCAGCTGTCACGGGCATTAATGATTCAACCGTTGAGACCGTGGTCAACATCGCCGCGCGCCCGGATGCTGTGAAATGCATCGCCCGGGAAAGTCTCAGCGGCATTCAGCTATAGGAGAAGACTGATGGCAGAATTCAGACTCCCCAAGAACTCCCGCATGGTGACAGGCAAGACCTGGCCCAAGCCGGAAGGCGCAACCAACGTCCGTAAATTCCAGATTTACCGCTGGAACGAAGAAGACGGCAAGAACCCGCAGGTCGACACCTATTTTGTGGATCTCGACACCTGTGGTCCGATGGTTTTGGATGCGCTGATCAAGATCAAAACGGATATTGACCCGACACTGGCCTTCCGCCGGTCCTGTCGTGAAGGCATCTGTGGATCCTGTGCGATGAACATCGACGGCATCAACACGCTGGCCTGTATCTATGGCATGGATGAAATCAAGGGCGACGTAAAAATCTACCCGCTGCCACACATGCCGGTGGTGCGCGACCTGATCCCGGATCTGACGCATTTCTATGCCCAGCACGCATCCATCATGCCGTGGCTGGAAACCAAGACCAACCGCCCTGCGAAGGAATGGAAGCAGTCCATCGCCGATCGTAAAAAACTGGATGGTCTCTATGAATGCGTGATGTGTGCGTCTTGTTCCACATCCTGCCCAAGCTACTGGTGGAACGGTGATAAATATCTCGGTCCAGCCGCGCTGTTGCATGCGTATCGCTGGATCATTGATTCACGGGATGAAGCGACGGGTGAGCGCCTGGACGAGCTGGATGATCCGTTCAAACTGTACCGCTGCCACACCATCATGAACTGCGCCAAGACCTGCCCGAAAGGCCTGAACCCGGCCAAGGCAATCGCTGAAATCAAGCAACTGCTTGTTGAACGCGCGGCGTAAGCCAGCAGAACACTGAAAATCAGAACGCCCGCCTTTGTCACGGGCGTTTTTTGTTGCTCTGTTGTCTGAAATAACCAGGATAGAGGCATGTAATGAGTGAGGGGCAGAATGCCTGTTTTAGTTTTATTGGTTCTGCTTCTGGCAGGGTATTTCATCTTCCGCAAATCACAGACCGGTGTGTCTGGAAAGCCCTGTCGCTGGCGCGAAGATCGTTTCCGTCCGCGTGGAAAATCACAATGCTGGAAATGTGCGGAATGTCATGTGGAAGCTTTCACCTATGATGGTCAGCCGCCGAAAGAATGCAAACGATCGCTGCGCAGTGGCGGCCTCTGATTCCTCAGATTAACCCGCCCTGCCATTTCAGAAAGGCCGTGAAAAGCTGCTGTTGCGTGCTGACTCCCAGTTTGCTGTAGGCATTCCTGCGGTGGGATTTCACAGTGGGCAGAGCAATGCCCAAAGCCATGCTGACAGACAGGCTGGAATGGCCCTTCAGGATCATATGGATGATCTCAGATTCTCTCGTGGTCAGGACGTCTTGCGCAAATTCATCCAGGGCCGGGGCAGGTTTGGGTGTCGGGGTTGCATCCTGCCCGGACCAGATCCGCCGGAACGCAACAGCGATCAACGGCAGGAACGGGCGCAGCATATCCAGCATGCACGGGGTAAACCCACCATCAGCCGCAGGACGGGCGAAACTGATTTCCCCCATATCGCCGTGCCCCAGGTCCACAAGCAGGGAAAGCTCCTGAAGGCCACGGGGCCAGCCCTCTGTCCGGTACCCAATCTCTTCGTCCTGTGCCGGTGAAACGTGATCTGAACTCAGATCCGCTGCCCAGTTGTCCGGTGCCAGATCCGCCATCGGATACAGTCCTTGGGGCAGCCCGTTCAGAATTGCGTTATAGACCGGGTTCAGAAGATACGTGCTGCGTACATAAAGTTGCACAGCCTCGCGCGCCGGGCCGTCGGGGTAGTTGTCTGCAAGATAGATCGGTGCACCAGAAGGCCGGTTCACAACACAGAAAGCAGCAGAGAAAGACAGGATATGCCCCGCAGCCTCAATCAGCCTGCCACCTGCGCCGCCGTTTTCGATGATACCCGCCAGCGCAGAAGCAAAAGCTGACACATCCGATTTGTATTCCTGCATGGCCCCGGCTCATCACATGTTTCCCTTGGCCTCATCCCCGGGGATGATAGCCAGATCTCTGAAAACCATACAATATCGGCACAAAGAAGGAAAAGCAGATATGAATACATCCCCGCTGGTGCTTGATGCGAAAGCTGTCGAACAGGTTTTGCCACAGCTTGATATCTTAGGTGAAATGCGATCCCTGTTCACCGCTTTGGGCGAAGGCAAGGCTGTGCAGCCGTCCCAGACGCTGACATTGCTGCCGGGCGATACGGGTGATTTTATCACCTACCTGGGTGCGGAAACCGGCAGCGGTGTCTTTGGCGCGAAACTGTCGCCTTATCTGGTCAAACCGGGCAAACCTGTGATCACCGCCTGGACGACGCTTATGTCATCCGAAACCGGCCAACCCCTGCTGTTGTGCGATTCCGGGCGTCTGACAACAGAACGCACGGCGGCGACAACGGCGCTGGCGGTGGATTTCCTCGCGCAGCCCTCATCCCGCAAACTGGCGATCATCGGCACAGGCGCGGTTGCGCTGGCCCATTGGCAGTATGTGCAGGACCTGCGGAACTGGGATGAGGTTTGCATTTATTCCCCCGGCCTGACGGCAGATGAGGCCCGGCAGCAAAGCTGGCAAAACGCATGCCCCGGGGTGCAGCTTGCCACCACGGCAGAAGACGCGGCGAAAGATGCGGATGTGATTATGCTTTGCACATCTTCCGGCACACCGGTTCTGGACATGTCTGCTGTGGGGCAGGACACCCTTGTCACGTCGATCAGCACCAATGTTGCAAAGGCCCATGAAATTGCGCCTGCGTTCCTGAACACAGCCCAGGTTTATTGCGACTACCGCGCAACAACCCCAGGCGCGGCCGGTGAAATGCAACTGGCGGCACAGGATCATGGCTGGCAGGTTGAGGCGTTGAAGGGGGATCTGGCGGAACTTGCCACCGGCACATGCGCCACACCGGAAAAGGGAAGCCCCGTGTTCTTCCGTTCCATCGGCCTTGGGCTTGAAGACATCGCCGTCGCCCATGCCGTTTACCGCGCCGCGATGGCCTGAAGAAAGGAAACCCTATGCATATTGAACCTTTTGGCGTCGAAATCTGGATGAACGAATGGGAAACCAGATGCGAATGGAACCTGGCTGAAACCTGTGTTGAAAGCCTGACAATTGCGGAACTTCTGAAGCTGGCCGGGCGCAATGACGACAGCCTGTCTGATCTTCTGCCGATGAAAATGACCTATGGCGCGATTGAAGGGTCGGATCGCCTGCGGCAGGCAATCTCTGCATTGTATCAGAACCAAAAACCGGAAAATACAATTGTCACCCATGGCACGATTGGCGCGAATATGCTGGTGCATAAAACGCTTGTGTCGCGGGGTGATCGGGTGGTGGCTGTGGTGCCGACCTATCAGCAGCATTATTCCATTCCGGCCAGCATTGGCGCCGATGTGTATCCGCTGCAACTGCGTGAAGAAGATGGTTTCCTGCCGGATCTGGAACAGCTGCGCGCACTGGTCACGCCCGACACCCGCCTGATTGCGATCAATAATCCGAACAACCCAACCGGCGCGTTGATGGGGCGTGAGATGCTGGAAGAGATTGCAGAAATCGCGCGGTCCGCCGGGGCCTGGGTTCTGTGTGACGAGGTGTATCGCGGCACCGATCAGACCGGGAACGGCATGACAGATTCCATCGCGGATATCTATGAAAAAGGCATCAGCACCGCGGGCATGTCCAAGGCGTATTCTCTTGCTGGTCTACGTCTTGGCTGGATTGCCGGGCCTGTGGATTTGATCGAAGAGGTCACCATTCACCGCGATTATGACACGATCTCGGTCGGGATGATTGACGATCATTTTGCGGCCCTTGCGCTTGAAAACAAAGATCAGGTTCTGGCTCGCAGTCAGGCGATCACCCGGGGCAATCTCGTAATTCTTGACGCATGGATCGCGGATGAGGCAAAGATCAGCTGGGTGAAACCGGCTTCTGGCACAACGGCGCTTCTGAAATATGATCTGCCCCTGAATTCACGCGATTTCTGCGTCGCACTTTTGCGGGAAACCGGGGTGATGTTCACGCCGGGTTCGGCCCTGGGCATGGAAGGCTATGTGCGGATTGGCTACGCCAACAGCCCTGAGATCCTGGAAAAAGGTCTCGCGCTTGTGTCAGAATTCCTGGCGCGCCATTAACCTTGTATTCATCAGCCGCCCCGGGATGGATTGATCCGGGGCGATAAAATATCATATAGTTTCCCCGCTGGCCGGAGTCCTTGCCCTTCTGTCCGCCAGCCTTTGGGCGCGCATGCGCCACACCGAACGGGTCTTCTATAGAGAGGACTTGTGCGATGATGCCAAACCCGGACCGTGAAATTCTGATTAAAAACGCCCGCTGCATTCTGACCATGGATGACGACCGGCGCGAATTGCAGCACGCCGATATCCTGGTCCGTGGAAACCGGGTTGCGGCTGTCGGGCAGGGGTTGACAGCCGCTGCCGGGGCAGAGGTGATTAACGCTGAAAACTGCCTTGTGACCCCAGGCTTCGTGAACACCCACCACCATCTGTACCAAAGCCTGACCCGTGCCGTACCCGGCGCACAGGATGCGTTGCTTTTTGGCTGGCTGCAAAGGCTTTACCCGATCTGGTCCGGCTTTGGCCCGGAAGAAATGCGGGTATCTGCCCTGACGGGCCTGGCCGAACTTGCCTTGTCTGGATGCACGATGACCTCGGATCACCTCTACCTGTATCCCAACGGTTCAAGGCTGGAAGACACGATTGAGGCGGCGCAGGAAATCGGCATGCGCTTCCATCCCACACGCGGGGCGATGTCGATTGGTGAAAGCGATGGTGGCCTGCCACCCGATGCGCTGGTGGAACGCGAAGAAGATATTCTCAACGATATGATCCGCCTGGTGGATCGCTGGCATGACCCGTCTGAAGGATCCATGCTGCGTATCGGTCTGGCCCCCTGTTCGCCTTTCTCCGTCAGCAGGGAGTTGATGCGCGATACGGCTTTGCTTGCGCGGGATAAAGGCGTGATGCTGCACACGCATCTGGCGGAAAATGACGAAGACGTGGCCTATAGCCTTGAAAAATTCGGCTGCCGGCCTGGCCAATATGCAGAAGATCTGGGCTGGACGGGGGATGATGTCTGGCACGCGCATTGTGTGAAACTTGATGGGCAGGAAATTGACCTGTTCGCACGCACCGGCACCGGTGTTGCCCATTGCCCCTGTTCGAATTGTCGCCTTGGGTCGGGTATCGCGCCGGTCCGGGCGATGCGGGATGCAGGCGTGAAAGTTGGCCTTGGCGTTGATGGTTCGGCGTCAAATGATATGGCGAATATGGCGGCTGAGGCCCGTCAGGCGATGCTTTTGCAGCGGGTGAATCTTGGCGCAGACGCCATGAGCGCCCGGGAAGCGCTTGAAATTGCCACACGGGGCGGGGCCGATGTTCTGGGGCGTCCGGATTGCGGGCGTATTGCGGTGAATGCCTGCGCTGATATCGCGATCTGGGATCTCGGTCAGGTTGAATCCGCCGGAAGTCACGACCCCGCAGGGTTGCTCTTGACAGGGCCCACAAAAGTGAGGGATCTTCTGGTGAACGGGCGAAAGATAGTGAGCGATGGCCACATTGTGACCATAGATCTCTACCAGACTATCTCCCATCAAAATACATTGGCACGGGCTCTGGTAATCTGAAACTTCCAGGGGCTCTGCCCTGAGGGAGAATACGATGTTTCGTTCTTTGGTTGTGTTGGTCATGGTGCTGTTGTTGCCGGCTTGTGTGGTTGAACATCGTGCGTCCTATACACATGTGGTGCCTGCGGATCAGGCGATTACCCGGGCCGCCGGACAAATCCGGCGTCAGAACGCGCCCTCCGGCAGTATTGCTGATAAAGTAGGTCTGCGCCTGAATGCGGAACGCCGGGCGCGTGGGCTTTCGCCGATCAGTTACAACCGGGGTCTCAGCCGGGTGGCACAGGGGCATGCCAACTGGCTGGCGCAACCCGGTATTGCCTTGTCACACACCAACGGGCAGGGCAAAAACGCCATCACCCGTGTGCGCGACAGCGGCTATGGGGCCTGTCGTGTCGCTGAAAATCTGGGACAGGGGCAGGAAACCGTTGACGTGATTATGCGCGATTGGCTTGGCTCATCAGGGCACCGTGACAATATCTTTTTGCCAAATCTGCAGGAATTTGGCCTGGCCCTGCATCCGGAACGTAATCACTGGGTCTTGCTCCTGGCCGCACCAGGTTGTTAAATCAGGCTATATTTGCCCGGAGATTACCATGAGACTTACCAAATCTATTGTCGCGCTGGCCCTTGGTTCAGCAATACTGGCGGGATGCAACAATACAGGCAGCGCGCCTGGCCCTGAAGAGGTCAGAGCCTCTGTCAGTGTTGCCCCGCGTGCAGAACTGGTGGCGGCCGCAATTGTGAATGCACAACGCAAACGCGTGGGACTGGCGGAACTTGAATACGCCCCGCAGGTGTCCGGGATTGCCCGCCTGTTTGCATCCGAAGTCAGCAATCAGACCAGCCTGTCCCATCAAAGCGCAAGTGGCGCTGGTCCAGGTGATCGTCTTGCGGCAGGCGGGGTGCAGGCCTGCACCTTTGCTGAAAATATCGCCCGTGGGCAGACCAGTCCGGAAGATGTCGTACAATCCTGGATGGCTTCCCCGCCACATCGTGCGAATATCCTGAACCCTCGCGCGACCCAATACGGTCTTGGTTATGATCCCGAAGGTCAGGCCTGGGTTCTTCTGCTGGTCAAACCCTGTTGATGATTTATTTGGTTCTTTGCTGATTGTGCCTGTTTTCAGGGGAATGATGTCTGGACAAAAACGAGAAAATTTAAAGACTGCCCTTGAATGCCCTTGAATGCCCTTGAATGCCCTTGAATGCCCTGAAAAGGCTGAGTGCTTCAGCTGACTTAAAGGTTGCATCTTTTGCACAACAGCGTCTGGACCGCTGGGAAGCAGAACTGGAACGCAAAAGATATTGAGGATCAGGCGGCTTCCGTTGCTTCTGGTCATTTAGCTGCCCGGGGTACGCCTGTGAATTTCGGTTAAACCCAGGGGCTGGCCATTCAGAATTGCGCCTGATGAATGGATCTGACTTTGTGGAACCCTGAAAGGTAAGGCTTTGAACGATATTTACGACTATATTGCACGTATGGAGAAATACCCGGGAATGTTCACCCGCGACCTTTCTCTGGACGACCTGGAAACACTATTGCATGGGTATTGCAGCTGTCTGAGGGTAAACAAAATTACAGAAGTATATGAGGGTCGGATGTTCTCGCCGGCAGATTTTTCTGTTTGGCTGCATTCTGCGACGGGTTGGTCAGCGGCACTTGGCTTTGCAGCGGCGATTGAAGAAAATACTGCGGGGGCGGAAGAGGCATGGAGCATGTTTTTTAAGTTCGTTCAGCAGTACCGGAACGCTTCAGGCGTAGGTTCAGCTGAACTGCTCTGATGTTTTTCACGGCTCGCCGTTTATCCAGCAATCCACCACAGCCCGGTCATCCCCCATCATGATCGTTGGGAAAAGGGCCTCCCAGATATCACCGGCTCTTACGTGGCGCTGGGCAATCGCCGGGGTTGAAGCCAGATCAAGCACGGTCAGGTCCGCTTCCATCCCCTCAACGATATTGCCGATCTTATCTTCCATCCGCAGCGCGCGCGCAGATCCCTGGGTCGCCAGCCACATCAGTTGTGCCGGATGCAGCGGTGTGCCGCGCAGTTGCCCCACTTCATACGCCGCAGCCATGGTGCGCAGCATCGAAAAACTGGATCCGCCACCGGTATCTGTCGCCAGGCCCACACGCTGTCCCTCAGCTATCAATCCGGCCATATCAAACAGGCCGGAACCGATGAATGTGTTCGACGTCGGGCAATGCACAAGGCTTGCGTCCATTTCCTTCAGGCGTGCGCGTTCACGATCTGTCAGATGGATCGCATGGCCAAACAGCGCCCCGGGGCGCAACAGCCCGTGTTCTTCATAAGTGTCCAGGTAATCACGGGAATTCGGGAAAAGTTCCTTCACCCATTCGATCTCATCCAGTTGTTCTGACAGATGGGTCTGCATCAGAACCTCAGGATGTTCCGCCCACAAAGCCCCCATCGCCGCCAGTTGTTCCGGCGTCGAGGTCGGTGAAAACCGCGGTGTGATCGCATAGGTCGCCCGCCCGCGCCCGTGCCATTTTTCCAGCAGGGCTTTGCTGTCGTCATAAGCGCTTTGTGCCGTGTCGCGCAGCCCGTCCGGCGCGTTGCGATCCATACAGGTTTTGCCCGCCACAATGCGTTGCCCGCGCGCCTCTGCCGCGTCAAACAGCGCATCAACACTTTCCGGATGGATCGTACAAAAACTGGTCACAGTGGTTGTGCCATTGGCCCGGGTCAGATCCAGATAGCGATCCGCCGTTTCCCGGGCAAAACCGGCATCCGCAAACCGCATTTCTTCCGGAAACGTATAGGTGTTCAGCCAGTCAATCAGCCGCTTCCCCCAACTCACAATAATCGCAGTCTGCGGATAATGCACATGGGCATCAACAAACCCGGCGCAGATCAGGTGATCGCCATAGCGTGTCACCACGGCTTGCGGATAATCCGCCAGCAGATCCGCCGCACGGCCGACCTTCGCAATACGCCCGCCCTCAACCAGAATGGCACCATCCGTGATCACACGCGCGCTTTCTTCCGCCGGGCCCTCAAACGGGTTGGCAAGAAACTGCAGCACCTGGCCGGTCAGAATTTTCTGCATTATCAAAGCGTCCTTTATGCGTTCACCGGCGATTAGCATAGCCTGTCGCATTTTCCAGGTAAATCGCCCGGTTATGCCTGTTTTCCCGAAAGACTTTTGGTTATGTTTGCATAAAGGCGGGGCAACCGCCACATCGGTTGATTTCCAGGTATGAGGGCAAAACATGGCAGATACACTCTTTGACCAGAACGACCAGGACGAAGATTTTGCCCTGGACCGGTCACTGGTCGATGAGGTCCGCCTGGTCCTGGCCACCGCCGATAAATCCCGCCTGGAAGAAATCTTTGAACCCCTGCATGCTGCTGACGTTGCCGACCTTCTGGAACAGGTCGATCAGGGGGAACGCCGCGAAATCCTTCTGCTGGCGCGGGATGTGTTTGACGGGGAAATCCTGTCTGAACTTGACGAAAGCCTGCGCGAAGAGGCAATCGAATTCCTGCCCGACGATGTGGTGTCAGAGGCCGTCCGCGAACTTGAAACCGATGATGTTGTTGATCTGGTTGAGGATCTGGATGAACCCCAACAGGAAGCCATCCTTGACGCGCTGGAAGATGCAGACCGGGTTGCGGTGGAACAGGCGCTGGCCTGGCCAGAAGACTCCGCCGGTCGTCTTATGCAGCGTGAAATCGTTGCTGCCCCCGAACACTGGAACGTCGGCCAGACAATCGATTTTCTGCGCAACCAGGATGAACTGCCGGAACAGTTTTACCATGTGATCATGGTTGATCCGCGCCTGAAACCCACGGGCTATGTGACCCTGGGCAAATTGCTGGGCGCGGCGCGTGAAATCCCCCTGACAGATTTGTGCGAAGACACCTTCCGTCCGATCCGCGTGACCCAACCGGAAGAAGACGTCGCCTATGCGTTCAACCAGTACCACCTGATTTCCGCCCCCGTCGTGGATGAAGATGACCGCCTGGTGGGTGTCATCACCATTGATGACGCCATGGCGGTTCTGGATGAAGAACACGAAGAAGACATCCTGCGTCTGGCCGGTGTGGGCGAAGCCACAAGCCTGTCTGACCGCGTGATTGAAACCACCAAAACCCGTTTCCCATGGCTGTTTGTCAACCTGATCACCGCGATCCTGGCCTCTCTGGTGATCGCCCAGTTTGAAGCCACCATCGCGCAATTTGTCGCCCTGGCGGTTCTGATGCCCATTGTGGCGTCTATGGGCGGGAATGCTGGCACTCAGGCGCTGACAGTGGCGGTGCGGGCGCTGGCGACAAAAGACCTTACCAGTTCCAACCTCTGGCGGGTGATCAAACGGGAAGCCCTGGTGGGGCTGGCCAATGGCCTGGCCTTTGCCCTGATCATGGGCGTGGTCGGCTGGATCTGGTTCGGGCAACCGATGCTGGGCGCGGTGCTGGCGATTGCTATGGTGGTGAACCTGGTGATCGCGGGGCTTGCGGGCATTCTTGTGCCGGTCTCGCTGGAAAAACTTGGGGTTGATCCGGCACTGGCGTCGGGGGCCTTTGTGACAACTGTGACCGATGTGGTGGGCTTTTTCGCCTTCCTGGGTCTTGCGGGATGGATGCTATTATGACCGATCTGACGGCTCTGAAATCTGCGGCACGCGAAGCCGCCTTTGAACGCCGGGGCGCAACACATCGCGCCGATGATGCGCCTCTGCGCAATGCGACGGCGAATGCAAAACTGATGGAAATTCTGGCGACGCATTCCGGCAAAGTGATCGGGGCCTATATGCCTATGCGCAGCGAAATCGATCCGCTGCCCGCGATGGCTGATCTGGCCGCGTCATCAAAGATCGCCGTCCCGGTGATCGAAGCCAATGGCCAGCCCCTGAAATTCGCGCTCTGGACGCCAGACACCACCATGACCATGGGCACTTTCGGCGCACGTATCCCGGCGGATTGCCAATGGGTGGAACCCGAAGTGCTGATCGCCCCGCTTGTGGCCTTTGATCGCGCGGGCGGGCGTCTTGGGTATGGCGGCGGATTTTATGACCGCACGCTTGAAGGCCTGCGCGCCAAACGTCCGACCCTTGCCATCGGTTTCGCCTGGGCTGCGCAGGAAGCTGAAAACTTGCCTCTGGAAGCAACCGATCAGCCGCTGGATTACATCGTGACAGAGCGCGAAGTGATCACCTTCTGATCGTTAACCGGGGCTGAAACCTCCGCGCGCGTGATATGCATAAGTTGTGCATAGGATGTGCATGGATTGTGCATACGATATTTACCCGTGGCGCCATCGCAGCAATAGCCTGCCGGTTTCCCCTCATTTCACCCGGCTATCAGCAGAAAACGCGACGTTTCTGTAATTTCCCCGCTTGCGCGACACAATGACCGTGATAATGCATTCTTTATGCGTATTCTATTTCTTGGCGATGTCGTTGGCCGCGCCGGCCGCAATGCAATCTCAGAACGCCTTCCCGGCCTGCGGGAGGACTGGAAGCTCGATTTTATCGTGGTGAACGGTGAAAATGCGACCTCTGGTATGGGGCTGAATGCCAGTCATGCTAAAGCGATCCTTGCGGCAGGGGCCGATGTGATTACCCTGGGTGATCATGCGTTTGATCAACGGGATATGTATGGCTATATCGCCCAGGAACCCCGCATCATCCGCCCGCTGAACTTTGCCAAAGATGCGCCTGGCCGTGGTGCCGGTATCTTTGATGCCACGCGTGGGCGCAAGGTTCTGGTGACTCAGGCGCTGGGCCAGGTCTTCATGAAACGCCCGTTTTCTGATCCCTTCTCCGCGATTGAGGCCGAGCTGAAGAAAGCCCCGCTGATGGGACGTGTGCAGGCAAGCCTTGTGGACATCCACTGCGAAGCCACCAGCGAGAAAATGGGCATGGGCCACTGGTGCGACGGGCGTGCAAGCGTTGTGGTCGGAACCCACACCCATATCCCGACCGGTGACGCACAGATCCTGCCAAAAGGCACAGCATTTCAGGCAGATGCGGGCATGTGCGGCGATTATAATTCCGTCATTGGCATGGAAAAAGAAGAACCTATGCGCCGCTTTATCACCGGCATGGGCAAGGGGCGTTTTACCCCCGCGCTTGAGGAAGCCACCCTGTCCGGCCTGTTCGTTGAAACCGATGACATGACCGGCAAGGCAAAGCGCGTGGCGATGATCCGCAATGGCGGGCGTCTGCAACCTTCCAGCCCCGACAGCGCCTGGCCACCCGCGTGATTGCGCGCGTAAAACAGGGCAATGGCCTGTTATTTCTGGTGCTTCTGGGCTGTGGCATGGTCTGGGGCCTGTCGTTCCCGCTGAACAAAATCGCCGTGTCCGAAGGCTACCGCGATTTCGGGATCATCTTCTGGAACCAGTTCATCTGTGCCGCCCTTCTGTCCCTGATCTGCTGGCAGCGCGGCGTCTGGCCCGGGTTTAAACGGGATCAGATCCGGCTGTATCTGGCGGTGATGCTGTGTGGCACATTGCTGCCGAACTGGGCGTCTTATACGGCTTCCGTGTACCTGCCTGCGGGCGTCGTGGCGCTGCTGATTTCACTGGTGCCGATGTTCGCCTTCCCCATCGCGCTGGCGCTTGGGTCTGAAAAATTCAACTGGCGTCGTTTCGCCGGGTTGCTCACGGGCATGGCTGCGGTTCTATTGATCGCAGGCCCAGAGGCCAGCCTGCCAGACCGCGCCATGGTGGTCTTTGTGCCGCTCGCGCTGATTGCACCGTTTTTATACGGGCTGGAAAGCAACCTTGTGGCGAAATGGGGCGACACCGGCGAAGGTCCGGTGCGTGTTCTTCTGGGCGCAAGCATTCTCGGCAGCATTGCAAGCCTGCCCATCGCCCTGATGACCGGCACGTTTATCACTCCGCCCACCACCTGGGCCGCCCCCGATTTCGCCATTGTCATGGCCTCCCTGATCAACGTGATCGCCTATACGGGCTACGTCTGGCTGGTGGGGCGTGCCGGAGCGGTGTTCTCAGCCCAGGTCGCCTATATCGTCACGGCGTCCGGCCTGCTCTGGTCCATGCTGCTGCTGTCCGAGAGCTATTCCAGCTATATCTGGATCGCCCTTGCTCTGATGATGGCCGGGCTGTTTCTGGTGCAGCCGAGGGGGAATGCTTCAGCTGTTGGACAGTGAGTATGTCAAAGTCACTCTTGCTTCTTGTGCTGCTTGCAATTCATCACATACCGGCTGGCCATAATTCGCAGCCTTTCTTGGATGAGCATTGAAGTTTTTCCAGTCCTCCTGTTCCTCAGCCCATATATGCAGGGCATGTTTGAAACCCCGGCGAACCTTCTGACTTTCTAGGGATGGGTGGTCAGAGAGTACAAAAATCTCTATATCCCCTGTTCCCCAGTCTTTCAGGTGATTGATCAGCGGACCTTGTCGGTTAAGTCTGTTCGCTGCAGCACTCTGCATCCATTTCTGGTTCTTAATACAATTACTTTTAATGTTCTGCGCCTCACCAACCCGGATGCCTCGAACGGGCCAATAAACCTCGCAATATATGCCGGGGGTTTCAGGGAGTTCCTCACAGTTTCGATATCCGGTACCATGTTTCCAGTTCATGTTAAATTTGATGTCTTCAGTGAACATAGCTGCCTCGTTGGTGTGATAGTCTATTCAGGAGACAACCTTTTAGATACTCAGGCAACACCACACTTGCGCCCATCCCCATAAACCGCGACACTCAGCGCGGTTTAACGAATATGGGCTCAGATGATTTTAGCTGAAATTCTATCCCCCACGGGACAGGCCATCGTCGCACTTTGCGTCGTGGCTGCGATGTTTGTGCTGTTTCTGCGCGAAAGCTATCCAACCGAAGTTGTGGCGATTGCCGGCGTGGCACTGATGTTGGCCACGGGCATTCTGCCTTATGAAAAGGCCCTGCCGGTGCTGGCAAACCCGGCGCCCTGGACGATTGCGGCGATGTTCATCATCATGGGGGCGCTGGTGCGCACGGGATCGCTTGACTGGTTCACGCAATTTGCCGACCGCAAGGCCAAGACCCAGCCGGTTCTTGCGGTGGCGATGTTGATGGGGTTTGTGATCCTCAGCTCTGCGATTGTGTCGAACACCCCCGTTGTTGTCGTGATGATCCCGGTGTTTGTACAACTGGCCCGTACCCTGGATCTGCCCGCCTCCAAAATGCTGATCCCCCTGTCTTATGCGGCAATCCTTGGCGGCACGCTGACCCTGATCGGGACTTCAACCAACCTGCTTGTCGACGGTGTTGCACGCGCAAACGGGATGGAAGCGTTTTCGATCTTTGAAGTCACGCCTCTGGGCATTATCCTTGTGATCTGGGGCATGATTTATCTACGCTTTATCGGGCCAAAACTGCTGCCGGATCGTGGGTCTATGGCGGATATGCTGGGCAAGATTTCGAAAAAGAAATTCTTCACCGAGGCCGCGATCCCCCCGGAAAGCAACCTGATCGGTCGTGAGGTCAAATCCGTTCAGCTGTTCAAGCGCGAAGGCGTGCGTCTGGTGGACGTGTTACGCGGCGATCAGTCCCTGCGCCGGAACCTTGATGTGGTGACATTGCAGGTCGGCGACCGGGTGGTTCTGCGGACCGAAATGACCGAACTTCTGTCCCTGCAACGGAACAAAAGCCTGAAACGTGTGGACCAGTTGTCTGCTGTGGAAACCACAACGGTTGAGGTGTTGATTTCGCCCGACACAAAGATGGTCGGTCGGTCATTAGGTTCCCTGCGTCTGCGCCGACGTTATGGTGTTTATCCACTGGCGGTGCACCGGAAGAACCAGAACATCGGGCGTCAGCTGGACGATCTGATTGTGCGGGTCGGCGATACGCTTTTGCTGGAAGGCGCACCGGAAGATATCGCACGCCTGGCCCAGGATATGGGGCTTGTCGATGTGTCAAAACCCTCTGGCCGGGCCTACCGTCGCAGCCATGCGCCAGTGGCGATCGCTGCCCTTCTGGGGGTTGTGATCCTGGCGGCGTTTAACGTCGCGCCGATCTTCCTGCTGTCGATAATTTCTGTTGCGCTGATCTTTATGTCGCGCTGCATTGACGCCGAAGAAGCGTTTTCCTTCATTGATGGTCGCCTGCTGGCGCTGATCTTTTCGATGCTTGCCATTGGGGCAGCGTTGGAAGCTTCTGGGGCCGTCAAACTGATCGTCGACGCCATCGCGCCGGGCCTTGGTTTGCTGCCGCCTTTCCTGATCGTCTGGGCGATATATCTGCTGACATCCGTGCTGACAGAACTTGTATCCAACAATGCGGTGGCGGTGGTTGTGACACCAATTGCGATTGGCCTGGCCGATGCGCTTGGCGTTGATGCCCGCCCGCTGGTCGTGGCTGTGATGGTGGCCGCAAGCGCAAGTTTTGCCACACCAATTGGGTATCAGACTAACATGCTGGTTTATGGTCCGGGTGGCTATAAATTTACCGACTTCATGAAAATCGGGATCCCGCTGAACCTGACAATCGGTCTGTTGGCCTCTGCCCTGATCCCGGTCTTCTGGCCGTTGTGATGGCGCGCAGAAGTCGCATGTATGTGTGAGCATTTGCACGGTTGACCGATCAGGCATGTCAGGGGCATCCTCTTGTCAGGAGGAACCCCAATGACATCCGGCACATCATTTGATCGCGACAAGCTTGCGAAAATTCATGACCATCTGCATTCTCACCTGCCCCCGGAACCCGCCCTTCGGGTGAAGGCGCTGGAAAGCCTGCTGGTGGAGCGCGGCCTGGTGGCGACAGAAACGCTTGATGCCTGGGTGGAAGCTTACTCAGAAGATATCGGCCCAAAGCGCGGCGCGCAGGTGGTGGCACGCGCCTGGTTGGATGCGGATTTCAAGGCACGCCTGATGGAAGATGCTGCGCAGGCGATCACAGAATTTGGATTTGAGGGCAAAGCAACCGGTGATCTGAAAGCGGTGGAAAACACCGATGACCAGCACAATGTCGTCGTCTGCACCCTGTGTTCCTGTTATCCGTTTTCCCTGCTGGGCCTGTCGCCTGCCTGGTACAAAGCATCAGCCTATCGCGCGCGGGTGGTGCGCGAGCCACGTAAAGTGTTGGAAGAATTTGGTGTCTCGCTTGGCGATGACGTTGCCGTGCGCGTCTGGGACAGTACTGCGGAATTGCGTTACCTGGTGGTGCCGCAACGCCCGGCCGGGACCGAAGGCTGGAGCCAGGAACAACTCGCTGCCCTTGTGACACGCAATTCCATGATCGGCACTGATCGCGACCTGGAGGTGAAGTGATGGATACGATCCATGATCTGGGCGGCAAGCAGGGGTTTGGGCCGATTGATGTGAATGAACCTGAAGCCCCCTGGCACCATGATTGGGAAGGTCGCATGTGGGCGCTGGCGCAGTCTTCACGCAACTCCACCGTGACAATCGACTGGTGGCGTCACGTGGTCGAACAACTGCCCCCGCAGGCCTATATGACCATTCCCTATTTCGAGAAATGGTGCATGACGGATCTGGCCCTGGGCGTGGATTGCGGGACCTTCACGATGGAAGAAGCCCTGAATATCGTGGGGAAGAATGCTTTGCGTGCGGATGGTGCATCCAGGGCTGAAGTTCTGAACAAGGAACAGATCCTTGAAAAGAACCGCACATCTGTCAAAACATTTGAGGAAGAGGTCGATTTCGCGCCTGCCTTCGCGGTTGGGGATCCGGTGAAAACCCTGTCCCATTCCGTCCCTACACACACCCGTCTGCCCGCCTATGCCCGTGGCCGGTCTGGCAAAATCCTTGCACAGCGCGGCGCACACCCGTTGCCGGATAAATCTGCACAGGGACAGGAGGTGCCGGAACATCTCTACACTGTGGTTTTTACCGCGCAGGAGCTTTGGGGCGCTGACGCAGATCCGCGTGATAGCGTGACCCTTGATCTCTGGGAGAACTACCTTGAGCACCTGTAATATCCCCCGCGAATTCGGACCTGAGGATGCCCTCGCCCCGGATGCGCCGAAATTTGGCGAGGCCTGGCATGCCCAGGTTCTGGCAATCGCTGATACGCTGGTGACATCCGGCCAGATCAGCGCCACCGCCTGGGCAGAAACGCTTGGCGCAGAACGCGACGCAGATGAAAGCGCCGGGCGGGCAGACACTGAAGAAACGTATTATGCGGCTGCTTTGCGGGCGCTTGAAAGGCTGCTTGACGGTGGTGCAATTGTTGCTTCCGGTGATCTTAAAGCCCGGCGTGACACCTGGGAACGCGCCTATCTGGCGACGCCACATGGCGCGCCGGTGGAACTGGCCGCGGGAGAAAAATGAAACGTATCTTTCTGTTCCTGGCGCTGGCAGGCTGCACCATGCAGGATGCCTCGCCTGTGGTCACCCCAACAGCCGCAGTCCTGTATCGTGATACGGTCACGGTGCAGACATCTGACGGCGCGCTCTGTACTGGTCCTCGCAACAGGCCCGGCAACACATGGTCTGGCACATTGGGCGGCTGCCCCCATGCCTGGCCCTATCAGGTGATCCGGAATACGACCCGCCCGCGACTGCCTCTGGCAGCGGGCAGTGATGGCACGTCCGGTGTAACCCTTGAGACCCCAATGGGCCCGCAAGAGTTCTCTGGCTGATCCATTCATCTTTCCGGAAATACTCCAGGGGGTGCGGGGGACTGGTCCCCCGTTTACAACGGCCAGAACACGAGAATTGACGGGATAGAAACCGCCACGATCAAAATCTCAAGCGGCAGGCCCATCCGCCAGTAATCCCCAAAACCATACCCACCAGGCCCCAGGATCAGCGTATTGTTCTTATGTCCGATTGGTGTCAGAAACGCACAGCTGGCGGCCACAGCGACGGCCATAAGGAAGGGATCAGGGTTTACGCCCATGCTTTGGGCCATCTGAATACCCACGGGGGCTGCAACAATGGTGGTGGCGGTGTTGTTCAACACATCTGACAGGGTCATGGTCACGATCATCAGAACGGTCAGCACAGCCCAGGCAGGCAGGCCCGCGGTCAGGCCAGTCAGGCTGTTTGCGATCAGTTCCGTGCCGCCGGAGCTTTCCAGGGCCGCCCCCAGCGGGATCATCGACCCCAGCAACACCACGACAGGCCATTCAATATGGTCATAAAGTTCCTGCACTGACAGAATATTGGTCAGCACATAGGCGACCACCACCACACCCAGGGCAACTGGCAAATAGATCAGACCAAGGCTTGCCGCAAGAACCGCGCCGCCGAAAATGCCGATCGCCATCCACGTCTTGCTGTTTTCAGTCACCTGCAATCCACGATCCGCCAGTGGCAGACAGCCCAGCCATTCCGTCACGTCAGACGCATGACCATCGGGGGTGAGCAACAGAAGAATATCGCCGGGGCGGATTTCCGTTTTGCGCAATTGATGGGTGATCTTTTTACCTTCGCGGGAGATCCCCAGAAGGACCGTGCGTTGCCGCCAGCCAAGGCCAATGGAAAGTGCGGTTTTACCGTCGATCCGGGCACCGGCGGGCACAACGACTTCTATGGTGGTCAGACCGGCCCCATCAGCGCGTAGCGCTTCTTGGCGCCTGGTTTCCGCGAAATCAAGCTTTAATGCGGCGCGAAATTCATCCAGGGCATCGGGGGCGGCTTCAAGGACCAGGGCATCGCCTGCCGTCAGTTTTGTGTTGCGCTGGGTGCCATAGCGTCGTTCGCCCTTTCGTACGAGACCCAGGATTGCGACATCGGTTTTGTCGGCTTCCGCATATAGATCAGACAAGCGTTGTCCGATCAGCTTTGAGTCTTCGGGCACGGTCAGTTCCGCAATATATTGCGCAAGACCATCCATCGGATCACCTGCAGCGCCTTTGTCTTCCCCCTGCGGGATCATCCGCCAGCCAACCAGGGTCACAAACGCCAGCCCCGCGATGGCCGCGATGCCGCCCACAGGGGCAAAATCGAACATTTTGAACGGTTCACCCAGGCTTTCACCACGAATGGCTGCGATAATAATGTTCGGAGGCGTGCCGATCATTGTGACCATACCGCCCAGGATCGTTGCAAAGGACAGGGGCATCAGTGACAGACCCGGTCCGCGCCCGGCTTTGCGTGCGGTCTGGATATCAACGGGCATCAACAGAGCAAGGGCGGCCACATTGTTCATGAAGGCCGAGAGAACCCCACCAATGGCCCCCATCAGCGTGATATGTGCACCAAGGCTGCGGGTGCTGTCGACAAGGGTGCGGGTGATCAGGAAGATCGCGCCAGAGCGCACAAGCCCGGCAGAAACCACCAGAACCAGGGCCACAACAATTGTTGCAGGGTGTCCGAAACCATCGAATGCGTGTTTTGTATCAACAACCCCCAGGACGACGCCGGCCATCAAGGCAGCAAAAGCCACCAGATCATAGCGGAACCGTCCCCAGAGCAGACCGGCAAAAACAAGGGCAAACAAAGCAAACAGAATAATCTGGTCAGTGGTCATGGAAACATCCGTTTTCTTTTAAAAGACCGGATCACGAGCATGATTGCAATCACTTGAGGCTTTCGCCCCCATGTTTTATAGAAGGCCAAAGCGAAATTCCGCCAAAGGGAGTTACCATGGCCGGCCATTCAAAATGGGCAAACATCCAACACCGTAAAGGTCGTCAGGATAAGCTGCGTTCAAAGATGTTCTCTAAGTTCTCAAAAGAGATCACCGTTGCTGCGAAAATGGGCGACCCGGATCCGGAGAAAAACCCGCGCCTTCGTCTGGCTGTGAAAGAAGCCAAGTCGAATTCCATGCCAAAAGACAACATTGATCGCGCGATTAAAAAGGCGATTGGTGGCGATGCGGAAATCTATGACGAGATCCGTTATGAAGGCTACGGGCCCAATGGTGTAGCGATCATCGTTGAAACCATGACCGACAACAAAAACCGCACTGCATCTACTGTGCGCTCCACGTTTTCCAAGAACGGTGGCAATCTGGGCGAAACCGGTTCTGTTGGGTTCATGTTCGATCGCAAGGGCGAAATTACATATGGTGCAGAAGCGGGTGATGCGGACACTGTGATGATGGCTGCGATCGAAGCGGGTGCTGAGGATTGTGAAAGCTCTGAGGATGGTCACACCATCATTTGTGGCGATACCGATCTGAACGAAGTGTCCACCGCGCTTGAAGCGGAACTGGGCGAATCCAATTCCACCAAGCTGATCTGGAAGCCGAACATGTCCACTGAGCTGGACCTGGAAGGTATGCAGAAGCTGATGAAGCTGATTGATGCGCTGGAAGATGATGATGATATTCAGCGCGTGACCGCAAATTTTGACGCCTCTGACGAGGTTCTGTCGCAGCTCTGACTTGCAGATGGAAACAGAATAAAAAGCGGCTCCTTTACGGGGCCGTTTTTTTGTTTGTGAACTCTGAAAAGGGTGAATACCCGTTTTCTAGTTTTCCGGTATTCTGGTTTTGCACCAGGCTTTCGTGCGCCAGTTTCACTACCGCCCGGGTCAGGGGGCGCAAAGGCCCGGCAACAATGCGGCTGACCTGCCAGTAAAGCGGTGTGTCATATTCCGGACGCGATCCAAGGGCCACAAGCGATCCGTCTTTGATTTTGTCGCGCACCAGGTTTTCCGGGTTCATGCCCCAGCCAAGTCCGGCTTCTGCAGCGCTGACAAACCCCTTTGTCGAAGGCAGCATGTGCTGGCGTCGCAACACCAAAGGCCGCCCGCATTCGCGTTGTACCCACAAATTTTGCAATCTGTCCTGACGATCAAACACAAGGGCAGGGGCGTTCTGCAGGCTTTCCGCAGTCACACCGTCCGGGAACCAGTGCTGTGCAAATTCAGGACTGCAGGTTGCGACATATCGCAAGGCCCCCAGGTGCGTGACATCACACCCCGCAACCGGTTGATTTTCTGCCGTAATTGCGGCCTGAACCTTACCTGCACGCAGGCGGGACAACGTGTGATCCTGGTCAACCGACGTCACATCAAACAGCAGATCGCTGTCCTCCTGCGCCCGTGCCATCGCCGGAATGAACCATGTGTCGAGACTGTCTGCATTTACAGCAATCCGGGCGCGCTGTGGGCGATCTGTTCCGGTATCCGGACGGAAGTGCTGGCTCAGATCCTGTTCCAGCAGGGCGATGGTTTCAGCATGTTGATACAATATCTGCCCGGCCGCTGTGGCTTCCACCGGTTGTGAACGGATCAGCAGGGTCCCACCTGCAACTTCTTCCAGGGCACGGATGCGCTGTGACACAGCCGAGGGGGTGATGTTCATCCGCGCGGCAGCCGCGTCAAAACTGCCCTCATTCAGAACCGCGGCAAGGGCGCGCAGATGTGCCTGATCAAACATTAGAATTCCTTAAGTTTAGTTAGAGTATTTAATTTGAATGATCTTCATTCAAGTACTATTCCCACTCAGGCCACCCTTTTGCGGAGAATAAAAATGCAAACAGCGCTTGCCGGATTTGCCCTTGGACTGACCCTGATCGTTGCAATCGGTGCCCAGAATGCATTTGTGCTTCGCCAGGGTTTACGACAGCAATATGTTTTTGCCATCTGCCTGACCTGTGCTATGTCTGACGCTATTCTGATCATCGCTGGTGTTGCCGGATTTGGCTGGATGGTGGAACAGGCGCCCTGGATCAAACCCGCCTTCACCTGGGGTGGCGCGGCGTTTCTGATCTTTTACGGGCTGATGAACGCGCGGGCGGCCTGGAAAGGCGGCGAAAGCCTGGAGGCCGCCGAGAACACCCGCCAAAGCCTGGGCAAGACCCTTGCGATTTGTATGGCGCTGACCTGGCTGAACCCGCATGTCTACCTTGATACTGTGGTGCTGCTGGGGTCCGTGTCCACGGATTATGACAACCGCATTGCCTTTGCCGCCGGGGCGGTCACCGCGTCTTTCAGCTTTTTCTTCGCGCTTGGTTATGGTGCGCGTCTGCTGGCCCCACTGTTCGCGCGCCCCATGGCCTGGCGTGTGCTTGATGGGCTGGTGGCACTGACCATGTGGGCGATTGCCGTAAAACTACTGTTCGCAAGCGAATGAGCTTGCAACCCGGGTCTGATCCGGGTCATCTGACCGAATGGATCAGAACGCGCAACAAGCTGACAGGCCCCTCGCCGGGGTCTTCTGGATGATCGTGACGGGCCTGTGCTTTGTCGCCGTCACCGCCACCGTGAAATATATGGATGGGTCTTTGCCCGCCGCACAATTTGCCTTCCTGCGCTATTTCCTGGGGCTGATATTTGTCATCCCGATGATCCGCCCAATGCTGAATGCGCCGATGACCCGTCAGATGCTGACACTGTTTTCGATCCGTGGGGTTTTGCAGACGGGGGGTGTGATCTGCTGGTTTTACGCCATGTCTCAAATCACCATCGCGGAAGTCACGGCGATGAATTATCTCTCACCGGTCTATATCACCATCGGCGCGGCGCTGTTTCTGGGCGAAAAGTTCGCAGCGCGTCGTCTGATCGCCGTACTTGCAGCTCTTGTCGGCGCCTTGATCATTCTGCGGCCCGGCGTACGAGAGTTGTCATCCGGTCATTTCGCGATGATCTTCACAGCGATTTTCTTTGCGGCAGGCTATCTGATCGCTAAACGACTGTCGGGCCAGGTTTCCGCCGCTGTGGTGATCGGGATGTTGTCGATCACTGTGACGATTGGACTTGCGCCTTTTGCCTGGGTGGTCTGGCAGCCGGTGTCTTTTGAACAGGCGGCCTGGATGTTGCTGGTGGCAGCTTTTGCGACGGGCGGGCATTACGCGATGACGCTGGCCTTTCAGGCGGCACCTGTGTCTGTGACTCAGCCGGTGACTTTCCTGCAGCTTGTCTGGGCAACCCTTCTGGGGGCTGTGTTCTTTGCCGAACCCGTCGATCAATGGGTGGTGCTTGGGGGATCACTGATCATTGCGGCGATCAGCTATATTTCCTGGCGCGAAGCGCGGCTGAAGCGCCAGAAAAGCAATCCTGTGAAAACGGTGTCCTCGTAACAAAACAAACGGGTATGGGGGGGGGCACGGCCCCCCACTGCTGCTCAGCTGCGAGGATCAAGAAGTTTGCTGAGCACCCGATCCTTTGTGATCTGGCCGATGATTGTGTCGCCGTCTTTCACGCCAACCGCGTCTGTGCTGTCGCCGATCAGCTCCATCACCGCGCGGATGTCCATATCCGGGGCAACCGTGTGGTCTGGTGTTCCGGTAACAGGCACCATCACATCTCGCGCGCACAGAACGCCAAGCGGGTTCATATGGGCTACGAAATCCGCGACATATTCATTCGCAGGGTTTGAGAAAATTTCCTGCGGCGTGCCGCATTGCACGATACGTCCGCCTTCCATAATCGCGATGCGGTCGCCCAGTTTGAACGCCTCATCCAGATCGTGGCTCACGAAAATAATCGTGCGTTTCAGGTCGCGTTGCAGATCCAACAGTTCATCCTGCAGTTTGGTGCGGATCAGCGGATCAAGCGCGGAAAAGGGTTCATCCATCAACAGGATCGGCGCTTCGGTTGCGAAAGCACGGGCCAGACCCACACGCTGTTGCATACCGCCGGACAGCTCGCCCACCTTGCGGTCCGCCCAGTCAGACAGACCGACAAGCGCCAGTTGTTGATCAACTTTCGCGTTGCGCTCCGCTTTGTCCATGCCAGCAAGCTCAAGACCCAGACCGGCGTTTTCACGCACAGAACGCCAGGGCAGAAGGCCGAATTGCTGAAACACCATGGACACGTGATGTTGGCGCACGTCCCGCAGTGTTGCGGCAGAGCAGGATGTCACATCAACCATTTCCTGGCCGTTGTTCACACGCACAGCACCGCGCACAACCGGGTTCAGCCCGTTAACGGCCCGTAAGAGCGTGGATTTCCCGGACCCGGACAGGCCCATCAGAACAAGGATTTCCCCTTCGCCCACATCGATCGAACAGTCATGCACGCCCAGCACCTGGCCGGTTTCTTTCTGCACGTCGGATCGGGTTTTCATGTCGTCCATCAGGGGCAGGGCGGTTTCCGGCTTGTCGCCGAACACGATGGATACATTGTCGAATTCTACAGCATTGGTCATTATTTTGTCTCCACCCGCAGCATCCGGTCAAGGGCGATGGCCACCGCCACAATCACAAAGCCGCTTTCAAAACCTTTGGCGGCGTTCACAGTGTTCAGCGCTCGGATCACCGGGATGCCAAGGCCGTCAGCGCCAACAAGGCCAGCGATCACAACCATCGACAGGGACAGCATAATTGTCTGGTTCAGGCCTGCCATGATTTGGGGGAATGCATATGGTAGTTCAACCTTGAACAGGGTTTCGCGTGGTGTCGCACCAAAGGCGCGCGCGGCTTCTTTCAGGGCAATGGGCACCTGGGAAACGCCCAGCTGTGTCAGGCGGATTGGGGCGGCGACCACAAAGATGAAGGTCGCAACCAGACCCGGCACCATGCCAATGCCAAACAACACGATCATCGGGATCAGATAGACGAATGTCGGGATGGTCTGCATCATGTCCAGCACCGGTTCGACCGCCTTATAGGCGCGGGGATTATGCGCAAAATAGATGCCAAGGGGCACGCCAAACGCCATGCAGAAAAAGCCAGCATAAAGGATCAGGGTCAGGCTTTCGGCGGTTTCTTCCCAATAGCCCTGGTTGATCACATAGAGAAAGCAGAGCGTGACAATCACAACTCGTTTCCAGTCTTTCTGGATCAGCCAGGTGACGCCGGCAAAGAGCGCAACCATCAGCAGGGCAGGGGGATATTGCAGCAGATCAACCGTACCGTCGATAACCCAGGACAGCAGCGTTTCAAGGCCGTCAAAAAACCAGGAAAGATTGTCTTTCAGCCACTCGAATACGGCTTTCATCCATTTCCCGACAGGTATCTTTTCCTCTGTCAGCCATTCCATTGAACGCACCCTCCCCGGTGGTGATCTTTACGTCATGTGAAAGGCCCCGACCTGTGCCGGGGCCTTTCGTGTTCATCAAAGTCTAATTACATGCCAAAGGCGTGCTTCAGGGTGGCGTATGCGTCTGCGCCATCCTTGGATGTCACGCCAGCCAGCCATGGTTCAACCGCTTCGATGTTTGCGGTGATCCAGGTGCGCGCTGCATCGTCAGCTTCTTCGCCGCCGTCCAGGATCGCGCCCATGATTTCGTTTTCCATGCCAAGGCTGAACTCAAGGTTTTCCAGCATCTTGCCAACGTTCGGGCATTCAGCAACGTAACCTGCGCGGGTGTTTGTATAAACGTCACCTTCCGCGCCAAACCATTCTTCGCCACCGGTCAGATAAGTAACGTCAAAGTTAGAGTTCATCGGATGCGGTGCCCAGCCAAGGAACACAACAGGTTCGCCTTTGCTGTCAGCGCGTTCAACCTGCGCCAGCATGCCTTGTTCAGAGCTTTCGACAACTTCCAGCGCGGACATGCCGAATGTGTCAGCTTCGATCAGATCCATAACGATGCGGTTGCCGTCGTTGCCTGGCTCGATGCCGTAAATGGTGCCGTCCAGCGCGTCAGCATGTGTCGCAAGATCTTTGAAATCCGCAATGCCAAGGGCCGCGCCAGCTGCGTTGGTTGCCAGTGTATAGGCTGTGCCATTCAGGTTTGCGCGGACAGTGTCAACGGTGCCAGCTTCGCGGTAAGCAGCGATGTCGCCTTCCATTGTTGGCATCCAGTTGCCAAGGAAAACGTCGATGTCGCCTTCGGCCAGAGACACGTAGGTCACGGGTACGGAAAGAACTTTGATATCGGTTTCATAACCGATGGCTTCGAGAATTGTGGTGGTCACTGCGGTGGTTGCGGTGATGTCGGTCCAGCCTACATCTGAGAATGTGACAGTGCCACAGTCAGCAAGTGCCGGGCCTGCGAATGCGATCAGCGCGAGGGCGGATGCGGTCGTCTTGAGTTTCATTTGAGGCTCCCTGGTTTTTTCTTGATTGACGAGTCAATTAAAATCATTGAAAGCTATATGGCAAGCCTTTTGGAGAAAAAACATGCCTAAGCTCGGGATGGAGCCTATCAGGCGCGATGCCTTGGTAAAAGCGACGATTACGGAAATTGGCCGTGCCGGTTCCCTTGACGTTACGGTGTCGCAGATCGCGAAACGTGCCGGCATGTCGTCAGCCCTTGCGCATCACTACTTTGGCGGAAAAGAACAGATTTTTCTGGCTGCTATGCGCCATACGCTGACTTTATACGGGGCATCTGTACGCGGTGCGCTGATGACAGTAAAATCCCCGCACGAACGGGTGGAAGCCGTGGTTGTTGCCAGTTTTGAGCCGGGGAATTTCCGGCCTGAAGTGGTGGCGGCCTGGTTGAATTTTTATGTGCTGGCGCAGACCTCAGATGAGGCGCGGCGGCTGCTACGAATCTATCAAAAGCGGCTTCACTCGAATCTTATGGCCGGCCTTCGTCCCTTAATGGGCGATGCCGCACAACACGCGGCGGCGGGCATTAGTGCGATGATTGATGGCCACTATATTCGTCGCGCCCTGCATGAAGTTGAAGAAGACGCCGAAGGCGCCGCTGACATCGTTCTGGAATATCTGCATGCCCTGCTGGAAGGGCATAGATCCGCCCCGCAATAACACCCGGACCGCTGGTTCGTCTCTCTCTTACCCACTCTCTTTACGGAGGTTGCCACATGACACATCCCGCCCAACCCAAAGCCAGCCATTATATCAATGGCGAATATGTAGAAGACACATCCGGTGCTGAAATCCCGGTGATTTACCCAGCCACTGGTGAAGTGATCGCGACCCTGCATGCCGCGACCCCGGCGATTGTCGATCAGGCGCTGGATGCTGCGAAGAACGCACAGAAAAAGTGGGCTGCGATGTCTGGTACCGAACGCGGTCGTGTGCTGCGTCGTGCGGCCGATATCATGCGCGAACGCAACCACGATCTGTCCGTGCTGGAAACCTATGACACCGGTAAGCCGTATCAGGAAACATCGGAAGTTGACGCGACATCCGGCGCAGATGCACTGGAATATTTCGGTGGCCTTGCGGGTTCGCTGACCGGTGAACATATCCCTCTGGCTGGTGGTGACTTCGCTTATACCATCCGCGAAGCCCTGGGCGTTTGTGTTGGCATTGGTGCCTGGAACTATCCAACCCAGATCGCTTGCTGGAAAGGCGCACCAGCGCTGGCCTGTGGCAACACGATGGTGTTCAAACCGTCTGAATCCACCCCGCTCTGCGCACTGAAAGTGGCAGAAATCATGGTGGAAGCCGGTGCGCCAAAAGGTGTTTACAATGTTGTGCAGGGCTACGGCGAAGTGGGCGCAAAGCTGGTCACTGATCCGCGTGTTGCGAAAGTTTCCCTGACCGGTTCCGTGCCGACAGGTAAGAAAGTCTACGCCGCTGCCGCTGCCGAAATGAAGCACGTCACCATGGAACTTGGCGGCAAATCCCCGCTGATCATCTTTGATGATGCGAATCTGGAAAATGCAGTGTCTGGTGCGATCCTGGCAAACTTCTATTCCACCGGTCAGGTCTGTTCCAATGGCACACGTGTCTTTGTGCAGAAGGGTATCAAAGAAGCCTTCCTTGCGCGTCTGAAAGAACGTCTGGATGCGGGCATTAAGATGGGTGATCCAATGGATCCCGAGGTGAATTTCGGTCCAATGGTGAATGAAAACCAGCTGAACATCGTGAAGAAATACGTGGCACTGGGTCAGGAAGAAGGCGCGCGTCTGGTGACAGGTGGCGGCTATCCTGAGAAAGACGGCTTCTGGGTTGAACCTGTGGTTTTCGCAGATGTTCAGGATGATATGACCATAGCCCGCGAAGAAATCTTCGGTCCGGTGATGTCTGTGCTGGATTTCGATACAGAAGAAGAAGTTCTGGCCCGTGCCAATGCCACCGAATTTGGTCTGGCTGCCGGCGTGTTCACCGCAGACCTGACCCGTGGTCACCGTATTGCGGCCGGATTTGAGGCAGGCACATGCTACATCAACACCTATAATCTGGCCCCGGTTGAGGCACCTTTTGGTGGTTCCAAGGCGTCTGGTGTCGGTCGTGAAAATTCCAAGCTGGCGATCAACCATTATTCAGAAATGAAGATGGTCTACGTGAGCATGAATGACGTTGAGGCGCCTTTCTAAGGCGCACTCCCCCTCCCTTGCGGGCGGGGCTCGCAAGGGCCCGCCCATTGACTGAGTGATGAAAATGGAAGCAGATTTTGTAATTGTCGGCGCGGGCTCTGCGGGCTGTGCCATGGCTTATCGTTTGTCCGCGGCGGGTGCGTCAGTGATTGTCGTGGAGTTCGGTGGCACGGATGCCGGGCCGTTTATTCAGATGCCGGCGGCCCTGTCTTACCCGATGAATATGCCGCTCTATGACTGGGGATTTCAGTCAGAACCGGAACCGAAACTGGACAACCGTAAACTGGCGACGCCGCGCGGTAAGGTGATTGGCGGATCCAGTTCTATCAACGGAATGGTCTATGTGCGTGGGCATGCGCATGATTACGACACATGGGCCGATCTGGGGGCATCTGGCTGGGGTTATGCTGATGTGCTGCCCTACTTTAAGCGTATGGAAACCTGGCATGAAAGTGGTCAGGGCGGTGATCCGGAATGGCGTGGGAAAGACGGGCCTTTGCATGTGTCCCGTGGCCCGCGTGACAACCCGCTGCATGCGGCTTTCGTGAAGGCGGGTCAGCAGGCCGGTTATGAAACCACCGACGATTACAACGGTCAGAAACAGGAAGGCTTTGGCCCGATGGAACAGACCGTCTGGAATGGACGGCGCTGGTCTGCGGCGAATGCCTATCTGCGTCCGGCCCAGGCAACCGGCAAGGTCGAGATCGTCAAAGGTCTGGCTGAGAAAGTGGTCATTGAAGATGGCCGCGCAACCGGTGTGCAACTGTCACGCGGTGGCAAATCTGAAGTGATCAAAGCAAAGCGCGAAGTGATCCTTGCGGCAAGCTCTATCAACTCGCCTAAGCTTCTGATGCTTTCCGGTATTGGCCCTGCGGATCACCTGAAGGATCACGGAATTGAGGTGATTGCAGATCGTCCCGGTGTTGGCAAGAACCTGCAGGACCACCTTGAGGTGTATTTCCAGTTTGCGGCGAAGAAGAAGATCACCCTTTATCGTTACTGGAATCTGTTCTGGAAGGGATTGATTGGCGCGAAATGGTTGTTCTTCAAGAAAGGCCTTGGGGCGTCTAACCAGTTTGAATCTGCGGCTTTCATTCGATCCCGCAAGGGGCTGACCTATCCGGATATTCAGTACCACTTCCTGCCGATTGCTGTGCGCTATGATGGCCAGGCGGCGGCAGAAGGCCATGGTTTTCAGGCCCATGTTGGTCCGATGCGCAGCCCGTCACGCGGGGAAATCACGCTGAAATCTGCGGACCCGAAAGAAGCGCCGCGTATCTTCTTTAACTATATGTCCACCGATCAGGACTGGGTTGATTTCCGTCAGTGTCTGCGCCTGACACGTGAAGTGTTTGAACAGCCGGCGATGCAGGAACATGTGAAACATGAAATCCAGCCGGGCGCTGATATGGTCACGGATGAACAGCTGGATGATTTCATCCGGGAACATGCGGAAAGCGCCTATCACCCCTGTGGCACCTGTAAGATGGGTGCTGCCGATGATCCGATGGCTGTTGTCGATCCGGAATGCCGTGTGATCGGTGTGGAAGGGCTGCGCGTTGCGGACAGTTCCATCTTCCCGCAAATCACCAATGGCAACCTGAACGGGCCGTCCATCATGGTGGGCGAAAAGGCAGCGGACCATATCCTGGGCAAGAATATGCTGCCGCCGTCCAATGATGAGCCCTGGGTGCATCCGGACTGGCAGAACAGTCAACGATAAAAACAGAAACTGCGACGGATCGGCGGGCCTTTGGGCCCGCTTTTCTTTTGTGGGGAAGGGGTGCGACAATCGTGTTTGATCCTGGTCAAAGCTGTCGGCCGACGTGTGGCTTAACCTCAGAATCAACCGAGGATGAGAGGAGAGCGAACATGTCTCATACACCACACGAGTTGGCAGAAGAGTTTCCGGATTATGCGGAAAAGATGAGTGAGTTGAAGCAGTCCGACGCACATTTTGCGAAGCTTGCGGATGAGTATCATGAAATCAACCGCGCGATACATCGGGCTGAAACAGATGTTGAACCAACTGATGATCTGAACATGGCGACAATGCGCAAGCAGCGTATGGGGCTGAAAGATCAGATCTGGGGGCTGATCAGCGCCTGACACGAAATACGCGGGCCTTTCACCTGCCCGCGTACTATGGAAGGTCGTTGCAGAAGTCTCCCCGGATGTGTGCAATGACCTGCCTCCCTACACCGGTGCCTGGCGAGGCGCCGGTGTTTAAGTTTTTGAACCGATATTTGTCGAATTGACAGACCTCAGACGGAGAGCGTTGTTCTCAATCCTCTGTCGCAGACGTGACTGCGCCAGAAAGAAACTGTTCCAGACGCGCAACTGGGTTTGTCTGCCAGGTATTGTCATGTCCACCCCCCGGAATTTCGATGAATTGTTTGTCCGGGCTGGCTGCCGCCTGAAACACGGCCTGTCCCATGCGGAAGGGAATAACCCGGTCGTCCGTTCCGTGCAGGACCAGAAGCGGGGTGGTGATATTGCGGATCCGATCTTCAGTTGGAAAACGGTTTTTGAGGGCAAACAGAAGATGCCGGAATTGGGGGAATTCCTGCCGGATCATATCGGGGATCGATGTGAAGGGGGCTTCAAGGATCAGACCGGCAAGTCTTGGGTTGTCCTGAAGTCCCTCAGCAAGACCCGTGCCAACGGCTCCTCCGATGCTTTCCCCATAGATCACGACAGGGTTGTCGTGGCTGCCGATAAGCTGGCTGATCTGATCCCAGACTTCGCGGGCATCTGACAGGATTTTACGTTCAACAGCCGTGCCTGCGCTGCCAGATGATCCCCGGTAGGACATCGCGACGAGGCCATAGCCGCGATCAATGAACCACTGATAGCGCCAGGCTCTGTTGGCGAAATTTCCGCCATTGCCATGAAAGTAAAGGATTGTCGCCTTGCCCGCAGCGGGCGGTGTGGTCCAGATGATGACCTCTGTCCGGTCACGCATGACCATCCGGTGTTCCTGCGCGGTGACGCCGGCGTGTTCCGGGCTGACATAGGTAGGATCAAGGGGCCAGATCATACCGCGTTCAAACCGGCCGAGGCCGAAGAAGGCGATGAAGCCAATTGCTGCAATGTTCAGAAGGCTCTTCATTTAGCGCACCACTTTATACGGCAGAACGCCGCGCCGGTCCGGATCAACCGAAAGCTGGCGTTCAAGCGGTGGAACGGACCGCTGGTGGCAGCGTTCGCGTTCGCAGATCCGGCAGGAAATGCCGATAGGTTCAAACGGTCCCTGACCCAGATCCATGTCATCCGCATAGACCAGGGCATCAGCGTGTTTCACTTCGCAGCCAAGGCCAATCGCATAGCGGCGCACCGGGGCTGCAAAGCTGCCACCGCTTTTGGACACATCCCGCGCAAGGCACAGATAACGCACCCCATCCGGGGTTTCGGCAAGCTGGCGCAAAAAACGACCGGGCGTTTCAAACGCCTGATGCACATTCCACAGCGGGCAGGCCCCGCCGTACCGCGCGAACTGCAGTAAGGTTGCGGAATGGCGCTTGGTAATCGTGCCGGCCTGATCTACGCGAACAAAAAAGAAAGGCACGCCTTTGTCGCCCTTGCGTTGAAGGGTCGACAGGCGATGCGCCACCTGTTCAATCGAGGCGTTGAAAAGATCTGCAAGGCGTTCCAGATCGTGCCGGGTTTCCAGCGTGGCCTGACGGAAGGCCCGGTAGGGCATCAGGGCTGCGCCGGCAAAATAGTTTGCAAGGCCCATTTTCGCGATAGATCGCGAGGCCTCGGACTGAAAGCGGGCGAAATCAAGCGTGGCTTCCAGAAGTTCATCCTGTGTCAGCAAAGCGATTTGTAAAAGGGCCTGAAATCGCCGGGTTTCTGGCGCGGCGCGGCGTGAAAGCGTCAGGCGGGAATTTTCTGTGTCGAAATGCCGGAGTGGCGCATCATCAGAAAGAACCAGATCAATGCCCAACGTCGAAAGTGTTCTGGCGATCAGCGCATCTGCATTCAGTTCACGCCCGCCGGGCATCGAAAAATGCTCTGCGGCGCGGTCAATTGCGTCGACGTAATTGTCGCAATAGTGGAAGAAGTCCCGCACTTCCTCCCAGGGGCTGGTGGTGGCTGCCGTGCCATGGCCGCCCAGGGCTTCGTTCATCGCGGCCAGACGTTCCTGACTTTGTCGGTACGCGCCATGCAGGTTCAGAAACGCCCGGGCAAGCGCTGGCGCGTTTGATGCCGCAAGGCGCAGATCTGCCAGCGGTACACCGGCGTCAACCAGCGTTTCATTGCCGTCGGTGAAGACGGGGTCCGCAAGGGCTTCGCGCATATCGCTGACCATACGTTCGCCGTCCCCGGTAGACAGTTCTGTGACGTCATAGCCAAACTCGCGCGCAAGCGCGAGAACCACGCCGGTTGATACCGGCCGGTTGTTGTTTTCCATCTGGTTGAGATAGGGCAGGGAGACCGACAGTTTTTTGGCAAACATCTTTTGCGTCAGTCCCAGGCCCGACCGGATTTCGCGCAGTTTTGCCCCTGCGTAGAGTTTCTGGACAGCCATTGACGGATCTCGCTTTGCAGATTTGCTAATCGTCAGTATGGCATTTGCAAAATCTGCGCGGCAAGTCCTATTCGGCTTCCAGTCTTGCTTCGCGCACAGAAACAAGCCAGATCACCCCACCCGCGGCGGCTGTGACCAGGAACATCATCCACAGCAAGGGGGTGGCACCTGTCTCATGGTTCAGAAGCGTGCCCGCCAAAGCAGACAGGGCCGCCCCACCAGCAAGCATGATGGCGCCTGACAGTCCGGATGCAGAACCGGCCAGATGGGGCCGTACTGACAGGGCGCCTGCGGTTGCATTTGGGATAACCATGCCATTGCCCAGGCCGACAAAAATCATAAAGCCGAAGAACGTGTATTCACTGCCATAATCTGCCAAAAATATCAGCAGAGAAAGCCCCGTTCCGAAAGCCCCGAAGATTGTGCCTGTGGCGATCATGCGATTGATGCCCATGCGCACGGAATAGCGGCCTGAAATAAAGTTACCAATCATATAGCCAATCGCAGGCGCGCCAAAAAAGAAGCCCAGTTTCACTTTGCCCATTTCGAAGATTTCCTCTCCGACAAAGGTTGCGCCACCCAGGTAGGAAAAAAACGCACCGGCCGTCAGCGCTGAGCTGATCGCATACCCCCAGAAACGCGGAGACATGAGAAGTTCAGGCATGTCCCGTATCTGGCGTTGAAATCCGCCTTCACGACGTACCGCCGTTTCGCCCTGATCCCTCCAGCAGATCCCGAACAACAGAATGCCGGTCAGGAACATCACCCAGAAACTTGCCCGCCAGCCCCAGATGCTGTCCAGAACGCCGCCGATCCCCGGTGCAATCATTGGGATCACGGCCATACCCATGGTGACATAGCCCATCATAGAGGCCGCTTCCTCTGCCGGGACCATATCGCGGATGATGGCGCGGGACAGAACCATTGCGGTCACGATCACGGCCTGGGCCATGCGAAACATCAGGAAAACCGTGGCGTTGGGGGCAAAGATGCAGCCCAGCGTCATCAGTATGAACAGGATGATTGCCACCAGGACCACCGGGCGGCGTCCGAAACGATCCGAGATCGGACCGACGATCAGCTGCATAACCGCATTCATCCCGAGATAAAGCGCAACAGACAGCTGCATGACCCGATATTCGACATCAAAATATTCGGCCATCCCCTGCAATGACGGCAGGAAAATATTCATCGACAGTGTCGATACCCCGACCATCACGATCAGGGTGGAAATATGTGGCGGTGTTGTGTTGTCGAAGTAACGGGATTTTGGCTTTGTTGACATTGTCAATTAATGCAGTGCTTTGAATACGGAAGTCCAGAGAATTATCCGTTTATCCTCCACAATTGCACTACCTTATTTGCTCTTCATCTGTTCGCTTTCGATGTCGGAACAGGTGTGGAAATCTGCGTAGGAATAAGGGTGGCATTTGTCTGGCTGTAACTTGCAACGCTCTAAAGCTTTGCCTGAATTTCTGCCAGAACCTTCACATCGACTGGGTTTGTCTCTGGCTGGCGGTCAATCAATGCCTGGCCATACAGCGCAGCAATTCGGTATGCACCGTCCTTGGCTGCTTTGTTTCGTACAAATTTCAGAAGTTTCAGGGAGTGAGCCAACCGAATGTGGTGCGCAAACCACTGTTCTGTTTCACTAATGTTAACTTTAGTAGCCAAAGTCCGGACCAGTTTGTGATCTGCATGTTTCTGAATCGAATGAATAGCAGAAAGAAATTCTTTCTCACCGATTTGCGGTTACTCCTCTTCCGTGAGGCGCTCCAGGTAAGGTTGGGCATAGTCTGCCCCGAATAGAGTTTCGTTCTGTGTCAGTTCCAGAAAATACTGTCGATAGGGTTCAATGGCCTCCATTCCTGCTCTGAAAATACGGCCAGACGGCAAATATTCGCTGCGATCCGTTGGAAATATATTGGCGTAGTTTCGCACGTTTAATGAAACTTCATCCCCATAGCTCAAAGTATTGCCGGGCCGGGAATGCAGGAAACTGTTCAGTTTCTGGCGCAAAACGATCGACTTGCCGTAATCTTTCTTGTTGGCGACACCAGCTGAAAGATCATCAGTTTCGGGCAACCCAACGATATGGCGGAAATCATGCACAAGAGACCCGCCCACCAGATTATGATCGAGACATCGACAAATCAGATTTTCTGAACCGAATACCTCAGTCATCAGCTCGATTTTCTGTTTCACTAAAGCCAGAGGCTGGAAGCTGCACGAGATCAGGTAGCCATCATCCGCAGGGTTAAACCGCAAAGAGGACTGATGGATATGACTCAGCCACCAGGCAATCGGATTGCGCAGGTAAAGCACCACTTTCGGCGTCAGAGACAGGCTTTTGGCATACTTACAGGCATTCTCAGCCGCAATCCTGCTGACGGGTGGTTCATGGTCAGAAAGCCCGTCCCGGAACAACCCTTCTGAAGAAATAACAATATTGCAGCCTCGTGCGACAGCGTCTGTTATCTCTTTATGATAGGCGGCCCGTTGCGTGTCATATTGTGCCTGGTTCAGGGCAATTTCTTTGTTTGCATAAAACCGCTGTGGCCAACGGATGTTTTTATGGTGCTCAAAGTCAAGAAACAGTGCAGATGCGACACCCTGATGCTTATTCCGAAAGTCTGTCGGATAGTAGACGCCCAGTTCCTGATGTTCTTGACGCCCTTCTGTCATATGCGATTGAATTGCCGTCGATCCGGTTTTCGGGGGGCCGATATGAAAGAATATTTTCTGATCTTGCGGCATATGACGGATCCGGGAGTTGGTTAACTTAACAGACTATCGCGGCCGCATTCATCGGGTTCAACCCCGAATTTCCGATGTCGAAGCCAGGGTTGGCCTGGATTGCGCCCATGAGTGCCAGGCCAGGGTCCGGAAGTAGGGCAGGTGATTACCCATGTCGGGGGGCTGTCATAATAACGCTGCCATGAAAACATGCGTTCAAAAACGATCAACGCCGAACCGATCTGGCATAGGCGGGGACGCCCTGGCGAAAATGATTCGTCAAAGTGGCTGAGAAAGTTCAACTGCAAGCTTATGTGAAACTGGATAAAACCACGTCAAGTCGTGCGCATTTGCGCCACATTCTGCGATGTTCCGTGGTGGTATTGTAAAAATGCACCATTATTTCGCTAGGGCAGTTGGGACAGGTGGTTGGGTCAGCCCTCAATTTGACGCAATGACGCCATCACCATTTCCCTAACGTCACAACAATAGGCGATTTTTTCTGATCATTATTTCCTGATGTGCGCCAATGTCTGAAAGAGGCCGCAATCAATGCGATTTCCTGACTTTTGGGTCAAATTTATTTTAAATGATGATGGTGCGATCCGGAATATAGATGAGGTATTATAGGTATATTAAATACCAACTAGTAAACGGCCATATATCGCAATGCGAGTTACAGCGTTCAGATTCAGATCATCAGCAAGTCTCCAGTTCCGGGAGTGTGGGTGCTTTTTAAGTGTACCGCCTCCGGCCTGACCTGAGTGCTGAACGCCTTCGGACGTTCCTGATTACCCTGGTTTAAAATGTGTAAGTGCCGCAGCTCATGCTTCGGTCCGTAAAGAGTGAAAACAGATATGACAGCCCTTAGCTTCGGAAGAATTTCAGCCAGCCCAACTGCTTCGCATCCTGATGAGATTAGTTCAGTAAGCGGTATTAATACACTGCAAATGTCCAATGGGGATATTGTTAAGACATGGGTGGATCCCGGGACTGCCGCAGGTGGTGGCGGACAGCCAATTTCTGATTCTATTTGTATGCGCATTTTCTATGCGGATGGCACATCAAGCGGTGACATTAAGGTAAACGAATATGTCAGCCCGCCAACGGTTCAGGACGCATATGACGATCACGACTCTGCGGGCGTGGGTGAAAATGAAGGCGCGACGGTTTCTCTGTCAGAGGGGGCGGACGGCAAGATCAATGTGATCTGGCAATCAAAAGGTCAGTCTTTTATTGAAGATGGCACTGAGGATATAAGTTCATCCACTGTTTATGGCCGGCAATTTGATGGTACCGGAACGGCGGTGACGGGCGAAACACGGTTGGAATTTGACGCCCCGGTTGTTAGCCCTTCAATCTTACACTCCATCGGATCCCCGAATACGACATCCATCGGCCTGGCGAACGGCAACACGCTGATCGGCTGGAATGAGCCGAATGAGGAATCCGGATATCTTGAGTGGAAAACAATGGTTCTGGATGGCGATCTGAACGTCATTCAGGATCAAACCGGTCATTTTGCGACGAGCGACGGTAATTTTGGCGGTAGCCCGGATACGAACCCTCAACCAAGTGTCGATAACAGCATCCCTGCTCATAATTATTCCTATCTTCATGACGTGAGTTCATATCAGCTTGCCAATGGCAATGTCATGTTCGTTGCCGGCGCTGAATACAATGATGACGGGCCCACGACAAATCCAGCCGATGATGGCGATTTCGAAATTATCCAGTGGATTGTAGATCCGACGGATAACTCTTTTGTATCCGGGCCAACGCAGGTCTCGCCAATCAATGATCCGGATGACTATACGTTGATTGATGCGACGCAGGATCCGACAACCGGTAACGTTGTCGTTCTAAGCGATAACGGCGGTAGCATGCTTAGAACTGAGCTGGATCAGAGTGGCAACACTGTCAGCGAGGTAACTATCCCGGGTCCCTCTATTTTCGATATGTCAAATCTGGGGCCGGATGCCGCGCCAGGCGCCCAGGATACGGGCGCAAATGCCATCACGATAGATGGTGCGGGGAATACTGTTGTTGTTTAACCACCATTTGTCTCATAGCTGTAGTCATGGAACAGGCGGGTATGTTCTTTGCGGCTTTCAATGAAGGCGGGAAAGCCCAGTCTGATCAGTTCAGAATGCAGCGGTACTTGTCGCTTGCTGGCACGTGCTTTCAGGCGCTTGTTGTTTTCGCCTTCATCTGTGATGTTCAGAACCCATATCCCATCTGTCTGTTGAATATCTGCGATCTCTATCTGACAGATCTCGTTCAACCGTGCGCCGGTAAACATGGCCAACAGTGTCGCCCACTTGTGGCTTTCTTTCTTCACCAATTTCGAAGAGTTATCCGTCAGCTCTGTGAATAGCTTCTGTATCTGTTCCGGGGTGAATGCTGCACGGTCAGTTGCACCAGCCTTTGCTTTTGCGACTTTCATATCTGCAAACAGCACATGTGTTGTGTGCCCGTGGTTCGCTGCCCATTTAAAGAAGTTGTGGAAACGGTCGATGTGACTGTTTATGGTTTTTGGTGAAATCCTGTTGTGCCCCGTTACTTTCACCACCTCTTTTAAGGGGCAAGTCTTTCAGTGCAGGTTTTGTGTTCCGGCTGGCAGGCAGGGACAGAAGAATTTTCTTTACCTCGCTCGCATCCTGCTTGGTGATTGTGGCAAGCGGGCGATCTGCACCGAAGTATTCCAGCAGAATATTCAGGTAGGCGCGGAACTGTTTCGCGTCCTTTGGCAGCCATTTCCGGGAATGTTCAGCCATGTAATCATCAATGGCCCCTCCCAGAGGCGCAGAGGCGGGTCGTGGTGGCGTTTTCGGGCTGTCGGCCGTCTGTGTGAAGGAATAGCTGTTCAGGCCTTCAGCGAGCTTAAGGGCGGCTCTGAGCTGATCGCGTCGAGCCTTGCGCATTTCATCGCGCAGAATGGGTTCATTTTCCGTCCATAAAGTACCGGAAATATCACTGACCCGGCAGAAGTCATCTATCGTATCATCCAGATAACTATCTGATATCTCATCACATACAGTGAACGCCTGCTCATGCATTGTGGACTTGTCCCGTATTTGTTCCGTTCCTTTAACTTGGTATTTTGCCGAAAAGGAGAACGGAAATGGCAAACGGACA
>NZ_PWAA01000006.1 GCF_003031585.1 Thalassobius sp. I31.1
TAGAAAACTAGAAAACTAGAAAACTAGAAAACTAGAAAACTAGAAAACTAGAAAACTAGAAAACTAGAAAACTAGAAAACCGGAATTTCCATAAGCACGTAAGCCGGACGCGCAAAGCGTATGGGTTTATTCCGCCACAGCCTGTCCGCAGGCCACGGCTGATGCCCAGGCCCATTGGAAATTAAATCCGCCCAGCCAGCCGGTGACGTCCACGACCTCACCTATGAAATACAGTCCGGGCATGGATTTCGTCTCCATGGTTTTGGAAGACAGTTCATTTGTATCGACCCCGCCAAGGGTCACTTCGGCTGTGCGGTAGCCTTCTGTGCCGGAAGGCGTTACCTGCCAGTCGCGCAATTTTGCGGTCAGCTCATCAATCGCCTGATCGGATTGATCCGCCAGATTGCCGTCAGGGGCGAATTCTTCGGCAAGCAAGGCGGCAAGGCGTTTGGGGAAATATTCGGACAAAGCCCGGGTCATGCCGATGCCACCTTTGGCCTGCCGCTGAGTCTTCAGGGCAGCCGCAAGATCTGTGTCCGGCAGAAGCGACAGGGACACAGGCGCGCCTTCTTCCCAGTAAGAGGAGGCCTGCAGCACTGCCGGGCCGGAAAGACCCCGATGGGTGAAAAGCAAGGCTTCATCAAACCCGGTGCCACCAGCTGTCACCTTTGCAGGTATCGCGACCCCGGCAATAGATTTCAGCTTGTCCAGAAGAGCACCCTGAAAGGTGAAAGGCACAAGCCCTGCGCGGGTCGGCACAATCCGCAGGTCAAATTGTTGCGCAATCTCATAGCCAAATCCTGTCGCGCCCATCTTGGGAATGGATTTCCCACCACAGGCGACCACAAGCTTCGCACAGGTCAGAACCCGCCCGTTTGCCGTCACACGAAACCCGTCACGGGCTTTCTCAATTCGGTTAATTTCAGTCTTCAGGGAAAGTTCAGCACCGCCCGTCTCCATCTCAGCCAACAACATCGCAATGATGTCTTTTGCCGAATTGTCACAAAACAGCTGCCCCAGGGTTTTCTCATGCCACCCAATTCCGTGACGGTCGACCATCTCAACAAAGTCCCAGGGGCCAAAGCGCGACAGGGCGGATTTGCAGAAGTGCGAATTTTGCGAGAGGAAATTTTCAGGTCCCGCATACATATTTGTAAAATTGCAGCGCCCACCACCGGAAATGCGGATTTTGTCACCCGCAGCTTTCGCATGATCCACGACCAGCACCCGCGCACCGCGCTGTCCGGCCACCGCAGCAGCCATCATACCGGCGGCACCCGCGCCAATGATAATCACGTCATAATCCATGCCCTCTCTGATCATGGGCGGCGGAATTGTGCAAGGGGGCAGGCGCGGGCTGGTCAGATGCAGATAAACGCGCTAGAATAAAAGGCAGACCCGGAAAACCGGGCAGGACTGAGCAGTCATTCACAAGAAAAACACCGGCTATCACCCGGGAAATAAAGTGTAAGGCCCTGATTTTGGGCGCGTTCTGAGGCAAAAAGGCAGTTTCCATGACAGAGATGGTGTATGGTTCCGTTCCCGTAACCCGAGGTGAGCCGGTCTTGCCGCGCTGGTGGCGCACGATTGACAAATGGACACTGGCAAGCGTTTTGATCCTGTTCGGGATCGGAATTTTCCTTGGGCTTGCGGCGTCTCCGCCGCTTGCAGCGAAAAACGGATTTGCGGCTTTTCACTATGTCGAACGTCAGGCGATCTTTGGCGGCATGGCACTGACAGTGATGTTGCTGACCTCCATGATGTCGCCATCCCTTGTGCGCCGTCTGGGCGTTCTTGGCTTTATCTGCGCCTTTATCGCGCTCGCACTCTTGCCGGTTCTGGGGACGGATTTCGGCAAAGGTGCGACCCGCTGGTATTCCCTTGGCTTCGCTTCTGTACAGCCCTCTGAATTCCTGAAACCGGGCTTTGTGATCATTGCAGCCTGGCTGATGGCAGCAAGCCAGGAAATCAACGGACCGCCCGGCAAAACCATGTCATTTTTCCTGACGGTGGTGATCTGTATGTTCCTTGCGATGCAGCCGGACTTTGGCCAGGCTTGTCTTGTGCTTTTTGGCTGGGGCGTGATGTATTTTGTCGCCGGTGCGCCCTTCATGCTGCTGGCGGTTATGGCCGGGTTTGTGATTGTCGCTGGCGTTGTTGCTTATAACAGTTCCGAACACTTCGCCCGCCGGATTGATGGTTTCATGAGCGCCGATGTCGATCCCACAACCCAGATGGGTTACGCAACCGATGCGATCCGCGAAGGCGGGCTGTTTGGCGTGGGTCTTGGTGAAGGTCAGGTCAAATGGTGGCTGCCGGATGCGCATACCGATTTCATCATTGCGGTTGCTGCGGAAGAATATGGCCTGGTGTTGGTTGTGATTATCATCGCGCTTTTTGCGCTGATCACTCTGCGGTCCCTTGTGCGTCTGGTGCGTGAACGTGATCCGTTCATTCGCCTCGCGGGTACAGGTCTGGCCTGTATGTTCGGCGTACAGGCGTTCGTGAATATGGGCGTTGCCGCGCGTATCCTGCCGGCCAAAGGCATGACTCTGCCATTCGTCAGCTATGGCGGTTCTTCCCTTATCGCAGGCGGCATTGCCCTTGGCATGTTGCTGGCCTTCACCCGCGAACGTCCGCAGGGCGCGCTGGGGGATCACTTCCGCCGTGCAGGCCATTTCAGCACCCATCCGGTGCACAACCGAGGCTGATATAATGAACAATGCACCCTTAATGATTATCGCGGCCGGTGGCACCGGCGGCCATATGTTCCCGGCCCAGGCCCTGGCAGAAGCGATGCTGCGCAAGGGCTGGCGTGTGAAACTTTCCACCGATGCGCGTGGTGCGCGCTATACCGGTGGCTTCCCTCATGTGGTTGAGATTGAGGAAATCTCATCCGCCACTTTTGCACGCGGCGGTAAGCTCTCGAAACTGGCAGTGCCCTTTAAGATCCTTGGCGGAATTCTGTCGATGACCCGTCGCATGATGCGCGATAAACCCGATGTGGTTGTCGGGTTTGGTGGCTATCCTGCGATCCCTGCGGTGTCTGCCGCCTGGCTTTTGCGCTGTCCGCGCATGATCCATGAACAGAACGGCGTGCTGGGCCGCGTGAATAAGATCTTTGCAAAACGCGTCGATCAGGTTGCCTGCGGCACCTGGCCCACCGATCTGCCAGCGGGTGTTGAGGGCGTGCACACGGGCAACCCTGTGCGGGGTGCTGTGTTGGAAAAGGCCGGTGCGCCTTATATCCCGCCGGGTGACTACCCGATGGATATTCTGGTGATTGGCGGGTCGCAAGGCGCGCGCATTCTGTCGGATGTTGTGCCGGAAGCGATTGCCAGCCTGCCAGACCATATTCGTCAGCATGTGAATGTTTCACATCAGGCGCGGGGCGAGGATGAAGATCGTGTGCGTGCCTATTACGATCAGGCCGGGATCCGCGCTGACGTGCAGCCTTTCTTTGAAGATGTGCCGCGCCGCATGGGCGAAGCACAGCTGGTGATCAGCCGGTCCGGTGCGTCCAGCGTTGCAGATATCAGCGTGATTGGCCGCCCTTCAATCCTCATCCCTTTTGCCGCGGCAACCGGCGATCATCAGACCGCCAATGCCCGTGGCCTTGTGGATGCGGACGCCGCCGTGCTGATCCCGGAATCCCTGCTTGATTCCACGACCCTCAGCGGGCATATCACGGCAATTCTGGAAAACCCCGATGCCGCTATTCATATGGCACATTCCGCATTGGATCAGGGCCGCCCGGATGCCACAGAGGCGCTTGTTGCGCTTGTTGATCAGTTAACCGCCATGTCAGGCGCAGATAGTTAAGAAAGAAGTCATATGAACGCCGCAGCCACCAAGCTCCCCACTGAAATTGGCCCAATCCATTTTGCCGGTATCGGGGGCATTGGTATGTCGGGCATCGCCGAGGTGCTGCTGGAACATGGCTATACGGTGCAGGGATCTGACCTGAAGGCGTCAAAGATCACAGAACGTCTGGAACGTCTGGGCGCGAAGGTTTTTGTTGGCCAGAAGGCGGAAAACCTGGATGGTGCTGCGGTTGTGGTGATCTCATCCGCGATCAAACCGGGCAACCCGGAACTGGACGAAGCCCGCCGCCGTGGCCTGCCCGTTGTGCGCCGCGCCGAAATGCTGGCGGAACTGATGCGCCTGCGCTCTAACATTGCGGTTGCGGGCACCCATGGCAAAACCACGACCACCACGATGGTTGCGGAACTGCTGGTCAAAGGCGGGATTGACCCGACCGTGATCAACGGCGGTATCATTCATGCCTATGGATCAAATGCGCGTATGGGCAAGGGCGACTGGATGGTGGTTGAGGCCGATGAAAGTGATGGCACTTTCAACCGTCTGCCGGCGACCATCGCGATCATCACCAACATCGATCCGGAACATATGGAACACTGGGGCGACTTTGACACGTTGCGTCAGGGTTTCCGCGATTTTGTTGAGAACATCCCGTTTTATGGCATTGCTGTCTGCTGCACGGATCATCCAGAGGTTCAGTCCCTTGTTGGCAAAATCACAGATCGCCGCGTGGTCAGCTTTGGTTTCAATCCGCAGGCCGATGTGCGTGCGGTGAACCTTGTCTGGAAAGCGGGTGTTGCGCATTTTGACATTGAACTGAACGCAGAGGGCACCGTGATCGAAGGTTGCACCCTTCCGATGCCGGGTGATCACAATGTGTCTAACGCACTGTCGGCTGTGGCGGTGTCCCGTCACCTTGGCATGAAGCGCGATGAGATCCGTCAGGCGCTTGCGGAATTTGGCGGGGTGAACCGCCGCTTTACCCGTGTGGGTGAGATTGATGGCGTGACCGTGATTGATGACTACGGCCACCATCCGGTTGAAATTAACGCGGTTCTGAAAGCGGCCCGCAATGCGGTGTCTGAAGGCGGGCGTGTTCTGGCTGTGCATCAGCCGCACCGTTATTCCCGTTTGCATGACCTATTCGAAGATTTCTGCACCTGTTTCAATGATGCTGATATCGTTGGGATCACCAATATCTTTGCTGCGGGCGAGGAACCAATTGAAGGTGCGTCCCGCGAAGATCTGGTTGCTGGTCTGACGACCCATGGTCATAAAAATGCCCATGTGGTGGAAGATGAAGCAGGCCTGCTGGATTTCCTGCGCACCCATGGCAAGCCTGGCGATATGCTGGTCTGCCTTGGCGCGGGCACGATTTCTACCTGGACCAACGCCCTGCCTGAGAAAGCGAAGGCATAAGAACACAGAGGAGCGCAGAACATGGGAATTGTGATTTATATGCTGGCAGGGATTGCCGGTATCGCAGTTTTCTATCTGCTTGCGCGGGGGTATTCCCTGCGCGTCGCTCTGATCACGTTTGTGATCACCAATCTGGCCGTGATCGCGTTTGCCGGAATGATGGCAGCAACGGAAGATACGGGCTACATCTCACCGGAAGGGTTGTTCATCGTTCTGATGGTATTGTTTGGCGCGCCACTGTTTCTGTCCGGGGCGACAGGAATTCTGTTGGCCTGGTGGGCCAATCGCAAAGAAGGGAAGTCCCGGACATGAGCCTCTCTCTGATGTTGGCCTGTTTCTGGGCGATTGCAGCAACGATCACGGCGCTTTTGCCGATGCGCCTGCAGTTTCCGCCGGGGCTGACGCTTTTGGTGCTGGCACCATTTCTGATCGGCTTTATTGGGTATGAACATGGCGCGCTTCTGGCGCTTGTGGGATGTGCGGGCTTCGTTTCGATGTTCCGTCGTCCGCTGATTTTCTATGTCCGCAGGTGGACAGGGCGCGATGTGCAGCGCAGCCTCGGGCCGGAGGATCGCGTATGATCAATCTGTCCCTTGCGCTGGCTTGTGTCTGGATGATTGCCGCCAATCTGCTGGCCATGCTGCCCTCAAAAGACAATTACTGGACCCGCGCCTATTGGCTGATGGGGGTCGGTGTGCCGCTGTTGGGGTTCATCTGCTGGCAAAACGGCCCCTGGCTGACCCTGCTTGTCATGGCGGCGGGCCTGTCGATGCTGCGCTGGCCGGTGGTGTATCTGATGCGCTGGCTGCGCCGTTCCCTGCGCGGGCAGGGTTAAGATCGTAATTCTTTCCGGCGTCGCAATGCTGTGGATGGTTTCTGCAACCGGCCCGGGCTGATCCGCAACCGGTGCCACGCCCGGTGCGATTGTCAGCAAAGCAACCACCCCCGCCCACTGATATGCCCTGCCGTGGGATGCAGGCAGATACGCGGCACTCAGCAGGGCAGAGGCGGGAATGACAAACAGAAATACGGATAACATAGCCCTGTTGTGAGGCAAAAAGATTACGATTCCCTTAGCGGTTTTCACTTTTGCACGGGTTGCTCTGTGAGGTGTGTTTGTTCAGAGTGCAGGTATGATTGAGCATGACCATATTGACACGATAAACGACCTTGAAGCTTGGTTGTTGGCTTTTCCCTCCGACAACTGGCCTTTTGCGAAATGGCGGATTTTCGGCTTGCTAAGCTTGCGTGCCGGATTGCGGGTTTTGCCTGCTGCATGGGGGAATGATTGGACGCGCCCGTGGATGTTGCCCGTTTTGCGGGTTTGTCTTGCGGTAGATGTTGCTGTGACGAGCGGTGAGGAGCGTTTTGCTGCGCTTGCCAATGGGGCTGCGGACGAAGTCATGGATGAGTTGCGTGCAAGTGTTGAATTTATGCGGCGTTGGGGAGCGGAGGGCGATGCAGTCAACGTTGCGGTTCGGACCGTCGTTGAGGCAGGGTTTATACCAACTGAGTTGGGTATTGAGGCTGGCGCTGCAACTGGTTTAGTTGATTTGCTTGATGGTGAATTTGATGACGCGGTTCGCGACGATTGCCGGTTTTTGGAGCAATCGGATTTGCCCATAGGTGCCCTTTGGCATGATGCCGCGAATCCGTTCCAGCAGACTTGGCGGGAACTGCGTGAGAAAATGCAGAGTTCGGCCCGTTCTGAAGAAGCCGCGCGCGGTCTGGATCCTGCCGGCTGGAATTTCTGGATTGACTGGTATGAGGCGAAGCTTTCTGGGTACTCTCTGGATCAGAAGATGCTGGAAGAGGTGGCGACCAGCGAGGAGATTGACTGGGCGGCCTCTGATCAGGAGGTGAACGGCAAGATCAATGAAATCCGTCAGCGACATGCCCGTGAACACACTTACAATGCCGAACGGCTTACTCAGAGTGCCGAGACGGGGCGTCTGGATGTGGTGGTGGAACGGCCCTTGTCGGAACTACGGCTGTCAGATGTGCAGGCGAAGATGTTGGAAGCAGCCTCTGTCTTTGATGGTGAGGGCGGGGAGAACGGGCCTTATGGGGGGCTCAGTTCAGAGGTGGAGCTGATCCGCCAGGCCGCAGCCAGGAAAGACCCACGCCCGATCGGGCTATATGATGCTTGTCGCCGGGCGGCAAAGCGTGCCATGGGGAAAGCGGCGCGCGGGGAATGTCCGCAGGATGATCTGGTTGAGGATTTCGCAGAACAGCTGACTGAAACCGCCTTTGATATTTCTGGTTTTGATGAAGATGTGCGCCAGGTTGTCGCTAATCGGGCTACGTTGAAGCTGGAGGAACGTGTGCAGGCCGATCCAGCGATTGCGGCTGAGGTTCTGCCGGGGCTTGCGGTTGAGGTTGATCAGGTCTCTGAAGGCGACCTTCAGGCCGAATTCGCCGCGGATGCACAGATTGCTTCTGATCCTGATGCTGATGCACGGAGCAGGGGCAATGCACTGTATCGCTTGGCCAGCCGGACTTTCCGGATTGTGCAATGGTTGGGGAAAGCAACAGCCGGTACATTGAAGGTGCTTGCACTTGTGCCTGGTGCTTTGGCGGGAATTAAGTTAGTGGTCGCTTCACCGGCCTTTCAGGCTGCTTTGCGTTACTTACAGTCCTTCTTCTGAGGCTCCCATGACCCTGATTTCTGATCTTCCTGATGTGCGCGGTGCGTTGACTGAGAACCGTGATCTGGCCTCATTGACCTGGATGCGTGTGGGCGGGCCTGCGGATGTGTTGTTTCAGCCGGCGGATCAGGACGATCTTGCGCAGTTTCTGAAGGCCCTGCCTTCGGATGTGCCTGTGTTTCCTATGGGTGTCGGGTCAAACCTGATTGTGCGCGATGGCGGGATTGCCGGGGTTGTGATCCGTCTGGGGCGTGGCTTTAACGGTATCGCTTTTGACGGCGACACGGTGATTGCCGGTGCAGCGGCGCTGGATGCCCATGTGGCGCGCAAGGCGGCGGATCAGGGGCGTGATCTGACGTTCCTGCGCACGATCCCAGGATCCATTGGTGGCGCTGTGCGAATGAACGCGGGGTGTTATGGGCAGTATCTTGCCGATGTGTTTGAAAGCGCGACTGTGATCACGCGGAATGGTGAGGTGAATACGGTCACCGCTGCGGATCTGCAATTTGCCTATCGTCAGACGGAACTGCCCGAGGGCTGGGTTCTGACGGAGGTGCGTCTGAAGGCCCCGGTTGGAGAGGCGGGAGCACTGCACCAGCGGATGGAAGAGCAACTGGCAAGGCGCGATGACACCCAGCCGACAAAGGATTGCACAGCAGGGTCAACTTTCCGCAACCCGGCTGGCTTCAGTTCCACCGGCAAGGCCGATGATACCCATGAGCTGAAAGCCTGGAAAGTGATTGAGGATGCCGGCATGCGGGGTGCACGTCTGGGCGGGGCGGAAATGAATGAAAAACACCCGAATTTCCTGACCAATCGCGATGGTGCTACGGCGGCTGAGCTGGAAGGTCTTGGTGAAGACGTGCGGAAAAAGGTTTACGAAACCAGCGGTATCACGTTACAATGGGAAATCATGCGCGTAGGGCGGTCACAGGCATAACGACCACTCTGCAGTGTCACTCGGAAAACCGGGGGCATGTGATCTGAAATATCGGATCAGAGGCGCGAAAATTATAAGCAGGTAAAAACCTGCGGCAGACCATTTGGTCAAAGTGGTAAGGGGCGTTTATGTCGGGCAAGACAGGTCTCCGGGTTGTTGTATTGATGGGTGGTCCTTCGGCTGAACGCGAAGTGTCCCTGTCCTCTGGTCGTGAATGCGCGGCCGCACTCCGGAGTGAAGGATTTGATGTTATTGAACTGGATCCGGGTGCGGAAACCGGGCAGGGGGCTGAACTTGTTGCCCGCCTGACGGAGGCTGCGCCGGATGTGGTCTTTAATGCGCTTCACGGGCAATATGGCGAAGATGGTCTGATTCAGGGGCTTCTGGACTGGTTGGGGCTGAAATACACCCATTCCGGCGTGCTGGCTTCTGCAATTTCCATGGATAAAGAACGGTCCAAAGCTGTGTTCCGTGCCGCCGGTCTGCCGGTTGTTGACAGCATTGTTGCCGATGCGGATGACGTGCGTGCCCGTCATGTGATGCCTGCGCCCTATGTGGTGAAGCCCGTGAATGAAGGGTCTTCCGTTGGCATTTACATCGTCAGTGAAGGCGCAAATCAGCCGCCGCAGCTTTCCGAAGATATGCCTGCAAAAGTGATGGTTGAAACCTTCGCACCCGGGCGTGAGCTGACCTGCACGATATTGGGGTCTGAAAACCCGCGTGCGCTGGGGGTGACCGATATTGTCACCGATGGCTGGTATGACTATGCGGCGAAATATGAAGTGGGTGGATCACGTCATGTGATCCCTGCGGATGTGCCTGCGGAGATTTATAAAGCCTGTCAGGATTATGCTTTGCGTGCGCATGCGGCGCTGGGCTGTACCGGGGTCAGCCGCACTGATTTTCGCTGGGATGAAACCCGTGGTCTTGATGGTCTGATCATTCTGGAAACCAACAATCAGCCGGGTATGACGCCAACGTCGCTGTCGCCTGAACAGGCGGCCCATGAGGGTATGGATTTCGGTGCCTTCTGTCGTTTCCTCGTGGAGGATGCGCTGTGACGGATTATCGCGTGGAGCCACCGGTTTTTGACCCTTCTCTGCACGGGAAAACGCAACCGCACCAGCCGGAGCGCCCGCTGACCCAGGAAGAAGTCGAAGCTGAAAGCCAGGCGCGCATTCAGGCAAGGATTCAGGCCCGTATTCAGGCGCATATTGACACCCATGGCAGTTTGCAGCCCGCACCTGAACCCAGGCAATATGAACGCCGGGCGGATCCGGCGCCAAGCCGTATGGCCTATCGTATGCAACGCCTGTCCCTGACGCCGCTTTTTCGCGGTTTTATGCGTTTTGGGGTGCCTGCACTGGCGGCACTTGGGGTTGTTGGCTTTCTGATGAACAACGCGGCTTCGCGTGAAATGATCACAACGCAGGTGAATACGCTGCGCAAAGCCTTTGAGGAACGCCCCGAATTCATGGTGAAGGCCATGGCGATTGACGGGGCGTCTGAAAAGGTTGCAGCTGACATCCGGGTGATCCTGCCGATCGAATTTCCCCTGACCAGCTTTGATCTGGATCTGGAAGAGATGCGCAGGCAGATCGGGGAACTTGATCCCGTTGCCACTGCAAGCCTGCGGGTGCGCGAGGGGGGTATTCTGCAGATTGATGTGACGGAACGTGTTCCGGCGGTTGTCTGGCGCGGGCCGGAAGGTGTGTTCCTGCTGGATGAAGCCGGGCATCGCGTGCGCAGCCTTCTGGCGCGGGCTGAACGTCCGGATCTGCCGCTGATCACCGGGGCGGGGGCGGAACTGGCTGTGGAAGAAGCGCGCCGCCTGATGGCTGTCGCGCAGCCGCTTGAAAACCGTCTGCGCGGGCTTGTGCGCGTTGGGTCGCGTCGCTGGGATCTGGTGTTTGACCGCAATCAGCGGGTGATGTTGCCAGCGGAAGATCCGGTTTCTGCATTGCGCCGTGTGTTGGCGCTGAACAATGCGCAGGATCTGATGGAACGGGATGTGACCGTGATTGATATGCGTCTGCCTGGTCGCCCGACTTTACGTCTGGCGCAGGAGGCAAGTGAAGGATTGCAGCGTATTCGGGCGCTGGGAAATGAATAGAATATGATGCCGGGACGTGAGGGATATGTTTTGGCGACAGGAGCAGAGGATTGGCTATGAGCGATCTTTATGAGACCCAGCGGGCAATGCGCAATGTGCGCAAAGCGGCGATGCAACGCGGTGTGATTGCTGTGCTTGATGTAGGTACCTCTAAGGTGGCCTGCCTTGTCCTGCGCTTTGATGGCAGTGATCAGGGATATGATCCGGATGGGGTTGGCTCGCTGGCGGGGCAAAGCGGATTTCGTGTGATTGGCGCGGCGACAACGCGATCCCGTGGTGTGCGCTTTGGTGAAATTGATGCGATCCATGAAACAGAACGCGCCATTCGCACAGCACTTCAGTCGGCACAAAAGATGGCCGATGTGCGTGTTGATCATGTGATCGTCAGCTTTTCGGGGGCCAATCCGCGCAGCTATGGTCTGGCGGGGGAAGTTGAACTTGAAAGCGGCCCGGTGAGTGAAGGCGATATTGCCCGCGTGATGTCCGGGGCTGATGTGCCGGATTACGGGGCGGGGCGTGAGGTGCTGCATGCGCAACCTGTGAATTTCGCGGTAGATCATCGTTCGGGTTACGCTGACCCGCGCGGCCAGATTGGCAATCGCCTGGCGGCGGATCTGCATATGCTGACGGTGGATGCCCATGTAATCCAGAATATTCTGTATTGCGTAAAGCGCTGTGACCTTGAACTGGCTGGTGTGGCGTCTTCTGCTTATGTGTCTGGCGTGTCATCCCTTGTGGAAGATGAACAGGAACTGGGCGCTGCGACCGTGGATCTTGGCGGCGGCTCTACCGGAATTTCGGTCTTTATTAAGAAACATATGATCTACGCGGATGCGGTGCGTCTTGGCGGGGATCATGTGACAAGTGACATTTCCGTCGGGCTTCAGGTGCCCTGGCAGGCGGCGGAACGCATAAAGACCCTGCATGGCGGTGTCGTGGCGACCGGTATGGATGATCGGGATATGATTGAAACCGGTGGTGATACCGGTGACTGGGAACATGACCGGCGTCAGGTGTCCCGGGCGGAACTGATCGGGATCATGCGCCCACGGGTCGAAGAGATCCTGGAAGAAGTTCGTGCGCGGCTGGATGCGGCCGGGTTTGACAGCCTTCCGGGGCAGAAGATCGTGTTGACAGGTGCTGGCAGTCAGATCCCGGGGCTGGATGGTCTTGCAAGCCGGATCTTGGGGCAGCAGGTACGAATGGGGCGGCCTATGCGCGTGCCTGGCCTGCCGCAATCGGCAACCGGCCCGGGTTTCTCTTCTGTTGTCGGCCTGTCGCTGTTTGCGGCAAATCCGCAGGATGAGTACTGGGATTTTGACATTCCGACAGCGACTTACCCTGCGCGATCTCTGCGTCGGGCTGTGCGCTGGTTCAAAGATAACTGGTAAAAACAGCGCGTTAAGGGCCGGGATTTGGTGATTCTGGCAAATTCCCGCGCATTGCGGCGAAAATTTTGCAATATTTTGTTGTTTGCCTGCTTTTTTAGGTGACGTTGCGCGATCGTCACGGTAGAATCAGACAAACAAAGATTATTCGGTCGGGCAAATCAGTGGGACAACTGAGCCGGATCTGATGGTAACAAACAGGCGGACAGTATCATGGCATTAAACTTCACGAGTTCCGAGCAAGAGGATCTGACACCCCGTATCACCGTATTCGGTGTGGGTGGCGCAGGCGGCAATGCCGTCAACAACATGATTGAAAAAGAACTGGATGGCGTGGAGTTTGTTGTCGCAAACACCGACGCGCAGGCACTGCAGAGCTCTCGCTCGCAGGCGCGCATTCAGATGGGTGTAAAAGTGACCGAAGGTCTGGGTGCCGGTGCGCGCCCTTCCGTTGGTGCTGCAGCCGCTGAAGAAACCATCGAGAGCATCGTAGATCACCTGGCCGGTGCGCATATGTGCTTTATCACGGCTGGTATGGGCGGTGGCACCGGAACAGGTGCGGCCCCGATTATCGCACAGGCGGCCCGTGAACTGGGTGTTCTGACTGTTGGCGTTGTGACGAAACCTTTCCAGTTTGAGGGCGCAAAACGTATGCGTCAGGCGGAAGAGGGTGTCGAAGCGCTTCAGAAAGTTGTTGATACGCTGATCATCATTCCGAACCAGAACCTGTTCCGTCTGGCCAATGAAAAAACCACCTTCACCGAAGCTTTCTCTCTGGCAGATGATGTTCTGTATCAGGGTGTTAAAGGTGTGACTGATCTGATGGTTCGTCCTGGCCTGATCAACCTCGACTTTGCTGATGTTCGCGCTGTAATGGACGAAATGGGCAAAGCGATGATGGGCACCGGCGAAGCCGAAGGCGAAGATCGCGCCATTCAGGCTGCTGAAAAGGCCATTGCCAACCCGCTGCTGGATGAGATTTCCCTGCGTGGTGCAAACGGTGTTCTGATCAACATCACCGGTGGGTATGACCTGACCCTGTTTGAACTGGACGAAGCGGCAAACCGTATCCGTGAGGAAGTTGATCCTGACGCGAATATCATTGTTGGTTCTACTCTGGATACCTCTCTTGATGGCATGATGCGTGTGTCTGTTGTTGCAACCGGCATCGACGCCACTGAAAAAGCTGAATCTGATTTCCCAGTGCCACGTCGTCGCCTGTCAGAGCCACTGACACAGGAAACTTCTGTTGAAGTGACTGTTTCTGAAAAGGTTCGGGAAGATGTTGTTGCAGAAGCGGCACCTGCTGCCCCAACAGCTTCCACGCCTGAACCATCCCTGTTCAGCGAAATCGACGCAACTGTTGCAGCGGTTCAGGCAACGAAAGAAGATGATGACGCTTTGCCACCGCCAGCTTATCAGCCTGCTGCGCGTGTGGATGTGGCACCGATTGAACAGCCTGCCGCAGAATTTGTTGCACCGCGCGCGCCTGCGCCGGGCACGCCTTCCCCGGAAGCTCTGGCACGTCTGCAGGCCGCTGTTAAAAATGCACCTGCGCCAGAGGCCGCACCTGCACCTCGCCCTGTTGCGGTTGCAGCACAGCGCCCTGTGCCGGTTCAACCTGCGCCACAGCCAATGGCTGAGGAAAAGCAGCGTTTCGGGATCGGGTCTCTGATCAACCGTATGACCGGTGGTGGTGAAGAAGAAGCTGCGCCAAAACCAGTAATGCGTGCGCCAGCTGCCAGCCCGCAGCCACGTCTTGCGGCCCAGGATTTCAATGCTGAGCCTGCGGAAGACAGCGATATGGAACAGGAACGCATCGAAATTCCGGCATTCCTGCGTCGCCAGGCGAATTAATTCCGAGCCTGTTATTACAGGATGAAAGATTTAGAAAGGCTCGCTTTGGCGGGCCTTTTTCTTTTTATTCAAAGGTTTAGTTGGTAGGTGATGTGCGGCGTGGCGAAGATCTGCCTATGCTGAAACCAGATGTTTCAGTTGGTTACAAAGATTGAATTGTCTCTTTTTCGCCTGGTCCTTAGGTGTCTTACTGCGGATAGATGACGTCCGCGTGACACCGAGGCCGACCTTGCAGACCACAGTTAAAAATACCGTTAGCTTTACAGGCCAGGGCCTGCATTCCGGGAAACCGGCGACACTGACTGTGCGCCCGGCCTCTGCTGAATATGGCATCTGGTTCACCCGAACGGATCTGAGCGGCAATACAATGGTTCCGGCGCGCTGGGATTCTGTGATTGAAGGCGCAGCGCTGTGTACCCGTCTGCGTAACGCTGCAGGTGTTGAAGTATCTACCGTAGAACATATTATGGCGGCGCTTGCTGGTTGTGGCATTCACAATGCGCTGGTTGAAGTCGATGGGCCGGAAGTGCCGATTCTTGATGGAAGTTCGCATCCGTTTGTCGAAGGTCTGATGCGTGTTGGCACCCGCGTGCTGGATGCGCCTGTACGGGCCTTTGAAGTTCTGAAAACCGTTGAAGTACGCGAAGGCGAGGCAGTGGCCCGCCTTGAACCTTCCGACAATCTTTACATCGATTTCCAGATTGATTTTGCGGATGAAGCCATTGGCCGTCAGAGCAAAACCCTGAATATGGCGAATGGCAATTTCGTGCGCGAGCTGTGTGACAGCCGTACCTTCTGCCGTCAGCGCGATGTTGATATTATGCGGGCCCAGGGGCTGGCACTTGGTGGTACCATGGGAAATGCTGTGGTGGTTGAGGGCGATAAGGTTCTTTCACCAGGAGGTTTGCGTCACAACGACGAAGCGGTGCGCCATAAAATGCTGGATGCTCTGGGCGATCTGGCACTTGCTGCTGCGCCGGTTCTCGGGCGTTACACAGGCTATCGTTCCGGCCATGCACTGACCAATAAGCTGCTGCGCGCGCTGTTTGCTGATCCTGATGCGTTCCGTATGATCACCTGCAGTTCTGCAACTGCAGCCCGTCTGCCAGGTGCTGGCCTTCACAAAGGCGACTTGCCACAGCTTATGGCGTTTGAAGCGGCCTGATCCCTGAACAAGTACAAGCGGCAGAAATACGATTTTACTGCCGCTTTTTTATGTGCATCCCGATATCCTGGCGAATGTCAGCCAGCGCGGAGGTAAATCTGCGCAAAAGCCGTTTTGCAGCAGATTTTTCTGTGCTAGACCAGACGGGAACAAACCGGAATATACCGGGTAGAGTCCAATTCAGGTAGGCCTGCAGATGAAACCATTGTTGAAAACCGTTAGCCTGATTGCAGTTGTCAGCGTGCTTTCTGCCTGTGGCGCCCGGGATGACGGCCAGCCGCGTCAGGGTTTTCTGGCCGGGTTCTTTAGCAATAAGAACCAGGAAGTTCCGCTGGAAAGCTATACAGCCGAAGAGATTTTCCAGCAGGCAGAGCATGCCCTGGAAAACCGGCGTAAGCCAGATGAAGCCATCCGCCTGTTTGGTGAGATCGAACGCCTGTATCCCTATTCTGAATATGCGAAGCGGGCATTGATCATGCAGGCGTTTGCCAACCATGGTGCCAAGGACTTTGAGAACAGCCGCGCAGCTGCCCAGCGGTATATTGATTTCTATCCTGCGGATGAAGATGCAGCCTATGCGCAATATCTGCTGGCTCTGTCTTATTACGATCAGATTGACGAAATCGGTCGGGACCAGGGGCTGACTTTCCAGGCGCTTCAGGCGCTGCGGACGGTGATTGAACGCTATCCTGACAGCGAATATGCGCGTTCGGCAATTCTGAAATTTGATCTGGCCTTTGACCATCTTGGCGCAAAGGAAATGGAAATCGGGCGGTACTATCTGTCCCGTGGGCATTATGCGGCGGCCATTAACCGGTTCCGTGTGGTGGTGGAGCAGTTCCAGACCACAAGCCACACGGCAGAAGCTTTGCACCGTCTGGTTGAAGCTTATATCGCGCTTGGCCTGACCAATGAAGCGCAGACTGCTGCGGCGATCCTGGGCCATAACTTCCAGTCGTCTGAATTCTATCAGGACAGTTTTCACCTGCTGACCGGGGAAGGCCTGGCGCCGAACCCACGTGGCAATGGCTGGCTTGCGCAGATCTATCGTCAGACCATCCGGGGCGAATGGCTCTGATCGGGTAATCATGCGGGGGGTGTGATGCTTCGGACTGTTGAAATCCGGGATATGTTGATTATTGACCGGCTGGAACTTGCGTTTCAGCCCGGGTTGAACGTGCTGACCGGGGAAACCGGGGCGGGCAAATCTATTCTGCTGGACAGCCTTGGGTTTGTTCTGGGCTGGCGCGGTCGGGCTGAACTGGTGCGCCAGGGTGCGGATCAGGGCGAAGTGACCGCTGTGTTTGATCTGTCATCAGATCACCCGGCCCATGCGATTCTGGCGGAAGCTGGCCTGCCGGATGAAGGCGGCGAGCTGATTCTGCGGCGCATCAATACGCGTGATGGGCGAAAGACGGCCTGGGTCAATGACCGGCGCGCGTCTGGCGAAGTTCTGCGTCAACTGTCCGAAACCCTGCTGGAACTGCACGGGCAGCATGATGATCGCGGACTGCTGAACGCGCGGGGACATCAGAAGCTTTTGGATCTTTACGGTGGTTTTGAGAACGGCCTGCTTGCGAAAACCCGTAAGACCTGGCGCAATCTGCGGGCCGCGGATCAGGCGCTTGAGGCGGCGAAAGCACGGCTGGCGGAACTGCGCGATGAGGAAGATTTCCTGCGCCATTCTGTAGCGGAACTGGATGCCCTGGCACCGGAACCCGGTGAAGAGGGGCAACTTGACGCTGCACGCCGCCGGATGCAGGCGGCAGAGAAAGTGCGCGCGGATGTGGCGCGGGCCTATGGTGCGATTTCCGGGGACGGGGCAGAGGGGCTTTTGTCTGATGCGCTGCGCTGGCTGGAAGAAGCGGACGGTCCGGCAGAGGGCCTGTTTGGGGGTGCGATCACAGCCCTGTCGCGGGCGATGAACGAATTGGGCGAGGCAGAAAACCTGGTGTCGCGCGGTATGGACACGCTGGAATTTAACCCGGCGGAACTGGAAGACTGTGAAGAACGTCTTTTTGCGATCCGGGGGCTTGCGCGCAAACACGCGGTTCTGCCGGATGAACTGGCCGGCTTTGCCGATGGTCTGCGCAATCGTCTGGCCGCTTTGACCGGGGGGGAGGCGGATCTGGCAGATCTTGAAGTCGCTGCGAAAGAGGCGCGTGGGACGTATGAGGCTGCAGCGCAGAAACTGCGTGATGCGCGTATCAAAGCCGCTGCAAAGCTGGACAAAGCCATGGCGGCGGAACTTGCGCCCCTGAAGATGGAACGCGCTGTGTTCCGTACAGAGGTTTCCGAGGCTGACGAAGGCCCGGAAGGCATTGATCAGGTCAGCTTTACTGTGGCGACAAACCCGGGTGCACCTTCGGGGCCCCTGAATAAGATCGCATCCGGCGGGGAATTGTCCCGTTTCCTGCTGGCGCTGAAGGTATGCCTGACGGGTGATGATGCGCAGCTGACAATGATCTTTGATGAAATTGACCGTGGTGTTGGCGGGGCGACAGCGGATGCTGTCGGGCGTCGCCTGAAGGCGCTTGCAGATGGTGGCCAGGTTCTGGTTGTGACCCATTCACCGCAGGTCGCAGCGCTTGGCGGGTATCACTGGCGGGTTGAGAAACATTCCGGCAAGTCCGAAACCATCAGCCGGGTTGTGCCGTTGGATAACGTGGAACGAGTGGATGAAATCGGCCGGATGCTGTCTGGTGACACGATTTCAGATGCAGCCCGTGCGGCGGCGGCGGAATTGCTGGAACTGGCCGCGCGCTGAGATTACCTTTGCGGCGGATGAAGTGCGCTGCGGGTGACAAGGGTGACAGTGGCAAAGCTGACATACAGCAGCAGATACCAGGACCCCATTTTCGCAAAACTGACGGCCTGACCATCGGCTTGTCCGGCATATATCCAGGTTTTTGTCAGGGTGCCGATGTTTTCGGCCAGCCAGAGAAAGAAGCTTGAGAAAAAGGCCGCAAGGGGCAGGGGCATCCACCAGTAGCGCGATTGCGTGCCCATGCGAAACCAGATGCGGGTACGGCCATAGAGCAGGAGTGTTGCGGCAAACAGGGCCAGGCGGATGTCAGGCAGGAAGTGATGCGCGAAGAAGTTCACATAGATCAGCACCGCCAGCAGGATATGCCAGTGAAATGTCGGGAAGGGATCAAAGCGCATCTGAAATACCCGGATCACCCGCGCCATATAAGAGCCGACCGCAGCATACATGAAGCCTGAGAACAGAGGCACCTGCATGATTTTCAACACGCCATCGCCAGGATAGGCCCATGATCCGGCGTGTATCTTGAAAATCTCCATCGCGGTTCCCGTCAGGTGAAACAGCAGGATCACGCGGGCTTCTTCCCAGGTTTCCAATTTGAAATACAGGAATGCGATTTGTGTGCTGATGGCGAAGATTACCAGGAAATCATAACGGGCCAGGGGCCAGTCGTCTTGCCAGATCGCACGCGTGCCTATGATCGCCAGCAGGATCAGGATACCAAACAGTGCGGACCAGCCCTGTTTCAGTACAAACATCACAAATTCAGCTGTCAGGGGAGACAGGCGGCTGCGGATCATATCGCCAAGGCGGCGCTCTTGCTGACGGGTGTTCTGCATGGGTGAACTCTTCATTAACACTGCCTCTGATGTACCCGTGGTGTGGGGAACTGTCGAGATTCTCTTGCCTCGATCCCGGATTGCGCCTATTCGTGAACGTAGTTCAGAGATGGAGTTCCCATGAGTGGAAAAGTCGCCGCCCGTAAAGAAGCCCTGCGTGTAAAGCTTGTGGATCTGGCAGAAGCGCAGATCGGTAAAGGCGGGCTGCGATCCGTGAAGGCACGCGATCTTGCAAAAGAGGCGGGCTGCGCGCTTGGGGCGATCTACAACGCATTTGATGATTTGCAGGCGTTGTTTATGGCGGTGAACGGGCGGACGTTCCAACGGCTTGGTTTTGCTGTGGCGCAATCGGTTGAAGATGTGCAGGCTGGCCCAAATGAGCGGCTGATCATCATGTCAGAGGCCTATCTGGGTTTCGCGGCAGAGAACACGAACCTCTGGCGGGCGATGTTTGATCTGGAAATGTCGACGGATGATGAGGTGCCAAACTGGTATCTGGTTGCGCTTGCCGGGTTGTTTGAGAATATTTCTCGCCCTCTCAGTGAAATTTACCCCGATATGGATGCAGAATCACTGGACCTGATGACCAGATCTTTGTTCTCATCCGTGCATGGAATTGTGCTTTTGGGGCTGGAAAAGCGCATTTCAGGGGTGCCGCCTGAAAAAATAAAAACAATGATATCAATGCTTTTGAGCCAAATCAGTTGATTGCCCTGAACAACGTTCAAAATAATTGTTGAACGGCGTTCAGGAATTGGCTAAAACATTTTCATGAACGTTGTTCAGGAAATGGAGAAGGCAATGTTTGGAACTTTCAAAACACTGATTATCGGGGCGAACGCCCGGGCTGAAGAAAACCTGCGTGGCCAGTATTCAATTGAACTGATTGACCAGAAGATCCGCGAAGCGCAGGCCAGCCTGAAAGCGGCAAAACTGACCCTAGCCAGTCTGATGCAGCGCCAGCGCTCAGAGGATCGCCAGATTGAAACGCTGGAAGGGCGCATCACTGATCTGACGGGGCGGGCGAAAGAAGCTTTGACAGACGATCGTGAAGACCTGGCCCAGGAAGCGGCCCGCGCCATTGCAGAAATGGAAAACGAACAGACCGTGCGTCGTGAAACTTCAAATCGACTGGAAAGTCGCGTGATGCAGCTTCGTCAGTCAGTTGAGGCCGCGAACCGTCGGATCATTGATCTGAAACAGGGCGCAATTTCCGCCCGGGCGATTAAGCGTGAACAGGGCATTCAGAAACGTCTGAATAAGACCCTTGGCGGTGGCAACGCGATTGATGAAGCAGAAGAACTGATCGCCAATGTGATCAACAAAGATGATCCGTTTGAACAAAGCGAAATCCTGCGCGAGATCGATACAGGTCTTGGCCACTATGATGTGGCAGATCGTCTGGGGGATGCTGGCTTTGGCCATAAAACCCGATCCACTGCAGGTGACGTTCTAAAGCGTCTGCAAGCGAAATAACCAACTAAAATACAATTAAATTAACTTAACTGGCCTTCGGGCCAAACCGGAAGACATGGAGAAAACCAATGAACAACGAACGTAACGATACTCACCTGATTATGATGCTGAACATTGCTGGCGTGGTTGCCGCTTACGGGCTGTTGGCACTGTCGCTGTACCACTCAACTGAGGTGCCGCTGTCGACCAAAGGCTACTGGGGCATGGGAATTGTTCTGCTGACCCTGAGCCTTGTGAATGTGGTGAAATACCGCTTTGACACACGTTCCAGCGAAGATCGCATTCGTCGCATTGAAGACGCCCGCAATGAAAAATTGCTGGAAGAAGCAATCCTGGATCCGGCCAAAGACATCTGATCTCCATAGGATGGCCCCCGCATAAACGGGGATGGTCGGTGGGGGAGCAGCGCCAAAAAAGCGCGCGGCGCTGCTTCCCCCAACAGAAACGCCCGGGTTCCTTCCCCCGGGCGTTTTTTATTTGAGGTAGGTCACGGGCACATGGTCCGTGAGCCAGACACCGTTGTCAGAGCAGATGAAGGCAAACCCGTCCCGGTGCATCTGGCCGCTGGCGACGAGAAAAATGTGAGGTTTTCCGTGACGACTGCCAACCGTGCGGGCTGTGTTTTCATCTTGTGACAGATGTACATGCTGGCGCGACCCCGGGATCAGACCTTTGGCCTGGATACTGTCAACAAATCGTGTGGCGGTGCCGTGAAGCAGGGTTTCGGGTGGGGTCTGTGGCATCAGGCCCAGATCCACCGGGAAGGAATGCCCCTGATTGGCACGGATGCGTTGGCCATCCTGTGAGAGGGCAAAGCGTTGTTTGTCACTTGTGGCGACCACCTCGGCGATCAATTCCTTTGTCATGGGAATGTCAGCTCCGGCGATCAGGGTGTCAACAGTCACCCAACCTCCACTGTCTGGGGTGACATTTGCTGCTTCTGGATTGTGGCGCAGAACAAGTGAGAGAAATTTACTGGCGGTTCTAATATCTTTTTCAGTCATGGGAACCGCATTAAAGAAAAGCCCCCGGCTTTGCAATCGGGGGCTTTGTGACTGGCCCGGAAACTTTCAAAGTTTCCGGACCGTTTTCTTTCAAAGAAAACGGATCAGAGGTTTGGGTACAGCGGGAAGCGTGCGCAGAGGGCTGCGACTTTGCCGCGCACGGCTTCTTCCACAGCTGCGTTGCCGTCTTCGCCGTTTGCGGCCAGGCCATCCACAACTTCCACGATCAGATCTGCGATCTCGCGGAATTCTGCTTCGCCAAAGCCACGGGTCGTGCCCGCAGGGGTGCCCAGACGAATGCCGGAGGTCACGGTTGGCTTTTCAGGGTCAAACGGGATGCCGTTTTTGTTGGTGGTGATGTGGGCACGGCCAAGGGCCTTGTCGGTGATGTTGCCGGTCACGCCTTTTGGACGCAGGTCCACCAGCATCACGTGGGTGTCAGTGCCGCCGGTGACGATGTCCAGACCACCTTTGATCAGCTGATCCGCAAGGGCCACTGCGTTTGCACGCACCTGCTTCTGGTATGCTTTGAACTCAGGACGCAGAGCTTCGCCGAATGCCGCCGCTTTACCCGCGATGACGTGCATCAGAGGGCCACCCTGAATGCCAGGGAAAATCGCAGAGTTGATCTTTTTCGCCAGCGCTTCGTCGTTGGTGACGATCATGCCGCCACGTGGGCCACGCAGGGTTTTGTGGGTGGTGGTTGTCGCAACATGGGCGTGTGGGAACGGGGAGGGGTGTTCGCCCGCCGCAATCAGACCCGCGATGTGCGCCATGTCGACCATGAAGAATGCGCCAACGGAATCAGCGATTTCACGGAACTTCGCAAAGTCGATCTGTCGCGGGATGGCGGAACCACCTGCGATGATCAGCTTTGGCTGGTGTTCAGTCGCCAGCGCCTGGATCTGATCGTAATCAATCAGGTTGTCGCTTTCACGTACGCCGTAATGCACAGCGTTGAACCATTTGCCGGACTGGTTTGGTTTCGCACCATGGGTCAGGTGACCACCGGAAGAAAGATCCATACCCAGGATAGTGTCGCCGGGCTGGATCAGCGCCTGAAACACACCCTGGTTTGCTTGCGAGCCAGAGTTTGGCTGAACGTTGGCGAATTCACAGCCGAACAGTTCTTTTGCACGATCAATTGCCAGGTTCTCAGCAACGTCAACATACTGGCAACCGCCATAGTAACGACGGCCCGGGTAACCTTCGGCGTATTTGTTGGTCAGAACGGAACCCTGTGCTTCCATCACGGCGGCGGAAACGATGTTCTCGGATGCGATCAGTTCGATCTCGTCGCGCTGACGGCCGAGTTCGCTGGTGATGGAGGCGTGAAGCTCCGGATCGCGTGTTGCGAGGGATTCGGTGAAGAAGGCTTTCGTAGTGCTTTCACTGGTCATGGCGCATTTTCCTGTCTGAACGCGATGGGATTTTGGAAGTTTATTAACGACTCAGGCGGGAAAGCAGAAGCGGATAATGCGACGCAGCACCCGCATTCTGCGCCACTGGGGCAGGAAAATGTCGAAATATGCGCCCGGAAGCCCTTATTTTACGGTACACAATTGTACGCAAATGTAGATTGCTCAACTTTCAGGCAGTGAGGCAGGCTGTGGTCAGCCCTGGCACTGAGGTCAGAAGGTTCTAACAGGTCCGTCTGGTCAAACTGCGCAACTTCACAGGCGGCAGGCCGGACATGATTGCAGAGTGCCAGGCCCGGGGCGCAGGAAATGGATTGGTCCCTGGCTCTTGCCTTCCGGCGTTTTGCAGGCAAATGTGGTGTTGATTTCTCTCACTGTCCCGCAACAGGTCCATATCATGAGTAAAGTTCTGAAAATTGCATTCACGGCCAGTGAAAGTGAAAAAGCCCGGGCTGGCCGATCCCGGCTGGTTGCCCGTTATGGGGAATGTGATCTGGCTGATGCGGATGTGATTGTTGCCCTGGGCGGTGATGGTTTTATGCTGCAGACCCTGCATGAAACCCGTGATCTTGAGGTGCCGGTTTACGGCATGAACCGGGGCACGGTTGGCTTTCTTATGAATGAATACAATGAAAGTGGGCTTGTAGGGCGGTTAATGGCGGCTGAAGAGGCTGTGATCAATCCGTTGCAGATGCATGCGCAATGCGTAGATGGCACGCATCATTCAGCGCTTGCGATTAACGAAGTTTCGCTTTTGCGTGCAGGTCCGCAGGCGGCCAAACTTCAGATCTCTGTCGATGATCGTGTACGGATGGAAGAACTTGTCTGTGACGGCGCACTATTGTCTACGCCCGCCGGTTCGACGGCCTATAACAATTCTGCCCATGGCCCGATCCTGCCAATCGGGGCCGAGGTTCTGGCCCTCACCGCAGTTGCGGCGTTCCGGCCACGACGTTGGCGGGGGGCATTGCTTCCGAAAAATGCCAAGGTGCGCTTTGATGTGCTGGAAGCTGCGAAGCGCCCCGTGATGGTGGATGCCGACAGCCGGTCTGTTTCCAATGTGGCTTTTGTTGAGATTGCCAGCCAGCCGGCGATAAGTCACCGACTGCTGTTTGATCCGGGGCGTGGTCTTGAAGAGCGCCTTTTGCAGGAACAATTCATCTGACTTCGGCAGTTTTCCAGCTTTTGGTTCAGCTTTTCTCGCGGTTGCGATTCTGTTTATCGGCCTGCTTCCAGCCAGAGATCTTACGGTACAGCGTAGAAGGTGACACCGCGAGAACCCGTGCAGCAACAGGAATGGAACCTGAATTCCTGGCAATGGTTTCTTCGACAATAATGCGTTCGATCTCATCAAGTGATTTGCCGATCAGATCGTCCAGTGCTGGCCCGGCTTGTTCTGGTTCCGCCCGGGGCGTGGGGGGGGCTGAGGGCAGCTGCGCGGGTTGCGGGGAACGCTGTCCCGCGCGCTGGAAATCATGCGGCAGCATATCCATCGTGACAGTGCTGTCGTTGTTGAGAACCACAATATTGCGCATGACATTCAGAAGTTGACGGACATTTCCTGGCCAATGATGTTCATTGAAGAAAGCTTCTACCTCGTCAGAAAAACCTTCAAAAAGTCTGTTTTCTTCGGCCGAAAACCTTTGTAGCGCGTTTCGGGCGATTTCCATGATGTCATCTCCGCGTTCCCGCAGCGGGGGAAGATGCAGGGGCACAACATGAAGGCGATAGTACAGATCTTCACGGAATTTCCCCAGACGCATCTGTTCCAGAGGATCAAGGTTCGTTGCACAGACAATACGTACATTTACTTTGACCGGGCGCACAGATCCGACCGGTTGGATCATTGATGTTTGCAGGAAGCGCAGCAATTTCGTTTGCAGCTCCATGCTCATTTCGCAGATTTCATCAAAAAACAACGTGCCGCCGTCTGCCATCGCAGCCGCACCCGGTTTGTCTGAAATCGCGCCGGTAAATGCGCCGCGCAGGTGACCGAAGATTTCGCTTTCCAGCAAATCATTCGGAATTGCCCCACAATTCAGGGGAATGAACGGTCCTTCTGAACGATTGGAAAGATCATGCAGCGCCTGTGCACAAATTTCTTTTCCGGTACCGCTTTCACCAGTGATAAACACGGTAGCCATGGATCCTGCCACGGTGCGGATGTTGTCATAAACCTTTTCCATCACAGCCGATGACCCGATGAAACCCATCGTCTTCAGGGGGGGGGATGGCGGCGAGTGACTGTATGGGGGCATTGCTTTCGCTGCGGCTGGCATTGCGTATCGCCGCGAGAAAACGCTGTTCATTGAAAGGTTTGAGCAGGAATTCATGCGCGCCAGCACGCATTGCATCTACGGCACGATCAATTGAACCGGTGGCTGTGATTACGATGACGCGGGTGTCAGGAGAAATGGTCAGAATTTCCTTCAACACTTCAAGACCGTCACGATCAGGCAGGACAAGATCAAGCAGAACGACCTGAGGGCGAAGTTCCTGAAAGGCGATCAGCCCTTCCGCACCGCTGCGGCAAATGCGTATGCGATATCCAGCCTCATTCAGTGAGCTCTGGTAAGTGGGTGGAAGTGAGGATGTGCCGTCAATCAGAAGCAATTGCGTGGTCATTGGTAGCTAACCTTTGTCTGATTATACGCCGGACCACGGAGCAGAATCAGAGCTGTAAGTTGTTTCATATTTACCCTGGTACCGATAACCTGGTGAAAGGCTGGCTTGGCAGTCTCTGACAATGAGGGGTTATTTCCCCTTCCCGACAAGGGGGAAAAAGTCAGAAGATATCTCAGGTTGAACTGAGATATCATCCCCTGGCGGGGCGGGCTGACGGTTTGCCGCGATAGAACTGAGGAATGGTACCTGAGAGGAGAGAAAACGACTTGCAGCGGGCCGTAAAGGATTTCACCTGGTGAGTGATCGTTCTGATGATGCCTGACACCAACACGACAGGCGCAATAATACAAAAAACTGTTCAGAACAGGCGACAGCAGTAGAATGAGGGATATGGGATAAGAACGAAATATTCGTTTCAGATTGTTCCAATGGAACAGACGCACGGATAGCGCAACGCTTCCATCAGTCAGGGATTCAGGCAAAAATTGCATCGCTTTTTCACCCTTTCGAAATGGCGAAAAAGCCCCTCTGATCAATATCAGAGGGTATAAAATACACCATACCAGTTAACTCACTCTAACACACAGTCACCTCACCAGGAGGAACCCCCTAAATCTGACGTGTTTTCACTTCAAATTCAAGGGGGATAGGTCGTAATGGTTAACTGAATGGTCAGTTTTTCGGATAGCCCAGCGTTTGCAGGGCTTCTCTGATTTCGTCCAGGATCACCGGATCATCAATGGTGGCCGGCATTTTGAACTCTTCCCCGTCTGCGATCTTCACCATGGTTGCGCGCAGGATTTTCCCGGAACGTGTTTTGGGCAGGCGATCCACGACGCAGGCCAGCTTAAAGGCGGCCACCGGGCCGATCTTTTCGCGTACCATTTGCACGACTTCTTTCGCGATGTCGGCGTGGTCCCGATCCGTACCCGCGTTGAGGCAAAGGAAGCCCATAGGCGCCTGGCCTTTCAAGGGATCCGCGACACCAATCACCGCGCATTCGGCAACATCGGGGTGAGCTGCCAGAACCTCTTCCATCGCGCCGGTTGACAGGCGGTGGCCCGCGACGTTGATCACGTCATCCGTGCGCGCCATGATGTAAAGATAGCCGTCCTCATCAATCATGCCCGCATCGCCGGTTTCATAATAACCCGGGAAGGTATTGAGATAGCTGGATTTGTAACGGTCTTCGGCATTCCACAGAGTCGGGAATGTGCCGGGCGGCAGGGGCAGTGGCGTGACAATTGCACCCAGTTCCCCGGCGGGCAGTTCATTCCCTTCATCATCGAGGATCTTCATGTCATAGCCGGGCAGTGGCACGGAAGGTGATCCCAGTTTGACGTCCAGCAGTTCAATGCCCACAGGGTTGCAGACGCCAGGATATCCCAGTTCTGTCTGCCACCAGTGGTCAATGATCGGTTTCTGAAGTTGATCCTGTGCCCATACGATTGTGTCGGGGTCTGCACGTTCACCTGCAAGGAAAACCTGTTCCAGGCAGCTGAGATCGTATTTCTTCACATATTCACCTTTCGGGTCTTCGCGTTTCACAGCACGGAAGGCGGTGGGGGCGGTGAAGAAGGTCTTAACCTTATGTTCTTCGATCACGCGCCAGAAGGTGCCCGCATCCGGGGTGCCAACGGGTTTGCCTTCAAAGACAATCGTGGTGTTGCCGTGGATCAGCGGACCGTAACAAATGTAGGAATGCCCCACGACCCAGCCCACGTCTGATGCAGCCCAGAAGACATCACCGGGGTCAACGTTGTAGATGTTCTTCATGGTCCAGTTCAGGGCCACAAGATGACCTGCCGTATGACGCACAACGCCTTTTGGCTGGCCGGTGGTGCCGGATGTGTAAAGAATATAGGCGGGATGGTTGCCCTCTACAGGCAGGCAATCCGCAGGTTCCACGCCATATTGGAAGCCGTGCCAGTTGAAGTCACGACCCTCAACCAGTTCAGCCACTTCCTGTTCACGCTGGAAGATCACGCAAAAATCGGGCTTGTGCGTCGCAAGTTCAATCGCACCGTCAAGCAGGGGTTTGTAATGCACGGTGCGGTTGGGTTCCAGGCCACAAGAGGCCGCGATGATGGCCTTAGGCGTACAATCATCAATGCGCACGGCCAGCTCATTTGCAGCAAAGCCACCAAAGACAACAGAATGCACAGCCCCAATCCGGGCACAGGCCAGCATGGCCTCAAGCGCCTCAGGGATCATCGGCATATAGATGATAACGCGGTCGCCCTTTTCCACGCCTTTGGCGCGCAAAGCACCGGCAAGGGATGCTACACGGTTGCGCAGCTCCACGTAGGAAATTTCGCGTTTGGTGTGGGTGATCGGGCTGTCATAGATGATCGCAGTCTGTTCGCCCCGGCCGTTTTCAACGTGGCGGTCCACGGCGTTCCAGCAGGTGTTTACTTTGGCATCGGCATACCATTCATACAAAGGGGCATTTTCGTCAGAGAGCGCCTTAGAAGGTTTCTGGTCCCATTCGATCGCCTCGGCGGCTTCCATCCAGAATGCCTCCGGATCTGCTTTCCAGGCGTCATATGTTTCACGATATGTCATGCGTCGTCCTCCCTGACTGCGTTATCCCTCTATGTTTCTTAAGCCTCGGGCAGAGCGGCAGGCAAGCGACATGAAATGTGACGCCTGCGCCCGAATGTCGCGATTTAGCGCTAACGGGTTCGGGGGAGGGAAGGCTTCAGCCATGGAGGCTGAAGCCTTAAGAGGTGTGTTACCCGTAAACCGAAACCGGTGTGCCCGCGATGGCAGACATGTTTAGCAGACCACGCGCGGTGATGGACGGCGTCACAATATGGGCGCGGTTGCCCATGCCCATCAGGATCGGACCGACTTCCAGACCATTGCCTTTCATCTTCAGAATATTGCGCACACCAGATGCAGCATCGGTATTGGCAAACACCAGCACATTCGCCGCCCCTTTCAGGCGGGAGCAGGGCAGGGAGCGGGCGCGCAGTTCTTCATCAAGGGCGGCATCAATATGCATCTCACCCTCATAGATGAAATCACGCGGTTCGCTGTCAAGAATATCCATCGCAGCGCGGGTGCGTCGGCCTGTATCGCAGTTCAGGTTGCCAAACTGTGAATAGGAACAGAGCGCGATTTGCGGTGTCACACCAAAACGCGCCACGTGACGCGCGGCAGAAATCGCGGTTTCTGCGATCTGTTCCGGGGTTGGTTCCGGATGCACATGGGTGTCGGCAATAAACAGCGGCCCGTCTTCGAGGATCATCAGGCTGAGGGCACCAACCGGCTGCAATTCCTGCGTGCCCAGGATCTGGGTGACGTAATTCATATGCCACTGGAATTGCCCGAAGGTGCCACAGATCAGACTGTCGGCTTCTTCGCGCTGCACCATGATCGCACCAATTGCTGTGGTGTTGGTGCGCATGATCGCTTTCGCCAGATCCGGGGTCACGCCCTGACGCGACATCAGGTTGTGATAGGTGTTCCAGTAATCGCGATAGCGGGGGTCATTTTCCGGGTTCACCAGATCAAAATCATGCCCGGGTTTGATGGACAGGCCAGCGCGATCCAGGCGGCGTTCAATCACCTCGGGACGGCCAATGAGGATTGGTTTGTCGGTGGTTTCTTCCAGCATCGCGTTGGCCGCGCGCAATACGCGTTCATCTTCGCCCTCGGCAAAGACGATGCGCCGTTCTGCGGTTGATGCGGCGGCAAACACCGGACGCATGATCATCGCGGATTTAAAGACAGAGGCATCCAGATTGTCTTTGTATTTCTCAAGGCAGTCCACCGGACGTTTCGCAACGCCGGTTTCCATCGCCGCGCGGGCAACGGCGGTGGCAACAACCCCCATCAGACGTGGATCAAACGGTTTTGGGATCAGATAATCTGCGCCAAAGGTCAGCTGTTCGCCCTTATAAGCCGCCGCAGCTTCTGCCGAAGTTGTTGCGCGGGCCAGTTCCGCGATGCCCTCAACACAGGCGACTTTCATAGCCTCATTGATCTCGCTTGCCCCAACATCAAGCGCGCCGCGAAAGATAAACGGGAAACACAGCACGTTGTTGACCTGGTTTGGGAAATCGGATCGACCGGTGGCAATGATCGCATCCGGGGCAACGGAACGCACCTCATCCGGCATGATTTCAGGTGTCGGGTTGGCCAGGGCAAAGACAACAGGTTTCGCGGCCATTTTGGCCACATGTTCCGGTTTCAGAACGCCAGGACCAGACAGGCCAAGGAACAGATCCGCCCCGTCAATCACATCGTCCAGCGTTGCTGGCGATTTCCCTTGCGCGAAGGCTGCCTTTTGCGGGGTCATTTCGCTTTCGCGCCCCTCATAAACCAGCCCGTCGATATCACAGAGCCATACGTTTTCGCGCTTTACCCCAAGGGACAAAAGCATGTTGAGGCATGCAATGCCAGCCGCCCCGCCACCTGTGGATACCACTTTGATTTCGCTGAATTTTTTACCAACCACATGTAGCGCGTTATAGGCCGCAGCGCCCACAACAATCGCGGTGCCGTGCTGGTCATCATGGAAGACCGGGATGTTCATGCGCTGCCTGCAGAGTTCTTCGACAATGAAGCAATCCGGGGCTTTGATGTCTTCCAGATTGATCGCACCAAAGGTCGGTTCCAGCGCACAGACGATATCGGCCACACGTTCCGGATCTGCTTCGTCCAGTTCAATATCAAAGCAGTCGATATTGGCGAATTTCTTAAACAGAACGGCCTTGCCTTCCATCACTGGTTTTGAGGCCAGGCCACCAATGTTGCCCAGGCCCAGAACCGCTGTGCCATTTGACACAACAGCCACCAGATTACCCCGCGCCGTATAGCGTTCTGCGGTGGACGGATCCGCCTTAATTTCAAGGCAGGCCTCAGCCACACCTGGGGAATAGGCGCGCGCCAGATCACGACCATTTGCCATGGGTTTGGTTGCGCGAATTTCCAGTTTACCAGGGCGTGGGAACTCATGATAATCCAGCGCGCGCTGACGCCGTTTCTTTTCCTGACCGTCTGCCATCTGTCTGTCTCCCTGGGGTGGTGGCGTAGTATCGTTTAACGCTAAACCAATTTATTTTGTTGCATATTGCATGTCTGACGTCGGTAATTCAACTGTCTTGCATTTGCACTGTGTATCGCCCATGGTCTGGCGAAAGCTTTAAGTTTGAAGTAACGGGGGAAGAGATGGCGAAAAATAATGTAGACAGCGCTGAGGAAATCCGCGCAGAGATCCGTATTCCAACGGATAACCTGCCGAAAGATATTCCGTTTTTCACCAAAACTCTGAAGATGCGGATGGATATGATTTATCCGGCAGATAATCCACAAGTGGCTGTTTTTTCAGGACATGGCATTCGTCTGCGTATTGAAAACGGTGCGGCAGAGGCCCCGGCCACCCTGTGTATTCGGACGGATAATCCTGATGATTTCGCAGATGGTGCACGCGTTTTGACCGCGCCCAATGGCACGAAAGTTGAAATTGATGACCTGAACCCGCCGCTTGTAATGCCGGAAACCGAACATGCCTTTGTTGTGCGTCGTCTGAAAGATCAGGCTCCCTGGGTGATTGGCCGCGCGGGCATGCATTACCGTGATCTGATCCCAACCCGTCTGGGTGGGTCTATCATTGCAAGCCACATTCGCATTCCTGACGGCGGCCCGGTGCCCGACATGGTGCACTATCATAAGGTTGGTTTTCAGCTGATCTTCTGTCTCGCCGGTTGGGTGGATGTTGTTTATGAAGACCAAGGCGATAAGATCCGCCTGCATGCCGGGGATTGTTTCATTCAGCCGCCGGAAATCCGCCACCGGGTGCTGTATGCCAGTGAAGCGATTGAGGTGCTGGAAATTGGTGTTCCTGCCGAACATGTCACCGAGATTGATCACGACATGGAACTGCCCACCCCGCATTTCCGCCCGGAACGTGAATGGCAGGGGCAACGTTTTGTGCATAATGTTGGCAAAGACAGCCCGTTTAAACCCTTCCGCATTCCCGGTTTTGATGCCCGCGACACGACGATTTGTGAGAACACCAAAGAAGTTGCAGGCGTTCAGGTTATCCGCCCGGCCAATGGTGATGCACCCTGGGCGAAACATCATGCCGACATCCATTTCACCTTTGTGAAAACCGGGTCCATGGTGCTGGAAGGAGAAGGCAAAGACCCTTACACGCTTGAGGCCGGTGATGCATTTGTGATCCCGCCTGGCATGGAAACGCGTTATTCCCAGTCCTCTGGTGATCTGGAATTGATCGAGGTTTCTTTGCCCGGCGCTTTCAAGACTGAAACCCGCTAAGAGACTTGCATCTCGCGGGGGCGGGTATAGTCTGGGGCATCTGATTTACTTCAAAGGATGCCCCGGATGTCTGACCTTTTGACCGCCGCAAAAACCGCCCGTGAAAACGCCCATGCGCCTTATTCGCGCTTCCTGGTGGGGGCTGCTGTGCGCACCGCAGACGGGCAGGTGTTTCAGGGCTGCAACGTCGAAAACGTCGCCTATCCTGAAGGGACTTGTGCTGAAGCCGGGGCGATTGCTGCGATGTGTGTTGCAGGGCAACGGAAGATTGCGGAAATCACTGTGGTTGCCGACAGTCCGGCCCCGGTGCCGCCTTGTGGTGGTTGCCGTCAGAAAATCGCAGAATTCGCGGGTGATGATGTGGTTGTGACCATGGCGACGATGGAAGGCAAGACCCTGCAAATGACTGTAGGTGAATTGCTGCCCGGTCGTTTTTCGGAAGACCACATGGAGAATGCGTAATCATGGACGCACGATCCATCATCCTGCGCCTGCGCGAAAAAGAAGCACTGACATCTGAGGAAATCCGCTGGTTCGCTTCGGGGCTTGCGGATGGCACTGTGACGGACGCCCAGGCGGGTGCTTTTGCGATGGCCACCTGTCTGAACGGGTTGGGTGAGGCTGGCCGTGTGGCCCTGACCCAGGCGATGCGTGACAGCGGTGATGTGATGACCTGGGATCTGCCAGGGCCAGTGGTCGACAAACATTCTACCGGTGGTGTGGGCGACTGTGTGTCTCTGATCCTTGCCCCGGCCCTTGCGGCCTGCGGGGCTTATGTGCCGATGATTTCCGGGCGCGGGCTGGGCCATACGGGCGGGACACTGGATAAACTCGAGGCGATCCCCGGCGTGAACACCGAAGTATCCGAGGAAAAATTTCGCCAGATGGTTGGCGCGCTGGGCTGTGCGATTGTTTCGGCCACGGGCGACATGGCCCCGGCGGATAAGCGGCTTTATGCGATCCGCGATGTGACCTCGACTGTGGAAAGCATCGATCTGATCACCGCGTCAATTCTGTCAAAGAAACTGGCGGCGGGACTGGAAACCCTGGTGCTGGATGTGAAATGCGGCACGGGCGCGTTTATGGACAATCCGGAGGATGCCGCAGCCCTTGCGCGCGCCCTGGTCGACACGGCAAAAGGTGCGGGGTGCCCGACGCTGGCGCTTGTTACCGATATGAATTCGCCGCTTGCGCCTGCGGCAGGCAATGCGCTGGAAGTGCGCGAATGCCTGCGGGTGCTGGAAGGGCGTAGCGAGGGTGTGCTGCTGCAACTGACCGCGGCGCTGGGCGGGGCATTGCTGCTGGCGGCGGGGCTTGCGACAGATGAAGCCAAGGGACGCAGCATGATCCGCGCGGCCATTACATCGGGCCAGGCGCGAGAGATCTTTGCGCAGATGATATCCGCCCTTGGAGGGCCTGAAGACGTAAGCGAAGCCTGCCTGCCCGAAGCCCCGGTGGTGTTGGAGGTTTGTGCGCGGGAAGCTGGCGTGATCACGAAAATGGATGCCCGTGCGCTTGGCGAAGTCGTGGTGCATTTGGGCGGTGGGCGTCTTTATGGCGGACAGAAGCTTGATATGGCAGTCGGGCTCTCTGATCTGGGCCGGGTCGGTGAGCCCGTGAAAAAAGGCGCGCCGCTGGCGATGGTGCATGCGGCGGATGAAGCCGCAGCAGAGAAAGCAGCAAAAGCTGTGCGTGCCGCGATCACCCTTGGTGATGTCGCTGAGGCTGATTCATTGGTGTTGGAGACGCTGCAATGACGCATAAACGCGCTTTTCTGGTGGTGATGGATTCCGTGGGCTGTGGTGGCGCGTCTGATGCGGATCAGTTTTTCAATGGCGATCGGCCGGATACGGGGGCCAATACGCTGGCCCATATTGCGCAGGCCTGTGCCGATGGTCTGGCGGAGGAGGGACGCAGCGGGGCGCTGAATACGCCACATCTGGCAGCGTCCGGCATCGGAGCGGCGGTGCGCCTCGCCTCAGGGGCTGAAGCCCCCGGGCTCGGCGCACCCTCTGGCATGCCAGAGGGGCTTTGGGGCGCGGCCAGTGAAGTGTCAAAAGGCAAGGACACACCGTCAGGACATTGGGAAATTGCAGGAGTGCCTGTGCCCTGGGACTGGCATTACTTTCCGGATCAGGATGTGAGCTTTAGCGATGATCTGATGACCGAAGTTGCGCGTCTTTGCGGGGCAGGTGGCACGCTGTGCAACCGCCATGGTTCCGGCACTGCGGTGATTGATGAATTCGCGGAAGAGCACATCAAAAATGGCTGGCCGATTTGTTATACCTCTGCTGACAGCGTCTTTCAGATCGCGGCGCATGAGGAACATTTTGGGCTGGATCGCCTGCAGAAACTTTGTGCTGACATAGCACCGATCCTGCATGAAATGAAAGTTGGTCGTGTGATTGCCCGGCCGTTCATTGGTGATGCAGAGAACGGTTATCAGCGCACAGTCAATCGCCATGATTACGCCATTGCGCCGCCCTCCGACACACTGTGTGATGTGGCGCAAAATGCCGGAAGGCATGTTTATGCGATTGGTAAGATTGGTGATATTTTCTCGATGCGTGGCATAGATGAAAATCGCAAAGGCAGTGATTGTGCCTTGATGGGGCATCTTCTGGATGTGATGGAGGAAGCGCCGGAGGGCAGCTTTACCTTCGCGAATTTTGTCGAATTTGACAGCCTGTTCGGTCATCGTCGCGATGTGTCCGGCTATGCGAGCGCGCTGGAATGGTTTGACAGTTGCCTGCCGGATATCAACGCCCGGATGCGTGAAGGGGATCTGGTATTTTTCACCGCGGATCACGGCAATGACCCGACATGGAGCGGCACTGATCATACCCGCGAACGTGTGCCGGTGATTGCGTTGGGGATGGGCGCTGGGGAAATCGGCCTTATTGGGTTTTCTGACATCGCGGCTTCGGTCGCGGCACATCTGGATTTGCCCGCATTCGGGCCTGGTACAAGTTTTTTGTGAGGAATGATGGAATTTCAGGAAACGAAAAAAGTCGAACTTCATCTGCATATCGAAGGCGCGATGCCGCCGGAATTTGCCCGGCGTCTGGCGGATGAAAAGAACATCAGTCTTGAGGGCGTGTTTGATGAAAACGGCGGCTATGCTTACCGCGATTTCTGGCATTTCCTTGAGGTCTATGAAGCCGCGACACAGGTTCTGACAGGGCCGGAAGAATTCGCGCGTCTGACAAAAGCGGTACTGGAACAATCCGCAGAGCAGGGTGTGATTTACACCGAAGCTTTCATCAGCCCGGATTTTTGCGGTGGTGGTGATGTGGGCGCCTGGAAGGAATATCTTGGGGCAATCACCCAGGCCGCAAGCGAGGCAGAGCGGGATCACGGCATTAAATTACGTGGCATTGCGACACCGATCCGTCATTTTGGACCGGAGAAGGCGAAAGCTGCCGCGATCTGTGCCGCGGAAACCGTTGGTGATTTTATCACAGGTCTGGGGATCGGCGGGGATGAGAAGGCCGGGAAGCTTGCTGATTTCGCCTGGAGCTTTGATTGTGCGCGTGAAGCAGGTCTGCAACTGACAGCCCATGCGGGTGAATGGGGCGGGCCGGAATCTGTACGTGACGCACTGACCCTGAATGTGGAACGCATCGGACATGGTGTGCGGGCGATTGAAGATCCGGCACTTGTAAAGGAACTGGTGGCGCGTCAGGTGACGCTTGAGGTTTGCCCGGGGTCTAACGTTTTCCTCGGTGTTTACCCGCGTCTGGAAGATCATCCGATCGCGCGCCTGATGGATGCCGGGGTGAATTGCACGGTGTCCACCGATGATCCGCCCTTCTTCCACACGACGATGACAAAGGAATATCAGGATCTCGCCCGGGTTTTCCGCTTTGACGAACAGGTGTTTTCCGAATTAAACAGGGCAGCAGCAAAGGCCGCCTTCTGTGATGAAGACACGCGTGCCGATATTCTGAAACAGCTTAGCTAACCCGGGAGCCCGCCATGACCGAGCATCTGACCATCGTTGATCACCCTCTGGTGCAACATAAACTGACCCTGATGCGCCAGGAAAGCACCGCAACGGCCGGCTTCCGCCAGCTTCTGCGTGAGATTTCCCAACTGCTGGCCTATGAAGTCACCCGCGAATTGGAGATGACCTCAAAAACCATCAACACGCCGATGCAGGAAATGGACGCCCCGGTTCTGGCTGGTAAGAAACTGGCGCTGATTTCCATTCTGCGTGCGGGCAATGGCCTGCTGGATGGTGTTCTGGAACTGATCCCATCTGCACGCGTTGGTTTTGTTGGTCTGTACCGTGATGAAGAAACCCTGCAACCGGTGGAATATTATTTCAAAGTGCCGGAAGCGATGGAAGACCGTCTGGTCATCGCCGTAGATCCGATGCTGGCCACCGGGAATTCTTCCGTGGCGGCGATTGATATGCTGAAAAAAGCTGGTGCGAAAAACATCCGCTTCCTGTGTCTGCTGGCCTCTCCAGAAGGAGTTGCCCGCATGAAAGAAGCCCACCCGGATGTGCCAATTGTGACGGCCTCTCTGGATGAGAAGCTGAACGATCAGGGCTACATCATTCCGGGCCTTGGCGACGCTGGTGACCGGATGTTCGGTACGAAATAAGGCCAGAAAAATTCTGTGGAAAGCGCCCCTGTGATTACAGGGGCGTTTTTTTGCACCTGAAACATCCGTCACAAGCGGGTGAGAAATGCTGTAACATCTGGTGGTTGTGCTTTCCGTTGGGGAAGTGGCTATCTATATCACCTGTAACGAAACATTAATGATTGAGAAGACAATGAGCACCCAGACCTCTTCCCGCCTTGGCGCGGTTCCCGCCCTGAATGCCCAGACCCTGGGTTTTATGTTTGTTGCCGGCTTCTTTGCCAGCAATGCGTTTGACCTTTGGGGGCAGATGATTTCCCCGGCGCTGGGTTGGGCCAATCTTTCCCCGCATGGTCTGGCACGCAGCCTGCTGGGCACGCTTGGCCTGCCAAATGGTGATTTTGCAGGGTATTTCGTGCATTTCTATCTGGTGGGTCTGATCGGCTATCCTGTGGGCTGGCTGTTTATCTTTGCGCCGATCTGGGCGCGGGTCATCGGCCAGACGCATTGGTTTATTCCGTCTGCGATCTATGGTTTTGGTCTCTGGGTTTTTGCAATTGGCGGGATCACGACCATTGCTGGTCTGCCCTTCTTCCTGGGCTTTACGGGTATCACCTGGGTCGCGCTGGCTGGTCACGTGCTTTATGGGATCGTCATGGTGGCCGTGATGAATTACATCAAACAAGACTGATCCGGACCTGATCTGATTGAAAGCCCCGCCTTGTGTGGGGCTTTTTTGTTGCAGGATTGGTGTCGGCCTTAAGTGTCGGTGCAGATCGTCTGCAGGCGAACCCAATCATCATCGCTCAGAACCAGACGCGTATCCTGTCCGGGCCAGGGATCAGCCTCGATCAGCCCCAGGGTGGCCTCGCCCGTTGGGTCAATGGCCCAGGCATAAGGGGAGGCAGGAACAGCACTTTCTGAGAACGCGGTCAGAAGTGTTGTATCAGCCACGGCCGGGCGGGGTTGAGTTACGATATGTTCAGCCCACTCGCGCAGATCCTCTTTGCTGATCATGCCAGTGGTGAGAAGGCGCAGGCTTGCGCTGAGATCCAGATAAGACAGCATATCCCGGATAGGGTCATGCCCGGATCGGCGCAGATCCTCTGCAATGACAAAACCTGCACTGACGGCCGGATCTTCATGATCTTCCACAACAGAACGGTTCAGAAGGATGATCCCGCCAGGCAGGCTGAGACTGTCCTGAAGGCCTGAGCGCAGAACAACGATGCGACGAAGCGCCGGATCAGGGTGAACAGGTGGCGGCAGATCAAGACGCATGCGCAGCGTGTGCAGGCTGCGTGTGCCGCCGGGGCTTTCGCAGAGGTTGCCTGCAAGATGGCGTATTTCAGAAAGAAGTTCGTCCCCGATCTGGGCACGAGAGATTGCAGGCAGCAGGCGGGTGGCCTGTTGGCGTACCGCATCAGGCAGCCAGAATACAGTTCCGGCCAGCAGGGCGATCAGTCCGCAGCCAACGACCGCGCGGCGCAAACGCCCCGGACGGGGGCTGCGTCGTTCAATTGCTGCCAGAACCTTATCAATTGCGGCAACCATGTCCTCATCAGAGACCTCCAGCGTTTCACTGGCGTCCTCATCAGGGGCATAGATTGCGGGCATTTTGCCCTTGTTGGTCCGGCGAATTGCCGCCAGAGACCAATGGGTCAGGGCCATCTCTGCCTGGTTGGACAGAGACAGGGAAGCATTGCCAAAAGAAATAATAACCTCGCGAAGCTGTGCTTCCGGGGTTTCTCGCCAGAGGCCGGTGGCCTCCAGGCGGTCATACTCTTTAAGTGCGGTCCTCACGGGTGGTTCCGGCCTGTAAACTGCTTATGGTTTTCAACAGAATACACGGAAACCCTGCACCGGACAATATCAGCTGCGAAGGTAACTTATCCGTCTGTGTGCCAGTGCCGTTTTTAGCGGAATATGCGCAAAATGCTAAGTGGATTGGCATAGTCATCCGTCCAGATCCGCCCGCCGTCACTGTCGATCTGATGCCAGTTCTCATCTTCCAGGATGTCATCCACCTGTGCACCGGGGCGTGCGACCATGACAACTGTGCTTCGGAATGCGTTGTCGTCAGTCTGACGTTCTGTCAGCGTTTCGTCATGCATCCAGATGTTCAGTCCAAGGGCTTCGGCGGATCGTGCAAGTGGCAGGTGAATATCGTAGAAACGGTTTGAGATATGATAGAGAACCACACCGTTGTCTTCGACCCGGTCAAAGTAAAGCTGCATTGCTTCTGTCGTGGTCAGATGCACAGGCACAGCGTCGGAACTATAGGCATCAATCACCAGAACGGACATTTTCAGATCTGCCTGCCCTTCGAGGACAACGCGCGCATCCCCAAGATAGGTTGGCTGATCCGCAGCACAGGCTGACATATAGGTGAAAAGCGCCGGATCGCGGGCGATCTGATCCACCAGACTGTCGATCTCGTAAAAATGATAGGTCTGTCCGGGGGTGCGATAACAGGCAAGGGATCCGATCCCAAGACCGACAATCCCAATATCAGAGGCAGATTGTGCAAGCGTGCTGTTAAGAACCCGGGCCATTGGCAGTTCAGGGTGGTAATACCCGAGGGGAACAGGCCGGTCACTGTCGAGATCCTCAAGGCGTTGTAACCCATGGACGGTTGTGCCGTTGAAATAATATCTCATACTGTATGGGGCAGGAAGATCACGTACCAGATGCGTCCCAAAGAAGCTGCGATCGGAAAAGACGACCTCGCGGTATTCCAGAAAAGCACCGGAGACAGTGACTGTGATCAGGGCAATCACAAAAGTGATCATCCGGCTTGCGATCAGAAGTGCCACAACCAGGGCCATGCCCGCCACGACCATCAGGTATACGAGGTTTCCGGTGAAGGCTGTCAAAGCCAATGTGATTGCAGCAAGGATGACCGCTATGGTTATTACTACCCGGGTCGTCGTCTTGTTTAACTGGTTCTGTGCAAGGAAAACTGGAATGATTACGGCCATTGCAACTGTGGTCGGGCCTTCCCGCAATGCATCAAAAACCGCGGGAGCGACGATTGAATTGTAAAGCCCTCCCAATGCGCCACCAACAGACATGATCAGATAGAATATCGTGAGCTGGCTGCCATCGGGGCGTGCAAGGTAAAGCTGCCGGTGCGCAAAAAGTGCGACCGAAAAGAAAGCCAGAAGAAGGGCCGTCGCCATGAGGACGCTTCCATGGGCGAGCGCACTTGTTGAAAAGACGTAAATAAGGAAGAGAACGCTGACACTGAACAGGGTCTTCAGCCAGCTGTCCGGCATGAAAGCGCGCTGACGGAAGGTCAGCGGAAATGTGGCCAGGAAAAGCGCCAGCGGCAGGATCCAGACCATGGGGATCGTCCCCATGTCCGTTGAAATCTTGGTCGTGACAGCCAGCATCAGCGAAGATGGGACAAAGGCCAGCATCAGCCAGGTTGCAACCTGATCGGCTGTGATCCGTGTCGTGGGGGTGTCAGAGGCAGGGGCAATGTTGCCTGACTGTGTGGGTGTCGCCGGACGCGTGAAAAACACAGCGGCAATACCGGCAAGACAAGCGCCAAATACCATAAATCCGACGGCCCAGCCCCAGCCAATAGCGCTGGCCCCGAAGATGGGTTCTGCAAGCAGAGGAAAGGCAAGAAGGGCTGTCATCGATCCAAGGTTGGATGCCCCATAGAGAAAATAGGGGTCATCTCCGGATGGTGCCCCGGAATTCCGGTACCAGGCCTGAATCAGCGGTGCATTTGCGGAAAGCACAGCAAATGGAATGCCGATCCCTAAGGCAAAAAGCCAGAGCGTCTGAAGCGTGACGGGGCCTTGTGGATCAAACGTCCAGTTCTCAGGAATTGCGAGGGGCAGGAAGAACAGCGCGAGGCCCCAGAAGGCCAGATGAATGCCAAGCTGCCAGCGGGTTGAGCAGAACCGCACAAGCAAATGCGCATAGAGATAGCCACCAATCAGAACCGTCTGAAAAAACAGCATGGCCGTTGTCCAGACGGCTGGTGCGCCACCGATGACGGGCAGGGTCAGCTTTGCGAAAAGCGGCTGAACGAAGAACAGCAGCGATGCAGACAGAAAAATGGTCAGCGTGAAAAGGGCTGCAAGGCCTTTGCCATTCCGGATCTTGCCGGATGTCGCCTCTGGTGTCGGAACTGACATGTTTTGGTTGCTCTGCTCTATATAAATTCATTGTGCAGAAACACGCACAGATGCACCACGTACAATTGTCACGGTATATCTGCTACAACTATGACGAAGATAAGTCCAATTTCTATCTGCGGTGGCCTCTGTCGTATTGCCCCCGCGGTATTGCGTTCTTAATTTTCTCTCTGTGAATTTCAGTTTTGCCAGGGGTAATGTTGGTCTGCATACGCAGTTGCAAGGTTTCTGATCCGTTTGCCAGCGTTCATTTGCTGAAAACTCTCAAACAACGCATCGATCGGTTCGGCGGAGTCCCGGTAAGGGTGGCCCGCCATTCGGGAAACCTGGGATTGTGCAATGCGCCTTAAAATTGATGCTATATCCCCGGCTCCGCTGTTTTCCAGAGTGCGGCATGTATTGGTCAGCATGACATTGTCGAGGGCATCACTATGAAATTCACATAAGAGCCCGCCCATTTCATCTGCGTCTGCTTCAGATATATAGACCAATTGGTCCAGGCGAAGAATATTGAGTTCCGCAGGGTGCAGTTCACTGTGTAGTAAAAACGTCTCGTGCCGCCTGATGACTTGTAGCGCGTCTTCGAACAACTCATGAGGCTTTCCGCGTTTTGCATATTCCAGTGCTGGGGTGTCAACGAATGGGACCGGGCGAATCCTCTTCATCAAATCAGCAAGAACAATCGCTTTATTTGCAGGGGCACTGTGCCAGTCGCCATGCTTTGCAAGATATAGGTTTAGCGCTGCGTTTAGACGTGCTTCGGCATCAAGGCGGGAAAAGAGATTTGTAAGATAGTATTCGGTAGGGAAATCTGTGCGTTTGCTAAGGCGCTTTGTGCGCATGGTGTCCAGGCAATCATTCTCCAGCTGTTCATTATCGCTGTTGTACGCAAATATCAAACGCGCCTGTTGAACGGGCTCTGCCAGATCATCCAGGCCGATCTGGTAAAGACCAGCGGACATTGCTGCAAATGTTTCAGGACTGTGAGTGGACAGAACTTGCCCGAGATGTTCGCAGCCGGAACCGATTGCGGCATAGAGCAGTATTAGCGCACGCGCGTTTTCTTGTTCCGGAGTGCGTGCACATATGTTTGGTTTCCAATGGTTGTTGCTTAGTGTCTTCCACATTGGATTAAGGAAATCGGAATTGTCGGCAGGCCAGGCTGGGCAGATTCCTTTTTCCCAGGGAGATATAGGTTCAGGTGCTCGACGTCTTACAGGTGCCTTCTTGCGTGGCGTGTCGGTTGTCCACAACTCAAATAGTGCAAATATGATCCCGGCGGCGACGACCAGAACAAACACTGAAGTGATTTCAAACCCGGGCATAAAATATCCTTTTAGTAAAAAAATCGTGGCTTGGACTGTGGTTGTCCAGGATAAATTGAAGCTGATGTTCTTAATAGGCAATCACCAGCTTCAATTGTCTACTTTCGAAGTCAAACCTCCTTAAACCGTTTGCGCAGTTCAAACTTCTGGATCTTGCCGGTGGATGTCTTTGGCAGTTCTCCGAATTCAAACGCTTTCGGGCATTTGAAACCGGCCAGGCGGTCGCGGGCGAAGGAGCGAAGTTCATCGGATGTGACAGATGTGCCTTCTTTCAGCTCAATGAAGGCGCAGGGGACTTCGCCCCAGGTTTCATCGGGTTTTGCGACCACAGCGCATAGCAGCACGGCGGGGTGGTGCATCAGGGCGCCTTCGACCTCAACAGATGAGATATTTTCGCCGCCGGAAATGATGATGTCTTTTGCGCGGTCTGTGATGCGGATGTAGCCGTCATCATGCTGATAAGCCACATCTTCGGAATGGAAATATCCCCCCGCGAAGGCTTTGGCCGAGGCATCAGGGTTTTTCAGATAGCCTTTCATCACGGAATTGCCGCGGATCATGATTTCACCAGCGGTTTCGCCGTCCCATGGCACTTGTTCCATGGTGTCAGGATCCAGCACGGTGATATCTTCCATATGCGGCATCAGGATGCCTGTGCGGGCTTTGATGTCAGCGCGGTCCGTTCCTTCCAGATCAGACCAGCGTGTTTCATCCCACAGACATTCGGTGACGTGACCGTAGGTTTCTGTCAGTCCGTAAACCTGGGTGACGTTAAAGCCCATGGGTTCAATCGCTTCAAGCACCGCAGCGGGGGGCGGGGCACCGGCGGTGAACACCTCAACAATGTGGTCAAACTCGCGACGATCACCTTCGGGGGCGTGAATCATCATGTTCAAAACAATCGGTGCGCCGCCGAAATGTGTGACGCCTTCGTCCGCAATCGCGTTGAAGATATTCGCTGCCGAAATGTCGCGACAACAGATCAGCGTGCCCCCCAGCGCGGGCATCATCCAGGTGTGATTCCAGCCGTTGCAGTGAAACAGCGGCACAATCGTCAGGTAACGCGGATACATGGTCATGCCCCAGGAAATCGGCGTGCCCATGGTTTTGAGATAAGCGCCGCGGTGATGGCAAACGACGCCCTTGGGACGGCCCGTGGTGCCAGAGGTGTAATTCAGGGAAATGCTTTCCCATTCGTCTTGCGGCATGATCCAGCGGAAATCTGTGTCGCCCCTTGCGATGAAGTCTTCATATTCCAAATGATCGCCACTGGCAGCAATTCCGGCCTGACTGTCTGCGACTTCGATGATCAGTGGCTTTGGTCCGGTCATTTCAGCGACAGCGGTTTTCGCGAGCGTCAGCAGGGCGCTGTCGACCAGCAGAGCTTTCGCCTCGCCATGATCGAGGATGTAGGACACCGTGTCTGTTTCAAGCCGCGTGTTGATGGTGTTGAGAACCGCGCCGCAGGCTGGCACGCCGAAATGTGCTTCGGCCTGGGCAGGGACATTGGGCAGCAGGGATGCAACGACATCACCGGACTGAATGCCGGCTTTGACAAGGGCAGAGGCAAGCTGCGAACAACGCGCGTGATATTCGCCGTAGGTCAGGCGGGTGTTGCCATAGACCACCGCTTCGCGATGGGGAAAGATCATTTTTGCACGTTGAAGATGTGACAGCGGTGTCAGTGGCACAAAATTCGCGGCATTCTTTTCCAGCCCTGTTTCGTCGTTCATCCAACCCATGATGTCCCCCCGGATTATTCATTCTCCCGGGCTGCCCTCCCGGCTGGCCCTGGATATTGTGTTAACTGGAAGTATTGACGAGGACGCGCAGATTTGGGAAGCCTGTTTGCGACTGGTTAAGCATTATTCCAGACAGCCCCATTCCGACAGGTGAACAAATGACAACGACTGCCCCGGCCTCGCGCCCTCTTCTTGCTGCGGGATGTATCACTCTTGGTATGGCTTCGGTCGCACTGGTGGATCAGTTTATTGCCATCCTGAAAACTGAATCCAGTGTCTGGCAGTTCCTGTTCATCCGGGGAATGATCATGCTGGCACTGTTGTTTCTTTACGCCTGGCTGCGTGGCCTGTCTTGTCGACCACAAAACGCCTGGGCGGTTTTGTTTCGCTCGACCACCATGTCGTTGGGGCTTGTTGTCTATTTTGGTGCCCTGGGTTTTGTCAGCGTCGCCACCGCTGCCGCAGGCTTGTTTACCTCTCCGATTTTCGTGCTGTTGATTTCAGCGCTGTTTCTGGGCCAGAAAGTAGGCATCTGGCGTATCAGTGCTGTTGCGCTGGGGTTCCTTGGGGTGACCTTTGCCTTGACGCCCGGCAGCGAACAATTCCTGAGCAATCCCGTCGCGGCCTGGCAGAGTTTTTCCACGTCAACTGACGAAGGGGCAGGTTGGGTGCGGTATGTACCAGCCTTGGGTGGCTTGTTTTACGGGACAGCGGTTGTTGCAACGCGGCAGTGGTGCGCGAAAGAAAGTACCATGGCGCTATTGTATGGCTATTTCGGAACACTGGCAGTGATGGGCGGGGTAGTGACCGGCGTGCTGACTGTTTTTCCGGATATGCTGGCGCTGGATCCCTATCTGGCAGGAGGGTGGCGCGCGCCTTCAGTGACATTCTGGAGCTGGACGTTGGTGCAGGCGGTTGGCTCGGCTCTGGGTATCGTGTTTCTGACGATTGGCTATCAGCAGGGGGAAGCATCTTACGTTGCTGTTTTCGAATACACCGCGTTAATTTTTTCAGCCCTTTTCACCTGGATGATCTTCAGCGAGGTACCGACTGCCGGTGTTTTGATCGGGCTTGTGTTGATTACCCTGGGAGGCGTCGTGATCGCCTTGCGATCCAAAGGCGGTCAGGCGGGTTAATCTGAAACGAATCGCGATTTCCGGGTTGTTAAGGTGTTAAACACCTGTCGAAATTAAAGTTAAATATCATTAACTTAGTTGCCTTGTGGTTTCGGGTTTGTTAACATTTATTAATGGCCCTGAACAGTGACGGGGCAACTGCGCGGATTGTCCCTGATCGCGCATCACTGACGCTTTTTCACCAAAATTCAGACGTGATTTTGCCGCGAATGACTGTCCAGAATTCCTCATCGCCGCATTTCTGCCGCGAAGAGAATTGGGACAGACAGCAAGGGAAGATCATCATGTTTACACGCAACAAGACCGCATTCGCAGAATATGAACGTGTCATTCTGTCGGAAGAAGTAAATTCGCCAGGTGCGTTTACCAGAACCGGCATGGTCGCGGGCACATTGCTTGAAACACAACACGGCTGGTATCCGGTGGAACAGCTGAATGTCGGGGACAGGGTCGCGACGATAGATGGCGGCATGGCCCGCATTGTTGCCACACGCCATGATTTCGCAGGACCCGTGTCGTTGGGCAATCCGTCAGTAGGGTTTTTGCATGTGCCAGGCGGGGCGCTAGAAAACTGTGCTGCGTTGATGTTGCCAGTCGATCAATATGTGGGGATTGAAAGTGCAGAGGCTGAAAAATTGTTGGGCGAACCTGCCGTTCTGATCCCCGCTACAGCGCTGGAAGGCTATCGCGGAATTTCGCGTCGTTTTCCGGAAGAGCGCGTAGAGGTGATCAATCTGCAGTTTGAAGACGAGGAAATTGTTTTCGCCAATACGGGTGTGCAGATTTATTGCGGATCCGGCATGGACAGCGATTATTTCACCCGCTTGGATGTGAAACGTGCGCGATCCCTGCTGCAGCTGATGGACAGTGAACTTGGCTTTCTGTCGCCGATCGCAGAGGCCCGCTTTGCGGCGTGATCTGAAAACGGAAAAGGCCGGGGAAATATCCCCGGCCCCGATTGCCAAAGTGAGTTCAGATCAAGCGGCTTTGCCAAAACGATCATAAAACCCTTCGCCCTTTGCTGCGAGATCGCGCAGCAGGGCAGGGGCTTTGAAACGCACACCATGGCTGGCCTCAAGTGCGTCACAGATTTCAACGGCCTTATCGGCACCAATGATGTCGATCCAGGACAGCGGGCCACCGGACCAGGGGGCAAATCCCCAGCCAAGGATCGCCGCAACATCACCTTCACGGATGTCCATCAAAACGCCTTCTTCCAGCGCACGCACTGCTTCCAGCGCCTGGGCCATCATCAGACGGTTCTGGGCATCATCCAGATCACGTTTGGACGTATCCACCGGATATTCATCCGCCAGACCTTCCCAATATCCCAGACGTTTGCCTTTCTCATCATAGGCATAGAAACCGGCCTTGGCTTTGCGCCCCAGACGTCCCAGTTCTTCCATGCGGAAGATAACCTCATCCACGGCGCCATCCGGGTAGTCATCCCCCATGGCAGCCCGTGTCGCGCGGGCGATTTTGGCCCCCAGATCAATCGAGGTTTCATCAACCAGCTGAAGCGGCCCCACAGGGAAACCCAGCATCTGCGCGGCGTTATCAACCAGTGCAGGTGCCACGCCTTCGGCAACCATGCGGATGCCTTCGTTGATATAGGGAATGATGCAGCGGTTGGCGTAGAAAAACCGCGCGTCATTTACCACAATCGGGGTCTTTTTGATCTGACGGGCGAAATCCAGCGCCTTGGCCACCGCGCGATCACCGGTCTCAGCCCCTTTGATGATCTCAACCAGCATCATTTTCTCAACAGGAGAGAAGAAATGGATGCCGATGAACTGTTCCGGGCGGCTGGATGCTTTGGCCAGATCAGAGATCGGCAGGGTGGAAGTGTTTGAGGCAAAGATGCAATCTTCGCCCACCACAGCTTCTACTCGTTTGGTGATCTCGGCCTTGACGGACATGTCTTCAAACACCGCCTCAACGATCAGATCACAGCCCTTCAGCGCGTTCACATCGTCGGTTGCGGTGATAAGGTTCAGCAGGGCATCTTTCTTTTCAGGTGTCGCCTTTTTGCGGGCGATGCCTTTGTCCATGTAGGCTTCGGAATAGGCTTTGCCTTTGTCCGCGGCTTCCTGGTTCTGATCTAGAAGCACGACTTCGATACCTGCCCGCGCAGAGACCAGCGCAATGCCCGCGCCCATCATGCCCGCGCCCAGAACGCCGACTTTGGCGACCTTCTGATCTGGTACGTCTTTCGGACGCACAGCACCTTTTTCAAGCGCCTCTTTGTTGATGAACAGACTACGGATCATGGCAGAGCTGGACGGGTTCATCAGAACCTTGGTGAACCAGCGTGCTTCGATCCGGATGGCGGTGTCAAAATCGACCTGCGCCCCTTCATAGACTGCGCTCAACAAGGCCTTTGCCGCAGGGAATGCGCCTTTGGTTTTGCCGTTGATCATCGCGTTTGCACCGACGAAGGTCATGAAACCAGCTGGGTGATAAGGTGCGCCGCCGGGCATTTTATAGCCCTTCTCATCCCAAGGCTTGACGAATTTTGGCTCTGATAGGATCCAGGCTTTTGCTGCATCCAGCAGTTCATCCGCAGGCACAACCTCGTCAACAACACCTGCCATTTTGGCTTTCTTTGGGTCGTTCAGCTTGCCTTCCAACAGCAGCGGAGCCGCCGCCATCGCGCCCATCTTGCGCACCAGACGTGTGGTGCCCCCCGCACCTGGGAAAATGCCAACCATGATTTCCGGCAGGCCGATCTTTGCCTTCGGGTTGTCGGCTGCAAAGATCCGGTGACAGGCCAGCGGGATTTCAAGACCAATGCCAAGCGCTGTGCCGGGCAGGGCGGCGGCGATAGGTTTGCCGCCTTTGTTCTTGTCGTCCATGCCGCCGCGTTCAATATGGCGCAGCATACGGTGCATATCCATGACGCCGTCAAACAGGCCCTGCGCCGGGTTGTCGCCCGCACTTTCTTTCATCTTCGCGATGATGTTCAGATCCATGCCGCCCGCGAAAGAACCCGGTTTGCCAGAGGTGATGACGATGCCTTTGACAGCGTCATCCTTCAGCCCTGCATCCACCAGATTATGCAGATCAACAAAGCCCTGCTGGTTCATCACGTTCATAGATTTCCCCTGGGTGTCCCAGGTGATGACAGCAACGCCCTGAGCGTCGGTTTCCATTGTGAAATCAGTCATTTTCAGTCTCCTGATTTTCTCCGGCGCAGGCTTTTGCCTCTTCCGGATAAGTCTCGGCCAGTTCGGCCCGTGTTTCGTTAAGAATGCGTCCGAGCAGATTCTGCCCGGGCCAGTCAGCCACCGGCGTGCGCAAAGCGTGATCCGTGTCCAGCCCAATGCCCCAGATGGTATCAAGCGGACTGGCTTCGACCATTTCTTTCGGTATGGTCTGGAACAGCTTGCGACGCAGGCCTTTGTTCTGGCCGAATTTTGCAAGGTTCACACGTTTGACAATATCATAGCGTTCAGCGGCCCAGGTTTCCTCATGAAAACCTTTGACACGCCGACCCAGTGCCTTCTGACGACCGGGTTCACCTTCCGCGAGGACTTGATCTGCGATCTTCTGATCGTTGAACAACATGGCTTTGAAATACATCATTGCTTGTTCTGCAGAGGAGAAATCCCGTCCGTTCATCTCAAAGCGACACGCCTGCCATTGGCTGAACGGGCCGCTCCAGAAGAAATGATATGTGTCGGTGTGATCTGACATTATACGCGTTCAATGATGGTTGCGGCGCCCATGCCGGATGCGATGCAGAGGGTGGCGAGGCCAACTTCCTGATCGCGACGCTCAAGTTCATCCAGAAGCGTGCCGATGATGATCGCCCCGGTTGCGCCCAGCGGGTGACCCATGGCGATGGAACCGCCGTTGACGTTCACTTTTGCGGGATCTACGTCAAAGGCCTGCTGGAAGCGCAGAACGACGGATGCAAAGGCCTCGTTCACTTCAAACAGATCAATATCGCCAATCGCCATGCCATGATCCGCAAGGATCTTTTCGGTGACGGGCACGGGGCCGGTCAGCATGATGGTTGGGTCGGTGCCGATTTTCGCCGTGGCACGGATACGGGCGCGGGGTTTCAACCCGTGGGCCTCACCAAATTCCTTATTGCCGATCAGAACGGCGGCAGATCCATCAACGATGCCGGACGAATTGCCCGCGTGGTGGATGTGATTGATCGCCTCAAGATGCGGGTACTTCAGTTTTGCGATGTTGTCGAAACCTGGCATGGCCTCACCCATATCTTTGAACGATGCTTTCAGCGCGCCAAGGCTTTGCATATCCGTGGTCGGGCGCATGAATTCGTCGTGATCCAGGATCAGAAGGCCATTTTGGTCACGCACAGCAACGATAGAGTTGGCGAAACGGTTGTCGTCCCAGGCGGCTTTGGCGCGACGCTGGCTTTCGACTGCCAGCGCATCCGCATCTTCGCGGGAGAACCCGTATTCGGTTGCGATAAGGTCCGCAGAAATGCCCTGGGGGACGAAATAGGTGCCCATGGCGAGGGTCGGGTCAACGGCAATCGCCGCGCCGTCTGATCCCATGGGAACGCGACCCATCATTTCCACGCCGCCAGCGATATAGGCGTGTCCAGCGCCGCCTTTTACCTGGTTTGCCGCAAGGTTCACGGCTTCCATGCCCGAGGCACAGAACCGGTTGATCGCAAGGCCGGGGATGGACTGATCAAGGTTTGACGCCAGCACAGCAGAACGGGCCAGGCAGCCGCCCTGTTCTTTAACCTGGGTGACATTGCCCCAGATCACGTCTTCCACGGCGTGGCCTTCCAGACCATTGCGGTCTTTCACGGCGTTGAGCATTTGTGCAGACAGGCTGACGGCGGTGACTTCCTGCAAGGCGCCGTCTTTGCGCCCCTTGCCACGCGGGCTGCGCAGCGCGTCATAAATATAGGCTTCGGTCATTGTGGTGTCCTTTCTTTATGCGCGATCGGCGGGAGAGCCGGGCATGAGATCATAGGGATGTTTGTAGCCGGGCAGGGCTTCGATGCGCGAAAGCCAGGCATCAATATTGGGCCAGGCCGCACGGCCGAAACCGAAGGGTTCCGGGTAAAAGAGATAACCGCAGCAGGAGAAATCTGCATTGGTCGGGCCATTACCCACAAGCCAGTCACGACCTTCCAGGGCGGCGTTCAGGGTCTTATATGCGTTTTTCAGGCGGCCCTGACTGAAGGCGATGACCTCTTGCGGGCGTTTGTCTTCGGGCAGGAAGTTCATGAGGAAACGGGTCATACCGGCTTGCGATGATAGTTTATGATTGTCCCAAAGCACCCAGCGCAGTACCTCGCGCTTTTCCTCGAGCGTTTCGCCTGAAAATCTGCCGGATTTCTCTGAAATATAAGCCTGGATCGCGCCGGATTGTGTCAGCGTCAGATCTCCGTCGACCAGGGCGGGCACTTCGCCCATGACGTTGATTTCCAGGAATTCTTCTTTGCGTGAAGCACCGTTGAAGAAGTCCACGTAAACAGCTTCCCAGGCAAGGTCTGAAAGCTCAAGCGGCAGAGCCGCCTTATAGGCGTTACCGCTTTCGCCGAAGCAATAGAGTTTAATGGTCATGCGCAACCTCCCCGTTGGCATATGTGGTGAGTTCGGGATTTGAGTATCCACAAACGGATGAAAGTAGAGCGGTGTCTGCTGTTTCATCTTGCGACAAATACTCCCGCCGGAGGCAGACTGCCCCCACAACACGCGGGAATATTTGTGTGTTTTGTATCATTGGCTTCCTCAGAAGGCGTCCGGGGTCAGATCCATCACCGGATCTGCGCCACTTTCGATACGGGCGAGATGCATCTTGGTGGCGGGCAACTGACGGGCCATATAGTAGCGGCCGGTTTTGATTTTATTGTTATAGAAATCAGCATCCGCTGCGCCATTTTCAAGCGCTTCCATGGCGGCCTTACCCATTTGTGACCAGATGAGACCAAGGCAGACATAACCAAAGAGATGCATGAAGTCAGTGGACCCGGCCAGCGCGTGATTTGGGTTTTTCATGCCGTTTTGCATGAAATACATGGCAGCCGCCTGGAGATCTTTTGAAGCAGCTTTCAGGGGCTCGAGGAAGCCATCATTCAGGGCTTCGTTATCGCTGTTTTCCTTGATGAAGCTTTTCACCATATCAAAGAACGCCATCACATGTTTGCCGCCGTCCTGCGCCAGTTTTCGGCCGACAAGATCCAGCGCCTGAACGCCGTTTGCGCCCTCATAGATCTGGGTGATGCGGGCGTCGCGGGTGAACTGGCTCATGCCGTGTTCTTCGATATAGCCGTGACCGCCGTAAACCTGTTGGGCCGCGACACACATGTTAAAGCCCTGATCCGTCAGGAAGCCTTTGACAACTGGCGTCAGAAGGGAAATCAGACCGTCTGCATCTTTATCTTCGCCGCGGTGGGCGCGGTCGATCATGGAAGCGCCCCACATTGTAAACGCCCGCGCGCCCTCTACAAAGCTGCGCTGATCCATCAGGGTGCGGCGGATGTCCGGATGCACGATCAGCGGATCAGCGGGACCATCGGGGTTTTTCGCGCCGGTCACGTCACGTCCCTGCAGACGATCATGGGCGTAAGACACCGCGTTCTGATAGGCGATTTCCGCCTGAGCATAGCCTTGCAGGCCAACGCCCATGCGCGCTTCGTTCATCATGGTGAACATGGCGCGCATGCCTTTGTGTTCTTCGCCCAGCAGCCAACCAGTGGCTTCGTCGTAGTTCATGACACAGGTGGCGTTGCCGTGGATGCCCATTTTCTTTTCGATATTGCCAACGGACACGCCATTGCGTTCGCCTGGGGTGCCGTCCTCGTTCACGATGAATTTTGGCACAATGAACAGGGAAACACCTTTGATGCCGTCCGGGCCACCGGGGATTTTTGCGAGAACCAGGTGAATGATGTTGTCAGACAGGTCATTTTCACCGGCAGAGATAAAGATCTTCTGACCGGAAACCTTATAGCTGCCGTCGCCCTGCGGTTCTGCCTTGGTGCGCATCAGGCCCAGATCGGTGCCGCAATGCGGTTCGGTCAGGTTCATGGTGCCGGTCCATTCGCAGGACACCATTTTGGGCAGGTATTTTGCCTTCTGTTCATCCGAACCATGGGCGTGAATGGCAGAGTATGCCCCGTGGGTCAGGCCTGCGTACATGTTGAACGCCATGTTGGAGGATGAGAACATTTCGTTCACGGCGGTGTTCAGCACATAAGGCATGCCCTGGCCGCCATATTCCGGATCGCAATCCAGCGCGGTCCAGCCGCCTTCACGCACCTGATCAAACGCAGCCTTGAACCCGGTAGGGGTGCGCACAACGCCGTTTTCCAGGGTGCAGCCTTCCTGATCGCCTGTGGCGTTCAGCGGATGCATGACTTCGGATGCGATTTTGCCGGCTTCTTCCAGCACGGCAGAGGTGAAATCCGCCTCAAGTTCGTCGTAGCCCGGAATACCGGAGGTGGAAACATCCAGCATCTCGTGCAGGATGAATTGCATATCTTTTACGGGTGCAGTGTAGGTGGTCATGGCGGTTCTCCTGTCAGGAATTCTTATTTTTCATTGCGGTAAGGTGGTTTTCCACCCACTTTAGCTGGTCTTCCAGGTCGGCAATCGCCTGGGTCAGTTCTTCGCGTTGGGCAATCATTGCGGCGTGGCGTTCGTAGGCGACGTCAAGGGTGCGGGTCAGCTGTGTTTCCTGCTGATCGCCGATGTCATAAAGATCCAGAAGCTGACGGATTTCTTCCAGCGAAAAGCCAAAGCGTTTGCCGCGCAGGATCAGTTTCAGGCGCGCTGCATCCCGGCGGGTAAACAGGCGGCGCTGTCCATCACGGATCGGGAACAGCAATTCCTTGGCTTCATAAAACCGCAGCGTGCGCGGTGTGACGTCAAAGGCATCACACATCTCGCGGATGGAGCGGCAGTTTTCGGCGGTGTCAGGTTCGATAGCCTCTGTCACTGGGTTCTCCTCATCTTCGGGCCGCGGGGAATGCGGGCAGTTGAGAATATGATAAGTATAAGTTGACGTTAACGTAAACGAAACGTCACGTCAAAATTGAGTGAAGCCCTGGTGAACAGAACGAAAAACCCCTGATGCGGGCAAAGCACCAGGGGCGTATCGCTTTGTTTTTTAAGAAGAAGATTAGTTTTCCGGGATTGGTTCACCCAAAGTTTCGCGGTGCAGTTCTTCCAGTTCAGAAATGGTCGCATCCAGATCAATACGCTGCTGACGCAGGACTTTCAGCTGTCGATCTGCCATGGCGCGCCATTCTTCGCGCTGTGCATCTGTGCCTTCTGTTTCATAAAGTTCCAGCCACTGGCGCATTTCTTCCAGCGAAAATCCGAATCGTCTTCCGCGCAAGATCAGCACCATGCGGGCGACCTCTGTCGGACCATAGAAACGGCTGCGTCCTTCCTTCTCAGGTGTCAGAAGTTCGATATATTCATAGTAACGCAGGGTGCGCGGCGTGACGTCAAAACGGGCACACATTTCTTTGAAGTTCAGGCGGATAGGCGTGTCGTCTTCGGGCATGAATTTGGCGTATTCCGTGGTTCGTGGTCGGCGCCAGACTAGGGTTTCTGACCATGAAGTCAATTACCCCATGATTTATCAATTGTTGAGTGAAATGCATATGGATGACGCCGGGATGTTTTGGAAAAGCCTTGCGCCTGACCAAATGGCACCGATAGATGAAAGAAAGCCCGTAGCGCAGGATCATGCCATGAATGAACAGAAAACCAAGCTGACCCGCCAGTTTATGGAGGCGCTGCCCCATGGGAAGGCGCTGGATATGCAGGTGGCGGGTGTCGGGGACGGCTGGGCCGAGCTGACCATGGCTTATGATGAACGTTTCATTGGGGACCCGGAAACCGGCGTGATCCATGGCGGGGCGATTTCAGCATTGATGGATACCTGTTGCGGGGCGGCGGTGATGAGCCATCCACAACTGGCAACAATCACAGCGACTATTGACCTGCGGATTGATTATATGCGTTCCGCGACACCGCATCAGCGCATCCTGTGCCGGGCCGAATGTTACCATGTGACCCGTTCCGTCGCTTTTGTGCGGGCGACTGCTTATGATGAAGATATGGAAAACCCTGTGGCAACTGCGACGGCCGCCTTCACTGCATCTGCCAATGATCCACGTGACCCGGAACGCCTTAAAAACGTGGGCGATACTGTAAAGGGGACCGTGCTATGAGCCGCAAACCCGAACCCGTGCAGGTGATCAAACAACGTCGCGATGGCGCGTTAAAAGCGCTTGTAGGTCGCATCCCCTATGCACAATTCCTGGGCATTCATTTTGATCGCCGGGGTGATGAGCTGACCGGGATCATGCCGTTTAAAGAAGATCTGATCGGCAATCCCGTGCTGCCCGCCCTGCATGGTGGTGCGATTGCGGCTTTCCTTGAGATGACAGCAATCACGGAACTCAGCTGGTCGATGCTCTGGGCGGATATTGAGCATGGTGAAATCAGTCCCGAGGATTTTCCGCGTTTGCCCAAGACCATCGATTTCACCGTAGATTATCTGCGATCTGGTTTGCCGCGGGATGCCTATGCGCGCGCGCGGGTGAACCGGTCTGGCCGCCGCTATGCCAGCGTGCATGTCGAAGCCTGGCAAGATAATCGGACCAAACTTTTTGCCCAGGCCACCGGGCATTTTCTGATGCCGTCAAAGGATTGACCCTGTGTCTGATGCCAGTCACGCGCCAGCCGACATCACCCATAAACGCATTCTTGCGATAGCTGCGCCGATTGTTTTGTCAAACGCCACGGTGCCGATCCTTGGGTTGGTTGATACCGGTGTGGTCGGCCAACTGGGGGAAGCCGCGCCGATTGGTGCCGTTGGCATCGGGGCCGTGATCCTGTCTGCGATTTACTGGATCTTTGGTTTTCTGCGTATGGGCACAACCGGGCTTGCGGCCCAGGCGCGCGGGGCAGGGGATCTGAAAGAAGGTGGTGCGCTACTGATGCGCGGGCTGATGATCGGCGGGGCTGCCGGTCTGATCTTTATTCTGACGCAATGGGCGCTGTTTGCGGGCGCCTTTACGCTTTCGCCGGCGTCTGCCGAAGTCGAAACCCTGGCAAAGCAATATATGAGCATCCGCATCTGGGGGGCACCGGCGACGATTGCCCTGTTTGCGATCACCGGATGGTTGATTGCCATGGAAAAGACCCGGGGCGTCCTGATCCTGCAGCTCTGGATGAATGGTGTGAATATTCTGCTGGATCTGCTGTTCGTGTTGCAGCTGGACTGGGGCGTGGAAGGCGTGGCGATTGCGACGCTGATTGCGGAATGGAGTGGTCTTCTTCTTGGCCTGTACCTGTGCCGCAGCGCCTTTACAGGCAATCAGTGGTGCGACTGGGCGCGGATTTTTGACAAGGGGCGCCTGAAAAAGATGATGCTGGTGAATGCAGACATTATGATCCGTTCCGTGGTGTTGACCGGATCTTTCACAGCCTTTCTGTTTCTGGGATCTGACTTTGGCGATGTTACGCTTGCGGCCAATCAGGTGCTTTTGCAATTTGTTGAGATCACAGCTTATGCGCTGGACGGGGTCGCCTTTTCTGCGGAAGCCCTTGTGGGTGCCGCCGCCGGGGCTGGCAACCGGCGCGGGTTGCGCCGGGCTTCCTGGATGTCGTCGCAATGGGGTATGGCGGGGGCGCTGCTGCTGGGGCTTGTTTTCTGGTTGGCCGGGCCCGGGATCATTGATCTCATGGCAAAATCGGAAGAGGTCCGGATAGCCGGGCGGGAATTCCTGCTTTGGGCCGCGATCCTGCCGCCGATCAGCTTGGCATCTTACATGTTTGATGGCATCTTTGTTGGGGCGATCTGGACACGCGAGATGCGCAACGCGATGCTGGTATCCGTGGCGATCTATATCGTGGCGCTGTTGGTGTTATTGCCCCTGATGGGCAATCATGGCCTCTGGGTGGCACTGGTGGTTCTGAACATTGCACGCGGCGCAACGCTTGGCTGGTATTACCCGCGCCTTGAGGCACGGATAGGGACTGATGATCCGGTCTGACGACCAGATCGCGTTCAGATAATCTCAAGCACATCTTCTGGCGGGCGACCCATGCGGGCTTTGCCGTCCTGGCGCACAATCGGGCGTTCAATCAGCGCAGGGTTTGCAACCATAGCCCGGATCAGATCATCGGGCGCTGGGTTTTTACTCAGCCCCAGATCCTTAAACAGGGCATCTTTTACCCGCATGATTTCAACCGGGGTCTTGTCCAGTTCGGCCAGAACCGCACGCAGCGTGGCTTCATCCGGAGCATCCTGCAGGTAAAGACGGATTTGCGGGGCGATGCCGCGTTCTTCCAAAAGCGCCAGTGTCTGGCGGGATTTTGAGCAGCGCGGGTTGTGCCAGATTTCAGTTACAGCCATTTTTCAGTCTCCGTCCCGACGGCTTCTGAGATATTTTTATAGCCGTGGTAAGCCAGAAGCTGATCCAGACCAAATCGGATGTCGGTGACCAGAGACATGCCCTTATACACAAGCGCGGAATAAAGCTGCACAGCACTTGCACCTGCGCGGATCTTTGCAAAGGCATCTTCAGCAGATGAAATGCCGCCCACGCCCATCAGGGGAATAGCACCGCCGGTTTCATAGGCAACACGGGCCAGGACACGGGTGGATTTTTTAAACAGAGGCGCACCAGAAAGACCACCTGCCTGGCCCTTATGGCGGCTTTGCAACCCGTCCCGGTCCAGTGTGGTGTTGGTTGTGATAATGCCGTCGATCCCAGTGTCAAAAGCCACTGCGACGATTTCAGCGATCTCTGCATCGGTCAGATCTGGCGCGATCTTCAGGAAGACCGGGATGGGGGTGTTCAGGGTATCGCGGGTTTCGAGAACGCCGTTGAGCAAGGCAGTCAAAGCGTCTGCGCCCTGAAGGTCACGCAGCTTTTCTGTGTTGGGGGAAGAGACATTCACCGTTGCGAAGTCAATATCTGCACCGCAATGGGCCAGAACGCGGGCAAAATCACCGGCGCGATCTTCGCTGTCTTTGTTTGCACCAAGGTTTAGCCCGACAATCCCTTTGCGTTTGCCATCTGCCTGTCCGCGGTCGGCAAGGCGGGCGCCGATTACGGACATGCCCTGGTTGTTAAAACCAAAGCGATTGATCACGCCCTGATCCTGGGGCAGGCGGAAAAGACGGGGTTTCGGGTTGCCGTCCTGGGGACGCGGGGTCGCTGCGCCGACTTCGATAAAACCAAAGCCGAGTTTCAGAAGCGGATCAATGACTTCGGCATTTTTGTCGAAACCTGCAGCCAGTCCAACAGGGTTGCTGAGTTTCAGACCTGCGAATTCGCACTTCAGCCGGGGCATGTCCGGCAGGGCTGCGGGTGCAGGGGCCAACCCTGATTTCAGGGCTTTGATTGCAAGACCATGGGCGCGTTCGGGATCAAGCTGGCGCAGGGCGCTCAGGCCGGCACGTTCGACAAATTTCATTCCATATCCTCTGGAAAAATATGTGTTCCGTTTTCAAGGGGCAGATCCCGGACCCAGGCTAACCCAATAAGTGTCAGTTTCCGGTAAAGATGCGGGAAAAGTGCACCACCACGGGACACCTCCCATTTCAGGTCAGTGCCGTAAACTTCGGGGTCAAAGGCCAGCAGTTTCAGCCCTTCAACATCGGAAAAATGCTTTGCGGCGGTTTCCTGAGCCTGTTCAGCGGTTGAAAAATGGATATAGCCATCTTCAACGTCAATCGGGGCACCCAGGCTTTCGCCGTTCTGTTCAAGGTCTGCCCATTCCGGGGCACGCAGGATCTTATAGATATACATATGGTTCATGTGCCCGCCCGATACGCGCAGGTCAAGAGCACCTTTGTCGCAAATGCGTTGAATATAAAGGACCTACACGCCCCGTGGTTGTGGAGAAAACCCGCTTTGTCAGCCAAATGCCTTAAGGTCGGGTTTTGACTTGGGGACAGATTGGCGTAAGTCTGTAAAGGATTCCAACCAGGGGGATTCCCAATGATCAAAAAATTGATGACAACCGCCGGTGCGCTGGCCTTGTCAGCCGGTGCCGCAAGTGCCGATTACACGCTGACAGTGCTGCATACCAACGACTTTCACGCACGCTTTCAGCCGATCAGCAAATATGATTCCGGCTGCTCTGCTGAGAAAAACGCAGAAGGCGAATGTTTCGGTGGTTCTGCCCGTCTTGTGACTGCTGTTGCAGATGCACGTACGCGTTCCAACAACTCTATCCTTGTGGATGGCGGTGACCAGTTCCAGGGCACGCTGTATTACACCTATTACAAAGGTGCTGTGGCTGCTGAAATGATGAACAACCTTGGCTATGACGCGATGACCGTGGGCAACCACGAATTCGACGATGGCCCGGAAGTGCTGCGCGGCTTTGCTGAAACCGTGAACTTCCCGATCCTCATGTCCAATGCAGATTTCTCAAACGAGCCTCTGATTTCTGACGTGATTGAAAAATCTGTCGTGATCGAACGTGGTGGTGAGAAAATCGGTCTGATCGGCCTGACGCCACAGGACACGGATGAGCTGGCAAGCCCCGGCCCGAATGTGACCTTTTCTGACCCTGTGCCTGCGGTGCAGGCTGAAGTTGACCGTCTGACGGCAGAAGGCGTGAACAAGATCGTTGTTCTGTCGCACTCTGGCTATGACGTGGATCAGCGCGTTGCTGCTGAAACCACCGGCGTTGATATCATCGTTGGTGGTCATTCTAACACACTGCTGTCCAACACCAATGAACGCGCGGTTGGCCCTTACCCGACAATGGTTGGCGACACTGCGGTTGTGCAGGCCTATGCTTACGGCAAGTTCCTGGGCGAACTGAACGTAACCTTTGATGATGAAGGTAAGATCACCGAAGCGGTGGGTGAGCCTCTGATCATGGATGCGTCTGTCACGGAAGATGATGCAACAGTTGCACGTATTACTGAACTGGGTGAACCGCTGGAAGAAATCCGTCAGCGTGTTGTGGCTTCTTCAACTGAAGTGATTGAAGGTGACCGTTCCGTTTGTCGTGTTCAGGAATGTCCGATGGGCAACCTGGTGGTTGATGCGATGCTGGCGCGTGTTGCGGATCAGGGCGTAAGCATTGCGATTGCGAACTCTGGTGGTATTCGCGCGTCTATCGATGCGGGTGATGTGACCATGGGCGAAGTGCTGACTGTACTGCCGTTCCAGAACACGCTGTCTACCTTCCAGGTGTCTGGTCAGACTGTGATTGATGCGCTTGAAAACGGCGTAAGCCAGATTGAAGAAGTCAAAGGTCGCTTCCCACAGGTTGCTGGTCTGCGTTTCACATTTGATGCTTCTGTTGCACCGAATGAAGGTCGCGTGAAAGAGGTTCTCGTGTCTGAAGGTGACGCCTGGGTCGCGATTGATCCGGCGAAAACCTATACGCTTGTGTCCAACAACTATGTGCGTGGCGGTGGCGACGGTTACAAAATGTTCCGTGACGCTGAAAACGTCTACGATTATGGCCCGGATGTTGCAGATGTTCTGGCTGAATATATGGCAGCCAACGGCGACAACGCGCCTTACACAGATGGCCGTATTGCACAGCAATAAACCTGCGTGACTGAATTGAAAAGGGCGTGGCCGGTTGGCTGCGCCCTTTTTGTTTGCCGAGCAGCCAGTGGACTGGCAGAATATGCCCATGTGTGGACGCCTTGCAGTAACCCTTCCAAATGACGCTATGGCGCAGATGTTTTCTGCTTTGCCTGCGAACAATCTGCCGACAGATCCCAATTATAATCTGTGCCCGACAGATCAGATCGCGGTGGTGACCGGTGGCGCTGACGCCCGGCGGTTTATATCCATGCGCTGGGGCTTCCTGCCACATTGGTATAAAACTGAAACAGACGGGCCGCTTTTGATTAACGCGCGCGCAGAAACATTGGCCGAGAAACCCGCCTTCCGGGAGGCCTGCCGCCAGAGGCGCTGTCTGATCCCGGTATCGGGTTGGTATGAATGGCAGAAAGACACGGATGGAAATCGTCTGCCCTGGTATTTCTGGCCAACGGATAAGACACCGGCTGTGCTGGCTGGTATCTGGCAGAGCTGGGGCGATGGGACAAACAGCTGTGCGATTGTGACGACCACGGCAAATGAAACCCTGTCAAAGGTGCATCACCGGATGCCTGTGACGCTGACACCGGAGGAATGGGGTTTATGGCTGGGGGAAGAAGGTCACGGCGCCGCGCAACTGATGACGCCTTCACCAGAAGGGCGGTTCACATGTCACCGCGTGGGAAAAGACGTGAACTCAAACCGGGCCTCCGGGGCGCAACTGATCCTTCCTCTGACAGACGCATAATATCCCGGGTACGTCTCTTAATACCTTTGTACGGAAGTGGGTGCAGGAAAAGCCAGAGAAGGCCTTGACCTTCCCAGGAGGGTGTCATACTCAATCCCACGAGCGCGGGTATGGTGAAATGGTATCATAAGAGCCTTCCAAGCTTAAGGCGCGGGTTCGATTCCCGCTACCCGCTCCATATCATCCCATATATCCGTTATTTTTCAGCCCCTTAATGGCTTAGGTGTCCCACGAAATAAACGTGTGTGGGACACAATGACTACCAGTCCAGCCCTTCAAGGCGCTGCATTGCTTCAGAAGCCATCCGCCAACGCTCCACGCCTTTCGTGTAAATCTCAGATGTCTGTGCCTGAGTGTGCCCGTGAATCGACATGATTTGATATTGGGTGCAGCCTTCTTGTGCCAATAGGTGGGCGGCTGCTTTTCTGATGCCGTGGCTGGATCTGTTTTGAAGCCCGGCGTCCCTGCACCAGCGGCGAAACATTTGGCCTAAACTGTCGGGTGTCGAGAATGGTTGTCCTTTGTGGTTGAGAAGATAGGTTTCCCCCACAACAGATGCGGCGCGTGTTGCTTTGTAAAGCGGGGGGAGCATCGGGATCTCAACGCGGGCAGATCCTTTCTTTGCGGGTTGCCAGGCGAGACCTCTGACGCCGTTGCGCTCAAATTCGTGATTTCTTCCCAGGCGGATGGCGTCACCGATCCTGCAAGCGGTAAACATGAACAGGGTCAGTGTGAGGTAGGGTGTCGTACCCTTGCCGTGAAACTTCTTGAACTTTTTGAGGTCGGCGGCGGTCCAGGGGAGGGCACCGCCTTTCCCTTTGTCGATTTTTCCCACGCCCATAGCTGGGTTTACGTCGCAATACCCGACGCTGCAGCCCCAGCGGTAGAGGACGCGAATTGCTTCCACCATGCTGTCTGCCGAAGCTGGTGTGCTGATCATGCTGTCCCGGAACTCGACGACTTTGGTTGCGGGCATGTCGAGGGCATATTCGCCGTATTCTGCGCGAAATCTGTTCAGAAGGTGGGACCGTTTCTTAAGGGTCAATTGTGAGTATTGCCCTGCCTGAACCTTCTTTTCCAGATCGGTCAGGTGTTTGATGACCAGCCAGTCAATGGAGCCTCGGATAACGCGATCTTCAGCAGGTATCTCTGGGGTCAGGCTGATTCCCCGTCTTGCTGCATGGTAGTGTTCGAGAAACTCTTTGTGATCCGGTGTGACCGTTAGGGTGATCCGGCGGGCCTTGTTTCCATGAGTGCGGACGCGATACCTGAACCCACCCGAAGGCAAGCGCTCTTTCAAAAGTCCAGGAAGATTAAGCTTCATTTCTGCACACATTGGTCAGTTCCAGCTCTTCGGTTGTGGTCCTTCGGGGGCAGGGCTGTCAACCTTGTTGCCGGAATGGGGCAGGATGCGAATGCGACCATCGGTTTCGATCACAACTTCCAGATCAGCATCGGTTTGAGCAACGGCCCGCAGTACCCGGGCCACATCCGCCTGTGTAACTTTCGCAGCGCTGCGCGGCATTGACCTCTCAACCTCCTACAGCAGCGGCATCTGCGCTGGTTTCGTTTGTGGTGTTGGCGGTTCCCAGATCCATTGGCATGAGGCCCATATCAAGGCCTCCGCCGCCTGCGCAGAGGGACAATCCGTTTGTGGGACGTGGTGCCATGTCATTTCCTGTCCTCAAGAGCGCGGGTTCTCAACGGTTTGGTGATGTTGTTTACTTGTCCACATGATCCGCACTTGAAGCGCAGGCGGTCCTCGTAGCTGTCCACCTCTTTGCGTAAGGCTTCACGTCGCCAGTAAAGGTTGTCATCCTGATTGGCGAAACGTGCCAGAATCGCGATTGGGTTCAGAAGTTCACCGCAATCGGCACATTCAACTTCGCTGCGCATTTCATCGACAAGGATGTTGTGGTGCTTGCACTTGAAGTTGCGCACAGCCCGCACGGGAGGCTTGCTGTTTGGATCTGGCTTGGCCCTGACGCGCAGCTTGTGAACGTTGTCTTCGTCAGCCATCACATCTTCTCCTTCCACCGGAACAGGCCCAGAGCGCCCTTTACCGGGATAAAAGGAAGGGGCTGCACGTTATCCAGCACATAGCCGTAGGGGCCGAAGAACCACGGGCTGTCGGATTCTGTGACAACATCCACGATTTCAGCGGTGCCGATGATGCCTCCGCGATAGACATCTAAGTCATATGGGCTATCCATCTGATACTGTTCCCAGATGAAGTTTGAAGCTTCTGCGTAGTCTTTGCCATTCTTATACAGACTTGCGTGAATGCAGATCGGCCCGCGATACTTCCAGCGCTGTGGCCGGTTCTCGATGCGCTTACCCGCGTTCAGGATCGCCCAGGCCCATGGCTGGCGGATCGACAGGGCGCGGTCGGGGAGGTTGGTGAAATCGGTCATTTTAATATCCCCAATCTGTAGCGGCTTTGGTGGTGTCTGCCGGGGTGATTTCTTTGCGATCTGGTTGCGGTTCTTCGTCCTGTTCCCAAGGGGCTTTGCCTATGGTGATCGGCACGTCACGCTGCACAAGGGAGCGGGCTTGCTTTGAGGAAACTGTCTCGCCCTTCATGATGGGTCTCCTTCATTGCAAACCGGGCATGGCAGGCCGCGCTTGTTTTCTGAAACGCTTTTCTCGTCAGCGATCCATCCGGTATCGTGCCCGCATTTCTCACACTCAAAACGGATGCCTTCGCCAGCGTCGGCAACGTGCATCATCACGCGGGGTTTTGCGCGGGGCTTGGTGTATCCAAAGAGGTCGGTCATGCGTCACCGCCTTTTGGGTTCTTGACCGGTTCTTGATTGTCCGCCGGGTTGTCCGGTGATTTCGGTTCAAGGTCAGTGCTTTGCGTTCTTGATCCGCTCTTGACTGTCCCGCCTTTCAGGTCGTCCTGATGCACGTATCTAATCCCATCGCGCGGCCCGTCAGGTCCGTTGGGGTGGGAATATCTGATTGCTTCTTGCAGCGTGTATCTGCCAGCCTCCAAGGGGCTTGAGGTGTACCCTTGGCAATTGGGCCGATAGTAACCGCCGTATTTGGTAATGAGATAGACCGCCTCACTCATGCGTCACCGCCTTTCAGGGCTGCGCGGATTGCTGGCCGTGGATCTTCCGTGTATGCCATGCCAACAATCCGTTCCTTTGGCGCTGCCATATGGTGTTCAATAACTTCCCAGCCGGGTTGGCTGTCACCGCCACCAGTGGGTGCTGAGACTCCGCGCAGATCCCATAGATTATCTTCCAGCGCCTGAAGCAAATCTGCATCCTCCCGCAGTCTGTCGTTTTCTCGCTGCACTTCCTGAATGCGGTCTTCGCACAGTTTGCGCTCTTTGAGCTGAGCGTCACTGAAGCCGTCTGCCCATTTATTCAGCCTGTCGTTCTCTGCCTTGGCGGCGGCAAGCTGGGCGCGGAGGGTGTCGCGTTCCAGGCAAATGTTGTTGATCATTTCGACGCTGTAGCGGACCTGGCTGTCGTAAATGTCAGCATCAACATACTTCTGTGCCGGTCGTTCACGCTCTTCGTCGCCCTCCCATCGCGGAATGGTACTGTGTACAGAGAGAACGTAGTCACCAACAAATTCGTGCTCACCCATCTGAAAAACATATAGTTCACGAGGCCATTTTACCGCCTCTGCGCTTGTGTCCACTTCACTCATGGGGCTGATCCTCAGACACTGGCGCAATCAAAGCGCGTTTTACGATTTGGATAGCTCTGGGAATTTGAGCGAAATCTGACGACAAACAGCCCAGGTTTATAAAGGCGCGGCTAAGTGCGTAGGTTGTTTCTCCGGATATGTTCGTCAGGCTGCATTCAGAGAAATGCTCAATTTCAGACTGACAGCCTTCGGGCGTCAGGCAGTAAGAAAGCTGACAGCCGCACGTTTCACAATGCTCCGGTGTGTCACTTTCGGCGTCATAGCTGGACCCGATGCCATCGTGCAGATGTTCTTCAAATTCTGTATTTCGATACCAATCTTTGATTTCTGGTGGCTCACCAAAGGTTGGAAGCTCCTTCCACCTCGCGTTCCAGGCGCATGTTTCACAGTATGACGGGCCAGCATCACTCCGTAACCAATGACATGCGGGCGGATCAGATGGTGGAACACGCTGATAGAGTTGGCCTTCCAATTCGGTCAGGCAGTTTCGAAGGTCACTCATTCCCCTGCCTCCTCATTGAGGGCGCGGATGGCGCGATCTGCGGCTGAAGAAATGCCTTCAATATCGCCGTGCTCATTGATAATCAGCACCTCATGCATTGCATCGTAGAAAGCTGAACGGATGGCGCTATAATTCAGCGCCTGCGCATATCCGGCGTCATACCCTGCTTCGTGTGCCAGTGCCGCAATTTCCTTATGCGCCAGTTCGCGCAAGTCTGGGTCTGTCACCTCTGCGCAGGCGTCTGTGCGGGTGTAAGACACCCCACCGTCGAACGATATAACTTGGTGCTTGCGAATGTTCCGCTGGGTTGTCGGGTCGCCGAAAACTTCGTGGTTGCCAAACTGGATGTAAATCTTTTCCGGCGCTTCTGTCTTGTCAGTCATTGGGTGTCCTTTCGGAATGATCCGAACCATTTGCGGTGCAGGTTTTGCAGCCAGTCCAGTTTGGGTTCTGGTTTCGGGGTGGGTGTCTCGCGCTTGCGCTCGATGATCTTCAGTCGGTGTCGGTCTGGATCGTCCAGCGTGTTGTAAACCGTGTGTGTTGTTTTATAGAGGCGGCCAGAACCATTGCAGCGGATGCATCTGGAATAGCTCGTCCCTTCGCGTGGATGCCGGTTTCTGGTTTCACCTGATCCTTTGCAGGTGTCGCACAGAACAATGGGGCCAAATATCGACATATCGTTCCTCTCAAAAAAAAGGGCCGGTGGTGCGCATGGCATCCACCGGCCAGGCTGCTGGCTGACAACAGGCTGTCAGCCATAGGGAGTGAGCAAACCGATCCCAACAACGGTCAGAAATCCAAGGGCAAGCAATGAAGCGCTTCGCAGGCAGTAACGCAGGCTGTTGCGGTAGGCTTCAGCGGCGTTCAGATGCCGTTGCGGTGATCTGATGGGCGCGCGCTTGTTTATCGTCGTGGGGCAGCAGCGCGCGCCCTGGGCGGCATCTGAATTAATGTGGCCGGGGGTAAACTGGGGATAGGCACCCCCGGCCATGATCCCGGCGCCGGGACGAAACGGGGTACCGCCGGGAAACTGATATATCTTGCAGGAAGGGCGCATCAGGCGATCTCCTGCTTGTTGACTTGCTTTAGTACCTCTTCCGCAGCGAGGCGGGATGCGGGATCACCTGAGTTGGCCGTGATGTATTCACAGGCAACGAGTAGTTCGTCTGGTGAACCATCTGGACCGCGAAGCAGATTTTCGCTGCGGTTGACTTCAGCATGGATCTGGACGCGATGCTCCGCTGCCTTGATCCAGTTTTCGCAGACTTCCACCAGGGAGCGGCCCTGTCCCAATACCTTGAAGAGAGAGATTTTCCCGCCCTGGTGGTCTGCCTCGTAGCAGCCGTCGTTCTCAAGGCAGGCGTTGGCAAGAGCTTCTGCCTGATCTCCGGGACATTTGAGCTTCAGTGCGTCGAGAAACGGTGCCAGTTCGTCGCTATACATCCTGCAATCTCCCTTCCAATGATCGACATTTAAGTCGCATTTAGAGGGGGGATTGTGGCGCTGTCAACAAAAATCGACATAAAAGTCGATTATGGAATTTCGCTTTTGATGGCTGTGTATGGCTTTCCATCATAATAGACATCGGGTCCGACCTGTTCTGAGGGGTATCCGATCCGTGTCAGGAGCTTCACAAAACCAGAGCGGCTGAAGGCCACGGTTCCGGTTGCTCCCTGACTCTTCAGAAACTGCGCGGCTGCGCGGAACAGCGCAATGGTTGTCTTGGCGTCTTCTGCCTGAAAGCGTGACATCTCCCAGACATCAGAAGACACAGGTGTGTAATGAGAGAGGTTTTCAGGCATCCCGGGCAGTAACCCGCGTGTTGCGTCTCTTACCATATATGACCATTCGGTAGTGCCTGCTGCAAAGGCTGCGGTTGTTCTGATCAGGCGGGCATTGCCCTTCAAGTGCCCGTCGCCATCACTGGCGATCACATAGTAGGTGTCCAGGCGGTCGTATATATCAGCTTCCGCAAGTCCTTCGTCGGCATCCGGCGCAACAGATGGTGCGCCCATGCAGGGGATATCCCAACCCATCCGGTCGTGGAACTCGGCTTTTCGGGAAACGAGCTGCTGCCAGTAAAGGCTGGCGTTTTGATCAGCGCTCAGGTTTGAAGTGTGAATGATATGTGTCTGCATTGCTTGCCCCAGAATAGAATCCAGGACAATCTACAGCGCGATTTTCAAAAGAGTTAGCGACCAATAAGTCTACGAAACATCACCGCGCTGCAAGGCTATTCTCAGCGCTGCGGGCACGGTCTTCACTCCGTACTGTTTCAACACAGTTTTTCGACGCTTTCTGATGGCCTGTATGGTGATCCCAATCTGATCGGCCATCTCGTGTTCATTCAGGTCATCAGCAGCCAGTTGAAGGTACTGCTGGGTTTTTCCTGGCAGGGTGACATTGCTGGGCAGTCTTTCAGAAATCAGAGTGAGCCAGCCATAAGTCGATTTGATCAGTTCATCGGGGGCTGTTTCATCTTTGTGGGTTATGCCGATTATAGACCTGCAATTTCGGTGAAGGACAGAGATTACTGTGCCGTTTCTCATTCCGTACTTGGAAGCCTTGGAAAAAATCTCGGTTGGATAACCAAGCTGGCGCAGTTCGCTCCAGTTCTTGTGGCCTTGATGTTCCATCCCCCACATTACAACGGGATCAATCATTGCTAGTCCGTCGCGCTGATACTCTGCCGACCAGGATTCAGGGAAGGTAATATCCATGAACTCAGGTGCGCCACCTTCAAAGTTGAAGCCAGCTGCATAGCCCTGAGGGCAGTGGGGAAGTAGATCGCTACGCATCTGTGCGAGAATATCGTTGACCATCAATACACCTATAAGTTATCAAAATTAGACTTATAGAGCGGTCATGTATCATATGTGATACATTTGAGCAAGCGCAAATGGGGTCGCGGATCAGAATTGGATTATTGAGGAGATTTGTTTATGCCCGAAAATTCAGCGCATGCGGATAATTTGGCTGAGCTTTCAAAGCGAATTCAGGGTATGACTGAAGCAGAGGTCAATGCGCTTTTGCGCTATCTCAATTCTCATCCTTCCAGTCGTCAGATTTCAGGGTCTTAGTTAATGCTGCGACCTCTTTCTGGCCCATCTTTGAGATAATGCTGATTGCCTCTTCGCGTGTGTCGGAAAGGTTATCCCCAGTAAAAAGTTGGCCAAGGGAAATCCCCAGTTCGTCGCAGCAAGCCTGAAGGCTGTCGATTTTTGGGTTGCTTTTGGGGTTGTTTGTAATCCGTGAAACATAGTCCCGGTTCAATCCGCATTTTTCGGAGAACTCGGTGATTTTATAGCCTCGGTTCTGGATCAGAAGTTTCAATCTTTCACGCCAGTCCATTTTATCCCTCGAGTAAAGTTCTCTTTTCATTTTTGATACGATCTAAAAATCGCATTGACAACATACCCAAAAATACAGTTGATAGACTTTAAAGTCGATTAAGTATCAAAAAGAGGATGTGATGTCTGCAAGCTCTCTGGTTCGCGCCAAGATCAAAACAATTGAAAAATCACGTGTCAGCCTCGGTATCTCTCGTTCAGAGCTGAGCCGGGGGATCAACCGCAACCGTGACTATTGGAGCCATCTGATGTCTCCTGTGGGTGCAGATAACCCTGGCGCAGAGGTTGTTCTTGCGGCGGAAGCGTTCATTCAGACGAAATCTGAAGAGAAGGCGAGTGAGCCTTCATGAAGTTTTCTGCTGCCAGACAAGATGATGAACGCTTGCTTCATATGGTGCGAATGCGCGCCAATGGGCAATCGATTTCTCGTCTGGCTGCTCACTTCGGCGTGTCACGCCCATCGATCACGATGCAGACGAATAAAATCATGGATGCGGATCTCGCGGAAAGCGGCGAGGCCCGTGAATGCGTTTCCGGTTGCTACTGGCAGAGGAAGGCTTGAGGATGCTTGATTTCACGTCCTTCCGTTCTGTGCGTGGTGTTTTCCATGTTGGCGATGTCACTCTGATCCACGGCGATATGCTGGATGTGCTTCCGGAACTTCAGTTGGCCGCAGATCTGTTGGTGACGGATCCGCCCTATAAGCTGACCTCTGGTGGTAAGAATGTCGGGAAAGGGATGTCTGGAAAATTCGATTCCGAAGTCTATGACAACTCGGGATTTCTGATGAAGACAGTTGCCTGGTCTCACCTCGCTCCTCCGATCTATCGTGCTTTGAAGCCCCGCGCCGATGCCTATGTCATGGCTGACGACAAGAACATCTTTGCAGCCCATGACGCGTTTCTCGGGGCGGGTTTCAGATATCACAGCTTACTTGACTGGGATAAGATTACTCCTTCGCGGACACCATACTACATGAAGAACAAGGAACAGGTGTTGTTCCTCTATAAGGGCAAGGCCCGTTACATAAACAACGGTGGGTCAAAGCGATCCTTTCCATGTCCTCGCCCGGATAATGCCATCCACCCGACGCAAAAGCCGTTGGAGCTGTTGAGGCACTATATAGAGAACTCCAGTCAGCCGGGTGATCTGGTTCTGGATCCGTTCGCAGGGTCCGCATCGACATTGATTGCAGCGGCGCAATCCAGACGCAGAGCGATCGGGATTGAACTATCAGAAGAATACTTTCAGGCAGCTTGCCAGCGCCTGACGCTGGAATGTGGGGGGCAGCATGCCTGATCCTCACGCCGCATATTTCGCTTACGCCACGACCATCGCCATGAAGGCCAAGTGTGGGGCCGTCACGATACGTGATCGCCTGGGGTTCGCTACGCGTACTCTTGACTGGTGCGGCGATGATGGGGCGCTACGCGGCATCGCCCTGGAGTTTTTGGAGCGGGTTGACGAAGCGCCAGCCGTGGCTGGTGCGCTTCTATTGAACCGGCTGGCCGATAAATTTCCCAGTGAGGATGTGCAACGGATAGAATCCGTCATGGGTGAAATCGAAACAGAGCGCCGCTGGCAGGACAGGGCGGATCTGAAATGAAGCACCTGACTGAAAAAGCCGAACAGGCGCTGATTTCGACCTGCATCTTTATCGCGGTGTCCTCACGGGACGAGGATGCCCGCGCGCTGATGATCGAAAACCTGCGCGATATTCTTAACGATTGCGCGAAGGGTTCTGAGGCGGTGCTTGATCTGCGGGTTGCGGCGCAGGCTGTTGTTTTAGCGACCCAAGGGCGCGCGAGAATGGTGGCTCTGGAAGGGCTGAAAAAGACTGTCGAAGAATACACTATGGTCGCGGCCAGCCAACGCTTTCGCGGCTACCTGCGGGCGAGGGGGCACTGATGGCATTTCAGGAAGATCCCCGTTTGATGGAATCCAAAGCCATCCCCATGAAAGAGGTCGTTGATCGCCTCGGAATTATGGGGTTGCGCGCGACCGGCCAAGAGCTGATCGGCCCATGTCCCTGCTGCGGTGGGCGTGACCGTTTTGGCGTCAACATTCAGAGCAATGCATTCCTGTGCCGCAAGTGTGAGATCACTGGCGGCGACCAGATTGCATTGGTGATGTCCGTCCTGAATGTTGACTTCAAAGCGGCCCTGCAGTGGCTCTGCGGTGATGCGCCTGCGCAGATCGATCCGGAAGAAATGAAGCGCCGGAAGGAAAAGGCTGCAGCGGCAGAGCGCAAACAACAGCGGGAGCAGGCTCGTTATCGGAAATGGGCAATGGATGCGGCCCTGGGGATCTGGAAGCAGGGCCGCTGGGGCGGTCTTGGGGTGGTTCCAGCCTATCTGCGGGCGCGTGGCATTCTGCCGGATGCGTTGGTCGAAGGCATTCCGGATGCCTTGCGCTTTATTGTGGATCATCCCTACGTCAAAAAGATCGATGGCAAGAATGAAACGGTTCATCGTGGCCCCTGCATGATTGCAGGCGTGCTGTGCCCCCGTGGCGAATTAACCGCGGTTCATCAAACCTGGGTGGACACAAAGCCACCACATGGCAAGGCAAAGATCATCTGGAAGGGCGAGGACATGCCCGCCAAACTGGTACGCGGTTCAAAGAAAGCCGGTGCGATCCGTCTGTTCACGCCCGAAAATGCTGACACGTTGGTTATGGGCGAGGGGATTGAAACCACCCTGAGCGCCCTGGTGGCGAACCCTCTGCCTGATGCTGCCTATTGGGCCGGTGTGGATCTCGGCAATATGTCTGGGCGCATGCAGAAGGTGAAGGGCAAGCGGCACTCTGGCCTGCCCGATATGACCGACACAGATGCATTTGTGCCGCCGCCCTGGGTGAAGAAACTGATCTTCATCATGGATGGTGACAGCGCCCCGGAAATGACCCACGCGAAACTGCTGAGCGGCCTGCGCCGGGCAATGGCCGTGCGCGCCGGTCTGGAGACAGAAATCGTCCAGGCTGGTCCCGGCGTGGATCTCAATGACGTATTGATAGGAGAGAGCGCATGAGCTTCACCCCGATCGAGATTGAAAAGTTCAAGCCAGCTGTGGTGGCGGATCAGACGATGCCAGCGCTGATCTGGGCGGACGTGAGCAAGCTGCAAGTTGACCATCGTTATCAACGCACGATCTCTGGCCCAGGGCGTCGGGCGATCCAGCGCATTGCAGACACGTTCGATTGGAAGAAATATCAACCGATTATCGTTGCGCCAGCAGAGGGCGGGATGTTTTCCGTTGTGGATGGCCAGCACCGCGCCCATGCGGCCAAGGTTTGCGGCCTGAAGTCCATTCCCGCCATGACCGTTGCCATGACCCTGTCTGAGCAGGCCGCTGGTTTCGCCGCAATCAACCGTGATCGGATTGCCATTGATAACTGTGCGATTTTCCGGGCAGAGCTGGCGGCGGGAGCAGAATGGGCGGTAACGTGTGATCAGATTGTCAGCGCCTCTGGCTGCACTCTGGCTCGGTCCAATGCATCTACCCGGCACAAGAAACCTGGCACGATTTATGCCATCAAGCTGATCCGACGCATGGTTGAAAATGGCGAGGGGGAGGCTGTTACCGCCGGTCTTGCCGGGCTGTTCAACAGTGAATGTGGCGAAGACACGGAAATCTACAAGGGCAATCTTCTGTCGTTGTGGCTTCCTGCTGTTGCGGTGAACCAGCGGTTCCTGCGTCTCGATCTGTCAGAGGCGGTCGATAGCTATGACATCGCGACCGAGCTGGAAGACGCGCGCGCCCGGGAACGCCAGGGTGGCCCAAATGCGCGCGCGACAGTGCTTGCCGGCATCGTGGATCATCTGCGGGGGATGCTATGACTCTACCAACCGCATGCTTCGCGAAGGGGGGCAATGGCTTCGTCAGTGCCGCTGATATCGAATTCGGCGGTCACAGGGCTTTGCCCGTACGGAGTGAAGCGCAGAAGAAGGCGATCATTGTCCAGGAACTCACGAATAAAGGCTGTGGATCGTCCACCGCGCCACAGACCAAGTGTGCTGTTGTCTGTGCTGGCAGAGAATTCCCGGTCTTTTGCATTCTCTTGATCAATGCGATACTCGACAACACCATATCCTCCGTGCCCAGAAGTCAGATGGCAGGAGTTGTGGCCGAAAAAGACGGACGTAGTGTTCTCTTTGCAGCGCATGTAGAGGCTGATGGGCTGGGGCGTACCGTACCTGCCACAACGAACGGGTTCGTTGGAACTCATGCTCATGTAAACCGTTGTGCTATCGTCAAATGCAGAAGTTTCTGTGTCGACCTTCCAGTTGCTGGCGAAACCTTCGATTTCTTCGACCTCGGGGCTGCGTCCGGCCTCGATGTCATAGCAAGCCAGACGATCAAGCTCGTTGTCGATTGGCAAGCAATCTGCGACCTCAGCAGAGGCCGGGATTGTAAAGATTGCAGAGCAGATGAAGGCGAGGGGGAGTTTTCTCATAATGGGAATCCTGACTTAATCAATGTCTTGAATAATGCGCCACGTCGGTCTAGAGTCAACCTGCAGCAGATGAAACGATCTGCTGTGAGGATTGGAACCCTCTCCGTACGTAGGTGCTCTGCTAGCCGCGCCGAAATTCGACGCGGCTTAAATTATGGTCAGATGCATGGGAGAGCCGTAAGGCTCGCCGTTCCTACGGGCGGTAGTTCCAATCCTGTGTCATCTGGCCGCCAGAGATTGGAACCTCTGCGGTCGGTTAAATCGAACCGTAGGAGGCCTAACATGCCTGCCAATACTACCTATTTTGACGAATACACCGCCCTCGAACTGAAGCTGAACGATATCGCCGGAACTGTTTCCGCGCTTGAAATCGTCACAGAGGAATTCGACGGTATCCCCACGCGGGATCTTGAAACCCGCCGTCTGCGCGGCACGATCAGCGCTCTGACCAAAAGCCTCGCCCTTCAGGTGAAGGAGGCGCAGGATGTCTGAGGAAGGCAAGCAGAAGATCAGGGAAGCCTTCGAAAATTCAGAGAAGGTTGTACCGGTGGAAGGTCTGGCACCGCCCCCGGAAGTACCCGTTGAAACAGGAGAGGGCGCAGGCGCGCCACCCCACACCCCGGATTATGATGATGCTGATCGTGGTGACGATTACACCCTCGAAATGGATGGGGCCAAGCTGCCACTGAATGATACCGGCAATGGACAGCGTTTTGCGTTGTATTGCGGTGATGAGGCCATGGTTGTTCCCCGCGTGGGCTGGCATATCTGGGATGGTATGCGCTGGAAGCTGGATCCGGATGATATCGCCGTGCGCCGCCATGCCCAATCTATTCAGGACCGGCTGATCGATGAAATACCGCATGTTGTCCTGGAAGACTGGCAGCTTTCTGCCATCGACGAAGAACCAAAAGTGCGGGCCCAATATGAACTGCTGGCCATGCAGGATGAGGCTGAGCTGACCACCGATCAGAAGATCGAGATGGAAGATCATAAGCAGAAGCTTATCTGGATCCGAAAGCTGAAAGACCGCAAGAGCGGCATGAAGTCTGATCACCGCAGCTTTGCCAAGTCCACCGGCAACAAAGGCCGCATTGATGCAATGCTGAATGAGGCCACAACCAGCCTTGGCCGTGAACTGGAAGATCTTGATGCAGATCCGCTGACGGTCAACACGGAAACCGGATTGCTGCGGTTCTCGGTTGAGGGGAACCCTGCGGAAGGCATGTCAAAGATTGCCGATGTCGATCTTTTGCCGCATGCCCGCGAAGTAGAAATGCCAGGTGGTGCCCGGCCGCAGGTGATCACGAAGCTGGTTCCTGCGCAATATGACCCCCATGCGACTTGTCCACGGTTTGATGCCTTTATGAAGCGGGTTCAGCCCGATGATGAAATGCGGGCCTTTCTGCAGCGCTGGTGGGGCCTGAGCATGACGGCCATGCCGGTGCAGAAATTCGTATTTCAATATGGCAAGGGCGCGAACGGTAAGTCTGTTCTGTCCGATCTGATGAACCGCCTGCTGGGCGATTATGCGACCACGGTGAAGATCAAGAGTCTGACCGGGCGTAACAACAAAAGCGGCGCAGACGCGACGCCTGACCTGATGCCGCTTGTCGGGGCCCGGACGGCCCTGGCATCTGAGCCTGAAGAGGGCGACCGGCTGCAAGAAGGCATGATCAAGGAAATGACAGGGGGCGAACCCATTCTGGTGCGCCAGCTGCATTCCGACTTCATCGAGGTGCGCCCGTATTTCAAGCTGACAATCTCGGGCAACCACAAACCCGACATCCGGGGAACAGACGATGGTATCTGGCGGCGTGTGCTGCTGGTGCCGTTTGATGTGCAGATCCCGGAAGCAGAGCGCGACGAAAAGCTGATCGAAAAGCTTTGGGAAGAACGCGCCGGAATCCTGAACTGGCTGATCGAGGGGCTTATGGCTTTCCTTGAAGGCGGGCTTCAGGAGCCAGCACAGGTTTTGGAAGCGACAAACGAATACCGGGCAGACAGCGACCCCATTGGATCATTCCTGGGGGAGTGCTGCGTGGTGTCTGGTGATCCTGATGATTTCCTCACGGCCCGTGATCTGATTGATGGTTTCAATCTCTGGATGGATCAGAAGGGCGAGGGCATGTGGGGGCAGAGAACTGTCTCAAACAAGTTCAAGGGTGAAGCGGATCGCTATCGGGATCCGAGTACGAACAAGCCCTTCACGCGCGGTAAGAGTGGGGTCACCGGCTATCGCGGGATCTCGTTCACCAGTGAGTTCCGGGCCTCATATGATGATGCCCCGAGAAACAACCAAGGGCGTCCCGTCGCCTTCACCTCAGCTTCTGGCGGCAAGTCTGACCCCGATGGGCCTTATCCGCTGTGATGTTTCGGGCGGCATATCGCAGCGCCGACGCCGCCCGCACCCCGCACCCCCCTGCCTTCCTTCGGAAGAAGAAAGGGCCCGACGGGCCCAATCGCAAATGTCAGGGCCTGAAACTGCCAATTCGGGGTGCGGGGGATTTCCTTTTAAATCAGTTGGTTATTTTCCTATTTGGGCCTGACGGGCCCGACGGGCCCAATATTCAGCCTTTCACGTGCGCGCGCGTAGGACCGGGGTTTGGGGGAAATAAAACGTTCCATGCGTTACCTGTCATTTCAGGCCCGTCGGGCCCGTCAGGCCCAGATCCGCCCTCTCGCCCATTTGTTTACAATGGCTTACACGATTGGTGGTTTTCCCATTTTCAGGCCCAACAATTTCATATTGAGCCCGTCAGGCCCTAATCAAATCCACCATATTCAACATATTGTTCTTAAGAACAGCGAAACAACAACATCTTGAATTGAGAGAGTAGCGATGAAACTGAAAGCTCTGAAACTGGCCTGCAATTGTGGAACAATTGAAAGCAATCTCTCTGAGAGCCAGCGCTGCGCTGAGTGCCGGGCAAAGATTGCAAGGTGGCGCAGGTTGGACCTGATCGCCACGGGAACGGCTCCGAAAGAGTGCAGCCGTGAATTGCCGGTCGCCCCGGCGCGTGGGCAAGTGGTGCCGTTCCGGGAAAGCATTGTGGTGCCCAGTGGTGATGAAGACTTTGAATTGGTTGATGCGCCTTATCGGGCTGGTTGCCCCGGTCGCGCCCGCGATATCTTTGATGTGATGACTGCCCAGGCCACGCGCCGTAAAGGGGCGACAGCGCCGTTCACCGCATTGCAGGTCGGCACCGCGCGGGATTACCGGGATCTGAATGAACGGATCGCCGGTGCTGGTGTGAAGTGTTCAAAGACCTTCGATGATCACGTTGGCGGGCAGGGTGGCGGTGAGTTCATGGACGCCTTCATTCGGGATAAGCAGCGGCTGTCTGCATTTGAGGCTGCAATTGGTGAGGGTGTTGCAATGGAAACCCGGCGTCGACGGGCTGCTCATGTTAAGGGCGTTGTGATCGGGGATGTGCAGTTGCGCGCGATTGAACGCAAGATCATCACAACGCAACGGCTTGTCGATATGGTGTGCATCGAAGAAAAGCCGCTTGGTGCCGTTCTAAAGCTGCATGGCTGGTGTTCGGGCGGAAAAAACATAATCACGCTTCGTGCGGCCCTCTGTGCGGCTCTGAGCCGTATGCAGGGGATCTGACAAAGGGTGTTGACAGCTTCGTTCTACCAGAACTAGCAATATCTCTATCATCACGAAATGCGCCCACGGGAAACCGGCGGGCGCTTTTGCGTTAGGTTCCTGAGCGGGGGTTCAGGGTGGAAGGTCAGCGAGGCCGAAGTTTCGAAGCAGAGGCCTCGCTGACCTGTTTCATCAGACGAAATGCAAAACCTGCCCCGACAGCCAGGCGGGGAGGTAGATATGGCGCGTCTTAAATCAGTCGGTTCCCGGCTCGGCACAATGTCGCCGCGATTGGGGGCAGCGCCTCGCAATGAAGCTGAGCGGTCCCGGCAACGGGATGCAACGCATCCATCACGCGGGTGGTATAAGCTGGCACGCTGGGAGCGCATACGTCAGAAATTCCTGAAGCGTTATAAGTGGGAATGCCAGAAAACGGGTGTCTTGCTGATCGGAAAGAGGCACGCGCCCAATAGCCCCATACTGGACCACATCATTCCGCATCGGGGTGATCCGGGGCTGTTCTGGGATGAAGACAACCTTCAGTTGGTATCGAAAGCATACCACGACAGCACGAAACAAAGCATGGAGCGGCGCGGTCTGGTTTGATCGTGCATCGGTCTGATTGTGTCGAAAATGACACAGCAGGGGGGGGTGGCAAAAAGGTCACAACCCCTTTTTCCACGGACCCGCGTTCCCCTCATTGGGAGAATTTTTTTCTGTGAACCCGAAATTTGACCTGCTTGGCCATCCAATTCCCGAGAACCACGGGAAGGCTGGTGCAAACGGGCACATCGTGACTCCTGAAAATGTCAATAAAGTCAGGCTGTTACTGATTGCTGGGCGACAGAAGAAAGATATTGCGGCTGATCTGGGCATCTCGATCCCCACTTTGACGAAGCATTATTTTCTCTCGGGGGCAAAAGAGGTCAAGGAAGCACGCCAACGCGCTCTGGCAGATGAGCGCGCAAAAAACCTTCTGCGCCTTGATGAGGCGGCGAGCAAAGGAAACGTTACAGCGATCCGAGAGTTGAATTCAATTCTGGCAGCGGAAGCCATCAAGGACCGGGCGCGGGAATTTAATGGCGTCACTGAAGAGAAATCTGCGCCTGCGCGACCAGCACCGCGTGGCAAAAAAGAACAGCAGATCGATGCTGCGAAGCGAGTGCTTGAAACAGATGATCTGTTGGATCCGAGGGTGCATTAATGTCTGATCTTTCCCCTGGCCAGTTTGATGAATGGAGCACGGCAGTTCCAAACTGGGAAGAATTGATCAAGTCAGGTAAACCTCCGATCCCGAAGCTGCCTCTTCATGACGCCTATGCAGAGAAGGCGCTGGAGATTTTCAAAACTCTTCGGGCTCCGGATCTGGATGACTATCCGACCTATGGTGAGATCTGTGACGAATGGGTCTTTGATCTGGTTCGTGTGATCTTCGGCAGTTACGATCCGGAATTGAAAAAACGGTATCTTCGCGAGTTCTTCGTGATGATCCCAAAGAAGAACGGAAAAACATCGATTGCGGCGGCGATCATTGTAACTGCCTGCATCCTGAACCTCAGCCCGGCCGCTGAGTTCATCCTGATCGCGCCGACGATTAAGCTGGCGAACAATGCTTTCAAACAGGCTTGCGGGATCATCTCGCGTACCGAACGCATCACCGGCTTGTTCTCAGAGCCGAAGGATTCAACGCGGACGATTAAAAACCTGAACGAGGACATCCCGTCAGAGATCATCATCAAGGCCGCTGATGCTGATACGATTACAGGCGCGAAGAACGCGACCATCCTCGTGGACGAAACGCACGTATTTGCAACAAAGCCATCAGCCAAGGGTGTCT
>NZ_PWAA01000007.1 GCF_003031585.1 Thalassobius sp. I31.1
GATGGAATGGCGGGTGACAGACCCGCCGCGATTGTTCGCCCAATCCACCAGACCTTCTGCCGACAGGCGTTTCAGGGCTTCGCGGATTGGCATGCGAGACACGTCATATTCCGCCGCCAGGGCTTCCTGACGGATCGCTTCGCCTTCCTCAAGCTCACCGGAAAGAATGCGTTCGCGCAGATCATTTGCGATGATTTCCGGCAGGCTTTGTTTCGCCACCGCCCGTTTGCCTGCCATATTCAACCCCGGTTCTGCACTTTGGATACATTTTCGCTTTCCCTGCATATTAACAGGGAAAGCGGGAATTTGAACGGGTAATTTATACGGGCAGGGCGTAAAGGATGATTGTATCCAATATGCTTTATGCGCCCCAGGTGTCGCTGAGGCGATACCCACCGGGCCATGGGTCAGACGGATCAAGCATGTGCTGGTGAATGCCGGTGATCCAGCCACGGCCTGAGATTTCAGGTGTGATTGCCGGGCGCCCGTTCAGATCGAACTGTTCCGTAATCCGGCAACGGAATTCACTGTCGATGATGGAACGTGCGTAATAACGATCTGTCGCAGCCATCTGACCTTTCGCCAGCAGCATCGCCATACGGGCAGAGGCCCCGGTGCCACAGGGGGACCGATCGAGTTTGCCCGGTTTAATGGCAACGACGTTCTTACCTGTCAAAAGATCGCCTTCGCGGGTCAGCGGGCCTGCGATCTGACAGAATGAAATGTGGTTCCAGTCACCATCAGGGTGGTTAAAGCCCAGCTGTTCATTGGTCGCGTCGGTAATGCGCGCGCCCATACGGGCAAGGTCGCCAGCCTCATCCGGAGTGATGGAAAATCCCAGATCCTGCGCATCAACAATCACAAAGCTATCGCCACCAAAGGCTGTGTCGACACGCAGGGAACCGACGCCTTCGACCTCAATCATCGCGTCCAGTTTATCCGCGAAAGAAGGCACGTTCTGCACGGTGATGCGCTCGGCTTTGCCGTCTTTGCAATCTGCTTTCACACGAACAAGGCCGCCGGGCGCTTCCAATGTCATATGTGTGACGGGTTCCTGCATTGGGATAATGCCGCCATCCAACAGAACAGTCGACACACACATGGAATTTGACCCGGACATGGGTGGGGTGTCTTCCGGTTCCATGATGATCCAGGCGGCGTCCGCTTCGGGGTTTTTCGGCGGCACCAGAAGGTTCACATGGCGAAAGACACCACCACGCGGTTCATTCAGCACGAAATTGCGCAGGGTCTGGTCTTCGGCGATGAAGGTTCGCTGATCCCAGACGGTGTCACCCGGTGGCGGGGCGACGCCGCCGACGATAACGTCGCCAACTTCGCCTTCGGCATGGGCGGAAATCACGTGGATGGTTTTGCTGCTGCGCATGTCTCTCTCCCGTTCAGAAACGTGTGGGTCGATAGGGGTTTGTGTCGATGGGGGCGGGTTTGCCCTGCACCATAGTCTTGACGATTTCGGCGGTGGCGGCGGCCTGGGTCAGGCCCAGATGGCCGTGCCCAAAGGCGTAAATCACGTGCTGCGCCTGCGGGGCGGTGCCGATCACTGGCAGCGTATCTGGCAAGGACGGGCGGAAGCCCATCCATTGCGTGCCGCCTTCTGTGTTCAGGCCAGGCAGGAAGGTTACGGCTTTCTTCAGCAGGATGTCAGCGCGTTTGTAATTTGGCGGCAGGTCTAGTCCACCAAGTTCCACGGCACCACCAACCCGCGCGCCGCCGTTGATCGGCGTTACAACGAAACCATGCCCGCTGAAGGTCAGATGGGTGCGCACATCAAACGCGCCTTTGGGCAGGGTGGTGTTATAGCCGCGTTCCGTTTCCAGCGGGATTTTATCCCCAAGGGTTTTCGCCAGATGATGGGACCAGGCCCCGGCAGCGACAATGGCTTTGGCAGCAAAGATTTCACCCGCGTTGTGGGTCAGGCGCACGCCATCTCCGGTATGGCTGAGGCTGTGAATATCGCATTTCTCGATCACACCGCCAAGGGCTGTGAAGCGACTGGCCAGGTGTTCCACCCAGGTTTTCGGGTCAACGGTGTTGATCCAGTCCGGCGTATAGCCCGCATGGGTGAAACGCGGGTCAAGGCCGGGTTGGATCCTGGCGATGTCTTCCGGGGTTTCGAACAGTTCATAGCGAATGCCTTGCTTGCGGCGAAGCTCCCACTGGGGCAGGCTTTCGCGAAATTCCTTTTCGCCCTCATACAGCTGCATCTGCCCCTGGCGCAGGATCAGGCTTTCGCCGTCAGTGCTGGCGATCTGTCGTTCCAGCGCGTCTTTTGCCAGAGACATCAGCGCAGTCTGCGCCTTAACCGAATGGAGATAGCGATCCTTCCAGCTGGCGCGCCAGAACCGCAGCATCCATGGCGCAATTTTCAGGGCATAGCGCAGTGGGATCGACAGGGGGCCAAGTGGATCAAGCAGCCATTTCGGGGCTTTGCGCATGATGCCAGGCGTGGCCAGCGGCACAATATCCGTGAAGGCAAAGGCCCCCGCGTTGCCCTGGGACGCCCCCGCCGCCAGACCTTCACGGTCCAGCACACGCACCGGAAAACCGGCACGCACAAGTTCCAGCCCGATTGAGATACCGATCACACCGGCACCAATCACTACGATTTCATCCGTCTTGCTCACTGCATGTTCCTACAGATAAATCCCGTCTTTGAACGGGTCAGTTGTGTCAAAGAACAGCGTCCCTTCGTTCATGATCCAGGCCTGACCTGTCAGGGTCGGGATCACGCCGTTTTGGGTCGGCTGGTATGAGACACGGTAGGAACTTCCGATCACGCTTTCCAGTACAATTTCGCTCCCTGGCGCAAGTCTTTCGCTTGCTGCAAGACAGGCCATATATGCGGAACTGCCAGTGCCACAGGGCGAACGGTCATATTCATCATCCGGGCATAGAACAAAGTTACGACTGTGCGCGCCTGTGTCCGGGGTGGGACCGCGTAGAATGACGTGATCAATCGGCTGTCCCTCCGGCCCGCCGATGCCATTTGCATTGCAGACCTCGCGTATGGAAACTGCAAGTTCTGTCAGGGCAGGGATGTTCGTCGTGGTGACGGGCAGGGGGCTGGGATCTACAATAAAGAACCAGTTGCCGCCATAGGCGACGTCCCCAGATACGGGCCCTGAAACCGGGCCGGAGGGTAGGGTGATTTCAGCGCCAGCCTGGATCAGGCAGCTTTCAATATTGGTGACGGAAACGGTGTTCGCATCATGCAATTCGACAGTGACGACGCCAGCGGGTGTTTCAAACTTATGCGTGCCAATGCCAATGCGCCCCATGTGATGCAGGGTCACGGCAAGGCCAATGGTGCCATGGCCACACATGCCAAGCACGGCTTCCGCATCGAAGTAAATCACACCGGTGACGCAATCCGGGTCCACAGATTTAACCAGCAGAGCACCAACCATTCCGGGTTGCCCGCGAGGTTCCAGCATGACCGATTTGTAGAACGCTTCGTGATCCTTTGCGAGACGCCGCGCGCGCACGTCAAGCGATCCGGACCCAAGATCCGGGCCGCCTTGCGGGATAACCCTGGTGGGCATCCCGCCGGTGTGGCTGTCGATTACATGCATTCAGCGATGATCCCGCCCTGCTTTGACCAATCTGCGAACCAGGAGTTGAACAGCGCGTATTGCGTTTCACAATAGTTACGCTGCGCGTCGGACAATTCGTCAGTTTCGTAGAAATGCAGGCGGTATTCGTCTTCGCCATTCAGAACCAGCAGGTGCTTGTAATACAGAACCAGATCTGTGCCTTCGTCAAAGCTGGCGATAACGCCGAAAGCTTCTTCCAGTTCCAGCGCACGGCGGCGGGCTTCTGCGTTGCCTTCAGCGGCTTTCTTGGACAGGGCTGCCAGCAGCAGGGCTTCTTTTGGCAGGGCGGTGCCGATGCCTGTGATGGAACCTGTCGCGCCGCAGTTGACGAAACCGTGGTACACTTCGGTATCAACGCCAACCATCAGGGTGACGTCATCGTCCTGGCTTGTGATATGTTCAGCGGCGTAACGCAGGTCATCTTTGCCGCCGAATTCCTTAAACCCGATCAGGTTCTTATGTTCCGCACGCAGGGCGAAGAACAGATCTGCTTTGGTCGCGAAACCATAGACCGGGCTGTTGTAAATGATTGCAGGCACATCTGGCGCGGCTTCAAGGATCGCTTTGAAGTGGTTCTTTTGTGCCGCCGGGGATGACCCACGGGACAGAACGCGCGGGATGACCATCAGACCAACAGCGCCAACTTTCTGGGCGTGGGCGGCGTGGGCCACAGCGGATTTTGAATTGATTGCGCCGGTGCCAACAACGACAGGGATACCTGCGTCAACCAGGCGTTCAACGCCGGTCATGCGCTCTGCGTCAGACAGCAGCGGCCAGTCCCCCATGGAACCACAGTAAACCACCGCGGACATGCCAGCCTTGATCATTTCGTGGCCCTTTTTCACCAGCGCATCGTAGTCTGGCGTGCGATCAGCTTTGCAGGGGGTCATGAGGGCGGGCATGGTGCCCTGGAAAACATTTTCAGACATGGGATCTTCCCTTGTTACGTGTCAGTTGGCGCATCTGCGGGGCAGTTGCGGTTCATCCATCTTCCGGGTGATTCATCCCGGGGAAATCAGTTGTAAATTCTGATTACAGTAATTGGATCCAAAATCCAATATTTTTCTGAACCGTACAAAAAAAGCCGCCACGGATGACCGGGCGACTTAAATACATAGATGAAACTATATCAGTTCGGTTCAGATTTCAGGTCATCGGGCCCCACACGATCCAGGACGAAAAGCATCAGCTCAAGTGTCTTCTTTTCATTCGTGGTGATGACGGGCTTATCAATCAACCGCACGATTCTATTACGTTCGGATTGCCAGTGATCAAAAAAATCCACTAAATCTCTGACGGGTTCTTGTTGTGGCATAATGTCTCCACCTCAGCTTCGGGTGGAACAAAATTACACCTGATACCCGGTTCCGGGGCTGTGAAAATACTGTGAAGTACTTGGTATGAGCAAATTTCTGGTGCTAAGATTTATTGACTGGGGAGTAAAATAAATGGGTGTTTGCCTGGAGGTTTCTCTTTTTGGCACATGCGCTGTGTGTTTGCAGGACCGTCCGCCGCGTGAAATTCGTGGGGCGAAACACAGGGCGTTGATTGCGATCCTTGCGACGGCGCCCTTGGGGCGGCGGACGCGGACCTATCTTCAGAATACATTGTGGGGGTATGCGGGCTATGACAGCGGCCATCAGAACCTGCGCCGGGCTCTGTCTGATCTGCGCAAACTATTTGGTGATCATTTTGATACGCTGTTTCGCACCACAAATACCGACATTGAGCTTGATCTGGCTCAGGTGCGGTTCACCGGGGATCCGGGGCAAGGGCTGTTTCTGGAAGATCTGAACGTGCGGGAAGCCCCATTTCAGGAATGGGTCGACAGCATTCGCACGAACCCGGATCAGATCTTTGCGCTGTATCGCCATGCACCTGTGTCCAGCCTGCGCCGCCCGCGCCCCTGTGTGACCATGCTGCCTCTGCGTCAGATGGGCAATGATCCTGGGCTTGCGGCGCTGGGGGACTGGATCAGTGAACATTGCTGCCGCATCCTGTCGCGGTCGCGCTTTATCAATGTGATTTCACATCTGTCGGGTCGTGCTGCCGGGGCGGCCGGAACGCCAATCACCACGTTAAGCGAAACTCTGGGGGTGGATTATCTGACCACCGGTTTTCTGCGTCCCTCGCGTCAGGGATTTATCTGTGATGTGGATTTCATCGAAGCGGCCAGCGGCCAGATCATCTGGAGCCGCAGTTTTGAGGCCCGCAGTTTTGCCGATCTGACGGAAACCGCGCTTGAGATTGATAAAATTGCCAGGGGCGTTGCCCGCTCTATCGCGGATTCAGCGATTGAAACTGTGCGCAGTCAGCGCATTGATGAGATTTCTGATCACAATCTGATTGTTGCCGGGGTATCGATGATGCACCGGGCAACTATGCGTGATTTCCTGAAGTCGCGGGAATATCTGCTGGAGGCCAGCGAACGCCTGTCCCATTCCGCAGATGCCCATGCCTGGCTGGGGAAATGGTATGTTCTCAATGTGATGAAAGGCTATTCCATTGATCTGGCCCATGACACCCAGCGAGCAGTTGATTGCACGGCGCGGGCACTGGATACAGACCCGGAAGCAAGCCTTGGCCTGACCATTGATGGCTTTGCCAATAACAACCTGCTGAATGACTTTGAGACCGCAGAAAAGCGGTTTGATGCGGCGCTCGATATCAATCCGAATGAAAGCCTGGCCTGGCTTTTGCGGGGGTCGCTGAAAGCTTTTGCGGATGATGGTGAAGAAGCGGTGCGTTCAAATGAACAGGCCCGCCGCCTGTCCCCGATTGATCCGTTTCTTTATTATTACGACAGCCTGGCCAGCACCGCCTATATTGCGGCGGATCAGTTTGAAGAGGCTCTGAAACATGCGGAACAGTCGCTGGCTGTGAACAACCGACATCTGTCGACGCATCGAGCGCGCATTACCGCGTTGCATTTTCTGGATCGCCCGGAAGAAGCAAAGGCCGCCGCGCAGGAGCTTCTGCGCTATTGGCCAGGATATGGTTTATCAAAATACCGGAGCAACCATCCGGTGTCTCAACACAAATTGGGGCGGCGTGCGCTGACGGCCATGTCTGCTTCCGGCATTTCTTAAAACAACAATCTAACTATAGGGGAAAAGATTATGGCACAGTCAGGTGGTATTGGCGGAATCGGCGGCATTGGTGGCATCGGAGGTATCGGTGGAATAGGGGGCATCGGTGGAATGACCGGCCTGGGTGGTTTCCTGGGGGCTGGCGACACTGGCGGTCTGCAAGGCACTGCGGAAAGCCTTCTGCATCGCGTTGGAAATGGCGTTGTGCCAGCAGGGGATGCGCTGGATTATAATCAGACAGTGAATAATGATCGCTGGGCTGCCTGGGTGCGCGGGTCTCTTTATCTCAGCGAATTTCTGTCCCAGGTCGGCTATTCTGCCGGGTCGGACACTGCACCTGCGATAACGTTGTCTTTTGCCGGGAATGATCTGGTGACGCTGGATCGGCCATCAGATGCGCTTCTGGCAGATCAATGCGTGCTTGTGCAGAATTACGCGGATCTGCGGGCAGATCGCACGGCTGAGATTATCTCGCAACTGGGCTTTCCAACCGAATATTTCGCCATGATTCTGGGGCTGCACGCGGGGCAACATGCAAAGACCTTTGAACTGATCACAGTCACCCAGGTGATGGCTGCGCATATGGCGATGATTGCGAAACATGCGTTGGCAATCCGCCGCCCGGACCAGCTTGACGGGCGCATTCAGCCGATGATCCCGACGCCAGGCCACGGCAGTTTCCCATCCGCCCATGCGACTGAAGCCTATGCCGTGATGACCGTGATGGAAGGGCTGACCGGCAGCTGGGGCAGTTTTAAGGACCAGGCCGATCGCATGAAGATGCTGCGCGGCCTGGCGGAACGGATTGCGGTGAATCGCACAGTCGCCGGTGTGCATTTCCCGATCGACAGCTGGGCCGGGGCTGCGCTTGGCACAGCTTTGGGGCAGGTTGTGCTGCAGCTTTGCGGTCAGGCCGGTGCAAGCGCGGTACAGGCACTACAATACACCCCGGGCAATGATGATTTCAGCGATTATCAGTTCACGCAGCAGGCGGCCGCGCATGGTCTGCAACAAGGCGCGACGTTTAGTGTTTCGGCAACAGATCACTTCAGCTGGATCTGGGAAAAGGCCCTGGCTGAAACTCAGAAAGTCTGAGGTGTATCATGTCTGTTTTATCTGACCATGGCCCGACAGAGGGGCCATATGAACGCTGGGTTTTTTCCGAAACCCATGGGCGGCCTTATGCTTTCCCGTCGATTGCGGCGGGGGGCACGGGAATTTATTCAGCCCTGATGGAAGAGGGGGGCAACCCTGCCGATCTGAATTACGCAAATCTGCGGATCCCGCCGCTTTGGAACCCTGGCAGTGTGCAGCCAGAAATCACGCCTTTTGCTTTTCGCGATGCCGTAACACCCGCCACCCCCGGTGCTGGTCTGCGCTATCGCCTGAACTTTCCGGTGCCGGTAGATACCTGGACCGGGGATTACCAGAAGGCGGATGATCCCGCCGGTTGGGCGCCGCCTGCGGTTCAACCAAGTGCAATTGTTGCGGTGATTGATGATGCCATCCCCTTTGCCAACCGGGCATTCCTGGGCAGTGACGGCAAAACGCGGATCAGCCATTGCTGGCTGCAGGCTGGAATTGCTGTGGATCGTGCGCCGGTGCCTTTAGGCCGGGAATATACCAATGGTGCGATTGATCAGCTGCGGCAGGATACTCCGTCTGATGAAAACCGTCTGTACCAGCAGGCCGGTGCGGTTGATCCAGATATGGTCGAGCTTGGCGGTCATCTGAAACGGCACGGCACCCATGGCAGTCATATTCTGGGGCTTGCGGCGGGGAATACGTCGCTGTTCACCGGAGATTCCCAGGGCGATGACATTCAGATTATCGCCGTGCAGATGCCCAACACCATCGCCTGGGATACATCCGGGTTTGGTAAGGAAATGTATATGCTGTCGGCGCTGCATTACGTTTTTGAACGGGCGCGGCGGATTGCGGATCACTTTGGCGTTGATGAACTGCCGCTGATTGTGAATTTGTCTTATGGCTGGGGTGCGGGGCGTCATGACGGACAATCGCCAATGGAAATCGCGATTGAAGATCTGCTTGAAAAACGTCAGGCTGTGCAGCCCAAAACTGCGATTGTCATGCCTATGGGCAATGGCTTTACTGATAAGATGCACGCGCGGATCAGTGAGACGGATTTTGGCGGTAAGAAATACAACATCGGCTGGCAGGTGCAGCCGGATGACAATACGTCAAGCTACCTGGAACTTTGGTTTCCCGAAGGATTTGATCCTGCAAAATACAGGCTGACCCTGAAACCACCGCCCGGCTACAGCCTGGATCAGAAGGCTGTGCTGAAGATCCGGGGCAGTGATTCCGTTCAGTTTAGGGACGTTCATATGGGTGGCGAGGTGGTCGGGCAGATGTCTGCGGATCACAGCCGGGGCAATCGCTGGCGTTTTATGCTGGCTCTGATCCCGTCGACCTATTGTGCGGATCAGTCCCGTAGCGCCCCTGCCGGGCGCTGGACGGTGAAACTGCGCCGCAAAGGCAATGCGCCGGATATCCCAAAAGGGGATGACCTGCTGATCTGGGTACAGCGCGATGATGATCCGGCGATGTTGCAGAGCCGCGGACGGCAGAGCTATCTGGTCAAACCGCGCAAACAGGGTTCAGAGATCACACAACCGCCGTACCAGAAGTATAAAGATGAGATCCCGGGGATTTCCGGTTTTGGGTCTATGAACGCTGTGGCGTCCTCTTCGCGGACCACGCGGGTCAGTGGCTATGTGCAACATAATAAGCGGCCTGCCGACTATGCGGGCAGTGGTCGCCTGCATGTGCAGGAGAAACAGGATCCGGCACCTGTGGGTGCGCAAACCCTGATCGTCGCCTGTTCTGATCAAAGCCCATCCAGTCCCGGCATTCCGTCAACCGGTGTTCTGTCGGGGTCGCGCACGCGGCTTGTGGGCACAAGTGCTGCGGCCCCAGCGGTGGCGCGGCTGATGGTGCTGAATGCGGCGGCGGGGCGTGATCTGACTGATGGGCTCAATAGCACTGCCGCGCTTTACAGGTCGGAAAAAGACAATGGAAATACCCAGGCGCAACACAAAGCCCGGATGGGGGATTTCACGGCGTCACCTGTCACGCGGTGATGAAATAATTTCCATATATTAAGGGCCCGTCAACATGTTGGCGGGCCTTTGTGCGTCCACTCGGTTTAGCGGGAATTACCTGTGAAAAAGAAATTTCACAGGTAATTCACTCTCAGTCTGTGCTGGGGTGACGTATGGTTAACTCAGATCCGAAGTGTTGATCTCTTCCTCTTCACCCGGGTTCGTCGGCCAGATTATTTACTGTCCGGGTGCTATTTAAATTCACCATGCGTGGTGCTTTTCATCATCTGCCTGCTTGTTGGGGCGCATATATAGATCGAAGTGTTTGGCACAAATTTATTATATCTCCTGGTGGCTGCTCCATCCCATACTCCGGCAGCCACCAGTCAGTTCCGTCACGAGTGAGACCGCAGGTTCTATGATCCTGCGGTCTTTATCACGTCGCGGATCTGATCCAGCACGTCTGTTGCGGCATTCACCCCGTCCTGCATCGCGCGCGCGCGCATTTTCAGGCGGCCATCGCCGGGAATGCGTGCGTCACCATTGTCGATAATCTCGGCACTGATGCGGTTGATGTATTCATTGAACATCGGGTTGCCGAAGCGGTTGGGATCAATCGCGATTACGGTGGAACCGCCTTTGATGTTCAGCGCGCCATGGGCTTCGCGATCCTGGTTATCAACGGAAAGCGTGCCACCCGCCAGCGCCGCCCCCAGGACTTCAACAAGGAAAGCAATCGCCGCGCCCTTATGTTCGCCGAAAGGCAGCAGGCTGCGGGTATCAAGGATTGCGTCGGGATCGGTGGTTTTGCTGCCATCGGGGGCAAGTCCTGCGGGGTAGGGCAGGTGATGACCTTCGGCGGCGGCCATGCGGATATCCATCAGCGCGACCATGGAAGATGCCTGATCCCAGACGATTGGTGCCTGGCCTTCACGCGGGCAGGCAAAGGCCATGGGGTTTGTGCCGAAAACCGGACGCGTGCCGCCCTGGGGCACCACCATGGACAGTGAGTTGATCACGCCAATAGCTACAAGACCGGCTTCGGCCAGGGGTTCCACATCAAAGCGAAGCCCGGCCAGGTGGTGACAGTTTTTGCAGGAAAAGGCGGCGATACCATTTGTCCGCGCCATTTCAATCAGCTGATCATGGGCAAGACTGGCGGCGTGCTGGTAATACCCATTGTCCGCGTCCCCCTGCAAAGCCCCAGCCGCTGTACGGGTGACCACAGGTTTTGCATCAGGGTTGGCATAGCCAGAGGTAAAGCTTTGCGCATAAACCGGCAGCATCCGCAAACCATGGCTGCGGGGGCCGTCGCGTTCAGACCGGGTGACGATGGCGGCAAGAACCATACGTGCTTCGTCACTGACACCGCAGGCGCGGAAGGTTTCATTCGCAAGGTCGCGCACCTGATCCAGGGAAAGATTTTCTGTGGCCTGATCGCCCATTCTGACACCTTTGGGTTTTACGTGCTGTATTCAGCCCGTTTCTTGGCGACAAATTCATCCAAAGCGCCGCGCTGGTCAACGGGCATTGGGGGCTGGATGTAATTATCAAGGATACGTTTTGCCTCGATATTGCCCACGACCTCGGCGGTTTTGGCGCCTTCGGCTTCCCATTGCTCAAAACTGTCGTTGTTTTGCAGCATGTTCATATGCAGCGGATGTTCGCGGGTGTGGTCGGTACCAAGGAAGTGGCCGCCGGGACCGACCTCTGCGATATCCCCCAGAAGCGCATCCAGGTTTTCTTCCTGAAGGCCCGTGAAGAAGCGATGGAAGTTCTCCAGTTGTTGGGAATCCTGCACCCATTTGGAATAGCTGACGCCAAGCGCGCCTTCGAGGAAACCGGCGGAATGCACGATGTAATTACAGCCCCCCAGCAGCACGGGCCACATGGTGTTGGCGGTGTCATATCCGGCTTGAAGATCGGGGGATTTGGAACCCGTCCACATGGTGCAGCTACGCCATGGCACGCGGTAAAATCGCGCCATTTGACCCACGAGCAGGTTCATGAGGCCGGGTTCCGGCGACCCCATCATCGGCGCACCGGTTTTCATAGAAACACCCATGATCGCCACACCCAGAACCATCGGACAGCCTTTGCGGATGATCTGGCTGTATGCCATGCCAGCCAGGCTTTCCGCGATCAGAAGCGCAACGCCACCTTGCGGTGAAGCGGGTGTGCTGGCACCCGCTAGAACGAAGGGCGACAAAAGGCAGGGCTGGTTTGCGGCTGCATAGACACGCAAACTTTCCAGCATGGTTTCATCCCAGACCAGCGGGGTGTTGCAGTTGAGAAGGGACGTCAGAACGACGTTCTGATCAACGAAATCCTCACCAAAAACGATCTGTGCCATCTTCACGGTATCCCGCGCGGCGGTTTCGGACAGAACGGACCCTTTTATTGGTTTGTCTGTCAGGGTCAGCGCGGCGTGGACCAGTTCCAGGTGACGTTCCGGTACGGGAACATCCTGGGGTTCAACAGGCAGGATGCCGGGCACATGCATGGCCTGGCTCATCTGCCCAAGTTTGAAGAAATTATGGGCATCCGCCAGTTGTGACGGGCGGCGGGTGCCGTCCAGATCATAAACAAAGGGCGCGCCGTAAGCATTGGCGAAGATCGACTTCTTGCCGCCGACGTCCACCGTGCGATCACCATTGCGGGCGTGCAATGTGTAGCTTTCCGGCACGGTGGAAATCAGATCCATCAGCATATCGCGGCCAATGCGCACCCGTTCGCCCTGCACGTCGGCCCCGGCGCGTTTCCAGTCGGCCAGAGCTATTGGGTCGCGGAATTCGATGCCTGTGGTTTCCAGGATCGTCATGGCAGCGTTGTGGATTTTTTCCACACCTTCGGGGCCAAGCAGATCGATCGGACCAACGGCACGATTCAGGGTTGGCAGATATACCGGTGCGGGATTGGTGCGGGCAGCGACCCGGCTGGCGCGGCCACCGCGTTTACGAGGTTCAGACATGGTTTTCTCCTGAAGGCAGCTGGTTACGCGCGCGCACAGGCGCTGGAAGGATCATGGGCGCAGATGTCGATGACTTCGGCCGCGCGCATTTCATTGTGCACAAGCACCTGCATTTTCGTGCCAGGCGCAGTCATATCCTGCGGAACAAGCGCCATGGCGATGTCGTGATTGCAGTAATAGGAAAACCCGCCAGAGGTCACACGACCGATCAGTGTCCCGTCGCTGTAAACGCCTTCGTCAAACATCACCGATGTATCGCAAAAGGGCAGCTTCAGGGTGACAAGAACCGGGTGATCACCTGCTTCTTTCTGGGCAATCAGGGCACCTTTACCGATGAAATCGCGGCCTTCCAGGGCAACAAAACGGCCAAGGTCCGCCTCATAAGGTGTCAGATCCTTGCAGATTTCGCGATTGATCGCGCGGTAGGATTTTTCCAGACGCATGGATTCCAGCGCCTCAAGTCCAAAGGGCTTCACGCCAGCTTTCAGCAGCAGATCAACCAGATGGCGGTTGTAACCGACAGGGTGGTGGATTTCCCAGCCAAGTTCGCCTGTATAGCTGACGCGCAGCAGATGCACGCCTTTGGCATAGCCGACCTCGCCCATCTGGGCGGACAGCCATGGGAAGGCGGCGTTGGACAGATCATTGTCGGTCAACGGTTGCAGGATCTCGCGGATTTTTGGGCCGGCAAGTGCAATGACGCCCATGTTTTCGGAAATATCCTCAAGGATCACAGACCCATCGCGTGGCAGAAGCCGTTGCAACTGATCCCAGTTATAAGACCGCCAGTTCGGGGTTGAGATCAGGTAGAAATCATTTTCGCCGTAGCGCACCACGGTATATTCCGCATCCATCCCGCCGTTGTCATTCAGCAGCAAAGTCAGTGTCATACGCCCGGTTTTCGGCAATTTATTCGCCATGATCCCATCCAGCCAGGCGGCGGCACCGGGGCCACGCACGGTGAATTTCGTCATGGGCGACATTTCGATGAACCCGGCTTCTTCGCGGGTGCGACGGACTTCTTCCTGCACAAGTTCCATGTGGTCCGTGCGGCGGAAGCTGTGTTCGGGGATGGCTTCTTCCGACGTTTTCGCGAACCAGCGCGGGAATTCATACCCATTGAAGCTGGTCCAGACCGCACCCTGGGCGGTCAACAGATCATAGCTGCCGACGGTTTTCATTGGGCGGGCAGCGGGGAAATCTTCGCCGGGCACATGGGCGTCCATATGGGTGCCCCAGGTTTCGCGCACTTTATCCATCGTCCAGCGTTTGGACGCGTAATCAGAAAAACGGCGCGGGTCGAGTTCGGACATATCCATGCCGGGATCACCATTGATAATCCATTTCGCCAGCCGGTTCCCGACCGTACCACCCCAGAGGATCCCGCCGGGCATGCCTTCGGCAAGCCACAGGTTGTCATGCCCGGGCGCGGGACCGGCCAGCGGCAGTTCATCCGGGGTCATCTGGAAGGGGCCGCGTGTGTTGGCTTTGATCCCGACTTCGCCAAGCGTTGGCACCCGTTCAATGGCGCGTTCCCACTGGGTTTCCACGGCGTCGAAATCTTCCGGCAGCAGGTCAGCACCGAAATCCGGCGGTACGCGATCTTCGGCAAAAAGTTTCAAATCTTTGGTGAATTCATAAGGGCCGAACTGAATGCCGCCCACATCTTCACGCAGATAAGCACCGTAATCCTCATCGCGCAGAATTGGGAATTCCGGAAGGCCTTCGGCCTTGCGCTCCTTCAGCAGGGGCACGGTTTCTGTTGTCCAGTACTGGTGCACAATCGGGATACAGGGCAGATCCAGACCCACGCGCCGGGCGTTTTCGCGAGCATAGTTTCCAGTGGCGAAAACCAGATGTTCACAGGTGATTTCACCCTGATTGGTCACAACTTTCCAATGGCCGTTGTCCAGCTTCTCATAGCTCTGGGCTTCGGTGTTCTGATAGATTTTCGCACCCGCGTCACGGGCAAGCTTTGCAAGCCCCATGGTGATATCAGCAGGGTTCACATAACCATCTTCGGTATGAAGAATGCCGCCGCGGATATCATCGCTTTGGTTCAGAAGGGGATAAATTTCGGCGATTTCTTCGGGCGTTACCAGTTTGCAGGGCACGCCCGCGGCCTCGGCAATCGAAATATAAGACTGGAATTCATCCCAGCGTTTTTCTGTGTTGGCGACACGCAGCTGACCGACTTTGCGCAGACCAACGGAGGCCCCCAGCTTTTCCTCAACCTCGCCGTAAATCCGGATGGTTTCCATCGTCATTTTGGAAATATTGTGCGAGCGCACGAAAGTCACCAAAAGCCCCGCTGCGTGCCAGGTAGAACCGGATGTCAGCGTGGTGCGTTCCAGCATCACCGCATCCGAACAGCCGTGCTGCGTCAGCCCATACAGGATCGAAGCCCCAACACAGCCCCCGCCAACAACAACGGTTTTTGCATGTGATTTCATGTTCCGGTTCCTTTTGCCTGGCCGCGCACAGCCTTAAAATCAGGTGAAGTTAATCCCGCGTCCCACAGGCGGGCGTGGTCTGGCAATTGCAAAAAAAATCACCCAGAGTTAGAAAAACTAATCTGGATGGTGGTTGTGACTTCATTCAGGTTGGACCTAATCAAACCCGGGATCAGAACAACTTGCCCAAACGCCCTTATGATCTGCCGCCCCTGAACGCGCTTGCCAGCTTTGAAGCGGCAGCACGTCATGTCAGTTTTAAAGCCGCCGCACGGGAGCTGAACGTGACACCAGCGGCTGTCAGCCATCAGGTGAAAGCGCTTGAGGCAGAACTTAACTGTGTGTTGTTCTATCGCGCCCACAAAGGGGTGGAACTGACAGAAACCGGGGCCTATCTGCTGGTGGCGCTTCAGAAAGGGTTTGAGGAAATCAGTGAAACGATTGGGCAATTGCGTGCGCGGCGTGCCCGATCTGCGGTAACGATCCGGTCCTCCACCGCTGTCAGTTCCTTCTGGCTGACGCCGAAACTTGCGCAGTTCTGGCAGAAATACGGGCATATACAGGTGGCTCAGGTGGTGGATGATTTCGCGACGGCAGCCTCGGATGTGGATCTGAGCATTCATTACGGTGACCTCACGCAAGAATCCGGCCCCTGCCAGGCATTGTTTCATGACCGGATCACCGCCCTTGGCAGCCCGCGTTTTGCAGAACGACATCAGATTACATCTGTTGAGGATCTGGCGCGGGTGCCGCTGATCCATCTGGATGCACCTGAAACAGGCTGGACGGACTGGACAGAATGGATGGCAGCGCTTGGGTGTTCTGCAGAAATGAACGCGGCCCACCGTGTAAACAATTACGTCATCGCACTGCAGGCGGCGCAGGATGATATGGGTGCAGTTCTGGGTTGGGGCGGGCTGATTTCCGATCTGGTGGAACGTGGCAAACTGGTGGAATTGGTGCCTGATACCATGTCTTCACCCCAGGATTTCTATATCAAGCTACACAATCAATCCTCTGACCGGGCGCGACTGGTTTTCAACTGGCTTGCACGGGAAGGGGCAGATCGAGGTTGAGAAAGCCAGCCCTGAAAAATTGTATACAGCCTTGCGCACGATAATTCATACCGTATGATGCCCGGGAATTTTCGTGGCAACAAAGGGGAGGTTGTGATGCAGACCGAATATGGCGGCAAGACGGTTTATGGGGCAAATCTGGGTATTCTGATGCTGGAAACACAGTTTCCGCGTATTCCTGGCGATATTGGCAATGCCACGACCTGGCCCTTCCCGGTGCAATATCGTGTGGTGCGCGGCGCGAATCCTGAAAATGTGGTGCGGGGCGATGCGCGGCTTCTGGTGGATAAATTCATTGAAGCGGCGAAAGATCTGGTCGCCAGCGGCTGTGACGGGATCACGACGAACTGCGGGTTTCTGGCGATTGTCCAGGATCAGCTGACCGAAGCCGTGCCCGTGCCGGTTGCCACATCTTCCCTGATGCAACAGCCCATGGTGCAGGCCACCCTGCCGCCGGGCAAACGTGCGGGCATTCTGACGATCTCAAAAGAAACCCTGACAGACCGCCATCTTGAGGCCGCTGGCGTGCCGCTTGATACGCCGGTCTGGGGCACCGAGGGTGGCAATGTCTTTACCCGCGATATCCTTGGTGATGCGCCGCAGATTGATTTCGCCGCCTGTCGCGAAGACATGATCAAAGCAGCCACAGATTTTGTGAAAGCCCACCCTGATCTGGGCGCGATCGTTCTGGAATGCACCAATATGACGCCATACGCGGCGGATGTGCGGCGGATGACGGGCCTGCCTGTCTATTCCATCTACACGCTGCTGAAATGGTTCCACGAAAGCCTTGTGCCGGATCGGTTTGCACAGGGGCTGGATGATCCGAAACCTGGTCTGGCCTGGAGATAAGTACATGAGTTTGCAAAAGGTGAATGAAGGCGGGCTGGTTCTGCTGGGCTGTGGCCGTATGGGATCTGCCCTGTTGAAAGGCTGGCTTGAAGCCGGTGTTGATCCGAAAGCCGTGACCGTGCTGGATCCACATCCGGGGGACTGGCTGAAGATGCTGGAAGACAAAGGGCTGCGCCTGAATGCGCCAGTTGAACGCGCGGCGGTTTGCGTTCTGGCGGTGAAGCCGCAGCTGATTGAAGCGGCGGGTGATCTGAAAGCGCTTGGCGGTGGCGATACGCTGTTTGTATCGGTTGGGGCGGGCAGCACGCTGGCGGTACTGGAAGCTATCCTTGGTGCGGGTACGCCTGTCGTGCGTTCCATGCCAAACACGCCCGCAGCCATTGGTCAGGGGATCACGGCGCTGGTGGGGAATGCCCATTGCGAGGCCTCTGATCTGGATCTTGCGGATCAGATGTTGCGGGCCGTCGGGCAGACAGTGCGAGTGGAATCCGAGGCACAGATGGACGCTGTTACAGGCGTTTCCGGTTCCGGCCCTGCCTATGTGTTTCATCTGATCGAAAGCCTTGCGGCGGCGGGTGAAGTTCAGGGGTTGAAACCGGACGTGGCGATGAAACTGGCCGTGGCGACTGTGGCAGGTGCAGGGGCATTGGCGCAAAGTTCCACGGAAAGCGCTGCGGAATTGCGCCGGAATGTGACCTCACCCAACGGTACGACGGAAGCCGGACTTCAGGTTCTGATGGATGATGAAAACGGCCTGCCAGTTCTGATGCGTCAGACCGTGCGCGCAGCAACGGAACGCAGCAAAGAGTTTGCGAAAAGCTGATTACATCGCTGGAACGTACAGCTGGGAATAGGCGAGGCGTACAAGCTCAATCGTCTGTTCCCGGCGGCGTTCAATATGGGCGCGCAGGGCGGTAACAGCGGCTTCTGTATCGCGTGCGCGGACTGCATCTGCGACCACCCGATGGGCTGACAGATAGGTGTTTTCTCCCGCGGCCCCTGGCCCGTTTTCCCGCAGCTGGCGCAGGTTCACCAGGCGCACATAACGAATGCGTTCATTGACGTTTTTCAGCATCCGGCAAAGTTCGCCATTGCCAGACAATCCCGCCATGCGCATGTGAAATTCTTCGTCCATATTCAGAAGCTCTGACAGATCTTCGCAGGTGCCATAGGTTTTTTCGGTTTCACCCAGATAGGCGCAGAAATCCGCGATATTTTCGTCACTGGCGGTGCTGATGCCGATGCGCAGGGCTTCTGTCTCAAGCGCACAGCGCAACTGATACAGTTCAAGAATCTGTTCGGGGCTGAGGGCGCGGCAGAAGAAACCCTGACCTTTCGCAAGGGTCAGAAAGCCTTCGGCCACCAGGCGGTTCAGGGCTTCGCGCAGGGGGGTGCGGCTGACGTTCAGTTTTGAGGTCAGATGGGTTTCATTCAGGCGTTCGCCCGGCTTGAAATCAAAATTGATCGCCATATCCCGCAGGGTTTCATAGACGCGATCAACGCTGCTGCCCTTATCTGCCATATCTTTTTGTCCCCTGTTTTTATGGTTTTTTACACGTCCGGGCCGGGCGTGAAAAGGAAAATAAAAATATGTCTTCACAATTGACCACAGAATTGTATACAGTTCCGCACACGAAATGGATTTACCCCGGTACGCCGGGAAGAACAGTTGAAAAACGTTGGGGGATGATACCTTGAAGAACACGATGAATGGCGCAGAAGCGATGGTGCGTTCACTTGAAGCACATGGGGTGAAACACATCTTCGGTCTTTGCGGCGATACGACCCTGCCGTTTTATGACGCGATGCATAACCTGGATCACAACATCACCCATATTCTGACCCGCGACGAACGCTCTGCGACCTATATGGCGGATGCTTATTCCCGTGTAACCGGGCGTGTTGGCGTGTGCGAAGGTCCATCCGGTGGCGGCGCGACCTATATTCTGCCTGGCCTGATTGAAGCGAACGAAAGCTCTTACGCGGTTCTGGCGATCACCACCGATATTTCTGTGGGGTCCTACGGAAAATACCCGCTAACCGAGGTGAACCAGGAAGTTCTGATGTCACCGCTGACCAAGTTCAACACCGTGATCAAGCGCGCAGACCACATCCCACGTATGGTGCGTCAGGCGTTCCGCGCCATGACCACAGGCCGTTCCGGTTCTGCACATCTGGGTCTGCCGTATGACATCCAATATGATGATGTGCCGACGGATGACATCTGGGGCGATGAAAAGCACCAATCCTATCCGGCGTATCGTGCGGCGCCTGAACCAGGTGCGGCTGCTGCGGCGGTTGAAGCGCTTTTGACTGCGAAGAAACCACTGATTGTTTGTGGTGGCGGCGTTGTGATTGCAGGCGCAATGGATGAGCTGGCCAAATTGGCAGAGCGTCTTGATATTGCGGTTGCGACCTCGATTTCTGGCAAAGGGTCTTTGGCGGATGCGCATCCGCAGTCTCTGGGTGTTGTTGGTTCAAACGGTGGCACAGATGAGACCTGGGAAATGATGGAAGCTGCTGATCTTGTTATCTTTATGGGTGCGCGTGCAGGTTCTACCACGACATCCCGCTGGGAAGCACCAAAGCCCGGTCAGCGGATCGTACATTTCGACAATGACCCAATGGTGATTGGCGCGAATTACCCGACTGAAGTTGGCGTGGTTGCAGATTTGCAGCTGTCCCTGGCAGCGGTGAACGAATATCTGGACGCACGCGACGGCGATGCACCGCAGTTTGGCGCAGCCGCCCAGATCGCGGACATCAAAGAACGCAAATTCGCGAAATTCAACGCGCTTGCAGCCAGCGAAACCGATATGATTATCCCGGAACAGATCATCACGGCGCTGAATGCGAACCTGCCGGATGACGGGATTGTGGTGTCTGACCCCGGCACAAGCTGCCCCTACTACAACGCCTATTCCGAACAGAAATTCCCGGGTCGTCAGTATATCACCAACCGTGCCCATGGTGCGCTGGGGTATTCCCTGTCTGCCGCTGCTGGTGCCTGGTTTGGTGCGCAGGACAAAAAGGTTGTCGCCATGATGGGCGACGGATCTTTCGCCTTTGCCTGTGGTGAACTTGAAACCATCGTGCGCCACAATGTGCCTGTGACCTACATCGTGTTCTCAAACGCAAGCTTTGGCTGGATCAAAGCCAGCCAGCGTGATGATTGCGACAAGCGGTATTACAATGTGGACTTCAACCGCACCAATCAGGCGGCTGTGGCCGAGGCCTTTGGTGTGAAATCCTGGCGCGTTGAGAAAGCGGAAGATCTGGACGGGGTGATGAAAGAAGCCTTCGCCCACGACGGACCAACCCTGATCGACGTGATCTGTCAGCCGCTGGAAGATGCCGCCGCCCCCGTGCGTCGCTGGATGGGCTGATCACATTTTATAGGCGGATAGCTCTGCTGAAAGGATCTTACGAAAATCCCGCCCGATCGCCGAAAGCGGTCGGGCTTTTGATGTGATGATCGCCATTTCAATCGTCACGGCCGGACGGAAGGGACGCGTGATAAAGCCGCCTTCGCGGTCAAATTTCACGACAAACGGATCAAGGATGGTAACGCCCATACCTTCTTTGACAAAACTCAGATTGTTCTTAAACAGATGCGAATGCACCCGCGGGCGCCAGCGTTTGCCCGCATTGTGAAAGGCTTCGCGCGTGCGCCGATGGGTCATATGTTCCGGGCCCATCACGATGAAGGGTTCATCTTCCAGGATCTCTGGCGTCAGCACGTCATATTTCGCAAGCGGGCTGCCTTCAGGCAGGGCACAAAGGGTTTCGAACTGAAACATTTCGGTTTCAAAGGAATCGTAAAGCAGCGGCAATTCGCAAATTCCGACCTCAAACAGGCCTGCCAGCACCCATTCCTGGACTTTGGTGGAATAGTTGGACTGGAAGGCAATCGACATATCGGGTTTGTTGGCGGAAAATTCGGCGATCAGTTTCGGCATCATCCCGAAGGACAGGGAATGCGGCGAGGCCACTTGCAACTGCCCGGCTTGTTTGTTTTGCAGATCTGTCACCGCCTGCGCCACGTGATCCAACCCGCGCACCACCGTATCAATCTCCTGGTACAGAACGCCCGCTTCTGGTGTGGGAATCAGCCTTCCTTTGCTGCGTTCAAACAGTTTCAGGCGGGTGTGACGTTCCAGCTGCGCCAGAAGATTTGAGATCCCAGGTTGCGAAATGCCCAATTGATCCGCCGCACCGGTGACGGTGCCGGTTTCTACAATGGCATGAAAGGCCTGAAGTTGACGAAAACGCAGTGACATGGGAACAATATATAACATTAAGTGATGACATTGCCACAAATTAATATTTGAAATGATACTGTGGGATTGGCAACCTCAGGGTTCAGAAGTGAAATTTGTCAGCTTTCACACGCGAAACGCAGGCTGACCCGGGGGGATAGATAGAATGACGGAGCAACAATCAGTTGTTGTGATTGGCGCGGGCATTGTCGGCGTTTCTGCTGCGATCTGGCTGCGACGGGCCGGGGCGGATGTGACTGTGATTGACCGGGCAAAGCCAGGCGACCGCAGCGCAACCTCCTTTGGCAATGCCGGTGTGTTGGCGGCCTGCTCCGTGGCACCCGTAACCTATCCGGGCATGATCCCCAAAGCGCCGAAGCTGTTGTTTGACCGCGAATTTCCCTTGTTCCTGCGCTGGTCTTACCTGCCGAAACTGACGCCCTGGCTTTTGAAATATCTGTCACATGCCAATGACAAAGACACCCGCCGCATTGCCCAGGGCCTGACACCGATCACCCATGACACGGTGGATCAGCATGTGGCGCTGACCAAAGGCACGGAGGCTGAAAGCTGGGTCAATAAGTCGGACTACAGCTTTGTTTACAAAGACTGTGCGGCCTTTGAGGCGGACAGCTACACTTGGGAGCTGCGCAAAATCGCGGGGTTTGAACCCGAGATTATCGAAGGCGATGCGGTGCATGAAATGGAACCGATGCTGGCGAAGAACCTGAACTGTCTCGCGCTGATGCGCGATCACGGGCACATGCGTGATCCTGGCGGTTATGTGGCTGCACTTGCGAAGGTGGCCGAACAGGAAGGCGCGAAGTTTGTGCAGGGGGATGTAAAAGACGTTACCCTGACAGATGGCAAAGTCAGCGCTGTGCAGACGGATCAGGGGGATATTGCCTGCGATAAAGTTGTTCTGGCCACTGGCACCTGGTCCAAAGCCCTGACAGACAAGCTGGGTCTGAAAGTGCCGCTGGAAAGCGAACGTGGCTACCACATCATGTTCAAAGACCCCAATCAGATGCCAAATATCCCGCTGATGATGACCATGGGAAAATTTGTAGCCACACCAATGGATGGTGGGTTACGCTGTGCGGGTACCGTCGAATTTGGCGGATTAAATGATGAGATTTCGCAAAGCCCGCTGGATTTCCTGCGCCGCAAGGTGAAGGAATATTTCCCGGACTTTGAATATAGTGAAGAAGTTCCCTGGATGGGTCACCGCCCAGCCACCAGCGACAGCCTGCCCCTGATTGGCGAAGTCGGAAATACCGGCGTCTTTGCGGGCTTTGGCCACCATCATATCGGTCTGACCGCAGGGCCGAAAACCGGCAGAATAATCGCCGGTATGATCAGCGGGAAACGCGAGAATATCGATTTGTCGGTCTATGACCCGCAAAGATTCTGAAACGATATAACGACCACGAAATGACCGGGAAACACCGGCAAACAGAAGAAAACCAAAGGGAGAACTACAAATGTCCAAAGTAACCAAAACCATCGCTGCTGGTCTTGCAGCAACAGCGCTGACCGCCATCGGCGCAACGGCTGAAACCTGGGATATGCCAATGGCCTATTCCGCAACCAACTTCCATTCCGCAACCGGCGCTGAATTTGCGGCCTGTGTGACTGCGGGCACCGGTGGTGCGCTGGAAATCCAGACACACCCGGGCGGATCGCTGTATGCGGGCGCTGAAATCAAACGTGCGATCCAGACCGGTCAGGTCAACATCGGTGAACGCCTGCTGTCTGGTCACCAGAATGAAAACGCCCTGTTTGGCTTTGATTCCGTGCCATTCCTTGCGACATCCTTTGAGGCGTCTGAGAAACTGTTTGAAGCCGCAAAAGAGCCTTTGACAGCACTCCTCGAAGAGCAAAACCTGCATATGCTGTATTCCGTGCCATGGCCGGCGCAGGGTCTGTATTTTGACCGCGAAGTGAATTCACTTGCGGACATGGAAGGCCTGAAATTCCGCGCTTATAACGCCGCATCTGCGCGTATGGCGGAACTGGCTGGCATGTTGCCGGTACAGATCGAAGCTGCTGAAATCTCACAGGCTTTTGCAACTGGTGTTGCACAGGGCATGGTGTCCTCCGGGTCCACTGGTTATGACCGCAAAGTGTGGGAAAGCCTGTCACACTTCTATTCCGTAGATGCCTGGCTGCCGCGCAACTATGTGCTGGTGAACCTGGACGCATGGAACGGCCTGGATGAAGCCACACAAAACGTGATCAATGGTTGTTCCATCGTTGCGGAATACGCAGGCGACTGGCGTTCCATTCAGTACACTGAATTCACTGTGGGTCAGCTGGCTGCAAACGGTATGACAACTGGTCCGGTGAACGACGACCTGGCTGGTGAATTGCGCGAAATCGGCGCGACCATGACCGCTGAATGGCTGGAAACAGCAGGCGATCAGGGTGCAGCCCTGGTTGACGCGTTCAAAGCTGAATAATCCGCTTCTGGAACAGAAACAAACCCGGCGGCTCTGGTCGCCGGGCATTCTATCGAAGGGGGGATTAGAATGACTTTGTTAAGATTTCTGCGCGTGCTTCTCGATGCGCTTTATCGTTATGCCGGCTATGTGGCTGCGGTGTTCCTGATCCTGATCCTGTGCTTTGTCTCTATGCAGATGATGGCGCGCTGGATCGGCGAAATTATGACGGGTGCGCCCGAATTTACAGGGTACTGCATGGCGGCAGCGTCATTCTTAGCCCTTCCTTATGCGTTGAACAGCGGCAGCCACATTCGTGTGAATCTGCTGTTGGGCGCACTTGGGAAATTCCGCAAATTTGGCGAGATCTGGTGTTGGGCCGTTGCCAGCTTTTTCACCTATATCTTCGCGAAATACGCGGTCAAGCTGACTTATGAAAGTTACAAGTTCAATGACATCAGCCAGGGTCAGGACGCATGGCCGATCTGGATACCGCAGGTGTCTATGGTGATCGGGACTGTGCTTTTGGCGGTCTGTGCTTTTGATAATCTGATCAGCACGCTGTTTACCGGCAAAGATAACATCCGGCACGACGTGACCGATCTGCAGGGAGAGTAAATCATGGAAGAGTTTTATCTTGTTTCGATCTTCCTTTTCATCTTGTTCCTGTTTCTCGGAACTGGTGTCTGGGTAGGTCTGGCACTGTTCGGGGTTGCCTATATCGGCCTTGAAATGTTCACCACACGCCCGGCGGGTGATGCGATGCTGACGCGGATCTGGACGGGTTCTTCCAGCTGGACCTTAACCGCTTTGCCGCTGTTCATATGGATGGGCGAAATACTATTCCGAAGTCGATTATCACAAGACATGTTCCGCGGCCTTGCGCCCTGGATGCAAGGCCTGCCAGGCGGGCTTGTGCATGTGAATATTGTTGGCTGTACGATTTTTGCCGCTGTGTCCGGGTCATCTGCTGCGACGCTGACCACCGTTGGCAAAATGTCGATCCCTGAGCTGCGCAAACGCGGATATCCTGAATATATGATCATCGGCACGCTGACCGGGGCTGCGACTCTTGGCCTGATGATCCCGCCGTCCCTGACGTTGATTGTTTATGGTGTTGCGGTTGAACAAAGTATCTCAAAGTTGTTCATGGCGGGGATCATTCCGGGCATTGTTCTGGCGGGTCTGTTCATGATGTATGTCGCGGGCTGGTCTTTGTTCCGCCCGGCCGAAGTGCCAAAAATTGCGGATAAAATGAGCTTTGGCGCCAAGCTGTATGAAAGCCGCTTCCTGATCCCGATTATCCTGCTGATCCTGGTTGTGATCGGGTCGATGTATGGTGGTTGGGCCACAGCAACCGAAGCAGCATCCATCGGTGTGATCGGGTCTTTCCTGCTGGCGGTTGCACAGGGATCGATGAGCAAAGAAGCGTTCATCGAAAGCCTTTTGGGCGCAACCCGCACCTCTGCCATGATCGCGTTTATCCTGATGGGGGCGATTGCTTTGACCCTGGCGATGGGCTTCACCGGGCTGCCGCGCGCCCTGGCGGAATATATTGATGGCCTGCAATTGTCGAAGTTCTCTCTGCTGATGGCGCTGATGTTCTTCTACATCCTACTGGGCATGTTCCTGGATGGTATTTCATCGGTGGTTTTGACCATGGCGATTGTGCAGCCGATGGTGATCAACGCCGGGATAGACCTGATCTGGTTCGGTATTTTCATCGTGATCGTGGTTGAAATGGCCCAGATCACACCGCCGATCGGGTTCAACCTGTTTGTGATGCAGGGCATTACCAAGCATGACATGGGTTACATTGCGAAAACGGCGATCCCACTGTTCCTGATCATGGTTGTGATGGTGTTCATCATGATCAGCTTCCCGGAACTGGCCACATGGTTACCGGAAAGCATGCGACCAGCGCGTTAGATATCAAAGCCCGCGCCTGATTGGTGCGAGCTTTTCTTTTACCTTTCTGTCAACAACCTCTGCGGAGCCTCGCCATGAGCGACCATAAAATCGAAACCATCCGGGTACACCGGATCCTTATTCCTGCCAAAGCGGTCCATTCCCACGGCAGCGGCGATGTTGCTGGCATCCATTCGGTGATTGTGGAAATCACAACGGATACCGGAATTACCGGTTGGGGGGAGGCATCGCCCTGGCCTGTGTTCACCGGCACCGCAGAAGGAGCGGCGGCCGCGCTGCATGTGCATCTGCGCCCGCATCTGATCGGGGAAGATCCGGTGCAGGTAGAAAAACACATGGCCATGGCCGACCGGATGCTGATCGCCAATTCAGAAGCCAAAGCTGCGCTTGAAATGGCTTTGCTCGACATCACGGGCAAGATCACCGGGTTGCAGGTTTGCGAATTGGTCGGTGGGCGGATGCGCGATGACATGGGCATGAGCTTTTCCGTCGCCAACCCGGATTTTGACGCAGATCTGGAAGACATCGCCAAGATGTGGGAAGACGGGGTGCGGATCTTTAAATTTAAGACCGGCTTTGCGGATCACAGCTTTGATGTCATGCGTGCTGCGAAACTGCGTGAAGTCTACGGTGACGCGATCGACATTCGCATTGATTATAACCAGGGCCTGCGCGCCTATGATGCGGTGCGGTGTATTCGCGATCTGGAACAGTTCCGCCCGACATTTATTGAACAGCCCGTGAAAATGCATGAACGCGAAGCGCTGGCCCATATCACCCATGTGATCGACACACCGATCATGGCCGATGAAAGCGTGTTTGACCCCAAAGGCGCGCTGTATGGGGCGCAGATCCGCATTGCGGATATTTTCTCACTGAAGATCATGAAATCGGGTGGCATCCGCCGCGCGTTGGAAGTCGCCGCCATTGCACGGGCCGCCGGCATTGAGGTATATGGCGGCTGCATGTTTGAAACCGGTCTGGCCCATGCCGCCGGTACTCACCTGATGGCCGCAGTACCCGACCTGCACCTGCAGGCGGAATTCTACATGGCGACTTACTATGCCTCAGACGACATCCTGGTCGATCCGTTCCCGGTTAAAAACGGCCGAATCCATGTGCCGACCAGCCCGGGCCTTGGCGTTGATGTGAACCCGGATAAGCTTGCGAAATATGCAGTGGCTGAGGTTCTGGGGTAATCCGGACAGAAATAGAAACAAAAAAGGCGCCCGGGGAAGGGCGCCTTTTCTTTTGGGGTTGTCCCGGATTACTTGCTGAGCAGCAGGTCTGGCAGGAAGAGTGCCAATTCAGGGATGAATGTGGTCAGCATCAGGGTTGGCAGCCATGCGAAGATGATAAAGACCAGAGTTGGCCAGAGCATCTTAGCAACAGAGGTTTCACAAACCTGCGCACCCAGATAGAGCAGAGGTGCGGTTGGTGGTGTGATGTTTGCCATACCCAGGTTCACGCCGATAACAGCTGCGAAGTGGATCGGGTCCATACCGGTGCTTTGTGCGATAGGCAGCAGAATTGGTGTCGCCAGCAGCAGACCGGAGATGTCATCCATCAGCATACCGATCAGGATCATCACAACGTTGATCATCAGAAGAATGACGATCGGGTTGTCAGATACAGAATACACCATGTCTTTTGCCAGTTGCGGCGCACCCTGGGCTGTCAATTCTTTTGAAACGATCAGCACCATAAAGATCATGACCATCACCACACCAATTGTCACGCCGGAACGCTGAATTGTTTGGGCCAGGGTTTTCCACGTCAGACCTTTGTAGAAATAGATCGCAACAGGGATCGCATAGACCACAGCAATACCAGCGGCTTCGGTTGGCGTCATAACGCCACCATAGATGCCACCCAGAATGATCACAGGCATAAGCAGTGCAAGGCTTGCAAGCTTAGACTGTTGCCAAAGAACGGGCATAAACGGCGAAGGTTTGTCACTGACAATGATATCGTCATATTTACGCAGCATGAACCGGTTGGTGACGATCAGCAGGGTGATCAGGATCATCGCCGGGAAGACGGTCGACAGGAAGCATTTCAGCACGTGTTGCTGTGCAACCCAACCATAAAGGATGTGCGACGAACTTGGCGGGATCAAAAGACCAAGGGGACTGGCTGATACGATCAGTGCCGCGGATTGACCCGCAGGATAGTTCGCCTTTTTCAGATGCGGCATCATGATGCCACCGATACAGGTCAGGGTCGCGTTTGCAGAACCAGAGATGGATCCGAACACGCCACAAGCCAGAACAGCCGCCGCGGACAGACCACCTTTGATATGACCGATAAACATCTCGGCCATGGCCACAAGGGGGGCTGCGATCCGGCCTTTTTCCATGATGCCACCGGCAATCATAAACAGAGGAATCGCCAGCAGAACCAGCGAACGGATGCCCGTTTCACCAGTCCCGAGGTAACCGTCAATTGCGCGGTCCCCGACCATTGCGATGAACATCAGTACTGCGCCAAAGGCGACATAGACGCTGACACCAAGCAGCAGCATCACACAGACGATAATCAGACTTCCGGTAATAATCATTCTGCGGCCTCCTCAAGGGTGTCGGCTTTCAGGGGCAAGCCAAGGCCCTTGCGGATATGAACGTAAAGATAGGCTGCGGAATAGGTCGCCATAAAGCCAAATGCGACCATGATTGCGATCCGCCATGTGACGAAAGGAATACGCAGAACCGGCGTGCCACGCAGGCGTGGGCGGCTCAGGTCATATTCAATTGCAAGGTAGGATGCGTAGATAATAAACAGGATCACAACCAGTTCGATCACCAGGATGACCAGACTGCGCCACCAGATCAGGCGCGGGTTGTGAATGATAATGCCGAGAATATCCGCATTGATGTGTAACTTGCGCTCGGACGCCAGAACGGCCCCTGCGAAAAAGCCCACGATGCTGATGCCCAAAAGCCATTCTTCATATGCAAAAAGGTCGCCGCCAAATCCGTAACGGATGATAACAACCGCCCCAAATGTGAAAGCCATCAGAAAGCCTGAAAATGTTGCGATGATCTTCATGACCACCAAGGCCCAGTCCATGGGCTTGCCAATAAAGGCCGGCAGTTCATCTGTAATTTTATACGCCATGTCCCCCCCTCTTAACTTTGATTACGTGTCAGAACGTAGAAAAAGGGCCGGCGCTTGGCCGGCCCTTCTAATCTATCTGATTAGTTAGCTGCTTTTGCAGCCAGCAGGCGGTCGATAACGTCCTGGCCAACGCTCTCAGCCATCAGGGGCCAGATGTTTTCCTGTACGTGTGCAGCCATTGCAGCCTGCTCTTCGTCGTTCAGGCTCAGGATGGTGTAGCCAGCTTCAACCAGTTTCTCACCGAAGACTGCGTCGTTTTCACGGTTGTAAGCAAAGAAGTCGTCAGACGCTTTGGTCATAGCAGCCTGCAGAGCAGCTTTCTGCTCGTCGTTCAGCTTGTCCATGGAACGCTCAGACGCGTAGAATGTTGTCAGCTCAGAGATTGAGTTATACTCAATGAAGTGAGACCCAACATCAGACTGTGCGAAGATAGAGTAAGTCGCAGTCTTGGTACAGCAGATCGCACCGTCAACGATGCCGGACTGGATCGCTGGGAAGATGTCGCCCCAAGCCATTGTTGTCGCCTGGAAACCCAGTGATTCAACCATGGATTTCACAACATTGGATGACCATACGCGGATGTTCATGCCTTTGTCGTCGAATGTGTTCCAGTTGGTCGGCTCTTGGGTTGCCACGATACCAACAAAACCTTCAGGGTTCTGTGCCAGAACCTGCACGCCGTAGTCGCCTACGATTTCCTGCAGAATGGTGTTATATTCGGAATCCAGGTTACGCATGATGTTATCCATGTCATCCCAGCCGCCAACGAGGAACGGCATAGACAGGAATTCAAGGCGTGAGTCGGTGTCAGCGTAGATGAACGCCGCTGCCAGATCGATGTTGCCACGGCCAACTTCTTCGAACAGTGCTTCGCCGGAACCCAGCTGGTTCGCAGGGAAAACTTCGATGGACAGACCAACGCCAGCTGCAGCAACGTCAGCAGCAACCTGTTCCATCATTTTTGTGCCCTGGTGATCGATCGGGAACACACCTGCGAAACGCAGGCTGATGTCTTCCGCGATTGCCGCTGTGGACATCAGTGCGCCAAGTGCGCCGGCAGCAAGGCCTTTGGTCAGTTTAGTGAATGTCATAGTTTTCTCCCTATAGACTGGTTTATTCGATATGGGCGTGGTTTCTTTTTTGGCGACGTCCCGGTTGTTAGTCAGGCACATTATGCAAAAGTTTTAACATTCGCAATTTATTTTGTGCTTTTTTGTCATTTGAAACATTTTCCGGCATTCCGCCCGGACCCGCAGCACAATATCTGGCCGTTGCAGCAGGCATTTGGGAAGGTTTGCGCAAAGGGCCGCAGGTCACATGAAATGTGACAGACTGAATTGCAACTAATCCGGTTTCTCTGATCATGCCCTCTTGATATACTGGAGTAGCGTGGGTGGCCAGAGTGCGGGATGGAATATTATTAATCCGGACATTTTCCCGTATGTTTCAGGTATCGTATCTCCTTTTCTGATGACATTTCATAACTGAATTTCCAGGAACGCATCACGCCAGTTCTGTGGAAAAGACACTGGCCGACGGCTGACTCTGTCCACGTAAACATGCGTGAACCTGCCTTGTGCAGCGGCCGTTTCGCCTTGCCCGAACAAAGCGATCCGATAGGTGACAGAAGAGTTCCCGATCTTTTCAACGGCGATCCCGGCGGTGATTTCCTGTGGGAAGGCCAGTTCTGCGAAATAGCTGCACCCGGTCTCGACAACCAGGCCGACGATTTCACCCTGACGAAAATCCAGCAGGCCTTGTTCCATCAGCCAGTGATTAATAGCCGTGTCAAACAGCTGATAATGCACCGTATTATTCATATGCCCATAGGCATCATTATCGGACCAGCGGGTCTGAAGCCTGCGGTGTACCGGGAAGTCACCGCGTGACATAGGTGTGGGGCGGGACATCACCAGGCCTCCGTATAAATCGCCAGCGCATCTTTTTCCGCCAGCACGCGCGGATTGTTGACCAGCAGGCGGGTCTGGATCATGGCATCGCGCGCCATGCCGGGCAGGGCTTCTTCACCAATCCCCACATCTCGCAGGCGTTGCGGCAGGCCCAGCCTTGCAGAAAGTGCGCTGAGGCGATCAATGAAAGTCGTACAGATTTCCTGCGGACCGCAGTCCGTGTTGATGTCGGGAAACAGATGCGGCGCAAGGGCGGCATAGTGCCGGTAAGATCCGTTTTCAACCTCTGCTGCGTTAAAACGCAGGACCTGGGACAGAATCAGCGCATTCGACAACCCGTGCGGAATATGGAAGGTGCCACCAATCGGATAGGCCAGCGCATGCACAGCGGCGACCGGGGAATTGGCAAAAGCCATGCCCGCAAGACAGGATCCCAGCAACATATTGCTACGGGCTTCGGTGTTGGCCGGGTCTGTGACGACGGTTTCAATGTTCGCGCCCAGCAGTTCCAGCGCCTGCACAGCCAGCATCCGTGACATCGGATTGTTGTTGACGTTGACCGATGTGTAAGCCTCAATCGCGTGCACCATGGCGTCAATGCCTGTGGCGGCGGTGACAGGGCCCGGCAGGCTGAGGGTCAGGTTTGCATCCAAAACCGCAACATCTGGCAGAATGACCGGCGAAGACACACCACGTTTTTCATTTTCGCCCACGGTGATGATCGACACGGGCGTAACCTCAGACCCGGTGCCGGCGGTGGTTGGGATCAGAACCAGCGGCAGTCGTGGGCCTTTGGCATTGCCAACGCCCCAGGCGCCGTCAATGTCTTCACCAGAGCCAGCCAGAAGCGCGACCAGTTTCGCCACATCCAGCGAAGATCCCCCGCCAAGGGCAACCACAGCTGTTGCGTTGCAATCCTGTGCGGCGCGGGTCGCGGTCAGAACTGTATCCAGGCTGGGGTCGGCCTCAACCGCGTCAAACATGGTGACAGCCAACCCAGCGTTTTCCAGGCTTGTGACGGCTTCGCGTTCCAGGCCCAGATTGCGAATGCCTTTATCGGTGACAAAAAGGATCTTATCGCCGGTCTTTCCACTGATCGTCGTCGCCAGTTCCGCAGCAGCCCCCGGGCGACAGATAATCTGCGCGGTGGTGTTGAAGGTAAAGCCGCTCATGTACGCTTTAACCCAATGGGCCGCCCGATCTGGGGCGGGCGTTCAATTTCAGCATGGGCGGCTACCATGGCGCTGATCCGGTCCTGAATGTCCTGCGGATAGGGGGCAGAGCGGCGGCTTTCGTGATCTACGTTGATCAGAACCTGTTCCATCACACAGACAGGCGCATCATCGGATGCCCGATGCATAGATCCGGCGATATGCACACGTTTCGCATCACCATCAAGCATCAGGAATTTGCAATAAAACGCTTCGCCCTGCAAAAGCTCATCCAGGTAGTGCACATGGTTTTGCAGCGCAAATGGCCCCTGATTGTGGCTTTTACTGAAGGTTGGCCCAGCGCCGATTTCACGATCCAGAAGATCATCCAGATCGTGATCAAAAGCCATGACATAATAGGCCAGGTTCATGTGCCCGTTGTAATCAATCCAGTCCTCAGGAACGGATCGCACGGGTGATCTGACCCAGTCACTCATGCGCGTGCCTCTTCAAAACCGGTCAGGAAGGAATGCAGGTTATCGCCCAACTCATCACACAGATACCCACCTTCTTGCACGATCACTGTTGGCAGGCCCAGATCCGCCAACATCTTTGCCATCACAGCAAAACCAGGCGTTGAAACGGACAATCCGCCGAAAGGATCGTTTTCATAGGCATCAAGCCCAAGGGCAATCACGACCGCGCCGGGGGCAAATGCCTTGATGTCCTCAAGACCACCCGCCAGACCTTTCATAAACCCATCATCCGCCGTGCCACGGGGCAGGGGGATATTCAGGTTGTAGCCATGGCCCGCACCTTCACCGACCTCATGCGCATGCCCCCAGAAGAAGGGGTAAAACCGATCCGGATCGGCGTGGATGGACATCGTGTAAACGTCAGAACGTTCATAAAAGATGCCCTGCGTGCCGTTGCCGTGGTGCAGATCGACGTCGATGATGGCCACACGATCATGGGTTTTGCGCAGGTATTGCGCGGCGATGGCGCTGTTGTTGAGGTAACAGAACCCGCCAGCCAGATCACTGAAACAATGGTGGCCTGGCGGACGACACAGGGCGTAGGCCATGGGATCACCGGCCTCAACCGCCTGCGCGGCAGAGACCGCGCAATTGGCCGACCAACGCGCGGAATCCCAGGTGTGTTCGCCAATCGGGCAAGACATATCCGCCACGTGAAAACCCGTCTGGGCAATCGCAGATGTCGGATAGCTTGCGGTGCGGCGATCCGGGTGGATGTTGGGGAAAATCTCTGGCGCGGTTGCGGGATTGCGCGACCAGCGTTTGTGGATGGTGGACAGGAACTTAATATAGGCAGGCGAGTGCACCGCAGCCAGGGGCGCAAGCCCGTGATCAGCGGGCGCGATCACCTCATGCCCACCGGCGGCAACACCCGCCAGCAGGCGTTCCATGCGTTCCGGCTGTTCCGGGTTGGGCTGCATAACGCCATCCACCAGATAGCCGCTGGGATCGTGCAGGGCCTGATGTGCCTGATCAGCAAAAACTTTCATCGCTTAAAACCCCACCTTATCTGCGCCCTTCAGCTGCAGCATTTCACGTGCCTCATCCGGCGTTGCGATTTCATAGCCAAGTTCTTCCAGCACGGTACGGATTTTGGTCACCTGCTGCGCATTGCTGACGGCCAGTTCACCACGCCCGATCATCAGGCTGTCTTCCAGTCCCACGCGTACGTTGCCGCCCAGGATCACAGCCATAGTCCCCAGGGTCATCTGTTGACGCCCCGCCGCGAGGACTGAGAATTCATACTGATCGCCCAGCAGACGATCCGCAGTTTCCTTCATCATCATCAGGCTTTGCGGGCTGGTATCAATGCCCCCCAGAACGCCCATAACAAACTGCAGGAACACAGGCGCTTTGATGCGGTTCTGTTTCAGATAGAAGGCGACAGACTGAATGTGGCCAACGTCATAACATTCGAATTCAAACTTCGCGCCGCCGGCATCACCCAGCATGCTGAACACCGCTTCGATATCCTGAAACGTATTCTTGAAAACCACGTCACGGGTGTTTTCCAGGAAGGGTTCTTCCCAGTCGTGTTTCCAGTCGGTGTAACGGTCTTTCATCGGGAACAGGCCAAAGTTAATCGATCCCATGTTCAGCGAACACATTTCCGGCGCAAGTTCCGCAGGCGCGGACAGACGCTGTTCCACGGTCATCTGCGAACTGCCCCCGGTCGTCAGGTTGATCACCGCATCGGTCGCATCTTTGATACGCGGCAGGAACTGACGGAAGACCTCAATATCAGAGCTTGGTTTGCCGTTTTCCGGATCACGCGCGTGCAGGTGCAAAACAGATGCACCGGCCTCTGCAGCCTCAATCGCGGATGTGGCGATTTCATCAGGGGTGACGGGCAGATAGGGGCTCATGCTTGGGGTGTGGATGGAACCGGTCACCGCACAGGTGAGGATAATTTTACGTGGCATAATCAGGCCTCCAGCCCGCTTTCCCGGGCGAACACACCCAGGCTGTCATCAAGAATATTCAGGATGTCGCTGACCTGCTTTTCGGTCACGATCATCGGAGGGCAAATCAGGAAGTGATCGCCGTCAATGCCCCCACGGGTGCGGCGGGAATAGGTGATCAAGTTGCGTTCATAACAGATATCAACAAAGCGATCATAGGCGTACAGATCTTTTGGCAGCGGGGCCATGGTTTCGCGATCCGACACCATTTCAAACGCAGTCAGCAGACCTTTACCGCGCACATCCCCAATGAAAGAATAGCGATCCATCAGATCCGTCAGGCCGTTCATCAGATGGTCGCCCATCGCGCGGGTATTTGCCATCAGATCCAGACGGTCAATTTCCGCCAGAACCGCCAGCCCGGCAGAACAGGCCAGAGGATTACCCGCATAAGTGTGCCCATGGGAAAAACCACCTGCATCCAGCACAGTTTCAACCATGCCCTCATCCGCAATCATTGCGCCAAGCGGCGCATAACCTGCGGCAAAGCCTTTGGACACAGCCACAAGATCGGGCCGCACGTTCCAGTGTTCAGACGCCATGAATGTGCCGGTACGACCAACGCCGGACATGACTTCATCCATGATCAGAAGCACGCCGAATTCGTCGCAGATTTCGCGGATGCGGGTGTAATAGCTGTCCGGTGCCACAAGCGCCCCGGTGGATGCACCGCCGACAGGTTCCATCGCAAAAGCCAGCACAGTTTCCGGCCCCTGCGCAATGATCTCATCGCGCAGCATTTCCGCATATTTCAACCCGCGCTGCTCATCACTCAGATTGTCCTGATCCTGATAACAGGTCGGCGCAGGGATCTTGGGCATGTCTTTGAACAGAGGCGCAAAAGCATCTTTCAGCGGGCCATAACCTGTCAGCGCCAGCGCACCCAGGGTGGAACCGTGATAAGACGGAAAACGTGAAATCACCTTCCAGCGTTTGTCCTGCCCGGCGGCCACGGCCCATTGGCGCGCGAATTTCACGCAGCTTTCAACCGCTTCAGATCCGCCAGAGACAAAGAACACTTTGTTCAGCCCTTCGGGCATCCGGTTGGCAATTTCTGTCGCCAGGTTTTCCGCAGGGGCGTTTTCGAAATGTAGACGATAGGCGAATGTCGCGCTGTCCATCTGGGCTTTCATTGCTTTCAACACATTCGGGTTGGAATGGCCAATGTTAGACACCATCGCACCGGAAGAACCGTCAATATAACGTTCGCCGTTTTTCCCGTGGATATAGATGCCTTCCGCACGTTCCACTTCGGGGCGGCGGGCGCGGGATTGATAAAACAGGTTTGATTTCTTCACTGCCGTTCTCTCTGCAATGTCCGCCGGGAATTGTCGGGGACTCATGTGATGTTTTCAGCAGGTTGCTTTTGTTTTCATCATAGCGCAAATAGATATGGTCAATGAATGACATAGGTGAAATCGATGTCTGAGCCGACTGACCCCGATAAACTGATCCGCGAGCTGGACTGGAACCTTCTGCGCACCTTCATGTTTATCGTGCAGGAAGGCAGCATAACCCTGGCTGCGCGCCGCATGCTGTTGCAGCAACCTTCTGTCAGCCAGGCGCTGAAACGGCTTGAGGCGCGGCTTGAAACGCCTCTGATTGATCGCGGTCCCTCGCATTTCCGCGTCACCCCTGCGGGGGAGATGTTGTATCAGGAATGTCTGGATATTTTTGGCTCTCTTTCCCGCACCATTCAGGCGACACAGGGCGCCGAAGATGTGGTGACGGGCAAGGTACGACTGGCGTTTCTCAGCCGGGTGGAAAGCCCGTTTTTCGATCAGCTTTTGTCTGATTTTCACGCGGCGCATCCCGAGGTCAGCTTTGATCTGGAAGTCATGTCCAGCAAATCTGTGCAACAGGCGGTGCTTGAAAAATCCGCAAGCCTTGGGATTTGCCTGGTACATGAACAGCACCCTTCACTGATGTATCAGACATTATACCGGTCATATTTCGGATTTTACTGCGGCCCAAGCCATCCACTGTTCGGGTGCGAATATCTGCGCATGGAAGATCTGGCAGGCCATTCTTCGATCTCCTTCCGCACCGATCAGCTTTGGGATGCGTTGCGCCCGATTGCACTTTTGCGGGCGCAACACCGGCTGGATGACCGGGTGATCGGATATACCTCACATCTGGGCGAAGCCTTGCGGATGATCATCGCCGGCCTGGGATTCGGCCCGCTGCCAGTGCATGTGGCGCAGAGATTTGTGGAACGGGGCGAGCTTTGGCGTCTGCCGCCCTATGGCAATGCGCTGGAAATTGATGTGCATGTGCTGCGCCACAAATCCGCGCGCCTGAACCGGGCGGAACTGGCGTTTGCGGAAATGCTGGATGCGCGGCTTGCAACGGCGCCCCTGTCAGAACGTACTTATTCCGACGGATCCTGATCCTTCGCAGCCCAGCTTTTGCGAAACGCACCGGGGGATTGCCCGTATCTTTTGCGAAACCGCAGGGCCAGTTGTGTCGCGCTGTTGAACCCTGTGGCTGCCGCAATCTCAGTGACCGACAGGCTGGTTTCGTTCAGCAGCGCATGGGCGCGGGCGACACGCAGATCAATGTAATATTGCACCGGCGATGTGCCGACATAGGACTTAAACAGGCGTTCCAGCTGTCGCCGGGAAATTCCAACATGATCGGCAATTCCGGCGATGTCTTCCGGTTCTTCCACCGTGGCCTGCATAAACTGCATAGCCTGAATCAGATGCGGGTTCCGGCTGCCAAGCGCTACGGCATAGGCAGATTTCTGAACACCCTGACGACTGCCGGAACGGGAATGAATGCACATGTCAGACACGATCACCGCCAGATCCTGCCCGTGATCCCGTTCGATCATTTCTAGCATCATATCAGTCGCCGCATGGCCCCCACCGCATGTCATCAGTCCCCGGTCAACTTCATAAAGGTTTGCGGTCGGCACAAGATCCGGGAATATTTCACAGAAAGCGGGCTGATTTTCCCAATGCAGCGTGAATTTCTGTTTGCGGATGATCCCGGCGCGGGCCAGGGCAAAAGCACCCGTGCAGACAGATCCGATTGTCACGCCAAACGCATTGTGTTTGCGCAGCCAGGCCAGGACTTTGTTAGAAAAGCTGTCCGCAGGTTCCGTGCCCGCACAAACAAAAGCCAGGGCGGAGGATGGCAATGTTTCAAGCCCAGAATCCGGCATCAGCATAATGCCGTTAGAACACCGCACAGGTTCCCCGTCTTCCGTCATCAGAAACCAGCGATACAACTCCCGCCCGGTGACCTGATTGGCAAGGCGCAAAGGTTCGACCGCGGCGCTGAACGCCAGCATGGTCATCTTTGGCAAAAGCAGAAAGTGGATATCCGTTACCGGCCCGTCGTAATCAATGCGAAAACTGGCGGCCCCTTTGGGTATGAAACTGTTTGAGGTCATAGGATTTCATATCATGGACGTCCCGGATTGACGATAGGGACGGACGTGGGATCGGGGCACTTATAGCAAATGAGAAATTTCCCGGCGTTTATTGCACAAACGCTAATTTTTCGATAATCTGACTGACAAGTCTGGGGGGATGAAAGAACATGGGCGACTATCTGAAGATGAATGAGCAACTCAGGGATATGTTCCCTGATCTGCCGCGCGCGCTTCGTGTGGTTGCCACCTATCTCATGGAACATCCCGGCGATATTGCAACCCTTTCCATGCGTCAGGTTGCATCAAATGCCGGCGTTTCCCTGCCAAATTTTTCCCGACTGGCTAAGTTGCTGGGCTATGAAACCTATGGCGAACTGCGCGAAATCTATCGTCGTCAGGTGCAACAGCATGACGTCAGTTATTATCAGTTGCGTGCGGAAAACCTGCAGAAATCCAATAAAGATAACGACAATACGCGGTTTTGGGGCGATCTTCAGAATGCGGTCACAGACAATGTCACAGCACTGTTTGAAACCATGGATGCGGATTATCTGGCCGATGTGGCGCGTGTGGTTGCCGAAAGCGAACACGTCTATTTGATCGGCATGCAGGCGTCGCATAGTTTTGCCCAATATCTGAATTACCTGGGTGGTATGACCAGCGATAAATTCCGTCTGGTCCGGTCAGAAGGCGGAATTTATGCCGATACCATCACCGATGTCAGCGAACGCGACGCTGTGATCGCTGTAAGTCAGCAACCCTGTGCAGGTGCAACTGTGCGTCTGGCAAAAGTGGCCCAGGACCGGAAGGCAAAGATCATCGCGATCAGTGACAGCCCGGCGTCGCCATTGGCGATGTGTGCGGATCACGTCTTGCTGACACCCAACCAAAGCCCGCTGTTTTTTGAATCTTATGTCTCTGCCACCATCATGATTGAGGCGCTGATTGGATTCTACACATTGAACAATACACCCGAAGTGATTGGCCGGATCGAAAAGATCGAAGCAGACCGGATCCTTCTGGGCGAATACTGGAAAGATGAGGACTGAATATGTCATCCACTGACGCACTGACGCTGCTGGCCTGTCAGATCGAAATCCCTGCCATGACAACAGCGTCCGAACGCGATGCGCATCTGGCGACATCGGTTGCGAAAGTGCGCGCGGAACTGTCTGGCGCAAAGGCTGATCTGGTGGTTCTGCCGGAACTGTCCAGCATTGATTATTCCCGTGAAGCCTTTGAATGCCTGGATGAAATCGCAGAAGATGTCGAAGGCGCGTCTTTCCAGGCCTGGCGTGTTCTGGCGCAGGAATTTGGCGTCTTTATTTCATACAGCTTCGCGCGACGTGACGCGACGGGCACCTATATCTCCATCGCCGTTGCCGGGCCTGACGGGGAACTGGTCGGGCATTATGACAAACTGCATATGTGTCAGTATGGCGCGTCGATGGAGAAAGAATACTTTGACCGCGGCGATCATATTTTTACCTTTCAAGTCAAGGGTTTTACCCTGTCACCGATCATCTGCTACGACATCCGCATTCCGGAACTTTGCCGCACATTGACTCTGCAACATGACGTGGATCTGATCCTGCATTGCGGGGCCTATTTCCGGGATGAATCCTTTGCCACCTGGCATCACTTTTCCACCACACGCGCGCTGGAAAACCAGGTATTTTTCCTGTCCCTGAACCGGGCGGGTGCAAATTGGGGCAATTCCCGTTTCTGCTGGCCCTGGATGGATGAAAACACCCATCCGATCCGCTTTAAAGGCACGGATGAGGATTTCCGTTTTATCACCATCAGCCGTGATCAGCTGAATAAGGTGCGCGAAGGTTACACTTTCCTGAAGGATCGTCTGGAAGATTACAGCGCGCTTTAAAGCAAAACGCGGGCTTAATCGCCCGCGCCCTGTTTATTTTTTCTTATTCATCGCAGAGAGCAGGGCATCACCAAACCCGCCGGTTTGCTGTTTGCCACCGGATTTGCCGCGCGGGCTGCTCTGGTTATTCTGCCGTCCCTGATTGCGCGGCGCGGTGTTGCGTTCTTTCGGTCCGTCATTGCCACCGGGCTTTGCATCTTTGCGCATCGAAAGCGCAATGCGTTTGCGGGCGACTTCCACCTCGGTCACCATCACACGCACCACATCCCCGGCCTTCACCACGTCATGCGGGTCTTTGACAAAACGATCCGCCAGCTGACTGATATGCACAAGCCCATCCTGATGCACGCCGATATCCACAAAGGCCCCGAAAGCGGCGACGTTGGTCACAGTGCCTTCCAGGCGCATGCCTGGTTTCAGATCGGTGATCGCTTCAACACCATCTGTGAAGGTTGCGGTCTTAAACTCCGGGCGTGGGTCACGGCCGGGTTTTTCCAACTCGGTAAAGATATCGCGCACCGTGGGAAGGCCGAAATTATCGGTGACAAAGTTTTCCGGCTTTAGGGTTTTCAGCGCGTGGCTCTGGCCCATGATTTCCACCATATTACGTCCGCTGGCTGTCACAATTTTCTGCGCAACATCATACGCTTCCGGGTGAACAGATGACGCATCAAGCGGCTCTACCCCATCCCGGATACGCAGGAACCCTGCCGCCTGTTCAAAGGCTTTGGGGCCGAGACCGGATACTTTTAACAGGGATTTTCGTGATGGGAAAGCGCCGTACATATCCCGGTGAAACACAATTGCGCCCGCCAGTGAACGGCCAAGCCCCGCGACCTGCGCAAGCAGTGGCGCAGACGCCGTGTTCAGATCAACACCAACCGCGTTCACCGCGTCTTCGACCACGGCCTCAAGCGCATTGCCAAGGCGGCGCTGATCGACATCATGCTGATATTGCCCGACGCCGATGCTTTTCGGGGTGATCTTTACCAGCTCTGCCAGGGGATCCTGCAAGCGCCGCGCAATCGACACCGCCCCACGCAAGGACACGTCCAGATCAGGGAATTCCTCAGACGCCAGTTCAGACGCGGAATAAACCGATGCGCCCGCCTCTGACACCACAACTTTCATCGGCGCTTTTACGGATTTCGGCAGCAATTTCAGGGTTTCCGCCACCAGTTTTTCCGTCTCACGACTGCCCGTACCGTTGCCCACAGCGATCAGTTCGATCCCGTGTTTTGTGATCAGCTCCAGCAGTTTCGCCTCGGACCCACGCACATCCATGCGGGGCTGAAATGGGTAGATCGTGGCGGTGTCCAGAACCTTACCGGTGTCATCAATCGCCGCGACTTTCACCCCGGTGCGAATGCCCGGATCAAGCCCCAGTGTGGCGCGACGACCAGCAGGGGCGGCCAGAAGCAAATCTTTGAGATTGCGGGAAAAAACCAGGATGGCTTCTTCATGGGCACGCTGGCGCAGATCGCTGAGAAGATCGACATAAAGCGACATGGAAAACTTGATCCGCCAGGCCCAGCCCGCCACCGCGCGCAGCCATTTATCGCCCGGCGCGTCACCAGATGTATCAAGATGCGCCGCAACCATGCTGATCGCGCGTGGCACACCTTCTTCCGCATCCGGGGTGATTTCCATGATCACCACTTCTTCCTTGGCCGCCCTCAGAATGGCCAGGGCTCGGTGCGCAGCAATATCCGCCCATTTTTCGCGATGCGCGAAGTAATCGGAAAACTTCGCCCCGTCTTTTTCCTTACCCTCAATGACGCGGGAGGAAATGAAGGCTTCACGCTGCATAAAGTCGCGCAGGCGTCCCAGAAGATCCGCGTTTTCCGAGAGTTCCTCTGTCAGAATATCCCGCGCCCCGTTCAGGGCATCTTTCACTGTTGCAACAGTTTCCGTCACATAAACCGCCGCCAGACCTTCCGGATCCGCTGCACGGTTTTCCTGAATGGCGCGCAACAGCGGTTCCAGCCCGTTTTCACGCGCAATCATCGCCTTTGTGCGGCGCTTGGGTTTATAGGGCAAATAGATGTCTTCCAGGGTTGCCTTATTGTCTGCCCCGGCAATCGCGCGGGCCAGATCATCCGTCAGCTTGCCCTGATCTTTGATGGAATTCAGGATCGTATCGCGCCGCGCTTCCATATCGCGCAGATAGGTCAGGCGGTCTGCCAGCGTACGAAGCTGAATATCATCCAGTCCTCCGGTGACTTCCTTCCGGTAACGCGCAACAAACGGTACAGTGGCGCCTTCGTCCAGCAACGCGACAGCAGATTTAACCTGTTGAGATGAGGCAGAAATATCCTCGGAAATTCTACGAAAGATCCGGTCTTCAACGGCTTGTGCGGCGGGTTTTGTCAAAGGAAGCTCCATCCTGAATGAACCGTCATTTCTAGCTATAATCTTCGGGCAGGCCAAGGCCGCTGTGATGGCATCCGGCGAAAAATCGCGGGCTTGCATTGATGTCGCGATCTATGTGTTATGTGCAGACATAATAATGCCCCGGAGGATATGATGATTGCCAGCCTGATGATGTATGCCCGTTCGCAACTTGATGCGGCCCACGCGCGGTTCTGGCAGTTGATCCGGGAAAACCTGGCACAGGCGGGCATTGATGCCCCGGAAGAACTTTCCCAAACAGCAGAAGAGTTTTCCGTCTGGAAAGACCCTGACCTTGTGCTCAGCCAGACCTGTGGCATGCCTTATCGCACTTGGCTGCATGATCAGGTGAACCTTGTGGGTACGCCTGATTATGGTCTGGACGGTTGTCCCCCCGGTTATTATCGCAGCGCGCTTATGGTACGGGCGGATGCGCAATCATCTGATATTGCTGACTTTAAAAGCAAAACTTTTGCCTATAATCAGACTTTTTCGCAGTCCGGCTATGCGGCGCCTTACTGGCACCTGAAATCACGCGGCATCTGGTTCCAAAACTCGTGGCAAAGCGAAGGCCATCTGAATTCTGCCCGTTCGGTGGTTGAGGGGCTGGCAGATATTGCGTCACTGGACGCCGTGTCCTGGCGGTTGATGCGGGAATATGAAGAATTTGCGCAGGACCTGCGGGTTCTGGAGTGGACCAACCCAACGCCTGGCCTACCGCTGATCACATCCACAAAACATGATCCAGAGGTGGTGTTTGATGCTGTCAGCGCCGCAATCACACAGCTGACCCCGGATGATCAGACGGCCCTTGGCATTAAGGGCCTTGTGCGTATTCCGAAGGAAGATTACCTCGCCATTCCCAACCCGCCTGGTTCTGTCTGAAAAATCGGGCTTGTGCCGGGGCCGGTGAGAAATTATCTATAAATAATGAGCGATACCCCCGGCGACACCATTTCAGAGATCATCCGCAAAAGCCTGACGGATCAGATTATCCGGGGCGAATTAAAGCCGGATGAAAAGCTGCGTCAGGATCATATCGCGAAGGAATTCAACACAAGCCATGTGCCCGTGCGCGAAGCCCTGCTGCGGCTGGAAGCCCGCGGTCTGGCGATCAGTGAACCGCGCCGGGGCGTGCGGGTTGCACCTTTTAGCCCGGAAGATATTTTCGAGATCCGCGCCATGCGGCTGGCCCTTGAACCGCTCGCGCTGCGTCAGGCAGTGCCCAATGCCACACGTGCCGATCTGAAACGCATTCGAGAAGCCCAGGAAGCCTGCGATGCGGCCGAAGACCTGCTGACCTGGGAACAGGCGAACCGCGCCTTTCACCGTGAAATTCTGGCCCCGTCCGAAATGCCGCGCCTGCTGGCGACGATTGAAACGCTGGAAGTTCTCAGCGCCCGGCATTTCCTGCGCACCTGGCGGCTGCGTTTTGTGCAGCGCAAAGACCGCGATCATGCGGCGATCGTCACGGCCATGGTCCGGAAAGAGGCGGATACGGCGGTTCTGGTGCTACAACGTCACCTACAGCGCATGGGCTGATCACGCTTTCTGCGCAATTACATAAACAGGCACCCAGGTCAGTGGCACATCGCCATTTTCTGCCCCGTATTGCCGCTTATAATCCTGACTGAACCGCATCAGATCCCGACGTGACCATTGTTGTCTGGCATTCCCGTTCACCCCGGTTTTGCGCAGATGTTTTAGCAGATCCAGCGGACGTTCAAACCAATCCGTGTGGTGATCCTGTGCGATGTGACAGGCCTTCATGCCTTCGGGCAACATGGCCTGCCACTCTCCGGGGTTGAAATAGGCCATATCACAGGGTTGGTCATGAAACGCCCTGAGTTCACGGAAATGATCAGAGCCAAAGCTGCTGATCGCCAGCCACCCGCCGGGATTCAGATGATCACACAGACGCTGCAACAAGGCAGGCGTATCGTTGACCCATTGCAGGGCGGATGCTGAAGTGATCAGATCGAATTGCCCGGGCAGGGGGGTCGCTTCAACCGACCCTGGCAGAAAATCCCAACGCCCCAGATCCGGCAGACGATCCAGGTATTCACGGCTTTCCGGTACAAGGTCATTCAGAACCCGATGATCTGCGGACAGGCTTTGTGCAAATGTCCGCGTCAGAAACCCGGTGCCACAGCCAATTTCCAGCAGGTTTTCAACGGCAATCACCCCGCTGTTTTGCACAAAAAGCGCTGCCAGTTTTGACGCGATCTCTTTCTGGCAACTGGCATGACTGTCATAACTGGCAAAGCCACGACGGAAGCTTTGTTCAACCCGGGAAGCGTGCAAAGGGATGGTCATGCCAGAACCTCCGCCCAGGTTTTCCAGGCATTGAAAGGCACATGGGGTGCATCTGTTTCCACAACGTCTGTTGCATTGCCACCCCATGCGGCGCGCAGGTTTTTCACAGGAAAAATCTTATCCGCTCGGCTGATCACGGCTTTGTCCCAGTTCTGTTGCACCCGGCTGTAATCCCGCGCCTGCACAGCCAGAAGTTCAGCTTTCAGGGCAGTAATATTCACGGGCTCATATGAAACAGCACGTCCGTAACAGCGCCGCAGAAAGATCTGAAAACTGGTGACCGACAATGTGCCGATGGTTTTTTGCATGGCAACGGGCAGAATTCCAAGATCACGATCCACCGGGCACATACCGCCGCAAAGCGCGACTTTGCGATCAAACGGATCGACGCGGTTCTGTTGCCAGAGTGCGTAAGCAGCCACACCAAAGGACCAGGCAATAAGGTTGCGGGTTTCATATCCAGAGAGATCCGGCAGATCGGTGGTCAGGTCACGATAATCCGAGACACACAGAATGTCGGCATCAGTTGTCAGATGCGCAAAAGCCTCTGGCCCGATGCCCCAGCCGGAGAAAATCACCAGGACCTCATGTGCACCCTCGCGTTTCTGAAGCCACTGCATCTGCATCTAAAGAACCTCGGCCAGATGACCCATGGCGGCACAGATCTGCGCAAGGTCTTCATCGGAGGTAACAAAAGGCGGCATGCAATAGATGTGACGACCAAAAGGACGCAGCCAGACGCCAAGGTCTTTACAGATCGGATGGGCCTGATCGGCGCTGACATTGTGATCCATTTCAACCACGCCAATCGCACCCAAGACCCGCACATCCGCAACGCCGGGCAGATCCCGCAGAGGGGTGAGGTGGGACTTCAGAGCATCTTCGATCCGTGCGACATTTGCCTGCCATGCCCCATCTGCCAGCAGATCAAGACTGGCGCAGGCAGCGGCACAGGCCAGCGGATTGCCCATAAATGTCGGCCCATGCATGAACAATCCGGGCGATCCATTGCCGATAACTTCCGCCACATGATCCGTGGCCATGGTAGCGGCGAAGGACAGGGTGCCACCGGTCAAAGCCTTGCCCATGCAAAGAATGTCCGGGGTGATATCGGTGAATTCTGTGGCGAACATCATGCCGGTGCGGCCAAAGCCCGTGGCGATTTCGTCAAAGATCAGCAGGATGTTGAATTCATCACAAAGCGCGCGCAGTTCGTTCAGATATTGCGGGTGATAAAAATACATACCGCCCGCCCCCTGAACGAGGGGTTCGATGATGAAAGCTGCGATCTCTTCATGGTTTTCGGCCAGAAGCTTACGCAACGCGCCCACACTATTTTCTGCAGGATCCGGGTTCCACACCTCACCAAGCCGGATCGGCGGTTTCGGGGCGAAATGCTGGGCGCTCAGGGCTTTGGAAAACAGATAGTGCATGCCTGTTACGGGATCGCAAACGCTCATCGCCTTCCAGGTGTCGCCGTGATAACCGGAACGCACCGTGGCAAAGCCGGTTTTGCCAGGCCGACCGGCAGCATGTTGATATTGCACGGCCATTTTCAGGGCGACTTCGACGGAAACAGAACCGGAATCGCAATAGAAAATCCGTTGCAGATCGGGCGGCGTAACAGCCAACAGTTTTTTCGCAAGCTCAATCGCGGTGTCATGGGTCAGACCGCCGAACATCACATGCCCCATTTTACCGGCCTGATCTTTGATCGCTTTTGTGATGTTGGGCTGGCAATACCCGTGGATCGTGCTCCACCAGGACGACATGGCATCAATCATCTCTGTACCATCATCCAGCGTCAGACGTACGCCACTGGCAGAGGTGACTTTATGAGTCGGACCAGGGTGGGTGACATTCGTGTAGGGGTGCCAGAGGTGGCGGGCGTCGAATGCGTCAGACATGGAAGACCTCCGATGGGAAGGCGCGCGCAAAGGCAGTTTGCAACGCGGCAGATGTCAGTTCAGGCAGCATCGGCAGACGACCCAGGCGACGGGTCTGCCCGAAGTCGACAATCGTTTGTTCCACCTCGGGTTCTGGATCCCCAATGAAGGCGACGCCATGAACGTCACAGCTCGCAGTACGCAAAGCCTGCAGCGACAACAGCGTGTGATTGATTGTGCCAAGCTGTGTGCGGGCGCAGAGGATCACGGGCTTTTGCCAGCGGGCAAAGACATCAATGTAGAGGGTCTGACGATTGACCGGCACCATCAACCCGCCCGCACCTTCCACCACCAGCGGGCCGGTAACATCGGGCAGGGTCAATGCGTTGGGATCGATGGTTGCGCCTTCGGCTTCTGCCGATAAGTGGGGGGAGGCAGGCATGTTAAGTCGGTGGGCCTCTGGCAAAACTGTCTGGCCCGACAGCCGCCCGACAAATTCACTGTCGGTTTCTTCCTCAAGCCCGGCTTGCACAGGCTTCCAATACGTCGCCTGCAAGGCCTGGGTCAGCCCGGCGGAAAACACGGTTTTGCCGATGCCAGTGTCGGTGCCGGTCACGATAAATGTGGTCATGATGCGTGCCTTTCCAGTTCCTCTGCCAGAGATGCAAACATGTTGCGCAGGGCAGTGTCGGATGGGTTCAGGGTGATCGAGACCCGCAGGCGCGATGTGCCACGCGGCACCGTTGGCGGGCGGATGCCGCGTATATCAAAACCGCGGGTCTGCAGATCGGCCGCGATCTGCATGGTGGCTTTGTCATCGCCAATGATCACCGGAATGATCTGGGACATAGGGCGGGGCAGGGCACAAAGGGTTTCTGCCAGATCTGCGGCCTCTGCCATGCGCTTTTGCAGGCGTTCTGCCCGTGTCGGGAGTTCCTGCAAAGCCACCCGCAACAAAGCCGCATTCAGAGGCGTCGGTGCGGTGGAAAAGATGAACCCGCGCGCCTTATTGATCAGGGTTTCAACTAAAACCCGCGCCCCGCAAATCAGGGCGCCGGATACGCCCATTGCTTTGCCGCAGGTGTGCAAGGTGATGATATCGGCCTGGCCCTCGAAAAGGGCCATCAACCCGCGCCCGCCGGGGCCAAAGACACCGCCAGAGTGGGCTTCATCCGCGACCAACACCAGATCATGCGCCTGCGCCAGGGCCACAAATTCCGCAACCGGGGCAAGATCGCCATCCATGCTATACAGCGTTTCAAACGCCAGCCAGATCCGGCCTGCCCCGCCATTTGAACGCCATTCGCGGATGATCTCTTCCGCATGGGTGGCGTCATTGTGACGAAAGGCCTGTGTTTGCGCCCGTGAAAGGCGCATTCCGTCGTGGACACTTGCATGAATCAATGTGTCGTACAGGATCAGATCGTCATGGCGGGGCAAGGTGCTGAAGAGCGCTGTATTCGCGGTAAATCCGCAATTGAGAAACAGCGCAGCTTCAGTCTTAAAAAATGCGGTGGCCTCGGCTTCAAGCGCCTCATGTTCCGCATGGTTTCCACGCAAAAGCCGCGATGCGCCCGCCCCCAGGGGCACACCACGGTAAAGCGCATCACCGGCGGCATGACGCAGCACATCTGATGCGGCCAGGCCCAGGTAATCATTGGATGCAAAATCATGGCCGCTGGCCGGGATCAGACTGCGATAGCGCCCTCGGGTTTTCAGCTGCGTCAATGACGCTTCATGGTGGGAAAAACCTGCCATTGCGGTGCTTATACGGCAGAGCGTGTCAGGTTCGGGATCGGCGGATTCTTCTGCGCTACGGCCTGGGACAGGTCACGCGCCGTATCCGAAACCAGTTTCTTTTCGCAGATGGATCCATCTTCACCCACACCCATCGCGATCAGGCCCAGCTTGTTAAACAGGGCACTGTCTTTGTCTTCTTCCGGATTGTCCGCGGTCAACAAAGTTTCCCCGACAAAGATCGAATTGGCCCCGGCAAAGAAGCACATGGCCTGCAGTTCATCCGACATATCGGTGCGGCCGGCGGACAGGCGCACATGGGATTTTGGCATCAGGATACGGGCAAGCGCAACGGTGCGGACAAATTCGATCGGATCCAGCGGTTCCACATCCGCAAGCGGCGTGTCCGGGATCGGGATCAGCATGTTCACCGGCACTGAATCCGGGTGGCCTTCCAGCGTGGCCAGCGTCACCAGCATGTCGATCCGGTCCATCTGCTGTTCACCCATACCAACGATGCCACCGGCGCAGACTTTGATCCCGGATTCGCGCACACGGTTCAGCGTGTCGATGCGATCCGCAAAGGTGCGGGTGGTGATGATTTCGGAATAGTACCGTTCAGACGTGTCGATGTTGTGGTTGTAATAATCCAGCCCGGCGTCACGCAGGCGGATCACCTGATCATCTTCCAGCATACCAAGGGTCATGCAGGCTTCCATGCCGAGGTCTTTCACGCCCTCAACCATCGCCGTCAACGCCGCCATGTCGCGTTCTTTCGGGCTGGTCCAGGCGGCCCCCATGCAATAGCGGGTCGCGCCGCCTTCTTTGGCTTTGCGGGCCTGGGCAATGACACGCTGCACTTCGATCATCTTGCTGGCGGACAGTTTTGAACCGTTGCGCGCAGACTGGGAACAATAGGCGCAATCTTCTGCACAGCCGCCGGTTTTAATCGACAAAAGCTTGCTGCGCTGCACCTGATTTGGATCAAAATAGGTGCGATGCACGGTCTGCGCCTGAAAGAGAAGATCCATGAAGGGCAGATTATAGATTTTTTCCGCTTCTTCCCGCGTCCAGTTCGTCCGGATGTTTGGATCTGTGGTCATGATCTGCGCCCTGCCTGCATTGCTCTGGTGGTGGGAACCTTCAGTATAGATAAAAGTTTGATCAGGCAAATCACACATTAAAAATTATCTATAAATAAAGAACCACTCATGCGCACAAAGTAAAAGGCCCTCCGCATCACTACGGAAGGCCTGGGAAATAAACAGTTTCTCTGGATCAGATGCGAATGTCATCCTGATGTTCAAGGAACCAGTCATAGGTTTGCTGCAGGCCATCGGGCAGAGAAATCCCTGCACGCCACCCCATATCCGCCAGACGACTGACATCCATCAGTTTACACATCGTGCCGTCGGGTTTGCTGGGGTCGGTCGTGATTTTGCCTTTGAATCCGACAACATCCGCAACCATCTGTGCCAGCTCGTAAATTGACACATCGGCCCCGGTGCCCACATTGATATGGCTGCGCATCGGTTCTGTGTTTGCCTCATATTCCGGCCTGGGCAGGTCCAGCACATAAAGCGAAGCTTCGGCCATATCATCTACATGCAGGAATTCCCGGCGCGGCTTGCCAGACCCCCAGATCTGCACCTCTTCCATGCCATCTTTCGCAGCGTGGTGAAAACGACGGATCAGTGCAGGCAGCACATGACTGTTTTCCGGATGGAAGTTGTCACCCGGCCCGTAAAGATTGGCAGGCATCACGCTGCGATAATCTACCCCGTGCTGGCGGTTGTAGCTTTCGCACAGTTTGATCCCCGCAATCTTCGCAATCGCATAGGGTTCATTTGTTGGTTCCAGGATCCCGGTCAGCAGGGCGCTTTCTGCCATGGGCTGTGGAACGTCGCGCGGATAACTGCAGGACGACCCCAATTGCAGAAGCTTCTGCACACCGGCGGCAAAGGCCTGGTGGATGACGTTACATTCAATCATCAGATTGTCGTAAATGAAATCTGCCGGATAGGTGTTGTTGGCATGAATGCCACCCACACGGGCCGCTGCCAGAACCACTACATCCGGACGCTCTGCCTGCATGAAATCACGCACATCTGCCTGGCTGGTCAGATCCAGTTCCGCATGGGTGCGGGTGATAATTTTCACATCCCCGCGCGCTTCAAGGCGACGCCTGATCGCGCCTCCGACCATGCCACGATACCCGGCAACAAAAACCTTTTGCATCGGCTTACCCCTGATCTTCGACCGCAACAGGCAGCTCCAGCCCATGCGCCCTCAACAACGCATGGCGGCGGGCTGTCACAAGGTCGCCAGACACCATTTCAGCACACATCTGCTGGGCGGTAAATTCAGGCACCCAGCCCAATTTTTCTTTGGCCTTGGACGAGTCCCCCAACAGGGTTTCCACTTCGGCCGGCCGGAAGTAACGCGGATCAATGCGCATCACAACATCACCCACTTTCAGGGCAGGGGCATTCCCCCCGGTGATAGCCGCAACTTTTGCAACTTCATCCGTGCCGTCACCGTTGAATTCCAGCTCAATCCCAAGTTCCCGCGCGGACCAGGAGATAAAGTCACGCACACTGTATTGCTTGCCAGTCGCAATCACAAAATCCTCCGGTTCGTCCTGTTGCAGCATCATCCACTGCATGCGCACGTAATCCTTTGCATGACCCCAGTCACGCAGCGCGTCGATGTTACCCATATAAAGACAATCTTCCAGGCCCTGCGCGATATTGGCCAGGCCACGTGTGATTTTACGGGTTACAAAGGTTTCACCGCGGCGCGGGCTTTCGTGGTTAAACAGGATGCCGTTACAGGCATACATACCGTAAGCTTCACGATAGTTCACAGCGATCCAATAGCTGTAAAGTTTCGCCACAGCATAGGGTGAACACGGATGGAACGGTGTGGTTTCGCGCTGCGGTGTTTCCTGCACCAGACCATATAGCTCAGACGTGGACGCCTGGAAAAAATGCGTTTTCTTTTCAAACCCCAGGAAACGAATTGCCTCCAGCAAGCGCAGCGTGCCCATCGCATCCACATCCGTAGTATATTCCGGACTGTCAAAACTAACCGCGACATGGGATTGTGCACCGAGATTATAGATCTCGTCAGGCTCCACCTCAGCAATGACCCGTGTCAGATTGGACGCGTCTGTCAGATCACCATAGTGCAACTTGAAGCGCGCACCATCAATGTGTGGATCTTCGTAGATATGGTCGATCCTCTGGGTGTTGAAAGAAGATGCACGACGCTTAACCCCACGCACCTCATAGCCCTTTTCAAGCAAAAATTCGGCAAGATATGACCCATCCTGCCCGTAATTCCGGTAATGAGAGCACGTTTTATTGTTTCAGGCATCTGCACCGCTTCATATTTAAGTTTACAAACCAGTGTGCGCCCACCGGCTTCAGGTTTATGCAATCATCTCTCTACGAAATAAATATATGTAGCCCGAGACAATTTCTTCTGACATGCGTTGCACGGAACCTTCCGAAAACGCAAGCTTACCCGCAGCCTGTTTGGGTCAGACTATAGCCCCTCGCCGAAATTTCCGCTATGATCCCATGACACAAACAGAAAGATGTGTATATTTGACCGTACGTTTTACGAAATGGTAACAGCAAGCAACAAAACAGGCAAAGTATGATTACGCCAGTTCTGCTTTGTGGCGGGTCGGGAACAAGACTCTGGCCACTGTCGCGCAAAAGCTATCCCAAGCAATTTTCACCGCTGATCGGACAGGAAAGTCTGTTTCAGGCTTCAGCGAAACGCCTGCATGGCGACGCATACACGAACCCGCTGGTTGTCACGGCGAATGATTTCCGCTTCATCGTGACAGAACAACTTGCAGACACAGGAATTGATCCGGGTGCGATCCTGATTGAACCTTCGCCACGTGATACCGGCCCTGCGGTGCTTGCAGCCGCGGTTCACCTGGCACAAAAAGATACGGATACACTGATGCTTGTGGCGCCCTCTGATCACGTGGTTCCGGATACCGCTGCATTCCAGACCGCTGTGGATGCGGCCGTGCCTGCCGCCAGAAGTGGCCAGCTTGTGACATTTGGCATTACCCCTGATCGCCCCGAAACCGGTTATGGATACCTGGAACTTGCACAAGAGCCAGGGGACGGAAGCGGCCCCGTGGCACTGTCCGGCTTTATCGAAAAACCCAATGTCGAACGCGCCACAGAAATGATGGCAGAAGGCCGTTTCCTCTGGAATGCTGGAATCTTCTTGTTTTCAGTTAAGTCGATCCTCAGCGCATTTGCCGAATATCAACCCGAAATGCTTGCAGCTGTGCAGAATGCTGTCGCGGGCGCACACCCCGATCTGGGCTTCGTGCGTCTTGCACAGGATGCGTGGGAACAATCCCCGAAAATTTCCATAGACTACGCCGTTATGGAAAAGGCGAAAAACCTGTCCGTTGTGCCCTTTGGCGCAGGCTGGTCTGACCTGGGGGACTGGGCCTCTGTCTGGCGCGAAACGGCTGAAAACGGGCTGTCCCTAACCGGGGCTGCAACCGCGATCGACTGTGAAAACTCTATGCTGCGATCCGAAACGGAAGGCCAGGCTATTGTCGGCATTGGTCTGGAAGACATTATCGCCGTCGCCATGCCAGACGCTGTTCTGGTTGCCCATAAGGATCGCGCACAAGACGTCAAAAAGGCCGTGGATGAACTTAAGGGCAAAGACGCACCCCAGGCGCAGGCCTTTCCGAAAGCCCACAGACCCTGGGGATGGTATGAAAGCCTGGCGATTGGCGATCGCTTCCAGGTAAAACGCATCGTTGTCCATCCGGGGGCCGCCCTGTCATTGCAAAGCCACCACCACCGGGCAGAACACTGGATCGTTGTCGAAGGCACCGCGAAGGTCACGATTGATGAAGAAGTGCAGCTCGTTTCTGAGAACCAGTCGGTCTACATTCCTCTCGGCGCTGTCCACCGGATGGAAAACCCCGGCAAAGTCGCAATGGTTCTGATTGAAGTCCAGACGGGCTCTTACCTGGGCGAAGACGACATCATACGTTATGAAGATGTCTATGCACGCGACCAGGTGACTTAACTAACGCCAGACCGACCACATGTAGAAAGCCGGTGGACAACCTCAATACACAAAAGGTTCCACCCGATCAGCGGATAAAGCATAGCCAATCTCCGCCCCCTGCGCGCGCATCGATGATACGCCGAACATTCCGGTGACATTAACGGCCTCAAACAGGCCTTTGCTGGGGTAGGGGATGGCACTGGTCACAAAGACCAGCTGGTTCGCCGGGGGCGGGGGCACATGCACGCAGGCCCCGACAAACGGCACCAGCAGGAAGGCGGTCACGCCATCTGCGCTTTGGTCAATCGGCACGATATAACCGGGCAGACGCACGACCATGCCATTCCAGTCGCTGCGCACACCGGAAGACGCAGGCTGTTCGCTGGAAAGCGGAACATCGTCATGATTGATGATCCCCTGAAAGGCCGCCGCCACATCATCATCGCCAGGCAGCAGATCTTTCCAGTTCAGATCAATGAATTTCTCTTCTGCGCGCAGGCCAGATGTCAGCCCGGAAAAAGCAAGACCAGCCAGCATAAAGCGCCGCGAGAGGGTGTTCACCATACATAGACCTCCATTTCATCCACTTGGATGAAATAGCCGGTCTGGCCCAGTTCCGTATCCTGCAACTGCGTCTGCATCGTGCCCGTCACCCAGACAGGATTCCATAGCTCGTCCGACGGCCAGGGGGTTGCCGCCGTCGCCATCACCAGCTGATTGGCGGGCGGGGGCGGCGTGTGAATGCAGGCACCAACATAGGGCACCAGCATAAATTCGGTAACGCCCTCTGCATCCATTTCAAAGGGAATGACAAAGCCCGGCATCCGGATATACGCGCCGCTGAGGGTTTCATTCAGCTTGATGCCATTTTCATCATAAATCGGGGCCCAGAAATCTGTTGCCTCATCCATTTCGCCTTCACCGATAATTTCGGAATAGGGTGTGCCCGGCGGGATGAGATCATCCCAGGTGATTTCCCGCGCGTCCTGCGCAAAGGCCGCAGAAGGCATGATCACTCCAGATCCCATAAGGGTCAGCGCCTGCCTGCGACTGAGGGTCAGTTTCTGATCTGCCATTATGTTTTCACCATCATTCCATCCGCAAGGGATATTCTATAGGCCCGTATGGCCGGGATCAGGCTGACAATTGCGCCTGCCAGAACCATCGCCAACAAGACCAGCATATCACGCAATCCCGGTGCCTCAATCGGCAGCCACAGGCCAAAAGCCGCATCGACCACCGGCTGTGCAACCACAAGCCCGAGATAAAGCAAGCCAAGCCCAAGGATTGCGCCAACCGCTGCGGTCACCATAGCTTCCAGCACCAGAAGCGAAAGCACTGTCACCGGTGTCGCCCCCATGGCGCGGAAAATTGCCATTTCGCGGCGGCGTTCTGACAGGCTGGAAAACAGTGTTGCCATCATGCCGATCAGCGCCGTGACCACTACCATCGCGGACACCGCCAGCAGGGCCGTTTCCGCGATACCAACGATGCCCCAGAGTTCCTGCAAGGCCACGCCCGGCAGGATCGCAAGCAAGGGTTCCTGACGATATTCATTGATCGCGCGCTGCAGGGCAAAGGTCTGCAGCGGGCTTTTCACACCGATCAGCGCTGCTGTGATCGCACCGGGTTCCAGATCCATCTGCCGGATTTCATCAATTGGCGTGCTTTGCCCCTGGGTTTTCGCACCGTTGCCCCAATCTACATGGATCGCCTCAATCGCTTCCAGGCTGACAATCACTGTACGGTCGACAGGCGTGCCGGTGCGTTCAAGAATCCCCGCAACGCGAAATGGCTGATCCTCATGTTCTGTGAAAGAGGCCAGGCCATGGGCAACAACAATCGGATCATCCTCGCTGTAACCCAGGGTCGCCGCAACATCCGCACCGATCACCGCATCAAACAGGTCATCCATCACAACGCCCTGCGCCACTTCAAGCGCACGGCCCCGGCGGTATTTGTAGTGCTCAAAGAAAGCCGCGGTCGTGCCCATCACCCGGAACTGTCGGTGGCTGTCGCCCAGTGAAATCGGCACGATCCAGTCAACTTCAGGCCGCGCAGCAATATCCTGATAGCTTTCCCAGGTGACGTTATTCGTGGCATTGCCAATGCGGAAAACGGAATAAAGCAGTAGCTGAACAGACCCGGACCGCGCGCCCACAATCAGGCTGGTGCCCGAAATCGTATCCGCGAAACTGGCCTTTGCGCCGGTGCGTACTTTTTCAACGCCAAGAAACAGTGCGACCGACAGGGCAATCGCCAGCATGGTCATGCCCACGGTCAGGGCTCGGGCGCGTAATGACGCTAAGGCAAGCCGGAAAATCATGCTGCCCCCCTTGTGATATCTGCAACGTCTGAAAGATCCACAACCCGATCAAAGCGATCGCCAAGACGCGGATCATGGCTGACCATCAGAAGGGCCGATTTCTGCGCCTCTGATTGCTGAAACAACAAATCAAGAAACGCCGCCTGGCTGTTGGCATCCAGTGCTGAGGTTGGCTCATCCGCGACAATCAACGGCGGCTGGCCGATCAGAGCCCGCGCGACCGCAACCCGTTGCTGCTGCCCGACACTCAGCATCCCTGCTTTCGCCTGAAACAGCGCATCCGGCAGGCCAAGCGCTTGGCACAGCCCCCGCGCCGCCTCCTTCGCCACACCCGCCCGTTTACGCCGTTCGGGGGCAAACCGTAGGGGCAGCAGGATATTATCCGCGACACTGCCAAAAGGCAGCAGGTTAAACTGCTGAAAGATCACGCCGATCTGCTCGGCCCGGAAACGATCCCGCCCGCTGCCCGACAGCGCCGCCAGATCCTGCCCCGACACCTGAACCAGGCCTCTATCGGCCTTCACCGTGCCACAAATCAGGGACAAAAGCGTCGATTTGCCCGACCCGCTTTCCCCAAGCAGTAAAACGCTTTCCCCCGCAACCACAGAAAAGCCCGGCACAGAAAGGGCGAAACCTTCCCGACCGGGCCAGCGATAGTGCAGGCCTGTCAGTTGCAGAACAGGTTGTGTCACCTTCAGAACAATCCTTCCAGGGCCAGCAGCGGCGCATCGCGCGTCACTTCAAAGGCCTGTGCCCCAGAGGCTGTCACAACCTGAACCTCAAGTTCAAGAGCGTTTTCAAACTGCGCAAAGTAAGCAAACTCAATCCTGGTCAGCGCAGAAGGGTTTTCGCAGGTCAGGCTGTATTCTGCTTGAAACCCTGAATGGCCGGCCTCTGCAGCGTGATCATCGTGATCTTCCTCATGATCGTGACTGTCATGATCCCCATGGTCATCGTGATCATCATGGCCTTCTTCGTGGTCATGTTCTTCTTCATGCGCCTCATGTTCGTCATGGCCCTCATGCACATCTTCGCCTTCTAGTTCCAGCGCGGCATGGGTTTCTGTCACGCGACACCCGGCAGCCTCCGGCAGAATGAACAGATCAAGTGGCGCTTCCAGGGCCTCAACAGCTGCAGCAACTTTCGCCTGATCCGCATCACTTTCCGGCGCATATTCAAACCCAACAATATCTGCGCCTGGCGCATGCAGTTCCATCGCGACTGTATTACCTTCAACAGCAATATTCAGGCGACCTGTGCCATGTTCATGCGCTTCCATCTGGCGGGTTTCTTGTGCGAAAGCTGGGGTGGCGGCCAGGGCGATGATAAGAGGAAAAGTCTGTCTCATGTCAGATCCATTCGGAGTTGTTGTACTTTGCCGTTAGACTATTTGTTATTTTATAACATAACAAGAAAATACAAAACACCGAACATTCTGCGCGGTTTTCCCCACTCATTACCTCTGCTTAACAACCAATGCCTGACCGACACACAAAGAACCAACATCGGCATTTGAGATTGCCCTTACGATCCATCCATCACAATTCCCCACTTACTGTGAAAGTAAGCACCGACTTGCTCGATATCCGGGGATGAAAGAGGCGTTGAAAACGCCAGCACTTCACAGATCGGCCCATTCCAGGATCGGGAAAGCGATGAAACCTCTTTACGTCCGAAACTTGAAACGCTGAAATCAGTCAGTCCCTGGTTGGCCGCGGAAAAACGAAGCACAGACAGTGGCAATGGCAGCAGCGAAGCCGAAAACGAAGCCCCGTTTTTTGAAGCACGCTGCAATGTACTTGTCGCGCGGATCCCGTTGCTGCCCGGCTGCCCCTGGCAAATAGTATGATCCGCGGCATCCGCGATCAGCCTTGTGTAACCATCAAAATCTGCATCCACGCCTTCCTTGTAGGCACACACAATAAACATGTCGGCCACCGGTGTCTCTACCGCCTGATCCAGGACAGGGTGGTACAATTCAAGCCCACACTCTTCACCCGAAGCCCAGAGCAATGCAGGGTTTCCACCCGCAAGCGTATTCGCAGGGTCATAGACGGGTGCACTTGTCCCATGCGTCCCCAGAGATTTCAGTGGTAAACCGCCAGAAACACGATTGCTGATTGCGGTCACACGCCCATTATCGACTGTCAGGCTATTATAGTCAGAAGCATCATACCAACCAATCAATCCGGATATTGCCAAAGGCGAGAACACTGATGATCCGCCAGAACGCTTCCGCATTGCTGATTTTGTAAGTCCTATTCCCAATCCAGGCATGGTCATACTCCACACGAATTGACGCTGACCGCCATTTCGGCAGTCCGGGCACATGTCTTCTGCTCAACAGCCCGAAACCCTACATCCACAATGCAGACGTCATCGGATGGAAAGTTGTCCATATTCTTGTGTTGTGTATTGCCCGACATTTCCGCCGGGGCCGCGTTGCTTGCCTGAAACGGCTGACATACCACTGATTGCTTCATTCCGGTTTTCCTTCTGACATTCGCTTACAGATGCCGCGCTGAATTTCTGAACACCCAACAAGGAACAACCCCCACCCCATGGTGCAGCTGACCGCCAGGTAATCAGTACTTCAGCTACAACATCGGGCGCTCACAGCTCTGCGCTGAAAAGCTCGCCAATGAAAATCCCGAATAAAATTTGCAATATTCTTAATCGTGCGCACGCCAGTGAGACCAGCTCGACGACCTGCGACAGCAAGGCCAACATATCCGCTGCCTGCGCGCGCAACGGATCAGGAATTTCAAAATTGGAAGAAGCTTAGTGCTTCCCTTCCACAAGGCGCTCCAGGCGCTCAATAGAAGGAAGTGTCGCAGCTTCTGCATCCATCAACTTATTTTCCACATGCTGACAGAAAGTACGCAGATCTTTGCGACGTTGTTTCCAGGTGGCGACACGCAGGCGAAATTTCTTCAGGCGCGCAACACGTTCATCCGCCGCCCGCTGCCAGGATATACCACCTTTTTGATACGTCACCAGGGGTTCAGGGACATGCAGAAAACGCCCTGCCAGCTTTGCCCGAAAATAAAATACCGCGTCTTCATAGGTTCCGGGTTCTGTGATCGGGCCATACAGATCATACATCTCTTTGCTCCAGGCAGCCGAAGCACCAATGACAGATCGCATCGTATGAGCCGCCTTTTCGGTCGTATGCCCGGCAACCTCGGCGGCCCGACTGTGAACGCCCCCCACAATGTTACCTTCCTGATCCATTTGAAAAATAGGCGTGTCCATCATAAATGGCCGGTCTTTCTCAAATGCCTCGTACAGGATTTTTGCCCGGTCAGGCATGGAAAGATCATCACCGGCAGCAGGAATGATCAACGTCCCTTCCGCCAGCTCAAACAACAGGTTCACGTGGCCAATCAGCCCAAGGTTTTTTTCATTCCGGTTCAGACGGATCTTATGGGGGCCCTGATATGCAGCAACCATTTCTTCCATGATTTCAAACGTCCGGTCACCAGAACAATCATCTGACAAGATAATTTCCAGTGGGGAATGCGTTTGATCAAATGCAGCCTGAATCGCGCCCCTGACAGAGTCTTCCTGCATGTAAGCGATCACCGCAAATGACACGACTTCCGGATTATTTTCGGTATCTTTATCTGACATGCTATGGCCTGATTGTACTAGTTCTTATTAAACTACAGTCTTCATCTAATCTGCGGTTTGAGTTCCAGATGAAAATCATACATAGATCCAAAGGGGCATGAAGTAAATCACCCGCACCAAGTGACAATATAAACGAGTGAAGCACAAAGGGTACAGTATGCGAAGATCGATTGAAGAATGCAGACTTATCGATCTGCCGAAATTCTCAGATCCTCGCGGAAGCCTGTCCTTTGTACAAAAAGGTGAACATCTGCCTTTTGACATTCAGCGTGTCTATTATCTCTACGACGCGCCGGACGATGTCAGCCGCGGCCTCCATGCTCACAAAGAACTGGAACAACTGATCATTGCAATTTCCGGATCTTTCACCATCACGATTAATGACGGAAATGCGAAAAAGAAAATTCGCCTGGCTCGTCCCGATCAGGGTCTGTATATGTGCCCCAGAATTTGGCGGGAACTGACTGAATTTTCGTCAGATGCCGTTTGCCTTGTGCTGGCATCTCACCCCTATGATCCCGATGACTATATCTTTGATATCGAAGAACTCTGAGGTTTATTACTTATGATCCCTTTTTTGAATGTTGGCGCCGGAACGCTGGAACTGGAAGCTGAACTACAGGCGGCAATGACACGTGTCTTGCATTCAGGCCAATATATTGGCGGCCCGGAAGTGACTGAATTCGAAAACCGGTTTGCGGCATATTGCGACGCGAAATTTGCAGTCGGGGTGGGAAACGGCCTGGAAGCATTGCGCTTTGCCTTGCTGGCCATGGATGTCGGCCCCGGAGACGAAGTCATCGTCCCCTCACATACCTATATTGCCACATGGCTTGCTGTCTCTCAGACAGGTGCCACACCGGTTCCGGTAGAACCCGCGCCAGGGCTGTTCAACATTGATCCGGCACAAATCGAAGCTGCGATCACCGATAAAACCAAAGTCATCATTCCTGTACATCTGTACGGCCAGCCCGCAGATATGGGGCCCATTATGGAAGTCGCCCGTAAGCACGGGCTGAAAGTTCTGGAAGATGCTGCTCAGGCACAGGGTGCCCGCTATAAAAGGCAGCGGATCGGCGCACACGGAGATGTCGTCGCCTGGAGCTTTTATCCCGGGAAAAACCTGGGCGCCCTTGGCGATGGCGGCGGGATCACCACCAATGATGCAAAACTTGCAGAAAAAATCCGGATGCTGGGAAATTACGGATCGCGTGAAAAATACAATCACGAATTACCGGGCGGAAACTCCCGTCTCGATCCCCTTCAGGCTGCCGTGCTTTCTGTAAAACTGGGGGTATTGGACGAATGGAACGAACGACGCAAAACCATTGCAGCCGCTTACTCCGACGCCCTTTCTGACCTGCCTTTTTCTCTGCCAGCCGTTCCAAATTTTGCTGATCCTGTCTGGCACCTTTATGTCATTCGGACAGAACAACGCCAGGCACTTGCAGATCACCTGCTTGCCGCCGGGGTGCAGACCGTAACGCATTACCCCCGTGCCTGCTTTGAACAACCTGCATACCAGGAGTTTTCCGATCAGGCATCACGCTTCCCCGATGCCAGTAAGATCGCCGCAGAGGTACTCTCGCTGCCTATCAGCCCTCATCAGTCAGAAGAAGCTACGGATCATATCGTTAAATCCGTTCGCAACTTCTTCGAAAAAGGTAACAAATCATGAAGTTTTTGATCACTGGCGGCGCTGGCTTCATTGGATCTGCTGTTATCCGGCACGCAATTTCTGTCGGACATGAAGTTCTGAACCTTGATGCCCTGACTTATGCGGCGTGCCTTGAAAACCTGGCACCTATTGCAGATTCCCCGAATTACAGCTTCCTGCAATGTGACATCCGCGACCGTGCCGCCCTGGATCAGGCCTTCACAGATTTTTGCCCGGATGTCGTCATGCATCTTGCAGCGGAATCCCATGTAGACCGCTCGATAGATGGCCCCTCGGCCTTTATCGAAACGAATATCTCCGGCACCTATAATATGCTGGAAGCTGCCCGCAGTTTCTGGACCAGCCAGGGACAGCCTGACAGCTTCAGATTTCATCATATCTCTACAGATGAGGTGTTTGGCAGCCTTGGCGCCGAAGGGCTGTTTCACGAAGAAACACCCTACGATCCAAGCAGCCCGTACTCCGCATCAAAAGCCGCCAGTGACCACCTGGTAAACGCATGGCAGCGCACTTATGGGCTACCGACGGTGCTTAGCAATTGCTCTAATAATTATGGGCCTTATCATTTCCCAGAAAAACTCATCCCGGTGGTTATTCTGAATGCGCTCGCCGGCAAAGAGATCCCCATCTATGGTAATGGCGTTAATGTGCGTGACTGGCTGTACGTCGAAGATCACGCCGAGGCATTGATAAAGGTCGCAACTGAAGGACGTATTGGGCAAAGCTATAATATCGGTGGCAACAACGAAGCTACCAATATTGATCTCGTCCGGATGATCTGCGCCATACTTGACGATATGCGCCCCGGGCCACATCCTTATGCCGATCTGATTACATTTGTTACAGATCGGCCGGGGCATGACATGCGCTATGCAATTGATGCATCAAAGATCATGAATGAACTGAACTGGAAGCCTTCCGTCACACTCGCAGAAGGTCTTGCCAAAACCGTCACCTGGTATCTTGAAAACGAAACCTGGTGGAAAGCTTTGCAAGACCGGGACGGCGTTGGAAGCCGCCTCGGAACCGCCAGCCAGTAAAACAAAAGCAACAGCTTTGCGCCGCACCGTTAAAATCCCTTCACATACCCTGTGAGGGGGTAAGTTCTGGCCAGCATTCAGACCAAGGCTGTTCCTTAATATCATAGCGACACAAACTGCCGCCGTTCCTGGCCATTGAAAGCAGAACACCAGCCAGAGCCAAACACAGCCCATGGCCTGCCGATTGCGGGCGATTTTCTGCAGTTTAACCCAGCTACATCACGCTATCTGTGTACTTCAGGCATCACTTACAACAGACGCAAAAACACCCTGATTTCGCCATTTGCCTTCACCAACGATCCTATAGTAAGGATAGCCAATCACGATTTTAGCAGAGAGCGAGTTACAATGGCTTCACTTCCGACAATCTCAGCGCTGTGGATGGAAGGCTCGCTAAGCTTTCTTGAACAGCTTTGCCTGAAGTCCTTTGTAGATGCGGGGCATGAAGTAATTCTGTACCACTACGGCCCACTACAAAATGTACCAGCCGGAATTGAACTGGCAGACGCCAATACAATTTTGCCACAGAAAAATTTCCTGAAGCATGAACGCACAGGCAGCCCTGCGCTTCATTCAGACCTTTTCCGCTATAAAATGCTGGAGCAAAGCCAGAATACGATCTGGGCAGATACCGACGCCTACTGCATGAAACCCTTTGAAACACCCAACGGGCATTTCTATGGCTGGGAATCCAAAACCCACATCAACGGTGGTGTTCTGGGCCTGCCTGCAGACAGCGAAACTCTGCGGGAACTTCTGGAATTTACCAGCGACGAATTCGCGATCCCAAGCTACTATGGGCCAGAATACGAACGCGAACTTCAGGAAAAGAAGGACGTGGGCAACCCTGTTCACGCAAGCGAACAGCCCTGGGGCGTTTGGGGGCCACATGCGGTAACGCATTTCCTTCACAAAACCGGCGAAGCAAAATTCGCACTACCTCAGGCCGGCTTGTATCCGTTCACATTCAAAGATCGCCGCATGATGCTGAAGCGGAACTTTGATACGTCTCCTTATATAACCGAAGATACCTATTCAGTTCACCTTTATGGCCGCCGTATGCGTGCGCGCCTTGTTGAAAAAGAAGGCGGCGCACCACATCGCAAAAGCCTGTTGGGTCAACTTCTGGTGAAACATGACATTGATCCGGCTGCTGCCCCACTGCCAATGTCTCGCGCACAGAAAGAGGCCGCTGTCCAGGAAACTGCTCCGGCTCAGGTATCTGCTCCGCTGACCGAACCAGTACCCGCATCCGAGAAATACGGTCGCGGTCAGGTAAACCTGACTGATCTCGCGGATCAGTACGGCTCTGACAAAGGGTCTAACAAGCACCGTTACACTGAACTTTATCAGATGCTCTTCCTGCCTTACCGTAAAAGGAAAATTGATTTCCTTGAAATGGGCCTGCAGATCGGTGGTCCGGAACACGGAAACCACGCAGATCGTGAAACCACCGACCTGCCTTCAATCCGTATCTGGCTTGAGTATTTTACCAAAGCTCATATCCACGGACTGGATGTATCAGATTTCAGCTGGTTTAAAGATGACCGGTTTACCTTCCATCGCTGTGACATGGATACCCGCGAAAATATCCGCAATGCCACACAGGAAATGGAAGAATTTGACATCATCATTGATGATGCCAGCCATGCCTCACACCACCAGCAAAACGGCTTCCTGGAGCTTTTCCCAAAGATCAAATCCGGTGGCTTGTATGTTATCGAAGATCTTCGCTGGCAACCTGACGTGATGGAAAAACCGGGTATCACCAAAACTGCAGACTTCTTCCAAACCTATCTGAAAACAGGCGTCTTCAGCCATTCAGATCCGGAAGTTGCTGCGGCTTTCAATGCCCATCGTCACGATGTTTCTGGTTGTTTCGTCTATCAGGCGCAGTTTGATAAACGCCGGAAAGACCAGGTTCTGGTCGTGAATAAACGATAACTCTGTAGCGCCGATGATTGGCCGGTTCCTGATGTGAACCGGTCAGAACTCCGTAAAAACAGAAGGTCAGACATGCACGCCACAACTCTTGTCACTATTGCCAAAGATGAAGGGCCATTTTTCTGGGAATGGGTTGCCCATCATCGCCTTGTTGGGTTCGATAATATTATTGTGTATCAGAACGATTCATCCGATCTGACACATGCTATCCTCAAGGTGCTGGAAAGCATTGGGGCAATCAGATATTTCTACAACGATGCAGACCCGAATATGCATCAGGTCCGCGCCTACAGACGTGTCACCCTCCTGGATGAATACCAGAATGCAGATTGGGTAATGGCACTGGATATGGATGAATTCCTGGTTGTTAACACCGGGGACCGGACCATTCAGGCCCTTATTGACGCCCTGCCTGAAACCGACGAGGTTTTCATCAACTGGAAACGCTTTGGAAGCAGTTTTCAGACAAAGATGAGCCCATCTCTGGTCACCGAACGCTTTATTCGCGCAGAAGCGCATGATCGGGTGTCAAAAGCCCCATCCCCACATAAAGCTCTCTTTCGTCCGGAACGCTTTCGCAGACCAGGCGTGCATCGTCCTGTCCCGAAAGAAAGCCATGAGGACACGACCTTTGTAAACGGTTCCGGAATGCCAAAAGGCACGTTCCGCTTTGAAGACTGGCGCAGCATGGATCCGGGAAATCGGGCGCTTGCGCAGGTAAATCACTACATCATTAAAGACGCCCAAAGCTTCACTCTGAAAGTTGCAAGAGGTCGCGCGCATCAGGTCGAAAACCAGGTGAACACCCGGTACTGGGACATGCATAACTATAATTCAGAAAGCGATTCCGTGCTTTTCGACCGCAGCGCAAAGCTGAAGGAAGAAATGGCCCGATTGGATGCCATGGCGGGAAATCAGCTATCGGAACTTACAGAGCGGTCTTTCGGCAGACATCAGAAACGATTTAGTGCTGAACTGGAAAATCCGGCTATGCGGGATCTCTATATCCATTGCCTGGAAAACATTGTGGGTTACACCTGAAAAACACAGCCTGTCCGGAGGACAACCAGCTATGACGAAACGTAAAGGCATTATTCTCGCGGGCGGATCTGGCACCCGGCTTTATCCAATCACCGAAGCGGTCTCAAAGCAGCTTCTGCCGGTCTACAATAAGCCGATGATCTACTATCCGCTTTCGGTTCTTATGTTGGCCGGAATCCGCGAGGTTGCTGTGGTCACCACACCGGAAGATGGCCCACAGTTTCGTCGCCTGATGGGGGATGGCAGCCAATGGGGCATGTCGCTTACCTGGATTGAACAGCCAAGCCCTGATGGGCTTGCTCAGGCTTACATTCTTGCTGAAGATTTCCTGGATGGCGCACCTTCCGCCATGATCCTGGGGGATAACATCTTCTTCGGGCAGGGTCTGACCGATATTCTGGCAGCCGCTGACCGGCGTACCGACTGTACTGTTTTCGGATACCAGGTCACAGATCCTGAACGCTACGGTGTTGTAGATTTCGATGAAACAGGCGCAGTCCGGTCAATCATAGAAAAGCCGGAAAAGCCTGCGACGAACTTTGCTGTAACCGGTTTGTATTTCCTTGATGGAACCGCACCAGAAAAAGCGCGTCAGGTAAAACCTTCCTCACGGAATGAGTTGGAAATCACATCCCTGCTGGATCAGTACCTGGCTGAAGGTCAGTTGAATATCGAACGCATGGGCCGCGGATTTGCATGGCTGGACACCGGAACTCATACCAGCCTTCTGGATGCTGGTGATTTTGTACGCACCCTTGAAAAACGTCAGGGCCTGCAAACCGGGTCACCTGAAGAAATCGCATTTGGACGCGGGTGGATTGATCGGGAAATACTTCTGAAAAGTGCCAAAAAATACCAAAAAAACGAATATGGCGCCTATCTTGAAAACCTTGCGCGTCTCTGACGTCGCAAGCTCCATATTACTTTTTTATTGAGAACAGGCCTTTATGTCCTGTTCCGCACCCAATCAGGTGGGATCAACCGTGGCTGCCTCACGATCCCACCTGCTCAGAGTTTCTCGCAAATGTGCCCGGAAGACCGCATCAAGCTCTGGGTCAGATGAAAAAGGCTCTTCCCGGTTTACCATCTGACGCAGCCTCCATTTACGTTTGTGACGCATAATCCCTTCCAGTTCCGCAGGCAGAATGCCGGACACTGATTGTGCAATAATCCAGGCTTCTTCCAGAGGCGGCGGGGGGTTATCTTCACCGGCTTCACACCAGACATGTTCAAACAATGTCATAATGTAATTCAGTGCGGGAATATGTGGATGGCGACGGTCCGGCTTATACGGCAACTGCAGAACGTCCGTTACGATTTCATATGAAGGCCAGTAATAAAGATAGCCATCATCCTGAAACTTGCGCACGGTTTCATCAATCGCCACTCTCAGAACGGCCTTAGACACCGAATTAGATGTCAGACAAGAATTATCCCGGAACGTCGCGATAAGCGGGATAGGGGACAGCGTCATGATCACTTTGGCATCCGGGCGGTGCTTACGGATTAGCTTATAGATCGCTTCCAGATTTTCGCGGTTTTCATCCACCGTAGAAACCCGGAACTTATGGCGTTTCGGATCGTAGACATCTTTCGGAATGGTACGCCAGAAGACATTTCCTGTCGGTTCGTCATACCAGACCTCTGACAAGCCAAAGGTCAGAATAAACACATCTGTTTCGTCGAAAATGCGTTTGGTTTCGGCCTGAACTTCCGGATCATACCCGTAATCCTGGGCGTTATACCCATGCCAGAGCGGCTGATCGAAACACTTGTCTTCCCAGGCCCATTCAAACTGTTGCCGGATCACAAAGGAATTTACCATGCCTTCACCACAGCTTACCACATAAGCGCGCTTGGCATCTTCTTCCTTATTCAGCACCCGGAAATTTCGCCCAGATAACCAATTGGAAATATTGGCCGCAAAACAGGACCCAAAAGCTGTAATCTGCGTATCCGGCTTAATCAGGGGTTTGTCCGGCAACCAGCCTTTCAGCACATATTCGGGAACGCCGCCCACTGTCACCAACTGCGCCCGGGTCGGATTGAAATGTGTATGGTCACCACGAAACCATGTCCTGAATTCACGGGTTTTCTTCGTAGTCGTCTGAAAGTTATGATTGATTGCTTTCGCAGCGCACATGTTTTTTCCTTTCAACGCCCCACTGGTGGACCTGGAACAGAATTATTCTTTCCTGAAGCCCTGACGCCCCACAGGCTGCAACGCCGTAAATCCGGCGCGTTTGACATCTTTTTCATCATAGATATTGCGCAGATCCGCCAGATGCGGTGTGTTCATTTTCTTCACGACCTTCTTCAGGTCAAGGCCCCGGAATTCATTCCATTCCGTCAACACCACCAGAAGATCACACCCCTGTACCGCCTGATACGGGTTCTCATGCCAGGTGGCCCCGGGCAAAAGCTCTTCGCCTTCTTTCTGACCCTGAGGATCACAGATCCGCACTTTCGCGCCAGCCCCCACCAGAGCAGGAACAATCGTCAGCGAGGGCGCGTCGCGCATATCATCCGTGTCAGGCTTAAACGTCGCGCCAAAGATTGCGACTTTCTTGCCGTTAAAGTTCTCATCACACAGATCCAACAGCTTATCCACCATGCTGCGTTTCACAGCTTCATTCACCTGAATAACGGTTTCAACGATCTGCATGGGGCGCGCATGATCCTGGCCAATACGCGCAAGGGCTGACGTATCTTTCGGAAAGCATGACCCGCCATAACCTGGCCCTGCCTGCAGGAACTTCGGACCAATACGTGCATCCATCCCCATACCTTTGGACACCTCCGCAACATCAGCGCCGGTACGTTCACACAGGGCGGCAATTTCATTGATGAAGGTGATTTTGGTCGCCAGGAAAGCATTGGCGGCATATTTCACCATTTCCGCAGATTCCAATCCAGTGACCAGAACCGGGAAATCCCGTTGCGCAAGCGGGCGGTAGATTTCGTTCATCACCTCAATTGCGTCGTCACTTTCGGCACCGACAACCACACGATCCGGGCGCATGAAGTCATCAATCGCGGCCCCCTCACGCAGGAATTCCGGGTTAGAAGCCACATCGAATTCCGCATCCGGGTTTGCCTTGCGGATAATCTGGCGCACCTTGCGGTTTGTCCCAAGAGGCACGGTGGATTTCGTCACAACCACAGTATAGCCGGACAGATTTCCGGCAATCTCTTCCGCCGCCGCATAAACGTAAGACAGATCCGCGTGGCCATCGCCACGGCGTGAAGGCGTACCCACCGCGATAAAGATCGCATCCGCCTCTTTTACAGCGGTGGCCAGATCTTCGGTAAAGCTCAGACGGCCGGCAGCGGTATTCTTCGCCATAAGTTCATCAAGACCCGGTTCATAGATCGGCACTTCACCGTTATTCAGGCTGGTAATCTTTTCTGGGTTCTTATCGACACAGATCACATCATGGCCGAAATCTGAGAAACAGACACCAGAGACAAGGCCCACATAACCGGTTCCAATCATTGCGATACGCATCAGGAGGATCCTTTACTCTTCATCCGTTCAAACTTTGTAATAGTCGCGATACCAGGCAATAAAGGCCCCGACCCCGACGTTAATATCCGTAACCGGCGCCTGCCCGATCAGATCGTTCAGAAGGCCCGTATCCGCCCAGGTCGCATGCACATCCCCAAGCTGCATATCCATATAATTGCGAATGGCCTCTTTGCCGAGAGCTCTTTCAATCGCAGTGATGAAATCAAGCAGCTGCTGTGGCGCGCCGGTACCAATATTGACCACGCGATAAGGGGCAACAGGGCTGATACTGTCACGTTCGCTGACCGCTTCACCTGAAACAGGCACCCGATTCAGCAGGGATTTAATCCGTATCACCAGATCTTCGAAATAGGTGAAATCACGCTGCATATCGCCGTGGTTGTAGATATCAATCGCCTCACCCTTCAGGATGTTACGCGTGAATTTATAAAGCGCCATATCCGGCCGGCCCCAGGGACCATAAACCGTGAAGAAGCGGAACATCGTCACGGGAAGATCGTAAAGATGCGCATAAGAATGGGCCATGGATTCATTGGCCTTCTTCGTGGCCGCATAGAAAGACACCTGGTGATCAGCCTTCTGGGTTTCATAATAGGGCATTTCCGTATTCGCCCCATAGGCGGACGAGGTTGACGCCAGCAGCATATGTTTCGGAGGATGGGCGCGCGCCGCTTCCAGCAAACGGAACGTACCTATTAGGTTCGCTTCAACATAGCTTTCCGGGTTCTCGATCGAGTAACGCACACCTGCCTGCGCAGCAAGATGCACAACAACATCGGGCTTATAGGTCGCCATCAGATCCATAAGCGCGCCGTCCCGTTCCAGACGGTCTTCAACCGCTACAAATTCCGGGTATTCCGCCAGCAACGCATGACGATCTGTTTTCATGGATACATCATAATAATCCGTCATCGCATCAAAACCGATGACTTTATATCCTGATTTCAGCAGCAGTTCTGAAAGATGAAAACCAATGAACCCGGCAGATCCGGTGATGAGAGCAACAAGCATCAAAAAGCTCCGACAAAACGACCATTATTAACACCCTATGCGTAGGTGATTTTTGGAATGACAACAAGTGTCGGTTTTTTTCATCCCCTCCTACCTTGGTCTGGCAATGCTGTAGTCATCTAGTATAAAACGGCAGATAGTTTGTTTTTCTGAAATGATAAGGTACGAATGTATGTCTGAAAATCTTACGGCCTCTCGCATACATACACGTATCACCACCCATTCATTTCGCGCAGGGACGCTGCTGGACATCCTGAGTGATGACCAAAGTGCCAAAGCGTTTTTCAAAAATGACACCGACATCGAAGATATTGAGTTCAGCGAAAACCTGAACGAAGAAACGCGCTTTACCCTGGGCAATGCACCCGTTGTTTTCCTCAACGATCTGCAACCAGACGAACCATTGATGATCTCCGTCGCCGGAGAGAAGAAAGTTCTGAAACCCCGCCCGATCCAGACCGAAGCTTTTCGGGGCATGAACGTGCTTTTCGCAGAGGTGAACGGCCAGGCCGCAAAATCTGTGATGATGTGGCTGCAATACTACGTAGAACATCATGGGCTGGAAGGCGTGCTTCTTCTTTTCCGCGGCGATGCCGAAAAACTGATAAGCGAAGTCATTCGTCGCAGTAAGCGCATCAAAGCGTTGAAAAAACTGATCTGCCTGGAGTTTGACGCACCACTCGGCGCACCAGATCTGCCACCCGCAGCACACCCGTTTAACTGCCCGACTGCCCCGGGCAGGGACCGGATGGATTTACCTGAATCAGATCCCGAAACCAGTCCGCTGGCCGCCATGCAAATCTGGGAATACGTTCGCCACGCCTACCTGAATGAGGCTGCAGCTGTGGCCAACCTGGATGTCAGTGATTTTGTTCCCCCCATTCCTGACAGCACCCTGTTTGATGAGGCAAAGCAGGGCTCCGGAGAATTCCTGCCCCTGGCCGGAACATTGTGTTTTCCCTGGAGATCCCGCGATAAAGGCCTGCCGCGCTTCGGTGACCACATCTGTCGCCAGTTTGATCAAAGCAGTGTTTTACCGCGTTGGTGTGTTGTACCCTCACGTATCGCACCTCAGCTGCGTTGGCGTGTACGCAACATCCCCAAAGCTCATCCGGGCACCTCTTTACCCCTGCAATTCTATCGCGCCATGGCGATCCGGCATCCAGGGGTTGAAACCGGAAAGCTGGCCCCAAAATCAAGCCTGATTGTCGACGACGCCCTTAAATCCCTCTCTGAAAACCTTCTGGCCTATAAGCCGGTTCTGCCACCCAAGTTAACAGCACCCAAAAAGATCCGTGAGGGTTCTGTCACCCTTGTCACCTGCATGAAAAACGAAGGCCCGTTTCTGCTGGAATGGCTGGCCTATCACCGGGTGATCGGCGTGACCGATTTCTACGTTTACACCAATGACTGTAATGATGGCACAGATACCTTCTTTGATCTGCTGCAGGAAAAAGGCTATCTGCAGCACCGTCAGAATCCCTTCCGTGAAATGGGGCTGAAACCCCAGCACGCCGCCATGTTTGCCGCCATGGAAGAAGAAACCGTACAGACCAGCGACTGGCTGACACATATTGACGTGGATGAATTCATCACGATCAAAACCGGGGATGGAACCCTGAAAAGTCTGTTTGAAGCGCTGCCGGACATGAATATGATTTCCATGACCTGGCGGCTGTTTGGCAATGGCGACCGGGAAGACTTCAAGGATGAACTGACCACCGAGGCCTATACACTGTGCGCCCCGGAATTCTGCCCCCGCCCACATCAGGCCTGGGGGTTCAAGACCCTGTATCGCAATCTTGGTATCTTCAAGAAAATGGGCGTGCACCGGCCCAAGGGTCTGAATGCGCAGCTTTACGATAAGATCAACTGGGTGAACGGATCCGGCAAACCGATGCCCCAGAAAGATTATCGTAATGCCTGGCGTTCCACGACTTCTACCTGGGGCTATGATCTTGTGTCACTGAACCATTATGCCGTGCGCAATTCAGAAAGCTTCCTCGTGAAACGGGACCGCGGGCGGGTGAACCATGTGGAACGGGATCAGGGCCTCGCCTATTGGTTTCGGATGAACAACAATGGCGATGAAGACCGCAGCATTCACCGTATGCTTCCGGCCCTGCGTGCAGAGCTGGAAAAGCTCATGTCTGATCCCGAGATTGCCGCCGCCCATGAATATTCTGTGCGCAAACACCGTGAGAAAATCGACGAGTTGCGTGCAACATCGGCAAATGCGGCGTTCTATGAAGAACTGAACAGCCCTCGCCTTCAGCGCTTGTCACGAATGCACAAGCATTTCGGGATGAATGTCTTCCTCGCCGGTCCGGCCTCCGTACCCGATGAAGTGGTAGAGAAGGACTTAGCAGAAGATTTCTTCTTCACAGTGGAAAAAACCGAAACCCAACATTAGGTTTTCGGTTCAGATTCTGCACCCTCAGCTTTTACAAACAAAAACAGCCGCCAAATGGCGGCTGTTTCTTTGGCTTTTTATGCCGCTTAGTAGCGGTAGTGTTCTGGCTTGAA
>NZ_PWAA01000008.1 GCF_003031585.1 Thalassobius sp. I31.1
GCCAGAGGAAGAAGCTGTGGGCCTCGATGTGGCTGGGCTTCCGGAACTCCTGAATGAACTTGAGCTGGCTGAGCATGAGCAGCCCTTCGTGACGGGTGTAACGCAGGGTTGGGCGCTTCAGACTGCGATCAGATCCATTCCGTTGCGGTTGAAGTCAAAGATTATGCGGCCGTCAAATCAACCCATCTTTGCATGGTCTGTGGGCAATGCGCGTGTCGAACTGAAAAGATCAAACCAATATATTACGAAGGAGCTGGCTGGTGCAGCAAAGATTGATGTCGTCATCGGCCTGCTTAACGCGGCGCAGTTGATGGCGAAAAACCCAACCCCATCCGGAAGCGGGTCATTGCTCTTAGATATGGATGAGGTCTTGTTCTAATGTGGGGATTTCTATCGCGAAAGTCTTCAGTTGATGCGCGCATTCTGGATGCAATTGATGAAGGTGTTTCAGGTGGTTTCTCTCAGATGAGGATCACACCAGAGAAGGCGCTCGGCGTTGTCGCTGTTTTTGCCGCAGTGCGAGTGATCTCTGAAGACGTTGCTAAGCTGCCGGCAAAGTTGCTCTTGCGCACAGACACCGGCGATGAAGTTGCCCATGATGCTCCTGAACATCTCGTTCTCAGTCGGTTAGGCAAACCCGCGAATGAGTATGATGATGGCTTCACATCAATGGAGTGGATCGAGGCGATTATTGCTTCAGCGGCATTGCATGGAACTGGCGTTGTTCATTTGAACCGCGTGGGGGGCAGGGTTCGTGAGGTCACGCCAATTCCGCACGGTGCGTGGCGTTGTGACAAAAATAAATGGACGGTAAAATTTCAGAACGGTCAGTTTGAGAAGGTATCACGAGAAGATCTCATGGTTCTGCGTGGGCCGCAGCTCGGTCTGAATGTGACACAGGTAGCTCGTCAATCGATTGAATTGGCTCGCCGTCTTGATGCGATGATGCTGAGCCTGGCACGTAAAGCCGGGCGGGCAAACGGTATCATCAGCTCTGAAGGGCTGAATAGTAAGGAGCGGGCAAGCACTTTCGTGTCACGAATAAAGCAGTATTTTGGCCCCTCCGGTGATGGTGGCATTATGCCACTTGATCTTGGGGCGCTGCATTATGTGCGCTTGAGTATGACGCCCGAAGAGCTGCAGCAGGATGCAACCTATTCAAGGGTTATTACACAGGTGGCCGGGGCCTATCGAGTACAGCCCGCCAGATTGATGCATGCGCTTACGGAACACAATAACGCCAGTCTCTATGCGTCAAACAGAACGCATGTTGAGGATTGTGTGCAGCCCTGGAGCAGGCGGTTCCGATTGACGTTTGACAAAGATGTTCTTGGTACAGGTCTGATAAAGGACGGATACCTTTGTGATGTCGCATTGCAAGGCTTGCTTCAGGGCGATCCTGAGGCGCGAGGAAAACTCTATATGGCTCTCAGAACCGTAGGTGCGGTGTCGCCTCTGACGGTCGCAAAATTTGAAAACCTACCGACAGATAAAGTCAGCGATGACCCTGCATTTGCTTTGCTGACGAACCCGAACCCAAAAGCTGAAAAGGATGCCGGAAATGCCGATGAGTAATCAGCTGAGTTATCGTGAATTCAAATCTGATGGTGCCTTTGCTGAAGGTGGCATTGCTTCCGAATTCAAGTCTGTAAAAGACGGTGTCATCGAAGGATATGGAGCAGTTTTTGGGAACGTGGATCGTGGTTACGATGTTGTTGAACCCGGTGCTTTTACAGAAAGTCTCAAGAGCGGGCCGAAGGTAAAAATGCTCTGGCAGCACAATCCGCATGAACCCATCGGCGTATGGGATGAAGTCAAAGAAGACGATCAGGGGGTATGGGTCAAGGGGCACATTCTAGCTGATGTTGATGAAGGACGAAAAGCGACGGCTCTTGTTAGAGCCGGTGCTATTGATGGGCTTTCTATTGGTTATAAAACACTGAAATCCCGTGAAGCGAAAATCGATGATCGTTGAGTTCGGGTTATCGAAAAAGCAGAACTTTGGGAGGTGTCACTTGTGACCTTCCCAATGAACCCAGAGACAACGATTGACGCTGTAAAGGCTGCATTGATGTCGGAACGGGACTTTGAGAAGGCCTTGCGGGATGCAGGTATGTCTCGGACGGTTCGTCAGGCGTTGATGCGTGACGGCCACAAAGGTGTTCAGGCCCTGCGGGACGCGGGCAATGAGGACTTTTCTGAACTGCTGGAGGCCCTTCAGGCATCCAGCCTCATAAATTCGCTGTCGTAGGAGAAATGGCATGCCAACACTTGCAGAAGTAAAAGACCTCATCATTGAGGATCGTAAAAACACTGAACTCATCCGCCAGGAGGTCAAGAACCTGAAGGACGATGCTGTCGATCAGGCGTCTTTAAAGAAACTGGAAGATCTGGTGACCAAGGGTTTGGAAGAACGCCAGGCCAAAGAAGCAGAGTATCAGGCCGAGCTGAAAGAGGCTAAAGAGATGGCGGAAGAGGCCGCGCTCAAATCTGGTCGCCGGGGTGCCGGGGCGGATGATGGTCCAGACGAAGATCAGGTGGCACATAAATCTGCTTTCGAAGCCTATATTCGTGGTCAGGGTGTCGCTGAGCTGAAACGGGCAGCCGATGAGGCAGAAGTTAAGTCGCTTGGCTCTGCGGCAGGCTCCGGATCCGGTGTAGCAGTGCCTACGCTAATTGCTCAGACCATTCAGAGCAAAACAAGCGATGACAGTGTTATGGCTGGTCTGGTGAAGGTCGTGCGTGTTGGTACCAGCGATTATAAGGAAATCGTGGATAAAGGTGGTCTGGGTTTTGGCTGGGTCGGGGCGGGTGATCCGCGCGGGCAAACTGATAAGCCGGGCATCTACGAAGTGGAGCCAACTATGGGTACAGTGTACGCATATCCAGAGGCTCAGGAAGAACAGTTGGACGACGTTTTCTTCGACATTGAAGATTGGCTTGTGAATTCGGCCCGGACCTCCTTTGCGAATGCACGTGATGTGGCGGTGATTGCAGGTGATGGCGTCAAAAAGCCTATCGGTCTGCTGGGCACAGCGCCTGTCGCGGATGCGGATGGTGCACGCGCCGATAAGGTGTTCCAGTTCCTGGCTTCGGGTGCTGCTGCGGGAGTTGGCGATGCGGCCAAGCTGGTTGAGCTGATTTACCTGACCAAGGCGCAGTATCGCAATAATGGGCGCTTCCTGATGAACTCCTTGACGACATCAAAAATCCGCACAATGCAAGACGGCGATGGTCGTTTCCTTTGGACCGATAGCCTTGCTGCGGGGCAACCTGCGACTCTGTTGGGTTATGCCGTCGCGACGGCTGAAGCTATGCCTGGTGTAGCTGCAAACGCGACGCCCATTGCCTTTGGCGACTTCCAGAAGGCTTACACATTGGTTGAGCGTCATGATTTGCGCGTGACACGCGATGAGATCACGAAGCCGGGCTTCGTTAAGTGGCACATTCGTCAGCGTCTCGGTGGTGCCCCTACCAATGATGACGCGGTGAAGTTCCTGAAAATCGCCGCATAAGCGTAACGACTGAACATTAAGTAACTCTGCGGACAATCTCCGCAGGGTTCAATTTTGGAGAATCTTATGACCGTAAAACCTATCAAAGCATTCCATGCGGTTGTGCCCGGCTCGGCATATCCTGCTTCATTTGGTCCGGACGATGAGCTTGAGGCAAACTCTGTTGCTGCCCAGGCTGCGTTGGATCTTGGGTGCCTCAACGCATCAGACACAGATATCGTGCGTGAGGCGCTTGGTTTGGACGAAGATCAAACCAGCGCCGCTGACAAAGCTGCCGCTGACAAAGCTGCCGCTGACAAAGCTGCCGCTGACAAAGCTGCCGCTGACAAAGCTGCCGCTGACAAAGCCAAGGCCGCTGAAAAGTGATCAGGCCGTTTCGCCTTTCACCTCCTGCCACGCCGCTCGTTGCTTTTGATGGCGTGGATGGGCTTGGCCAGCACTGCCGCCTTGATACCGAGGATCAGAAAGCGCTGGTCGAAGCATTTGAGCGGGCAGCAGTGGACTACCTCGATGGATACACGGGTCGTCTCGGGCGCTGCATTTTGCGTCAGAAATGGGCGTACCCGGTATCGCGCTTTCGCAATGTGCTGATGTTACCGTTTCCCGACTGCCGGGAGTTCGCCATCGAGCGCCGTGAACCTGACGGCACACTTGTATCTGTTGACGCGGAAATCGTTCAGGTTGGGGATTGCATCGATCTGACGACACTGCCGGAGCTGTCGGGTGAGATCCTCCTGACATTCTGGGCGGGTTGGGAGACCGAGGCTGATGTCCCGGCCAGCTTGAAACAGGCCGTGCGCTTCCTTGTGGCTGATTGGTTTGAAAACCGCCCAGGTGTGGCCACTGGGGAGAGAGTAACTGAGCTGCCTTTCGCTGTAACCGCCATGATCGGCCCGCTGATCCATTTCAGCGTTTGATTGGGGGCAAAAATGAAGTCAGTGAACCGTGACAAACGCGTCACCTTCTTCAGCCCTGTCGAGATCCAGAACGGCTCTGGCGGGACAGAAGAGGGCTGGAAAAAAGAGTTTACCCGCTGGACCGGGGTTCTGAACCTTCGAGGGGGCGAGGAAGTGCAGGCCGCAAGGCTTGAAGCCAAGCGTCCGGTAATTTTTACGGTTCTTTATGACAGTGACACAGAGCAGATCGGACCTGACTGGAAGGCTGAGATGGGCGGCATGGAGTTCAATATTCGTGAGTTCCCTATTCTGTCAGATAATCGCCTGAACCTCGAATTTCGCGCTGATGGCAACGTAAAGGCTGGCCGCTGATGGTGAAGGGTCTTAAGTCGCTGGATAGAAAGCTGACCCGGACAATCCCCCAGGCGGTGCGCAAACACACACGTTCTGCGATGGCAGTATGGGCGGATAAATTCGTAGCCTCGGCGGAAGCTTTCGTCCCGGAAGATGAGGGCGATCTTCTGGCCTCTATTGGTTGGGTTTGGGGTACGGAAATTCCGGATGGCGCAGTCTCAGTTGGCACGATCCAGGGGGGCAGTTCGGAGCTTGTGATCACCGTTTTCGCTGGGAAAACCAATGAGAGCGGAGAAGCGTTCTATGCCCGCTGGGTGGAATTCGGGACTAAAGATAACCCGCCGCAGCCGTTTTTCTTTCCGGCTTACCGTCTGCACAGGCGCGCAGGAAAAGCGCGCGTCACGCGGGCCATTCGCAGGGGTCTCAAGGAGGGTTCAAGATGAAAGCGCCGGCAGTCGTATTTCGGGAATATGTTTGGGAAACGCTGTCGCAGGATCCTGATGTGATGAGCATCGCTATCGGGGTGCATGACAATGTCCCGGCGAATCCCGGCGCGGTCTATGTCACCCTTGGCGATGGCGAGCGCATTGATCAGAGCGCAGCCTGCATTCGCCAGGCCCAGCACATTTTGACGCTTCATGTATGGAGCGACAAGAAGCCGAAAGCGGAATGCGAGCAGCTTAGCTGGTTCGTTGAAAAAGCCTTACACCTCATTCCGGCGCATTCGCCGGTTCACCGGATCACCAATGTCACCGCGACCGCAGGGCGTGTCAGGCGGGATAAAGACGGGATCACCAATCATGGCGTGATTACAGTTCAGGCCATCATCCAGGAGCAAGCCAATGGCGACGATTAAAACAGAGACAGAACTGACCTATGCCCCAGCGGGCAAAAAACACAGCTGGACCATCCGCCCAGATATGGGCGAGGTTTCGCATTTTCCGGCCGAAGCCTGCGAAGAACTGGTGAAGCTGGGTGCAGTTTATGTCGACAAGTCAAAGACAGGCAAAGCTGCCAAAACCTGACCCGCACAGAAATCACAATTTCGGCCTGATGGCCATCACACAAGGCGTTGTTGAAGCAGCGCCTTTCTAATTAAAGGAGCTTCAACATGTCGCTACCAGATACCGGAGATCGCGGAGATATTGTCGTTCAGGTCGAATTCGACCCGGTCAATCTTCCCGGTGTATATACGAACTGGTGCGGTGCCACCGGCTTCAACCTGCAGATCACCAATGAAGTAACCTCGCAGAAAGTGGGGGATTGCGATAACTGGGGTCTGCCGATCCAGAACCAGAAGAACTATGGCGCGCAAAATGTCACAGCCAGCATGGATGCGACCTGGACCGCTGCAACGCATCTGCACACCAGCGATTGGGCGCTGAACCAGAAAAAACTGCGTACGCGCATTCATTTCCCGAATGCGATTGCCGGTGAAGTGGAGCGTTATGACGGTGTGGCGCTGCTCACTGGTTTGACGCTTGATGGTGTCGGTAATGTGGAAGGTCAGCCCCAGACTGAAAGCGTTTCGCTGGAATACTCTGGCGGCCTCGAGCGGACACTGAAATCCTGATGAAGGCTGATACTCTTCAATGGGTGGGCGGAGAGCATGCTTTTGCTCTCCCGCTATCTTCACTCGAAGCGCTTCAAAGTCGCTGTGACGGTGATGGTGTCGGCCTGATCCATCAGCGACTTTCGTCAAGTCAGTTTAAGGTCTCCGATGTTGTCGCGACTCTGGCGCTGGGATTGCAGGGCGGTGGCATGGAGCAACAGTCAGCGGTGGCAAAGGTCCGGGATCTATATGAGGATCACGGTTTGAACGCACTTGCAGTGACGGCATTTGCGGTTCTGTCTGTTGCGCTGAATGGCTGGCCGGATGAGGGTGACACCGCCTCGGGGGAGGCGACGGGGGAAATCCTTCAGAACCCCTGACACTGGATTTCAAGGAAATTACGAAAACGGCGTGGAAGCTCGGCGTTTTTTCTAACCTGGATAAGATGTCCCTGCGTGAATTTACAGCCTGCTGCGAAGCGCACGGCGAGTATCACGGCGGAAAGAAACCAAAACCGAAACCCATGTCTCTTGAAAAACTGAGAGCATACGGAATTGAAGGTGCCTGATGGTTGGTGTGCGTTACAGCAAGACAAATCCAGCAGATGCGTGGGCGTTCCGGAAATGGGGCGATAAGCTGGTGAAGAAACAGATTAATCCGATGATTGATCGGGTTGCGCGAACGATCTCACTCATGCCTCAGGGCGAAAAATGTGAATGCATCGAGGTGGGGCAGCGCACCAGCCGAATCGAAGTCTATCTCTTCGCTGATTTCAATGACGGGGTCCGGATGTGGTTTCGCGAGAGCGATCTGAGCAACCCCGTGGTGGCCAGTCAATTGGATGCCTCTGCCGCTTGCCCCTGGGGTAACGGCTGAACCTGAAGCCGAACAGGTTTCCTCAATTCTAACTTTATGGAGCGCATGTCCTGCCTGAATTTTCAGGCGGGATGGTCGTGGGTGTTGAATGTCAACAGATGTAGAACGTCTGGTCGTGCGCCTTGAGGCCACGCAGCGTACATTTGAAAAGCAGATGCGGCAGGCTTCGCGTACGGCCACCCGCAACGCGAATAATATCGAAACGTCTTTCTCGAATATGAACGCGAAGCTGCAACGGCAGTTTGAGCGAACAGCGCGATCCGCGTTGACCATGGGTGTCTCTGTGGCGTCGGCTTTGTCGGCGCGTGAGATCGTGCAATACGCCGATGCCTGGACGGTGGCAGAGAACAAGATTGCAGCCGCATCGCAGGTTTCCGGACGGCAAGCGCGTTCCCTTTCAGATCTGAACAACATCGCGGATGAAACCCGCAGCGGTATCACTGAAACTGCGGATCTTTATGCGAAGCTTTTGCGCGCAACCAAAGACGTCGCGGAAAGTGAGGAAGAGGTCGCGCGGGCCACGGAAATCACCAATAAGGCATTTAAGGCCGGGGGCGCTGCTGTGTCTGAGCAGGCGGCTGGCATTCTGCAGCTTGCTCAGGGCCTTTCCTCCGGCATTCTGCAAGGGGATGAGCTGCGGTCGCTGCGTGAGAATGCCCCCCTGATCGCTCAGGCCATTGCAGACGAATTCCGCACGACCATCGGCGGATTGAAAGAACTTGGCGCTGAAGGGAAGCTGACTGCGGATCGGGTGTTCCGGGCAATCCTGAACGCTCAGCAGCCGATTGAGGCTGCATTCGCGCAAACCAATGCCACAATCGGTGACGGCTTTCAGCGGCTGCGCAACGCCCTGACCGAATACATCGGGAACGGTGATGACGCGATTGGGATCACCGATAAGATGGCTGGTGCGTTGGAGTTCCTCGCGGAAAATCTCGAGTTTGCAACAGCGGCGGGTGTAGCGCTGGGGGCAAAATTCTTGGGTCCGGTTTTGCTGAACTCACTGGCGCGCGCAATACCAGCTTTGCTTGTCAGCGCGGCGGCGCTTCGCTCTGTCGGTGCAGGCGCATCGTTGGCCTCACGTGGATTGTCTCTCCTGAATGGAACAATTGGCTTGATGGGTGGTCCTCTTGGCGCTGTCGTTATCGGACTGACCGCCTTGCAGACCTTCAGCGAAGATAGTGCAGATAAGGTGAGAAATTTGGAAGAGGCGGGTGGCGACGCTGTTACCGCACTGCAGAAATATGCGGAGGCATCCAGGAAGGCGGGTGAAGAGCAGGACCAACTGGGTGGTAAAATCAGTGCTGCGACACAGCAGATGCTCACGCAATCAAGAGCTGGTCTGCAAGCCTCGTTACAGGAATTCAAAGCGGCCAGACAGGAAGTTCTTGATGACATTCAGGGCGTAGGGTTTTTCGATGGGGCCGAGATTGACGCGGCGGTTCTCGGGTATCTGAGAAATGAAATTGAAAAAATCGCGGAGCAGGGGAGTGATAGCTCCATGCTGCAAGGCGTATACGATGGCTTGAAGCGGATCCGTGATGAAGGGCAGGGGTTGGGTGAAACCTCTGAATTGATGTTGCGCCTGATGTCTGCAGGTGATGAAGTTTTTCGGGCAATTGAGCAGATCCGTGTGGCTCGGCTCGCTCCAGAGACCGTAGACTTGGATGCCGCACGAGAACGGTTGCAAGCTTTGGCGCAGCAACTCGGCGGGTTTGAGGATGAACTCAACAACATTGGTCAGGCGGTTGGGCCGGAACAGTTGAGTGCTGCGTTCTTAAGTCTCGAGAATAAGCTCTTTGATACGGCAAAATCAGGTGAATATCTTCGGGAGAACGTGGATCAGTCACTGGTTGCATTGATCACAGATGCAGTGAAGGCAGAACAGAATATTCGGGATATCGAGGACGCTCTTGATGACGGAGCGGAAGCGATTGAGCAACTTTCCGAAGATATGGAAGAATCTGCGAACTCAGCAGATCAGCTCTCAAATTCCAGCACCCGGATCGACTTCACCGGCGCGACCAACTCAGCTTCTGCTCTGGCGGATCAGCTTCAACGCGCGGTTGGGAATGCGGCCCGTCTGGCCAATCAGAGTCTGACCTCTCTGCAGGAAAGCCAGATCCGCCTGGATAATCGTGGTGATGAGGTCGGAACAGCCGGTGCGCTGGCTGGCGCGCGGTTTGATGCCGGTGTCGGTGATGTATCTGGGGCGGACAATGACCTGACAGAAGCTCTGGCTCAGCAGCGTCGGGAGCATGTGGAGAATGCTGAGGCTGCTGTGCGGAATACACAGGCGCTTCAGGCATGGCAGAAGGCTCAACAGAACGCGGCGCAGGAGGCGAGGTCTGCGGGCAAGCGCGATACGAATGCAGCGAAGGACTTCCTTGACCGGATCACAGAACAAACGACCTCGCTGAATGCGCAGGTTGACCAGCTTGGCCTGTCAAAATCTGCAATCGCCGGGCTGAGAGCAGAGCAGGAGTTGCTCACTTTCGCCAGGGAAAAGAACCTTGATCTGGATCGCCGGATTGCATCGTCGGGCAAAACTGTCCGGGAAGTGATCGCAGAGCAGCGCGGTGAGGTTGAACGTCTCACGCAGGAATATGAGCGCAATGAAATCAATCAGCGGGCGCTCGAAAAGGGGATTGATGGCATTGCTGACAGCCTTTCAGAGGCGCTTCTGGAAGGCAAAAGCCTGCGTGAAGGTTTCAAAGGTGTTCTCGCCGGGATCGCGGCCGATATTGTCAATTCCGGGATCAATGATCTCATAACAAGTCTGTTTTCTGGTGGTGAAGGCAATACCTTGCTCGGCGGGATCGGCAAGCTCTTAGGGTTTGCAGATGGTGGTTACACCGGGCCGGGTGGAAAATACGAGCCAGCAGGTGTCGTGCACAAAGGCGAGTATGTTTTCGACAAGGCTTCGACATCAAGAATTGGGGTTGGGCGATTGGCTGCGATCCGGAATGGTAATCTACCGGGGTTCGCGGATGGTGGGTATGTAGGAAGCCCGGTTCGCTCTGATCAACTGAACGTGGTGCCGGTTGGCAGGCAGCGCAGTGAGGTTGCTCTGAGTGTTTTTGTCGATGACGATGGCAAGCTTGCAGCAATTGCACGCGACAGCGGTGCGCAGGCTGGCGCTGCCTCTGGTGCAGAGGTTTCTGTGCAGATCTTCCAGGAAGGGAACCGCCTTGCGGCCAAGCAACAGGAGCGACTGGGCTGATGCGTATCGTTGACTGGCCGGAAGGCCCATATATCCGTTCCGTGGATTGGTTTCTTCTCGGGGATAGTCACAGCGGTGGCGTTGGCCTTGACGGTGAAGAGCAGATTGTTGGCGTGGAAAACCGCCGTTGGGTTGCGAAAATTACTCTGAATGAAATCTGGGGTCCGGACATTCCAAAGTTCCGGGCCTTCATTGATCAGCTTCGTGGCCGGGTGAACGCTTTCCGTGTGCCGGTGTGTAATCTCTATGCATATCGTTTCAATGGATCTGACGCTGAGTTCTGGGCATCGCTTGGATACCCTCAGAGCGTGATTGATCAGGGCTGGGAGCCTTTTGATGATGGCACGGTGTTTGACGATGGAACGGGATTTGAATTGCCTGTTTATGAACCCGCTGCGCTGGTGGCTGCTGCCCCGGAAGGCGCGTCCACCGCTGTGACTGGAAATATTGCCGGGCGCAAAATGCCTGTGGGAACGTACTTTTCTGTTGATGGGTTTCTCTATCGAATTGAAAGCAATCAGGATGGGGTGTTGAAATTCAATCCGCCGCTGCGCAAGGCGCTGGTGTCGGGGCAGGTTCTGGAAACGGATCGCCCGGAGATCATCGTGAGGATGAAAGATGATCAGAGTGGGCGCGGTGCTGCTGACTATGAGCGTTTCCTGAAGGGTATCAGCTTTGAAGTGTCGGAGGTATTTCAGCGATGACAATCCTTCTGGATGCTCAATCCGATCCGGCGGCGTTTCTGGCTGCGATTGAGGCGGAGAGCGTTGACTTTGCCCTTTGCTGCGAAATGCAGTTTCTGTCTGAAACGCTCTACATGTCCAATCGGAATGTTGGCTTTGTTTCTGGTGGACGTGAATGGAAGGGATTGGGGAAGCTTGTCGATCTTTCCGCTCCTTCCGGTGGTTCTGAAGATCTCGCCCCGGTGATGGAATACACCCTCTCACTCCCATGGGATCTGATTGATGAAGGGGCAAAAAACGGCATCGGGCAATTGGCTGAACTGATGTATCTATCTGAAGAATATGAGCGACGGATCGCCAGACTTTCAGTCCAGATTTTTCAGGATGGAGAGCCGGGCGGTGATCCGTTTGTGCTCCATGTCGGTCGCATGTCAAAGCCTCATCTTAGCGTAGAATGGGGGAAGCCTGTGGTGTTCAGGATCGATGCAGAAAGTATTTTGGTGGGGCAGCAGACACCGCCCTCCGGAAAACTGACTGATGCGGATCAGAAAGCGCGACATCCGGGTGATCGAGGGTTGGAAGCAGTGCCGAATGCAGTTTCAGAAGCGGTAGATTGGCTGAATAGCTGATGATTGCAGATTTCCTGGCTGAAACCGCTCAGACTCCGTTTGAGTGGGGTGAGAATGATTGCGCGCTTTGGTGTGCTGCTCTGGTTCTGCGCGCAACCGGAGAAGATCCAGCTTCCCGATTTCGGGGCAGCTATTCCGACTGGATGGGTGCGCGCAACTTGCTACTGCAATCCGGTGGGCTCGCGAACCTCTGCAAGAAAATGATGAAGGATTTCCCGACAGGGGAAACACAAAACGGCGTTGCTGTCGTTCGCATTGGGCGAGTGACTTACTGCGGTGTTTTGTCAGCGGGGCGGATCGTCCTGAAATCGGAGAATTGCGGGATGGTGATGCCCGAAGAGTATGAACTGATAGAGGGGTGGAGCCTTTGCCGCAAGCATTAGCATTTGTTTTCCCGGTGTTTAAGTTTGGGGGCGCTCTGTCATTGTTCACCGCTGCCGGTGGGCTGACTTTGGGCGGGTCTTTGGTCAGCATCGCGGGCGGGCTTGCTCTCAATGCAGTTGCGTCGAAGTTGTTTGCTCCTGACATCCCTTCAATCGGACCTGAAAGCATCAAGGTGAACGCCGTCGGCACCACGCAGCCGCGGCTAAAGCACTATGGGCGCGTGCGTATGGGCTATGCTTATGTGTTGACGCTGGCGAAGGAAGGCAAGCTTTACCGGATCATCGTTCATGGTCAGGGTCAGTTTGCAGAGATTGAAGGTTTCTATCTGGACAAAGGGTTGGTCGCTCTCGCGGCAGATGGGTTCGTTCAGAATGGGCAATATACCACAGATGAACTTGTTGGAATTATCGGGGATGCGAACTCCGGGACCAGGCGTCGGAGTTATGTGCGTCTGCTGAGCCGATCCGGGTTGGTTCCGTCCACGCACTATCCTGAAATTTCCGCAGCGTTCCCGGAATGGAGTGAGGATCATCGCCTTGATGGTCTTGCGACAAGCCTGCTGATCGCAGAAGCGCCTGCGCTTGATAAATTTAACGCCATGTTCCCGAACCGGGAGCCAGTGCTGGAGGTGGTTGCTAAAACCTCACTGGTGGAAGATCCGCGCACGGGCATCCGGGCGTATTCGGACAACCTTGCACTCTGCGCGTTGGATTGGGAGCAATCGCCCGATGGTGGTGGTCTGGCAGGCCTGGTGGACGTTCCGTCTTATGCTCGTGCTGCTGATGTTTGTGATCAGGGAGTGCCAGTCGTTGGGGGCGGTGTGGAGCCCCGCTATCGCTTTGCGGGGACTTACGATCTGAATGAAGAGCCACTGAATGTGCGTAAGCGCTTCCTTGGGGCCTGTGCTGGCGAAAACTATGTGACGCCTGAAGGGAAGCTCGGGCTGCGGGTTGGGGAATGGTATGAACCCCGTTTTACAATTCGGACAAAGCATGTGTTGTCCTATGCGCTGGAAGTTGGATCAGATGCGGTTCGCAGCTACAATGTGAGCGCCTTTGAATATGTAGACCCTAAGCTGAACTTTACGCAGATTGCGGGCGATCCATGGCGTGATGAGGAGAGGATTTCCGCGCAGGGGGAAATCACCTCACAGCCGTTCATCTCTGCCCCAAGTCACCGTCAGTGCCGGGCGGTAACAAAAATCATGATGGAGCGGGACAATCCGCGCTCAGAATTGGTTCTGAAGTGCAAGCCGTCCGCACTGCCGGGGTTGTATGAACCGGTGGTGGCTGTGGATGTGCCTGAATATGGTCTGAAGGGTATCTATCGCGTGAAAAAGCGTCCGGTCGATCCGCGAACGCTGACCATTACGTATCATTTGTCTGAGATACAGCGATCCTCTTTTACACAGACGCTGGCAGAGCAGGGAACTGCTCCAAGCTATCGGCATATTTCGGGATCTGAAGGGATCCCGGTTCCGACAGGGTTTAACGCAGCGCCAATGGCAGTGCAGATTGACAATGTTTCGTTTGCTGCGGGTATTGGTGTTGCGTGGAATGCCCCTCCGTATGAGAGCCTTAGCCCGAAATTGGAATATCGACTGGCCGGGAATGGAGAATGGCAGAATGTTTCTCTGAGTAGTGGTGCAACCACGGCTCTGTTGCCGGGCCTTTCTGAGGGGCAGGGTTATGATGTCCGCCTTGCCTGGATTACGGCTGGCGAGGCTGTGGGGGCATTTGTTTCCGAGGAAATGGTGGTTGCGGGGGCGCAGAATACGGCACCGGCAGTTCCGGCTGGACTGTCTGTGGCAGATCTCGGTGGGGGAACTGCTGAGGTGAGTTTCACGGCCTCCGTCAGCGCGGGGCTATGGAAGTCTGAAATTCTGCGAAATGAGGTTCTTGTGGGCGAGGTCATCACTGAAGCAGGCGCGCAAGTAACTTTGAATGATGATGCTGGGGCTGGGGACCATAGCTGGACAGTCCGTGCGGCCAATGTAGCTGCGGAGCGGTCGCCAGAAAGCACCCCTGTCAATCTGACGCTGATTTAGGCGCGAACGCATGGGGGGGACGAACCTGGCTGTTGCTATCCAGCAGCCGGTTCAGAATGCCTGACAGGATGATTTGTTACTGGTTTTGTGACAGCAACCATCCGCTAAATATCCAATAATTGAGAGGTAAGAGAATGACCTATCCACATGGTGGAGCGGCCAGTATTTGGCGCGACAATGAAGGCGGTTCGCGGCATAACCCCAGCAAGTCGCAAATTCGGGATTGGGGTAGTGAAGTTGAGGCTGGATTGGAGGCACTTTCTTCCAATCATACGCCAGAATATTTGACGGTTTCAGTTGCGGCTGCTGCTGACATTGCAGCGCCGCAGGTGGTCGTCGAAGGCGAGCGTTACCGTTTGGTCACAGGTTCCTATGAACCAACTCACGAGTTTCAGTTCACTGACGGTGAGGGGCGCAGATTTGTGCGAGAAGATATGCTCCGCATCAACGATAGAATGCCAATTGTTGTTGTCGCAAGCGGCCAGTCCAACATCCTGGGTTCCAGCAGTGGTACTGGTGGCGATATCGCCTCTCAGGCAGGCGTCTGGTCATATGAGCGGCACACGACAGGTAGCCAAACGACTGGTTGGAAGTTGGGATTTAAAGAAAGTCCCGATTACCCAACTGGTCAGGCGGGCAATCATTTCCCTTATCATTTTTGTGCGCGGCTCGCACGTGAAACAAACCGCCCTGTGTGCATGATCCCATATGCGATTGGCGGTCAGGATATTGCGGAGTGGCTACCATCAGGTGGTGGGCTTGCCTCGGCTACTGGTACGTTGTGGACAAATCTTCTGAGCGCCCGAAATCAGGCGCTGACAGTTCCATTGCCGTTTCGTTCTGACGGTGCAACCCTGACAGACCTTGGCTTGGGGCCAGCGGACTATTTGCTATGGCATCAGGGAGAGGAAAACCGAGATTCCACCAACACCTATCCTTCGGGAAACCAGGCTACTCAATTCAAGCGCGATACTGTGCGTGTTTTTGGGGCCTTCCTGGAACCTTCATCCGTGGGGTCAATCGCAACACCTTTGATCCGTGAGGATACGCCAATTATTATTGGGGATCTCGCTTATGGTGGTTCGGACGGTATCGATGATCGAAATCCCGAACTTTATCAACTCGCGAATGAGATCGAGAACATCAGTTTGGCGAAGATCGGATGGATGCCAACGTCGGATGGGGTGCATTTTGGTCCGACGCATATCGAGAGGATTGCCGATAAATATACCGACGCAATCCGATCCACATCAACTGGCGGCTTTGATGTTTCATTAGAGGCAGACGCGCTTTTTGAATTTCGTCCGTCTCATGTTACTGGCCAGTATTCAATTATTGAAACCTCCGGCGCGTCGCGTCAGTTTTTTATGTTTGGCTATCGCAGTGTGGCGAGTTCTGGGCAGATTTCACCGACCGCCGACCTTCCGGCTGGCTATCTGATCGATCTGCTTTCGAACGTGGATTTGAACACACTTGGTAATGCGGCGAGCGGTCGCCTTTCAGTGTCATCGTCAAATGGTGTGATTCAGCTTCGAAACAGACGCGGTTCTGCCCTGAACCTGCGTATTCAGTGCCTCACGCCTCAACCGCTTCCGGGGTACACGGGATGATCCTGACATGGTGCAAGCCTGGTGGGTCACGTGGTTACGTTGTCACGCAAGCCTTCACCTGGGACATTGGCCGTGAGGGATCTGACCTGAAGCTGCATGTGCCAGAGGGCCGGGAGTTTGAAAGCTCTGTCCCGCGTAGCCTGCAATGGCTCTGGTCGCCGCATGATCCGTATTTTCTGAAAGCGGCTGTCGTGCATGACATTCTGCTGGAAGATGGCAACGGTGCGGTGTTCTCAGACAGCCAGTGGTTTGATGCTGCCCACAGTGCGGGTGCGCCGGGCTTAAAAACATGGGTCGCCTATTTCGGAATGATGGGGCGACGCTTTTTGCAATGGGTTTGGAGCAGAAAAGGAAAACCGCATGTTTGATAAACGCATAACACTTGGAAATGTGCTGACGTTGGTCGCGATGCTCGTGGCGGGTCTTGGGGCCTTTTACACGCAGAACAGCCGCATTGAACAACTTGGCGCGCGCCTGGACGTTCAGGACGCCCGCATTTCGTTTATCGACAATGACACGCAGCGCCGTCTGGGGCGCATCGAAAACAAGCTGGATCAGCTTCTGTCTGAACGCTGAAAGGAAACCTTATGGAAACTGAAAAACTCCCGATCACTCAGGGGGCATGGGTGACTGTGCTGGCAGATGGTGGAACTTGCATCATTCAAGGTGCCACAACCGCAATCCGTGTGCGCATCACGCAAGCGGCCAACCCTGCCATAGATGCGGATGCGCTGGATTATGAGGAGTTTCAAACACGTGATGGATTGAATTTCAACAATATCCCCGAAGGGACAAAGCTACTCATCGCGGCACAATCAGGCGACGGCGCGGTTAAGGTGGTTCGATGAAGGTTTTCAACCTTGGCTTAACCAGTACCATTTCCGGGACGTCTTCGGCTGAAAATACACCGCGCACATTTGACCTGCAATCTGTGCAAGGGGGTGCCGTTTCACCCTCGGATGTTCCCGGCCTGATCGGATGGTATGACGCTTCTGCAAGCGACACACTGACAGTTGCCGGTGGCCGTGTCACAGCGATCAATAACCGCGTTTCCGGTGGCTTGCCTCTCAAAGCGCTAGGCACTCACGGGACGGTTGCGCCGGTTCATGACCCGGCAAACGCTCTTGCAGGCGGCAACCCGGCGCTGGTCTGGGGCGCAGGCGAGGATTGCGGGCTGGATCTGTTTCACCCCGGTTTAAATCAGGCTGTTCAGGCGGCGGTAAGTGACCTGTTTATCGTCTGCGCCTATAAGGACGGGATCGACGCTGATTTTGACGGTTACACTCGTCTGATCGCTGACGGGGCTGATGCCACCATCTGCCAGGGGCAACCGGGCAGCAATGCAATCCGGCACTCTAGCGTTGTGACGCGGGCGTCAAAGAACGGGGCGGCTTTCGCTGCATCTGTGCTTCCGCTGCCGTTGTCAGTTCTTCGTTTTTCTGCGGCCGATCAGGGGTTGGTCAGCTTCAATGTGTCCAGCTTTGGGCGCAAGGAAAGTTCGCCACTGTCCCGGTCATGGCAGGGGCCGATCTGCGAGGTTCTGGCCTTCTCGTCGCCCCTGACGACCGAGGATGTGGGCACTGTCCAGCAATACCTGAATGGGAAATACGGCCTGCCATAGTGGCCTCAATCGAAAAACTGACCTGACACACCCCGCCGCGTGCGGGCTTTTTTATGGAGAAATGTGATGTTTGACAAAAACTGGCGATCTATCGTCCTTCGTTCATATACAGTCTTGGCGTTTTACATGCTTGCTGTGGTCACGCTTGCACCAGATGCGATCTATTGGCTGACTGAGCGCGATACAAACCCGGCGATGTGGACTGTTCTGCAAATCTGGATCGTTGTTCTCGGCGTTTTGGGACGCCTGATCCTGCAACCCCAAGAAGGGGCATTCCGGCGCAAACTTGTTGTCGGCTTTGTTATGCTTTGCACCATCATTGCGGCCTCTCAGGTCGCTGCGCAACCATCTGAGCGCGCAACCATGCGGGTTCTGATCCCCTTGGTGGTGAAATGGGAAGGGGAGCACCGTTGCGCAGATGCGCCCCAGTTGCACTGCGCGTACCGCGATATTGTTGGCGTCCCGACGCTTTGCTTTGGTGAAACGCTTAATGTGCGTATTGGGGATCGCGCCACGGATGCTGAGTGCCGGCAGAAGCTGCAACACCGGCTGACCCGTGACTTTGGCGAGGGGCTGCACCGGTATTTCACGGATGACACGCTTGCCACCCGTCTGACACCGTATCGCGATGCCGCCTATCGTTCGCTGGCCTATAATGTCGGGGTTCGTGGGGCAGGGCGGTCAACGGCCACGCGTCGGCTGAACGCAGGGAATATAGCTGGTGGCTGCGCGGCTTTGAGCTGGTGGAACAAGGCGGGCGGACGTGTCGTGCGCGGGCTGGTCAACCGGCGCGCTGAAGAAACCGCGCTCTGTCTCCGGGGTTTGTAGTGCCCTGGATCTCTGGGGTGTTCACACTGGTGAAAGCACTAGCGGCAGAACCAAAACGCTGGAAGTTTCTGACGGGCCGTGTCGGCCTTGCTGTGCTTCTCTGTTCGCTTCTCTGGGGCTGGCATGTTCTGGACAAGCGAAAGGCGATGAATGCGGCCCGTGAGGGCTTTGTGCAGCAATTTGAGCTGACAGCGGCGCAGGCTGAACTGGAAGCGCTGCGCAGCCGGATGATTGCCGCCAGAGAAGCGAACCGTACCTTGCAGGAAAAGGTCCAGGTGGCCGAAGGTGAAGCGCTGCGTTTCGCCTCAGAACTGAAAGCATATGAGCATGAAACACAAATCAATCCTGATGGCGTGGTCGATTCTAACCTTCTGCGCCGCCTGCGCGCCAACTGACAGCGCCCGCGTGGCTCAGGCCGGTGAGGCGCTGGGGGTTGCCCGTGCGGTTGCGGTTTGGCCGGACTACCCGAGCGACTGCCGTCAATCGGAAAGAGGGGGGCTTGTTGCTGGGGATCGGCTGGATGTTGCTGTACTGAAGCTGGATCGCGCGCTGGCGCGCCAGAACGCCCGTACCCTGCGTTGCGCAGAATGGTATGACCTTCAGCGGCGGCTGGACAGGTAATCGGCAGTCAGAAACGATATGGTGAGCTGATCTGCAATTAGTGAGGCGTTACCCTCTGTCGAAAAAGCCCAAATGCTCCTGTTGGACACCATGTTGAATGACCTTCCGGCCATAACGTCGGTTTAAGTGATCCACTACTGTAGACAGTTTTTCTGATCGGTTTGCTTTTCCAGCTTCCAGTGGTTGGAAAAGTTCCCCAGGCCTTTCATCCAGAGGAATGAGTTTCCCAAGCTGCACAGACACGCTTACTGCATGGGTGTGCCCTTGAGAAAAAGGGCGGCTCAGTTCATCAAACAGCCCCATAAATACCCGAGTGTCCTGGGACCGGGTGAGGGTGCGACTGCGTTTAAATCCACGTTGATTAAAGCGGCTAATGTAGACGGAGAAGTATCCGGCACAGAAGCCATCCCGACGCATCCTTGCAACTGCACGTTCTGTCAACCAACGCCCGACTTTACATGCTGAGACGGGATTTCGATACTCAGGGGCGAGAACTTTAGATTGCCCATATCCGCTGCGGGATGTTTCCAGAAGTGGTATGTTCTCGCCCTGCAGCCCCCTGACAAATCGTTCCCCCTCAACAGAACGCCAGATCATTCGGGCGTGGCGCGGATCAAGGGCGTGAAGGTCTTCAATGGTCCAGACATGGGCTTTAAACAGACGCTCTTTCATGCGGCGGGAAATACCGGGCAGGTCATCCAATTGCAGATGTGCGATGCGATCCGGCATGTTTTCCGGTGCCAGCCATTGAAGACCGTCGGGCTTTTCCAGTTTCCCCGCGATTTTTGCCAGAAGCTGATTGGGGCCAATGCCAATAGAGCAGCGCATATACTGCCCTACATCATTCCGGATCACCTGTTTGATTTGTCTGGCAAGATCCAGAGCGGCGGGAAGCTCGGATGTCGGGCCACCCAAGCCAACCTGAATTTCGTCAATCGAGCGGATGTATTCCACCTCAGCAATACGGTCGATGGCGCGGGCAATCGCCTGGTTTGCGCGTGCGTATAGCTTATGGCGTGCCTGAATAAAGATGATTTCCGGGCAAATGCTGCGGGCTTCACGCACGGAAATAATGCCCTTCACCCCTGCATCTTTCGCTTCATAGCTGGCCGCGACGACTCCACCGGCCCAGTTATTGTGAGGGCCAGTTTCAAGCGCAGTGATTCCCACGGGACGCCCTCGCAAGCGTGGTTGAACCTGCTGTTCCACGCTGGCAAAAAAACCATTCATATCCAGATATAGTGTACGCATTGGTGTCATGTTGCAGATCCGGTGGGTGTATTTTTAATCTCGCATGTTCTATATTTGTTCTCATGGCGGATATAGAAAAACAACTCAAAAATGTGGCCTTTGGCGGTAGCTGGTCGGAGGAGCGTCTGAATGATACGCAGCGGGGCCGAGCGCTTTCTGTTGTTGCTCAGGCAGTTACAGAGTGCTGTGAGCGAGATGTGCGCACACAGGAGCTGCATGATGCATTGGATTATGTCAGGGAAAATTTCGGCAAGGGGCCAGAACTGGCGTCATCTTTCCTGCAGGCTTTGGGGGAGCCGAATCCTCAACTAAGACTGCAGGGTGTGCAAAGGGTTTATCGGAATATTGTTCGCTGGTCAGGTGTGGCTCCTTAGCTTGCCCTAGCTATCCGGGTGAGACGTATACGAAGTGCTCTCCGGTTCACTGAACCTACGTGAACCGGAACATATGGCGAAAACGTCATTTGGGCTTTTAAATAAAGCGTTCTGTATCAGGGATTTCAATATATTGCGCTGGGAACGCTTTGTTTACACCGAAGGCGATGCAGGTTCGTCATTCAGTTTAAGATGGCGGCGTGGGACACCCTGATCGTAACCCTTTGAATTTATTGAGCTGTAATTTCAGCCACATGGGACACTTGGTTGTTGAAAATAAAGCGAAATTCTTAACTTCGGAATCTCGCTACCCGCTCCACATAAATCCCATTTCCTACAAATATCAGGCAATTGGTGCATTTGGTGTTCCACGAAGTAAACGGATGTGGGGCACAATGACTACCAATCCAATCCTTCAGGGCATTGCATTGCTACAGAAGCTATCCGTCATCGTTCGACGCCTTTGGTGTAACTTTCAGATGTCTGTGCCAATGCACTGATATGACTTGATACTGGGTCTAGCCCTCCTGCGTTGATTGCTCAGGGGGCAGGTAAATCGGATTGCCGGGGGGCGTTGCGATGATCGAAAACTATCTGCAACGTGATCAAAATCGGAACAGATGAATCGGTACCCTGAAATGCAAAACGCGACACCAGATCTGGTGTCGCGTTTCAGAATTCTCAACTCGGAATGGTTTATACCAGTTCGAGGTTCACAGCGCTTTCACGACCGTCGCGGCTGGCTTCGACGTCGAAAGTTACTTTCTGGTTGTCCGCAAGGTCAGACAGACCAGAACGTTCGACTGCAGAAATGTGTACAAAAACGTCATTTCCGCCGCCTTCAGGTGCGATAAAGCCGAAGCCTTTTGTAGTATTAAACCATTTTACGGTGCCTGTGGCCATGTCCGTAATCTCCTATTATTGCAGCCCGCATCAGTGCGGCTGCCTGGCGTGGTCGGTCTGGATCGAAAGACTGAGCGCCAGATAGCAGGGGACAGTTGGTCGAAAAAGAAGAACGTTAGCAAGGTGCTGATGAATGAAATCAGCCTGAATTGCAAGGGGCGATTGAAAATCTGTCAAGTTTGATCGTGCGAGTGTTGTGGCTGTCGGAATTGGGAGCAATGTAGATTTTATCGGACGGCGGATTGCCCAGGCTATTGATCGAGCAAACTGTAAGTCCCCATGCCTGTGCGGCGGAACAGACATACTGGGACACATTGATTGTAACTCTTTGAAAATAATGGACCGGTCAAATGAAGGTGCGGGATGCCTAGTTGTTGAAAGTAATGCGATTTTCTGGAATTTGGAATCATGCTGACTGCTCTGGTTGCTGCCACTCTATTCCGTTGAGGGGGACGATCTTTATTGTCGATCCTGTGCCTTATTTTTGCAGGTCGGATACCGGATGTTTTCAGTTAAAGACCGGGTTGCACCCGACAGCGTGAAACTTTATCACATGGGATAAGACAGAGGCGAAAAGATACCTGTTCAGGCAGATCCGTCGTCTTGGTCTATGATGCGGGCGTGGTGGAATCGGTAGACACAAGGGACTTAAAATCCCTCGCTTTTATTAGCTTACGGGTTCAAGTCCCGTCGCCCGTACCATATTTCTCTGAAATTGCTGTGATTTGGACTTTCTTACAGGCAGCAACTGTAGTTCATTCTTTTCTGTCGAAACAGGGAGACAGATCAAATGGTACAGCAAGATCCGCAGTTGATTTTCGATGGTCACAGCGACGTTTTGCTGAAGCTCAACGGGATGGTTCCTGCGAAGGGGGATGTCAGAGATGCCGTGGCCCGTTTTGTTCAGGGGTGCAGTGGGCATATTGACGTACCCCGCAGTGAGGCAGGGGGATTTGCAGGCGGATTCTTTGCGATCTATGTCCCGTCAGAAGATCCTGGTGGCGATATCTTTTCTGAAATGCTGAAACCAGCATATAACCTTCCGCTTCCTCAAGCGCTGGAATATCGGAATGCACTGCCCGTCGCTTTGACACAGGCGGGCATCCTGATCGAAATGGAACGACAGGGGGCTGTAAAGATCTGCCGTTCCGTCACAGACATCCGTGCAACCGTTTCCTCAGGCAGGATTGCTTCCGTCATGCATATGGAAGGTACCGAGGCGATTGACGCTGATCTTGTTGCCCTGGATGTGTTTTATGCGGCTGGTTTGCGTTCACTTGGGCCCGTGTGGTCCCGTCCGACAATTTTTGCGGAGGGCGTTCCGTTTGCCTATCCGTCTGACGGTGATATCGGCGAAGGCCTTACCCCGGCTGGCAAAGCGCTTATCCGGAAATGCAATGCCCTGGGTGTGATGGTGGACCTGAGCCACCTGAACGAAAAAGGGTTCTGGGACGTGGCCGATATTTCCGATGCACCACTTGTGGCGACCCATTCCAATGCGCATGCAATCTGTCCGCATGCCAGGAACCTGACGGATAAGCAGTTGCAGGCGATTGGTGAAAGCAAAGGCATGGTCGGGCTGAATTTTGCAACGGCTTTTCTGCGCCCGGATGGAAAGATGCTACCCGAAACGCCTGTGACAGATATGCTGATGCATCTTGATCATATGATCGGGATCTGTGGCGAGGATCACGTTGGTCTGGGTTCAGATTTTGACGGTGCGACCGTTCCGGTTTCAATTCAGGATGTGGCCGGGTTGCCGGTTTTGGTGCAGGCCATGCGTGACCATGGCTATAACGATGATCTGATCCACAAGCTGTGTTTTGAAAATTGGATGCAGGTTCTGGAGCGCACCTGGAAAGGGGACTGAATCAGGTCAGAATGCGCTGTCGCCTAGATCAGGGGGATTGCCGAGATCAACCAGGGATTTCCCGATGCGGAAAGGGGCTGCAAAGGCCACAAGACAAAGCGCGAAAATCTGCAACAGCAGAAGCAACACGTTTTCCTGCAAGAAATCCCATTCCTGTTTCAAGCCGGATACCTGGGCCAGCAATTCGTCATAAGCCTGGGCGATCACAATGAACCCCGCGCGTGCAGAATAGCTGCATTAGCGTCAGAGGCACTGGCGGTCTTTGCGAAGGTGATCAGGGATTGCAGCGCATCTTCGGTGCCCATATCGCGGGCCTCAAACACCAGGAGCTCCATCGGGTCAAACCCTTGGCCTGTAGGGCTCATCCCGGCCTCTTCCATGTCATCGTGGGGGCGACCGCCCCAGACGCTCAGCAGGATGCCAAGCTCTTCCAGCGGTGTTGGTGTGCGTGCGACTTCATAGAACAGGGGCAGCTGGCGGTTGCCGGACACGGAGGCCGAGAGGAATTCGACCTTATCACACAGCATAGCTACATCGTCTTCTGTCCCCTGCGCAAGGGGCGCATCATCACAAAAGGTCAGGCGGAAGCGGGCAGCGTCATGTTCGAACTGCCGGGTCACGGCAAAGGCCACGGCGATCTGGCGATCAAGGCGTGAACTGTCTTCCTGCCAGACACCAGCCAGGAGGGCTGTCACCGCCCCAAAGCCCCCAAGCCCGACCCACATCAGATCCGCAATATACCAGCCTTTGCGCGTGCAGTTGCACCGCAGCATAAACCAGGTGCCAAGCACGCCGATGAAAAAACATCCGGCGATGAAAATTATCTGATTGTCGATCACTAAATCCACGGGCCCGTCCGGTTACTTACGCTTCATTGATAGCGCATTTTGCCCGGCACCTGCAATCTGTGGTCGCGCGGAGTTGATCAGCGGCCAAGCTGTGTGATCCAGACGCCAAGCGCCATTGTGCCAACGCCAAGGGCGCGCGTGAAGGTGAGGGGCGACGTTTGCGCACCGAACAATCCCCAGTGGTCAATTGCCGCAGCTGAGACCATCTGACCCAGAAGTACAAAGAACACGGCATTTCCCACGCCGAATTTTGGCGCGATCCAGGTGATGGACAGCAGATAGAAGGTGACCAGAAAACCGGCCATGAACAGATGTTTCGGGGCTGTGGGGGCAAGCTTTAATACAGAAGGACCAGAAGTCAGCATCATCACGCAAGCGGTGGAGGTCAGCGCGACGATGAACAGGATAAATCCTGCTGCGGCCGGTGAGCCAAGATGCTGCCCCAGACGTGCGTTAAGAGACGCCAGCACCGGAATGCCGATCCCGGCGGCAAGCATGATCGAGGCATAAAAAGTGGTCGGGGTCATGGCGGCATCCTTCACATGTTACGGGCAGGTTTGCCTGGGGTCGGTCAGGGTGCAAGCACAAAGCGCGCTACGTTACGGAACTGTGATGGGGCAATGAAGAGAAACGGTTGTGTGGGGCGAGAGGCCTGAACTGATGTGCGACATTTACGGAGGGCAGTGCATGCCCTGGGTGGACGTGAAGCGTCCGCCCGTGGGGATGAAGAGGGACCGTCGTGCCAGTGGCACGGCGTAAGCCCGATGAACAGGCGCGTGTTGGACGTTACTTCTTCCGAACCTCGGCTTGAAGTCGTGCTGAACTGATGCATGATATTTGTGGAGGGTAGTGCATGACCCTGGGTGGGTGCGAAGCGCCCTCCCGTGGGGATGAAGAGGGACCGTCGTGCCAGTGGCACGGCGTAAGCCCGATGAACAGGCGCGTGCTTGGCGTTACTCCTTCCGAACCTCGGCTTGAAGTCGTGTTGAAATGATGCGGAACATTTGCGGAGGGCAGTGCATGACCCTGGGTGGGTGCGAAGCGCCCTCCCGTGGGGAGGGTCAGGCGCTGCCCATGCGGGGCTTGGGCGATTTCGTTATCGAAAAGCTATCGATAGATTGAGCTGCTCTGAAGAAATTCACGTTTTCATCGCTCACGGCTTTCTTAAGCGCTTCGATGCTCCCTGGGTAATCTCTCCCTACTATAACCTCTCTGAGACTTAATTGAACGCTATAAGGGAGGAACCAGTTTGGTGTGGTTTCCTGTCGCTGATCAATGCCAACAAACAATCTCCATTCATTTTCATATTCCCAGTACAGAGATTTTGTCCCCATTGCATAGTCGATCTCTCCCTCGAGTAACTCTACGCCGGACTGCTTGAGCGCAGCAGTATTAAATTCTCTAAACTCAGGGACATATGAGATTTTTCGCAAACTAGTACTGGGCTTTTTAAGGAAGTTCATCGCTTCGGGAGCTTCAAAGCCAAGGCATAAGTCTTTGTGGTTGTTTGCATAATTTGCCCACATTGACGGGCTGTCAGAGCTTTCACTAAAAGAAATGAAGCCTCGGTTTCGAGTGTGTGTTTCTCTTACTTTGAAAAATAGATCACGATCTTGGGCATTTGAAAACCGGAAAGGCACCATTTCAAATGGGTCGTTCGTAGCAACTACCTTGGAAATCTTCACATGCTGAAGCAGCAAGTTTTCCAAGGCGTAATCGTTGCCAATAAACTTATAGAGACGCATCAGTTCTCCTCAAACGTCCAGCTCCTCAACAAACCTCGCGTTCTCCTGGATATACTGGAAGCGCATCTCTGGCTTCTTCCCCATCAGACGTTCCACAAGATCGCTGGTTTCGCCGGGTTCATCCTCGTCAATGGTCACCCGGATCAGCTTGCGGGTTTTTGGGTCCATCGTGGTTTCTTTCAGGTCTTTGGCGTCCATTTCACCAAGCCCCTTAAACCGTTGCAAATCGATTTTCCCTTTGCCGCCAAGGCCTTTTTCCAGGATCCGGTCCTTCTCAGCATCTGTGGCCACATAGATGCGTTTCGCGCCCTGGGTCAGGCGGTACAGCGGTGGGCAGGCCAGATAGAGGTGGCCCTGATCAATCAGCGGGCGCATTTGGGTGTAGAAAAACGTCATCAGCAAAGCTGCAATATGCGCCCCGTCGACATCCGCATCGGTCATGATGATAATCTTGTCATAGCGCAGGTCATCGACGTTGAATTTCGTGCCCATGCCCACGCCAAGTGCTTCGCACAGGTCATTGATTTCGGCGTTGGTGTTCAGCTTGGAACTGGCCGCGCCCAACACGTTGAGGATCTTACCTTTCAGGGGCAGAAGGGCCTGGTTCACACGGTTGCGCGCGCCTTTGCCGGACCCCCCCGCAGAGTCACCCTCCACGATGAACAGTTCGGTGCCGGCACGGTCTTTGCTGGAACAATCGGTCAGTTTGCCAGGCAGGCGCAGCTTTTTCGTCGCGGATTTGCGGGCGGTTTCTTTTTCTTTGCGGCGGCGCAGGCGCTCTTCTGCGCGCAGAATAAGGAAATCAAGGATTGCCCCGGCAGATTTCGTATCCGCCGCCAGCCAGTTGTCAAAATGGTCGCGGACAGAGTTTTCAACCAGACGCTGGGCCTCGGAGGTTGCCAGGCGGTCTTTCGTCTGACCCACAAATTCCGGTTCACGAATGAAACAAGAGACCAGCGCACAGCCGCCGGTGACCAGATCATCGCGGGTGATCTGCGTTGCTTTTTTGTTGCTGACCAGTTCGCCATAGGCACGAATGCCCTTCAGGATCGCAGCCCAGAACCCGGATTCATGGGTGCCGCCTTCGGGCGTGGGAACGGTGTTACAGAAAGACTGAATGAACCCATCACGGGACGGGGTCCAGTTGATCGCCCATTCGACTTTGCCGGGTGTGCCGAATTTCTCTTTGAAATCAACGGTGCCTGCGAAGGGTTGTTCCGCATAGGCGGTAGAGCTGCCCAGCGTTTCGGTCAGGTAATCGGACAGACCACCAGGGAAGTGAAAGGTGGCTTCCGTCGGAGTTTCCTGATCGTCGATTTCCGATTTCCAGCGGATTTCAACACCTGCAAACAGGTAAGCTTTAGAGCGCACCATCTTCAGCAGACGTGCTGGTTTGAACTTGTGAGATTTGAAAATCTCAGGATCCGGATGGAAGGTTACGGTGGTGCCACGGCGGTTCGGGGCTGCGCCGATTTTCTCAAGCCCTGTCAGAGGTTCGCCTTTGGAAAAGCGGATCTCATGCAGTTCTTTGTTTTTGGCCACTTGTACCACAAGGCTGTCGGTCAGGGCGTTCACCACTGTCGCCCCCACACCGTGCAGACCGCCGGATGTTTCATAAGCATCGCCGTTAAACTTACCACCGGCGTGCAATTCGGTGAAGATCATTTCAAGCGCAGATTTGCTGGGATCATCGGGGTGAGGATCAATTGGGATGCCGCGCCCGTTGTCGCGTACGGTCAGGGAATAATCTGAATGCAGTTCCACTTCGATCCGGGTGGCGTGGCCCGCAACCGCTTCATCCATCGAGTTGTCGAGAATCTCTGCCGCCATATGGTGCAGGGCGCGTTCATCGGTGCCGCCGATATACATACCAGGGCGCAGACGCACCGCTTCCATGCCTTTGAGCACCTTGATTGAGGATGCGTCATAGGTTTTTTCAGGTTCAGGGGCGCCAAGAAGATCGTCGGCCATATGGGATTCTGCTCATCTCTTAGTGAATTTGTTTCATTATGGCAGGTCACAGGGGGCTGGGGAAGGGGGAAGGCCTGGCAGAATTCCCATATCTTGTGGATTGATTGGATAGGGGGCTACATACTGGCAGTAAGGGAGAAAGAATTATGGCGGATGATTTTAAAGGTGGTGAGCTTGAACCTGCTGACGGCGCTGATTTCCGGGCGCAGGCGCACCGTCTGCTGGATGCCTGTCTGGATCAGCTGGAAAATGCATCAGAGCGCCCCTGGCAGGAACCACCGGCGGATCTTGGCGCGCGCTATGCGATTGCAGGCGAGGGACGTGAAGCCGGGGATATCGTTGATCAGATCACCCGGGATGTGCTGCCCTATCATGGTGGGAACACCCATGGGCGGTTTTGGGGCTGGGTACAGGGCAGCGGGCTGGCCTCTGATCTGATTGCGAATATGGCCTCGAGCGTGGTGAATGCGAACCTTGGCGGGCGCAATCACGGCGCCAACGAGATGGAGCGCGCAGTTGTCGACTGGACCCGCCGCAAGATGGGCTATCCGGAAGGTGCAAGTGGATTGCTGGTCGCGGGCACATCGCAGGCAACGGTGATTTCTTTTCAGGCGGCGCGGTTGCGGGTGCTGAAGGGTGTGCGATTGACCGGTCAGTGGGATCAACGCCTGACGGCTTATGCGGCGGCAGGTGTGCACAATGCCACGCGCAAGGCGCTGGAGCTTCTGGGGATTGGTGCAGAAAACCTGCGATTGGTTCCTTTGCGGGACCATCGCATGGATGCGGATATTCTGGCGCAGATGGTCCGGGAAGATCGCGCAGGCGGAGCCTTGCCATTTCTTGTGGTAGGCACGGCGGGGTCAGTCGATATCGGGGCTTTTGATGATCTCAACGCGCTTGCAGATGTGGCGGCACAGGAAAAGCTCTGGCTACATATAGACGGGGCTTTCGGGGCCTGGACACGGATTGCGGACCAGCCCTGGCGCGGCCTGACGGATGGAATTGAACGGGCAGATAGTATTGCTCTGGATTTCCACAAATGGATGTATGTGGGCTATGATTGCGGCATGGCCCTGATCCGTGATGAGGCAGAACACCGCGCCGCATTTGCCGCCCGTCCGGCCTATCTGAAAGGCGCTGACAGTGGCCTTGCCGGGGGCGAGCCATGGTTCACGGATTATGGTATTGATCTGTCACGTGGCAACCGCGCCCTGAAGGTCTGGTGCGCGCTTGAGATGTTTGGTGAGGCGGCTTTTTCGGATGCAATCACCGGCAACTGTCAGCTTGCGCAAATGATGGCGCAGGAAGTTGCGGATCAGCCGCAGATGCGCCTGGGCTGTGCGGTGATCAGCAATGTCTGTGTTTTTACTGCGCGCGATGACCTGTCGCCAGCTGAACAATCTGACCTGAATTCTGCGATCGCACGACAGCTTCAGGATAGTGGTGACGCGGTGTTCTCGACGACAGATATTGACGGGATCACGATGCTGCGCGCGGCGATCACCAACCATCGCAGCCAGCCAGAAGACATCATTGATGCTGTCGCATGTGTTGCGCGCGAAGCCGCAGGTGTGAATGACCCGGGGGAAATCAGTTGATACCGGTTTTGTAACCCCCTACAGCTTTCTGGGCCAGGACCGTATTCCCAGCGCCCCTTTTTGATCACTAGAACGGACCTGCCATGAGTTTCCAGAATGACGCCCGGACCGCCTGCGAAAATATGCGGGAACTGTTTAAGCGCACGCCACTGCACCGTAATGACCACCTTTCAGAGAAATTCGGGGCGGATATCTGGCTGAAGCGTGAAGATACAACGCCAGTACGTTCTTACAAAATTCGTGGTGCTTTTAATGCGATCAGCAAGGCGCTTGCAGCAAGGCCAGATCTGCGGGTCTTTGTCTGCGCAAGTGCGGGTAACCATGCCCAGGGCGTGGCACGGGTTTGCGCGCATTTCGGGGTCAAAGGTGTGATTTACATGCCGGTGACCACGCCAAAGCAAAAGGTTGAGAAAACCCGGATCTTTGGTGGGGACGCGATTGAAATCGTGTTGGAAGGGGATTTCTTTGATGAAACTCTGGCGGCGTCGCAGGCCTATTGCGCGCAGCAGGGGGCCCATTTTCTGTCACCCTTTGATGATGATGATGTGATTGAAGGTCAGGCCTCCGTCGCGGTGGAAATTGAAAAACAGATGCAGGCACAGCTTGGCCGTCTGCCAGATATGATTGTATTGCCCGTCGGCGGCGGGGGATTATCCGCCGGGGTGACGCGCTATTTCGGTGCGACTGGCCCAGCTTTTACCTTTGCAGAACCCGAAGGCGGGGCAAGTCTTGCAGCGGCTGTGCAGGCGGGGGAACCTGTGATGCTGCCACAGATTGACAGTTTTGTGGATGGGGCGGCCGTTGCAAAGATCGGCACGCAGACCTTTGAACATCTCAGGCATTTCCATCCGGATCAGATCCGTGCGGTTCCGGAAGACCGGATCTGCACGGCAATGATCGAGATTTTGAATATCGAAGGCATTGTTCTTGAACCGGCCGGGGCACTGTCCGTGGATGTATTGAAGGACATTCAGGATCAGATTAAGGGCAAAACCGTGGTTTGTGTGACGTCAGGTGGGAACTTTGATTTTGAACGCCTCCCGGAAGTCAAAGAACGTGCGCAACAATTCCTGGGGTTGAAAAAGTACTTTATGCTGCGCCTTCCACAACGTCCGGGCGCGTTGAAGGACTTCCTGGGGCTTCTGGGGCCGGATGATGATATTGCACGCTTTGAGTATATGAAGAAATCCGCACGAAATTTCGGAACAGTTCTGATCGGGATCGAAACCACGCGGGAAGAAAACTTCGCAAAACTTCAGGAACGTATGACCCTTGGCGGCTTTACCCTGCAGGACATCACCGGCGATCCGGCGATTTCAGATCTTGTGATTTAAACCTGCGCAAGGTCTTCTCATTGGCAACGATCCGGGCCACTCTGCCCCCAGACAGAGGAGAGAGATTATGGCCTGGATTAAAACTGTTCCCTATGAGGAAGCCAAAGGCAAACTGAAGATGTTGTACGATCGGGTAAAAGGCCCGGACAACAATGTTGATAACATCATGATGATGCACAGCCTGCGCCCGCATTCCATGGAAGGGCATATGGCGATCTACAAATATGTTCTGCATCATTCCGGCAATACGATCCCAAAATGGTTTCTGGAATGCCTGGGCGTCTGGGTGTCGTCGCTGAATGAATGCAATTACTGTGTTGAGCACCACTTTGCCGGAATGAAACGTCTTGTTCAGGACGATGCCAAATCTGCCGCGTTGCGTGTGGCGATTGAGACCGGGAATATAGATGCCGCCCCTCTGGATGAAGCGCAACGTCAGGCCATGCGATATGTCCGCACGCTGACCCGGGATCCGGCTGCTTTGCAGGAAGTCGATGTGGAAGAACTGCGTGCGGTGGGCTGGGATGACGGCGAGATCCTGGAGATCAACCAGGTTTCCGCGTATTTTGGCTATGCGAACCGCACGGTTTTGGGACTTGGATGTTCAACAAAAGGGGATACCATCGGCCTTTCCCCAAATAACAATGCTGATCCCGATGACTGGAACCACAGCTGATAAAAAGGCCCACACGAATCGCGGGTTGTGAAATCCGTGGTACTGTTGAAGGTTTCTTCTTTATCCCTGCTCACGGGTGGAATTGTTTTGATTTCTGCGCGAATGGCCTGGCGGGGAAAAATCGCAGGCTTTGGTCAATCGAAGCGTCTTTGGGGGAACTGAAGAAACGGTACTGTAGTAATTTCAACATGTTGGGGTTGGCTTGCTGTGGTTAACAGGTGCTGAAAACACAATGGGGTGTTTTCAGCACTATTGCTTCATATTGTCATCATATTCTTGCCACGTCTGAGTGGCATACTTGAATTGTAACCAGTGTGACCGACGTTGTCGGTGTAAGAGTAAGGAAACAGGATGTCAGATCATGAAGAACGTGCCCGTGAGGGACGTATCGCAGCCCTGGAAGTTTCTGCAGTAACCCGAAATCAGAATGAGAACACTCCGGACGGCATCGTTTATTCGTTTTTCGATCTTTCACGAAAGCTGGGCCGGGACGAAACCAGAAGCAAGCTATTCCGTGAAAAAGCAGGCCAGGGCGCGCGTCGCAACAAGGTTCTACGTGAACTTGCAGAAGCACGGCGTAAGAAGGCTTTGGCAAAAGGCCCTGCGGAAGATCATGGTCAGCGCGGTGTCGCTGAACTGACGCAGATCAGAGGCGCACGTCGCTTCGCAGAATAGCCGCATCTTCTGTGGTCCCCATTCCCCTTTCTGGCTTTCCTGTTGAACTGCGTGCGAGAAGATCTGCAGGATGGTGCAGGATGGTGCAGGCTGGAAAGGGGAACCTTTACTCTGGCGAAGGGCTGGGCGGTTTGGGCTGATGCCAGATGATATCCTGGCACTCACAAAGGCGGGTGATCCGGGATAATTCAGCATCAAGTCGTTTTGTGCGTCCGTGCCCCCATTGGATGCCGGGTTCAGCCCAGAGGTTCAGGACATTCAGGGCGCCTGTTTTGCGATCGGCCCGGGCTTCGATCCGGCCAATAAAGCGGTCCCCTTCCAGCAGCGGGTATACATAGTACCCCCACAGACGTTTTGCCTGAGGTACGAATATTTCAATCCGATAATCAAACCCAAAGAGCTTTTGCAGCCGATTACGGTCCCGCACCAGCGGATCGAACGGACTGAGGATGCGGATGCGGTTTGATGGATCTGGCAGTGCATCTATCTGTTCTGCCAGACCCGGGCGGGCAAGGCTTTCATGCAACGTGCCATCAGCGCCCCTCCATTTCACCATTTCCGGCGGGTTTGATTGCACCCAGGCTTTCACTTCGGCTGCACTCATGGCTTCCCAAAAGCGCTGAACCTCGCCATTGCTGGCAAACTGCAAACGCGCCAGAGCTTCCTGACAGAGCCAGTCCATGCGTGTTTTATCCGGCAAATCCTGTCCGCGCAGGTTTTCCGGATACACCCGTTCCGCCAGGTCATACATCTTGATAAATCCGCGACGGTGGCAGGTCGCCAGTTCTCCGGAATACCACATATAATCCAGCGCCATTTTGTGCGGAGGCCGGGACCAGGCCTGATCTTTACGGGTGTTTTCGCTATCAAAATCATGGGTCGACAGGGCGCCTTCCTGACGGATGCGCGCTTTGATTTCTTCGCGCCCTGCAACGTCCGACATATTGGAGAACCAGGAAGATTTTCCAAGGCTTTCGGCCTTGCGTTCAAACTGGCGTTTCCAGACCGGCAGGAATTCCATCGGCAGAACACAGGCATCGTGGCAGAAATGTTCAAACAACTCACGTCGTGGGTTCAGGGCAGGGTTCAGGTGTTTTTCGCGGTAATTCTGATTGCGGGACCAGAAGATATGATGATGGGCGCGGCTGATAATGTTGATCGTATCCAGCTGCACATAGCCCAGATTGTGCGTGATCCCGGCCACATCCAGCGGACCAGTGGGGGCAGATAACAGGCCAAGGGAATGGAGCCAGAGGCGGCGCGCTGTTTTATTGCTGATCTCCATCATTGGGGTCCTGCGATGCTGAATAAATTGTTAATGTGAAGTTGGAACAATTGTGGAACATTTGCAAGGTTGAGAATTCGTTTCTGAAATTTCCTAAAAATCCGGAAGGGTTTGATTTTCATCATGTGGATATTTGATCTGCGTCAAGGCGTCACATCACTGGACGGGCTAGAAGCCCGCATGTGAGTGAACAGGAGGACGATTATATGACCACAGCCCCCCAGAAGGCGACTGCTGCAAATGCTGCCGTCAAACCTGCCGCGAAGGCGGAAGTACCAGCAAAAAAAGAAGATTTCCCGAAGGTGTCGCCTGATGCGATCCGACAGACCTTTGAAGGCGGTGTTTACCCTTACACCGACAAAATGCCGAAGAAAGCCTATGAAGCTGAAAAGGCGCTTTTGCAGGCAGAACTGCTGAAAGTTCAGAAATGGGTGGATGAAACCGGTCAGAAATTTGTTCTGCTGTTTGAGGGCCGTGATGCGGCTGGTAAGGGCGGCACCATTAAACGCTTTATGGAACACCTGAACCCACGTGAAGCCCGTGTTGTAGCACTGAATAAGCCCACGGATCGCGAGAAGGGCCAGTGGTATTATCAGCGTTACATCGAGAACCTGCCAACACAGGGCGAAATGGTTTTCTATGACCGTTCCTGGTATAACCGTGCCGGCGTTGAACGTGTGATGGGGTTCTGTTCGCCCAATGAATACCTGGAATTCATGCGCCAGACCCCGGAATTTGAACGCATGATCACGCGTTCCGGTATTCGCCTTTATAAATACTGGTTCTCAGTGACACAGGACGAACAGAAACGCCGTTTCGATTCACGTCAGGGCGATCCGCTGAAGCAGTGGAAATTGTCCCCGATTGATAAGGCGTCGCTTGCGAAATGGGATGATTACACCGAAGCAAAAGAGGCGATGTTCTTCTACACAGACACCGCGGATGCGCCATGGACGATCATCAAGTCTAATGACAAGAAACGTGCCCGTCTGAACTGTATGAAACATTTCCTCTCGACCATTGATTACCCGGATAAGAACCATGCTGTGGTGACTGCGTCGGATCCGTTGATTGTCGGACATGCCGGGCAGGTTGTGCATGGATCTGAACATATCCTTGGTACGTCGCTGCATCCGGACCAACGTCGCGGTTGAAGTTGTTAAATTTGAATGTGCAGGCGTCCCGGTGCGGCGCCTGTTTTGCTTTGAGACAGACAAAAGCGGGTTGAAGATTACCTGGATCTCTGGCCATGTAGCGGGCAAATGTGAATTGGTCCGGGGGACACCATGCTGAGTAACAGTGACATCGTTGAATTGACGCAATTTCGGCGTCATCTGCATGAAAAACCAGAACTGTCCGGCGAAGAATACGAGACCGCGAAGATGGTCACAGAGTTCATGCAAAACACGGTGCCAGACGAGGTTCTGACTGACCTCGGCGAAACCGGTGTTGCACTGGTTTACTATGGTGCTGAACCTGGGCCAACCGTGATGGTGCGGGCGGAGCTGGACGCGCTGCCAATTGAAGAACTGACAGAGGTTGCGCACAAAAGCCAGATCGCCGGTAAAGGTCACCTTTGCGGTCATGACGGGCATATGGCGATGGTCTGCGCTGTCGGTCGCATGATGGCAAAACAGCGCCCCGCGAAAGGGCGTGTGATACTGCTGTTTCAGCCCGCCGAGGAAACCGGACAAGGGGCCCGTGCGGTGCTGGATGATGCGCGTTTTGCACAGATTAAGCCGGATGTTGCTGTGTCGCTGCACAACCTGCCCGGTCTGCCACTTGGTCATGTCGCGATTGCGGAAGGGCCTGCAAACTGCGCATCACGCGGGATCCGTATCGAGTTGACCGGCAAAACCGCTCATGCGTCCATGCCGGAAACCGGTGTGTCACCCATGCAGGCCGTGGCAGCACTGATGCCCGGGCTGACGGAATTGGGCAGCGGTGGCAAGCTTGTGCCAGGTTATCGGCTGGTCACGGTGACACATGCGGAAATGGGGGAGGCCGTGTTTGGCGTGACGCCAGGCCATGCTGTGGTTCTGGGCACTCTGCGTTGCCTTCAGGATGCTGATATGGCGGCGCTGTGTGAAGAGGCCGAGGCACTGATATCTGAAGTGGCAAAGCGCGACGGATTGCAGGTGAAGCTGAGTTACCATGATGTTTTCCACGCCTGCACCAACGCAGCTGATCCCACTGCGGTTCGGAAACGCGCGGTTGAACAGCGAAATGTGCCGTTGATTGAAGACGCGGGCCCCATGCGCTGGTCTGAGGATTTCGGTTTGTTCGGACACGAGGCGCAATCAGCAATGTTCCTGCTGGGGTCTGGCACAGACCAGCCACAATTGCACAACCCGGATTATGACTTTCCGGATGATCTGATCCCCGTCGGTGCGGGGATCTTTCAGGCAGCAATCCGGGAAATCCTGGGCTGAACATCAGATCATGCAGAAAATTTTTCCACCGCCCCTTGCCGGGGCGGTTTTTTTCTGTTTCGCTTAAGTCTGGCGGCACTACCCGCCCAGGGGAATGGCTCCTCCCTTTTTTAAGCTGACCACCGGACATAAGAAAATGACCTATGCATCGCATATTAAAGCGGTAACGCTGCTTGGCCTGCCATTGGTGGGCAGCCATCTGGCGCAGATGGCGATTGGCGTGACAGACACAGTGATGGTCGGCTGGTATGATGTGACATCATTGGCTGCGCTGACCCTGGCCAGTACGTTTTTCTTTGTCATTTTCGTATTCGGTGCTGGGTTTGGCAATGCTGTAATGCCAATGGTGGCAGAGGCTTCGGCGTCGGGCGATGACACGCGTGTACGCCGTGTGACGCGTATGGGGCTCTGGGCGTCTCTGGGGTACACGGTATTGATGCAGCCGGTGTTTCTTTGGTCCGAAGACATTCTGCTGCTGCTTGGTCAGACGGAAGAAGTCGCGGCGCTGGGTGAGGAATATCTGCGTATTGCCGGTATTGGTCTGATCCCTGCGCTTCTGGTGGTGACGCTGAAAAGCTATCTCTCTGCGCTGGAGCGGACCGGCGTTGTGTTGCTGTCTACCATTGGCGCTGCAATCCTGAACGCAATTATGAACTATGCCCTGATCTTCGGGAACTGGGGTTTTCCGGAGTTGGGTATTCGCGGGGCGGCGATTGCTTCGGTGGTGAACCAATTCCTGCCGCTGATCATCCTGTGCATCTATGCGCGGATAAAGCAGCCTGAACACGACCTGTTTGCACGGTTCTGGAAAATTGACAGCGAAGCCCTGTGGGAGGTTTTGCGCCTTGGCGTGCCCATTGGGATCACTATCCTCGCAGAAGTCGGTCTGTTTGCAGCCGCTTCTGTTATGGTGGGCTGGTTTGGCACGATTGAACTGGCGGCCCATGGCGTTGCGCTACAGCTGACGTCGGTGACCTTTATGGTGCATCTGGGGTTGTCAGGCGTTGCAACCATTCGGGCGGGGCGTGCCCTGGGTGAGAAAGATGAGATGCGCCTGCGGATGGGCGGGCAGGTGGTATTGGCGATGTCCTTCATTTTCTCGCTTCTTACGATCGCTGTTTTTGTCATATTTCCTGACCCGCTGGTCAGTCTGTTTCTGGCAGAGGATGAACCCGCGCGGGAAGAGATTTTCGAAATCGCGCGCGTCTTCATGGTGCTGGCGGCGCTGTTTCAGTTGGCAGATGGAATGCAGGCGATTGGCATTGGCCTGCTTCGTGGTGTTCAGGATACGCGTATTCCGATGCTTTTGGCAGCGTTCGGATACTGGATCGTTGGAGTGCCGTCCGGTTACTTTATCAGCCAGAACATGGGCTATGGATCGCCCGGCGTCTGGGGCGGCCTGGTGATCGGCCTGTCCGTTGTCGCGGTGCTTCTGAATCTGCGTTTCTGGCGTCGCACCTGGGTGCAGTGATTTTCTTCGAAAGAAAATCCCCCGGAGTTTTTCAAAAACTCCGGGGTGGATGATCAGGCTTTGTCACCGCTCATAAGGCGATCCGCTTTTTTACGAACGAGCACTGAACGCAGATCATGCATGGCCAGAAGCAGGCTGTCAGTGACGGTTTCAAGTTCCTCATCAGTGCCTTTGGACTGTGCCCATTGTGCAGTCTGGTTCAGATGGTCAACTGTGCGCAGAATGTCATCGATGTTGCGCTGTGCGAGAACGCCCTGACGTTCTTCAAGCCACTGCGTCAGCGCTTCCATATCTTCGCTAGACAGTTCACGTCCGCCCTGGGGCTTGATCTCGCCGTTACGTACATTGACCATGGCGATTTGGTCCATATCGATACGACGATGGCGGTTTTCCGTGTCAACGCGGAAAGCCAGGGCACCGTTTTCACGTGTGCGGAAGTAATATTTTGGCAGTTCTGTGGACATATTAAGAAACTCACTCAGAAAATGTTCAGTTCAGTGCATCACAGAAGCGTTTAATGCGCAGACAGGCTTCCCGCAATACATCATCAGCCTCAGCATAACTGACCCGGAAATTCGGAGAGAGCCCAAAAGCCGCGCCAAAGACCACCGCAACACCGGTTTCTTCCAGAAGGGCAGTGGCGAAAACCTCGTCATCTGTAATCTTGGTGCCCGCTGCTGAGGTCTTTCCGATACAGCCCTGAATGGATGGATACACATAGAAGGCACCATCCGGTGTCGGGCAGGTGATGCCAGGGCAATCGTTCAGCATCTCAACCACCATATCACGGCGGCGCTGGAAGACTTCCAGGCTGTTGTGAATATAGTCCTGCGGGCCGTTCAGGGCCTCAATTGCGGCCCATTGACTGACAGAGCAGGGGCAGGAGGTTGACTGTGATTGCACCTTACGCATGGCAGCGATCAATGCTTCGGGTCCCGCCGCGTAACCAATGCGCCAACCGGTCATTGCATAAGCTTTAGAGACACCGTTACAGGTGAGTGTACGATTGTAGAGGCCAGGTTCTACCTCGGCCGGGGTGCAGAAGGTGAAACCCTTATAAGACAGATGTTCATACATATCATCGGTCATGATGTGAACTTGAGGGTGGCGTATCAACACATCCGTCAGTGCCTTCAGTTCCTGGCGACTATAGCCAGCACCTGTGGGATTGGAAGGAGAGTTGAAGATCAGCCATTTGGTTTTCGGCGTGATCGCAGCTTCCAGGGCTTTTGGTGTCAGTTTGAAGCCGCTTTCCATCGGGCATTCGACAATCACCGGGGTGCCGCCGGCCAGCAATGCCATATCCGGATAGCTCACCCAATAGGGCGCGGGGATCACAACTTCATCACCCGCGTCAAGTGTCGCCATGAACGCGTTGTACAGCACCTGTTTCCCACCTGTGGAAACGGTGACCTGTGCCGGAATATAGCTCAGCCCGTTTTCACGTTGAAACTTGTCGCAGATCGCCTGTTTCAGTTCTGGGATGCCATCTGGTGCAGTGTAGCGTGTCTTACCCGCATCAATAGCCATCTTTGCCGCATCGCGGATATTTTTCGGCGTGTCAAAATCGGGCTCTCCGGCAGAGAGGGCGATAATATCACGCCCTGCCGCGGCCAGTTCTTTGGCTTTGCTGCTGATAGCAATGGTTGGTGACGGTTTGACACGGGCCAGCGAGGCAGAGATCAGAGACATAGAGAAACGCCATATTTGTATGTTTGCTTCCTTTGCTTTAGATTGCGCGCAAAGCCCAGGCAAGAAGAGTTGAAAAATCATTATGGATGACGCTGAAAACGATTGGTTTAGTGCGGAATATACCACTTTTGGCGACCGTGTCGCCGGCGCGCGGGAAGCGCTGGGCATGACCCAGCAGGAGCTTTCACGCCGCCTTGGGGTGAAATTGAAGACGATCCGGGCCTGGGAGAATGATATTTCAGAACCCCGCTCGAACAAAATTATGCGTCTGTCGGGTCTGCTGAATGTTTCGATCATGTTCCTGTTGAACGGTGAAGGTGATGGCCTGGAAGCACCGGAAGAACAGACCGCTCTGGCACCGGGGGTTGAGGAAATTCTGACAGAAATCCGTGACCTCAAGACCCAGATCAATCAATCTGCGGATCGATTGGGGCGGCTTGAGAAAAACCTGCGCACGATCCTGAAGGCGGGCTGATATGACCACCGAAACACATGAACACCGTCTGAAACGTCTGCATATGCGTTCGATCCGGCGCGGGATCAAAGAGATGGATATCATCCTCTCTGGTTTTTCGGATGCGGCCCTTGCAGATCTTTCTGCAGAAGAACTGGATCTGTACGAAGCTTTGCTGGATGAAAATGATCACGACCTGTACGGTTGGGTATCTGGCCAGCTGGCAACGCCTGGGCAATACTTGGATCTGATCACAAAAATATCATCGGTGCATAAGGCCGCTTGACCTTCCAGCAGAAGGAAGGTGCAAACTGCTGTGAAAACAGTCGGAGGTGTCATGTCTGTTCGTTCACTTATTCTGGCCGCTGTGCTGGCCTTTACGCCATTGGCGGTATCTGCGCATTCCGTACTGACAGCGTCAGAACCGGGGCAGGGCGCGGCCGTTTCTGCCCCACAGGAATTGTCCCTGCAATTTAACAAACCACTGCGATTGGTGTTCGTGACACTGACTGATATCGACGGTCAGGTTGTGACGTTGGATATATCCTCATTTATTTCCGAACCGTCAGCGAATTTTATCCTGCCATTGCCTGCGCTGGCGCCAGGCGGGTGGACGATCACCTGGAGCGGTCTTGGAACGGATGGCCATGCAATGCGGGAAGAATTCACCTTCACCATTGTGCCTGAATGATGGACAGTCTTCCGATCATCGCGAGGTTGATGATCCTGATTTCGGCAACGCTGACAGCTGGCGGCGGACTGGCCGCGGTGATCTTTGGTCTTCCTGCGCTCAAAAGGGTGCAAAGATTTGGTGCATTGCTGGGGATTGTTTCCTGCGTCTTCTATTTTTCGTCCCAGGCTGCGCTGTTGACTGGGCGCTGGGACGGTGTTTTTGTTCCGGGAATTGCGCATTTGTTGTGGCAGCTGGGCGGCGGGGCGACATTACTGTTTGTAGTTTTCGCCTTTTTGCTCTTCCTGTTTCATCATGAAAACCGGCTTTTGTTGTTGGGGAAGTCCTGTTTGCTGTTGATCGGGATTGCGTGGTTGAGTCATCTGACGCTGCTTCAGAAACCAGTTTTGTTCCTTCATCTTCTGCTGGCATTGATCTGGGCTGGTGTGATCCTGCCGTTTCTCAAGCCGATGCAATCCGCGACACTGGCGCAGATGGCGCATAGGTTCGGGCGCGTAGCAGTCCTAATTCTTCCTGTTCTTTTTGTAGCAGGTGGCACGTTGGTCTGGATCCGGACTGACGGTGACCTTCAGGCGCTTTGGGGGAACTGGGGGCTGGCTATGACTGGAAAGCTGGCTTTTGTAATGCTGGCCGGTGCGATTGGTTTGCGAAATAAACTTAAAATTGTACCGGAAATATCTGACGCCTATGACGCGCCGGTTAAGGCGTTTCGATCCGCGATGGTGGTGGATGCCTTGATTTTTCTGACAATTTTGGGTTTTTCCGCCTGGCTTTCCAACAATACCCCTGTGTGAACTGAATATAGAAAAGTCATTGGGGCATTATTCTACTTAACTGTTTTTTCGCCTTTTTCCCTCAGCCTGGTTTCAAATTCTTTTCAGGTCATCGGAGAAAGAGATGAGTTTTCAGTCGAAGGTGAATACCGTAGGACACTATGATTTTATGACGAGCTACCTTGAGGCGCTCGCATTGGTCGAACGCCTGCATCGCCTGTTGCTTGATGTAATTAAGGATGAATTCGAACGGGTCGGGGTGTTGGAAATCAATGCTGTTCAGGCGCTGCTGTTGTTTAATATCGGCGACAATGAAGTCACTGCAGGTGAACTGAAATCCCGTGGTTATTACCAGGGATCAAACGTGTCTTACAATCTGAAGAAACTGGTGGATCTTGGTTTTATGCACCATCAGCGTTGTGAAATTGACCGTCGGTCGGTGCGTGTGCGTCTGACGCAAAAAGGGCGGGAAATCCATCAGACAGTCAGTGATCTTTTTGCCCGTCACGCCGAAGGTCTTCAGTCGAAAGGCGTGCTTGGGGAGGATGGTATCGAGGTGATTAATGTCAGCCTGCGTCGTGTGGAACGATACTGGACGGATCAGATCCGGTACATTTACTGAGGCTGATGCCTGGAACGGCACCAGCCCCGGGATATATTTACCAATGGCCGGTATTGCCCATGCTGATCCAGGGTTCAGCCGGGTCCAGCGCGTCACCGTTTTGCAGAATTTCCACGCTGATATTATCCGGGGAACGTACAAAGGCCATGCGCCCGTCATGGGGCGGGCGATTGATCAGCACACCGTTGTCCTGCAGGTGTTGGCAGGTCTCATAGATATTATCAACGCCGTAACACAGGTGGCCAAAATGGCGGCTGTCGGCCGGCAAATCTGTATCACCATCCCAGTTGTAAGTCAGTTCGAGCTCGGCTTCTTCCTGCCCCGGAGGGGCGAGATAGAGCAAAGTAAAGCGCCCTGTTTCACTTTCGTACCGGCGGGTCTCTTTCAGTCCCAGCAACTCATAAAAGGCTTTGCTCTTTTCCAGATCCGCAACCCGGACCATAACGTGCAGGTATTTTAGTGGCATGTTCTGCGCTCCTCTCTTTTTCGCTACTCTGACCGGGTTGATAGCTGGTAGCAAGTTAATAGCTTGCCCGGCAGCAGGGCTGCGGTATGTTAGTGAAAAATCGCGGAGGGACACGTGCAGACATATCTGAAAGCATTGCAGGAAATTCTGGACCGGGGAGAAAGTTCCTCTGATCGCACGGGCACGGGCACGATTTCTGTCTTTGGCATGCAGTGCCGCTATGATCTGTCAGAGGGCTTCCCGCTGCTGACCACCAAAAAGCTGCATATTCGTTCCATTTTGCATGAACTTCTCTGGTTTCTGGCCGGCAATACAAACATTAAATACCTGAAAGAAAATGGTGTTTCGATCTGGGATGAATGGGCGGATGAAAAAGGCGATCTTGGTCCCGTCTACGGCCATCAATGGCGAGGGTTCCCGGCATTACAACCCAGTGGCACGGAAAAGGACGGGCATCCACTTTATTTTGCGGGTGCTGTGGATCAGATTTCTGAGCTTATTGAGAACATCAAAAAGTCACCTGATAGTCGCCGCCTGATTGTTTCCGCCTGGAATCCGGCGGATGTACCCGACATGGCGCTGCCGCCTTGTCATACGCTCTGGCAGGTACGCATCCTGAACAACCGTCTGCATCTTCAGCTTTATCAGCGTTCCGCTGATATGTTCCTTGGTGTGCCATTTAACATCGCATCCTACGCTTTGCTTCAACATATGCTGGCCCATGTCACTGGTTATGAGGTGGGTGATTTTGTGCATACACTGGGTGATGCGCATATCTATTCTAATCATATGGATCAGGTGCAGACCCAACTTGCCCGCACGCCGAAACCACTGCCGCAGTTGAAGATCACTCGTAAGGTCGACAGTATATTTGACTTCCGGTATGAGGATTTCGAAATCACCGGCTATGACGCCGATCCCAACATCAAAGCACCTGTGGCCGTATAAATGATTACACTTATCGTCGGGCGCGACCGGAATGGCGCCATTGGTAAAGACAATGATATTCCCTGGTATGCGCCGGAAGATCTGCAGTTTTTTAAACGCGAAACCCTCGGTGGGGCTGTGATTATGGGGCGAAATACCTGGGATAGCCTCCCGTTCAAACCTCTGAAAAATCGCCTGAATATTGTGGTGACCTCACAAGGTGTGGAAGGATGCGAACATGTTGTGGGCAACGTGCAGGACGCCGTTGCCCTGGCAGAGGCGCAAGGTTATCGCCGGATCTACGGCATGGGGGGATGCGGGATTTATGCTGAAATGCTGAATATCGCAGATCGCCTGCTGATCACTGAAGTGGCCGTATCGGTTGATGATGCAGATGTGTTCTTCCCGGAATTTAGCGCGGATGTCTGGGCTAAAACCGGCACGAGCCCTCTGCGAAGTGAAGATCCGGCTTGTGCTGTGGATGAATATCTGCGCCTGCGTTGAATATAAAAAAGCCCCGCAACTGAAACCAGTGCGGGGCAATCAATTCATGTGACTGAAAATCAGTCGATCAGCTGAATTTCGCCAGCAGATTCGCGGCCGTCACGGCCTGCGACCATTTCGAACTCAACCTTTTGGTTGTCCGCAAGGCCTTGCAGCCCGGCGCGTTCTACAGCTGAAATATGTACAAATACATCTTTGCCGCCTTCATCAGGTTCAATGAAGCCGAAACCTTTAGTTGCGTTAAACCATTTTACGGTGCCAGTAGCCATCCGTAGTCTCCTTATTGAAACCCGCCCACGGTATTGCGACGGGGTGGTGCAGCCAGGTCTTCTGTCTTCAGGCCGCGCCCAAATCGGGAGCGTGCGTCATTAAAAGCCTTTGTCACGAGAGGAGCATGCGCATGAGTTTTTCAAAATTGCAAGGAATTTACCGTCGGCAAGCGGGTCGGATATGGGTAAAACAGGAACGAACTGGGATCAGGAGATGTCGAAATGATCAGTATATACGGGCTAAAGAACTGTGACACCTGCCGTAAGGCTTTGAAAGAAATAGCAGCATCCGGACGTGATGCCGAACTTATTGATGTTCGGGCATCACCGTTAGATACGGATAAACTCGAGGATTTGATCGCAACCTTTGGTGGAGATCTAATCAACCAACGTTCAAAGACATGGCGTGATATGACGGAATCAGAACGTTCTATGCCGCAGATGGATCTTTTAAAGGCGCATCCTGCGGTGATGAAGCGACCGGTTGTTCAGGGGGATGGGAAGCTGACCCTGGGCTGGACAGCAAAGGCAAAGGCCGACTGGGGGCTGTAATGAAAAGGGGCAGTATGATCTGCCCCTTTGTTTGTTATGCTGCGGTAGATTTTCTGGCCAGCACCCGGTCAAGCGACAGCGGCCCTGCGCCTTTCACCACCAGCGTGATCAGAATGGCCATCCAGAACAGGCGTTGGTCCATGATCTGGCTGTCGTGGATACGGTCAAACCAGCCGCCGATTGTTGTCGCATCAGCATGGTGACCAACGATATCTGTCAGAGATTGCATGATTACAAAGCCGATCATGCCAATGGCTGCCAGGCGGGTGAACAGACCCAGGAGGATCAGCAGGGGCAGAATGAATTCGGCTGCGGTGCCGGCGACAACAACCAGCCACTGAAACCAGGACATGGCGGACAGATCATAACCTGCGGCTTCGATCGCACGGGGCCAGATCTGGGTGTAGCCGCCGAAAGACGGGGACAGAATGCCAAAGATGCCATCGCCCAGTTTGGTGGCTGCGGAATTCCAGAAATACATCAACAGCACGGCGACAAAAGTGAAGCGTGCCAGTGTCGGAAGAAGCCATTCCCCGGCAAGTTTTTCAACCAGGCTAAAAACGGAGTCATGTAGATTTATGAGGGGAGTCATGGTCTTATCCTTCTGTGATACGACAAATTGCATTGCCTGCTAACAACGCAGCCAGGCTTTGGGAAAGGTCAAATTCGGGGTTATGCGTGCTGGCTGCGCTCAGAGCTTCGCCAAATGTTTCGCCACGCAGCAAAGCTTGAACAAACAGGCCACCACAGCGGGGCAGGGCTACAGGTTGCGGGTCAAATTCCGGGCGGGTTATCAGCACGTCTTCTGCCCGCATTTCCGGTTTTGGTCCGCCAGCCATGTTAAACTGCCAGAGTTGAAACAGCGGCCACTGTGACGAAATCAGGCGCACTGAGGGGGCCAGTTCCAGTTTTGCGGCCATCAGGGCATCAGGGGGCAAAGCCTGAAGTGCCTCGGGTGAGATCGGGTCTGTGTCTGCCGCGTGATAGCTTTCGCGGATTGCAAGTTCCAGGCGGGCAACATCCGGCAGATAACCATATTGTTGTGTAGGTTCGAACGTCTGCAGGTAGTCGGGCAGGGCGTCACCATAGTGCATCATCAACGGGGATGCAGGTGGGTGGGCGCGCAGGAATTGTCCGGCGAGAATGCGGAAATTGTCCTCACCCAGCAGTTTCACAACCACCGGGAATGCGGTGATCAGTGCTTCTGTCAGTGAGACCGCAACATTGTTGCGATAAACTGAAAAGCGTTTACCTGCCGGATCACCTTTTGCATCACGCAAGCCTGCGGGTATATCCATTGTCGGGGACAATATTGCCTGGGTGAATTGTGGTTGTGTGACGGTGTCGTTCATTCTGCCACCGCCTGTGATTTACGGTTCAGAATGGCATCGGCGCGTCGGGCTTCATCGGCCAGAACCGGCCAGTCGGGGACATCTGTATCCCATTCAATCAGGGTGGGCAGGGGGCCGGTTTTGGCGATTGTATAATCATAAAGCGCCCAGACAGGATCAACAACTTCGCGCCCGTGGCTGTCAATCAGCAGCGATGCGCCATCGCTGTCTTCATCTTCGTCATGGCCGCCCAGATGGATTTCACCGACTTTATCAAGGGGGAAGGCGTCTATATAAACGCGTGGATCATAGTTCAGGTTTGTGGCCGAAACAAAAACATTGTTCACATCCAGCAACAGACCACAGCCGGTACGTTTACTGATCTCTGCCATAAAGTCGAATTCTTCCCAGGTGCTTTCGGCAAAAGCCAGGTAACTGGACGGATTTTCAAGAAGCATCCGGCGACCGACGTGATTTTGCACCTGATCCACGTGATCTGCAACGCGCGTCAGCGTGTCGTTGGTGTAGGGTAGAGGTAGCAGATCGTTTAGGAAATGACTGTCATGGGTAGACCAGGCCAGGTGTTCGGAAAACTGTGCGGGCTTCAGCCAATCGCATAGTGTTTTCAGGCGATCAAGGTGATCACGATCAAGGCCGCTTTCGCTGCCGATCGACAGACCAACACCATGAACGGAAAAGGCAAAGCGTTCGGCAAGGGCACGCAACTGGGCCAGCGGGCGACCGCCCTGACCCATGTAGTTTTCGGCGTGAACCTCCAGCCATTCAACCGGTGCGGGGTTGTCCATAATAGCCTGAAAATGCTGGGGCTTGTACCCAACACCAGTTCCGGCGGGCAGGTGATCAAACGAATGTGTAAGCGGTTGTTGCATGATCTGCCTGTACTGTTGATTTTTTACAGGTTAGCCGGAAACGGCGAAAATTCAAAAGCCTCCCGCAAACAAATGAGCACCAAAAGTCTGCGAGAGGCCGAGATGCCCCCTGCACGGGCAGAGGACTGAGGGACGCGGTTATCAGCCCTGTGGCAGGTCGCGGTCCAGTTCCTCAAGGGAACCAACGCGTGCTGTGCCATCTGCCAGAGCAGGAAGTTCGATGGTGTCGCAAGTGCCTGCATCTACGATTTTCCAGGCGTTGCCCTGATAATCAACAGTAGAAGTACCTGCACATGTGGTGCCTGGGCCCGCTGCGCAATCGTTGGCGCCAGCAAGGGAAACGCCGTAGCATTTTTCGCCACCGGCAGCGGCAGCAGGTGTGATTGCATGTGCAGTCAGAGCAGCGGCTACAGCGCCGGCTACGGCAAGAGTTTTTACAGTGTTGGACATGGTGTGTTCCTCTGAATTGATCTTTGTCTTCGCCACTCTCTGCGGCATGACCTCAATTTAAGCGCCAGAGGTTAACACATGCTACTCACAAGCCTGTCATTCACGCGTGCGTGAGGTTCCGGCGTATTTTGTGAACAGTATTTGGGTCTATACCCATAAAAACAAAGGGCCCGATCGGTGAATGTTACCGACCGGGCCCCTGGAAAGTTTCAAATCCTACAGATTTTAGCCGCGCTGATCAGGCGGGCAGGCCTCTTTTGTGAGTTCTGTTACAATCTCATCCAGTGAAACAAGCTGGCTTTGCTTGCTGCCAAGGCGACGGGCAGACACGGTGCGGTCTTCGACCTCTTTCATGCCAACCGCCAGAATCACCGGAACTTTTCCAAGGCTGTGTTCGCGGACCTTGTAGTTGATCTTTTCATTGCGCACGTCAGCTTCGGCACGCACACCGGCGGCGCGCAGGGCTGCGACCACTTCTTGCGCATAGTCATTTGCATCGGTTACGATGGACGCGACAACAACCTGACGCGGGGCCAGCCAGAACGGAAGTTTACCCGCGTGGCTTTCGATCAGGATACCGATGAACCGTTCAAAGGAACCAAGGGTTGCACGGTGCAACATAACCGGACGGTGTTTCGCACCATCTTCGCCGATGTAAGTTGCATCGAGACGTTCCGGCATAAAGAAGTCAACCTGGTGGGTGCCGCATTGCCAGTCACGGCCAATCGCGTCGGTCAGAACGAATTCAAGCTTTGGCCCGTAAAATGCACCTTCGCCTTCATTGATCTCATATTCGAAACCGGCGGCTTTGGTTGCGTTCGCCAGAGCTTCTTCCGCCTGATCCCAGATCTCATCTGATCCCACACGTTTTTCAGGCCGGGTTGAGAATTTCACGCGGAATTCTTCAAAGCCCAGATCTTTATAAACTGAAGACAGGAAACCGATGTATTCGATGGTTTCGGATTCAATCTGTTCACGGGTACAGAAAATGTGCCCATCATCCTGAGTAAAGCCACGCACGCGCATAATGCCGTGCAGCGCGCCAGATGGTTCATAGCGGTTGCAAGACCCGAATTCCGCCATACGCAGGGGCAGATCACGGTAAGATTTCAGGCCTTGGTTATAGACCTGCACGTGGCAGGGGCAGTTCATGGGTTTCAGCGCGTTTACGGTTTTTTCGCGCGCGTGATCTTCGTCCACCTCAACGATGAACATGTTTTCCTGGTATTTTTCCCAGTGGCCGGATTTTTCCCACAGTTTGCGGTTCACAACCTGGGGTGTGTTGACCTCAACATATCCGCCTTTGTCCTGACGGCGACGCATGTAATCCTGCAGCAGGGTGTAGATGCGCCAGCCATTCGGATGCCAGAACACCTGACCGGGGGCTTCTTCCTGCATGTGGAACAGATCCATTTCGCGGCCCAGCTTGCGGTGGTCACGTTTGGCGGCTTCTTCCAGCATGTTCAGGTGCTTTTTCAGACCTTCTTTGTTGGTAAAGGCCACGCCGTAAATCCGTTGCAGCATCGCGCGATCGCTGTCACCGCGCCAATAGGCACCTGCCACAGACATCAGCTTAAACCCATCACCTGGCACCTGACCGGTGTGTTGCAGGTGTGGACCACGGCAGAGATCCTGCCAGTCGCCGTGCCAGTACATGCGCAGGGGCTCATCACCCGGAATGCTTTCGATCAGCTCTACTTTGTAAGGTTCATTGTTGTCCTGATAGAACTTCACCGCGCGATCGCGTTCCCAGATTTCGGTGGTCACGGCATCACGTTTGTTGATGATCTCTTTCATCTTCTTTTCGATCAGCGCGAGGTCTTCTGGTGAAAACGGCTCCTCCCGATCGAAATCGTAATACCAGCCGTCTTTGATCACAGGACCAATGGTCACTTTCACGTCCGGCCAAAGTTCCTGCACAGCGCGCGCCATGATGTGGGCGCAGTCGTGACGGACCAGTTCTTCGGCCTGTTCCAGGTCTTTCATGGTGTGGATGGCGATTTGTGCGTCTGCATTGATCGGCCATTGCAGATCGAAATGTTCACCGTTCACAGTGGCAGAAATTGCTTTCTTCGCCAGAGAAATGGAAATGGATGCAGCAACATCAGCGGCGGTGACGCCAGCATCATATTCGCGCGCATTGCCATCAGGAAAAGTAAGGGAGATTTGGGCCATCTGCAGGGCTCCTCGTCAGTTTGGCGCCCACGGAACGCCCGGTTGCGGGTTATGTTTCAAATCGTGTTTTGCGCCCGGAGGGCAAGATTGTCAATCTGCGAAAAGGGGGATGAGTCAATTTCTGCGATTCACGTTATAATTGCGATTTAGTTTGTTTAATTAAAACTATTCGAATAAATTAATATGAATTGAATTGATCTGTGGGCACCGGATCGTCGGAAAACGACGGCAAGAGTGCCCTGGGTGAGGCAAAATGGCGGTTACAGGTACACCGGGTTCCGGTGACGATACCCTGACGGGTGATGGTGCGCATGATACCGTTGCCGGTCAACAGGGGAATGACACAATTTCCGGGGGCGGTGGCAATGACACCATCCACGGTGATGTGCTGTTTGCGGCAAACGGACCGCTTGATTCAAATCAGAATGACAACAGCTGGAGCCCGGGCACAGTTACGGGCTGGTATAACAGCGGATCCGGCGGCACGATTGAGCGCTGGGGGGACGGATTTCTGGGGCTTTCAACGGCTGACGGATCCGCGTTTATTGAACTCGACGGCAATACAGCTGGCGTGGATCATGTCCAGACGGATGTTGAACTGGCAGATGGTGTTACATATGTCCTGAGCTTTGATCACGCAGCCCGTGCCGGCGGATCTGTGAATGATGATTTTGAGGTCACCCATAACGGCACAGTCATCGCAACCATCAGCCCATCTTCCACGGGATTCTTTACGACCACAACACTGACACTGACGGGTTTGACGGGCACAGACACAATTGGCTTCAGAGAATTCGCAAGCCAGGACAATGGGCTTGGGCCGCTGCTGGATAATATCCAGTTCTCTCTTACACCGGCATCTGTCGCCGCGAGTGGGCACAGCTTTAACGACATCCTTGATGGTGGTGCAGGTGACGATAAGATCTACGGCCAGGAAGGTGATGACACGATCACCGGCGGGGCGGATGATGACTACCTGGAAGGCGGCAGTGGCAGCGACACATTTGTCTATGCCGACGGATCCGGAAGTGATGTCATCAAGGGCTTCACCATTGGGCAAGACCTGCTGGATGTCTCTGCGCTGAACAACGGATCTGGTCAGACTGTTGGCAACAGTGATGTGGTCGTCACGTCTGATGGCGAAGGTGGATCGATACTGACCTTTCCAAACGGCGAGATGATCCGTCTGGTCGGGGTTGATCCGTCAAGCCTTGATACCCCGGAAGAACTTGCCGCGATCGGGATACATTGTTTCCTGCAGGGGACGGGTATCCTGACGTCGGATGGTGAACGACGCATCGAAGACCTTAAGGTCGGTGACGAAGTGCTGACACGAGACGCCGGGGCGCAGGAAATCCGCTGGATCGGGCGCAGGCTTATGAAACCTGCACACCTGAACCGAAACCCGCATCTGCGCCCGATTTGTATCGGGAAAGACGCGTTAGGGCCGGGATCGCCTGTGCGCGACCTTTGGGTATCTCCGCAGCATCGCTGTGTTGTCAGCGGGGCGAAGGCAGAAATGCTATTCGCCGCAGAAGAGGTCTTTGTGCCGGCGAAATCTATGACTGACCTGCCCGGCTGCTACGTAAGTGGACGAGAAGATGTCGTGTATTTTCATATTCTTTTTGACAGTCACCAGCTGGTAATGTCGGAGGGGCTTTTGACCGAAAGCTTTTATCCTGGCGCAGCATACGAGCGGGCTAGTGATCAGCAGGTTCGCGATGAAATCTGTGAAATCTTTCCCGAAATGGCAGATCGGCCTGATGTTTGCGGGCCGACCTGTTTGCCAAGCCTGACCGTCAGAGAAGGCCGCGTGCTTCTGAGTTGATGGGTGTTCAGGGCTTGAACTTCACGCATCACCGGCCACAATAGAGACGGAGGTGTGCGATGCGTAAGTTTGACGATATCCTGATGATGGCTGTGGAACGAAAGGGCGGGTTTGATGCCGTGCTTGGGGATATAGATGCGCCAAAAACCGGGCAGGAGCTGGCGCAGACATCGGATGACAGATGGCTCGCGCAAATGGCTTTGGGCATTTTTCAGGCTGGACTGGCCTGGACCGTGATTCAAAAGAAATGGCCCGGCATAGAAGAGGCCTTTCATGGATTTGATACCGGGTGGGCTGCGATGATGCAGGATGACGAGCTGGACGCGCTTCTGGCGGATACCCGGGTCATTCGCAGTGCGCCAAAAATCCTCTCGATTCGCGATAATGCAATTTTTATCCGGCAGGTGTCGCAGGAACACGGCAGTTTCGGGCGCCGGGTTGCAGACTGGCCGGATGAGGACTTCTTTGGGTTGCTGGACTGGTTGAAAAAAGAAGGTGCACGGTTGGGCGGAAATACCGGTGCTTATGCGTTGCGGATGATGGGGCGTGACGGATTTATGATGTCAAAAGATGTGGTCGCACGGCTGGTGGCAGAAGGCATTATCGACAAAGCGCCGACTTCAAAAGCGGCGAAAAAAGCAGTGCAAAAGGCCTTCAATCAATGGCGGGAAGAAAGTGGACGCAGCCTGACCGAAATTTCCCGTGTACTGGCGCGCAGCATCGGGTAATTCTGAACAAAAGATAAATGCGGCAGAGGGGCAGGCATGACCAATTTTCTTGAAACCGATCAGGGGCGCAAAATCGCCTATCACAAAACCGGTGGTGAGGGGCCGACCGTTGTGTTCCTGGGCGGGTTGAAATCCGACATGGAAGGCACGAAAGCCATACATCTTGAAGCCTTCTGCAAGGCACGTGGCCAAAGCTTTCTGCGCTTTGACTATTCCGGCCATGGTGAAAGTTCTGAGAAATTCACAGATGGCTGCATCGGGGACTGGCATGAAGATACTGTCGCGGCCGTCACAGCCCTGACCGCCGGTCCGCTGATCGTTGTGGGTTCTTCTATGGGCGGCTGGCAGGCCCTGCTTCTGGCCCGCGCCATGCCTGAACGCCTTGTGGGTCTTGTGGGTATCGCTGCCGCGCCTGATTTCACGGAAGATGGCTATTGGGCCGGGTTCACGGATATGCAGAAAGAACAGATGGAAACGCAGGGCTATGTCGAACTGCCTTCTGACTATATGGAACCCTATATCATCACCAAACGCATGATTGAGGACGGGCGCACACGCCTTGTTCTGCGTGACGATCTGAACCTGCCATTCCCCGTGCGCCTGTTGCAGGGCACTGCGGATACTGCTGTCAGCACCGAAACGGCTGTACGCCTTCTGGACCATGCCCAAAGTCCGGATATGCGCCTGCAACTGGTGAAAGATGCGGATCACCGTTTTTCAGATGACACCTGCCTTGGGCTGATCGAAGCCGCGGTTGCGGAGATTACGGATCTTGCCAATGCGTAATTTCGGCAAATGGCTGGGCCGCATTCTGCTGGTGTTGATCCTGGGGATTGCGGCGCTGTTCACCTTCGGGCTACGCGAACCGGCGGATGTGGTGGCGCGCTTTGATCCTGCGGTGATTGGCGATGATCCCGTTGCCTATTTTGCGGCGGCGGAAGCCACGTTTGACGACATCACGCCCGGCACGGAAAAGCGCATCATCTGGGCAGGTGATGTGGGCGCGAAGACACCGCAATCTGTTGTCTTCATTCACGGATACTCCGCCACATCTGAAGAAATCCGCCCTGTACCCGACATGGTTGCGGATCACCTGGGGGCAAACCTGGTCTATACCCGCCTGCGGGGGCATGGGCGCGCGGATGAAGCCATGGCAGACGCCACCGCGCAGGACTGGTATGATGATCTTGCCGAAGCAATGGCCGTTGCGCGTATGGTCGGGGGTGAGGTCATCGTCATTTCCAATTCCACCGGCGGCACGCTGGTGGCCCTGGCTGAGACCGGCGATCCGGAACTGATGGATCAGGTCACCGCCTCTGTCTGGTTGTCTCCGAATTTTGGTATCAACTCCTTCGCCGCGCCACTGCTGTCACAGGGCGGTGCGCGCTGGTATCTGCCTTATCTGATTGGCGAGACCTGCAGCTTTGATGTGCAAAGCGAAGATCACGCAACCTATTGGACAAACAGCTATCCTTCCGTTGCGCTTCTGCCCATGGCCGCAGCGGTGAAAGAGGCGGCAGGGCGCGACTACAGCAATGCCCGCACGCCCGCGCTCTGGATCTTTTCCGACGGGGATCAGGTGATTGACCACAGCATCACCCGCCGTGTTGCGGGCGAATGGGGTGGAATTTCCACAATCGCGCAACAGGACGTGCCCGAAGGCAATGATCCCTATGAACATGTGATCGCCGGTCGCGTGATGTCACCGGGTATGACAGATACGGTGGTGCAGCAGATTACGACCTGGCTTGACGGGCTGGAATGAATGTGAACAGAGTGTGAACATTCACGCAATGGGAGCATTCACCATGGAACAACGCATCAGCCTGATCACCCTTGCTGTGTCTGACCTTGAAAAATCAGCTGCTTTTTATGAGGCCTTGGGCTGGCAGCGCGAGGACAGCGAAGATGGCGTCATCGCGTTTAACTTGATCGGCCAGACGCTGGGGCTTTATCCAAAGGCTTCACTGGCAGATGAACTGGGGATGGATGTCAGTGACATTGGCGGATTCTCCGGTGTGACTTTTGCTCACAACCTGCGCACCAAAGAAGCAGTCGCACCTTTCCTTGAACGCGCCCGTGTCGCTGGCGGGAAAATCCTGAAAGAAGCACAGGATGTCTTCTGGGGCGGGCATCACGGTTACTTCGCTGACCCCGATGGTCACGTCTGGGAAATCGCTTATAATCCATTTTCTCCCCTTGGCCCAAAGGGTGAGTTTCAGTGGAGCGGCGCAGCGTAGCTCTGCTGCCACAGGTTGTGTCAAAACGAGAACACCTGCTTATGAATTGTGGGCAGGTTGGATCAGATCGCCTAGCCTGCGCACAACAATAAGCTGCATAAAGCAGACTTCAGAGCAGACGGAGATCCCCATGTCCGAACCCCTGGTTCTGGTTCCTGGCATGATGAGTGACGCGCGGGTGTTTATGCCGCAAATAGTAGAATTAACGAAAACCCATTCGGTTCAGGTTGCTCCGGTGTCTCAGGCGGACAGCATCCGCGAGATGGCGCATGATGTGTTGCGTGGTGCCCCGGAACAGTTTGCGCTTGCCGGGCATTCCATGGGCGGGATTGTCGCTATGGAAGTCCTGCGGCAGGCCCCAGAACGGGTGAGTAAGCTTGCGCTGATCTCAACCTCTGCAACCACGGAAAGCCCGGCACAGGCCGCGGAACGTGAACCATTGATGGTGCGTGCAAGGGCAGGGCGGCTGGCTGAGGTCATGGAAGAAACTCTGCGTGCGGATGTGTTTTTTGATGGTCCCGCCCGTTCCCAGATTCTGAACCTCATTCAGGAAATGGCAACGCGCCTGGGGGCAGATGTCTTTGTGCGGCAAAGTCGCGCCCTGCAAAGCCGCCCGGATCAGCAAAGAACACTGCGTACAACGCGTATTCCGGTGCTGGTGCTTGGTGGGGAAAATGACAGGCTCACGCCGCCCGCACGGCATGAATTTATTGCGGGACTTGTGGAAAGGGCCGATCTGAAGATCCTGCCCAACGCCGGTCATCTGCCGATGGTTGAGGCCGCAGATGCGGTGACAGAGGCCCTGCGCAACTGGTTGAACGGCCCTCTGGTCCTTCGGTGATCAGGCTTTTTTCTGCGGGGCTTTGCGTTTTTTCTTGCCTGTGCCGCGTGTTGGCACCGGGCCAGAGTTCGCATCAATGAAATCCATCACCAGCGGGCGAATGTTGTTGCGCCAGCTTTTGCCTGCGAAAATGCCGTAATGCCCGGCACCTTCTTCCACGTGAGAGGCCTTCTTTGCTTCTGGAAGCCCAGTGAGAAGATCCAGTGCTGCGATACACTGACCAGGCGCTGAGATGTCATCTTTGCTGCCTTCAACTGTCTTTACCGCAACGGAAGTGATCGCGCCGATATCAACCGGCTTGCCTTCGATTGTGAAGATGTTCTGCGCGATTTCGCGCCCCTTAAAGATGCGTTCCACGGTGGACAGATAGAACTCTGCCGTCATATCCATCACGGCCAGATATTCGTCATAAAACCGGTTATGCTTGTCGTGTTCCTGCGCTTCGCCACGGGCCACGCGCATCATTTGCTCGTAAAAGGCTTTGCCATGCTTTTCTGCGTTCATGGACATGAAGCTTTGCAGTTGCAGCAGGCCCGGATAGACCATCCGCCCACAACCGGCATATTTCGCGCCAACCTGTTGAATTACGGTTTCCTCTAGCTGCCCCATGGTCACACGGCGACCGAAATCTGTGACCTCTGTTGGTGCTGCGTCGGGATCAACAGGTCCGCCTACAAGGGTCAGGGATTTTGGCTGGGATTTTGGATCTTCCCCGGCCAGATATGCGGTTGCTGCAAGGGTCAGTGGGACGGGCTGGCAAACCGCGATCACGTGCAGATCAGATCCCAGATGTTTCATGAAATCCGCCAGGTAAAGCGTGTAATCTTCAACGTCAAACTTGCCTGTAGACACAGGGATATCCCGTGCATTGTGCCAATCCGTGACCCAGACCTCGCAATCTTCCAGCAGGCTTTGCACGGTGGATCGCAGTAAGGTCGCATAGTGACCGGACATCGGCGCGACCAGCAGAACGCGACGTTTCATTTCTTCGCGCCCCAGCACATGGAAACGGATCAGATCCCCAAAGGGGCGTTCAACTTCGGTTTCGACCTCTACCAGATGATCCTGCCCGTCGGCACCGACAACAGAATGCAGATTCCAGTCTGGTTTCGCCACCATACGCGCAAAGCTGCGTTCTGTGACTTCCCCCCAGGCGGCCATCAGGTTAAACATGGGGTGCGGGACCATCCCGAATGCAGGATATGAAGCCATCGCCAGCGCAGAAGCCCCCAACCACTGGTTGGTGTTGCGCATGGTTTCCATCAGGTCGTAGGTTGCCATATACCGCATTCTTGTCGCTCCCGCATCTGACCTTCTGCAGTGCAGAAAGGTATTTTGTAATACTGCTGCAACATTTCCCTGTATATTTGCAAGCAGGTCAGGGGAAATGCTGCGTAGCAGCGAAGGTAGTGTGGAAAATCGCGTATGACAACCGAAGATCACAAGAATGATCATAATGATACCGAAGTGACCGATGTGCTGGCCGAAAATATGGCCCGCGTCGAAAACCTTTCTCAGCGGCTTGTCAGCTCTGCTTCCCACAAAACCCCGATCAATCCGGCGCTCGAAGGGCCTGGGCAGGACATGTATATGAAGGCCATGTCCGGCTATATGGCGGAAATGATGTCGAACCCGACGAAGATCTTTGAACATCAGGCCAGCTATTGGTCACAATCCGTCGGGCACTTTATGGAAGCACAGAAAGCGGCTTCCGAAGGGCATGCACCGAAAGACGGGCAAAAGAATGACCGCCGTTTTACGGATGATGCCTGGTCTGCCAATCCCTGGTTCAATTTTGTCAAACAGCAGTATCAGATGAATTCGGATATGCTGCGTCAGATGGTGACAGATACCGAAGGCCTGGGGGCGCAGGACAAAAAACGCCTGCAGTTCTTTACCAACCAGGTGATTGATATGCTGGCGCCGACGAATTTTCTGGGCACCAACCCTGAAGCGATGCAAAAGGCCGTTGAAACCCAGGGGCAAAGTCTTGTGGACGGGATGGAAAATCTTGTCCGGGATATGGAAGATCATGGGGGCGATCTTCTGGTATCGCTTGCAGATCGTGACGCATTTGAGGTTGGGAAAAACATTGCAACGGCCGACGGACAGGTGGTGTTTCGTAACAGAATGCTGGAACTGATCCAGTTCGCGCCAACCACTGAAACTGTGCACAAGATACCGCTGCTGATTTTCCCACCATGGATCAACAAATACTATATCCTTGATCTGAAAAAGAAAAATTCACTCATCCAGTGGGCGGTGGATCAGGGGTATACGGTGTTTGTTGTCTCCTGGGTCAATCCGACAGAAGACTTCGCAGATGTTGGTCTCGATACTTATATCGAGGAAGGGTACTTTGAGGCGATGAACGCGGTAAAGGAAATCACTGGCGAGAAACAATTGAACGCTGTGGGGTATTGCGTCGCTGGCACTGTCCTGACCCTGACCCTGGCCTTGATGCAAAAACGGGGTGATAAGACTGTAAAATCCGCGACCTTTTTCACCACAATGACGGATTTCTCTGATCAGGGGGAGTTCTCGGTCTTTCTGGGCGATGATTTTGTTGATGGGATCGAAGCACAGATCTGCAGTGATGGCATCCTGAAATCCTATTTCATGTCGCGGACCTTCTCATATTTGCGGGCCAATGATCTGGTTTATGGGCCAATGATCCGCAATTACATGATGGGTGAAGCCCCTCCTGCCTTTGATCTGCTGTACTGGAATGGCGACAGCACTAATCTGCCAGGCCGCATGACGATGGAATATCTGCGCGGGCTGTGTCAGCGCAATGAGCTTGCAGAGGGCGGGTTTGAGATCTGTGGCGAAACGGTTTCGCTGAAAGATGTGAAAATCCCGATTTGCTTTGTTGCCTGCGAGACAGATCATATTGCGGCCTGGAAAAGCTGTTTCAATGGGTTCCGGCAGTATGGATCAAAGGACAAAACCTTTATCCTCTCTGAATCAGGCCATATCGCCGGGATTGTGAACCCGCCGAGCAAAAAGAAATATGGCCATTATCTGAATGAAGCGCTGGAATCTGATGCGGACGACTGGCTGAAAGGTGCTGCGTTTAACGAGGGTAGCTGGTGGCCGCACTGGTCTGGCTGGCTGGATGCGAAATCCGGGAAAAACCTTGCAAAACAGATCCCTGCGCGAGACCCGGGCAGTCAGAAATTCCCGCCGCTTTGCCCGGCACCAGGAACCTATGTGAAGGTGCATTCCTGAGCTTTGTGAAGTTTTTGCTGCAGTGCGGAAAAATACTTGAAATGCTGCAGTGCAGCACGTATATATCTACCTGTAAGACACATTCATGCGGGCCGGTTTCTTCCTCCTTTCTCTCCCTGCCCCGCAACATCAGGAGCTGATAAGATGGCTAAAACACAAGATTTCACCAAGACCATGCAGGATTTCATGGGCAAATTTCAGATGGATACTTCTGCATTTGACGCTGCATTCAAAAGCAATGCTGCATTCGCAGAAAAAATGTCCAAAGTTGCACTGACAGCTGCGGAAAAATCTGCTGAGATTTCCAGCAAATGGACCACTGAAGCGCTGACAAAAGCGGGCGACGTTTCCACTGCTAAATCCGACCCTGCGGCTTATGGTCAGTCTGTGACCGATTTCGCATCTGCTTCCGCTGAACTGGCTGCTGAAAACATGGCGGCATTTGCTGAAGTTGCGAAAAAAGTTCAGATGGAAACTGTTGAACTGATGCTGGCGGCTGGCAAAGAAGCCGGCGAAGAAGCAACTGCGGCTGTGAAAAAAGCAACTGACGATGTTGCCAAAGCTGCTGCGAAGTAAAATCAAAGACATACGCGCCGATCTCCTCCTCCCTCAGGCGCGGAACAAAAGGCAGTCTCTTGCAGGCTGCCTTTTTCTTTTCTTGCAATTCTGCATCGCTTCCCTAATCTCTCTGCACTGCAGAAGCGCAGCATTTGCGCAGAAAAGGGGACAACCGTGGGCGACAAATCCGGGACATTGCTGATCAAGCGATATGCAAGCCGCAGGCTTTATAACACTGAAACCAGTGACTATGTGACGCTTGACGATATCTCCGGCTTTATTCAATCTGGCCGTGAGGTGCAGATCGTTGATCTCAAAAGTGGCGATGACCTGACCCGACAATATCTGCTGCAGATTATCGCAGATCACGAAAGCCGTGGCGAAAATGTGTTACCGATCAACGTGTTGACGGATCTTGTACGCAGCTACACCACCCATGCCCATAGTGTTGTGCCGGATTTCCTGGCCCAGAGTTTTGAGATGCTGCGCGACGGTCAGTCCCAGGTGATGGAAAACCTGGGCAGCATGAACCCACTGGCCAATATGCCTGGCTTTGAAATGATGAAAGCCCAGCAGGAAGCCTTCATGAAGGCGATGACTGGTGGTGCTGTGCCGGGGGCCCAACCGCCCCAGGAAACGAAGGAAGAAGGCGAGCTGTCCGCGATTAAGGAACAGCTGGCGGAACTTCAGGCCATGATGAGTAAACTGGGCAAATAAGCCCATGTGAGACGCGTGATGCCCGATAGCCCAGGTAAGATAACCCTTTGGGGAATAGAGATTTTCATCGCGACGGCGGATGAAGGTTCAATCTCTGCGGCTGCACGTCGGGTGGGGGCCAGTGCCTCTGCTGTTTCGCAGCAACTGACCAGCCTTGAGGCTGCGGTTGGCGCGACGCTTTTGAACCGGTCCACGCGGCCTGTCAGCCTGACACCTGCCGGGGCGATGTTCCGGCGGCGGGCGCAGGTTATTCAGAATGAAGCCGAACAGGCACGGGCCGAACTTGCGACGTCAGATCTATCAACTCTGACCAGCTTTCGCCTTGGAATGATTGAAGATTTCGATGCTGATGTAACGCCTGCGCTGTTGTCTGATATGGCAACGGATCTGTCACACTGTCAGTTCCTGCTGGAAACAGGCGCCAGTCATAAGCTGTTCGGTTTGCTTGATTCCCGGGCGCTGGATGTGATCGTAGCGGCGGATATGGGCGCGGCTGCCAGCTGGATGGAAGTTCACCCGCTGATGGAAGAACCCTTTATAGCCGCGGTGCCGAAAGGGCTGGTGTCGGAAGGGTTGCAAGGCGCTGATTTTATTGACGCATTGGGGGAGTTACCCCTGATCCAATATACAGCGCGTCACGTGATGGGACGGGTCATTGCCGCGCATCTGGCGCGGCAGAACCTGCGGCTTTCGCATCGGTTTGAACTGGACAGCTATCACGCGATTATGGCGATGGTTACGCAGGGGGCAGGCTGGACCATTCTGACGCCATTGGGGTTCCTCAGGGCGCAGCGATTTCATGATGGGCTGGATCTGTTTCCTCTGCCTTTTGCACCGCTCGCGCGTACGATTTCACTGCATGCAAGACAGGATGTTCTTGGCGATATGCCGGGGCAGGTGGCGGAACGGTTGCGTGGATTGTTGCAGCAACTGACCATTGAGCAGGCACGTCTGCACATGCCCTGGCTTGGAGATTCACTGCGGCTTTTGTAGGTAAATACGCTATGCACAAAGCATGCACATTATATGCACATGTTATGCATATCGGGCGTTCGGTGCTTTTAAGACACTCTTAAGTGCTTCTGCGGCGCAGCAAAACTGTGCTACGCCGCAATGCAGCATTGTGATCAGGCGACCTTCTGTGCGCCGGATTTTACAGACTCTGCTGCGCGTGTCAGTGCTGAGGTGATATAGTCCAGCTCCTCGCGCTTCAGGCGGGCGGGCAGGCGCACGTCACAGGCGCTCATCAACATGTTGCGGGTCATGGGCAGTTCGCCCTGATCGTCGATGAACTGCCAGTTCCAGAATGCACGCGCGTTGTTCTTTGTGGTGCCAAAGACCTGCACAGCGATGCCTTCTGATGACGCCGCTTCGACATAGGCCTGGGTTTCTTCAGCGGTGAAATCGACCAGATTAAACTGAATCGAATCCGGTGCGCGCAGTTCAGGTGCCAGTGGTGGGGGCACGTCGAGCCATGCGGATTTGTTCAGGCCATCTGCCATGTAATCGTGGTTCTCGCGACCGTCTTTTACGCGGCGCGGTACTTCGTTGATTTGTGGACGGATGACAGCGGCAGACAGGTTCTGCATGCGCAGGTTATACAGCGGCAGTTTGTTCTGCCATTTTTCAAAAGCATCATGCAGAACCGGATGTTTTTTCCAGTTGTGTTCATAAGCGCCGGACATGATCACAGCCTGAGCCACAAGGTCGGCGTCGTCGGTGACAAGAATGCCGCCTTCGCCTGCGTTGATCAACTTGTAGGACTGGAAAGAGAAACAGCCGATTTTACCGATGGTGCCGATTTTTGTGCCGTTCCAGAGGGTGCCAAGGGAATGCGCCGCGTCTTCGATCACCGGGATACCGGCTGCGTCGCAGAGTTCCATAATCGCATCCATATCGGATGTATGGCCGCGCATGTGGCTGATGATCACCGCTTTGGTGTCGGGCGTCAGCTTGGCTTGGAAGTCGTCGATGTTCACACGGTAGTTTGCGCCGACTTCCACGAGAACCGGTTTACATTCGGCGTGCACAACGGCAGAGGGCACGGCGGCGAATGTGAAGGCCGGGATCAGCACGCGGGCGTCACGGGGCAGTTGCAGCGCTTTCAGCGACAGGAACAGCGCGGCAGAACAGGAAGACACCGCCAGGGCGTATTTCGTGCCCATGAATTCCGCGAACTCTTTTTCCAGCAGGGCAACAGGTGCATTTTCTGGTGCGGTGTAACGAAAAAGATCGCCGGACTGCAGCATGCGGTCAATTTCGGCGCGGGCGGCTTCTGGGATGGGCTCTGCGTCATAGACGTTCGGGGCCTGAACAGCAGTGTCTTTCATCATCCTCATCCTTATTTTGGAAATTCTGAATTCTGTCTTAAGTAAATCTGTAAGTGTGATCTGGAACAAAATCCATAAAAAAAGCCGCAGAGGGGGTTAATCTCCTGCGGCTTTGTGTCATTTGAGCGATATATCGCCCGATCATCGATGTCAGCGGATCAGCTTTGGCCGGTATTTGATCTTTTGGCGGCTGTTTGACGGCAGATGCCGGTTCAGCCGCTTGTTGATCGCACCATAAACCCCGATGACCACAAGGGTCAGCAGGATGAAGTAGAACGCCAGAATCGGGTAGGGGACGAAGGGGTTGAAGGTCTTATCCGCAAAGTAATTGGCGTAATACAGCGCGTCACCCTGCTGCCGCCAGGCCGGGAAGCTAGAGAAGAACACAAGCGTGGTGGCGTGGAACATGAAGATCGCTTCATTGGTATAGCCAGGCCAGCCCAGACGCAGCATGGTCGGGAAGATGATGCGGCGGAAGCGTTTCCAGCCGGACAGCCCGTAAGCGTCGGCGGCTTCGATATCGCCCTTAGGGATGGATTTCAGCGCGCCATAGAAGATTTCACCGGCATAGGCCGATGTGTTCAGGAACAGCACGATCAGCGCGCCAAGCCAGGCTTTGGTCAGCCAGCGGGTTTCAACAGTAATTTCGGTGAAGCCAAGGTTCAGATCCATACCAAGTTTTGGCAGCAGAACGAAGGTTTCATAGGCCAGGAAGAACTGGATGAACAGCGGTGAGCCACGGAAGACGAAGACGAAAATTTCGGCCGGTTTGCGGAACCAGGGATTTGTGCTGAACTTGCCCAGGGCCACGGCGGTTGACAGGAAGAACCCGAAGAACAGGGCAAGAATGCCGAAGTAGATGTTCCAGATCATGCCGGACCCGATCAGGGTGAACTGATCGCACAGGGTGAAATCAGAACGCGGCAGCAGGCGTTCGCCATAACCAAGCGAGCGGAAAGCATAGCTTTGAACGGTTTCCCAGCAGCTCATGACGCGGCCTTTCTTGCGGATTCGCCCCCGGCGGTGGCCTGACCGTGGGTCAGACGTGCCATGACGCGATCAAGGATGATTTCGCTGATCTTGGTCAGGGTCAGGTAGAAGACCAGCAGGCCCAGGAAATACCACAGACGCCAGTCCGGGTGGGGATAGGCGAAAGCATTGGTCTTAAGCCCGCCCAGCTCTTTTGCCCAATAGACAACGTCACGCACGCCCAGCAGGAACAGCAGGGGGGTGGCTTTGATCAGGATCATCCAGAGGTTTGAGAGGCCAGGCAGGGCGTAAACCCACATCTGCGGCACCATAATGCGCCAGAAGGTCTGACGTTGTGACATGCCATAGGCCTCAGCCGTTTCAAGCTGTGCGCGAGGCACGGCGCGCATAGCACCATAGATCACATTGGCGGCGAAAGCCCCGAAAACAATGGCGAATGTCAGAACCGCCAGGCTGAAACCATAGCTTTGATGCACAAAGGCTGATGCTTCGGACAGGGGCATTTTGGCGGCATCACAGACCACAAAATCATTGCCCTGACGAACGGCATCGGGCCAGTCCGGGCATTTCACCTGATGGCGCAGCCATTCAATCCCCTGATCCAGTGCGATGACGAAAAACAGGAAAAATGCCACATCCGGCACGCCCCGTACAATCGCAGTATAACCTTTCCCGATCCAGCGCAGCGGCGCGATATGGGAACGGGCCGCGGTTGCACCGGCAAAGCCAAACAGCAGCGCGGTGGGCGCGGTGATGGCCAGCAGCAACAGCACGGTGAAGACCGAGGAAAACGCGGTGAGATGCTTTGGCGTGGTCAGATAACAACTGATCCAGGCCCAGCCTTCGATCGCAGAGGGGTCAGAGCAATATGAGAACATAGTCAGCCGGAAGATAGCGGGACAACAGCCCCATAAAGAAAGGGGAGGCCAGCAGGGCCTCCCCGAAGATCAGGCAGGATCAGAAGGTTTGTGCTTCGTCACCAAAGTACTGAGTGATCAGTGCATTCAGTGTGCCATCGTCTTTCATAGTCTGGATCGCAGCGTTGAACTTTTCACGCAGCTCGCCGTCAGTTTCACGCAGGCCCATGCCAATGCCGCCACCGAGTGGAACGAGATCACCAACAAGCATCAGTTCGCCACCGGACTGTTCAGCGATTGGCTTCACATAGTCTTCATCCGCGAAAACAGCGTCAACTTCGCCGTTTTTCACCGCAGCAACGGTTTCGTCTGGTGTTGCGAATTCAACCAGTGTCGCGCCGGATTCAGCAACGTGACCCGCCTGAATGGTTGCGGATTGTGCAGAAATCACAGCGGAGGACAGATCTACATCAGCAGACATCGCCATATATGCAGAAGCAGATGGAGGTGTATAGTTCTGTGTGAAATCAATCACTTCGTCACGCTCATCGGTGATGGACATGCCAGCGATGATGACATCGTAGTTGCCGGACACGAGGTTCGGAATGATGGAATCCCAGTCATTGGTAACCCATTCGCAGGTCAGCTCAGCGCGTTTGCACAGCTCATCGCCCAGCTCACGTTCAAAACCAGCGATTTCGCCGTTGTCGTCGATGAAGTTATACGGAGGGTAAGCGCCCTCTGTGCCCAGACGAACTGTGTCAGCAACGCCCATGCCAGCCATCAGAGCCAGAGTCGCGGTGGACAGGATCAGTTTTTTCATGTGTTCTCTCCCAAATTTGAAGCGCGTTATTGTTAATCTGCAGTTGTTGCGCTCAGGAACTGTTGCAGACGTTCGGTTTTCGGATTGCCGAAAAGTTCGCCAGGGGCGCCTTCTTCTTCAATCCGACCCTGATGCAGGAAGACCACGTGGTCAGATACATCATGGGCCATTTTCATGTCGTGGGTCACGATCAGCATGGTGCGGCCTTCTTCGGCCAGAGCTTTGATAACTTTGACAACTTCCTGTTCCAATTCCGGATCAAGTGCGGAAGTTGGTTCGTCAAACAGAAGGGCCTTGGGTTCCATGCAAAGGGCGCGGGCAATCGCGGCACGCTGTTGCTGACCGCCGGAAAGCTGTGCAGGCCAGGCATCGCATTTATCGCCAATGCCAACTTTTTCGAGATATTTGCGTGCGGATGCTTCGGCTTCGTCTTTGTCACGGCCCAGAACGGTAACCGGGGCTTCCATGACGTTTTGCAGGATGGTCATATGAGACCAGAGGTTAAACTGCTGAAAAACCATGGACAGATTGGTGCGCATTTCCCGCACCTGGTCTTTGTCGGATGGGCGGCGGGTATGGCCTTCGCCGGCCCATTTGACCGGATCACCACAGAAGAGGATTTCACCCTGCTGGCTGTCTTCCAGCAGGTTACAGCAGCGCAAAAGCGTGGATTTACCAGAGCCGGACGATCCGATCAGTGAAACCACATCACCCCGGTTTGCATGAATATCAACGCCTTTCAGCACCTCAAGCTGGCCATAGGCTTTGTGCAGATTGCGGATTTCAATGACGGGTTCAGCGGCAGCAGTGGATTGCGCGACTTCGGCGGTATCGGTTTGATTCACGTTTTGGTTCTCTGTTGGCAGCAGGCTTTTTGATTATAGGGAATTAGTCCCGAAATTTGTTCTGATTGCAACGGGGAATCCGCCGCCTGGACCTGTGAAACGCGGCGGAAGGCATATAATCGGGTTTTATGAGCAGAAAACCGGTGGCGTCAGGCCCGTCTCCCGACAGCTTTCTGTCGGGCTTTTGCAGATTCTACATCCGTCAGGCCAAGCAGATCGGTTATGAGACGCAGCTGGCTGTCCTCTTCCTGATCGCGGGCACCGTCGGCCAAAGCCACACTCCAGAGGCTTTCGAGGATGGCAAGACGATGTTCATGCGCCACGGCGTCTTTGATGGAACGGGTGAAACGCACGGTATCCGGGGCTTCGCTTTCCAGTTGCTCAGCATCCTGACGTAATTGGTCTGCATCTGCCTGTGTCAGACCGTAACGATCTGCAAGAACGGATGAAATAGTTTTGATTTCGCTGGCGGCATAATCGCCGTCGCTGCGGGCGATACGTACAAGCAAAGCGGCAAGGGACAATCGTGCATCCGGATCGGACAGTGGGGCAGGGGCGGGGGCCGTCAGGCGGCGCAGAAGATCAGCAAACATAAACGCGATATAGGCATGGATCTGGCGGGCTGCCAATCACCTTTTACGCTGCAAGGTCAGGCCGCCTGCGATGAGCGGAAACGTGCGTTCATGATCTCGTGGATCAGATCGATGGAATGAAGAAGTGAATCCGCTGAAAGCTTGTAATATGTTTCGGGGCCTTTGCGCTGGCGGGTGAGCAGCCAGCCCCGTTCCATTTCACGAAGATGATGGATCAATGTTGTTGTACCGATATTGGTTGAACCCTGTATTTGGCGAAAGCAAAGTTCACTTCCCTGAGTTTCAGCCAGCAAGCGGAAGATTATCATGCGGCGCGGGTGGCACAGGGCCCGCAGGTTTTGTGCGATATTCTCGTCTTTTTCGGTTTTACGCATAGGATTCTCCTTCATGTGAAGAAGATGTGCGATTCTGGTTAAAACCGGGTAAATCGGGATTTGATGTTTACAAGGCCGGAGTGGCTGGCAGTTTCACTAGAAAACTAGAAAACTAGAAAACTAGAAAACTAGAAAACTAGAAAACTAGAAAACTAGAAAACTAGAAAACTAGAAAAC
>NZ_PWAA01000009.1 GCF_003031585.1 Thalassobius sp. I31.1
GTCCGTTTGCCATTTCCGTTCTCCTTTTCGGCAAAATACCAAGTTAAAGGAACGGAACAAATACGGGACAAGTCCAGCCCGAGGTGATGACCATCAGCGCCAAAGCCGCTGATATGCTCGGCACCATCCGCGCCCCGAAAACCCGCGCCTGGGAGGCCGTCACTCTGGGCGATATCGTGAGCACCATCGCCGCCGATCACAACCTGAAACCCGCCGTCAGTGAGGATCTGCAACCCGCCTTCTTTGGCTATCTGGCGCAGACTTCTGAAAGCGATCTCAACCTGCTGACACGGCTCGCCCGCGACCTCAATGCCACTGTGAAGCCCGCCGCCGGTCATCTGGTTTTTGTGCGCCGGGGAGCCGGGAAAACCGTTTCTGGTGACGATATCCCACCTCATGTCATCCATCGCAGCCAGATCTCGCGTGGCTCCTGGAAACTCACCGGGCGGGGCAAATACGGCAAGGTCACAGCGGAATGGTCAGTGACCGGCACCGCATCTCTGCACCGGGTCAGTGCCGGGGAGAAGGCCCCCGAGCTGAAGCTGCGCCATCCCTACGCCACAGAAGCTGAAGCCCGCCGCGCTGCAGGGGCTGCGCTTCGCTCCAGCCAGTTCGCCAGCGGCAACATCAGCCTGCAGCTCGGCGGGTTCTTTGGTGATATCGCCGCTGAAAGCCCCGTGGATCTGCAGGGCATCCTGCCAGAGCTCACCGGGATCTGGACGGTCACACGGGTGACGCACAGGCTGGGGGAGACACTGACCACGAGCATTGATGCAAAGAGAGGGGAGGAGAGTTGAGAGCTCTGGCTAGTGGGCAAAATGGGCATCCTGAGATGCGAACGCCAAAATGCGCTGAAAGCGGACATTTGTAGATCCAACAGGACACCAGATTGGGTTGCATACACGTTATTTAAAATACATGAACACATGTGGCCTAGAGGACTCAGCTAAAATCTGCTTCGAGCTGCCCCTTGGTTTACTTGTTGAAATTTTTGTGCGCAGTTTTTGGTTTCCTCAGATGAACGGTAAAACGTGAAGTAAGGAAAACCTGACTTTATTGTTTCCGAAAAACCCCTGATTGTAGGTAAGAAAAAAAATCCACTGGAAAGGGAAACTTCAAGGATGCAGTTATTACTTTAGAGCAATCTGTTTACACTCTTTAGGTAGGAATAAGGTAACTTATCAAGGGTCCGCGCAATATCTACTTAAACCCTTCTCACTTTTTTCCAGTGCACTTCCCTCGAATCCTTTGCTTCGCAACCTTCGTTGCTGCTGAACTCTTTGGAGAATTGCGACATGCACATTTATGTGACAATCGTTAGAAAGCCCATTTGCAGAAAAACAACAAGCGATCTGGAAATTGTAAATCAGGCATCGCCTCAAGACGTAAGCTATTAATCCTACGGAGAAAATATGGTCATTAAGTCAAAGATATCAAGGAACTCGATTGTAAAAACACTTGCCAAAATCGCTGTATCAGCCCTCATGATATGCTTACCTCAAATGCGCCCAGCTCCAGCAGCGCAGGAGGCAAACTACTTCAGTCAGGAGGTCAATTTCATGAAGCATGGAATGTTGCTCAATGACCTGGAGGGGCGCTTGTCACCTAGGGAAATGCAACAGTACCGTAGGGCCTTAGAAAAGTTTCCAACTCCAGATAGCTGCTTATCTACTGAAGATACATTGGATTGGTCACGAATTTCCGGCTATCATGACTTAGAAGTTTGCATATTTTATTTAACACATCTGTATCCCGACCCTCAAAGCTTGTTGAACTGGTTCGCAAAACATGGGTTGGCCCCAGAACTTGCTGACATCTATGGAAACTGGCCGACAGATCAAGTGTTCGTATTACATGTGGGGATCCCTTTAACACCGGAAGTTCCCAACTCTTTTATTCCGGAGAGTTTATTTTCATGGGATAGGCTAACTGCTTCTTCGTTGTCGCTTGGCATTTCTTATAGTGAAGATCAGCTGGCACAAGATATCAACCTTACCTTCAATAGAAAGTAGTCACTATAATGGCTAAAATTTTACTGGCAGCAAACTATATTACAAATACAGACAGCACCGCTGCAGGCTGGATTGGCGTTGAAGATAGCGGACACTTACAATTGGTGTATGAGGGGGGCGGAGCGCCGCGTGAAATGGAAGTCCAAGCACCTAGCTTGGTCACGCTTGGTGACTGGCAGTACCCTACGTTTAGCAGAATACACGGTGGACAAAATACAGACTATGTAAATGAGCAAGGGTTGGTTCTAAATCCCAATCGATATGCTTCCATTGAGTTAGACCTCCCTTTCGGACAAGATCCTAATGGTGTTTGGCAGCTACTTTCTCAGGTTCACGATTCATTTATTTTACACGGAAGCAACATAAACTATGATATCGAGCAAAACAGCAATACCTATATAAATACTGTCCTATCGATTGTGGGAATTGATCTGGACGCAGCATTGCTACATAGCGTAACCCCTGAAGATGTATAACTATTCCCTGGGGCTAGTGTAAATGTGCTGCAGCAGGGAGCTATCGAAACAACAGTAGTCTCGAATGCTCGTACTCCAATCAAATTAGAAGTGGGAGGCACCGACTACAATGATTTTATTCGTGCTGGGATAGCCGATGATGATATCGGTGGCGGGCGTGGCAATGACATACTTGACGGCGGCGCTGGTGCGGATGTGATTGATGGCGGCACAGGTATTGATATGCTGCGTTTTGATTCCTCGGATAGCGGAATTACCTTTAACCAGCGAACAGGCACAGGATCTGGTGGGGATGCGCAGGGGGATACCTACACGAATATTGAGGGGTCTTTTGGTACAGATGAGAATGATACCTTCATCATTGACTACCATTCAGGTGGGAAATTCGCCGGGGGCGATGGGACAGATACATTTGATCTGACCATTACACCTGCAGAAGCAAATTCAGGCGAAGCTTTTGCATTTGAAAATGACGCCGGTGTTGAAATCCTTTGGGGCGGCCCTGGTGGTGAAAAAGATATTTATAAGCTGGACGAATATGCCCAGATTGCCGTTGTACAGATTGACAATCTGACGGAAGAACAGTTTGCGACACTGACCTATGATGATCTGGGGCTGAATGATCTGCCCTACAAGCCATCAGTTGTTTTGATCAACCCAGACGCCAATGACGAGATCATTCTATCCAGCCTGACAACGCCCCTCAATTCAGACAACAATGACTATTCCGGCACTTATGACCGGACCCTGAATATCACCGATAACCGAGTAGCGTCCACACTTGCTGAACTGGGACTTTCAGGGGCACGAGATTACTACAGCTATGAAGCCAGTAATGGCCACGGTGGGGCGGAAGAGATATTGCAGCTTGGCTGGGTCTGGTCTGAAACCCGGACAATTGATGGCCGGAGTCTCGAAGTCTTTGGAAATCTGACTAACATCGATGGTATTCCCGGACCGGATACGGACGGACTAATTCCTTCAGATGCCTATAGCGAAGCGCAGACCTGGTCGATGATTGGCGCGGAAATTCACGGGACATCGATTTATCTCAGTAAAGGAACCACACTGAAGGTCAACCTTGGCAGCGATGATGATGATGACCAGAATGGCAGCGACGATGACGAAAACTTCAATGGCAGCGATGGCGCAGACAGCATCAACGGTCAGGGTGGCCGTGATACTGTAAATTATGCTCAATCCACCGCAGGCGCCACAATTGATCTTGCCAATGACTTCGCTGCAGGTGGTTTTGCTGACGGAGATACACTGACAAACATTGAAAATATCCGTGGGTCTGAGTTTAACGACATTCTGACCGGAGATGAGCAAAGCAACACCCTGTCTGGTGGTGGCGGTGCCGACACTCTCGACGGCGGATCAGGTGACGACATTCTGAACGGCGGCAACGGCAATGACACGCTGGAGGGGGGGAGTGGTTTTGACCTGTATACCGGTGGTGACGGTGCGGATATATTTGTTATTGGTTCAGCCGGATCTGATGTTATTACTGACTTCACCTCAGGAACGGATAAGATTGATCTTTCGCTGATTTCAGATAGTACACAATTCACTTTCAGTGATGTGATCGCAAGCCTTCAGCAGGTCACTTGGGATACCGGCGGAGTCTTTGACACTTCAGGCTCAGATGATCTCCTCCTGTCTCTTCCCAACGGTACTCAACTGGTTATCCTGAATGTAAGTCCCGGTGATCTGACAGAAGATGATTTTCTCGGGCTTTCAGTTGAACTTACTCCCAACGGTCAGATTGACGGGACTGATGGGGATGATACGTTCCGATCTTCGACACATCTTGATGTAGATGGAGAAGCTGTTGGGAATGGCAACGACCTTGTCTACGGATATGGCGGCGATGACAGCTTTTACACCTTTGGTGGAAATGACACCGCTTACGGTGGCGATGGGAATGATACGCTCCACGCGAATTTTGGCTACAACAGGTTCTATGGTGAAGCTGGAAATGACACGATTGAGGTTGGACTGAATGCCGGTCTCATGGACGGTGGTGAAGGCGATGATGTGTTGTTGTTCAGACTAACGCATTTTGCCAATGGCGGAACTTACATTGCGACCGGTGGTGCAGGCGCAGATGTATTCAATTTCTATCAGCAAACCGACGACGCCACGGGGCAGGCTGTTGTTACCGACTTTGAACTTGGGGTTGATGAGTTGCAGATTCTGGGTGAAACCATTGATCTGCAAAACCTTCCATCGGGATATCAAAGCACTGTTGATGGTGATGATCTCATCCTGCAGATTGGGGATGACGATTTCATCACATTCGAAAACCTGACACTGGTCTAAATGTAAGACAGTTCTGATTTGAGACATCGCAGCACCTTTGCTGGCTATCAAGCGAATGTTCAGGTCTCATATAATGCTGATCTCCATAACAATGGAGATCAGCATTTTTATGTCGGCGTTGATCGGAAGCTCATGTTTTAGGCTGCTGCAATTTTAGATGTCAGAAACTGAAAAAATGAATGGCGAGCTACAATGGGGATACCGGCCTGGACATCCGCGGACATATCTATTGCGAGGACAAAGGGGATTACTACGATATCCCCGCGGATGCACCGCAGTCAGCGGGATATGATCCGGAGCTGACAACCATGATCAAAGACTGACGTGTTCAGGCGACGACAAAGCAGCTGATCGCAGCCCCTGACCACAGGGTTATGACGGCCCAGTACCCCCAGGGGTTTTCGGCGCGTACGACGGGTTCCCACAGGTAAGTGTAGCCCATCAGAAGATCGTATAGCACCCAAAGCGTGAGCGCGACGCCGGCGAAAAACCAGATCGACATATCGTGTTTCCTTTTGTTGTCTGTCTCTGATTAAATGGCTGTTTGCTGCATTTCGAGGGGGCGGTCCCCGGGTTGGCAATATCTGCACCAGAGATGGCAAGATATGTTAACTTAGACTGAAGGATTGTTCAGTACCCTGAAGGCCGGAGGATACGATGCGGTTTACGATGCTTTTTACGGCTTTGTTTTCCGTCACAGCGTTTTTATACGCTGCGATGGTGTTTTGGACGCTTCCGTCGATTGCGGACGGGGCAGGTGGGCTGGTGCCGTTCGATCAGAGGCTGACAGGTTACACCTATGAAGAAGCACACGCGTTCTTGACGGCTTTGACACCTGGCGCGCGTCAGATCTATTTGGGCCCCCAGCATTTGCTGGATATGGTATTTCCCGGTGCGCTAGCTTTGACGCTTTGTCTGATTTTTAACAGAATTTCCGATGGTGCCGGGGCACTTATCGGAATGGGGCTGGCCATTGGCAGTGCAACGGCAGACTATTTCGAAAATATGGTGATCACACGGTTGCTTGTGACAGAAGGCGCGCCTTCCCATGTGATGGTGATGCAGGCCAATCAGTGGACCGTATTGAAAACACTGTGTTCTGCCGGGGCGCTGATTTTGCTGTTCTGGCTGGCACTGTGTCATTTCCGGGAACACAGACGTATGCGACCTGCCCGGGTTTGACAGTTGGCCTCTGTAAAGGTACCCCGACCAGACGGAGGCAGAACATATGGCACTTACAATCGCAGTTGACGGCCCGGCAGCATCGGGCAAAGGGACAATTTCCAAAGCGCTTGCGGCGCATTTTGCCTTTGCGCACCTGGATACCGGGCTTTTGTATCGTGCGGTTGGTGCCCAGTTGTTACAGGGCGCTGACCCGCTGGAGGCGGCGAAATCTTTGCGTGCGGAAGATATTGATGCAGATGCGCTGCGCAATTCTGCTGTGGCGCAGGCCGCGTCCAAAGTTGCTGCAATCCCGGAAGTGCGTCAGGCTTTGCTTGATTTTCAGCGGGCATTTGCACGCCGGGCCGGGGGCGCGGTCCTGGACGGGCGTGATATCGGCACGGTGATTTGCCCCGAAGCCGAGGTGAAGTTGTATGTTACGGCTTCCGATGAAGTGCGGGCAGAACGGCGCTATCTGGAATTGTCGGCGAAGGGTCAGGATGTGACACCGGAAGGTGTCCTGGAAGATCTGCAGGCCAGGGACAAACGTGACAGTGAACGCGCAACGGCCCCTTTGAAGGCCGCGGAGGATGCCATTCTTCTGGATACATCTGAATTGTCCATTGACGACGCTGTCGCCGGGTGTGTCGCTGCCGTGGATGCCGTCCGGAACGCAGGCTGATTGTTGAACGCACAGGTTTTGCCCGCGCGGGTGGTCCCGGCGGTTCCTGAGAGCTGTTCAGATGAAGCATTCCATCGCAGGCCTGTCTGCAGGACCAGTAAAGATGGCGGCGCCGCCTTTGCGGATATGATCTGAGTGCCAGGGATCGTTACGCCCTGACAGGTAAGCTGTGATTCGCCCCTTATGCTTTCGCCGGGGCCTCTCATCCGATCTTGGGTCCGGGGTTTCCCGGTGTTGCGCAACGGGGGATTTATCGCAAGAGTTGGTTAAGATCTGCCAGGGGCTGCGCACGTTCTTCGTGTCAGGGCCGGTCGAACGTGTGTTGCATGACGATATAAGACTGGCCTTTTCGTTCAAAAACCTCACCTTCCTCCCGAAATCCAGATTTTGCATAAAAATCCCGGGCAGATACACGCGCATCACACCAGAGATGTGTCGCCCCGCGGTCCCGTGCCTGTGCCAGAAGGTGATCCAGCATCCGGCGACCAAAGCCCCGGCCCTGCATCTGGGGCAGGGTGGCAAATTTGCGCAGCTGAATGCCGAAATGATCATCCGGAAACAATGACGCAACTGAAACCAGAGTTTCGTCATGATACAGACCAAAATGCAAAGCAGCCTCATCACCGGGCACCATCGCGTGCGAAAGCGGATGCCCCGGCCACAGGACGCTCTGGCGCAGAGGCAGAGCCTGTTCGATATTGATCATCCGAATCATTTCTGACCTTTCGGGCTTTACCGTGATTGACCTGTTGCAGCCCCCGAAAAGCAAGAGAATGGCCTTGTTTTGCAGAGGATGCAGGCTTGTGTTTCCTGGCAGTTAACGCTATATAGCCCGGGTCAGTAAGGCATATATGCCATAAAACAAAAAATGACGGGCAGGGTCGGCACATACCGGCCCTCTTTGTTTGTGTTTGGTCTGTTTGTTTCAGGCTGCCCGCTGACCAACTGAAACCAAGACCGGCGGAGACAACCGCGCGGCCGGAAAAACGACTGTAAAGGAAACTGAGACCAAATGGCTCAAAATATATCTATGGAAGAATTCGAAGCCCTGCTGCAGGAAAGCTTCGAGATTGACACCCCTCAGGAAGGGTCCGTTGTCAAAGGCAAGGTTATCGCTATTCAGGCGGGCCAGGCTATCATCGACGTTGGCTACAAAATGGAAGGCCGCGTTGATCTGAAAGAATTCGCAAACCCTGGTGAAGAAGCTGAAATCGCTGTTGGCGACACTGTAGAAGTGTTCCTGCGCGCAGCTGAAAACGCCCGCGGTGAAGCTGTTATCTCCCGTGAGATGGCACGCCGTGAAGAAGCATGGGATCGCCTCGAGAAAGCATATGCTGACGAAGAGCGTGTTGACGGTGCTATCTTCGGTCGCGTTAAAGGCGGCTTCACTGTTGACCTCGGCGGCGCTGTTGCGTTCCTGCCAGGTTCCCAGGTTGACGTACGTCCAGTACGTGACGCAGGCCCACTGATGGGTCTGAAGCAGCCGTTCCAGATTCTGAAAATGGACCGTCGTCGTGGCAACATCGTTGTATCCCGTCGTGCGATCCTCGAAGAGTCCCGCGCAGAACAGCGTGCTGAAGTTATCGGCAACCTTTCCGAAGGTCAGGCAGTTGACGGTGTTGTTAAGAACATCACTGAATACGGTGCATTCGTTGACCTCGGCGGCGTTGACGGCCTGCTGCACGTGACCGACATGGCATGGCGCCGTGTGAACCACCCATCCGAGATCCTCACAATCGGTGAGACCATCAAGGTTCAGGTGATCAAGATCAACAAAGAAACCCACCGTATCTCCCTCGGCATGAAACAGCTGCAGGACGATCCATGGGATGCTGTTGCTGCGAAATACCCACTGGATTCCGTCCACAAGGGTCGCGTCACCAACATCACCGATTACGGTGCATTTGTTGAACTCGAAGCTGGCGTTGAAGGCCTCGTACACGTTTCTGAAATGTCCTGGACTAAGAAGAACGTACACCCGGGCAAAATCGTGTCTACTTCACAAGAAGTCGAAGTCATGGTTCTGGAAATCGATGGTTCCAAGCGTCGCGTATCCCTTGGTCTGAAACAGACCATGCGCAACCCATGGGAAGTGTTCGCTGAGAACAACCCAGTTGGCACCGAAGTTGAAGGTGAAGTTAAGAACATCACTGAATTCGGTCTGTTCATCGGTCTCGACAACGAAATCGACGGCATGGTTCACCTGTCTGACCTGACATGGGAAGGCCGTGGCGAAGATGTGATTGGCGACTACCGCAAAGGTGAAATGGTTCAGGCCGTTGTAACCGAAGTGGACGTTGAAAAAGAACGCATCTCTCTCTCCGTTAAAGCACTGGGCGGCGATCCGTTCGCTGAAGTTGCTGACGGCGTGAAGCGCGGTTCTATCATCACTGTTGAAGTGACTGCGATCGAAGATGGCGGCGTGGAAGTTGACTATGAAGGCATGAAATCCTTCATCCGTCGTTCCGACCTGTCCCGTGATCGTGCCGAGCAGCGCCCAGAGCGCTTCCAGGTTGGTGACAAGCTTGACGTACGTGTAACCAACGTTGATGCGAAAACCCGTCGACTGGGTCTGTCCATCAAAGCACGTGAGATCGCTGAAGAGAAAGAAGCAGTGGAACAGTATGGTTCTTCTGACTCTGGCGCGTCCCTGGGCGATATCCTTGGCGCAGCTCTGAAGTCTGACGACTGATCATTCAGTCCGTAGACTGAAAAAAACATTGAAAGGCGGCCTGGTGATACACCGGGCCGCCTTTTTAACGAATCAAATTCCCTTAAAGCGGCCTGATTTCGTGCACAATAGGGTGAAATTCGCTGATACTGGTCGGAAAATAGGCATAATTTTGTCTCAAATCGGGGAAAGCCCGACTTGAAAGGTCCTTTCCCGTTGCGGTTTTAGTTTGCAGCGGTGAATATAGAAACGTCCACATGACGAATTCCAAATGAGCACATGTTAAAATGTGCCTAATCCAGCCAGGGGAAAACAGGGATGATCCGTTCGGAACTTATTCAATCCATCGCGGATGAAAATCCGCATCTTTATCAACGCGATGTGGAACGCATCGTAAACACTGTGTTTGATGAAATAACAGAAGCAATGGTCCGTGGCGACCGCGTAGAACTACGTGGTTTCGGGGCGTTTTCTGTTAAACAACGTGAGGCACGTACGGGGCGTAATCCACGCACCGGTGAATCTGTTGAAGTGCCCGCAAAAAATGTGCCGTTCTTTAAGACGGGTAAACTACTGCGAGACCGGCTTAACGGAAAGTAACGAATGCGCTATCTTAAATATCTGTTTCTTGCCGCTCTGGCTTTTGTGCTGATTACAGTTGCATTGGCCAATCGTGGATTTGTTTCGCTTTATCTGCTGCCGCCGGAATTGTCCGCTATTCTGGGCCTTTCAGGTGAACCGCTGCAACTGCCGCTTTTTGTGGTTGTCGTTGGCGGGATCATCGCAGGTCTGCTGATCGGCTTTGTCTGGGAATGGCTGCGCGAAATGAAATTCCGTGGTACAGCGCGTCAGGCTGAGAAGCTGAAGAAAGAAGTGGAAACTCTGCGGGCGACGACATCGGCAGAAAAAGGTGGCAAGGCCGATGATGTGCTGGCGCTTCTGGAAAGCAAAGCATAAGCTGCCACAAAAAGGCAGGGCATCAGAATATGACCACCAGTGTTAAGATTTGCGGTCTCACGACCACTGATGATGTGGCTGCAGTTGCTGCCGCCGGGGCCCGTTATGCGGGCCTTGTGTTTTTTGCGAAATCCCCCCGACATCTTGAGATTGACCAGGCGCGCACTCTGGCGCTTGAGATCCCGGAAGGGGTGGCGAAGGTTGCGCTGACAGTGAATGCAGATGATGCCACGCTGGACGCGATCACCGCGCAAGTGCCGCTGGATGTGTTACAGCTGCACGGCAAAGAAAGCGTTGAACGTGTGCAGGAAGTACGTGCGCGTTATGGACTTCCGGTGATGAAAGCCATCGGGATTGCGGATGAAGCGGATCTTGCGCAAATCAGCACCTACACCCAGGTTGCGGACCAGCTGCTGATTGACGCCAAACCGCCAAAACACGCCGATCTGCCCGGGGGAAATGGTCTGGCTTTTGACTGGCGTTTGCTGGCCGGGCGTCGCTGGGCCACACCATGGATGCTGGCGGGCGGGCTGAACCCGGAAAATGTCGCAGAGGCCATCCACCTGACGGGCGCAACGCAGGTTGACGTTTCCTCTGGTGTTGAGAGCGCGCCAGGCGTAAAGAATGCAAAGAAGATAGCGGATTTCGTCCAGGCGGCGACAAATCCCGTGCCACGTTTCTGAGGGGAAAAACTATGGATGATCTGTTCAACAGCTTTATGAACGGACCGGATGAAAACGGACGTTTTGGTGATTTTGGCGGGCGTTTCGTGTCTGAAACCCTGATGCCTCTGATCCTTGATCTTGAGGAAGAATACGAACGTGCGAAAGTTGACCCGGAATTCCACGCGGAAATGGATGACCTGTGGAAACATTACGTCGGTCGCCCAAGCCCGCTGTATTATGCCGAACGCATGACCGAAGCTCTGGGTGGCGCGAAGATTTACCTGAAACGTGACGAGCTGAACCACACCGGCGCGCATAAGATCAACAACGTGCTGGGTCAGATCCTGCTGGCGCGTCGTATGGGTAAAACCCGGATCATTGCGGAAACCGGCGCAGGTCAGCACGGTGTTGCGACTGCAACCGTCTGTGCGCGTTTTGGTCTGGAATGCATCGTTTACATGGGGGCCCATGACGTTGAACGTCAGGCGCCAAACGTGTTCCGCATGAAATTGCTGGGTGCAAAAGTTGTGCCTGTGACTTCTGGCCGTGGCACGCTGAAAGATGCGATGAACGATGCGCTGCGCGACTGGGTGACCAATGTGCGCGACACGTTCTACTGTATTGGTACCGTGGCCGGTCCACACCCATACCCTGCGATGGTGCGTGATTTCCAGGCGATTATTGGCCAAGAAACCAAGGTTCAGCTGCAAGAACATGAGGGCGAAGGCCGTCTGCCCGATACCATCATCGCGGCGATTGGCGGCGGGTCCAACGCGATGGGCCTGTTCTTCCCGTTCCTTGATGATCAGTCCGTCAATATCGTTGGTGTTGAAGCCGGCGGCAAAGGCGTGAATGAAAAGATGGAACACTGCGCGTCGCTGACCGGTGGCCGTCCTGGCGTTCTGCACGGCAACCGCACCTATCTGTTGCAGGATGATGACGGACAGATCCTTGAAGGATTTTCGATCTCTGCGGGTCTGGATTATCCGGGCATTGGCCCTGAACATTCCTGGCTGCATGACATTGGCCGCGCGCAATATGTGTCGATCACCGACACCGAAGCTCTGGAAGCTTTCCAGTTCTGCTGTACGCAGGAAGGCATTATCCCGGCGCTGGAACCCTCCCACGCATTGGCCCATGTGATGAAGATGGCGCCAACCCTGCCTAAAGACCATATCATCGTGATGAACATGTGTGGTCGCGGCGATAAAGACATCTTCACCGTGGCCAAGGCCCTTGGCGTTGACATGACCGAGAGCGACTGATCATTGATCACAGAATAAAAAAGGGCCGGGGTAATGATCCCCGGCCTTTTTGCGTTTTAGTCTTCTGCTGTTTCATTTAGTTCCATATGGCCTTCGCCTTTGGACAGTAGCTTGCGGAGCATGGGTTCAAAGAATTCCAGTGGTTTTGTCGGATAGTCCGGATCAAAGGCGCATTGGTCATATTCATGGCAGAAATAGCGGCAGTCTTCCCAAAACGGGCTGTCGCGGTATTTGTCGCGTGCATTGCGATCGCCGCCCAGGTGGTGGTTGTAATAATAGCCCTGGAAAACGCAGTGATGTTTCAGGATCCAGTAGCAGCGTTCGCTGACGTAAGGCTTCATCATCGCCGCAGCCAGTTCGCCGTGGTTGTAAGGGGACAGAATATCACCGGTGTCATGGACCAGGGCCGCGACGATAATTTCCTCATCCGCACCATCTTCATAAGCGCGGGTCGCCGCCTGCAGGGAATGCTGATAGCGATTCACAGGGTAGGGTGTCCAGGCCTCATCCAGCGATTTGATCGCCTCCAGGATCCGGTCGGGCAGGGCGGCGTTATAGGCGTCTTCATAATCCATCACCGCCAGGAAATCTTCCCGCGTGGCGTTTTCAAAACTGGTCCAGGTGGGTTTGTGGCGGTGTTCCGCGTCATCTGGCGCGTGAAGGGTGTCTGGCATCGGGCTGTCCTTCCATTATCGGTTGCCCACAGAATGCCGCGCTTACGCTGATAAATAAAACGAATTGATTTTATCAGTCTAAGCGAAAATAGTGATCTGATGCAGATTGAAGCGATTGAAACATTTCTGGTGATCCTGCGCGAAGGCAGCTTTCACGCCGCCGCCCGCAGCTTGTCCGTCGCACAGACAACAGTGACCGCGCGTATCCGGGCGCTGGAAGACCACCTTGGTGCGGATCTGTTCACGCGTGACGGGCGGCGCGTCAGTGTCACGGATTTTGGCCGGCAATTTGAAACCTACGCCTGCGAAATGGTGCATCTCTGGCATATGGCCAGCCGGGATCTGCCAGGACGTGCGCGGGGCAGGCGGCCTTTGCGTATGGGTGCTGCGCTGAGTATCTGGGATCCGTTGCTGACCGATCTTGCCGTGCAGCTGGACGGCGCGGGTGAAGATCACCTGCTGACGCTTGATTTTGATCACACGATGGATGTGCATCAGGCGGTGGCCGGGCATATCCTTGATATCGCTCTGACGCCGGAACACCCCGCGCAGACCGGGTTGCATGTGCTGGAACTCGCACCGGAACGCCTGCATCTGGTGGAGGTTTCCGGGCCCGATGGCCGGGTGCCGGATCGTTTCATCGATCTGCGCCTGGGGGGCACTATGACGTTGCCGTGAAACGCTATGTGGCGGATGCACCGGGGCATTCTGTCTTTCTTGGCAATTGCACCATGGCCCTGCGTTATCTGCGTGGGCGCGGCGGGCGCGGGTTCTTTCCGGCGGCTTTTCTGGAGGGCCTGGACGGGGTTCAGCGTGGCGGGACACAGATTGAAATGCCACTTTATCTGATTTGCCGGGATGATGCGGAATTTATCGACCGGGCGACAGAACTGGCCCGGATCATCACGGATTTGCGAAATGGGGTGGCGGAATAAGTTGCTCTGACAAGGTGAAAGACGAAAGGATCCTGACAATATCCCGGACTACCTTTCCATTTATTGCGCGGATGGGTAATTTTGTTGCGTATGGATCACGAGTGTTTCCCTTGGGTAATGCAATGTTTGCGATAATATTTATGGCTGCCTATAACGGCATTCCGGTCTGAACGATGCGGATCCAAGCGGTTTGGGGTGATCACCCAACCGGTGCGCCGGGCACTGCCCTTGCGTATGCCTGGACTGCGGATGACAGAGTGGACATGACTTTGTAGCTCAGGGGTAGAGCGGTAGATTTAGCTTCTATTGGCCGAAGGTTCGATTCCTTCCAAAGTCACTATAAATGTAGCTCATTTGGTAGAGCATCAGATTTAGGTTCTGGGTGTAGCAGGTTCGATTCCTGCCATTTGAAAGGCGTTAATCCGCCACCGGCTTTCCACGCCGGCCCGCGTAAGCGGTCCAACATTTCGGGTTCCGGATCCACCCCTTGCGGGCGGGTCTGCGCGAAATCATCAAAGGTTCCGGCCGGTGATGTGCTTGCAAAGCCCCTTCCTGCTCTGGCCCTGTGCCGGGAGGATGCTGACGGTCTGATGGCCCTTTTGCCGATGCTTTTCCTGTTCGCAGGGGATACATCCGCAGGGGGCGATGACGGCCCGCTCGTGTCTTCTTCGCCCGGGGGCATGGCCAGGGGAGGGTCCGGTTCCCTCACTTATTCAGCGCATCTGCGCCCCGATTTTTAATGCGCCTTTGCGCAACACACCTGTCAGGCAATTCGGCCTGCAACCCCAATCAAAACAGTGAAGGAGTTCGCTTTGCGACGACGACGACAAACGAGGAAAATGAAATGACTGTATTTGAAACGCTTACTGACCGGCTGAAAGGTCAGACACGGATTACCCTTTCCGAAACCCAGCGGATGCTGGTGCTGCGGGACGGGAAAATTGACACCATCCTGACCCCGGGCCGTCATGCAGTGGCGCAGAAACGGGTTGAGATAAGCAATTACAGCATTTCGACACCCCGTTTTGAATCGCCGCTGGTGGATGTTCTTGTGAAAGATCACCGCGATCTGGTGGAAGAACACTTTTTTGAAGTGCGCACCGGTCCGGATGAAATCGCTGTTGTGATCCGGAATGGTCGCGCCCATGGGGTGATCACCCAGGATCAGAACTGGCTGTTCTGGAAAGATGCCGGCCCGTGGGAGATCGAGCGGATCGATGTTTCTGAAACACATGCGGTGCCGGTGAAACTGGCGCAGCGTCTGTTGCGGTCTTCTTTGTCCCGTACGCTGACCTCTTTTGAGGTTGCAAGCGGGAAGGTTGGCGTTCTGACCATTGACGGGGCTGAGGCGGGGTTGCTGCAACCGGGCACGCATTGGTTCTGGGTTCTTGGCCGCAAACATATGGTGAAGCTTGTGGAAACCCGCTGGCAGACCCATGAGGTGACGGGCCAGGAGATCCTGACCAAAGACCGTGTGACCCTGCGGGTGAACCTGAGCGCGGATTACCGTGTGACTGACCCGCTGAAAGCCACACGTTCGGTCAAGGATTTTTCCGAAGCCCTGCACCTGGCGGTTCAGCTTGCTTTCCGGCGTACTCTGGGGGCGGTGACACTGGATGCGCTTCTGGCCGATAAGCTGGTCGTCAATACTGAGGCGGCAGATGCCGTGCGTGCTGAAATGGCTGCCATCGGGATTGAGGTGGGCGAGATCGCGTTGAAAGATGTGATCCTGCCTGGCGAAATGCGGGAACTGCTGAACCAGGTCGTTGCCGCCCAGAAAGAAGCCGAGGCCAATGTCATTCGCCGGCGCGAGGAAACGAACGCAACCCGTTCGCTTCTGAACACCGCGAAGGTTATGTCCGAGAACCCGGTGATGCTGCGCCTGAAAGAACTTGAGGCGCTGGAAACCATCGCCGGAAAGGTCGAACGCCTGACCGTGCACAACGGCACCGAAGGGTTGATGGGGGATATTGTGCGTCTGCGCGACTGATCCCTGAGCCTTCAGAAAAAAGAAACCCCGCCGGTCGTCTGACAGGCGGGGTTTTTTGTGGCATAATCGGGTTGTTAATGAGGGGATTTTTATGAAGAGACCACAGTTTGAAGATCTTACTGAAGAACAACAGCTGAATTTCGGGAATGGGGTCGGGCCATATTGGTTGCCGGAAAAGGCCCGGGATTTCATTACAAAAACCGCCAGCTGGTTCTTTAAGTCCGCAAGCTGGCGGCATCATGATTTTGGTTATGCTGTGGGCGGGGATCGCTGGGACCGGGCGCGTTGTGACTGGAAATTTTACGCCGCCATGCTGAAGGATGCTTTTTGTCAGAATTATCTGTTGATCACACTTTGGCCTGCACTGCTTCTGGCCACGTCGTTTTATATCGCGGTGCGTATCGGCGGGCAGCTTGGGTCGTTTGAGTACCGCAAATGCTACGCCACGCTGCAGGAAATTATCGACACATATACATAAGCCTGGGTGCGACAGAAAATACCCAGGTAAAATAATCAGATTGTCATTCCTGATTTTTTTAGTAGGTTATGCGAGAATCTTATCTGGCTGCCTTTTGCGGCCTGTCTGAAACACAGGGACATAACATGAAATCTCTTATTCTTGCGACTTCCGCGCTTGCGCTGACTGCGGGTGCTGCACTTGCAGACGGCCATGCTGTCAGCAAATCCGACGTTCTGACCAACTATGCGAATATTGCGCATGCGAAATATGAAGACAGCCTTCTGACCGCACGTGTGCTGGGCGACGCTGTAGACGCGCTGATCGCGATACCATCGGCTGAAAACCTCGAAGCCGCAAAAGAAGCCTGGTTGGCCGCCCGTGTGCCTTACCAGCAGACCGAAGTTTACCGTTTCGGTAACGCTGCCGTGGATGACTGGGAAGGCAAAGTAAACGCTTGGCCATTGGACGAAGGCCTGATCGATTATGTTGGCACCGCTTACGGTGGCCCGACTGACGAAAACGAACTGGCGGCGCTGAACGTGATTGCCAACCCGACCTTCTCTTTGTCCGGCGCAGAAATTGACGCATCCGCGATCACACCTGCACTGCTGGAAGGTACTCTGCACGAAGCAGACGGCGTAGAAGCGAACGTTGCAACCGGCTACCACGCGATTGAATTCCTGCTCTGGGGCCAGGACAACAACGGCACCGATCACGGCGCGGGCGATCGTTCCTGGACAGATTATGCGGCGGGCAATGTCTGCACCGGCGGCAACTGTGACCGTCGCGGCGAATACCTGAAAGCGGCGACTGATCTGCTGATCTCTGACCTTGAATTCATGACAGCAGAATGGGCTGATGGCGGCGAAGCACGCGGCACTGTTCTGGGTGATGAAGATGCGGGTATCGTTGCAATGCTGACCGGCATGGGTTCCCTGTCCTACGGTGAGCAAGCGGGTGAGCGTATGAAGCTTGGCGTTCTGCTGAACGACCCTGAGGAAGAGCACGACTGTTTCTCTGATAACACCCACAACAGCCACTATTACGATGGTCTGGGCGTGCAGAACGTGTACCTCGGCGAATATGTGCGTGTGAACGGCGAACTGGTGTCTGGCGCGTCCCTTGCTGATCTTGTGTCCCATGAAGATGCGGCTCTGGATGCTGAAATGCAGTCCAAACTGTCCACCACTATGCTGGCGCTGGGTCGTATCAAGACCGCTGCGGAAGCTGGTTTCTCTTATGACCAGATGCTGGCGCAGGGCAATGAAGCGGGTGAAGCCCTGATCATGGGCGGCGTGAACGGCCTGGTTGATCAGACCCAGTCTATTGAACGCGTTGTTGCGGTTCTGGGTCTTGACGGGATTGAGTTCGAAGGTTCCGATTCCCTCGACAACCCTGGTTCTGTGTTCGAATAAAACACGGGGGCAGGGGGGCGGTTTGTCCCCTTGCCCATCCACTGGCCGCCTGTCCATATCAGGCAAAACGCTGTGACTTGCGCGAGGTGACAGCCAGAAAGAAAAGCGAAATTCATGCCCCGATACAGGATGCCAGTGCCCGTGCGAAACATGCCGGTTACAGCCCTGAGCGTTGCTTCGACAGCCATGCTCATCAGTGCAGTTTCATCCGCCTTTGCCGGCGTCACAGATGAACCCCACCTGAACATCATTCCCCGCACCGGGGCAGAGGCTGCCCGGATCGAAACTGTCACCACGCCGGTGACTGATTTTTCTGAAGCCAACCGGTTTGAGGTCAATTCTGCTGGTGCTGCTACGGTGCGTGCGCGGCGCGATGCACATGCGTTTTCCCAGGCCTCAGGCAATATGCCGTTTGAGGATGAGTTAACCTTCAAGATCGGCAATGGGTTCTTCCGCAAGCTCTGGGTTTCGTCGCCTGCCTCAACGCTTGCCTCCGACGGCCTCGGGCCACTTTACAACGCGCGTTCCTGCCAGCGCTGCCACCTGAAAGACGGGCGCGGCCATCCGCCGGAAGCGGGCGAAAACAGCAATGTTTCAATCTTCCTGCGCACATCCATTCCCGCACCGGTTGGTTACGAGTTGCCGGAAGGCATGGCCGAGATCGAAGGCTATCTCGCGACCCTGCCGGAACCAACCTATGGCAGCCAGCTGCAGGATCTGGCCCTGCCCGGGCATGATCCGGAAATCCGACTGGAGATCAGCTATGAAGAACGTGAAGTACAGCTAAACGGCGAGACCGTCAGCCTGCGCGTGCCGACCTATACGCCTGCTGATCCGGCTTATGGGGCCTTCCACCCTGACGCCATGTTCAGCCCGCGCATTGCGCCGCAGATGATTGGTCTGGGCCTGCTGGAAGCAATCCCTGCCGCGGATATTCTGGTGAATGCGGATCCCGATGATCTGGATGGCGACAGTGTTTCCGGTCGCCCCAATATCGTCTGGTCCCGTGAATTTGATATGCCCATGCTTGGTCGTTTTGGCCTGAAGGCTGGCACCGCGACGGTGAATGAACAATCCGCCGGGGCTTTCGCCGGTGATATCGGCATTTCCAATCCGCTGTTCCCTGGTGGCTGGGGCGAATGCACCGAAGCACAGGAACATTGTCGCAACGCCGTGCATGGCGAGGAACCGGACAATCGTGACAATCTTGAGGTCGATACCGAAGGACTGGAACTTGTCACCTTCTACAGTCGCAACCTTGGTGTGCCCGCGCGGCGCAACGTGGACGCGCCAGAGGTTCTGCGCGGCAAGCAGCTCTTTTATGAAACCGGCTGCATTTCCTGTCACACACCGGCTTTTGTGACCCATCGTCTGGAAGATCAGGTGGAACAAAGCTTTCAGCTGATCTGGCCCTATTCTGACATGCTGCTGCATGACATGGGTGAAGGGCTTGCAGATAACCGCCCCGAAGCCCGCGCAACGGGACGAGAGTGGCGCACGCCGCCGCTTTGGGGGATTGGCTTGACGCGCCAGGTTTCCGGGCACACATACTTCCTGCATGACGGTCGCGCGCGTTCTTTGCTAGAAGCGATTCTCTGGCACGGGGGCGAAGCGCAGAATATGCGGGATGCTGTGGTTGCTATGGAACCGGATGCGCGTGCGGATCTGATCGCATTTTTAGAAAGCCTGTAAGCCTGGGGGCAGCGGGTAGATATGAAGGATTGGCCATGCGCCGTATTTTAAAACCAGCTGTTTTTGCGCTTATGGGGTTGCTGCCTGCAGGCGCGCAGGCGGACATGAAAACGATTATTGAAAACACGGTGCAGGATCAGATCCTGCCGGGCTATCAGGCGCTGCACAATCACGCGCAATCTCTGGCGCTTGCGACGGCAAGCCATTGTGCCGCCAGCGATCCTGATCTGCGCGATGCCTGGGGCGGAATGATGGATGCCTGGACACGGGTCAGCCATCTGCGCTTTGGTCCGTCTGAGGTTGACGGGCGTGCTTTTGCCATTGCCTTCTGGCCCGACCCGCGCAGCAAAACCGCCAAAGCCCTGAACCAGATTCTGACAGATCTTGATCCTTCTGTCGGCACGCCGGAAGAATTTGCAGAGGTGTCCGTCGCGGCCCGTGGTCTCTATGCGCTGGAATTTCTGCTGTATGATCCGGCCTATGCCGACCAGGCGACACCAGAATACCGCTGCGCCCTGATCCGGGCCATTGCCAATGGTCTTGTGGAAACCAGTGCCGTGATCCTGGGGGACTGGGAAGCTGAATATGCGGATCAGATGCTGAACCCGACTGAAACAGGTGCCTGGCGCAGTGAAGAAGAAGTCTTCCGGGAACTGTTTAAAGCTTTGTCGACCGGGCTTCAGTTCACGGCAGAAACCCGTATTGGCCGCCCGTTGGGAACCTTTGACCGCCCGCGTCCGCGCCGGGCAGAACTGCGCCGGTCAGACCGGTCCCGCCATCAGGTGATTGTGGCGCTTGAGGAACTTTCTGAACTGGCCGCACTTTTGTCTGCGGATCACCCGGAGATCGCTGCGCGATTCGCGGCCGAATTTGAGGCGGCGCTTGGACATGCTGCCAATCCTGATGATCCGGTCTTTGCGTCAGTCGATGAGATTTCCGGTCGCCTGAAGGTCGAAATCCTTCAGCAATCGGTGGAACGTCTGCGCGAAATCCTGGTGATGGAACTTGGCCCGGCCATGGGTGTTGGGATTGGTTTCAACGCGCTGGACGGGGACTGATCGATGCAATCCACGCGGCGCGGTTTTCTGGCGGGGATGATGGCTGCGGGTGCTGTGCCAGCAACGTCATGGGCCGAAGCTGGCAATCCGGCTTATCTGGCGGCAGCGCGGGATAGCGATGGGGCATATCATCTGGCAGGGCTTGCAGGTGACGGGGCAGGGCGTTTCAGTATTCCACTGCCCGGGCGGGGCCATGCGGCGACGGCCCACCCAAAGCATCCCGAAGCCATCGCCTTTGCCCGCCGTCCAGGCACATTCGCCCTGGTGATTGATTGCCTTGCAGGTCGCGAAATCGCCCGGCTGGACGCGCCGGAAGGGCGGCATTTCTACGGGCATGGGGTGTTTTCGCAGGATGGAAACCTGCTGTTCACGCCCGAAAATGATTACGACAATGGTGTTGGTGTGATCGGTGTCTGGGATCGCAGGGCGCATTGGGATCGGGTCGGCGCGTTTTCGTCCGGCGGCACCGGCCCGCATGAAATCTCCCGATTGCCCGGACAGGATGTGCTGGTGGTGGCGAATGGCGGGATCGAAACCCACCCGGAAACGGGACGTGCGAAGCTGAATATCCCGGATATGCGTCCGAACCTCAGCTATATAACTGCCAATGGCCATCTTCTGGAACAGGTTGAACCACCCGTTGCGGATCACATGAATTCCCTGCGGCATCTGGCTGTGAATGCAGATGGGCTGGTGGCCTGCGCGTTGCAGTGGCAGGGCGATCGTTTTGATGCGCCTGCTTTGCTGGCGATCCATCGTCAGGGCCGGGCTTTGCAGTTCGCTATGGCGTCTGATACGCAGCATTTGCAGATGCAGGCCTATGGCGGGTCGGTCAGCTTTAGTGGCGATGGATCACATATTGCGGTGACATCCCCGCGCGGCGGTGTGGTGCAGATCTTTGACAGGGAAGGCGCGTTTCTGACGCAGCACAGTCTGGAAGATGTCTGTGGCGCAGCCCCCGCGACAGGTACGGGTTTTATTGTGACCACAGGCACAGGTGAAGTCGCAGAAATTGATGCCAGCGGAAAGTATCAGAAGTTGTCACAACATACGCGGCAGTGGGACAATCATCTGATTGCGATCTGATCCCGCAGGATCAGCCCAGAATAATTCCAACCACAACCAACATCAGACCCAGCGCAGACACACCCAGTGCACCCAGGTTCACCGCGACGATTTTTTGCAGGCGGGTGCGCAATACTTCATCTTCCAGACCAGCGTTGCGGGCTTTCATCGCCTGGAAAATACACCAGAAGATGCCACAGAGACCAAGAAAGGACAGGGCCGCACCGGGCCAGATCAGGAAGGACATATTTTGCTCCGTTTGAACTTGCTGTCCCCTCTACTGCCTGGCAGGGAATTACGCAAGCTGACCGGATGTACGGCACGGGCTTGCGGTGGCGTAAAAGGCGCGGTAATCAGAGGCTCGAAACAAAGGATGCTGTTATGAACGATTTTTCTGCCGACTCCAGCTATCGCGTGACTGCGGATGAACTGCGCCAGTTTATTGAGCGCATCGAGCGTCTTGACGCTGAAAAGAAAGATCTTGCGGAACAGCAGAAAGAAGTGCTGGCCGAAGCCAAAGGTCGTGGCTACGACACCAAGATCATCCGCAAAGTGATCGCGCTGCGCAAGCGTGAACCAAATGACATTGCGGAAGAAGAAGCCGTGCTTGAAATGTATAAAGAAGCTTTGGGCATGCACTGAAGCAGTCCTGCCCTCTGATCAGGGCAGGATCACATCAATATCATTCATTGCAATGATACGCTGCGTGTCTTCTTCATAGTTTCGGGTGGCTTCATCAATCAAAGCCATATCCCATCCAGGCATATTGATTTCCTGTTCAAGTGCATCCGGCACTGAGAATTTATCAAGGTAAGCGGTGGCAACAGCGCTGTGTTGCTGCTGCGTCATGGGGGATCGGGCTTTCATATAGGCCTGATACCGCTGCAATCCCTCTTTTGTCATGATCTCGGCCAGAACATCGTTTGCGCCGTGCAGTGGGGTCACGTTGGCAGGCAGGCCGGCGACAGACAACAAGACCTCAGACCAGATCAGCGGGGTGTCTTCCTGACACCAGACCACCATTTGTGCATTCGGGCAGGCCTGGCGCAGACGTCCGATCAATTCTGACCAGAGCAATTTCCGTGGATCGGTCTGCTGAAGTTCTGCCCTGTCTCCGGGGCCGGAACTTTGTTCCAGCAAGGTTGGTACAAAGGTCACAGGGTTACTGATGCTCAGGTGGAGTTCAACATCAGTCGCAGGAAGCAGGTTCACCAGCGTGGCCACACGCGCAGGGGCTTCCGGATACAAGACGTTGCCTCTGACCGCAAACTTCGGAAACCCCATGAAATTAGGGGCCGACAAAACAAGCCTGTCCGCTTCGCCATCTTCAAGGATGTTGCTCAGGATTTCCTGCCCCTGAGTTTTGTTCAGCTTCCCACCTTCGGCGTAAGCCAGCACTTCACGCAGATTACGTCGGTATTTTCCCGGGCCAGGGACAGCAATGCCGCCTTTTGAAAGACGCTCCCGGTCTTTCAGTACCCCCCGCAACAGATTGTCGCCATCCGCTGAATGCGCACCAATGTGATAAGCGATCTTCATATATACCCATTGCCCCAATTAATTTCCGTCGCCCATTTCATCAAACTCTGCTGGCATGGCGATTACGCGCCAAGTATAAGCACAAAAATATCAGGGAAAAAAGGTGGTGATCCTTTGATGAGACAGGCAGAGCCCGCAGGTGTGGCAAAAAAAGCCACCAGAGGTCAGGCCGCCCGGAAACGGCGCGGTATATCGGGATGGTCCCTTGGGGCATTTCTGATTGCAGTCTGTGTTGTGCTGCCGGTTCTGGCCGTGGTTTTTCTGGCGTTTTTCCCAACCGAAAACATCTGGCCACATCTTCTGAACACCACTCTGCCGCGCTATTTTTCCAACACGCTGTTTCTGGTGCTCAGCGTCGGGGCACTTGCCGGGATCACCGGGGTTACAACGGCCTGGCTTATCGTCATGTACCGTTTTCCCGGGGCGAGGATCCTGGAATGGCTTCTGCTTCTGCCTCTGGCGATCCCGGCCTATGTCGGTGCTTATGCACTGGTGGATTTTCTGGAATATGCGGGGCCTGTGCAGACTGCGTTGCGATCAACCTTTGGATGGGCGACATCGCGCGATTACTGGTTCCCTGACATCCGGTCCCGTGGCGCCGCAGTCATCGTGCTGGCCGGTGCTTTGTATCCTTATGTTTATCTGCTGTGCCGGGCGTCTTTCCGGGAACAGTCATCCGCCGGGTATGATGTGGCGCGTGCCCTGGGTGCAGGGCCTTTTGCGCGGTTCTTCCGTCTTGGTCTGCCGCTGGCACGTCCGGCACTTGCAGCCAGCTGTGCAGTTGTGATGATGGAAACTGTCGCTGATTTCGGCACGGTTGAATATTTTGCGGTCCAGACCCTGACCACCGGGATCTTCACGACCTGGCTGGAAAGCAACAATGCCGGGGGGGCCGCACAAATCGCCTGTGTGGTTCTGACGCTTGTGCTTTTGCTGCTGGGGTTCGAGCGGATCAGCCGCCGCAAACACCGCTATCACAACCCCGCCCGCAATCCGCGCCCACTGACGCAGGTGCGCCTGAAAGGGGGCAGAGGCCTGGCGGCGATGATGTTCTGTCTTGTGCCATTTGCCATCGGGTTTGTTCTGCCGGCGGGGGTGATTTCCTGGCACAGTCTTAACAATTATGATTTCTGGTTGGATGCCTCGCTGTTTTCAGCGCTCTGGAATACGCTGTTCACCGGCATCAGCGCGGGGCTGCTGACTGTAACTGCGGCGCTGTTTATGGTCTACGGTGTCCGCCTCAGCGGGCGACGTCTGCCACGGCTGTTGATGCCGATCACCACGATTGGTTACGCAGCACCCGGCGCGGTTCTGGCCGTGGGCATTCTGATCCCGCTGGCGGGTCTTGATCATATGCTGGCAGATGGCGTGTTGGCCCTGACAGGCTATGATCCCGGGCTGCTTTTGACAGGCACGGCTTTTGCCCTGATCTTTGCGTATTGTGTGCGTTTCTTTGCGATTGCCCAGGGCGCGGCGGATTCAGCGCTTGGCCGTGTTGCGCCAAGCCTGCCAATGGCGGCGCGATCCCTTGGACGTACCGAAGGTGGCGTTTTGCGATCTGTGCATGTGCCGCTGATCCGGGGGTCTGTGACAACGGCTGTCCTGCTGGTTTTTGTCGATTGTTCAAAAGAACTGCCCGCAACCCTGCTGCTGCGCCCGTTTAACTTTAACACGCTGGCAACCCGTGTGTATGAACAAGCGTCACTTGAAAACCTGGAACAGGCGGCCCCCGCAGCAATGCTGGTGATTTTAACCGGGCTTTGCGCGGTTCTGGTGCTTGCACGGTCCAGCCGCTGAGTTCCGGCAGGCAATAAAAAAGCCGCCCGGTGATGGGCGGCCTTTTCTTTATTGTGTGAAACGGATCACTCTGCCGTCAGCAGGCGCGGGGACTTACCCGAAAGCTGTTTGGCTTCCTGTGGCAGGATTTCCAGATCCAGTTCGTCGTTCTTTACGCCAACCCGGACAACGCCACCTTTTGCGAGCGATCCGAACAACAGTTCTTCCGCCAGCGGTTTCTTGATGTGTTCCTGGATCACACGGCCCAGAGGACGTGCGCCCATTTTCGCATCATAACCTTTCTCACCCAGCCATTCGGCTGCTTCCGGGGTCAGTTCAAAGGTCACGTTGCGATCCATCAGTTGCGCTTCAAGCTGAAGAACGAATTTCTCAACCACTTTCATGATCACGTCTTTGCCTAGTGGTGCAAAGCTTACGACCGCATCCAGACGGTTGCGGAATTCCGGGCTGAAGGTGCGTTCAATCGCAGCAGTGTCTTCGCCTTCGCGACGATCACGACCAAAACCAACGGCTTCTTTGGCCTGATCGGCAGCACCGGCGTTTGAGGTCATGATCAGAATGACATTGCGGAAATCAACCGTGCGCCCGTTGTGATCGGTCAGCTGGCCGTTATCCATAACCTGAAGCAGGATGTTAAAGACATCCGGGTGGGCTTTTTCGATTTCATCCAGCAGAAGCACACAATGTGGATGCTGATCCACGCCATCGGTCAGCAGACCGCCCTGGTCAAAACCGACATAACCCGGAGGCGCACCGATCAGACGGGAAACCGCGTGTTTTTCCATATATTCGGACATGTCAAACCGTAGCATTTCCACACCAAGGGTGCTGGACAGCTGTTTGGCAACTTCGGTTTTGCCTACACCGGTTGGCCCTGCGAACAGATAGTTCCCGATGGGTTTTTCCGGTTCACGAAGGCCTGCACGCGCCAGTTTAATAGCACTGGAAAGGGCTTCAATCGCTGTATCCTGACCAAAGACCACACGTTTCAGAGAGGTCTCAAGGTCGCGCAGGACTTCGGCATCGTCTTTCGACACATTTTTCGCCGGGATACGGGCGATTTTTGAAACCACAGCTTCGATTTCTTTCGTGCCGATGGTTTTACGACGCTTGCTTTCCGCCACCAGATGCTGGGCGGCACCTGCCTCGTCAATCACGTCAATGGCCTTGTCGGGCAATTTACGATCCGTGATATAGCGCGCGGACAGTTCTACCGCTGATTTGATCGCATCCAGGGTGTAGCGAATGTCGTGATGTTCCTCAAAATAGGGTTTGATCCCCTTGAGGATTTTGATCGTATCCGGGACAGAGGGTTCATTCACGTCGATCTTCTGAAAGCGACGCGCAAGCGCGCGGTCTTTTTCAAAATGTTGACGGAATTCTTTATAGGTGGTGGACCCCATGCAGCGCAGATTGCCGCCCTGGAGTGCGGGTTTCAGCAGGTTGGATGCATCCATCGCCCCGCCGGATGTGGCACCGGCACCGATGATCGTGTGGATCTCATCAATGAAAAGAACCGCATTGGGGTGTTCTTCCAGTTCGGTCATCACCGCTTTCAGGCGTTCCTCAAAGTCGCCACGATACCGCGTGCCCGCCAGAAGCGCGCCCATATCAAGGGAATAGATGATCGTTTCAGACAGGATTTCAGGGGTTTCACCCTGAACAATCTTACGTGCAAGCCCTTCTGCAATCGCGGTTTTACCGACGCCGGGATCACCCACCAGCAGGGGGTTGTTCTTGCGGCGACGACACAGAACCTGAATGCAGCGCTCGACTTCGTGTTCCCGCCCGATCAGCGGATCGACTTCGCCTTCTTCCGCCTTATGGTTCAGATCAACGCAGTATTTGGACAGCGCAGTTTCCTTTTCCTCAGGCTCAGCACCTGAAAACCCGTCATGGTCTTCTGCCGAAGCAGATGCGCCAGTCAGGGGGCGATCTTCTGAAAAATCCGGATCCTTGGCCATGCCATGGGCGATGAAGTTCACCGCGTCATAACGGGTCATATCCTGGGCCTGGAGGAAGTAAACCGCATTGCTTTCCCGTTCCGCAAAGATAGCAACCAGGACATTCGCGCCGGTTACTTCTGTGCGGCCAGATGATTGCACATGGATCGCGGCGCGTTGAATCACCCGTTGAAACGCAGCTGTCGGCGCGGCTTCTGACCCTTCGATGTCGGTGATCAGACCGGTCAGTTCTTCGTCGATGAAATCCTGAAGCTCACCGCGCAGGATATCAAGGTTGACCTCACAGGCCTGCATGACCCGCGCGGCATCCGGTTCGTCGACCAGGGCCAGCAAAAGATGTTCTAGGGTTGCAAATTCATGGCGGCGCGCATTTGCCAGGGCAAGTGCCGCGTGAATAGACTGCTCAAGCGTCGTAGAAAATGAAGGCATGGCGATTGTGCTCCTTATCCTTCCGGCCATGGGGCGCGCAGGAAGTCTGCGTGCTTTTCCAGGATGGTCCATTACTCTTAAAGTTCGGTTGTGATCCGGGGCGATACAAGTGCTTTTTCTTCAAATTACATCACATTCGGTGTTTTTAGGGTGATTTTTTCCGAAAATACCTCTGCTGCCCGGTCGCGATCTCACTTTCTCAGTGGCTTCAGAAGTTATCCTTCTGTCGCCGGATTTCAGCAAAGACCGCAGCAGGGGCGGCATCTGTCCCCAGACCTGCGGCCTGGATCAGCGCTTCTTCCTGACAGCGCAGGAAAGGGTTTGTGTCCAGCTCAAGCTGCAATGTGGAAACGCCAGTGGGTTCCCCCGCATCGCGTTTGCGGGCGTTTTCCTGAACCCGTGCCTGCACCGCCGGATTGTCCCCGTCCACAGATAGGGCAAAGGCGCCGTTGCCCGCACTATATTCATGACCAGAATAAACCGTGGTGTCAGCGGGTAGGGCTGTGAGTTTCGCAAGGCTTTCGAACATCACCCCCGGCGTGCCTTCAAACAACCGCCCACAGCCAAAGGCCATCAGGCTGTCTGCGGTGAACACAGCTTTTTCATCTGGCAGGTGAAAAGCGATATGGCCGAGTGTATGGCCAGAGACATCAAAGACCTCACAGGGCGTTCCGGCGACCTCAAAGCGATCGCCTTCAGAAACTTCCAGATCCAGCGCGGACAGACGGTGTGCATCGGCTTTTGCCCCAATAACTTTGGCACCGGTCGCACTGCGCAGTTCTTCCGCACCGTCGATGTGATCATAGTGATGATGTGTCAGCAGGATTTGCGTTAACTGCCAGCCGCGTTCTGCCAGTGCGGCTTTCACGGGGGCGGCCTCGGGCGCATCGATCAGCGCGGTTTCCCTGGTTTCTGAATTGTGGATCAGAAAGAAGTAGTTGTCTGCAAGAGCGGGCAGGGTGACGATTTCCAGAGACATATCTGATCCTTTTATGGCCTTACCGACAGACTTGCCCAAATCGTCAGGAGGTGCAACAGAGGAGGCAGTAAAAGGATGACGTAATGAAAAAACCTCTGATATTGCCGGACAGCGCACATCTGAAAGATCAGACCGGCGATGGCCGTCTGCATGCGCCCTCTGCCGCGCGCAATCAGGAACCGATTGCAGAGGTGCTGGCGCAGATTCTGCCAGAGCGGGGCGATGTCCTGGAACTGGCCAGTGGCACAGGCCAACATATCTGTGCTTTTGCCGCCCGCTGGCCGGATCTGACCTGGCAGCCCAGTGATGTAGATGATGACCGCCTGGACAGCATCCGGGCCTGGGGGCGTGAGGCAGAGCTTGCGAACCTGCGTGAGGCGATACGCCTGGATGCGGTGTCTGGTTGGGATGCCCTGGGGAAGACCTATGATTTCACCTATGTGGTGAACCTTCTGCATCTGATTTCTGACGATCAGGCAGCGGCGGTGTTGTCGGGTATGGTTGGGGGTCTGAACCCCGGTGGTCAGGTGATGATCTACGGGCCGTTTTCTGACAACGGCGTATTCCGCAGTGAAGGGGATGCGTCTTTTCATTCCAGCCTTCAAAGTCAGGATACTGAGATTGGATATAAAGATTCGCAATGGGTGCTGTCGCGACTGGAGGCTGCGGGGTTGAAGGATTCGTCTGAACGGCAGATGCCGGCGAGCAATCTGATCCTGCATGCGAGGGTAGCTTCTGAAGCGCATTAAGATGTTTCTTGACTTGGTTTTGCTTAGGAGCGACCGCTTTTCTATTTTTCTATTTTTCTATTTTTCTATTTTTCTATTTTTCTATTTTTCTATTTTTCTATTTTTCTAGTTTTCTAGTTTACCCCAGAATTCGTGCTGTCCTGTTAAGACCTGTTGCGCCTTTTGTCCGCTCTGGCCTAGACTAAATTAATCCACTTCCTCTGACGGACAGCCCATGCACCTTGATGTTCTCGACCTTCGTGAATTTTATTACCGCAGCCTTCTGGGACGGGCGGCACAAAAAGGCGTGCGGGATCGCCTGTTGCAGTTCTGGTCACCGGAGGATGTAAAGGGGCAGAGTATCGTGGGCTTTGGCTTTGCTGTTCCGCTGCTGCGGCCCTATCTGCCGACCGCGCGTCGGGTCACTGGCCTTATGCCTGCACAGCAGGGGGTGATGTCCTGGCCCGCGGGGGAACAGAACGTTGCAGTGCTGGCAGAAGAAACCATGTGGCCGCTGGAAACCGGGTCTGTGGATCGGCTGGTTCTGATGCATGGGCTTGAAACATCGGACCGTCCGAAAACCTTGCTTGATGAATGCTGGCGCGTATTGGGGCCGGGGGGGCGTGCCGTCTTTATTGTGCCGAACCGGGCCGGGCTCTGGGCGCGGCGCGATGGTACACCTTTTGGTTATGGCCGCCCTTACAGCAACAGCCAGCTTGAGGCCCAGCTGAAAGCCCATGATTTCATACCCGGTCGTCATATGTCGGCCCTGTTTGCGCCGCCCTCTGACAAACGTTTCTGGCTGCGCAGCACGACCCTGTGGGAACGTTTCGGCAAAGCCGCGCCATGGCTTGCTGGTGGCGTGCTTATGGTGGAAGTAAAGAAACAAATGCTGGCCCCACGTCCGCCCGGGCTTGTGGACCGTGCCCGCAAACCTCTGCGCGTGCTGGAAGGGCTTGTCGCGCCCGAGGTCAAGCCCATCGGGCGGGAGACATCAGAGAGTGCCGCAAAACCTGCGGACACGCCCGGCGACCTCACCGGGGCGGGATTGCAGCAGAAAATGCGGACCAGCGATTAATTCGGTTGGAATGCCATGATCTTCAAATACCTGCCGCGTGCGTCTGTGCAACAACCGGTCTTCACCAGCACAAAGGGCGAAGGTGGGCATGCGTAGCGGGTGACGCGCCGGGGTCGTCCTGAGTGTGAGGGTTTCCTTCAGGCGCGCCGCAATGGTTTTGCCGGGCAGGTCTTGCAGGACATCTGCACAAAGACTTCGGGCCTCAGCTGAGCCATAAGGTCCAAATCCCGCGACATTCATGAGTTGTCGGAAAGATGTCCGGTGTATCGGGGCAATGCAGGCAAAATCAGCGAACCAGGACGGAAGCTGGCACGGGGCAGAGATAAAGCTGCCAACCCATATGATCCCCTTCAGACCGGCAGGCGGGTCTTGCGCAATGCGCAGGGCCAGAGGGCCTGAGAAAGATTCGGCAATCAGGACGAAATCTTCATCAGTTTCAGCCATCCTGGCCTTAATGACGGGAAGCAGATCATCATAACCGGACAGATGATCCGGGTAGCTCAGACATTCCGTCGGAACTGACGCCGCGAGACAAGCCATAAAATCCGCGCGCAGCGCAGCTTGCCCGTCAAGGCCGGGTAAAATCAGAACCTGCACAGGCTTTCCTTCTGTTGCCTGCTGCTATCATAAGAAACGCTGGTATCCTGCGAAAGAACAATCCGTCCCGACAAGGGAATCGCCCGCGTGCAGGGAAACTGCTGAAAAACGTCAAACTGACGCTTTACCCATGTCAAAGCGTCGCACCCAGGCGTCGCGCCGGGAAAATCTTCCCAAAAAGTAAAAGCCATCCACAAGAGATAGCGCAAACCATGTTGCGACAACGCGTCTGCTCTGCTACATCGCTCTCGATTTTGTGCGCAGGGAAACCGGCGCGCCTCACGCTGTCTGCGCGATCTCCGGCTCATCGGGAAGGGGCACAGGCCAATAATCGGAAGGGTGGACGTGTCTGAATCTGCTTCTGTATCAACTGGCATTGCAAACCGCTATGCCACGGCGGTTTTCGAACTGGCCAAAGAAAGCAAGAAACTGAAGGCGCTGGAAAGCGACCTCGACGCGCTGGGCGCGGCACTTGCTGAAAGCGGCGAATTCGCCGATCTGATCAATTCGCCGGTGTATACCCGCGAAGAGCAAGGTGCCTCTGTTGGCGCCATCGCCAAGAAAATGAAACTTTCCCCTGCAGTTGCAAACGCGCTGGCGCTGATGGCGTCTAAGCGTCGTCTTTTTGTGCTGCCGCAGCTGATCAGCGCCCTGGGCGATCTGATTGCTGAAGAAAAGGGCGAAGTGACTGCGGATGTCGTCAGTGCGAAAGCTCTGACTAAAGCGCAGTCTGAAAAGCTTGCCAAAGTGCTGAAAAGCACTGTTGGGAAAGACGTGAAAATCAACGCGACCGTAGATGATGCACTCATCGGTGGTCTTGTTATTAAAGTGGGTTCGCAGATGATCGATAGCTCGGTTGCCTCCAAACTCGCAGCACTCCAGAATTCAATGAAAGAGGTCGGATAATGGGAATCCAGGCAGCCGAAATCTCTGCGATCCTTAAGGAGCAGATCAAAAACTTTGGCCAGGACGCCGAAGTTGCCGAGGTGGGCCGCGTGCTCTCCGTTGGTGACGGTATTGCGCGTGTACACGGGCTGGATAACATCCAGGCTGGTGAAATGGTCGAATTCCCAGGTGGGATCCGCGGCATGGCGCTGAACCTTGAAGCTGACAACGTAGGTGTTGTTATCTTCGGTTCCGACCGTGACATTAAAGAAGGCGACACAGTTAAGCGTACCAACGCGATTGTGGACGTTCCAGTTGGTGAAGAACTGCTGGGTCGTGTTGTTGACGGTCTGGGTAACCCGATCGACGGCAAAGGTCCGATCAAAACCAAAAAGCGTTCCATTGCTGACCAGAAAGCGCCGGGCATCATCCCGCGTAAATCTGTGCACGAGCCAATGGCAACCGGCCTGAAATCTGTTGATGCGATGATCCCTGTTGGCCGTGGCCAGCGTGAGCTTATCATTGGTGACCGTCAGACTGGTAAAACAGCGATCGCGCTCGACACCATCCTGAACCAGAAGTCTTATAACGAGGCTGCTGGCGACGATGATTCCAAGAAACTGTACTGCGTATACGTTGCGATCGGCCAAAAGCGTTCCACCGTTGCACAGCTGGTGAAGAAACTGGAAGAATCCGGCGCGATTGACTATTCAATCGTTGTTGCTGCGACTGCTTCTGACCCTGCACCAATGCAGTTCCTGGCACCATATGCTGCGACGTCCATGGCGGAATACTTCCGTGACAGCGGCAAGCACGCACTGATCATCTATGATGACCTGTCCAAGCAAGCGGTTTCTTATCGTCAGATGTCCCTGCTGCTGCGTCGTCCACCCGGACGTGAAGCTTACCCAGGTGACGTTTTCTATCTTCACTCTCGTCTGCTGGAACGTTCTTCCAAGCTGAACGAAGATAACGGTTCCGGTTCCCTGACTGCTCTGCCAGTGATCGAAACACAGGGCGGCGACGTTTCCGCGTTTATTCCAACCAACGTGATTTCCATCACCGACGGTCAGATCTTCCTGGAAACCGAACTGTTCTATCAGGGCATCCGTCCTGCGGTGAACACCGGTCTGTCAGTATCCCGTGTGGGTTCTTCTGCGCAAACCAAAGCTATGTCCTCTGTGGCTGGCCCGGTTAAACTGTCTCTCGCTCAGTACCGAGAGATGGCAGCGTTTGCTCAGTTTGGTTCCGACCTTGACGCCGCAACCCAGCAGCTGCTGGCCCGTGGCGCACGTCTGACCGAGCTGATGAAACAGCCGCAGTATTCCCCGCTGACCAACTCTGAAATCGTTTGCGTGATCTACGCGGGCACCAACGGCTACCTCGACAACATCGAAGTGTCTGACGTTGGCCGCTACGAAGCCGGCATGCTGAACCACCTGCGTTCCAAGCACGCTGACCTTCTGGCAGACATCACCGAAAATGACCGTAAGGTTAAAGGTGAGCTTGCTGACAAGATCAAAGCCGCGCTGGACGAATTCGCAGCTGACTTCGCTTAAACCAGGACTGGATATTTAAATGCCAAACCTGAAGGACCTGAAAAACCGGATCGGGAGTGTCAAGAACACTCGGAAGATCACGAAGGCTATGCAAATGGTCGCCGCAGCTAAGCTGCGGCGGGCACAGGAAGCAGCCGAAGCGGGTCGCCCCTACGCAGATCGCATGAATGCGGTTCTGGGTGGGCTGGCGGCTTCCGTCGGCGGGTCTGATACTGCACCAAAACTGCTTTCGGGCACTGGTGCAGACCAGGTCCATCTTCTGGTGGTAATGACGTCTGAACGTGGCCTTTGTGGCGGCTTCAACTCAACCATCGTTAAACTGGTGCGCGCAAAAGCTTCCGAGCTGCTGGCCGCTGGCAAAACTGTGAAGATGCTGACTGTCGGTAAAAAAGGCCGTGAACAGTTGAAGCGTGACTTCGGCGAGTTGATGATCGACCATGTTGACCTCTCTGAGGTTAAAAACCTGGGTTATGCCAATGCGCATGACATCGCACGTGACGTTCTGCACCGCTTTGATGCGGGCGAATTTGACGTGGCGACCATCTTCTATAACCGCTTCCAGTCCGTGATCAGCCAGATCCCGACCGCACAACAAATCATCCCTGCGTCTTTTGAAGACGTGTCGGGTGAAGAAGCAACGCTCTATGATTACGAGCCAGAAGAAGAAGCAATCCTTGCGGATCTGCTGCCGCGCGGCGTTGCCACGCAAATCTTCGCGGCTCTGCTTGAAAACGGCGCCTCTGAACAGGGTGCGCGTATGTCCGCTATGGATAACGCGACACGCAACGCAGGCGATATGATCGACAAACTGACCATTCAGTACAACCGATCCCGTCAGGCAGTGATCACAAACGAGCTTATTGAAATCATTTCGGGCGCGGAAGCGCTCTAGAGATCGGAGACGAAAACATGGCAAATGCAAAAGGCAAAATCACCCAGGTGATTGGCGCCGTTGTTGACGTTCAGTTTGAAGATGACCTGCCGGCCATCCTTAACTCACTGACCACAAGCAACAATGGTAAGAAACTGGTTCTGGAAGTTGCCCAGCACCTTGGCGAAAACACTGTGCGTACCATCGCGATGGACGGGACCGAAGGTCTGGTTCGTGGCGCTGCGGTAGAAGACACAGGCGCCCCTATTTCCGTACCAGTTGGTCCGGGCACATTGGGTCGTATCCTGAACGTAACTGGCGACCCAGTTGACGAGCAGGGCCCTGTTGAAGCAACCGGCACCCGTGCGATCCACGGTGAAGCGCCAGCGTTCGACCAGCAGTCCACTGAAACTGAGATCCTGACAACAGGTATCAAAGTTATCGACCTTCTCGCCCCTTACACCAAAGGTGGTAAAATTGGTCTCTTCGGTGGTGCGGGTGTGGGTAAAACCGTTCTCATCATGGAACTGATCAACAACATCGCGAAAGTGCACTCTGGTGTGTCTGTATTCGCGGGTGTGGGTGAACGTACACGTGAAGGTAACGACCTTTACCACGAGATGATCGAATCCGGCGTTATCGTTCCTGATAACCTGCCTGACTCAAAGATTGCTCTGGTTTACGGTCAGATGAACGAGCCTCCCGGTGCGCGTATGCGTGTTGCTCTGTCCGGCCTGACGCTGGCGGAACAATTCCGTGACGAATCCGGTTCTGACGTTCTGTTCTTCGTGGACAACATCTTCCGCTTCACACAGGCTGGTTCTGAGGTGTCCGCGCTTCTGGGTCGTATTCCTTCCGCTGTGGGCTATCAGCCAACACTCGCAACCGACATGGGTGCGATGCAGGAACGGATTTCATCCACCAAATCAGGTTCTATTACGTCCGTTCAGGCCGTTTACGTTCCTGCGGATGACCTTACCGACCCGGCACCTGCGACGTCCTTTGCTCACCTTGATGCGACGACCGTTCTCGATCGTTCGATCTCTGAAAAAGGCATCTACCCGGCTGTGGACCCACTTGGTTCCACCTCGCGTCTGCTTGACCCGCTGATCATTGGTGACGAGCACTACAAAGTTGCAACCGACGTTCAGCAGATCCTTCAGCGTTACAAATCGCTGCAAGACATCATCGCGATTCTCGGCATGGACGAACTGTCTGAAGAAGACAAACTGACCGTTGCCCGTGCGCGTAAGATTGAACGCTTCCTGTCCCAGCCATTTGACGTGGCGAAGGTCTTCACCGGTGCCGACGGCAAACAGGTGAAACTGGAAGATACAATCTCATCGTTCAAAGCTGTTGTAGCCGGTGAATACGATCACCTTCCAGAAGGCGCCTTCTACATGGTTGGCGGCATCGACGAAGTGATCGCAAAAGCCGAAAAAATGGCTGCTGACGCCGCTTAAAGGAGGGTCGCATGGCCGATACAATGCAATTTGATCTGGTCTCACCGGAAAAGAACCTGGCCTCTCTGGAAGCCACAGAGGTTCAGATTCCGGCGGCCGAGGGTGACCTCACCGCAATGGCCGGCCACGCCCCGCTGATCACCACTCTGCGTCCTGGTATCCTCAAGATCCAGGGCGGTGGTGAAACGCAGGCATTCGCAGTAACCGGTGGTTTTGCCGAAGTGTCCTCCAGCGCGACTTCCGTGCTGGCGGAACAGGCAATCCCGGCGTCTGACCTGACACAGGATGCTTTTGCTGCGCTTATCGCGGAAGCAAAAGAAGATCGTGATCAGGCGTCTGACACCGGCCGCGATGTGGCTGACAAGCGTCTGAATGACCTGACTGCTATGGGTGCAGAACTGGGCCTTTCCGCCTGATCTGTAGCACTGCAGACCGTTGACATAAGGTCACGGGGAATATTATTCAGAAAAGCCCCGCAATTTAGTGGGGCTTTTTTGCTTTTTTGAAATGAATTCCTCTGTATTTATTATCTTAGAGCGAGTGAAAAACGATTCGATGTTGAAAATTGAAAGCCATATGACCGGAATTGATACCGGAGAGCAGGTAATGTTCTCTGATTTCGAAGATGATGGCCCGATGTGGAAGGGCCAGGGCCCGCGTCAAAGCCGCCATAAGGTGAAGTTTTCTCAGCGTTTTAATACGATCCCTGTGGTGCAGGTTAATCTGTCCATGTGGGACGCGGACAGCAAAACCAATTTGCGTGGTGATCTTCAGGCGGAAAATGTGACACGTGATGGGTTCGAGCTGGTGTTTCGCACCTGGGGCGATTCCCGTGTAGCCCGGATCCGCACGTCCTGGATGGCAATTGGTCCGGTGGGCCATGAAGAGGAGTGGGATCTTTACTGATCCGCGCGACGCTCCCTTGCGGGCCCGCCCCGCTTTTTCTCTGGTCTGAAGTATCGCGGGTTAGCCATCGTACGCCCCCTTATGATTTCTCAAGATGTGGGCGGCATGGTTCTGCCTGATCGATCACACCCGGACCACAAGGCCCGGGAACCATAAACGGAACGAGGCCCGATAAAATACCGGGCGAAACAAGCTGCCTCACCGGGGTTAACCATCCCGGTCTCATTCTCCGTCTGGGCGGCGCCGCCATTTTACCAACGGCACGATCTTCATACCTTACAGATATCGCAGCGACCGGGCAGGGCAGGGGCTTTGCACCGGTATTTGTGCTGCCCAATAAAAAAGCCGGTGTCGTGAAACACCGGCTTTTGCAATTTATGCGCCCGGGATTAGCCCAGAGAATAGTGCCCTTCATACAGCGGCACGAGGGTCTGGTGATCAAACAGGGAAGACACAGAGGTGCCGCTCCAGGTGTTGATGATCGCCTGGGCAAACATCGGTGCGGTCTGAACGATACGGATATTCGGCGCGGCCTTCACAGCCTCGGTTGCCTCGATGGTATCCGTGATCACCAGGTTCTTCATCACAGAATTGGTGATACGTTCCACCGCAGGGCCCGACAGAACACCGTGAGTGATGTAGGAGTGCACTTCCTTCGCACCGTTCTCCATCAAGACCTCAGCGGCCTTACAGAGCGTGCCAGCGGTATCCACGATGTCATCGATGATCAGGCAGACTTTGTCTTTCACATCACCAATCACGGTCATCTCAGCCACTTCACCTGGCTTGCCACGGCGTTTGTCCACGATGGACAGAGGCGCGCCAATACGTTGCGCCAGATCACGGGCACGGGCAACGCCACCCACATCAGGGGACACCACCATGATGTCTTCCATCTGATCTTTGAAGTGGTGCTGCACATCCAGCGCATAGATCGGGGAAGCGTAAAGGTTGTCTACAGGAATATCAAAGAAACCCTGGATCTGGGTTGCGTGCAGGTCCAGCGTCAGGATGCGTTCCACACCGGCTTCGACCAGCATATTGGCAACCAGTTTCGCAGAGATCGGTGTACGGGCCTTGGCGCGGCGGTCCTGACGGGCATAGCCGAAGTAAGGGATCACAGCGGTGATACGGTCAGCTGAAGAACGACGCAGGGCGTCGGCAATGATCAGCAGTTCCATCAGATTGTCATTGGCAGGGTTTGACGTCGGCTGGATAATATACATATCCTCGCCGCGGACGTTTTCATAAACTTCGACGAAGATTTCGCCGTCGTTAAAGCGTTCAACGCGGGCATCCAGCAGATTGATCGGCTGACCACGGTGCATAGAGATGCGGCGGGAAACAGCCTTGGCAAGGGATTGGTTGGCGTTACCGGCGATCAGTTTCGGCTCAGAGGTGGGTGTGGGCATGATGAGGTCCTGGTTGGCGCAGATCGTAACAGAATCGTGACGTGACACCGCTTACCACCGCGATAGGTTCAAATAAAGAAAAGACAGCAAGACTTGCCGATTCAGACAGGAGAGAGTGCCCAAATGGCCCATATTGATTACTACTTCGCGACAATTTCCCCCTTCACCTACCTCGCAGGCGAAGGGCTTGAAGCGATTGCAGAAAAGCACGGTGCATCCGTGACTTACAAACCGCTGGATATTATGGCGCTGTTTGCCCGTACCGGGGGAGTGCCCCCCAAAGATCGCCATCCGAACCGGATTGCTTACCGGGGCCAGGAACTGGCGCGCGCGGCGAAAAAGGCCGGGATGGATATGAACATGCAGCCCGCCCATTTCCCGACCAATATGGCGCCGTCTTCCTATGCGATCATCGCAGCGCAAAACGCTGGTGGCGGGGATATGGGCAAGCTTGTGCATTCCGTGCTGACGGCCTGCTGGGCAGAAGAGAAAAACGTCGCCGATGAGGATGTGATCCGGGATTGCCTTACAGGCGCCGGCTTTGACGCCTCACTTGCCGACAGCGGTCTCCTTGCCGGCGCGGAAACCTATGCGCGAAACCTTGAGGACGCAGTCGAAGCCGGCGTTTTTGGTGCACCGTTCTACGTGCTGGATGACGGGACGTTATACTGGGGACATGACAAACTGGAAGATCTTGATCTTCACCTGTCCGGCAAACTCTGACATCAACGGCCGGAGACTGATCAGGGATCCGGCCAATGACATTACCAACAGATGCCTACTGGCGTGAATGGGGCGCGGACAATACGCGCGAGGCCTTGCTTTTGCATTGCGGAAACGCCCATTCCGGGGCCTGGAAAGGGTTGGCAGCACATCTGGAAAGTGATCTGCATATGGTCGCGACAGATCATCCAGGCCATGGGCGTTCCCCTGCCTGGGATGAAAGCCGCCCTTTGCATGATCAGGCCACGGAATATGCCCGGGCTGCCTTCCCGGCAGATGGCCCGCTTGATCTGATCGGGCATTCCTTTGGCGGCACTGTGGCCCTGCGTCTGGCGCTGGAAAATCCGGATCGTGTGCGCAGCCTGACCCTGATTGAACCGGTGCTGTTCTGTACGCTGAAGGGCACGCAGGCCCATGCGGAGTCCTTCGCTTTGGCGCAACCTCTGAAAGCTTTGATTGATGCAGGCCAGCGGGAAGAGGCCGCACGGCAATTCACCAACCTCTGGGGCAATGGCACGACCTGGGAAGACCTGCCGGACAATCAACGCGCTTATATCATCCAATACATCCACCTGATCCCGGCCAGCTGGCATACGATCTATTTTGATGAAGATGGCCATTTCGCGCCGGAACACCTGCGGGGCCTGCGCTGTCCGGTACAGATCATTCGCGGTGAATATTCCCCGGCGGATATCACCCTGATCCATCAGAAGCTGGAAAAGGCCTTTGGTATCCGGGAACATGTGGTTGCCGGCGCAGGTCACATGGTGCCCATCACGCATCCGGAAGTGGTTGCAGGGCTTGTGGGGGGATTTATGGATTTCTGATCAGGTTTCGCGGCACAGCGCATAGTTATCAGGATCAAACTTCAGGCGGGATATCTTAACCACATCACCAAAGCGAACATTCAGCTCAGTAAATAAATCCTGGTCTGCATTTTTCCCGACCAGTATTTCTGTCACTTCCATGCCGGGAGTGGCGCGATAGCCAGGGCCGCGATCATCAATATGGGAAATTCGCCATTCTTTTTCATACTTCCAGTCGATGGCTTTGGTCAGAAACAGGTGTTCAAAGGTCTTTTGGGTTCTGTTTGTGTTAAAGAATTTCTCGTTCTCATGCTTCAGTTTGGCATGTCCGATATATTCCATCATCTCAACGGTAGAGATTTTTGGCCGCTCTGTTGCATAGTCAACCTGAACCGGGCCAATATGGCTGGCCTGCATTTGGGTTTCGTCCACGCTATAACAAAGGCAAATACCACGATGGCCATTTCCATAGTGGCTCCACATCAGAAGGTTTGCCCATTCTTCAGAAAAACACTTAATTTTAGTTGCCTCTCGCACCCGAGGAAAACCTGCGTGGATTTCACGCGTTACATATTTGGCGGCTTCCAATGTATGCCCGACCAGCCCCCGATAGTCTTTTGCGGCTACGCCATGAAGCTGAAACTCGGCGGCAATATTCGTCCCTGTAAAGCTGCGGTCTTTGCCGAAAACAGCCTCAAAGCGCCTTAGGTAGCCCCGGACGTCTTTGAGCTTTGAAGCAATAAAAGAGGGGCGAGCTTCAAATGGATCATTTTGTTGCGACAGTGACGCCATATAGTGTCGTTGACGATGTATAGCGTTTTCCAGATCCGGCCAGAATTTCCTGACGTTTTCTTCAGGTTCTTGTGATGGCGAAATAAAGCGATACAGGGTCTTGGGAATTTCCGGGCGGATGATATCTGTGATTTTGTTCATGCTGAATGAACTCCTGTGAATGCCGTGAAGCAAACACAGGCGCAGATGCAGGTCAACATTCCTGATCTCGCTGTTGCCCGAGCGTCACGGGCCATTAGGCCCTGAGCTCACTCAGCCTTTGACCAGGCTGACAAAGCGATCAATGCGCGCGTCGCTGATGGACCAGTCGCAGACCATGCGGGCCATCAGCAGTTCATCGGGATCGTCGCCCTCAAGATCATCGTTCCAGACATAATAAAGCGCCCCGGCATCCTGCAGGCGTTTATGGGCAGAGCGGGGGAAGCTGGCGAAAACGATATTGGCGTCGGTTTCAAATTCAAAGCGCACATGTTCAGACTGGCGCAGACCCATTGCCAGGCGGCGGGCATTGGTATTTGCCGAATTGGCCAGTTCCACCCACAGATCATTTGCCAGGTACGCCAGCATCTGCGCCGACAGATATCGGTGTTTGGAAAACAGATGCGCGCCCCGTTTACGGCGCAACTCGAACTCCCAGGCGTGTTTCGGGTCAAAGAAAATCACCGCTTCCACACCCATCAACCCGTTTTTCGTGCCGCCAAAACTGACCGCATCTACACCTGCCCGCCAGGTCATATCCGCCGGACTGCACCCAAGCGACACCATCGCATTGGTGAAACGTGCGCCGTCCAGATGCACGGGCAGGTCGTATTCTTTTGCCACAGCTGTCAGCGCCCGGATTTCAGAGATGCTGTAAACTGTGCCGCGTTCCGTGACCTGGGTGATCGACACAGGGCCGCGTTGCGGGCCGTGTACGCCGCGGCTTTCTTCCTTGGCGATACTGGCGCGCAGGGCGTCCGGCGTCATCTTGGCATTCACAGCAGGCACCAGCGTCAGCTTACCGCCGCCCATGTAGAATTCCGGGGCATTGCATTCGTCTTCATGGATGTGGGCCATAGGGGAACAGAACACGGTTTCCCAGGGATTGGACAGGGTTGCCAGCGCAAGCGAGTTCGCAGCCGTGCCTGTTGCCACCAGATAGACCGCGGCTTCGGGCGCATCAAACATCTGACGGATGCGTTTCACGACCTCTTGATTGATGCGGTCCGCCCCGTAAGGCATGGCGTAATGGTCATTGGCGGCTTCCAGTGCGGCCATCACATTCGGGTGCACGGGGCCTGCGTTGTCAGAGGCGAAATACATCAGAGTTGCTCCTCAATCAGATAATGTTCCCACTCCTCCTCGGGAACTTCAAATTCCGGGACAGTCTGCCCCTGCATGGAAATCCCGGCCTTATGGACGCTTTCGGGATCACCGGAAATCAACGGGTGCCAGTCGGCCAGCCCGCGCCCTTCATGCAGGCGGCGATAGGCACAGCTGTAAGGCATGAAATAGGACACATCGGGCAGGGTCTTTGGCGTCAGCACAATACATTCCGGCACGAACTGGCGGCGGATTTCATATTGGGAACAGCGGCAGGTTTCATCATCCAGCAGGCGGCAAGCCACGCGGGTAAAGACAACAACGCCGCTGTCTTCATCTTCCAGTTTGTTCAGGCAGCATTTACCGCAACTATCACACAGCGCTTCCCACTCTTCTGCTTTCAGCTGGTCAAACGGGTATTTCTCCCAGAACTTTGCACGCAGAGTCATGGCAGGGCTTTCAGGATATCGCGGGCGCGGGCGCAATCCGCATCCATTTGGGTGATTAACGCATCCAGGCTGTCGAATTTTTCCTCGGGGCGCAGATATTCCACCAGCGCGACAGAGATGTTGGACCCGTAAAGATCGCCCTGAAAATCAAAGATGAAGGTTTCAAGGTTGGGCAGGTTTTCCCCGAACATCGGGCGCACGCCCATGCTGGCGGCCCCATGATATTGCCCGGCGTGGGGGCCGTCGATCACGTCGACCTCCACCGCGTAAACACCGAATTTCGGCAGGTGCAGCCCGTCGATCGACATGTTGGCCGTAGGGAAGCCCAGATCACGCCCGCGCTGATCCCCGCGAATGACTTCGCCCTCCATCCGGTGCCAGTGACCCAGCATACGCGCCGCATCACCGGGGCGGCCATCTGTCAGAGCCTGCCGGATGTTGGTGGATGAAAATTCGCTTTTCGCGTCTTTGACAAGTTCGGCCACGGTTACCTCAAATCCAAATTCTGCACCAAAGCGTTGCAGGTCTTCCACGTTGCCGCTGCGGCCTTTGCCAAAGCAGAAATCCGCCCCGACAACCACATGGCGCAGCCCCAGCGCCCCGCTGATGATGTCCCGGGCAAATTCTTCCGCCGACAGTTCCGCCAGCGCACCGCCAAAGTTCAGCTCATACAGACGTTCCACGCCCAGCTTTTCCAGCCGATGCGCGCGGGCCTGGGCGTTCATCAGGCGAAAGGGCGGGGCATCGGGGGCAAAGAACTGACGCGGGTGCGGCTCGAACGTCATCACGCCCAACGGGCAGTTCAGGCTGGCGGCCTTCGCACGCGCAATATCAATCACCGCCTGGTGACCCAGATGCACCCCGTCAAAGTTGCCAATCGCAACAGAGGCGCCGCCATCTTCAGGCGCCATAAAGCTGGTATCTCGGATAATTCTCATGCCTTGGCCTAGCCCGCAACGCGCCCCGGTGCAAGAGGCGGGATGGTCGTGTATGGAAGGATAGACTGTGTGAATGATGGAATGAGGTGTCTTAATCGAAATTGTCAAACGAACTATAGAGTTCAGCTCTCACAGCCTGACCTCTCTCAACGACACGAAGATAGAATGCAGTATAGTCTTTCCTGAGCGAGATGAGATCCCTGCGGGTTTTTTCCGTGGCATCTGGGAACTGACATTTCAGACTGAACAGTGCGCTTAGCAAGCCATAACAATATTGATCGTAGAATTCAGAGATTTCAAGCACCCGTGCGGATGGGACAAGGGAGGGGGCCACAATTGTTACTTCTTCAGGCGTCAGACCTTCCAGATACAGCAATCGTTCTTCAGCGATCCCCGTTTCATCGGCGATATCTTCTAACGTGCAAATCAGTGCGACACCAACCTGGTCCCATAACCCAGAAATAGAATCATGTTCTTTATATGTTTCCAGCTGATCCTTTAATGCAGTCAGCCTAATTTGATCTTTTGATTTTGCTGCAAACAAACGAAACATATGGGAACTCACTATACACAGAAATATGCGGGGCGGTTTCTGTGTATAGCGCGATTTGAAGGGCCTGCAAACGAGGGGTGAAGATACCCTGGTTTCATGTTGTGTTGACTACACGGCCGAAGATCACCCCCGCGACGGGGCCAACACCACGGCTTCGCCCATCAGCACAGGTTTGCCGCCGACGACGCATTTGGTTTCCATGGTGACTTTGCGCTTTTCCCGGTTGATGTCGGTCACGATCACATCGGTGCGGACTTCATCGCCCGGGCGCACGGGGCCCATGAATTTCAGGTTCTGGGACAGGTAAATCGTGCCATGACCGGGCAGTTGTTCCCCGATCACGGCTGAAATCAGACCGGCGGTCAGCATGCCGTGCGCAATGCGGCCTTTGAACATGGTGCCAGCGGCATATTCATCATCCAGATGCACGGGATTGCGGTCGGTCGAGACCTCGGCGAACATCTGGATGTCCTCATCCGTCACCACCTTTGTCAGGTGACGATGTGTGCCGATTTCCAGATCTTCAATGAAGATCGTGCCGCGCTGTGGTGTTGTGTCCAGCATCTTAGCCATCCTGATCCGATTCCCGGGTTATACTGCGGTGCAGCATAACCCCGCGTGAGTATGAAATCAATCATTAAGGTAACTTTATGTCCCTGTATTTATCTATTTTGTAATTTGGTTGCGCAGTGAATTTTATCGCAGGAAGCCGATTGTATAGGTCGGGTGATGATCCTGGTCCTTCAGCCATGCGTTCAACAGGGACGCATCCGGTTGATATTTCGTCGCGGTTTCCAGTGCGGCCAGACCGCCGGAAATGAACAGAACATCAATGTTTTCCCCAACACCCCCAGCGACATCGGTGATGATCCCGTCACCAATCGCCAGAATTTTGTCGTCAGCTACGTCCACCTCAAGGGCTGCCAGACGGCGGCGGGCAAGGTCGTAAATCGGCGGATGCGGTTTGCCGAAATACAGGCTTTCACCGCCCATTTCCGTATATAATTGCGCCAGCGCGCCGGCACACCATTCCCGCTTTTCACCCCGATCTACAACGATATCCGGGTTCGCACAGAGCAATTTCAGCCCCATCTGTTTTGCCATCAGGAAATCGGCGCGGTAAACGGAAGGATCAGCATAGGGATCAAACGGCCCGGTGCAAACAATGCCTTCGGCGTCAGCCAGCGGCACCTGTTGAATGTCGCGCGGTGTGTCGATGATCGACATGTGATCAAAGAAGCCCATGTCAACTTCGCCATCACCAATGAAGTAAATCTTATCGCCCACAGCCCCCAGATGCATCGCAGCACGGGCGGAATCGCCAGAGGTCGCCATCGTGTCCCAGGCGTCACGCGGCACGCCGATCTGTTCCAGTTGAATTTCAACCGACGCATGCGGACGGGGGGAATTGGTGACCAGAACCACCTTGCCACCTTTTGCGCGATATTGCTGCAATGCGGCGACGGCGGCGGGGAAGGGGGTTAAGCCGTTGTGCACACAGCCCCAGAGATCGACAAACAATGCGTCATACTGATCGGAAATTTCAGACAGGTGTTCGATGATCTGTGTCATGGCGTGTGTTCCCAAAAGAAAAGGGCCCCACAATCAGGGCCCTTTGCAGAAATCAGATTAACGCCTGTTGCGCAAGTCTCAGACAGCCAGGTTCGGGATGATCTGTTTCTTGCGGGACATGACGCCCGGCAGAACCACGGTGTCGCCGTCCACAGATGCGCCAAAGCTTTTCTCAGCCACTGTTTTGGTCAGATCGTTCGGGATCAGCATGGTGGCTTCTTCATTGAGGATGTCGACAACAAACAGCAGAACCTGGTCAACGCCGTCCTCTGACGCGACAGTTGTCATGGTTTCCATCAGGCTTGCCTTGCGGTCCAGAACCATTTTCGGCGCGGTGGTTTCCAGAACGGACACGCGGAATTTGGTGCCGTCTACAGCGTATTCTTTGCTGTCCATGCGCAGAAGTTCGGCGTCAGAGAATGCAGAAACATCGGATTTCGCTTCGAACATTTCACCAGCATATGCGGCCAGATCGAGGTTCAGCTCAGACGCCAGTTTGATCGCCAGCGCTTTGTCGTGTTCCGTGGTGGTCGGTGAACGGAATTCCAGTGTGTCAGACAGGATACAGGACAGCATCACGCCTTTGATGTTGTCTGGCATTTTCGCAGCGTCATCACCCATGAGATCATAAATCACAGTCGCGGCACAGGCCAGCGGACGGATGGTGATGTCGATCGGGCCTTTGGTGGTCAGCCCACCGATCAGCGCGTGGTGGTCGATGATCTGACGAATGTCAGCATTGTTGATGTTTGCTGGCAGTTCAGCCGGGTTGTTGGTGTCAACGATGACAACAGCTTCACCGTCCTGAACATCTTCCAGCAGCGCAGGTGTCTCAAAGCCCCATTTTTCCACAACAAAAGCGGCTTCGGTGTTTGGGGTGCCCAGCAGGCGGGGTTCGGAGGCAACGCCCAGGACTTCGTTCATATACCAAGCCTGGATAATAGCGCAGCCGGTGGAATCTGTATCGGGGGCCTTATGGCCAAAAACTTTTACGGTCATCAGAATGTCCATGTTACGGGAGGTGATTTTGCCGCCTTATACGCAGGGCGCGCGGCCTTGTCACCTGCATCAGACGCAAGGCCGCTATGTTTGCGCTGCAGGTGGACAATTGGCCACGGGGTCAGGTCTTAAACCCAAGTTCGCGTTTCAGTTTCTTTGTCAGCTTATCGCGGATCATCTCGTAAGATGCGGTGATGTGATTGCGCAGCTCGCTTTCTGACAGGCCGGGCAGATCATAATGCTGCACCCATTTCATCCCGCGTGACGCCAGATAAGGTGCCGGGCGCACGCCAGGCATTTCGGGCAGGATTTCAAACCCCATATCGGTGACTTTGAACGTGACGGCGAACTGATCGGTGTCCTTGTTCCAGCCGCCCACCGCAAACAGCTTGCCCCCAACTTTCCACACATCCGCATTCTCCCATTGCACCACATGGGTGGTCTGCGGAAGGCTTTTGCAAAAGGCGTTGAAATCGGATTGGTTCATGGGATCCTCGTGAATATGGGTTTATGTTGAGGTGGTGATCAGGTTTATGCAAGGATTAAGAGAGTTGAGAGGGTTGAGATGAAAATCAATTATTTGACCGTGAACGATAAAACCAAATGACCAAACCTTCTGAAACCGATCTGTATCCGCCCGTCAAAGCCCTGCTGGAAACCCAGGGCTATGAGGTGAAGGGCGAGATTGGCGATGCGGATGTCATGGCCTGTCGCGGTTCGGAAGACCCTGTGATTGTCGAACTCAAGACCGGGTTTTCGCTGGCGTTGTTTCACCAGGGGGTGGAACGGCTGAAGGTCACGGATCTGGTGTATATCGCCGTGCCACGTCAGACAGGAAAGGTCTTTCAGCGCAATCTGAAAGATAACACAGCCCTGTGTCGCCGTCTGGGCTTGGGGCTGATCCTTGTGCGCCTGCGCGATGGCTTTGCCGAGGTGTTGCTGGACCCCGCCCCCTATAAGCCCATCAAATCAAAGCAGCGCAAACAACGCCTGTTGCGGGAATTTCAACGCCGTGTGGGGGACCCGAACGCGGGCGGTTCCACCCGGCGCGGGCTGATGACAGCTTACCGCCAGGATGCCCTGCGTTGCGCCACATATCTGGAAGCGCATGGCCCGACAAAGGGTGCTGTGGTTGCCAGAGAAACCGGTGCCCCGACAGCCACCACGATCATGCGCAACGATCACTATGGCTGGTTTGAAAAGGTGGAAAAAGGCATCTATGCCCTGACGCCAAAAGGAAAAGAGGATCTGACGCAATGGGGGCAAGTCGCCCCTGTGAAGCCCGTCGCATAATCCGGCTGGCTCGATTGTGCAAACTATGCGGCAGAACCTTTCAACGACAGCTTGATCAGAGCTACCATCATTTCGATGCCGTTGCTTAAAATCTCATCAGGAAAATCATAGTCGGGGTTATGCAGATCCGGACGATTTTCACCTGCGCCAAGGCCGAACATCGCGCCTTTGTAACGGCTGGTGATTTCGCCAAAATCTTCGCCCCATCGGAAAGGCTGATCAATGGTGTGAAAGGCGTTTTCTGTGGATGCGGCGACCTGCCGGATCATATCAAAACCATCGGGGTGATTGACGGTTGCGGTGAATTCTTCAAGAATTTCCTGTGATACTTCAAGGCTGTAGCGGTCCGCTAGGGTGTCTGCGAACCGGAACAGTTCATCCCACATTTTTACAACGACGTCCGCATGGGGGGAACGCAAGGTGAATTGCACCTCACCCCGGGCGGGGCAGATACCCGAGGCCTGAACACCCATCTGATTATAGACGGGCACAACCAGGGCATAGGCGTCTGGGCGGTCATAATTTGCCTGAATTTCGCGGGCTTTCAGGGTAAGTTCGGCCATGGCGAACGACGGGCTTGCGCCGGTTTCAGGCTGGGCGCTGTGGGCTTCTTTGCCGTTGAAACGGATCGCACCATAGCGCACCTGAGACGCAAAAGTATCATGTTTACAAATGATTGCGCCCGCAGGGAAGCCAGGAAGATTGTGCAGGGCGAAGGCATAATCGGGGGCGATCTGTTTGAAGTTTTCGTGCGCTACGCAGTTGCGCGCGCCGGTGCCGGTTTCTTCGTCGGGCTGGAATAACAGCACGACGCGGCCCTGCGTGGGCCGTTGTTTCAGGGCCAGGGCGACGCCCGCAAGGATCGTCATATGGCCGTCGTGACCGCATTTGTGACCGACGCCGTCTGTCAGGGAACGATGCGGCAGATCAGTGTTGATTTCATGGATGGGCAGCGCGTCAAGTTCGCAGCGCAAAAGCACGGTTTTACCGGGGGTTTTGCCATTATAAATCGCGGCAAATCCAGCACCATCCAGAGGAATAATGTCATCCGGGGTGGCGTGTTCAGCCAGAAATGCACGCATGTGTTTGGCTGTTTCAACCTCCTGGCGGGAGATTTCGGGATGGGCATGAAGCCAGTGACGCAGGCTGATCAGCTGATCCAAATTGACGTTCAACGCGGTGCCCTTTTCTGCAGCAGGATGTCGCGCGGGACGGGCCCGCGCGACGATGTTTTAACCCAATACTTCGCGTACGGCCATCTCAGTGTTTGTGATGACAATGTCTGCTTCGGCCTTTGTCAGGCAGAAGGGCGGGGCGAACCCAAGGATGTCACCCTGTGGCATTGCGCGCCCGATCACGCCTTTGGCGGCAAGAGCGGCGGAAACCTGTGCGCCCACGGTTTTGGATGGATCAAAGAATTTACGTCCTTGCTTTTCCTCAACGAATTCAATCGCCGCCAGCATGCCAACGCCACGGATGTCACCGACATTTGGATGATCGCCCAGACGTTCCATAAAGCCCAACCGCAGATAATCACCGGTGACCGTGTTGTTTTCGATCAGGTTCAGATCATCGATCAGTTTCAGGTTGGCCACACCCGCAGCCGCGCCGATGGGGTGGGCGGAATATGTCCAGCCGTGGCCGATCGGGCCGAATTCATCGGTGCCGTCTTCCAGAACCTTCCAGATCTTGTCGGATACGATGGACCCGGACAGAGGTGCATAGGCAGAGGTCAGGCCTTTGGCGATAGTGATAATGTCGGGTTCCATACCGTAATGGGTGGATCCCATCATGGACCCGGTGCGACCGAAGCCTGTGACAACTTCGTCAGAGATCAGAAGGATGTCATGTTTCTTCAAAACGGCCTGAATGGCGGGCCAGTATCCTTCGGGTGGGGGTACAATGCCGCCGGTGCCAAGCACAGGTTCACCAATGAAACCCGCAATGTTTTCAGCGCCTTCACGAGCGATCAGTTCTTCCAGTTTCTGCACGCAATGGGCCGTGAAATCGGCTTCGGACATATCCAGATCATCGCGGCGGAAATAATATGGCGCCTCTGTGTGGATGACTTGTTCAAGGGGCAGGTCGAATTTCTTGTGGAACAGCTCAAGACCGGTCAGGGACCCGGTGACAAGACCTGATCCGTGATAGCCGCGCCAACGGGAAATGATCTTTTTCTTTTTCGGGCGACCCAGGATGTTGTTGTAATACCAAAGCAATTTGACGTTGGTTTCGTTCGCATCCGATCCGCCCAGGCCAAAGTAAACCTTGGACATATTGGCAGGGGCGCGTTCCATCACCATCCTGGCAAGGGTGATAGAGGCTTCGGTGCCATGTCCAACGTATGAATGGTAGTAGGCCAATTCATGGGCCTGGGCGGAGATCGCATCAGCGATTTCGGTGCGGCCATAGCCGACGTTTACGCAGTAGAGACCGGCAAAGGCATCCAGCAGTTTTTTACCGTCGCGGTCTTCGATATAGACGCCTTTTGCGCCAGAAATAACGCGGGTTGGCATGTCGCCGCGCGCGTGTTTGGCAAGGTGGGTTGAGGGATGGAAGAAATTTTCGCGATCCCATTGGCTGAGTTGATCATTGTGCAGCATGTGTTTTCCTTAGCTCCAGTCCCGGCAGATGTATTTGATTTCAGTGAATTCTTCCAGGCCCTGACGTGCGCCTTCGCGCCCAAGGCCGGATTGTTTGACGCCGCCAAAGGGAATGGGCGGCCCGGTGACTGAGGTACGATTGATCGCGATCATGCCAAATTCCAGCGCCCGCGACATGCGATAAATGCGCCGGGGGTCCTGGGTGTGCACATAGGCGACCAGGCCGTATTCCGTGTCATTGGCGCGCTTGATGACCTCGTCTTCAGTGTCAAACGGTGTCAGGGCGGCGACGGGGCCGAAGGTTTCATCACGCATGATATCGGCGTTTGCGGGCACGTCGGTCAGCACGGTTGGGGGGTAGAACAGCGACCCTTCTGCAAGGCGCACGCCACCAAGGGCCAGTTTGGCCCCTTTTGAGACGGCGTCTGCAATTTGTTCTTCCTGTTTTTGCACCAGACGGTCATGCATCAGGGGGCCAATGTCGGGGTCATCTTTGCCAGCGCCCAGGGTCAGTTGACGGGCGGCGTCGGTGAAACGGGTGCAAAATTCATCGTAAATGCCGCGGGCGATAAACATGCGGTTTGCGCCCAGGCAATCCTGACCACCAGTGGCGAATTTGGCCTTGATGGCCTCAGCGACGGCGCGGTCCAGATCGGCATCTTCAAAGACGATAAACGGGGCGTGGCCGCCCAACTCCATGACCAGGCGTTTCATGGTGTTGGCGCATTGGCGGTACAAAAGACGACCGACTTCGGTTGATCCGGTGAAAGATAGTGCGCGTACGCGGGTGTCATCGCACCAGGGGGTGACGATGGTTTTTGCGTCTCCCGGCAAGACGTTGAACACGCCCGCTGGCAGGCCCGCGTCATCGGCCAGCTGCGCAAGCGCGAGGGCGGATAAAGGTGTTTCCGCGGAAGGATGCGCAACAATGGTACATCCGGCGGCCAGGGCTGCGGCGGCTTTGCGTGTGAGCATGGCGGAAGGAAAGTTCCAGGGCGTGATTAGGGCAACAACACCAATGGGTTCACGCCAAAGTTCGACTTCTGCCGTGGGCAGGTGGCTGGTGATGCCTTCGATGTTTGGGCGGCGGGCCTCTTCGGCGTAGAAATCAACAAAGCTGGCGGCATAGTCAATTTCGCCCCGGGCCTCAGAGATGGGTTTGCCTTGTTCCGCAACCATGATCCAGGCCAGTTCTTCGCGGTGTTCAATGATCTTTGCATGCCATTTCTTCAGCAGTGCAGCGCGGTCCTGGGGCAAAAGGGCGGCCCAGGGTGCAAAGGCGTTTTGGGCGGCGTTCACCGCATCGGTTGCCGTGGCGGCGGTCATGGCGCTGACATGTGCGATGGTCTGGCCGGTCGCCGGGTCCGTCACCGGGAATGTGTCGGTGCCGGCCACCCATTCGCCATTGATGAAGGCCTGGGTTTTTACCAGCGGGCCCGTCGGAATTGTAGCGTCCTGAGCAGAGGGATCTTTGTGCAGCATATTTCGGTTCCTGTGTTGGGAAGGACCCTAAGCAGAAGCGAAAGATGATGGGGCTGAAGTTGCCTGAGTTTGCAGAATAATCAGCTGAATTTTTGCCTTAAGTCAGTTTATTCATCTGCATTATCGGCCAGTAGATGTAATGGCGGGCCGGGGCTGCGCACGGTTTTGGTGACGATGTAGGAATAATACCGCGCGATATCGCCTGAGGTTTCTAGGATGGTTTCGATCAGTTCCTGATAGGCCTCGATGGATGATGTGACGACCTGAATCAGATAATCATAGCCCCCGCCAATGGCCCAGCATCCGGTGATTTCGGGGTGGGCGCCGATGGTGCGTTCAAAAGACTGAAAGCGGGCGGCGGCGTGTGAATCCAGTTCAATCGTGACAAAAACAGTGATGACTCCGGGCAGTTTGCGCAGGTTGATTTGCGCCTGATAGCCTGAAATCAATCCGGATTTTTCCAGACGACGCAGACGTTCCCAACAGGGGGAAGGTGACAACCCGACCTTAGCCGCCAAAGCTGCTTTCGTGATCCGTCCGTTGTCGGATAAAACCCTGAGTATTTGGAAATCAATCCGGTCCAGTTTGAGCATCGCTGAGCTATAACGTCACAATCAGTTGGTTTCAATCAGGCAAGCGGAAGTGGTCGCTGTCCTATCCCGGCTTCAGTAACTGCGATCCGGTAAGGGGATCTTGGCTATTTCTTCCTGAAGAATGCGGATGAATGCTTTTTCCGCGTGGTTCAGGCGGGTGCGGGGGTTGGTAACCAGGCAAAGCTCAAACACCGGCAGGTCGTCAAATGCGGTCAGCTGCCAGAGACGGCCCTGATCAACAAAGCGCTGGGCGACGTGGACAGGGTGGGGGCCGATACCAATGCCAATCTCAATAAAACGGCGCAGTTCTTCAAGGTGATAAGATCGGCCGACGGGCGGTGAATTGATGCCGTATTTCTGGCGGGCCAGGGTAAAGTTGTGCAGCTCTCCCCCCACAATATCAGTCGGGAATGTCACATAGGGCTGGTGGCATATTTCCTCCAGTGTGATGTCATTCCGGCCGAACAGATCGCTTCCATACCCGCAATACAGCGCAAAACGTTCGCGGTAGATCACCTCATATTCCAGGCCCGCAGGGCGTTCGGTGACCAGCGCCAGCCCGCAGGATGCATTTTTGCGTTTCACGGATGTGATGACATCGCCGGATGTCACGACCTTGATCGACAGGGTCGCTTTGGGGTGGGATTTGTGAAACCGTACAAGGGCCGCATCCAGGATCGGGCTTTCCACATGTGTGGGTGCTTCGATGGATACATGGCCTGTGACCTCGTCGCGTACGGTGCGCAGAACGCCGGCCATCCGTGATACCGCACTGTAGATTTCCTGACATTCCTCATAGACGATCTGCCCGGTTGGGGTCAGCGTGAATTCAGATGCACTGCGATCCACAAGGGTACAATCCAGATGGGATTCGAGCCGTTTGAGAGAATTGGTTACCGCGGGCTGAGACACCAAAAGACGCGATGCTGCGCGTGTTACGCCTTCTTCTTCCACGATAATCATAAAGGAAAACAAAAGGTTCCAGTCAAGGTTTCGGCAGAAATGTTCGATGTCCGTGCGGTTCACTTTGTATAATCCATAGTTATGCCAGCATAATCATTATGAATTTGATTTATAGCCGGGTGACTGTTTCAGTGTAAAGGCGCGACTTTGGGAGGAGGCCGTGCATCCTGCAGACTACTTCCCGCGAAATGGAACGACGCCCGGCGCGTCAAACATAGGGTAATCCTGATGACTACACTGAAAAACTTTGCAACCGCGACGGCCATGGGTCTTTGCCTGACCAGCACCGCATTTGCCGACGATATCACATTGAAGCTGGCTGGCGTTGTTCCGGTGGAGCATTTCGGCAATGAACTGCTGTCTCAGATCGAAGCAGACATCGAAGGCGCAGGCGTTGGCATCGAAGTCACCGTTTTCCCGGCGGGTCAGCTTGGTTCCGGCGAAGAACTGTTCGAAGCCGCGGCGCGGGGCAATGTCGATCTGGTGCATGCAGTGGTTTACGCCCACAACGACCCGGTGCTTGAAATCAATTCTCTGCCGTTCCTGGTCAGCAACTGGGACGAAGCTGAAAACGTATACCTGCGCAAAGATTCTGCGTTTAACACCATTTTTGCTGAACGTCTGGCCGCGCTTGACCTGCACCTGCTGGCGAACGCCCCCGAAGGTTTTGTCGGCGTTGTTGCCAACAGCATTCCTGAAGATGCAGCCGGCACCGGCGACAAAGACATGAACATCCGTGTCTGGAGCTCACAGGTGATCAAAGCCACAGTCGAAGCCATCGGTTTCAACGCGACCACCATGAACTGGGGTGAAATCTTCCCGGCGATCCAGTCCGGCACTGTTGACGGCGCGATCTGCTGCACAGCGCAACTGGCCTATAGCGCCTTTGCAACGTCTAACGTTGGTGCTGCCTATCTGCCGTATAACGCGGTTGTTGAGATCACCACATATTACGCGTCGCTTGATACCTGGAATGAGATGACCGAAGAACAGCAGACCGTTGTTCAGGCAGCTTTTGATAAGGCCGCCACGGATTACGCCGCATGGGGCCGTAACAATGAATCATCCTACCTCGGGAAGTTGACCGAAATGGGATATGAAGTTCTGGAAATGAGTGCGGAAGAACGCGCTGCGATTGCCGATAAAGTGCGCAGCGATGTCTGGCCACAGATTGCAGAAATCGTAGGCCAGGACGTGATCGACGCCCTGAAAAACGACATGTAATCAATAGATTTCTTTCGCAGGCGGCCTGTATTCTGGTCGCCTGCCTCTCTTCTGTTATGTTTCTGAAAGAAGGACGGCCCCATGCAGGATCTGCATCCCCATCTGTCGCAAGGCCTGGCGCGGTTTGTAGACCGGATGATCAAGGTCAAAACCTGGTTTCTCGTGTTCAGCTGCCTGATTATGGCTGTGACCTTCTTTTTTGTGGTGATCTTCCGCTATGTGTTGAACGCTGATCTGTTCGCCTATGAAGAATGGCTGCTGATCATCTGTTTCTGGATGTATTTTGTCGGCAGCGCCGTCGCCACCCATGACGGATCACATGTGACGGCGGATCTGCTGTCCTATGTCATCACCGACCCGAAAAAGGCCCATGTCCGGGCCCTGATCATTGGCGCGATTGAGCTGTTCGTGACCTGTTTCCTGATTTACTGGGCGCTTTTGATGCTGATTGATGAAATCGACAGTTATCCGCGCTGGCGCACGACAATTGCCCTGCGGATCCCCTTCCTTGTGCCCCGTATCGCGATTTTTGTTGGCTTTGCCATGATGGCCTTTTACAGCGCGCTGCATCTCTGGGCGCTGTGGAAATCCGGCCCATCTGAAAAGACTGGCGACGTGACAAGTTCTGAGGCTGGCTAAGCCACCTTTCCCCCAATCTATCGAAAGGATCTGACGTGATTATCCTCGGAAGTCTCATTCTTATCTGTGTGCTGCTGCTGATCGGTGTCAGCGTTCCCCTGGCCTTTGGTGGCGTCCTGATCTTTATTTCCGTCTTTGGCGGGCATGATGTGTCGGGCTTTATGCCCACCGGTCACTGGAAGGTCAGCTCGCTTGTGTTGCTGGCGATCCCGCTGTTTATCCTGGCCGGTGCCATCATGGAACGCGGCCGCATTGCCGCCCCTCTGGTGTCGCTGGCGGAACTGATGGTTGGCCATATTCGCGGAGGCCTTAGTGCCGCTGCGGTGGTCGCCAGCGGTATTTTCGGTGCGATTTCCGGGTCTGCTGCCGCGACGCTGACCTGCATTGGGTCGATCATGATGCCGCATCTGCGCAAAGCCAATTACCCCGAAGGTATGGCCGCCGCCCTGATCGTATCCGCCAGCCCGCTTGGCCTGTTGATCCCACCCAGTTCGTCCCAGATCCTCTATGCCTGGACGACCCAGCAATCAGTTCTGAAATGTTTCCTTGCGACAGTTGTGCCAGGGCTGATTCTGATCGTGATGCTGTGTATTGTGAATTTCGTCATGCTGCGCAAAGTCAAAGATCTGAAAATCGGTCGCGTGGATGGCAATTTCAGTGTTGAATTCCGTGCACGTGGCCTGAAGGCAATGCCGGCCCTGATGATGCCCGTGATCATTCTGGGCGGCATCTACGGTGGTTTTATGACCCCGACCGAAGCCGCAGGCGTGGCCGTTGTCTATGCGATCCCGATTGGCTTTTTCGTCTATAAGGGGCTGACAAAAGAAAACTTTTTCCCAACCCTGCGCTATGCGGGCACGACCATTGGCGTTGTCATGATGATGGTCTTTATGGTGCTGATCGTCAGTCAGTTCCTGGTGTTTGAAAACATCCCGGCCATGGCGAAAGATCTGATCTATTCCGTGTCTGACAATCCGATCATCATTCTTCTGATGGTGAACCTTGTGATGATCCTGATCGGCATGCTGATGGATGATATTTCCGGCCTGCTTTTGTCTGCCCCGCTGCTTTTGCCGATTGTGCAAAGTGTGGGTATGGATCCGGTGCATTTCGCGGCCGTTCTGGGTGTGAACCTTGGCATGGCTAATATCACGCCACCGACTGCGCCGCTTTTGTATCTGGGTGCGCGGGTGACTGAAACGCCGGTGAACAAGATGATCAAGCCAACCCTGCTGATGATCGCCTTTGCCTGGCTGCCGACCCTGATCCTGACAACCTTCATTCCCCAGATTGCCCTGTGGCTGCCCACTGCGATCTTTGGTTAAACCTTCGATAAGAGTTCCTGAAAATGACCAATACTTCTCCGTCCGAACTGGCGATGGTTCCCTTCGTCAGCGTTGATAATATGATGCAGCTGATCCACCGGATCGGCATTGAG
>NZ_PWAA01000010.1 GCF_003031585.1 Thalassobius sp. I31.1
TACAAAAGCCCCTTGGCATTCGAAAGAAAGGCCGCATAAATGAGCACAAGGATCGGAACTTAAACGTGGCAAGTCCAATAGGGCTGATAGGTTGTCTCGGATGCACCCACCGCGAGCGAGAGCGCCCAGAAGCGGTCTGCGTGACCGTCGCTGTCACCATCGGCCACAAGGCGGCGGATGCCGGTCGGGCCGGTCATGGATTTGATTGCATGCAGATCCGCACGCATGTTGGGATCGCCTGCCGGGATCAGCGTCTGACGGTCCTGCAGGCTCTGCTTCAGTCCGGTGGCAAGATCAAGTTTGCTGCTGGCACTGAAGAGCACCCCATCCACACGCTCTTCGCCGTGATTGGCTTTCGCGTCTTCCACCGGCTTTTCGCCCATGCCGGTCTGATCAATGGCGCAGCGCACCACATGATAACGGCGGAAGACATCGGCCAGCAGCCGGTCCTGTTCGGCAAACTTAATGCGGCGGCGGGCGATCACCTCCCGGGTCACAAGCTGATCCCCGACCAGCTCCAGCACCCAGATGACAAAGAGGTCATTGCGCGCGGCGATATCCGGTTACTGAAATAATCTCTGTCAGCTTACAACGGCCATCAGCCTCTTGTACTGATACATCTCGCCCCCACACAAGCCCCGCTGGCCTGACACCCGCTGAATATGCCAACAGGTCGAGGGAAGGCTAAAACCTGAACAGAGATAGCTCGTGAAATCTCTATCCCATATGGAACGCGCAGATTTCGTTAAGATATTTTATTATAAGGCTGGATGTAGTAATTGGTGGAGCCTAGCGGGATCGAACCGCTGACCTCCTGCATGCCATGCAGGCGCTCTCCCAGCTGAGCTAAGGCCCCATCTTCAGATACTGGCAATCAGATCTGAATCTGTGTGCCGGTATCTAGAAGGTTCGTCCGGGCAGTTCAAGCGGATTTCGCTGCCCCGACGCATTTTTTTCAGATTTTTTTCTACCAGCCACAAGGCCCGGTATTATAATCAGTTTTCTTCGTCGTCAGATGGAACATCAGCAATCTCATCCAGGGAAACATTGCTGTCATCTTCATCGTCCAGCACGTCATCACCCAGATCTACATCGGTGCTTACGTCTTCATCATCTTCAAGAACAACATCTGCGTCATCGACCAGATCTTCTTCTTTTGTCTCGGCTTTATCCGCAGACAGGCTGCGGGTTTTACCAGAGGTATCGATATTAACTGCTTCGCCAGTATAAGGACTGACGGGCGGATTTTTGTTCAGATCGTAAAAACGCTTCCCGGTGGTCGGGCAAAGACGTTTTACACCCCATTCTTCTTTGGGCATCAATTTTCCCTTCGCTCTGCGAGTCTGCTTAAGAGAGTCGCGATGAACTGCCACAAGCGAGGATAAAGGTCAAAGGCTTTTCCGTAAAGCTTGCAAATTTGCAGCGGTTTGGCGCGTTGTCCAGGTTGCAGGCGGTCCGTCGACCCTGTAAACTGGCAAAAATCAACAAAAAGACGAATGTAATGTTTGCAGGCTTCACCGATCAGGCCATCGAAGTTTCCACAGGTGTCAGCCTGCGTGTACGAACGGCCGGTGAAGGTCCGGCAGTGTTGCTTTTGCACGGCTATCCGCAAACCCATACTTGCTGGCACAAAGTCGCCCCGAAACTGGTGGCTGCCGGGTTTCATGTGGTTCTGGCAGATCTGCGTGGCTATGGCGATTCTGACAAACCTGACAGTGATTCAAATCACAGCCCCTATTCCAAACGTACCATGGGCGAAGATCAGATCGCCCTGATGCGTCAGCTGGGTCATGAAAGTTTCTTTCTCGCAGGTCACGATCGTGGCGCACGTGTAGCCCATCGCATGGCGCGGGATTATCCGGATGCTGTGCGCGCACTGGCGGTTCTGGATATCGCCCCAACCGCACATATGTACAACAACACCAATATGGAATTTGCCAGCGGTTATTATCACTGGTTCTTCCTGATCCAGCCCGCGCCCCTGCCCGAGAAACTGATCGGCGCAGATCCTGCCTTTTATCTGAAAAGCAAACTGCACGCCTGGAGCAAGGGCAATGATGCGGCTTTCACCCCGGAAGCCCTGGCAGAGTATGAACGCTGCTTTACCCCTGAAATGATTGCAGCCAGCTGCGAAGATTACCGCGCATCCGCTACAATTGACCTGCAACATGATGGCCGCGCAGTCGGCGGTAAGCTGCAACAGCCTTTGCTGGCGCTCTGGGGGGCAAAAGGATTGGTCGCAAAGCTTTATGATGTCATCAGTACCTGGGAAGACGTCGCACAAAATGTGCGCGGCGCGCCCCTGCCCTGCGGTCACTTCCTGCCGGAGGAAGAACCAGAAGAAACCGCGCGCCTGCTGACCGAATTCTTCCGGAGCATGGGCACATGATCCTGCCCGGTGATCCCCCTGTTAAGATTGACCTGAAACGCAATGCCCGCGCCCGGCGGATGACCCTGCGTGTGTCGCGCCTCGATGGACGGGTGACCCTGTCTGTCCCCAAACGCCTGAAGGAAGCTGAGGCCCGCGCCTTTGCCGAAGAAAAGGCCCCCTGGATCCGAAAGCAACTGGCGGCGCAACCTGACCTGCAGGCACCCGTTATCGGGGGACAGCTGCTGTATCAGGGGGAACTGTATCCGGTCGTGGCTGGCAAAGGGCGTGTGGCAAAACTGACGGACGGCCAATTTGAGACGCCCGGCGCGGCAGAGACCGCAGCAAAAAAGCTTGCCGCACTTCTGAAGCTGTTGGCCCGTGACCGCCTTATTGCGGCCTCTGATCATTATGCCGCAGCTCTTGGCACCGATTACAGCGCAATTCAACTGCGTGACACACGGTCTCGCTGGGGGTCCTGTTCATCCCAGGGGAAGCTCATGTATTCATGGCGTCTGATAATGGCCCCACCGGACGTTCTGGATTACGTTGCTGCCCATGAAGTTGCCCACCTGCGTGAAATGAACCACTCTCAAGCATTCTGGAAACTGGTTGATCAGATTTGCCCGGGTTATGAAGCCCCCCGTGCCTGGTTGCGTGAAAACGGCAATCAACTGCACGCCTGGCAATTCTGAACATCCCTTGACCCGGACACATCTTTTGTGATCACAGTCTGATATGCAAAGCACCGTCAAAACCTCAGACACACATTCCGCGACCCATGATCTGCTGTATCGCAACCTGCGTACACAGATCATGCATGGTGAACTTGGCCCGGGCGAAGCCCTGACCGTGCGGGGGCTTGCGGCAAAATGGAATGTATCCATGACACCCGCGCGGGAAGCTTTGCGCAGGCTGTCTGCGGAAGGCGCGTTAACTGTTTCGGCATCGGGGCGCTTTTCCACACCAACCCTGTCCAATGACCGGATCGAAGAACTGGCGGCTTTGCGGGCATTGCTGGAACCTGAACTGGCATCACGCGCCCTGCCCCGCGCGCATATGGCACTGATTGACCGGCTGCAGATGATCAATTCTTCCGTCGCAGAAGCCGTCGTAAAACAGGATGCCGTGGCCTATATCCGCACCAACCTTGAATTCCACAGAACCCTTTATTTACGGGCACATGCGCCTGCTATGCTGGCCATGACAGAAACTGTCTGGCTGCAAATGGGGCCGACGATGCGGGCGCTGTATGGACGGTTGAGACGGGCGGAACCTCCGGCAAATCACCGGCTGATTATTGCGGCTTTAAGGGCCGGGGATGAACCGGGGTTACGGCTGGCGGTTCGGGCAGATGCGACCCAGGGCTTGCGGATGCTGGCAAGCTAAAACCCCGAAGCAAGGCCCCGGGGTTCTATTTGCAGCGTGTTATTAACTTTTAACCTTACCGGTCAGATGCATCCTCAGATGCCAGCTGGCCTGCGAACCATGCGGCTGCTACCGGGTTCACGCCGCCCTTAGAGGACAGGGTTGCACCGACGGATGGGTTGGCTTGTGTTTCGATGCCTGTGCCAGCTTCAAGCGCCAGATCCGCAAAGATTTCAACGGCTTCTGCGGTGACCGGGCTTGAGCGTTCAACAACAACGCTTTCAATACCGGTGTTGTCCTGGGCGAAATGTGCCTCAACATCTTTGGCGCCCGCAAAAGCAGGAGCAGCAACAGTCAGGGCGAGGATGGATGCGATTACAGTTTTCATAGCGTTAACCTTTCAAGGGTCTGGGTGTTGTTTCATTTCGGTGGAAGTCTTGTTGCTTCCGATGTGATTGATTTGGGGGTGCTTCAGATCACCTTCAAGACACAGAACCGTGAGGTCTGTTCACGCATGCACACAGGGCTGTGAGCGGTTGAAACAAGCGAATTTGCGTGAATATGGCATGCACAACATATGCACTTCCTATGCACAACTTATGCATACGCGGGGAGCGGGGGATTCAGAGGGGGTTAACCCTTCTGACCTTCGCAAATCCGCACAGCACTGTCGCCTTGTTGCTTTCGCGACCCGCCTGTTTCAGGCTAAAGCAGCCTGAGTGCGAAAGGGCGCGATGATTCATGAGTGACATCTGGGAAGGATTGCAGGCGGCGGCCTGGCTGTTGATCAGCTTTGATGCGGATCTCTGGGAGATCACGCTGCGGTCTTTGCGTGTCACGCTAACGGCCCTCTTGATCGCCTGTGTGATTGCCATGCCTCTGGGCGCCCTTCTGGTGCTGCGGCGCTTTTGGGCGCGACGCTTTGTGATTGCCCTGCTCAATTCCCTGATGGGGCTGCCGCCGGTGGTGGTGGGGCTGATCGTTTATCTGATGCTGTCGCGCAGTGGCCCGTTTGGGGTGCTGAACCTGCTGTTCACGCCCACCGCCATGGTGATCGCCCAGGTGATCATCATCACGCCCCTGATTGCATCCATCACCCATCAGGCGCTGCGGGAATTGTGGAGCGAATATCACGATCTGCTGATTTCCCTGAACACCAGCATTTTTCAGCGCGTCCGGACGCTGCTGTGGGACGGGCGGCGCACACTGTTGACGGCCGCGCTTGCGGGCTTTGGCCGCGCGATTGGCGAGGTCGGTGCGATCATGGTGGTGGGCGGTAATATTGACAATGCGACCCGTGTTCTGACGACCGCGATTGCGCTGGAAACCGGCAAGGGTGATTTCGCCATGGCCCTGGGTCTTGGCATGGTGCTGATCGGGCTGGCGGTGACGGTAAACCTGACGATCCACTGGCTGACAGGCACCGAAAGGGCAGGACGATGGTAAGCTCTATTCTGCCTCTGCGCCTTGACGGAGCCTTTGTGAAACGACGCGGCAAGATGCTGGCCGGGCCGGTTGATCTGGACCTGACGGGCGACGGCGTGACGATCCTGATGGGGCCAAATGGTGCGGGTAAGACCACGCTGTTGCGCATGATGCACGGGATTGAACGGCTGTCCGGTGGCACCGTGAGCTGGGCCGCGGATGAAGAAACGGCACGGGCTGCGCAAAGTTTTGTGTTTCAGACACCGGTGATCATGCGACGGTCTGTGCTGGAAAACCTGATGTATCCCTTGCGTCTGGCGGGTGTTGCAAAGGCCACGGCCCGGAAACATGCGGAAGAAGCATGTGCGATGATTGGCCTGGCGGGCCAGGAAGGGCAGCGGGCGACGCGGCTGTCTGGTGGTGAAAAGCAGAAACTGGCGCTTGCGCGCGCCCTGATCCGCGATCCGCAAGTGCTGTTTCTGGATGAACCCTGCGCCAATCTGGACGGCGCATCAACCCGCGAAATCGAAACCCTGTTGCAGGCAGCTGCGGGTCGTGGCACAGGCATCATTATGAGCACGCATAGCATTGGTCAGGCAAAACGCCTGGCGCGGGATATGCTGTTCATGAATCGCGGCCGACTTATTGAACACAGCCCGGCCGATGTGTTTTTTACCAGTGCGACAACGCCCGAGGCACGGGCCTTCCTTAACGGAGACATTCTGGAATGAAGCGCAGCATTTTTGCTTCTCTCGCCGCCGTTTTTCTGGCGGCACCTGCATTTGCAGATGACATGAAACTGGCGGTCACGACGTCTTTTCACAATTCGGGCCTGTCGGATATTCTTTTGCCTGCTTTGACGGAAGACACCGGCATTGAAGTGCAGCTGCTGGTGGTTGGCACCGGCCAGGCCCTGCGTCTGGGTGAGGCCGGGGATGTGGATGCAATCCTTGTGCATTCGCGTGCGGCGGAAGAAGCCTTTGTTGAGGCCGGATACAGCACCGCCCGGCGCGAAATCATGTATAATGATTTCATTCTGGTGGGGCCGCTGGCCGATCCGGCACATGCTGGTCAGGCGACGAGCATTCGGGACGCGCTCTGGGCTATATCTGGTGGCACTGCGCCTTTTGTGTCGCGCGGGGATGACAGCGGAACGCATAAACGCGAGCTGAACCTCTGGGAGGCGGCGGGCATGAACCCGGTGAATGCAGACTGGTATCGTGCGACCGGTTCCGGCATGGGCGCGGCGCTGAACACGGCGGCGGGCATGGGTGCGTATATTCTGACGGATCGCGCGAGCTGGCTGAATTTTGGCAACAAAGACGGGCTGATGGTGATTTTTGAGGGCGATGAAGCGCTGTTCAACCAATACGCTTATCTGAAGGTCAGCCCCGAGCTGCATGACCATGTGGAGGCGATGACAGCCGCGCGGCTTGAAGCCTGGCTGGTGTCAGATCGCGCGGCGGAACTGATTAATGGCTATGAAATCGACGGGCAGAAACTGTTTACTTTCAACGCGGTCAGATAACCCCGAAAAATAAAACCCCGGCCCGCAGATGCGAACCGGGGCGCCGTCGCGACGGCATTTCTGTGCCCGCCAGCCAGTTGGGACACAGAAATCTCGGGGTTTATTCGGCGGGCATTGCCGCGCCTGTCATGGATCCTTTGACGAAATGCAGGCGATGCAGTTTCACCACCAGCGCGATCATCGCGAGTTGTGCGATCAGGGCCGGTGTGTTGGCGATCCAGTAAACGGTTGAGAATTTCTCGATCACGCCATTGGCAACCAGGCCCTTGTTCACCCAGAAATGCAGCATCACAGACAGCGCGACACCGGGACAGACCAGGGCGTAGGAACCGGCGGAGCGCTTGCCTTCGGATGTCATGAATTTTGCGCTGTAGTTGATGCGTTTCAACACAGCCATGCCCAGCATCAGAAAGAGGATCTGCACCGCGAGGATGCGGGTCAGCATCAGGAAGGTCGCGCCTTTGGCCGCATGCACGTCAAAAGTGGTATGCAACCCGTGATCAATGCGCAGCAGGGCAATGCCGATGACGGTCAGCAGGGGCACGATGACCATCAGGGTCGGTGCGGCCTCTTCCGCGATGCCGTGTTCCAGGATCGAACGCACGGCCAGAACCAGGGCGACAGCGGCGACGATCACGGTGGTCATCATCATAAAGCTGGACAGGGTCAGGGACGCAGCCACGATCCATGGGGTTTCAGACATCGCAGCAGGCGCGGCCATGCCGACGGCCACCATGGACAGGGTGAAAGAGGCGAGGATCTGCGCGAAGGAATTGTTGGCTTTGTGATTGAAACCGCCCTCAGAGAAGATGCGGGCCAGAAATGCGCCGAGCAGTCTGAAAGACCAGATCCCGACCAGGACAAAGGCGATCAGCGCCAGCGGGAAAAGATATTCCACGATGCTCCACAATCCCGGCACAAAGACCAGACCAGCGATGAAGCCTGCGTTAATCGTCATGGCCGCAGCCAGGGGGGCGGCCAGCAGCTGTGTTTCGGCATTCGTGCCCATCAGCGCGCTGTAAGCGGTGGATTTCTTAAAGGCTGCCAGCTGACGCAGGTTAAACACCATCAGCGAGATATGCAGCGCAGTCATCACCGCGATCCCGGCCATGGCAAAGACAACGGTGAACTTGCCCGCCGCGCCGGATGTGGCGAAGAAGGACATCAGATCTTCAAACACCGGCACCGGCGCATCAGGATGGGGCACCCAGAACATGAGATACATGAAAAACGTCACAGACAACCCGCCCGCGCCCAGCGCAGCGAGGAAATAAAGCGGCGACCAGTTCCGGGTCGCGGCAGTTTGCGTATGTGCAGACATGATCCGTCTCCTCATTTGATTCGACGGAAAACCCGTCTTTGAGAGAAAACTGCCGGGAACAGACGGCGCTGTCGGTGATATTGTTACAAAGAACCCCGCTGCGGGAAACCTGAAGGCTGCGAAGCGCCTCCTGTCGGCATCACATGCGCAGTCACAAATTGGCCGCATTCGCTGGGTACCCACACACCCTATGAAGAAATTTCTATTATTCCTGATTGTTGCCTCGGTCACATCAGGCGCCTGGCAGTACAAACTTCTGAGAACCGCGAACCAGCAACTTGTGGTCGCAGAACAGCGGGTTGCAGATGTCATTTCTGCCGGAACCAACAGTGTTACCCTGGACGGTCTGACTGAACTGCGCAAACTGCCTCCGAATATCGGTGACGTTCCCAACCTCAGATATCTGAACGCGCGCGACACCAGCCTGAGCGATCTGTCCGGGTTGGAAGGAAACACAACGCTTGAACAGCTTGATGTGAATATGACGCGGGTATCTGACCTCAGCCCCCTGGAGGGTTTGCCCAATCTGAAACTGGTTTATCTTCATGACACCTGGGTTTCTGATATTTCGCCGCTTACAACGCTTCCTGCGCTGGAACGCCTTGATATTGGTAAGACACAGATTGAAACCCTTCTTCCAGTGACAGAGATCGAAAACCTGACCTGGCTGAACCTTTACAAAAGTCATGCCCTGGATGGGTCCGGGGACCATTTTGCGGCTTTGCAGGAACGCCTGTTTCTGGAACTGACAGGCGGGAGTGCTTTTCACCAGAATTATCAGCCGGGCTGGCAGTATAACGCCATGCAACGCCTGTCCCGTCTGAGAGAGATATTTGGGATCTGACGGCAGCCCAGAATTTTCGCATCGCCCCCACGACTGTAGCGCAGGGGCAACCTGCAGCAGAACGTCTTTATCGGAAGCTTTAACGGCAAGCTGCGGGAACCGTGCCGCTTGTTGTACTTGCATTTCACGTTGGAACAGACAGAGTTCAATGGATATCGCAACGGCTTAAAAGCCGTGGCCCCGGCCTGATCGAAACATGGGACTATACGTTTTCGCAGGAAACCCTGAATGTGAAACTGATAGAACCCTCGGGGCACGACGGAAGCCAGTTGTATGAGGGGCAAACTCTGTGGACCTCAAACGGGCAGTTCTGATCTGATCCTGCCGCAGAGAAACGAGCTTCTTTTGTTGACTATTTTGCCCGTGATTAAAGCGTATTTCCTGCGGCGCGCCAGAGTGTTGCTCACCGCCTTGCAGTGCATTCAATCAGGCCGGGCTAAGTAAGATTTGCACAAAATCTGCACATCTTACTCAGGTCGCCTGCACATCTTCATGGGAAAACGCCGTAGGGAACGCGCCATACACCCCCGCCTGGATGAAACCAAACAGGTCAGCCAGGCATCGGATCGTTCCCGAAATCGTTAACCCTGCGGCATATTACGCTGCATGATAATTCTGAGAAGGTACAAAATGACCAAAAGAACCAACCCAATGACCAAATCCGCAGCTGCTCGTATTCAAGCAGCCAATGCGAAACAAAATGAGGGAAAAGTGGAAAAAGACAGCCATGCAGCACGTGCCCAGCGCGCTGCCGCTAAGCCAGCAAAGAAGTAAAACACAATATCAAAAGTTAATTTAACCATTTTCCTGTTATTCTGTTGAAACTAAATCCGCCAAACATTGATTTGTTTTGGCGGATTTTTTTTCACTCAATATCGGCTGCTCTGCACAAATTCTGCACAACCTGCACTGATCCTCTGCACTTTGCTTTGCGATCAGGTGATATGGAACAGACACATGATAAATTTCTCTGGATTGGCCTGACCACTGCATCAGTGATGTTGGCCTTTGAGCCCCTGCGTTGGCTTGTCACAAGCTGGCGTGATCCGTCTTATCAATCTTACGGTGCAGTGTATTGTATCGTGCTTTTGGGATTGACCGGACTGTCGGTAAAAAGCGGCCCTGCCAGAGGCACATCTGTTGCCGGGCGCGTGTTCATACTGTTTTTGGTCGCTGCGGTCATTCGCCTGACGGGGCAATTCCTGGCCATCAACATACTAAGCTCACTTGCCTTGTCTCTGGATGTCTTCGCGATTGCTGCGGTATTGCGGCTCGACAGTCGCAAAATTGCGCTTTCGCCGGGATGGATGGCGATTTTCTTTCTGTTTGCTCTGCCATTGGCACCGATTTTGCAGCGTGTTGCCGGGTTTCCCCTGCAGATGATCTCAGCAGAGATCGCCTGCCAGATGATGTCTCCGGTGTTTGCAGATCTGATCTGTGAAGGTGTCCGGCTGCAATTAAACGGCGTTGATGTGATGGTGGACCTGCCCTGTTCGGGTGCCACCGGACTGCTGTTGCTGGTCAGCCTCTGGACGTTTCTGAACATCATTTACCGTCCATATTTCATGCGGGCGATATTGGGTGGTGTGATCATTGTCGGGCTAAGCATCATTGGGAATGCCTTGCGGATCAGCCTGTTGGCAGGGGGGCTTGGGCTTGGTGTCGACACCATGGAACCCATGCTTCACAGTGCAATCGGATTGTTCACGCTGGTGTTCACGGCTGCACCCGTTCTGATGTTCTATCGTCCAAAAACAAGACCCCTGCCCCAGATCAGAAAGCCGGTCACAAACCTTCCAAAAGCACTGCGGGTACCAGTAACGGTAATGGCAGTGCTGGCCGCCCTTGCAATTGTAAATGCACCCAAGCGCCCCATGGATTTGTCTGCGCCTGTCGCCCCCGCACGCCTGCCGATGCAATTGCTTGGTGCACGGGCAAACCCAATTGCCCTGAGCCCTACAGAACAGCAGTATTTCACGGCTTACGGCGGGCACGCCCAGAAGGTGCAATACGGCCCGATGGGGGTGAATGTTGTGCGCACGACGTCGCCTTTACGCCACCTTCACTCGCCCGAGGCCTGTCTGTTGGGCATGGGGTTTAGTGTGAAGTTTCAGGGCACCACATATGACCCGCTTCCGACCTCTGTCTATGAGGCAACGGGCCCGGACGGGCAAATCTGGACTGTCGCTGTCAGCTTTGTTTCCGCTGACGGTCAGCAGACGGCCAGCGTTGGTGAAGCCGTCTGGAGCTGGCTTAATGGATCTTCCCGAAGCTGGCAGTCGATCCAGCGCGTCACCCTGAAATCCCTTCCGGAACAAGACCGGGTTTCCTTTGAAAACGCTGCTTTGGCAGCCCTTGACCTGTAACCAACATGAGGACCATCATGCGACTTTCTTTCCTTTTAATCCCCCTGTTTTCAATCAGCACTGTGGCTGCGGCCTGGGCCACAGAAACCGAAGATATCGCCGGACGCGTCATCGCGCAGGCGAATGGTGTATCTTACGATCTGCCCATGCTTGACAGCCAGATCAGCGTAAATATCGAAGGTGATATGGCCACGGTGGAGATCACCCAAAGCTTTCTCAACGATGGACAGATGCCACTGGAAGCAGAATATCTGTTCCCGCTGAACCAGCATGCTGCAATTTACGGAATGGAAATGCGTGTCAGGGATGAGATCATTCAGGCCGTGATACGTGAAAAAGAGGTTGCGGTGGCCGAATTTGAACAGGCCGCGCAAGAGGGTAAAGCCGCAGCTTTGCTGACGCAGCATCGCCCGAATATGTTCACGCAACGCATCGCAAACCTCATGCCCGGGCAGCCGATTGATGTGACTCTTCGCTATGTGCAGATGATCCCGAAAATTGATGCGCAATATGAACTGGTCATCCCCATGATCGTTGGGCCGCGTTATGAAGGCTATGACGTACAACTGGCAGATGTCGCGTCTGACGACCTGCCGGATGAAGCGCCAAAGCCTGCAAACAGCTGGACGATCAGTGATGTACCCGCTTATCCTGCAGTGGCGGGTATTGACCTGCCTGACAGCTTTTCCCCCGAGCGTGTCTCTCTTGATCTGAACCTGATCAGCGGCCTGTCCATCGCAGGGTTTGGCAGTGATACACACCCGTTGGCGATCCGGGAAAATGACACAGGTTTAAACGCCCGGTTTGCCGACGGTAAAGTTCTGGACAATCGCGATCTGGTGATCCGGTTCACCCTTGGGGGGGAGACCCTGGAAGCTGCAAGCCTGTCACATCAGGATGCCCGTGGCGGTTTTGTGTCGCTGATGATTGAACCACCGGCTGTTCCGAATGACGCCATGATCACACCGCGTGAACTGGTGTTCGTGCTGGATACATCCGGGTCGATGGGCGGGGATCCCATGAATGCAAGCAAAGTGTTTATGGATGCGGCCCTTAAGAACCTGCGCCCTGATGACTATTTTCGCATCATTCCTTTTGCCAATACAGCGCAAAGGTTCTCCAACGGTTCAACCCAGGCAACGCGCAGCAACATTCGCCGGGCACGCAGCTATGTTGATGGTCTGCGCACAGGTGGCGGCACCGAAATTGACAACGCTATTCGCACGGCTTTCAGCACCGAACAGCCGGCGGACACCATGCGCATTGTTGTGTTTTTAAGCGATGGATACATAGGGGATGAAGCCAGTGTTCTGCGCACCATTAACCAACAAATTGGTGCAGCACGCATCTATGCCTTTGGTGTTGGCAATTCCGTGAACCGCTATTTGCTGGACGCCATGGCCGATGAAGGGCGTGGATATGCCCGCTATGTCAGCGTTGATGAAGATGCCACTGAAGTTGCAGAGGCTTTAGCCGCTGATCTGAAATCGCCACTGCTGACTGATATCACAATTGATTGGGGTGATCTTGAGGTGCACGGTGTCACGCCTGCACGCATTCCTGATCTGTTTGCTGGCAACAATCTGCGTATCTATGCCCGTCACAACGGGGCATCCGATGCGCGGGTCACGCTGAAAGGTCTGGTCAACGGTCATATGGCAGAAATGCCTGTTGATCTGACACTGACAGATACCGCAGATGAAGCGGCCTTGCCTTTGATCTGGGCGCGCAACCGGATTTCAGATCTGACCCGCATGGTGGCGGTGGGATCAAATCCTGAGGCGGCCGACAGGGAAATCACCGAATTGGGTCTGGAATTTTCGTTGCAAACGAAAAACACATCCTTCGTTGCTGTCTCTGAAACTGTTGTGAACACCACAGGTCAGACTGCAACCCCGGCAAGCGTTCCCCTGCCGCAGGTGTCAGGCATGTCGAACCAGGCCCAGACCACATCGCAGGCTTTTGCCGGGTCTTCTTCGCCGGAGCCTGAAGCAATTCAGGGATTTCTGATCCTGGCGGCAATGACCTTGTTAGGTTTCCGCAGGAGGATCGTATAAATGTATAGCGCGCTGGACAAATCTGGCCTGGATTGCCAAACAGAAAGTATGAAAACACGTATCCTTATTGTCGATGATGAACCCAAAATCCGCATCAATGTGCGCATCGCTGCAGAGGCGGCTGGTTTTGAAACGATCGAAGCTGCTAATGGTCAGATTGCGTTGACCCATATCGGGCGCGAAAACATTGGCCTTGTTGTGTTGGATATTGGCATGCCACAGATGGATGGGTTTGAATGTTGCCGACAGATCAGGGCAAAATCAAATGTGCCTATCCTGTTTCTGACCGCCCAGAATGATGAGATTGATCGCGTCTCAGGGTTTCAGCTGGGGGCGGATGATTTCGTCTCCAAACCTTTCAGCCCCCGCGAACTTGTTTTGCGCATCAAAGCCATTCTGGCACGGGGCAAACCACAGCAGAACCCATCATTGCAGCATGGCGTTCTCAGCATGGACAGCACGCGGCACAGCTGTCGTATCCTGGACCAGGAGTTAAATCTGACGGCAACTGAGTTTTCATTACTAAAGATCCTGTTGTCCCACCCGGAACATGTCCTGGATCGCAATCAACTGGCCGGAAACAACGCGCTGTCCGGTCGAACGATTGACAGTCATTTACGCAATATCCGTCACAAGGCTGCCGATCTGGGCTGCCACGATATTGTCGTGACAGTGCATGGCGTAGGGGTGAAACTTGGGGCATGCAGTTGTGAATAACATTCGCAAAAAATGGCGCCCGTCTATCGCGATGGTGATCGCCGCAGTCTGCGTGATTTTGATCTCAATTCCACTGCTCGCGATGTTGTCAGTGCGTTTGACATCAAACCAGTTTGTCCGTGAAACAGAACAGTCCCTGATCCAGCAGGGGGCTATTTATGCGCAAATTTATGCCCGGGAATTCAGACGGGAAGATGGCCCGCTGGTCGGCGTCGAGCTGACTGAAGATCAGAAGGAACACTGGAACGCCAACCTGCATCCGGCGCGATCGCAACTGAATGTGCGCCAGGATGATATTGCCCCACCGCGCCCGGACGGCGATGTCATTGCGACGCCACCCGATCCGCGTCACCTGACTGTGGCAGAGAACCTTGTCAGCATTGCCCGGGGGGCCCGGAAGACCACCCTTGCAGGTATGGTTCTTCTTGATCATCAGGGGCGAAACCTGAACACGGAAACAGCCAGGTCGTTGGCGGCACTTCCCGAAGTTCAGACTGCATTGAACGGTGAGGTCGGTGCAATTCTGCGCGCGCGGACACAGGATTACGAACGACATGCATTTTCATCTTTAAGCCGCGACACAGGGTTTCGTGTGTTTGTGACCTATCCGGTTATTGTAGATGATCGTGTCATAGGCGCGATATACCTTTCACGCACGCCCCTGAACCTTGGCAAGTTCCTGTTTGGCGAAAGATATGCGCTTTTGACGATGCTGATCGCGACTGTCTTATCGGCCACTTTTGTCGGGTTATTGCTGTTGCGGTTGATTTCACGGCCTGTTTATGCCTTGCGTGACAGATCCCGTGCAATTGCTGCCGGAAAAAACCCAAACGCCGATCCTCTGCAACATTACGGTCTGCGGGAATTGGCGGATTTGGGGGACAGTGTGTCGACGATGGCAATGACCTTAATGCGGCGATCAAAAGAGATTGCCACCTACACGGATCATGTAACCCATGAACTGAAGTCGCCTGTCACGTCGGTGATTGGTGCGGCAGAACTTTTGCAGTCTGACGGATTGAAAGCGCAGGATCGCGATACGCTTTTGCAAAATATCGAAACCGAAAGCCAACGCATGAACCATCTTCTTGGACGTCTGCGCGAGATGACACGACTGCGGGGCAGTCTGGAAGGGGATCCCGGGAAATTGGCAGGGATGCTTCCTAACATTGATGGTTTGAAAGTGATCACCCGGGCCGACCCTGAGGTTATCCTGCCAATATCAGAAGAACACGGTGCAATGATTTTGCTTCATATGGGACAGAATGCACTGTCGCACGGTGCATCGGAATTAGAGCTGTCTTATGCGGATCGTATTCTGCATGTGTCTGACAATGGTGAAGGCATCGCAGAAGGTGACATCCCACGCGTCACCAATCCATTTTTCACCACCAGGCGTGAACAGGGTGGGACTGGTATGGGCCTTGCTATTGTTTCGGCCATTCTTGAAAATTATGGTGCGACGATCACCTGCCTTCCATGTAATACCGGCGCGTCGTTTGCGATCCACTTCTCAAATCAGAGTTAGATGACCCTGCCAGATTGTTTTTTGCGCCGCATGGTCAATCCTCAATGCTCATGTCTTCAGTCAGGCAAAGTAAAGGCGCAAACACCTCTCGCTCAGTGATCTTCTCAAATTCGGGCAGGAACTCTTCGTGGTGCAGACCAAGATATTTCATGACCCGTTCGTTGTTTAACAATTTCGCGACGTAGCCACGTGCCAAAACAAGATCGAGATGATCGATCCCGTAGCTGTCCTCGACCAAGCGAACTTCGCGCTCCAGATTTGCAGACTCGCGTTCCATCAGATCAAGTTGTTCCCGGGAAATACCTTTGAACTTTTTAGGCGTCGCCCCCGTGACCAGCTGACTATCGGGGGTCGCCGCCAGCAGCGATCGGGCATAATTTATGGTGTATTTATTCATAGTCACCATCAGCTGCGCGGCCTCAATCTGACGCATGGGTTTCATTTTCCTGAGGATCTGGAACCCCGTCACAGCAATCTGCTTGTCCTTCAGCATTTCGGCAGCTTCACCGCAAATGCCATCCAGCAAACGCCTTTTCTGTTGAAGTGTCCTGATGTTCACATCCAACGCTTTTGCCAGGCGTTCTTCCGGTACACCAAGGGTCAGAGCGCGCAGGATCATTTTATGTTCCTGGATCGTCGCCAGTCGACTGATGCGCTTGTTATAAGTGAACGCTTCATCATCGGTCGAAATGATACATTGTGTTTCTGTCGCCCCCTGGTTCTGCAACACGTCCAGCCGCAGATGTCCGTCAAGCAATGTGTATTGGTCTGCGTTATTTGGATCACGCGTGACAACAAGGGGTTCGACCAGCCCAATTTCCGCGACAGAGGCGGCGATACGTTTGTATTTATTTGTCGATTTTATCTGCGCGGATACAACATACAAAGGCGCGATCTGGTCAAATGGAATGCGTAGCAACTCACGTTCAAATGCAGCTGCAACAACCTGGTCATCATTCATGCCTTCGCCCCTTCAATATGGGGTAATCGATCTGCAATCGTCCTGGGGATATTGGCCAGCCCTTCAGCACGCAGGAGCGTGACAAAGTTCTCGTCCGACAGGAGCGTTTTCAGCGATTGTGTGAGAAAGAGCATTTCGCTGCGCGTCGCCCCGGCTTTACGCAACAGGATCTTCTTCTTATCGACATCATTTTGATAGGTCCGCAAAAGGGTTTCAACAGAGAGGTGTTTACGAGCCCCCGGATCAGAATTGCCGCGCCCCTTGCCATATTGCGCACGCGCCTCAACCAAACGCTTTGCGGCCATAAGGCGGCCTCCGCGCAAAACCTTGCTTTCATAGGCCTTACGCAACACGGTTTGCACACCGATATCATCCGCTTCGGCAATATCAACGGCGACGCTTACGGGGATTTTTCCACTTTCGACGGCACGCAACAGCCGATGTTCATTGCTTTCCAAAAGGCGAATGACACCATGCACATATTTGACCGAAAGATGGGTTTTCGCCGCAATCTCACCTGTGGAATATCCACTGTCTTTGAGACGCTTGATATCCCGCAGTAAATCGAGCGAACGATGTTGCCTGCGTGCCAGGTTTTCGACAAGGCTCATGACAAGACAGTCCTCAGAGCTTGCCGTGATCACAACCGCAGGGATCTTATCTTGCTTCAAAGCCTTGAAGGCTTCCAAACGCCCCTGGCCACAGACCAGCTCATACGTCAGCTCATCACCTGTTTCATTATTGCGCACTGCAACGGTGATTGGACGTTTAAGGCCAAGCTCAGCGATGTTCGCAACGATCTCTTCAAAGGCCTTTTGATTGCGGATACGCGGATTGACCACCGTGATCGCATCCACTGCAATGAGCTCGGTGTGTTCTTTTGGCGTATCAGACATCACGCGACCTCCAGAATTGAAATACGCCTGGATAGGGCGAAAAAATGCGCGAGGGTATCAAACCGATAAGCGTCCAGCGACAGGCCGTTGCTTTCCGACAGACGTAATTTCGGACGTGTCATGTCAGCTGTCGGCAACAGATAATAATCCAGTGGTGTTTCGTTTGTCTGATCCATGCGCACAACGACTGTGATGTCAGGTAAAAGGCCTGTATCCAGCCGGATGTTCCACCGATACGCACCAGCATCGGTTTGCGTACATCTGGCAATGACGACAGATGCCGAAAATTCATGATTGATGGTCAGATGGTTTGTTTTTGTATCGAGTTCGACTTGCCCGCCAACCTGTTCGATCCCGCCAATGATGCTTTCGACGATTTCCGCATGTATTCTTCGCAGCCGCTTGTTGATTTCAATGTATCGATAGTCCCGGTCTGGGGTGAAACCGACCAATTTATAAGCCCTCAGCAAGCTGCCGAACCTGCTTTGATACGCACCACTGGAAGGCAAGGCGCTGGCCTCATCGATAACAATGCCAGATAGAAAGCCATGCGCTTTGAGCGCATCCCGTAATCCATCCAACATTTCTTCGTCAGAGTAGCGCAGTGCCTTTGCAGCAAAAATAGCTTTGGCGGCTGCAAATAGTCCTGCATCTACGATCGCTTCAAACGCGCCTTCAGACCGGACCCAATTGTCCGGATTGTTACGCACGTGTTGCTTCTTCAGCTTGAAGGAACGGCGGTTCCAGATGTTGTTACCAATGTATTTTTCATTTGAGAGAATCTGACGCACCACTGACGGTGTCCAGTTGCGGCCCAGATCAGTCTTGATACCCTTTGCGTTCAATTCAGCGGCGATCATTGCCTCGGATTGATTGTTCTCTACAAAGCTGCGGAAAATCTTGTTTACCACTTTGATTTCATCAACAGGCCCCGGTACGAGCACCACGCGATCCGTCTGAATGCTTTTATGTTCGCCCCTGGCTAGTACACCTTTTGGGTTACCCACCTCATCAATCAGCATCCGTCGCAGACCAAAGCCAGGTGGGCCACCTTGACGGTAACCCATCTCAATCAGCCGTGATTGACCCGCAAAGACCTTTTGTGAAAGCTCGCGACTGTATTCGCCCGCCATCGCGCGTTTGACACCCTTCACAATGGTCGAAACAGGGCTGCCATCGTTTTCAAACTGTTCGGCACAGTATTCAATCTCTATGCCTGCACGTTTGCAGATGTATTCGTAATAGGCGCTTTCATCCGCATCCTGGAAGCGCCCCCAACGGCTGATGTCGTACACCAGAACAGTTTTAAAATCCGTTTTCCCAGCCTGAATGTCTTCAAGCATTTGTGTCAGACCATCCCGCCCTTTAATCCGCAAACCGCTTTTACCTGCATCAGAGTAAGTCTGGATAACCTGATAGCCGCGCTCGGCCGCATAAACACCAATGGCGTCTGATTGGTTTTCAGTCGAGTAACGCTGATGTTCTGTTGACATGCGGATGTATTGTGCAGCCTTGCGGTGGCCATTTTGTGCATGATCGTCGTCTGGCGAATTCAACGCGATGGCCCTCCATTGTCAAATTTGCATTTCCGCACCAACACTTAGCGATTCTTCTTTTGATCTTAGCGAGGGAGTGACCGAAATATGTTGCATAAAAAGGGCAAGTCGTTTCATCGGGAATGTGCAGGTCGTGTTTCTGCGTCAGAATACAGACAGGCGATCCGTTCTGCGCTCGCCCAGGAACTTGGCGGCGCGGGGAGTGCAGCAAAGGTTGCGATCCGATGGACCGGGGCAAGCGAACGCACAGCCAAGAACTGGATGTCGGGATCATATGCGCCAACCGCTAAACATCTCATCGAACTCATGCGGCATTCAGACACTGTGCTTGCCGTCGTGTTGGAATTGGCGGGGCGAGGAGAGGCTATGACGGCCGGTCGTCTCAAGAATGTTCGGACCGAAGTCGCAAACATTCTGAGAAAGCTGGACGCGATCTTTGAGGCCGGTGACGACGGAACAGGAACCTAAAAAGGGTTTTTAGCGCCCGACGATTTCTGCTGAGCGGAAGAACTATGTGACACCTGACATTTTTATGAAACGTCAGGCATCTTTGACTTTTCCGTCAAGCAACTGGCCCGGTCTTTCGAAAACGAAAAGAAACCTCCCAGTACTGGTTAGAGTACATCCTGGATTTGGGTATACTTTTAAGCCGCATCCAAATTCAGCTATGCGGGTGTCTGGGTTGAGTTCTGTGAACGGATGAGCGTCTCTTCCGGCCTATCCCTTGTCTCGGACCTTAACCGATACCAATCCAGCCTCGCCGGTCGCGGTTGAGTGAGCAGCAACGCAACGTGTTGGGCGAATTCAAGCGGCAGCTTTGGGGCCGGAAGCCGACAATCAAGAGGAAACGTCCTTTGGCACTTTGTCCGCAAACCGGACTTTTTGATGTTATTCAGTGAAATTTATTCTGTCGTCATCAGATTGAATTGCCCCGGATATGCCGGTCTTGCGCCACTCAGTGCATAGCCCCCGCGCGGATGCGCGGAGGCTGTAAGCCTTAACCTGCCGTGAGGAAGCTGTCTTCCGTCATGCTTTCCGGCACCTCAACGCCAAGGCGGCTGAGGATGGTCGGGGCGAGTTGGGTGATTTTCAGCAGTGTATCGGGGGCCGGGCCTTCGGCGTCGCCAAAGTAGTAAAGCGCCGCGTCCTGCTGATCTTCGCCGCGTCCGCCGTGGTGGCCGCGCTCTGACTGGCCGTGGTCGGCTGTGACCATGATCTCATAGCCCGCGTCGCGCCAGCGGCGGATGAAAGGGGCAAGCTGTGCATCCAGCGTGAAACAGGCGTCATCCATTTCCTCGCAGCTGTGCTTAAACCGGTGCCCCATGCTATCCAGCGTACAGGTGTGCAGAATGCCGTAATCGAGGCCAAAGCGTTCAGTCAGCATGGTCAGGGTTGCAAAGAGATCCGCATCACAGGGGGTCATCTGATTGGGATGGCCGTAGCCTGTCATCGTGTGGAAACGGCCATGGTTGATGCCCGCGCTGTCAGCTTCGTCATATTCAATGTCACGCACCGGATCAAAGGGCGCGCGCTGGAAGAATTCGGACCAGAAGGAATGGGTCACAGCGCCGGTGGTGCCGCCCTCTTTGCGGACCTCTGAAAAGATGTCAGGCTGGGACACGCGGAAGACATTGTCATTGCCGGTCACCCCATGAACAGCAGGCACAACGCCCGTGTGGATCGAGGCATAGCAGGACGCAGACGTGGATGGCAGGGGCGCGCGGATTTTCCAGACCTGAGCTTCGCCCGAGTCGACCCAGCCTTCGAGATTGCCAAAGAGGCTGCGCCAGTTGCGCCATGGCACACCATCAATAATCAGTAGCAGAAGTTTGTTGTTCAATGTCCCGCGGCCTCCCTTTGCGCGCTTGATCGGATCCTCACGCAATCCATTGCGCATTTCGGGACCGAGTGGCAACAGGAGAATGCAGGCCCGTTACGATGTGGGCAGATTTCGCAGGTGACAATGGGCCTGATAATGGGTCAGGAAAAGCTGTCCGGTCAGATCATCAAGGAAGTGACTGCGTTTCAGCCGGTCTGTCACCGGGCCTTTCATTTCCGACAGATGCAGGCGGATGCCCATATCTTTCAGGCGGGTGTTAATGGCCTCAAGGCTCTCTAACGCGGAAAAGTCGATTTCATTGATCGCGATCCCATTGATCACCACGTCGCGGATGGCATCGTCCTTTACAAGGCGCGCGAACAGATAGTCTTCCAGGAAACGCGCATTGGCGAAATAAAGACTGCCATCAATACGAATTGCCAGGAAATGCGGATGTGTTTCGACCTCATGGCGCAGGATATTGCGGAAGTGTTCCGTGCCCTTCACAAGGCCGATTTCTGCAATATGCGGGCGGGAGGTTTTGTAAAGGAACAGCGCGATCGACAGGATGACCCCGGCAGAGACGCCGACCTCTACCCCCATACCAAGGGTCAGCAGGATGGTTGCGGCCACGGCGGTGAAATCGGCCCTGGAATAAGCCCAGGAAGTTTTCAGGATGCTGAAGTCAACAAGCGACAGAACAGCCACAATGATGGTGGCGGCAAGGGTGGCTTTGGGCAGGAAGAAGATCAGGGGCGTGAGGAACAGCGCCGCAATGGCAAGACCTACCGCCGTGAAAGCGCCCGCTGCGGAGGTTTCGGCACCGGCGTCAAAGTTCACGACTGACCTGGAAAACCCGCCGGTGACCGGAAAGCCGCCGGTGAAACTTGCGCCAAGGTTGGCCGCGCCCAGACCGATCAGCTCCTGGTCCGGATCAATGCGCTGGCGCTTTTTAGCCGCAAGGGTTTGCGCAACAGAGATGGATTCAACAAAGCCAATCACCGAAATCAGGATTGCAGGCATCAGCAGGTCGCGCAGCAGAGTGATGTTGAGGGATGGCAGGGTAAACGGTGGCAGGCTTTGGGGAACGTCCCCCACAATTTTAACGCCCTGTGCCTGAAGCCCCAGCCCCGCAACCAGCGCCGTTGTCACGACAACCGCAAGAACAGGCCCGGCTTTCGTCAGGTTTCCGGCAAGCGTGGCCCCTGCCCCAAGACGCATCAGGAAAGGTTTCATGCCTTTGCGCACCCAGAACAGGAACAGCGTCGCGGCACCGCCCAACGCGAAGGTGATCCAGTTCACTTCATCCAGATGCGCCACAAGAGACAGCAACATTTCCGGCAATGTATGCCCATGGGCAGCAACACCCAGCAGATGCTTCAGCTGACTTGTGGCGATCAGCACGCCCGAGGCCGTGATGAAGCCTGCGATCACCGGATGGCTGAGGAAGTTGGCGAGAAAGCCCAGGCGAAACACCCCCATCAGAACCAGGATCAGCCCGGACATGCCCGCGAGGGTGATCGCGGCAATGGCATACCCTGCGGTGCCCGCTTCGGCCACCTGCCCGACCGCGGCCGCCGTCATCAGCGACACAACCGCCACAGGCCCGACGGCAAGCGCCCGGCTTGTCCCGAAGATGGCATAAAGCACGATCGGCAGGATGGACGCGTATAACCCCATTTCCGGCGGCAGGCCCGCCAGCAATGCATAGGCCAGCGATTGCGGGATCAGCATGATTGTCACAATTAAGGCGGCCAGCAGATCGGCTGACAGCAACTGACGATCATAACTGCGCCCCCAGGCCAGAATTGGGACAAAGCGCGACAAGCGAGAAGATTTCATGGATGTACCGGAGTTTCAGCGGCCCGGGTAAACCGGCAGGGGCACGCCCCTACCATTACCGTTTAACCGCTTACCTGTTTAAATTTACCTGGATTTTAGTTCAAACCAGGGCAAAAAACGGACCTGTTCGGGGAATGATCCGGGCTTTAGCGGGCCGAGACCTTTTCAGGCTTTGCCAGCCATTCCTTGCCCTTCAACATGCCACGCCAATAGACCGGCGGCAGCAGCTTTTCTTTCAGAAGCCAGGCGGCGCGGGTGGGTTTGGTTCCGTCGATCACCCATTTCGGGAAACTCGGCAGAAGAACCCCGCCATAACCGAATTCTGCCAGCACGATTTTGCCACGTTCAACCGTCAACGGGCAGGACCCGTAACCGTTGTAAGCAGAGACCGGCGATTTGCCGGCGATGTCTGCGATGATGTTATCCGCCACGGTCGGGGCCTGCATCCGGGCGGCGGCGGCGGTTTTGGCGTTCGGCGCATTCATCACATCGCCCAGTGACCAGATGTTGTCATAGCGGGCATGGCGCAGGGTGCTTTGATCCACATCGACCCAACCGGCGGCATCAGCCAGCGGAGAAACCCGGATAAAGTCCGGCGCGACCTGTGGCGGGCAGACATGCATCATGTCAAATTCCATCTCAACCCGCGTCACTTCTGTGTCGGGTTTTGCGACGTCAAACCAGGCTTTCTTTGCCGCGCCATCCACAGCAACCAGATTGTGGAAGAAATTCAGATCTGCATCGTATTTCTTCACATATTCTTCCAGCGCAGGCACGTAATCCTTCACGCCAAACAGCACCCCACCAGCATTGTTAAACTGAATATCTATGTTCTTCAGAGTGCCGGATTTATGCCAGTGATCACCGGACAGATACATCGCTTTTTGCGGCGCACCGGCGCATTTAATGGGCATCGGTGGTTGCGTGAAAATCGCGCGACCCTGCTTCATGCCGCTGACCAGTTCCCAGGTGTAGGGGGCCAGATCATAACGGTAGTTTGAGGTCACACCGTTTTTACCCAGGGTTTCCACCAGGCCATCTACCGCGTGCCAGTCAAGCTTGATGCCCGGGCAGACGATCAGACGCTGGTATTTCACCACGCGACAGCCATCCAGCACCACAGCATTGTCATCAGGTTCAAATGCCGCCACTGCGGATTTCACCCAATGCACGCCCTTTGGTATGAGGGAACCCATGGTTTTCGCTGTCGTCGCCGCATCAAAAATGCCGCCGCCGACCATGGTCCAGCCGGGCTGGTAATAATGAATATCCGCGGGATCAATGATCGCGACATCAAGGTCTGGCTTGCGGGATTTCAGACTGGCGGCCACGGCAATACCGGCAGCACCACCGCCGACAATCACAACGTCATAAAAGGCGTCACCGGTATCGGTCGGGGTTTTGCCGCCATTGACGATCCGGCGCACAACGCCCGCCATATCGTAACCGGCAGATTTCGTTGCGGCGAGGATTTCGGCGCTGTCCAGCACCTCTGCCTGGCTGAGGGACCAGAGGGTCGCGCAGCGGGTGCCGGTGCGGCAGTAGGCAAAGACCGGACCGGGCAGTTCGCGCATGGCGGTGGCGAAATCATCTGCATTCTCATCTGTGACTTTGCCCGAGGTGACAGGCATATAGCGGGCCTCAATCCCGGCGTTCCTTGCCGCTGTTTCGATTTCCTCATACAGCGGTTGATCCGCCCCTTCGCCATCAGGCCGGTTGCAGATGATCGCGCGGAAACCGGCTTTTGCAAGGTCGTCAATATCCGCTGCGGTGATCTGTGGACTGACGCTGAGAGCGTCTGAAATTCTGCGCGTTTCCATGATGTCTCTCTTATATCTTGTTGACCGGAACTTTGAGCATCGGATCGCCGTGTTCATCCACAGGCACCTCACCGGCGCGCATATTCACCTGCAGGGATGGAATGATCAGTTTCGGCATATCCAGAACCGCATCACGTTCTGTACGAAATTTCACGAATTCGTCTTTGGATTTGCCGCCGCCCACATGGATATTTGCCGCCTTTTCTTCCGCAACTGTGGTTTCCCACTGAATGTCGCGGCCATTGGGGCCGTAATCATGGCACATAAACAGGCGCATCTCATCCGGCAGGGCCAGGACACGCTGAATGCTGTCGTATAGTTCGGCAGCACAGCCCCCAGGGAAATCGGCGCGTGCCGACCCACCATCGGGCATAAACAGCGTGTCGCCGACAAAGGCCGCATTGCCCATCACATGCACCATACAGGCGGGGGTGTGGCCCGGGGTGTGCATGGCGAAACATGTCATTTCGCCCACCTGATACACGCCACCTTCTTTAAACAGGCGATCAAACTGGCTGCCGTCGCGCTGAAATTCGGTGCCCTCATTAAAGATCTTACCAAAGACATCCTGGATCATGGTGATGTTCTGGCCAACGCCCACTTTACCGCCCAGTTTTTCCTGGATGTAGGGCGCAGCGGACAGGTGATCGGCGTGCACGTGGGTTTCGATCTGCCAGGCCAGTTCCAGGCCGTTGTCCTGGATGAAGGTGATGATCTTATCGGCATTCTCAGAGGTGATGCGCCCGGCGGCGTAATCAATGTCCATGACGGAATCCACCACGGCACAGGCTTTGCTGGCCGGGTCCTTCACCACATAGCTGATGGTATTTGTCGCCGGGTCAAAAAAAGCAGTGACGTCGGGGGTTACTTCCATGGAAATCGGATACTGGCTCATCGCGGGTCTCCTCCTGAGAAAATGAAAACGCGCAGGCAATGGCCCGCGCGTGTGATGGTATTATGCGTTCAGCGGCGGCAGGTCTTAATGCCGAAGAGTGTATAGAGCGGGCAGAAACGCACAAGGGCCGTGCCGACAAAGACCAGCCCGGCGATGGTCGCGATGGTTTTCACCAGCCCACTGTCAAACAGCGCAAGTCCCGACAGCCAGGCCAGAAGGATCAGGGCAACACCTGCGATAAGGCGAAACATGCGGTCAGTGCCGCCGACATTAGCGTTCATTTCGGGATCTCCGGTTCAGTGATCCTTACCAGATAACCCGACCACCTGGTCGGTTCGGTGACATTGTCACCAAACGGGTTAAGCGGCGGTTTCCGCAAGCAGGCCCAGCGCTGTTTTATCCAACAGAGTGATCGTGCCCCGGCTTTGCGCCACCCATTCACGGCGCTGGAATTCCTGAAGCTGGCGCGAGATGACTTCGCGCGCGGTGCCAAGCTCTGCCGCCATTTTCTGATGGGTGGATTTGATCACATCCCCATCGCGCGACAATTCCAGCAGACGTTGCGCCAGGCGAATATCCATGCGCTGGAAGGCGATGTCTTCGATCACCTGAAACAGATCGGTGATGCGGCGGGAATAGGCGGTGAAAACAAAACGCCGGAAGGTTTCAGAGGTTGAGATCAGTTCTTCAAACACCGTGCGCGGGATGGCGGCGGCGACCACTTCGGTCTCAGCAATCCCTTCGGCAGAATAATCATCATAGGCCAGCAGGCAGGCCGTGGTCATGACACAGCTTTCGCCCGCATTCACCCGGTACAGCACGATTTCACGCCCGCCTTCGGACAGTTGTTGAACGCGCACCGTGCCTTCCAGCAGAAGCAACAGGTTTTCAGGCGTTTTATCCGGACCGAAAATCACGGTATCCGGGGCCAGAGTCACAACTTTGCTGCGGGACACCAGTTGTTCTCGCAGGTCGGGTTTCAGTTGGGACAGGCCCATGAACCGGTCGATCCAGTTTGAATAATCCATTGTTTCTCTGCGCTTGTTTCTGGCTGTCGGGAAAGAATAGGCAGCCCCCTGCCCCGCGTCCATGGGGAAACTGCATTTTACGACGCAACGCCACTTAATGTGTTACGACATTCACAGTAACGGGCAATTTAGTAACATTTCACTTGCAACGAATCTGATAACCACCTATCCCGACCATGCGGTCGGCTATTGATCCGCGCGAAATTCGCCACCGGAATGAAGGGAGCTTCAGAAAAATGGACGCATTTATCTGCGACGCAACGAGAACGCCGATCGGCCGCTATGGCGGGGCGCTGTCCTCTGTGCGCACCGATGATCTGGCAGCACATCCTATCGCAGCCCTGATGGCCCGTAATCCGCAGGTGGACTGGGCATCGGTTGATGACGTGATCTTTGGCGATGCCAACCAGGCCGGTGAAAGCAACCGCAATGTCGCCCGTATGGCAGCACTTTTGGCGGGCCTGCCGGTTGATGTGCCCGGTACCACTGTGAACCGTCTGTGTGCATCCGGTATGGATGCAGTTGGCATGGCCGCCCGTGGCATCAAAGCGGGTGATTACGATCTGGCGATTGCCGGCGGTGTCGAAAGCATGTCACGCGCGCCTTTTGTGGTTGGCAAGCAGACCTCGGCCTTTGGGCGTGCGGCGCAGATGTTTGACACCACCATTGGCTGGCGCTTCATCAATAAGAAGCTGCAGAAAATGTACGGCACGGATTCCATGCCTGAAACGGCGGACAATGTGGCGGCGGATTACAATGTAAACCGCGCAGATCAGGATGCTTTTGCCGCCCGCTCGCAAGCCCGCTGGGCGGCCGCACATGAGGCCGGTGTTTTTGCGGATGAGATTACCCCGGTAGAAGTGCCGCAGCGCAAGGGTGACCCGCTGATTGTGGACACGGACGAACATCCGCGCCCGGGCACAGATGCGGCGAAGCTTGCGAAACTGAAGGGCGTGAACGGCCCGGATCTGACCGTGACGGCAGGCAATGCCTCTGGCGTGAACGATGGGGCGGCGGCGATGTTGCTGGCGTCTGAAGCGGCTGTTGCGAAGAACGGTCTGACGCCAATGGCGCGTATTGTTGGCATGTCTGCCGCAGGTGTTGAACCCCGCGTTATGGGCATTGGCCCTGTGCCTGCAACCCGTAAGGTTCTGACCCGTGCGGGTCTGCGCATTGAAGACATGGATGTCATTGAACTGAATGAAGCTTTCGCAAGCCAGGGGCTAGCGACCCTGCGCGAATTGGGCTTGTCTGATGACACCGCGCATGTGAACCCAAATGGCGGGGCGATCGCGATTGGCCACCCGCTGGGCATGTCCGGTGCGCGTCTTGTTATGGCTGCGGCCTATCAACTGAAACGCACCGGCGGGCGCTATGCGCTTTGCACCATGTGCGTGGGTGTCGGCCAGGGTGCTGCCATCATTATTGAGCGCGTATAAGGAGGATCACCAATGTATGCACAAATGGTAAAATCCGCAGGAAACGGCGTTAAATCCCGCGAAGACATGTCGGATCAGGAACGCGAGTTCCAGGACAAGATCGACGCGGATATCAAGATTGAACCGCGTGACTGGATGCCGGATGATTACCGCGCAACCCTGATCCGCCAGATGGGCCAACACGCCCATTCCGAGATCGTTGGTCAGCTGCCCGAAGGCAACTGGATCACCCGCGCACCCACACTGGAGCGCAAAGCCATTCTGCTTGCGAAAGTGCAGGATGAAGCAGGCCATGGCCTGTACCTGTATTCCGCGGCTGAAACCCTTGGTGTGACCCGGGATGAGCTGACGGAAATGCTGTTGGACGGGCGAATGAAATATTCATCCATCTTCAACTATCCCACCCTGAACTGGGCCGATATTGGCGCGGTCGGCTGGCTTGTGGATGGGGCCGCGATCATGAACCAGGTACCGCTGCAACGCACATCTTATGGCCCCTATTCCCGCGCGATGATCCGGATTTGTAAGGAAGAAAGCTTTCACCAGCGTCAGGGGTATGACGCGATCCGCAAGATGGCAGAAGGCACTGTTGCGCAGAAGAAAATGGCGCAGGATGCATTGAACCGCCTCTGGTATCCGTCGCTTATGATGTTCGGCCCGTCTGACAAAGATTCTGTGCATTCCGCGCAAAGCATGGCCTGGAAAATCAAGATCAACACCAATGATGAGCTGCGCCAGAAATTCGTTGATCAGACCGTGCCACAGATTGAATATCTTGGCCTGGATCTGCCCGACACAGGCATCACCTGGAACGCAGAACGCGGCCATTATGATTACACCGATCCGGACTGGTCCGAATTCTTTGACGTCATCAAAGGCAACGGTCCCTGCAATGTGGATCGCCTGGCCACACGTAACAAAGCCTGGGACGACGGTGCCTGGGTGCGTGATGGTCTGCTGGCCAATGCCCGCAAGAAAGCCGCTGCCAAAATGGCCGCCGAATAATATCGCCGTGCTCATCACCCTTTGCAGGGTTCTTCGCGAAGAAATCCGCCAGGATTGATGAGCACCTCCCCCGCAAGGAAAAGGAGACAGCAAATGCAAAACGAATGGCCCCTCTGGGAAATTTTTATCCGTGGTCAACATGGCATGAGCCACCGCCACGTCGGATCGCTTCATGCACCGGACGCCGAAATGGCGATCAAAAACGCTCGCGACGTCTACACCCGCCGCAATGAAGGCGTGTCCATCTGGGCGGTTGAGGCAAAACACATTGCCGCCACAACCCCGGGTGAAAAAGGCCCGCTCTTTGAACCAAGCGAGAGCAAAGTCTATCGCCACCCGACTTTCTTTGACATCCCTGAAGAAGTGGGGGCGATGTAATGTCTGCCGTTGATCAACAGGCCCTGTTCCAGTTCCTGCTGCGCATGGGGGATAACACGCTGGTGCTGGGACATCGCGTATCTGAATGGTGCGGGCATGCGCCTGTGCTGGAAGAAGATATCGCGCTGGCGAACACCGCCCTGGACCTGATCGGTCAGACACAGTTCTGGCTGGGTCTTGCCGGTGAAGTTGAAGGCAAAGGTCAGGATGCCGATGCACTAGCCTTCCGCCGGGATGTCTGGGATTTCCGTAACTTCCTGATCTGCGAAATGCCCAACGGCGATTTCGGTCAGACCCTGATGCGCCAGTTTCTCTTCGACGCCTGGGCCTCTGTAACACTGGCACATCTGCAGAAATCATCGGATGAACGCGTGGCCGGTATCGCAGCCAAAGCGTCTAAAGAAGTTGCCTATCACCTGGAACGGTCCGCAGATACAGTGGTTGGTCTTGGCGATGGCACGGAAGAGAGCCACAAACGCATGCAGGCGGCGCTTGATTATCTCTGGCCTTACGTGGGTGAGATGTTTGCCTCTGACGATGTGGATGCTGCCATGGTTTCCGCCGGGATTGCCCCTGATCCGGCCAGCCTGCGCGGGGAATATGACGCGATCATCACCCGTGTTCTGACCCAGGCGACCCTGGATATTCCACAAAGCACATTTGCCCATAAAGGCGGGCGTGACGGGTCTATCCATACGGAACACCTGGGCCATCTGCTGACGTCTATGCAATGGCTGCAACGTGTCTATCCGGATGCGAGCTGGTGATATGACACAGGCGGTGGAACATCCCCCACTTGATCAAGTCTGGGACTGGCTGCATGCCGTTCCAGATCCGGAAATTCCTGTGATTTCCCTTACCGATCTTGGGATTATCCGTGATGTAGCCTATGAGGGCGACACGCTGGTTGTCACCGTCACACCCACCTATTCCGGCTGCCCGGCGACATCGATCATCAACCTTGATATCGAAACTGCGCTGCGCGACCAGGGCATGACAAACATCCGCCTGAAACAGCAGATCTTCCCGCCCTGGACCACCGACTGGCTGACGCCAACGGGTGCGAAAAAGCTTGAAAAATACGGCATCGCCCCGCCCACTGCGGCGGGTGGGCCAAAACGCTGCCCCCATTGTGGTGGCGCAAACCTTGAAAAACTCAGCCAGTTCGGATCGACCCCCTGCAAGGCGCAGTGGAAATGCACCGACTGTCTTGAACCTTTTGACTACTTCAAATGCATCTAAAGCGGTGCTGACAGGGAGGATACTATGGCCCGTTTCCACGAGCTGATCGTTACCGATATTCACAAGACCATCCGCGATGCGGTGGTTGTGACGCTGAAACCTGCCAATGATGCGGATGCAGCGGAATTTGATTTCACCCAGGGTCAGTACCTGACCTTCCGTCAGGATTTCGACGGCGAAGAACTGCGCCGCAGCTATTCGATCTGTGCCGGCAAAGATGAAGGTCTGCTGCAGGTTGGTATCAAACGCGTTGATGGTGGTGCTTTTTCCACCTGGGCAAATGAAGACCTGAAAGAGGGCGACAAGATCGAAGCCCTGCCCCCGATGGGGGGTTTCTTCACGCCGCTGGATGCTTTAAGCCAGAAACAATATCTGGGGTTTGCGGGCGGCTCTGGCATCACACCTGTGCTGTCGATCATCAAGACCACCCTGGAAGCAGAACAGAATAGCCGCTTCACACTGGTTTATGCCAATAAATCCGTGACTGCGATCATGTTCCGTGAAGAAATCGAAGACCTGAAAAACGCCTATATGGGGCGTTTCAACGTCATCCATATTCTGGAAAGTGACGCCCAGGACATTGATCTGTTCACAGGTCTTGTGACCGAAGAAAAATGCGCCGAGCTGTTCAAAGGCTGGATCGACATTGAACATGTGGACACGGCCTTTATCTGCGGTCCTGAACCGATGATGCTGGGCATTGCCTCTGCGCTTCGCGGTGCTGGCCTGGATGACGCACAGATCAAGTTTGAACTTTTTGCATCTTCCCAGCCGGGGCGCGCGAAAAAGAAAGCGGCCAGCAGCGCAACAAGCAGTGCGGGCGCGACATCGGCTGCGATCACGCTGGATGGCGCCACACAGACTATCACCATGGATCGCGACACCAGTATTCTGGACGCGGCGCGTGACAATAACATGGATGCGCCCTGGGCCTGTAAGGCGGGCGTGTGTTCGACCTGCCGCTGTAAGGTTCTGGAAGGCGAGGTTGAGATGGCCGCGAACCATGCACTGGAAGATTACGAGGTGGCAAAGGGCTATGTTTTGTCCTGTCAGGCCTATCCCGTGACCGATAAGGTTGTCGTGGATTACGACCAGTAAATTTCAGAAAGCCCGCCCTTTCCGGCGGGCTTTTTCTTTAAGGAATGAGGGAAAAGATGACCGAAGATATGTCCATTGAAAGCTATCTCGCCCAGGGCGGCGTTCTGAGCAACCCACATAACGTGCCATCCCGATACCGCGCGGAACTGTTGAAACTGATGACCAGTTTTGTTGACAGTGAACTGGCGGGGGCTGCAGGCTTTGCGGATATCATCAACCTTGGGCCGGGCATCAAATCCCGGATTGCGGCGGCCAGGATCGTTCTGGAAAAGACGGATCACGCGGACAAGGTCTTGAAGATCATGGCCGAATTTGGCGTGGATGCGGAACGTTACGCGGCACACCACCCATGGACCGCCCGCCTGGATCGTGAGGCCGCCATCGGCACACAGCGCCACGAACAGGACATGCGCCTTGCGGTCTTTAACTATCCGCTGACGACATGGGCGGATGCTGTGGTGATGAACCTTTTGATGGGGCGTGCCGTGGGCGTGCAACTGCTGGATTTTCAGACGCTATCCTATCAGCCTCTGGCAGAGGCCTTCCGCGCCATAGCACCTGTAGAGACCCGCCATGCGGAACTGGCGGAAGAAGGGCTTGTGGCCCTGATCGCAGAGACTGATGCCGCAGAACTTCAGGCCTCGGTCGATTATTGGTGGCCACGGGTTGCTGCCAGTTTTGGCACTGCCGATGCAAGTCGCATTGATGCCCTGAAAGCCATGGGCCTGCGCCGCAGCAGCCCAGACGAAATGCGCACCCGCTGGGAAGCGGAAGCCAAAGCTGTGTTGACCCAAATCGGGCTGAATGCCAGATAAACCGGTTGCCAGAGGCGGGCAGGAATGATTGGCTGGTCCTGACCAATTAAGGAATTCTCATGCCCCCTGTCTGCTCCTGGCCCGCGCCCGTCACGCTGAACGGTGACCATGTCATTCTTGCGCCCTTGTCGCATGATCACGCTGAAGGACTGAAAGCCGCCTGCGCCGAAATACCCGGGCTCTGGTATACCTCTGTGCCCATGCCCGACGGGATGGAAGCCGAGATTACCCGCCGACTGTCCCAACCTGACATGCAACCTTTCACGGTGATGACGCCGGATGGCACGCCTGTGGGCATGACGACATTCATGAACATTGACGCCGCAAACCGCCGGGTTGAGATCGGATCCACCTGGTACGCGAAATCCGTGCAGCGCAGTGGGCTGAATACGGAAGCGAAGCTGTTGCTGCTCACCCATGCGTTTGAGGATCTGGATTGCATCGCAGTGGAGTTCCGCACCCATTTCATGAACCACGCCAGTCGCAACGCCATCGCCCGTCTTGGTGCAAAACAGGATGGCATCCTGCGCAATCACATGATCAGCCCCGATGGCAGTATGCGCGATACGGTCTGTTTTTCAATCATCAAAGGCGAATGGCCCACCGTCAAAATGAACCTGCAACACAGGTTACGACCTCTCGGCTGAGCCTGTTTCTTTGAAAGAAACAGGGCCGGATTCTTTCAAAGAATCCGTTTCGCCGCCTTCCATCCGCGACAGCGCCAGTTGCAGCGCGTCGGCAAGATCGTTCAGCTGGGCATCACTCATCACGCCCTCAAAAATATCTCTGTCATTGTCGGCCACGGCTGACATGGTCACTTCAATATGCGCAGCACCCTTTTCCGTCAACTGCACAAAACGGCTGCGCTTATCTTCCGGATTGTCTGCGCGGGTAACATAACCGACCCCTTCAAACTGCTTCAGAAGTTTCGTCATTCCGCCAGAGGTGATCAGCACCGCCCGCCAAAGTTCTGACGGTGTCATGCGACGATCCTGTTGTGCACGCAGGGCCACAAGGGTTTCAAACCCTGCATCTGTCAGCCCGTATGTCGCCAGCACCGGATTTGTTTTTGCCTCGACAATCTCACTCAACCGGTAAGCGCCCAGGACCACCCGACATGCCGGCGTCAGAGCTTCTGGCCAGTTTTCCTGTAGTTTTGCCTGAATTTCAGAGACCGAAGCTTTTCCCATCACAACACCATATTTACCTTGCCAGAAAGGTAAATCATCCCTACATAAAATGAAATATCTTTCTGGAAAGTTAAATTCATGCGCACATTCAAGGACCGCCTGCGTCATACATTTCTGTTTGAGCTGATTGCACTGTCCCTGGTCGCAATCTTCGGTGCGTGGATTACCGGGCATTCACCCGCAGAAATGGGTACGCTTGGCCTGATGATGAGCCTGCTCGCCATGGCCTGGAACCTGATTTACAACTGGATGTTTGATCAATGGGATATGAAGTATCGCAACATGGCGCCACGCGGCGTGAAGATCCGGATCATCCACGCATTGTTGTTTGAAGGGGGGTTGTTGATCGCCGGGATCTTCATCGTGGCCTGGTGGCTCTCGATCACGCTTGTTCAGGCGCTGTTGCTGGATCTGGGATTTGCCGCGTTTTTCCTGGTCTATGCCTATGTCTTTAACCTGACCTACGACAAGACCTTCCCCGTGCCTGCGCAACAGGCCGTGGCTTCATAGGCCTTCAAGCCCGCCCAGGGTCAGGTCTGCCACGTGACGGGCGTAAGCTTCACGCGCATCACTGCCTGCACCGGAATTCCACATGTAATACCAGTTCAGCATACCAAAGACCGACATGGTCATATTGCGCAGCTTTTCTTTGTCGCCCTCGAACGCCGCCGGGTTCACCGCGCAAATCGCATTGTTCAGACTACGCACCATATCGCGCTGATATCCTCGCAACAGGGTCTGTTGGTCTTCCGGTAGGGAAGACATACCCCCCGCCTGGACCTGGTGTTCATAATCGGCCCCCTGATAAGCCATCAGGATTTCACCAATCAGCGCCCGCAGATTTTCTGCCGGCGTTCCTTCCAGCGGAAAATCACAGATACGCGTGCGCAGATCGGTCAGATAAGCATCCAGTACATCAAACAGGATCGCATCTTTGCTGCCGTAATAGTGATAGATATTGGCCTTGGAGATCCCGCATTCCCGCGCAAGCTGGGCCATGGACGCGCCATCAAACCCTTCTGTCGCAAAGGTTTTCGCTGCGGCTTTCAGGATAGAAAGCCGTTTCTGATCATGGTCTTTTGCGATGGTACGGGCCAGGGAACTATCCTCTCTTACTGATTGCGGTTGTCGACAACGCGCTTGGCTTTGCCTTCGGAACGCGCGACTTCACCGGGTTCCCCGACAACGACCTCACAGGATACGCCGACAATGTCTTTCACGCGTTTGGTCAGCATGCGTGCCGCAGCGGTTTTGGACAAATTGTCGGTTGCGCCCTTTTCCGCCTCAACAAAGACGCGCATAGCATCCATCCGGCCGGATTTGTAAAGCTCAATCTGGAAATGCGGGGCAAGACCGCCAGTCGCCATCAGTTGTTCTTCGATCTGGGTCGGGAAGACATTCACGCCGCGCAGGATGATCATATCATCGGACCGGCCTGTGATTTTTTCCATCCGACGCATGGAACGGGCAGACCCCGGCAGCAGACGCGTCAGGTCGCGGGTGCGGTAGCGGATCATCGGCAGGCCTTCTTTGGTCAGCGTGGTGAATACCAATTCGCCCATCTCACCATCTTCGCAGACTTCACCAGTCTCAGGGTTGATAATTTCCGGATAAAAATGATCTTCCCAGATGTGCAGACCGTCTTTGGTTTCCACACATTCATTCGCCACACCCGGCCCCATGATTTCGGACAGGCCATAGATATCAACCGCATGCATGTCGAAAGCTTCTTCGACTTCCTGGCGCATGGCGTTGGTCCAGGGTTCTGCCCCAAACACACCGACATCCAGCGAAGATTCACGCGGATCAAGGCCCGCTTTGTGGAATTGTTCCAGAATGTTCAGCATGTAAGACGGTGTCACCATGATGGCGTTTGGCTGGAAATCCTGGATGAGATTGACCTGACGTTCGGTCTGACCGCCGGACACAGGTACAGCCGTCGCGCCCAGACGTTCAATGCCATAATGCGCGCCAAGACCGCCGGTGAACAGACCATACCCATAGGCGTTATGCACGATATTGCCTGGTTTCACACCAGAGGCCCGCAGAGAGCGTGCGATCAGATCGGCCCAGTTGGAAATGTCATTGGCGGTATAGCCGACAACGGTCGGTTTGCCGGTTGTGCCGGAGGACGCATGCAGACGCACGATCTGTTCACGCGGCACGGCAAACAGACCAAACGGATAATTGTCGCGCAGGTCGTTCTTATAGGTGAAGGGGAATTTTGCCAGATCTTTGAGGTCTGTCAGATCGTCCGGATGCACGCCGACATCATCAAAGCGCTGCTTATACATCGGCACATTGTCATAGGCCGCGCGCAGGGTTTTCTTCAGGCGTTCCAGCTGCAGGGCCGAGATTTCGTCACGCGACGCGATCTCAATCGGGTCGAGATCGGATTTCTTTGGGGTCAGGTCTTTCATCACTCTCTCCTCATCAGCCCTGACGGGCTTCATCGGTTATTTCTTCAAACAGCTGGCCTTTGACCGCGCGGGACATGCCGCGGAATTCCACGATCACGTCACCGTTTTGGTTCACAACGCGCACGTCATAGATACCGGAACGGCCGGTCAGAGACGTCTCACGCGCTTCCGCAGTCAGGCGGTCGCCTTCAAAGGCGGGCTTCAGGTAGTTGATCATCACATGCTGGCCGACCGTGGCCTGGTTGCGGGAATTACAGGCGAAGGCGAAACAGCTGTCCGCCAGCGAAAAGCTAATGCCGCCGTGGCAGGTTTTATGGCCGTTGGTGTGGTGACGCTGCACGGTCAGGCCAAGACGGGCGTAGCCCTCATCCACTTCCTCAAGTTCCATCCCGATCCACGTGCTGGCCCCATCACCGGACCACATGGCTTGCGCGGATTTTTCAGCGCGTTCCTTTGGCGTTAGCGTCATTTTCCATTGAACTCCGGTGCGCGTTTTTCAAGGAAAGAGGCCACGCCTTCGCGGTAATCTTCCGAATTGCCACAGGCGCGCATGGCTTCTGTTTCCAGATCCAGATGATCGGACAGCGTGTTCACACAGGCCGCCTGAATGCAGGATTTTGTCAGGCCAAGGCCAAGGGTCGGACCTTTGGCAAAATTCGCGGTCATTTCGCGGGCCGTGTCCATAAAGCTGTCATCCGGCAGGGCTTTCCAGATCAGGCCCCAGTCTTCGGCCTTCTTTGCGGGCAGCGGTTCGGCGGTGAACGCCAGGCCTTTGGCGCGGGCTTCACCAATCAGGTGTGGCAGGTGCCAGGACCCGCCGGTATCCGGGATCAGGCCGACTTTGGCAAAGCTTTGGATGAATTTCGCGCTTTCCGTCGCAAGAACGATGTCACAGGCCAGGGCCAGGTTCGCGCCCGCCCCCGCCGCCACGCCATTCACGGCGCAGACAACCGGGAATTCCAGCGAACGGATCAGGCGCACAAGCGGCGCGTAAAAGGTTGCAACGGTTTCGCCCAGATCACGGGGTTTGTCAGCTTTTGACGGGTCACGATCTGACAGATCCTGCCCGGCACAAAAGCCCCGGCCAGCGCCTGTCAGCAGCACCGCACGTGCCCCACTGTCCCGTGCTGATTCGAATGCAGCGCGCAAAGCAAGGTGCATTTCCTCATTAAATGAGTTCAGCCGTTCCGGGCGGTTCAAAGTGATTTCCACCCAGTTTTCATGGGTTTCAACAAGGACGGTCTGGCTGTCTGAAGGGTTCATTATGTCTTCCCGAGGCTGAATTTGATAATTTTCTTGCATAAACCGAACGGTTGGTCAATAAATTCCTCAGGCCATCGAAACGGGAGAATCTTTCGATAGCCCAGAACAGAATTCTACAGCAGTCACTTGTCACAGACAGGTGAACCACCTGACCACATTTGGGAGGAAAAAATGACCAATTTCACAAAACTCGCCAGCATCGTTGCAGGTGCAACAATGGCACTGACCAGCACCGCTGCCTTCGCGGCTGACTATACGCTGACCATTTCCAGCTGGGCCCCGCCCACACATGGCATCAACGCCCGCATGTGGCCGACATTTGTTGAGATGGTAGAAGAAGCCACCGACGGTCAGGTGACTGCAGAACTGAAAATGGGCCTGGCCCCACCGCCTGCGCAGATGGACCTGATCCAGGATGGTGCTGCGGACGTTTCCATCATCTTCCACGGCTATCAGCCTGGCCGTTTTGTTGCGACCAAACTGATCGAACTGCCGGGGTATGAAGGTTCTGCTGAGGCTGCTTCTGTTGCCTATTGGCGCACCCATGAAGCGCATCTGGCTGCTGCGAACGAACACCGCGGCGTGAAACTGATCGCCCTGCACACACACGGCCCGGCGCAGCTGCATTCTTCCACGCCTGTGACAGAAATGTCCGAAATCGCAGGTCTGAAAGTGCGTATTCCTGGCGGCGTTGGTGGTGACGTGGGCGCGGCCCTTGGCGCAACCGGCATTCAGGTGCCTGCCCCGAAAGTATACGAAACACTGGCGTCCAACGCCGCTGACGGTGTGGTTATGCCAATGGAAAGCCGCCGTGGTTTCAAACTGACTGAAGTTGCGCAGAACGTTTATGAACTGCCTGGTGGTCTGTACCGTGGGTCTTTCGCTTTCATCATGAGTGAAGATGCTTTCGCCGACCTGCCGGAAGATCTGCAGCAGAAGCTGGAAGACGAAGTATTTGGCGAACCCCTGTCCCGTGCCCTTGGTGCAATCTGGGATGAGATCGACACTGTGGGTCGTGAAGCCACGCTGACAACCGAAGGCAATGCGATCAACGCCGCAAGCGAAGCTGATCTGGCGCAATTCGCTGAAATCACCACGGCCGTGACCGCATCCGTTCTGGAAGAACTGTCCGCAGCAGGCATCGATGCCGCCGCCGCACATGAGATGGTGAAATCCGAGATGGCTGCGAACTAAGCCGCCTGAAACGAACACCTCCGGCGGCGCAACCCGCCGGAGCGACCAAGCCGCAGTCCAGCCTGCCAGCCAGTGAGGCCCCCATGAAACCCGTTATTTCCGCCATCCGCTGGCTGAGCCCCTTTCCGGTTGTGCTCGCCTGTCTGGCGCTTTTTGCCCTGATGACCATGACTTTCTTTGACGTTGTGTTGCGGTCTGTCTTTAATTCCCCGATCGAAGCCGCGACCGAGCTGACCCGCATCCTGATGGCGATTGTGGTGTTTTCGGTTCTGCCGCAGGTGTCCGCCCAGGCCGGGCATATTGCCGTCGATCTGATGGACAGCCTGTTCTTCCGCTGGCGCCTGCACAATATTCGCGACGGGCTGGGCTATGTTCTGTGTGGCGCGTTGATGTACTGGCCCGCGCAACGGATCTGGATCCTTGCGGAACGCTGGCGCGATTACGGTGACGTGACCGAATATCTTGCGATCCCGCAGTTCTATATCGGCTGGTTTATCGCCCTGTCCGTTGCCCTGTCCGGCATCGTGATGGTTGGAACCGGCCTGCTTACCCTCTTTGCCCCCCGATTGCTGGAGCGCGCGTAATGACTGCTGCACTTATTGGCTTTGCCCTTGTTCTGATCCTTGTTCTCCTGCGGATCCCAATTGTGTTTTCCATGGGCCTTGTCGGCACCTTTGGCATCGTCTGGGAACGTGGCGGTGATCTTTTGTCTGAGCGCGGTATGAAAGCCGCCATGTCCGTTGTCGGTCGCCAAATCACGGATACCGCCCAGGATTACGGCCTGTCCGTTGTGCCCCTGTTCATCCTGATGGGGCTGTTTGTGAACAAAGGCGGTATGGCGCGGGAACTTTATGCTGTGTCGAACGCTTTTCTTGGTCACTTCCGGGGCGGGATTGCCATGGCAACCGTTGCGGCCTGTGGTGGGTTTTCTGCGATCTGTGGATCCAGCCTTGCGACCGCTGCCACCATGTCCAAAGTCGCCATGCCGGAAATGCGTCGCTATGGGTATTCGGATGAGTTGTCCACCGCGTCTATCGCAGCAGGCGGCACATTGGGCATTCTGATCCCGCCGTCTGTAATCCTTGTGATCTATGGCCTGTTGACAGAAACCTCGATTGGCAAGCTGTTCATGGCGGGGATCATCCCCGGTGCGCTTGGCATCTTCTTTTACCTCCTCGCGGTGCGCTACACCGTCTGGCGCAAACCGGATTCCGGCCCTGCGGGTGAACGATCCGGCTGGGATGTGCGCATCAAGGCACTTGGGTCCGTCTGGGCTGTGCTTTTGCTGTTCTTCCTGGTGATCGGTGGGCTGTATGGCGCGTTTGACTTCGCGCCCCTGAACCTGACATTTTCCCCAACCGAGGCCGCAGGCATGGGCGCAATGGGTGCCTTCCTGATCGCCTTGTTCCGGGGCGGACTGACGGTGAAATCCACCTTTGAGGTCCTGCGTGAGACCAGCTTTACGGCGGCATCCCTCTTCGCGGTTCTGATCGGTGCGCAGATCTTTTCAAACTTCGTGAACCTTGTGGGTCTGCCCGAAGCATTGATCAACCTGGTCACGGTCTGGGATGTTTCGCCCTTCATGGTCATCCTGATGATCCTGGGCATCTACATCATCCTGGGCTGCGTCTTTGAAAGCCTGTCTATGCTGCTGTTGACCGTGCCGATCTTCTTCCCGCTGGTCACAAGCCTTGGCTTTGATCCGATCTGGTTTGGCATCGTGGTTGTGGTCGTGACAGAGATTTCCCTGATCACGCCGCCCGTGGGCCTGAACGTGTTCATCCTGAAAGGTGTTGTCGGCGATGTGTCCACCGCCACCATTTTCAAAGGCGTCACCCCGTTCTGGATCGCGGATATCTTCCGCCTGGCCCTGATCGTGCTGATCCCATGGCTGGTTCTGGTGCTGCCGGAACAAATGGGGGCAATGGGGCATTGAGTTTTGAGCTGACAAACCTGCCGGGGGATTTCCACGAGAACCCCTGGCCGCATTATGCGGATCTGCGCGAAAACCACCCGGTCTGCGCCCAGGCGGATGGCAGTTTCATTCTGTCCCGTCATGCGGATCTGGATACAATTTACCGCGATACCACGACCTATATTTTCGATAAAAAGGCCGTCTTTGGCCCGAAATACGGTGTCGGCAGCCCGCTGTTTGAACATCACACGACGTCGCTTGTCTTCAACGACGCCCCCCTGCACACCCGCGTGCGCAAAGTGATGGTCGGCGCGATGAACCCACGCGCGCTGGCGGCGATGGAACCTGGGCTGATCACGCTGGTGGATGATCTGAATGACGCTATGGCGGCAAAAGACAATGCCGAGCTGATCGAAGATTTTGCGGGCGCCATCCCGATTGAAGTCATCGGCAATCTTCTGGGCATTCCGCGTGACCGCCGCGCCCCGTTGCGCGACTGGTCGCTTGCCATTCTTGGCGCGCTTGAACCACAGCTGTCTGACGCGCAAATGGCCGACGGCAATCAGGCGATGTCTGATTTCATGACCTACCTGAGCGACATTATTGAGGACCGCCGCGCAAATCCCGGTGACGCGGCGGTGGATGTGCTAACGCGCGGTGGACGCATTCGCTTCCGCGGTTTTGCCCGGCTTCCCGTCGCTCTGAATACCTGAGCGACCTCTCTTTCACGGGCAGTTTCCCCCTGCCATTGTCTAAAATGTAAGGACATAAAATGACCATTCAGCAGATCAACAGCTTCGCCGCCGGCGAATGGATTGCCCCCGGCGCAGGTGCCCGCAATATCGCCTCTGCCGTGACCGGCGACATCATTGCAAGCGCGGGCAACAACGCGCTGGATGTGCAGGGTATGTTGGATTACGCCCGCAATGTCGGCGGCCCGGCCCTGCGTGCGCTGACCTTCCATGACCGCGCAAAAATGATCAAGGCGCTCGCGCTGGCGATCAGCAAGAACAAGCAGGCGCTCTACGATCTCAGCTTTGCCACCGGGGCCACGCAATCAGATCATATGATCGATATTGACGGCGGCATTGGCACGATGTTTGTCTTTGCCTCCAAAGGGCGTCGCGAAATGCCGGATGGCCATGTGTATCTGGACGGCGAAGTCGAACAACTGTCCCGCCACGGCACATTCATGGGGCAGCATATCTGCACGCCTTTGCAAGGTGTCGCCGTGCATATCAACGCGTTTAACTTTCCGGTCTGGGGCATGCTGGAAAAGCTCGCCCCCACCCTTTTGGCCGGAGTACCTGCGATTGTGAAACCGGCGACCAATTCCTGCTATGTGACGGAACTGGCCGTCAAAATCATGCTCGACAGTGGCATTCTGCCTGCTGGTGCTTTGCAGCTGGTGTCTGGTGGTCTGGGGGATATGCTGGATCGTCTGACATTGCAGGATGTGGTCAGCTTTACCGGGTCTGCACAGACAGCACTGTCCCTGCGTTCCGCCCCGCATATTCTTGAAAACTCCATCCGGTTTGTCGCGGAACAGGACAGTCTGAATGCCTCGATCCTGGGTCCGGATGCCGCACCGGGCACGCCGGAATTTGATCTGTTTGTCAAAGAAGTCCAGCGTGAGATGACAACAAAGGCCGGTCAGAAATGCACCGCGATCCGCCGCATGATGGTGCCTGAAAACCACGTAGACGCCGTGATCGAAGCCCTGTCCGCGCGCCTTGATAAAACGCAGATCGGTGATCCGCGTCTGGAAACCACCCGTATGGGCGCGCTGGTGTCTGGCGGGCAGAAACGGGACGTTCTGGAAAAAGCCGCGATCATTGGGCAGGAAGCCGAACGCGTTTACGGCGACCCCGATAATTTCACCGTTGATGGCGCGGACGCGGAAAAAGGCGCATTTGTGCCGCCGATGCTGTTCCATTGCGCAAACCCCGACAGTGCCGAACGCGTGCATGACACCGAAGCCTTTGGCCCCGTGTCCACCATCATGGGCTACCGCGATGTCGATCACGCGATTGAACTGGTGAACAAGGGGCAAGGGTCGCTTGTCGCCTCTGTCATCACCCACGATCCCACCGTTGCACGCGAAGTTGCCATGGGTGCAGGTGCGTTCCACGGGCGGCTGTATTTCAACAACCGCGACAGTATGAAAGAAAGCACCGGACATGGATCCCCCCTCCCGCATATGGTGCATGGCGGACCGGGTCGTGCCGGTGGTGGCGAAGAAATGGGCGGCGTGCGTGGTGTGAAACACTATATGCAACGCACGGCCATTCAGGGCAGCCCGGATATGCTGTCGGCGATTGGAGATAAATGGGTACCTGGCGCCACGGAAACCACCAACCAGGCGCACCCGTTCACCCGCACATTCCACGATCTGAAAATCGGCGACACGCTGCACACGGAACCGCGCGTTGTGACCATGGAAGATATTGAACATTTCGCCCATTTCACCGGCGACACTTTCTATGCGCATATGGATGACGCCGCCGCAAAGCGGAACCCGTTCTTCCCTGGTCGCGTGGCCCATGGCTATCTGTTGTTGTCCTTCGCGGCGGGCATGTTTGTGGAACCCAATGAAGGCCCGGTTCTTGCGAACACCGGCCTTGATAACCTGCGCTTCATGAAACCAATTGAGGCCGGTGAAACCATCAAAGTGCGCCTGACGGTTAAGAAAAAGACCCCGCGCAATGAGGAATACGGCGAAGTGCGCTGGCACGTCAGCCTAACCGATGGCGAAGGTGAACTGGCGGCAGAATATGAACTTTTGACCATGAACGCCTATTAATCGCACGTAGCATCCTCATGCCCCCTGACCTATAAGGGGGCATGACTGTTTCAGACAAAACAACAAACGACATATTCTGTAACGCAGTTGAGGCGCTGAAAGATCCCCTGCCCCAACGGGTCTGGTCAGTGATTGTGTCACTCTTTGGCGATATTGCCCAGGAGGAAGGCGATCAGATCAGCGGTGTCGCCCTGACGGAAGTGGGCCGGCTTATGGGCATTCGTTCTGAAGCGATCCGCGTCGCACTCCACCGGCTGCGGAAAGATGGTTGGATAGAAAGTCTGCGTGACGGACGAAGCAGTATGCATAAGCTGACGGCTGCAGGGCGCGATGCATCCATCAGCGCGACCCCCAAAATCTATGCACGAGAACCAGTGACAACACCCGGCTGGTATATCATCTGCACAGACCGCGACCTGCATGGTGACACCGGCAAAACCTTGTTCAGCGCCGGAATTCCCCTGTCCCGAAACAGCTTTCTTGTCGCAGAAAACAAACTGCCCGACACTGCCAACATGCTGGTGTTTCGTGCCTCACCCGAACATGTGCCGGATTGGGCCCGATCTGAGATTTGCCCTGATGAGTTACAGCAAGCCGCCGTGACACTGGAAACGTCTTTGCAAAAAGCCAGCTCTTACATAGCAGCCCCCCCGGGTTTCGATGCATTGCAAACGACAGCGCTGCGTACGCTCATCGTCCACCGCTGGCGCCGGATTGCTCTTCGTATACCGGATGCACCTGTTTGCTTTTTTCCAAATACCTGGCGAGGTGAAGCATGCCAGAAACTTTCTTCCGGACTTCTGAATCAGCTACCTGCACCAAATCTGCATGATCTCGAAACGGCTGCATCAGGCTATCGCCACCGGGATCTTTCTGTTTGAGCGTCAGCGTCGCATCTGCAGCCCATATAAGCATCTGACGCGACCTATACCATCATAACATACCACCCCAAAGCCGAAGCCTCTGTAATCATGTGTAAATTTTCGCAGTCTTTTTTGTTTACGGCTTCACCATCAGAATCCACTCAGGCGTCAGACGCATCCCGCCCCAAGTTTCAAAAAGGCGGGCGGTCCTGAGACCTATGAAGATCCGGACTTGTGTTGCACCTGAGGAACCAAATTTTTCAGAGATTTATCTTTGATGTTCCCAACCCGGCTCTGTCTGCGCCAACAGATGATATTGATCTTGTCGCGTTTATGCTTACGACATTCCCGCCCCTAACGATGAATTACGAGAACCGCTCGAAACCGACGCTGATCCGGGATCAAATTCGTGAGAATGACGGATAAGGTTGAAAGATCAATGTGCATCCTGGCGAAAAACCTGCCGGGATGTGCATGGCATTTACCTGAGGGCTGACATCCCGTCAGGGTGCATCAGATCCGGAAGGCGCGATACTGAAGAAATGGGATCACCTGCGTGTAGGTGATCCCAAAACATCAGGCAAAGATAAAGTCGTTTGTGTCTATCTGGCACATATCGATGTTTTCCAGGGTTATTACATCACCATGGCCATAAGAAAGTTCGACGTCAGACCCGACCTGCGTAAGGTGCAGATCGTCCGGATTGACCGACGTAAACACCAGGCTGTCGATCGCGCTGAAATCTGTCACGACATCCGCACCGTCACCGCTCTGAAAGACAAACTGATCCGCCCCCCGGCCACCGGTTAAAACGTCGTCGCCTGCGCCGCCTTCCAACACATCTGCACCGCGACCACCAAAGAGAAGATCCATCCCTCCGTCGCCTGCAATCATATCATCGCCACGGCCGCCGTTCAGTATGTCGTTGCCTGCCCCACCTTTCAGATCATCGTCACCCCGGCCGCCCCGGATCACGTCATTCCCATCGCCGCCAGACAGTTGGTCATCACCACGCCCACCGCGCAGCACGTCGTTGCCAGCCCCGCCATCGATCTGGTCATCTCCGCGTCGGCCAATCAGAACATCGTTCCCATCACCGCCATCAATACGGTCGCCACCATGTCCGCCACGCAGGACATCATTGCCGTCTTGCCCGATCAGGTGATTGTCAGAAGTCCGCGCGGCCCAGGCGTCTTGCAGCACATTAAAACTGTCACCGGCGTCATCCGCGATAAACAATGTGGATCCGTCACTGAATGTAAATTGCCCTGTGTCGATCTCTGACATCGGCTGATCAAGTGAGATGCTGACAGACCCTACTGAAATCTCAGTTGTCGGCCCATCAGGTGTTTCGATTTCAGTTACATCAAGATCAGCAGCGGTTCCCATAACTTCGATCTCATCGGCGGTGATGTCGAAACTCATCCAACCTGCATCGGTCAGCACAGCTTCAAAGATCTCCAGAACAACGTCTTCGGGATTGGCTTCGAAATGTGATCCGGCAACGGACACGATGGTGCCGCTTTCAACATGCACCAGGGTGACCGTCGCGTGGCCCAGGGTGCTGCCCGCATGTCCAACAAAATTCTGACCCTGCACAGACAGGGAAAACAAACCAAGACCGACACCATTGGGATCCGGCGTACCATCAGGTGCCAGAAAACCTGTCATTTCCTCCAGCATTTCAGGCGGAAGCAACGTCTGGGACACAAGAAGCGCATCCATGAATTGGATCATATCGCCTATGGTTGCCACCACGCCACCGGCGCCGGACAGTTCAATTGGGATGTCGGTGACCTCGGTTGCTACACCATCACCCAGATCAATATAACCGCTCAGCTGTCCATCAACAGATGTCAGCCCGTCCATCACGGCGCTGTCCATCCCGACCGCATCAAAGATCCGGGTTTGAAATTCATCGGCCAGGGTTTGACCTGTGACGCCTTCGATCAGTTTCTCAAGCAACAAATAGTTGGTGTTGGAATAGCTGAAACCTTCGCCCGGTTCAAAATGGGCGGGCTGATCCTGTACGATGCCCAGAAACACCTCTTTGGTGATGGGGGTGGTGGGATCAGTCAACAGGGCTTCAATATAGGTTGCGCGACCACTTGGGCCTGTCACGTCATCAAAATCCACAATGCCCGAACGATGCGAAAGCAGTTCGCGCACCGTTGCCGTATCTGCGTTTGCAATGCCGCCGATCACAGCCGCATCAACATAGGTGGACAGAGGCGCATCCAGATCAATCGCACCCTCAGCCGCAAGCTGCATCACAACAGTCGCGGTCATCATCTTGGTTTGTGAGCCAACCTCGACAAGATTATCCGTGCTTGCAGCAGTACCACTTTCAATATCAACCACGCCGCTGCTTTGGGTCAGCGACAGGCCATCGCGCCAGATTTCAACCAGGACAGCTGGCGCTTTGTTGTTGTCTGCAAAGGTCTGCACAACGGCCTGGGGCACTTCCGACAGCGCATTGGGATCAAAAACAGTCATTCTCTTTTCCTTCAGTTTTCCGGACGAACCACATGTCGTCTCTGCCGTGAGTTCAGCCAGAATTTTTCACCCAAGGTGGAGCATCGTGACGGCACGGACAGTGGTTTTGTCCTTGCGTGAGGGGAAGGACATATGAAGGGCCGCCCCTGCTGTTGGCACTCCATTGCATGTGTTAGGCACAGGAAAACAAACGGAGCCCATAATGGACACAGATGTATTTCAGGTCATTGTGACAGCTATGATGTTCGGCATTTCTGCGTTTTGTGCCCTGAACCTCTGGCTCCGGTTTCGAACCCAGGCCCATGGCTGGCCCATCGCGCTGTTTTTCCTGGTGCTTGCCCTGACGCTGCTGCCTCTGCTGCTTTCAACTCTCGTGCCAGAACCGACAAGCCAGCGTTTTGAGTTTTCAGTTGAGTTTCTGGAGGTGCCGCTGACATTGTTGCTGGCACCTCTGTTCTGGCTATACGTCCGGGCCCTGTCACAAGAAGATCACCCGCCTTTCACCCCATGGCTTCTGTTACACCTTATTCCACTGGGTCTGGTGTTGCCGATCTACGGGCTTTTCCTCTGGCTTCCCGTCGATGAGATGCAGGCCATTTCGCAAGGGCTAAACCCAGAGACCTCAGCAGGCCTGTTTGTATTTTCCGGCTTCATGTTTGCAAATGTGATATTCTATCTGCAGATCGGTGCCTATCTGGTCCCTTCCCTTATCGCGCTGCACAGGTTTCGTAACCGCCTGAAAGATCTGTTTGCCAGTACCGAAGATCGTGAAATGCGGTGGCTGTGGGGACTGACCATGACTGCATCACTGTTCTGGCTCAGCGGTGTTCTGCGGGTGCTTCTGGTTCTGTCCGGTGTGTCCTGGTTTGAAGAAACGACCGCGTCACTTTATGTCAGTGCGGCTTTCACAGTGCCGTTTATCTGGGTACTTGCAACCTGGAGCCTGCGCCAACAGCCTGGCTTAAAAAGACATCTTTCGCCGGAAGTTCCACAGATAGTGCACAACGTCGAAACACAGGGAAAATATGCAAAATCTGCACTTGAAGAAACGCAGGCGCACCGTATCAGGGAAAAAATTGAAAAGGCGATGTCCCAGGATCTGCTTTACCGCAATCCGAATCTGTCGCTCTGGGATCTGGCACAGCACATCGGCGTGACTTCAAACTATGTGTCGCAGACGCTGAATGACACAATCGGGGCGCGGTTCTTCGACTATATCAACAGCTGGCGCATCCGGGCCGCAGTTGAGCAAATGCGCACCAGTGATGCGACCATTCTGATCATCACATATGACGCCGGCTTTAATTCACGCTCTGCTTTTTACAGGGCGTTCAAACGCGAGATGAAAGAAACACCAACAGAATTCCGTCGACGTCTGGGACAATAAAGCCCAACCATCAGCAGGCAGGACCTGACATCATCACATAGCAGAATACAAAAACGTCAGAAGCTGGAAAACAGATCAACAAATTGGGTGTAACCTGCCCTGGATGTCCCCAGATGTGCATGGGGCTTCGGCCTGAAGACCCAACTTCCCATTCCGGACCTTGTTGACAATGAGCAAAAGAGAAGGGCAGTTATCCATCAATGTAAAACAGCCAACCGGTGAGCGTATTGAACAAATTTGGCCATCTTGAAACGCTGCCGCACGGGCCATTTCGCTTTATCGCGCTGGACGTCGAAACCGCGGGTAAATCAGCTGGGGGAATATGCCAGATTGGACTTTGTTTCGCCGATGCTGCAGGTCATTTACAAACCTATTCCATCCTGGTCGACCCTGAGGAACCTTTTGCCCCGTTCAACACAGAGCTGCATGGGATATCCAGTGACACAGTGGCGGGGGCCGGGAATTTCCCAACCGTCTATATGGCGCTGTATGATATCCTGAACACCCATTCGCTTATCCAACACAGCACGTTTGATGAAAAAGCCTTAACGGCGGCTTGCGCACGTTATGATTTGCCCATGGTCACCTCACATTGGACCAACAGTGTCACAATCGCCCGCCAGGCCTGGCCGGAGCTAAAGGGCGCTGGCGGCCATGGCCTTGCCAACCTCAAAAAACACCTGGGCCTTACGTTTCACCACCATGACGCGGGTGAGGATGCGCGCGCCTCAGCCTCCGTCATCCTGAAGGCCGAAAAGGTTTTGGGCAAGCCATTGTCGCATCTCACCGTAAACCGTCAGCTGACATTCCAGTTTGAAAACCCGACAAGTAAGTGACTTCAAACCACCCTGCCCTGCTCCCAATCCATTGCCTGCACATGCGCCCAAACTCAATCAAGAGGCGAACTCACTCCATTCTCCGAGCATAGCAGAGGGTCACTTCATGGGGGAGGATCAGCCTTGCAAAACCCTCCCGGAACGTCGCGTCAGGCCATTTCTTTCACAACCGCCAGAAGTTTTGCGACTTCGCCTTCGCTGTTGTAGTGGCACAAAGAAATCCGCACACAATCCGGCAAACCAAGCGGATTAAGAACATTGCCGCTATAGTGATCTGCTTTGCGGGTATGGGTTCGGATGCCTTCCTGGTTCAGTGCTTCAACCACATCCGGGGATTCCATTCCCTTCACCACGATTGACACCAGCCCTTCACGCGCCGGATTATCTTCACCCGCCAGGATCTGAACATGTTCCATATCTTTGAGACCCGGCAGATTGCCGGTTCCATTGATCATCGCATCGGTCAGATGGGTTTCATAAGCGTGGATCGCGCGCCCGGCGGCTTCAATGCGTTTGCGAGGGTCTGTTTCTTCAGACACCTCACCGCCAAGCCAGTCGAAATATTCCACCACATCAGACACAGTCGCGAAACTGCCACTGTCCCTTGTGCCGAATTCCCAGCCTGTCGCGGGCGCATCGATCAGCATGTCATGTGGCATGGCGGATAGTTTATCGGAAATCCAGGCGATGCCATACCCATGGCGGGAAAACACTTTGTAGGGTGAGATCACATAGCCGTCGACATTGTAGGCATCCAGATCCAGCTGCCCATGGGCTGCATGCTGAATGCCGTCCACGATGATCAGACACTCCGGTGCCACCGCGCGGATCGCTTTGGAAATCGCGGCCACATCCATACCCATGCCGGTGACGGGCGAAGCATGCAAGATCGTTGCCACCGCCACATCCGGGGTCATCAGGGCGGCGTAATCCTCAGCGGTCACCAGACCGGTTGCATCGTTATGGGTGTGAATTGGCATGCAAAAGTGACCCACTTAGGTGGGTTATGATCATTTAAAATTGACCCACCTGTTTTGTTAACGT
>NZ_PWAA01000011.1 GCF_003031585.1 Thalassobius sp. I31.1
ATCAGACGGCCGACCCTGCGATGGCCAACACAGAACCCAAGCTCTTTCAGTTCTTCAGTCATTCGAGGCCGTCCATAGCTGCCAGGAGATAGACGGTGCTGTTCTCTGATGTGTGCCAACAAAATCATATCGTCACGTTGGCCCCTCTCATGCTTGTAAACAAGCACTGCCGGGCAGTGGTTGGCTCATGGGGCGCGATCGCCAGGCCCGCAGGCCCCGCGATGTCACCTTCAAAACGCGGCATAAAACTTCGATGGGGAAGGCCTTCTTCATCCTATCAATAAACGCAAATCTCATTGCTTTTGACTCGCAAAGAAGGCCGTCGCTTTTTTTAAGATTTCGCGCTCCTGCTTGAGAACCGCATTTTCTTTGCGAAGCCGTTCAACCTCGCGCACGAGATCTGCATCAGGAAGTGACGCATCTTCAGTATCCTGCGCGACTTTAATCCATTTGTTCAGCGTGGAAACGCCCATCCCTAAATCAGACGCAACCTGACGTCGTGTCAAACCGCTCGTTAAAGCAATGCGCACCGCATCACGCTTGAATTCTTCGCTGTGTCCGTTTGCCATTTCCGTTCTCCTTTTCGGCAAAATACCAAGTTAAAGGAACGGAACAAATACGGGACAAGTCCAGACAGGTGTTTCGCCAATTGACCCACGGCTGGATAACCCTCTGAATACGCTTTACCACTGTCGAAATAATCTTCCAGGACGGCATCAAGCTGTGCGAGTTGGTCCGCGTTACTCTTTTTTCGGGTCAGGAACTGCCGATTGTAGAACCGGTTAACATGGCTAAGCAGCAGATCGAGCTGCGATATCATGACATCCTGGCTAAAGGCATCGATCCGGTCAGAATATTCTTGATTGAGTTGCTGCATGAGGGTCAGCAGCAGGTGTTCTTCACGATCAGATAAATGCAGTGCTTCATCCACCTCATATGAAAAGAAACCATACTTACGGATCTTTTCCGACAGCGGATATCCCGATAAAAAATCGGGGTAACAGCAAGCATCCAGCCGGTTATGTCGTCATCAGGATGAGCCTGCATCGCCATCACTTGATGCGGTTTAACGAGGGCAAGAACGCCCTCGTCAAAATCGTAGCTGCGGTGCCCGTAATGCACTTTGTTTTGAATCCCACGCTTCAGAGAGACCGTGTAGAAACCATATGAAAACCGAACCAATTCCACATATTTGCTAAAGTCCAGATCATCTAGCCGGATCAGGCTGACAAGCGGATGCAGCGGCTTTGCCAATTCCAGATTGCGATGCAATTCTGAGATTGTGGCGACATGCTGGATTTCGGTATGATTTGTCATATGGCACTACACTATCACTATTTTCGTGTCTTAGTTCAACGCGTCTTCAAAGTTCGAAATCGGGCCGATTTCAACATAAGAGAACAGAGCATAGCCATCGCGTTTTGGGGCCAAACTGGTCCCGTCAATGCCCGCATTGACCAGAATACCGGCCTGAACCGTTTCCGGAAGGTTCATTCCATTGGGACGAAAGTGACCATTGCCAAATTCGCTGACAGGTTCATTTATCCCGTTGCCAAAAACTTCCATGCCCTGCTGCAGCGCCTGTTCATGCCATTGGCCATCAGTGAAATAATACGCGCGCAGCTCATCATTGATCCGGGCAACACGCAATTTCATCGGGCCGGTGTCTTCTTCGGGCAGCAAATACAAAGTGGAAAGCGAATGCATCCCAAAATCATACATTGGGTTTTCTTCTTTTGGAATATTCATCGGCCGCGTAACCTTTAGCTCACGACCGTAAAAACGGTTCTGAAACCCGATATTGAACATGAGCCAGTTTTCATTGCCCTGCGTGCCGCCCGGCGCACGGACAAGCAAACCAGCAGAAGAGAAATTGCCTTCTGGCAGGCCTTCTTCGCCATCTTTGCGATGCATGGAAACTTCTGTTTCGATCATGAAATCGCCAGTCACATCCTTATAAAGGAGCGGCCCCTGGCTGTCAGAAAACCATCCGATGCCTTCGCCGTCTCCAACGACTCTGAGGCGTCCGTCTTCTATCATCAGTTCTTCATGCTTTGTTGGGTCGTTGTCTTCGAGTGATGCGATCATGTCATCAGCAGAATAGCGAAGAGCACGCGTTTCATCCGCGAAAGCGATTGTGTTCGTCATAAGAATTCCTCCGGCAGCGATAATAGTCAATAAGTTGTTCATCAGTTTGGCCCTTTCGTTTGAGCTGTTACTGCTGACCAACGTATTCCCTGCCGCTACTGACGTCTCTGGACGAGATGTAGCCGGAGTCGTTAAGATGTAGCCGAATAGGTTTCCTGAAAGCGGCCATCGGGGCAAACGCCGTGAATTCACAGTTTGTCCGCATGACCGACGTTTCAGCCAGCAAAAATGCTGCAAGATGCACGAATGACTGTTTCGACGGGCCGCACCGCAGCATTCGGTGGGGTTGGTCAAAGGCCGCTAAGGGCCGTAAGTGATTGCACCTTTCGCGAACTATATTTGTACTTCTGCACAACAGGAACTGGCGGCTTTGAGCCCAAAGCACCGAATGTTGTGCGGCACCCTATCCACCTGTGTTTCTGAGTGCTTTACTCACCGAAGAATGGGTAAGTTGGGGTCGGCCAGGTATCTGGCCCACTAACCACAATTTTTCCCAATGTTTTTGAAACCGTGCCGAAAGTCCCGGCACTGATTAAGGAGCTTTGGATGGCCATAGGATACCAGCCTGATTTCATTGGAGAGACGTTACACATTCCGATGCCAAAGATCGCCGACGAGCAGCTTTTAAAACAAGCTCTGTCGCGCACAAGTTTGCGAAGCAGCCTTTTTTCTGACCATTTGAACTACACCCTGATCATGAACCGAGACACCAGGCAGTTGATATGTTCGGCGCACAACGTCGATCAAAACGAAAACATCGAACAGAAAGAGCTGACCGAGGAGGAAAGAAAGAGATTTGACGGATCGAAGGGATGGACGTTCGACGGTGACATAGGTCCTCAGTTTCAGCTGGGCGATGAGTATTACAAAGACAAAGTCCAGAGTTTTGGGGTGAAGGTCGAAAACCCCTACGACAAAGGCCACATGGTGATGCGTAAAAATGCCATGTGGGGCAGCTCACTGGAGGAAATGGATGAGGCAGGAAAGGCAACGTACATATATGCCAACGCAGCGCTGCAACATAAGAACCTGAACCGTAGCGAATGGCAGGCCATAGAGATGGATATCGTTGGTGATCTGAATTTGGACAGCAATGGCCGGCTTTGCGTGTTCACGGGACCGATCTGGGGCCCCTTGGATCGCATTGTTCATCATGTGGAAACCGGCGATATCGGACGAGTTCCGTCCGGTTTTTTCAAGGTGATCTGTTTCCACATGAAGGATCCGCCGGACGATGACCCTCTGGGCGTATTGACGTTTGCGGTCTTTCAGGATCGCCAAGTCATAGCCCAGCAGAAAGGAGGGCGGATTGTTAAAACCGATCAACGGTATCAGATCACCATCATGGAACTTGAAGCTCTGACCGGACTCAAGTTTGACAAACGGATACGTGATCGCAATCCGCTAATCTACCAAAAGAAAACTGCGGAAAAGGAAAATGTGATTGTCCGTCATTTGCCTGAGAACATTCCAATCGCCAATAAAGACGATATAATCTTGCAACTGACGGCGCGGCGGCAACACGTGTTGCCTTTGCCAGACCGGCCGGTCGCCATCAATGCGGCCATGATCCGGCCCAAAGAGAACAGCAAGATCGGCGAGTGGGTCACGCTTTTTAACAGAACCGAAGATGATGTGTCGGTAGAGGGTTGGGGCCTGCGAGACATGAAAGGGCGGTCAATCGAGCTCAAAGGGTACATCGCACCGGCAGGGACAATGCGCATTGCGAACGAGGCGCTGGGGAATATCCGTTTGACGGATACTGGGGGCAACCTGATCTTGCGCGACGCAGACGGTCAGCAGGTCGATCATGTCAGCTGGACAGGACCCGCGATCAAGAAGGTGGCGCGCGGGACGGCGTATCAGTTTGAAGTAGGACAATGAGCCCGCTGCAGAAAGCGCTCAGGCTCGTTGCGTTCAGCTCTTACGTAATCAATCTAAAGGTGCGAGGACTTAACTGACAACTCTTTGTGGAAGGACGGAATGGGTGCGACGAAATACTCTTGCGCAGGTGCCAAGAAAGAAAGCGTAAAGCCGGAGGAGTGCCCGCGGAAGCTTTGTCACGCGATCTTTAAGTTCACTAGGTCCAACACTTTGCTGACGCAGCGAATGACCGGAAAGCGGCATGCAGCTGCAGCATAGAGAATTGCGAATGAACGGCAGGAAACGATTGTTTAGAAGCAGGTGTTTGCGCAGGATAAAGCGCCTTGCTGCCTCTTTGTCTCCGCCATAAAGAACGCACGCATTTTCCAAGATCATTTCAATCGCTTCAAGACGATCTGCGATCGCGGGCATAGGCTGCGTGTCACCTTTATATTCGTTATCAAAAGCGGCCTCCGAAACGATTTCGGCTATGGCTTTGCAGAGGGCTTCGTCAGACAGAGTATCCATTTTGCTGATCTCTGATGTCATATCAGGGCCTTGATTTTCATCGTTGCTATCCTCATGCACGTTGATCAGTCCAAGCACATTCCGGATATTTCTCTGAATAAACGCTGTATCACCCACATATTCGGGGATGGCTTCCATGGATTTTGCCTCAAATTCCGGGGCTGCAACTAGGTTGAGATTGGCCAGGGTCTGAATATCTTTCCGGTCACGATCCAGCAAGCGGGCAACCTTATTCGCCGACTAGTATCGGATAAGACTAAGTTGGCACGTGAAGCTGGCTGTATTAACGCGCCCGCACCAGCGATACACCCTTTTCAAATTGTGATGGACACAGGATCCGGCTTGTGGAACCAATTTGTTCCGACAGCAATCCTGTCACTAGGTGCAATGTTTAAGTATGGGCGGACAAAGTCGCCATCAGATAAGGCCTTTATCGAGCGCTTTTTTAAGACAATTGCAGACGACATTGTCCTCGTGTTCCATGCGTCAGCGCGACGGTGGGGACGGTTCATTGAGCTTGTAATTCAGTCAATGGCCCAGGCGAAGGCCTCTGGGAAAACCGAACTGAGTAATAGCGACCTTGCAGATACATTTCGCCGGTGGACCGGGGCGGTCGATGGAGGAAATGTTTTTTTGGTAGAGACACATATCGGATCCAGGTTGATAAACTTTATCAATCCTGGATAGGCCTCTTCAAAACCTGAACAAATGAACCCGCGATGTTATTCATCGTGGGTTCATTTTTGCCTGTCGAAAACGGGGTAATTTCGACATTTCGGAGCCGAATTTCAAAGTTTCAAAATTAGAGTGTTGAAAGTAAATAATTATATTGGTTTTAGGGCGATTTTTCGTGAAAAATTACGATTTTCTACACCGGGGCGGGTGAGCTCGCCCCAGACGCTGATTAAGCCACAGGCAAAAGAAAAACGAGCGGTAAACGAACAGAGCATAGTCATGCGAACCTAACGGGGCCCTTTTTTAAGGGCACCTCTTTTTTGCCACACCCAAAGACATGAGGTTGAAGAACACAGTTCCTTTACATTAAGATGAACAAGGGCGTCATTTGCCTCGCGTTTGCCCGATGGCCCCTGTAAATACTGCATAAATCATCCGGCGAAGCGCCCCGCTACCAACTGTAGCGTGCCTTCGGTTCGTGCCTTGGTAATTGGGCGATGATCACCCAGGTAAACCAGGTAACGTAGAGGGACTTTTCTTTCATTGACCGAGTGCAAATCATTATTATTTAGTTGGAAACCAGGGTCTCATCAGAATGCACACTCACGCAGGAACGGATATTAAATTTGGCACGTTGCGTCTTACACATTGGTTGGCACAAGACGGGTACGACGTCTATCCAACAAAATGCATTCAAAAATCGGGACAAATTGGAAAAACTGGGCATCCATTATCCCAGCTGGCATCAAAATCATGGTGCGGCTTTGGTATCTGCATTTCGGAATGACGAGGGATATTATTTTGCTGAGACATTTGTCCCACCTCCAGCAAAACATGTGTGTACTGCACATTCAGTTTGGGGGCAGCAGGTGTTTGACAAGGCGATTGCAGAAGCCGATGGCAGAACGCTTTTGTTGTCGGGAGAAGATCTGACATTGCTTCATCAATCTGAAATTGATGCGCTGGCAACGGAATTGCAGTCTGGTTTTGAAACTGTAGATGTGGTCGCTTATGTGCGAAACCATCATGACTATTTGCATAGCACTGTGCAGCAGTTGGTTCGTATGGGTTTTTCAGTTCCAAAGGTATTGGAAATGGCAAAAGCTGCACCTGCAGATCTGGACAACCTCCGCGTAATGAATCCTATTCCGGAATATGGTTCCAGATTACAGAGTTGGGTCTCAGCGTTTGGGGCGAACAATGTTCATATCCACAATTACGATCTGCTGCGCGGCTCTGGACAAGACGTTGTGAAACATTTTTTTGGAACGCACTTCGATGCCAGCGTAAAGTCGATTTTTTCGGAAAATTCGAAGAACACAAGCAACACAAGCTTTTCTGCATCGGCCATATATGCCTTGAATTCATTACATCAAGACATCCCCCTGATGAGGGAAGGAAAACCCAACGCGAAATTCCTTTTTAATGCGCAACGTTTCTATTCTCAATTGACAGGGCCGGCTTTCCTGGCAGGTAAGCAGTTTGAAGAGCATTGCAATAATGGGCGAGACAGAGACAGAGATGTTCTGGAAAAGCTACTTTCCCGGGAATCTTTGGATCGCATGTCAAGACCCGCCAGCCTGGTCAGATTGCCCACAAATGCGATTACCGGAAGATGTAGTGGATACACTTGCAAGTGTTGCTAAAGTCGCCGTTGGCAGTCAGGCCAGAGAAAAATTTTTCGCGGCTTTAAATGCGTTGACAACTCGTCCTGATGACGACGTTGCTCTTGGAAACCTGCATGTGGCTTTGTTTAATTTAAATGATCCCGTCGGGCTGCGCTCTTGTGCAAGCTGGTTGGTGCGTCATGAATACTTTTCTTTGGCACATCTTTATCTCCAGAAAGCGCAAAAAGTTGGTGCAACAGCTGCTTCATTGTCGAAGCTGAAGGCCAAAGTGCGCATTCATATTCCAACGACTTAATAGCAGAGAGGCTTGTAATCTTTTACTGATCTTCAGGCGGCAGACGATGACCGAAATCAGAAGACATGACACTTGCGACGTCGTTTGTGACAGGTTCACTTGTGCCTGTCGAAAAAGGGTAATTTCGACATTCTGGTGTAAGATTTTGAACTTTCAAAGTTAAGATATTGAAATTAAGTGATTATATCTATTTTGAGTGATTTCCCGTGAAAAACCAGAATTTTCTACAGATGAGCCTGATTGCGAGAAACCCGGGGGCCGATGGCCCCTTTTTTCTCAGGTGACGGGCTTGCCTGCGTGGGTCAGCGTAATCGACAGGGTTTTCAGCGCGGCGATTTCAGCGTCAGACAGGGCATCAGTGTCGCGGGTCAGTTCATGAAGCTGCACAAGGATCCCGGTGATTGCAGACACTTCCTCAGCTGTGAAATCACGATCACCGCGCGCGAAACTTGCGACGGAACGTGAATCCTGCAGTTCCAGGGCATGGACAAAGCCAAATTTCAGACCATGTTCTGCAGCTTCCGTCAGAACGCCGGCCTCATCAGATCCGGCAAGATTTGCCCAGGTCTCTGTTCCGTTGTTTTCAAATCCCCAGCGCACAGTCGGATCCTGCATCACGAGGCCCTTGCGCGTATAAATGTCGATCCATTCGCGGCTGTAGGTCTGGAACAGGAACATGGGCGTTGTAAACCGGATGTGCAGAGCAATCGCATAACCGGCGAGGCAGAGATCGTCCAGTGTGCGCAGGAGTGGCGAAATTGTTAATTCTTGGGACATTTGTCAGGGCTCTGCGTATTTTGGTTGCATAAAAGATGTGTTTACACCTATTCAGTTATCTATGGCATGTCCTGAAGGAAGGATAAACCTTCCCAAAGGGTAATGATTGGCGAGAAATTTCATTAGATGATAGATAAGGCATACCTGGATTTTCTCACTACTCTTGCGCCGTCCGGGTACTACCTGGCGATGAGAGTTGGGTTTGCTTTTCCCGTCGCCGAGGCGAATACTCTGCCTTCTGAATGGGTTAATCGGTACACAAGCAAGGGCTATATGATGATGGATCCGGTTATCCGCTGGGTCTATTCAAATTCCGGCACCGTGCGTTGGTCCGATATACCTGTAGACGACCCAAGGTTGATTTTGCAGGATGCAAAGAAATTCGATTTGAATTACGGCCTTGCGATCAGCTGTCAGGGTGAAGGCGAAGATGGGCAGCGCAGCTTTGGCAGCTTTTGCCGGTCAGATCGTGAGTTTTCGGATGATGAAGTGCGGATTTTGCATCAGATCATGGGGGAGCTGCATGAAAGCTTCTCGCCACCCAAAAACCTGACCAAAGCAGAGCTGGAAGTTCTGATCATGGTGAAGGATGGGCTGTTGATGAAGCAAATCGCCGATGATCTGGGGATTTCCCTGGGCGCTGTTAAACAACGTCTGAAAAATGCGAAATTCAAACTGCGCGCGAAAACAAGCAGTCATGCTGCGGCGCTGGCAATTCAGTTTGGATTGATCTGAAACGCAGCGCGTTATCGCAAAAACCTTAATATTTTGTAAAAATAATTAGATTTTTCTATCAACCCAAGATGGATAAATCTGGTTAACAATTCTCCTTCAACTGGTTTTAATCAGTTCATCATAACAGGAGAATTCACATGAAAAATGTAACCTTTAACCTGACCTCTCTGCACAACCATAATGATGCGTTCTGGGGGTACCTTAAGTTGAGAAAGCACTTCTTTGTAGATCAGCTGGGCTGGGATATTCCACATGACAACCAGTTCGAAATGGATCAGTACGACACGCCCGTTGCCTGGTACTCACTGGTTCTGATGTATGGAAAGGTTGTTGGGGGCGCGCGGGTTATGCCAACCACGGCACGTTGGGGGCAGCACAGCTATATGCTGAAGGATGCTGTCGATGGCAAGCTTGTGGATATCCCGCCAGTGGTTCTTGAAAATGCAATTGAAAGTGATGGGGTCTGGGAATGTACCCGTCTTGTGATCAGCGATGAACTGAACACCCATGCTTTGCGTTCCGAATGCCTGTCGTTGATTGTTTCCGGTCTTGCAGAAACGGCCCGTTCGCAGGGGGGGCGTGAGTTGATGTCACTGTCGCCGTTGGCGTTGATGCGGGCTTTGCGTCAGCTCGGGTATGATGCTGGTCGCATTGGCGAACCTTACCTGAATCCGGGCGATGGCCGCAAATATGCGGTGCTGTCTATGCCGGTTGAACGTCGGGTGGATGAGCAAGCCGCCTGAGTATTCCTTGATCGGGGTTACAGGCTGTACGCAGAATCTTCCCGGCACCGTCGGGAAGACAAAGTAATGAGTACCAGGTGATTTACAGCAATGCAGACACCATTAAAGAAAGCGCCCCTGATATCAGGGGCGCTCTTTTTTACTTGCCGCGGGACAGGGCGGCGACGCCTGTGCGTGCAATACGGCCCAGGCCTAGGGGACGCATAAGATCCGCGAAAGCATCGACTTTGTCCGGGGTGCCGGTGATCTCAAACACAAAGCTTTCCAGCGTGCTGTCGACCACCTGTGCGCGGAAGATATCCGCCAGGCGCAGGGCCTCAACCCGCGCATCACCGGTGCCATGTACGCGCATCAGCGCCATTTCACGTTCAACTGAATCACCTTCAACCGTCAGATCGTGGACCTCATGCACAGGCACAATCCGGCCCAGCTGGGCTTTGATCTGTTCGATCACAGCAGGCGTCCCGGTGGTCACAATTGTGATGCGGGACAAAAGCCCTTCCTCATCAATCGCCGCCACAGTCAGGCTGTCGATGTTATACCCGCGTCCGGAAAACAACCCGATCACACGGGCCAGAACACCGGCTTCGTTGTCCACAACCACCGCCAGAGTATGGGTCTCGATGATCTCAGAGTTCGGATCTTTCAGGTCATAGGCGGACTTCTTTGAAGTGCCTTTTTTGATATTTAATGCAGACATTTGTAAGCCTTTCTTAAACCAGAACCGCGCCGGAAGAACCGATTGCGTCAGTTGCGGCAGCATCGCCCATAAGCATTTCGTTATGCGGCGCGCCTGATGGGATCATCGGGAAGCAGTTTTCATGTTTCTCAACCAGACAGTCCATAATCACCGGGCCGTCATAGTTGATCATTTCCATGATCGCATCATCCAGATCTTTCGGGTCAGACACCTGAATGCCTTTCGCGCCAAAGGCTTCGGCCAGTTTCACGAAATCAGGCAGGCTTTCAGACCAGGAGGATGAATAGCGTTCGCCGTGCAACAACTGCTGCCACTGGCGCACCATGCCCAGACGTTCATTGTTCAGAATGAACTGTTTCACCGGCAGGCGATACTGCATCGCGGTGCCCATTTCCTGCATGTTCATCAGCCATGACGCTTCGCCCGCGACGTTGATCACCAGGCTGTCCTGGTGGGCGGCCTGAATACCAACGGATGCCGGCATGCCGTAGCCCATGGTGCCCAGACCACCAGAGGTCATCCAACGGTTCGGTCCCTCAAAGTTCAGGAACTGCGCGGCCCACATCTGGTGCTGGCCAACCTCGGTACAGATGTAACGATCGTGGCCTTTGGTCAGGGCTTCAAGCCGTTCCAGCGCATATTGTGGTTTGATCACGGTTTCAGACGGGGTGTATGTCAGGCATTTCTTAGCCTTCCAGTCCGCGATCTGAAGGTTCCACTGGGCAACCGCGGCTTCATTGGTCTTGCGACCACGGGCTTTCCAGATTTTCAAAAGCGTTTCCATTGCGTGGCCCACATCGCCAAGGATCGGCAGATCAACATGCACAACCTTATTGATAGAGCTTGGATCAATGTCGATCTGAACCTTGGTGGAACCGGGGCTGAACGCGTCCAGACGGCCAGTGATCCGGTCATCAAAACGCGCGCCGATGGTGATCATCAGGTCACAGTCATGCATCGCCATGTTGGCTTCGTACAACCCGTGCATCCCCAGCATCCCCAGCCAGTTTTTGCCGGACGCAGGGTAGGACCCAAGGCCCATCAGCGTTGAAGTGATCGGGAAACCTGTTGCGTCCACCAGCTCACGCAGCAGCTGGCTTGCGCCAGGGCCGGAATTGATCACGCCACCACCAGTGTAAAATACCGGGCGTTCGGCTTTTTCCATCAGTTCCGCCAGCTGAGTCAGTGCCTCGGCGTCTGCTTTTACCTGTGGGTTATAATGCGCGGTGTTCGCTTTTGGCTTGGCCACATAAGTGCCGGAAGCAAACTGCACATCCTTCGGAATATCAACCAGTGTCGGGCCCGGACGGCCGGATGTGGCAACATGGAACGCCTGGTGAATGGTTTCAGCCAGCTTTTCCGTGTCTTTCACCAGCCAGTTGTGCTTGGTGCAGGGGCGGGTGATGCCAACGGTGTCAGCCTCCTGGAAGCCATCGGTGCCGATCATGAATGTCGGGACCTGGCCGGACAGGACGACAAGCGGAATGGAGTCAAGCAGCGCGTCTGTCAGGCCGGTCACAGCGTTTGTCGCGCCGGGGCCAGAGGTTACAAGGACAACACCAGGCTTGCCGGTGGACCGGGCATAGCCTTCTGCCGCATGCACAGCGCCCTGTTCGTGGCGCACCAGAATGTGGCGGATGTCATTTTGCAGGAAAATTTCGTCATAGATCGGCAGGACAGCACCGCCCGGGTAACCAAATACGGTGTCCACGCCCTGTTCCTTCAGGGCCTCTACGATCATCTTTGCGCCGGTCATCTGGCCGGTGTCAGAACCACTCATCTTCTTCTCCATTCCTGCGGACCCTCCGGTCCGCCCGCTTAAGCGTAATAAAAAACCCCGGGCTTTTCAGGTCCGGGGCGCATGGTTTTAAATCTGGTTTCCGTTACCGGACCATGCGCCAATTCCCAACAATGACCACTAGAGCGAGCATCAGTTTTCTTCCCATCGGGTTTCATTACCTGGCGGGACTTTATGGCGCGGTGAAAACGGGGTCAACAGGCAAAATGCGTAAGAAAGTGTCTCTGGGTGAAGAAAATCTTTCCGAAAGTTGCTAATTTTGGATTTTACGGAAAATTTTCGCAAATTCAGGTCAGCTTTTGTGCCAGATTCTGACTGTACTCTGGTTCGCTTTGCCTGCAGGTCGCAATTTCAAACGCCAGACAGGCTTTCTCTTCCGCAGCACTTAGCGCCACGCCCGGCAGGCGTTGCTGATCAAAAAAGGCACAATCCCCCCGACTTTCGTCCCAGTCGATCAGGGCAGGGGGTAATCCATCCGCAACCAGCACATTGATTTCCCCCAGATCCCCGTGCACAGGCACCACAGGCTGATCCGCAATAGCAGCAAAGGCACGCCGGATCTTTTGGTGCAGATCACCGGGCAGGGCGCGCATGTACACATCTCCGCCCAGATCCTGCGTCAGAAGGTCGGCGCGACTGGCAAACCCCGGACGTTGGGGAAGCGCGCGGCTCGCCTGATGAAATTCAGTCACAGCGCGGGAAATATCGGGCATGTATCCCTCTGCGCAGAGATGGCCGGACAAATAGCTTTCCAGCGTGAACCCGCCGTTTATATACATACCACTCGCTGACCTGTGCAGTTGTGGGGTACGAAAACCGGCCTGGCCCGCCAGCGACATCAATCCGGTCATCCAGTTGACCTGCGCCCCTGAACGCGGGGTTGACTTAGCAACATAGAGATTGCCGTCAATTTCCACCTTCCAGACCTCATTCCGAAACCCACCGGTAAGCAGATGCAGAATGGTGGCTGTGCCAAATCCGGATAAATCAGGAGGGGACGTCATGGGTATGTATTCGTTCTTCAAAGCGCGAGAATCGCAGTTTTCCGTTTGCGCAATTATTTACGGATGAAATGGCCCGCAGGAACAGGAAAGACGCATTGAAGGCAGGTTTTCGCTGTTTTCCTCAAGAAAAGAAGAAATTCCCATCTGTCAGTTTTGGTTATATTTTCTTACCAAAATATGCAAGGCCCTGTCGCGAAACAACGGGAACGTGGCGTTTTGCCCGAAATATAGGCTTTTCCGGAAGGCGGAGTCGTCGTAGGGTCACGGCACCTTAAAGTTCCGCACGGCGAATGTTGCGGGCGCAATTCAACGGGAGAGACGTTAATGGATCGTCGTTCATTTCTGAGAACATCTGCACTTGGTGGCACCGCTGCTGCTGCTTCTACACTGGCCGCACCTGCTTACGCGACCGGCAACCGCACACTGACCATGGTTACGACATGGGGCCGTGGTCTCGCTGGCGTTTTTGACGCGGCTGAGCGCGCTGCAAACTCTATCAACGCAATGTCCGACGGCAGCCTGACTGTTGAAATCAAAGCGGCTGGCGAACTTGTGGGTGCGCTGGAAGTGTTTGACGCTGTGACCTCTGGTCAGGCTGACATGTATCACGGAGCCGACTATTATTTTATTGGTCAACACCCTGCCTACGCGTTTTTTACAGGCGTGCCTTTCGGTATGACGACCCAAGAGTTCAACACTTGGTACTATCAGCAGGGTGGTATGGAACTGCATGATGAGCTTGGTGAAATCTTTGGTTTGAAGTCCTTTGTTGCTGGTAACACAGGCGCACAGGCTGGAGGTTGGTTTAACAAAGAGATCAACAGTGCTGACGATTTTGCTGGCTTGAAGATGCGTATGCCAGGACTTGGCGGGCAAGTGATCAGCAAATTGGGTGCGTCGGTTCAGAACATTCCAGGGGCAGAAGTGTACCAGGCTTTGGCATCTGGCGCAATTGATGCCACTGAATGGATCGGTCCGTGGGCTGATGAGAAGGCCGGTTTTTCTGAAATTACAAAGAATTACTATACGGCCGGTTTTCATGAACCAGGTGTTGGGCTTAGCCTTGCGACAAATCGCGATGTATTTGAGGACTTGTCGCCTGCACATCAGCGGATAATTGAAATTTCTGCAGGTGAATGTAATCAGTGGAGCTATGCACAATTCTTATCCAACAATGGTCCAGCTCTGTCTCGTCTCAAATCGTCGGGGGTTAAGACACTCGAGTTTCCTGATAGTGTTTGGGATGCATTTGGAGAAAAGACTGTAGAGGTAATGAACAGTTACCGTGATGACGAGATTTTTGCAAAAGTTCATGACAGTGTAAACGATGCAATACGCAATACATCTGGCTGGCTATCTATTTCTGAAGGTGTTTACACAGCTCAACGTAAACGTATTTTTGGCTAAGCCATAATGGCTGCTTAATGTACTCCGGGCCTGGAAACGGGCCCGGGGGTTTCCAATGTTCGACCCGGACCAACCGGGCAACAAAAGACGCATGGGCGGGGGCCTATGCACTGACTGCAGGGGGAAGGTATGCTTGATGGCATTACCTGGTTCTTAACGAACCTCGCTATGGCGTTTTACAATCTTGGTTATGCGCTGACACATCCGGGGAGCTGGCTGTCTTGGCTGCCCTATATCAATGGAAACATGCCCGAAGTAGAGATCAAGCAATCGCTGATGCGCTTTATCTATTACGGCGGCTCGATTGAATTTTTCTTTGTGATCTTCACAGCCTTCCTTGTGCTGACCATCATCGGTATCTTCCGAAACGAATTTATGTGGCGACTTGTGCGCATCACCGAAGGTTTGGCCAATGGGTTGGGCCGGATCGCGGCTTGGGCCGGTTTGATCATGGTGCTGCAGCAAATCATGATCGTCTTTATGCAGCGGATCTTTACAGCATCCACCATCCCTTATTTCTTTGGCGAAGGCATGAACAAAGATGTCAGCTGGTGGGCTGAGATGCTGAAGTTTGAAAACGCCATTATCGTCACGCTTTGTGCGACCTACACCTTCGTGCAGGGCAGCCATGTACGTGTGGATCTGATCTATTCCGGTGTGAAATTCCGTACGAAACGTTTGATCGACATGTTCGGTGCGCTGATCTTCATGCTGCCTGCCGCAGTCCTGACCTGGATGTATGGCTGGTATTTCATGTGGCGCCACCTGGTGGTTCCGAAGCCATCGGCATCAGACAGTCTTGATAAACTGCTGAACAAAGCCCGCGCCATTCGCTGGAACGTGGAAACCATCGGTTTCAGCCCGTCCGGCTTTGACATGTATTTCCTCTTCAAGATCCTGCTGGTCGCGTTTGCAGGTCTCGTGTTTATCCACGGCTGGTCTTTCTTCTGGCGCTCTTATCTTGAGTTCCGTGAAGGGCCTGACAGTGAGGGTAAATACCTTGACAGAGACACGCTCGGTGAGGGCGAAGAAGCCTACGAAGGCACCCATTAAGGCAGGATGAAGAGACATGTTTTTTGGACTTGATGGCGTAGAAGTCGGCCTGATTATCGTTTTCCTCAGCCTGTTTGCCGGGATTCTTTCCGGCTTTCCGGTGGCCTTCGCAATTGGCGGGGCCGGGGTTATTTCTTTTGCAATTATTGCGGCGCTGGACAGTTCCGGCCTGCTTGTACACGCGGCGGTGGACACCAGTTCAGACGCCTATAAACAGCTGACAAATTCGGGGCTTCACCCGGATACGATCAGCCTGTTCAGATATCCTGATCTGCCAACGATCGCAGAACCTGTGTTTACACGCGGCTGGGAAACGGCGCTTGATCGCAATATTTCCTTTATCGTCAACCGGATGAACGAACGTGTTCTGGCTGGTCAGTCGATTGAAACCCTGCTGGCCGTTCTGATGTTTGTTCTGATGGGCATCACACTGGAACGTTCCAAGATCGCGAATGATCTGCTGACAACCATGGCAAAGGTCTTTGGCCCGCTGCCAGGTGGTCTGGCGGTTTCCGTTGTTGTTGTGGGTGCTTTCCTTGCGGCGTCCACCGGGATTGTGGGTGCAACTGTTGTGACCATGGGCCTTCTGTCCCTGCCAACCATGCTGCGCAATAACTACAGCCCGGAACTGGCAACCGGTGTGATCGCGGCCTCTGGTACACTTGGCCAGATCATCCCGCCGTCTATCGTGATTGTTCTGCTGGGCACGCTTGCCGGTGATCTGTATTCCGCAGCCCAGGAAGCCCGCGCACAGGAGGCTGGCTGTTCTGATGCGCTGACTTACCTTGGCGAAGCTGCGGTTGTTTCCGTGGGCACGCTGTTCCAGGCGGCTCTGTTGCCAGGGATCCTGCTGGCGCTGCTTTATGCGCTGTATGCCTTTGGCTATGCTATGTTCCGCCCACATCATGCGCCTGCGGTGCATATTGCCGGTTCCGGCGGTGGCGCAACAACACGCGCGCACAGCCTGACCTGGTTCCTCGCGGTTCCTCTGGGCATCATCGGTTTTGCGATTGCAGCAAGCACCTTTAACGTATCTGGTTCCCAGGCGATCATCGTCGACAGCTATTCTGACGTTGGCGCCAGCGCGTCTTTGCGGACAAATGTCAGCGAACAATGTCAGGCGTCTATGATCGGTCTGCATGGTCAGGAGGCCTGGGATATTGCCCTGGCGGAACAGACAGCGATTGATGAGGTCGGTGGCACACAGCAATCTGTGGCGCTGACCCCTGAGCAGATCGAAGAAACCCGTCTTGCTAAGATCGCTGCGGCTGCACCGGTTGGGTCCGGCATCATGGCGTTTGTTGTGCTCTTTGGTCTGGTTCTGGCGTTTGCCCGTGGTGTTGAACTGCACGGCGACCGTAAGCCACTGATCATCGGTGCGATTGGCCTGTTGGGGATGCTGGCGGTGGATACACTGTTTATCACGCCTGTGACGTCCCCTGGTATTACCTTCCTCTGGCTGGTGATCCCGGGTGTTCTGGCGATCTATGGTGCGCGTGAAGCGGCGATTATGCTGGGCCGTAATGATCTGATCCGGGTGGTTTTCCCACCGCTGGTTCTGATCGTGGCGGTGCTGGGGTCCATCCTTGGTGGCATCACCAACCCGACCCCTGCGGCAGCACTTGGGGCAGGGGGCGCGATCATGCTCGCGGCCTTCCGCAAGCTGCAGGATCAGGGCGGCACGGGCCGTGGCGTTCTGGTGACGGCTTTCGCAATCGTGGTCATGATCCTTGTGGGCGTGAACTTTGATCTGCGTATGGGCCGGGCCGAAGTGCCGCTGGAAGATATGATCGCTTACGCTGTTGCCATGGCGGCCTGGATCACTGTGATTGTTGGTCTTCTCTGGGCGTGCTGGGTTCTGTGGCGCGGGGCGGTTCTGTCGCCTGTGGTGCGGGAAACCGCGAAAGTCACAAGCATGGTGTTCACCATTCTGATCGGTTCACAGCTGCTGAACCTTGTGGTGATCTCTTTCGGTGGCGAACATTATATTCAGCAGTTCCTGAAAAGCTTTGACGATGAATTCACCGTCTTCCTGATCGTGATGCTGGTGCTGTTTGTTCTGGGCTTTGTGCTTGATTTCCTTGAGATCATTTACATCGTGATCCCGATTGTCGGCCCTGTAATTTACGGCGGCACAATGGACCCGAAATGGGTGACAATCATGATCGCTGTGAACCTGCAGACCAGCTTCCTGACACCGCCCTTTGGCTTTGCGCTGTTCTATCTGCGCGGGGTGGCCCCGAAGGAAGTCACCACAGGCCATATCTACCGTGGGATCATTCCGTTTGTGCTGATCCAGGTGCTGGGGCTGTGGCTGCTCTGGCAGTTCCCAGGCGTGGTCACCATCGTGCCCAACCTGATTGGGCACTGATCAGATCAGTGACGGCAGAAAATAAAAAAGCCGCCCTTTGGGGCGGCTTTTCTTTTGGGATCTTGCCGGAAAGGCTGTGAACTCAGCCGCTCATCACATCGGGCAAGGTCAGTTTTGCCACCTGTTCAGCAATCGGATCGCTGGCCAGCGGGTGGTGTTCAAACTCTTCCGTAAATGCGGCCGGATCGTCCAGAGGTTCCCAGGTGCCATTGCGGTACACCTCAAGTGCGGGGAACCTGGCTTTGTAATCCATCTTCGGGCTGCCCGGCACCCAATAGCCCAGATACACATAGGGCAGGCCGGCTGTGCGTGCGATTTCGATGTGATCAAGGATCAGCCATGTGCCGGGGCTGAATTTTTCACGGTCCGGATCAAAGAAAGAATAGACCATCGACAACCCATCCTCCAGCACATCCGTCAGACAGACCGCCTTCAGCAGGTCTTCGGTGCCCTCAGGATCAGGTGTGGTATATTCAATGACGCGTGACCGGATCGGGGTTTCTTCAATCATCGCGGCGAATTCAAAAATATCCATATCCGCCATGCCACCATCGGCGTGACGGGTTTCCAGATACAGGCGGAACAGATCAAACTGTTCTTCTGTGGCCCAGGGGGCAGTCGCGCGGCGCGTCAGATCCGCATTGCGTTTCAGCACACGTTTCTGACTGCGGGTGGGTTTGAAATCATCGACCCGGATGCGCGCCGACATACAGGCATTACATTCCGCACAGGACGGCCGGTACAGCACGTTCTGGGATCGACGGAACCCCTGCCGTGACAGCGTGTCATTTAGCTGCATCGCACTTTCACCCTGCAGGGCAGTGAACAATTTACGTTCCACCCGCCCATCCAGATATGGACAGGGCTGCGGTGCGGTGACGTAAAACTGTGGCGCGATTGGCAGGGAATGGCGCATCTCTACAGGTATCTCCCCGGATGGTTCGACTGAGCACACAGGATAGCCGGTGGTTATCTTCTATGTAGCAATTGAACAGAGCTTAACAAGAGCCCATTGAAACGCCAAGCATTTTGCCACGGCAGGGTTAAGAGGCCTCAGTTTGATCCGTGTTTTATATAAATCATCCTGACGCGAAAAAACCCGCAAGGCTGCGGGTTTCATCTGGGTTTCAGGCAGATCAGGCTTCGATTGGTTCGTCTTTTTCCAGGTCTGCTTCTTCTTTGGCACGGCGGGCGCGATCATCCAGGAAGTCATCAAATTCCGTTTTATCGCGGGCTTCGCGCAGGCGGATCATGAAATCTTCAAACGCGCGTTGTTCGTCTTCCAGGCGGGCAATTGTATCGGCCTTGTAAGTGTCAAAAGCGGAATTGCCCGAACTGTGGAAACCGTGTCGGCGTTTATGAGGGCGGCGGGAAGAGGCGCAACTGCCTGAAAACATGCGTTTACTCCAGATCATATAAGCAAGAAGGGCAAGGCCGACGGGCCAGGCAAAGATAAAACCAAGGACCATCGCTGCGATCCAGGCCCCTTTGCCCCGGTCATCAAGCCAACCTTCCGCACGGGAGAACCAGTTGCCGGAACTCTCGGAAGGGGTGGCGGTTGCAGTATGCATATTTCATCTCCGTTGTGGCGTTCTGTTGAATGTAAATCATGTTTACATCTTCAAGATTGGCATGACGGCAGCAGATTTCAAGGAAAAATGTAAAAGGTTTTTACATTTCCTGATTTATGACGTGAAATCAGTGTGTTCTGTTTTTGTGATTTCTGATAGTACCGCAGGGCTGATTGCGAAAATATGGCGTGGCGTGCCTGCAGCGGCCCAGACAACATCAAAATCAGACAGGCGTTTGTCGAAAAATGTATTGGGGGCGCTCAGGTGACCAACAGGGGACACACCACCAATCGCAAACCCCGTCATCTTGCGCACTTCACCCGCATCTGCGCGCACCAGTTCTTCACCCGCAAGGGCGGACGCCTTCACCGGATCCACCTGATTGCCGCCTGCGGTGATAAACAGAAACAGGCCGCCACTTTCCGCACCTGCAAAAATGATGGATTTTGCGATCTGGTCTATTTCACAGCCTGCGGCCCCCGCGGCTTCTGCTGCGGTGCGTGTGCCTTCGGACATCTCTTTAATCTCAACCACAACACCGGCATCTTCCAGTGCGGCGCGCACGCGTTTTAAGCTTTTGCTCATATCTGCTCTCCCTCAGTTCCCCGCAAGGAAACCGATTGCCGCAGAAATGGCAAGACGGCTTGACGATCCATCCGCTTCGCGCCCATTTTCAGGCATGAGTTTTGTATACCGACTGACCCGCCACCCGATTCCCTTTGACACTGATCGGGGGGGCGAGGCGCTGGCGCTTTTTCCTGACACCGACGCCGTGCTGCATCCGTTGCTTGCAGGGGCCGGGGGCTGTTCCCCGTATCTTATGGGGTTGATGCAAAGGGAAAAAACCTGGCTGGCCGATGCCCTGGCGGGGGATCCGGATGCTGCTTTGCAGGCTGAATACGCCCGCCTGCGCGAAATCCCATGGGATCAGATGGCGGATGAGTTGCGCCGGGGAAAGCGCCGGGTCGCGCTTTTGACGGCACTGGCAGATCTGGGCGGGGTCTATTCTTTGGAACAGGTCACAGGCGCCTTAACAGAATTTTCATATCTCGCGACTGATCTTGCGATGAAAGCCGCACTTGCCCATGAAATCCGCCGGAAAAAGCTGCCGGGCATGACAGATCAGGATCTTGAAACCGGTTGCGGGATGGTTGCGCTGGCCATGGGCAAGATGGGCGCAGGGGAGCTGAACTATTCCTCTGACATCGACCTGATCTGCGTCTTTGACGAAGAACGCTACGCGCCGGAAGATTACCATGACGCGCGCGCGTCCCTGATCCGCGCGACCCGCAAAATGGCCGCGACCCTGAATGACCTGACAGGGGAAGGCTATGTCTTTCGCACCGATCTGCGCCTGCGCCCTGATCCTTCTGTGACGCCGGTCTGCCTGTCGATGGAAGCGGCCGAACGCTATTACGAAAGCGAAGGCCGCACCTGGGAACGCGCCGCCCATATCAAAGCCCATCCCTGTGCCGGCGATCTTGAGGCAGGCGCACGCTATCTGAAACGCCTGACACCGTTTATCTGGCGCAAACATCTGGATTTCGCGGCGATCCAGGATGCCCATGACATGCGCCTGCGTATTCGGGATCACAAAGGTCTGGGCGGGGCGTTTTCGCTGCCGGGGCACAATATGAAGCTGGGGCGGGGTGGTATTCGCGAGATCGAATTTTTCACCCAGACCCGCCAGATTATCGCCGGTGGGCGCGATCCCGACCTGCGGTCGCGTGAAACCGTGCCGGGCCTGCGGGCGCTGGTGGCAAAAGACTGGGTGCCTGAAGCTGCTGCAGAACTTCTGATCACCCGTTACCGCGATTTCCGCGAAGTGGAACATCGCCTGCAGATGATCAATGACGCCCAGACCCACAGCCTGCCGACCTCAGACGAAGGCTTTCAGCGCCTGGCCTGTTTCATGGGCGAAAGCGATGTTGAGGCCTTTAAATCCCGTCTGAGCGCTGATCTGCAAGAGGTGCATGACCTGACCGAAAGCTTCTTTGCACCGGATGGTGTCAAGGCGAACAGCGGGCCGGAACTGTCAGAAACTGAAGAAGAAATCCTGTCCCGCTGGCCTGGATATCCCGCGCTGCGTACCTCGCGTGCGCAGGAAATTTTTGCCCGCGTGCGCCCGGAAATCCTGTCACGGATGCAAAAGGCCGCTGATCCCGCCGAGGCCCTGACACAGTTTGACGGTTTCCTTGCGGGCCTGCCGGCAGGGGTGCAGCTGTTTTCACTGTTCGAAGCCAACCCGCAGCTGATTGATCTGCTGGTCGACATCTGTGCAACCGCGCCCGCACTGGCGAAATATCTGTCGAAGAACGCCAAGGTTCTGGATGCGGTGATTGGCGGATCCTTCTTTAAATCCTGGCCCGGTGCAGAGGTAATGTTCACTGATCTGTCAACGGCACTTGCGGAACAGGATGATTACGAGGCACAGCTAGATCTTGCCCGTCGTCTGATGCAGGAATGGCATTTCCGCATTGGGGTTCATCACCTGCGCGGGCTGATTTCTGCGTCAGAAGCCGGGCGCGAATACGCCGATCTGGCCGAAGCGCTTGTACGGGCGCTCTGGCCGTTGGTGGTGGCGGAATTCACCCGCAAACATGGCACGCCCCCTGGCGCGGAACAGGGTGGCGGGGCCACTGTCTTGGCCATGGGATCGCTTGGCGCACAGGCGTTGAATGCCCGCTCTGATCTGGATTTGCTGGTGATCTATGATGCAAAAGATGTCGAGGAAAGCACGGGCAATGCCCAGGGCAAACGCGCCCTTGCAACCCGCCCGTATTATGCCCGCCTGACCCAGGCCTTCATCACAGCCCTGACCGCGCCCATGGCAGAAGGGCGGCTGTATGAGGTCGATATGCGCCTGCGTCCTTCCGGGCGTTCTGGTCCTGTGGCAACCTCGATTGACGCCTTTGAAAGCTATCAGCGGGACGAGGCCTGGACCTGGGAACATATGGCCCTGACCCGTGCCCGTGTGATTGCGGGCAATGAGGAACTGGGGGCACGGCTGGAAGGCTTCCGCGGTGACCTGATCAGAAATCACGCAACGGATTCCCAGATCCTTCAGGATGTGGCCGACATGCGCCAGCGTCTGGCCGATGCCTTCCCACCCGGGCGCGGCTGGAACCTGAAACGCGGGCCGGGGGCTTTGCAGGATATTGAACTGCTGGCGCAGCTTCTGGCGCTTGCCGGGCAATCCGATGCGCGTGACACCGAAAGTCAGATTCGCGCCGGGCAGGTTCTGTTGCAGGACAGCGAAGTTGACGATCTTATCAAGGCCCGCAGCCTCAACTGGGATCTGCGCATGGCGGAACGTCTGCTGACGCCGGGCGCACTGGATGAAGACGAAATTGGCGAAGGCGGACGCAATTTCCTTGTAAATGCCTGCAAATCTGTCGGAATTGACGCGCTGAAGTCGCAGATGGAAACGCATAAATCCCGTGTCGCGGCGATTTTCGACCGCGTGCTGACAGGAACCGGGCAATTGCCCCAGAAATAAAGGACCGGCAGATGCAGGATCTCTCCGTGCTCGACCCCAAAGGTCTATTCAAAGATGTCTACATTATAGAAGGCATCACTGCGGGCGAATGCCGGTCTGTCTTTCTTGACTGGGCAATCTCGCGCAAAGATGACCTGGATGAGAAATCTGCGCTTCAGGCTCTGCATGACATCTATGCCCTGGCAGAACCCGATCACCCGATGTCAGAGGTTCTGCGCGCCGCCCTTTCGGCCGGTCAGAAAAAGCCCCGGCGGCGTGGTGGGGCCATGGCCCGTGTACGCCCGCCGCTGGAAGAATAAAACAAGGCTTTCCGCGCCGGTTCGGATCAAGTAAGAGGGGCCTATGACTGATATTTCCTCCTCCGAGTCCCGCCCCGTTCTGCGCATGAAACCCAAGATGGACACGCGCCGCATCCGCTTTGGCGCGCCCTGGGTCTGGGCCAATGAACTTGTGCTTGACCGCCGCAGTAAAAAGCTTGCGCCGGGCACAATTGCCACGCTTGAAGACAATGACCGCAACCCGCTTGGCACTGTGGCCGTGAACACAAGTTCCAAGATCGTCGCCCGTATGCTGGATCGTGATCCGGATGTGGCGATTGATGCGAAATGGTTTGGCAATCGCGTGCAACGTGCTGTTAAGATGCGCGAAAACATGTATGACGCGCCTTTCTATCGCCTGATCCACGCCGAAGCAGATGGCTTCCCTGGCGTGATCGCAGACCGCTTTGGTGACACGATTGTTGTCCAGCCAAACGCCGCCTGGGCTGAGATGCATTTTGATCTTCTGAAAGATGCCCTTGCCGGTATCGACGGCGTCAAAAACATCGTGAAAAACGCCGCAGGCCGCGCACGTGCAACCGAAGGTCTGGATGATGTGTCCGGCGTTGTGCTGGGCGAAGTCACCGGCCTGATCCCGGTTGAAATGAACGGCGCTACCTATATGGCTGATTTGCTGGGCGGTCAGAAAACCGGCTTGTTCTTTGACCAACGCGAAAGCCATGCCTTTGGCGCGCGCATGTCAAAAGGCGCAACCGTTCTTGACGTGTTTTCCCATGTTGGCGGCTTTGGCCTTGCGGCGCTTGCGAGTGGCGCGAAATCTGCTGTCTGTGTTGATGGATCCGCGCCTGCGCTGGAACTGGCGCAAAAGGGTGCCGAAGCGATGGGCGCGTCTGATCGCCTTGAGATCCGCAAGGGCGATGCCTTTGATGTGATGGAAGATATGGTTGCGAATGGCGTGAAATTTGACGTGGTCATCTGTGACCCGCCAGCTTTCGCACCATCCAAACCCGCCCTTGAAAAAGGCCTGCGTGCTTATGAACGTGTGGCACGTCTGGCCGCGCAACTGGTGGCCCCGGGCGGTTATCTGGGCCTGTGTTCCTGTTCCCACGCGGCCGATGCGTCACGTTTCCGCGAAGCCTGTGACCGCGGTGTTGGCAAGGCTGGCCGTTCAGCGCAACTGCTGCACACCGGATCTGCCGGGCCGGATCACCCACAGCATCCGTCGCTGGCGGAAAGCGGCTATCTGAAAGCGATGTTCTGGCGTCTGGACGGCTGATGCGCGCGCTGCTGGATGCCTGCGTGCTGTATCCGACGGTGATGCGCGAAGTGCTGATTGGCGCGGCGGAACAGGGGTTGTATGAACCCATCTGGTCCGCCCGCATCCTGGAAGAATGGGCGCGGGCGGCAGCACGTGTTGCGCCTTTAAGCGAACCCATCGCACGCGGCGAAATCGCCTTGCTGTCCTCATATTGGCCCCGCGCATCTGTGCGCGTGGATCAGGGACGTATGGCGCGATACTGGCTGCCGGATGAAAACGATATTCATGTTCTGGCGGCAGCATCAGAAGCCTCAGCAGATCTGATTATCACCATGAATGCAAAGGATTTCCCCCAACGCATTCTTGCTGAAGAAGGCCTGTCCCGCCAGGATCCGGACGGGTTTGTTGTCGGCCTGTTTCATGCAAACCCCGGTGTGATGCAAGAGATCGCGGATCGCGTGCATGCAAAGGCGGAAGAGCTGTCAGATCAGCCCTGGGACAAACGCAAACTGTTCAAAAAAGCCCGCTTGCCCCGGTTTGGCAAAGCTGTGTCCAATCAGGCCTGATCAACCCGGGACCAACGTGCCTCCAGCTTTTCAAGTGCTTTGATGCGCTGATCGGTTTTCGGGTGGCTCAGAAACCAGGCAGGCATGGCGCCGGCGTTGGATTTGGTCAGGGCTTCCAGTTTGGAAAACAGGGATTTCTGATGCGCAACACCAATGCCGGATTTATGCAGCAGCGCCGCAGCCCAGGCGTCGGCCTCATATTCATCATCTCGTGACAGGCGCGCCAGCAGCAGGTTCATCACCATTCCTGCAATCCAGGGGCCAATCACCGGAATGATCCGGCTGAACACCATCGCCAAAGCCGTGCGCATCGCGTTTTGTCCCGAAAAATCAATGCTGCGACGGCGCGCATGGCCCAGGGCGACATGGCCCAGCTCATGGGCAATCACACTGGCCATTTCTTCGCCGGTGACCTGGCCTTCTTTAAACTTGCGATAAAACCCGCGCGTGATGAAAATCCGCCCATCGGGTGCTGCCAACCCGTTCACCGGATCAATTTCATAGATGAACACCGGAATGCGCGGCAGATCCAGCGACCGGGCCATTTTACGCGTCCAGCTCTCCAATTCAGGGTCTGCCAGTTCGGTAGAGTTTTCATCCAGCATCCGATGCGTACGCCAGACCGAAAACCGGTACATGACAATACCCACAAGCAGGGCGAGAAGGATGGGGGCGAAACGGATCATAGGTTATATATGGGGGCAGGGCGTCAACGCGACAACTCTTTCATCCCGCGTTCAATGCCTTTCAGGGTCATGGGGACCATGCGGTCTTCAAAAATCTCCTGAATCATGCGGATGGATTGGGTGTAACGCCAATGCGTCTCTGGGATCGGGTTGATCCACATATGTGACGGCCATTGTTCCCGCGCGCGTTCCAGCCAGACCTGACCGGGTTCGTCATTCCAGTGTTCATTCGCACCGCCTCGATAGGCGACTTCATAGGGCGACATCGACGCATCGCCCACGAAAATACATTTATAATCAGACCCATAGGTGCGCAGAATGTCATGTGTCGGCATCTGTTCATTCCAGCGTCGGGCATTGTCACGCCAGACACCCTCATACAGGCAATTGTGGAAGTAGAAATATTCCAGATGTTTGAATTCATTGCGCGCGGCGGAAAACAGTTCTTCCACCACTTTGATGTAAGGGTCCATTGATCCGCCCACATCAAAGAACATCAGAACTTTCACCGCATTGCGTCGCTCGGGCCGGGTTTTCACATCCAGATAGCCATTTTCAGCGGTGGCCCGGATGGTGCCATCCAGGTCCAGCTCATCCGCCGCCCCGTCACGCGCCCATTTGCGCAGGCGTTTCATGGCAACTTTGATGTTGCGGGTGCCCAGTTCCACACTGTCATCCAGGTTCTTAAACTCGCGCTTATCCCAGACCTTGACCGCGCGCTGATGACGGCTTTCTTTTTGGCCAATGCGCACGCCTTCGGGATTATAACCATAGGCGCCAAAGGGCGATGTGCCCGCTGTGCCAATCCATTTATTGCCGCCCTGATGGCGTCCTTCCTGTTCTTTCAGGCGCTCTTTCAGGGTTTCCATCAGCTTATCAAAACCACCCAGGGCTTCGATTTCGGCTTTTTCTTCGGCGCTCAGGTGTTTTTCAGCCAGCTTTTCCAGCCAGTCACCGGGGATATCCACCGCATCCATCACCTGATCCAGGCTGATGTTTTCAATCCCGGAAAAACTGGCAGAAAACGCCCGGTCAAACCGGTCAAGATGGCGTTCGTCTTTCACCATCACGGTGCGGGCGAGGTAATAAAACCCTTCGGGATCATAGATCGTCAGCCCGGCTTTCATGCCTTCCAGAAAGCTCAGATATTCCCGCAGGGACACAGGAACACCGTTTTCACGCAGCTTTTCAAAGAAGGGCAGAAACATTTACAGGATCCCGGAACGATCAACGCCAATGGTAATCAGCAGGCCCAGGATCATGCCCAGAATGCAAAACAGCCCGGTCAGCCAAAGCTTGTCAATCCGCGCGCCATTCATGCGGTTCGCACGACGCAGGCCCAGAAAGGCACCAATCAGGCCAAAGAAAATGATGAACATCAGCTGTCTCCGCTAGTGACGGCGGCTGGTGCCAGAGTATCAATCTCATGCAGCCGCCTTTGTATTGTATCCATGCTGCCGTAACCATAACGGCCCCAGGCAATGGCGTTCTGCCGTGTCTCACTGGCCTGTTCGGCCTGGCCCAGCATGTCCTGGGCGCGGGCTTTCAGCATCAGCATGGACGACAACAAAATCGCATTCTGTGCCTTTTCCACCACCGGGCGCGCGCCGTCAATCAGATCAATCACGCCCGCGGCATTCCCGGCTTTCAGGGCCGCAAATGCCAGGCGCTGCGCCACATGGGCGGTCTGCAATTCGGATCCGGGCAGGGCAGCATAAATATCGCCCGCCGCCAGCAATGCCCTGGTCGATCCCGCGTGATCACGACCCGCCAGAAGACGCCCCTGGGCGTAATGACTAAAGGCCTTCAGTTGCGGGCTGAGATTACGGTTTTGCGCGATGGCAATCGCCGTTTCCGCGGCCTGCAGCCGCCGGGTCGCAGAGGCACTGGAATACAGCGCCGTTTCAATGGCCTGATTCCAGTCGGCAGGGGCAATTTCGGTGTTGCCGCGCCCGGCCTCAAAGCTGCCTTCGGGGTTAATGCGTTCCAACAGCGACGGCAGACGCGCTGCCACCTGTTCGCGTGACATGCCAGACCGCAGCAGCGGATCATAGGTCAGACGCAGCATCAGCATATCAAACCGCGTCAGCACCACGTGGAAATTGTCATCGTTGAACACGCTGTCATTCAACCGCCAGAGATCATTCAGTGGCCCCAGTGCCTGGGCAAGTTCTTCATGCAGGCAATCACGCACATCCTGTGGCGCCTGGTTTTCCGGAATGAAAATCGCCACATGTTCGCGCTGTTGCAGCGCCGCCCAGGATGTGCGTTCCTGCGCACGCTGGCGCTGATATTCCTGCCAGCTGCTGACGCCGGGCACAACGATGCAAACCGCAGTGGGCACGGCCCGGCGGATCACGCGGGCAGGCAGGAATTCGACCGTGATATTGGCCCGGGCTTCACCCGAAATCTGGGAAATCTGCACACCGGCCTCGCGCCGCAGGCGGGCCAGAAGTTCAGACAGGTCGCGTTGGTTTACCTCTGACGGCGTGCCCGCCATGCGCAAAGTGACCGGGCCTTCAAACCGGGTGAAAACCGGCAGGGCCTCGCCGTTTTCCAGACGAAAGGTCAGATCCAGGAAATCCTGCGCCAGCGCCCGGTTCGAACGGGTTGCTGTGGCGGTGGTTGCGCCCTGAAACATCCGCATCGCGGGCAGGGTGTCGGGGGCAGGGCTGTTGGACGGGGCCGTGACACAGGCCGACAGCACAAGGGGAAGCGCAAGGCTGCCCATGATATGTCTGAAATCTGCGATCTTCATAGGCCTGCCTCCCTTATTGTTCTTATATAGGTGTGTCGGGGATGATTGCGATCAGCCTCGCTGATATTTGATGAAATCCGAAAGCACACCGATGCGATCATAAAGCTTGCGGGCGTTTTCGTTGAAATCCTGGGTCAGCCAATAGACTGAAGGCGCGCCGGCTTTGTCGGCCTCGGCGTAAACCGCCTCAATCAGGGCGCGGCCGATCCCCAGACCACGCACATCCGCATCCGTCCAGAGATCCTGAAGATAACAGGTGTTTTCAATTTTCCAGCCATGCCGGTGATAGAGGAAATGCGTCAGGCCAACAGGTTTGCCCTTATGTTCGGCAATCAGGCAGGAAAAATCCTGCGGATCATCGCCCAGCAGTCGCGCGAAAGTAGACTTATAAATCGCGTCGCCCAGTTCCGTTTCATAAAACGCCAGATAATCTTTCCACATGCGACGCCATTCAGCCTCGTCAGAGACCATCAGGGCGCGGATCACAAGTTCAGTCATATTGCTTACCTCTGGCTGCGGGCCATGAAGGCCAGGCGTTCAAACAGATGCACATCCTGTTCATTTTTCAACAGCGCCCCATGCAGACGCGGCAGGGCGGATGTGGCATCAGATTTCAGATCTTCGGCGGACAGATCTTCCGCCAGCAGCAATTTCAGCCAGTCCAGAACCTCAGATGTGGATGGTTTCTTTTTCAGGCCGGATTGTTCGCGGACTTCATAGAATTGGGTCAACGCCTGGGTCAGCAGGCTTTCTTTGATGCCCGGGTGATGCACCTCAACGATCTTGCGCATGGTGTCCATATCCGGGAAACGGATGTAGTGGAAAAAGCAGCGACGCAGGAACGCATCCGGCAGTTCTTTTTCATTGTTGGACGTGATGATCACCACCGGGCGGTTTACGGCTTTTACGGTTTCGCCGGTCTCGTAAACATGGAACTCCATCTTATCGAGTTCCTGCAAAAGATCGTTCGGAAATTCGATGTCGGCCTTGTCGATCTCATCAATCAGCAGCAAAGATTTCTGTTCCGCTTCAAAGGCCTGCCACAGCTTGCCCTTGCGAATGTAGTTCTTCACATCATGAACGCGTTCGTCCCCCAGCTGACTGTCACGCAGCCGCGAAACCGCGTCATATTCATACAGACCCTGCTGGGCTTTGGTGGTGGATTTAATGTGCCATTCCAGCATCGGCAGCTTCAGAGCATCAGCCACCTGTTTGGCAAGTTCGGTCTTCCCGGTGCCCGGTTCGCCTTTCACAAGCAGCGGACGTTGCAGCGCCACAGCCGCATTCACCGCAACAGTCAGATCGTCGGTGGCAACATAAGAATCGGTTCCGGTGAATTTCATAATCTCAGGCCTTCTGTTCGCCGGGCAGGGCAGTGCACCGGGGGAATTTCGCGCGACAATAGCAGAAGCAGACGGCACGACAACACCTCAACAGGGGCTAACTCAACTTCCTGGAACTGTTTCTAGACAAGCTGAACTGATGGGTGTAATGCAGACCCCAGAGAGAGGGAGCCGGAAGGCGGACTCGGGACCTGGGGGAAATGACGCACCCCCGATCACTGGCGAGTTATGCCCCGGCCATAATTGATTAACGGGAGCGGGTATGAAAGCTGAAGTTTTCCTGCCAGAGGATTATCAACCGGCTGAAGATGAGCCGTTTATGAATGATCGCCAACTGGAATATTTCCGACGGAAACTGATCGCCTGGAAAGATGATATTCTGGAAGGCAATAAAGACACAATTGAAGGTCTGCAGGACAATACACGTAACATCCCTGATGTTGCGGATCGTGCATCTGAAGAAACCGATCGTGCGCTTGAACTGCGCACACGGGATCGGGAACGTAAACTCGTCAATAAAATCGACAGTGCGCTGCGGCGTATTGAAGAAGGCGAATTCGGCTATTGTGACAAAACCGGGGAACCTATTTCCCTGAAACGTCTCAATGCCCGTCCGATTGCGACCATGACCCTGGAAGCCCAGGAACGTCACGAACGTCGCGAGAAAGTGCATCGCGACAGCTGATCTGCTGTGACAACTGATTTAAAAAGCCGGCCTTGCGCCGGCTTTTTTATTGGCGATTGATCTGTGTCAAACCGTGTATCTGTTAACTATGTTTCTTCCAGAGGTTGAGCGCGGGGATGCGCGAAATCTTATGAGGACAGAATGAAAGCGTTAAATATTGTGGCCGCTTTACTTGGCGGTTTGGTGAGTACCTCTGCGATCGCTGCAGGGGATCCGGAAAAAGGTGAACAATTGTTTGGCCGCTGTGTGGCCTGCCATGTGATCATCGACAATGACAATAATCTTCTGGTGGATGGGGGCATCACAGGCCCGAACCTTTATGGGGTGATTGGTCGTATTGCCGGAACTGAAAATGATTACCTGAACGGCGGACCACGCCTGCCGGTTGGGATGTTTACAGATTCCATGAAAGACGCGGGGGCCGCGGGCCTTGTCTGGACGGAAGAAAATCTTGCGGCCTTTGTTGCAAACCCGATTGGGTTTGTGCGGGAATACACCGGAAATGACCGGTCTCGCGTGAATATGAGCGTTCGTTTCCCGCAAGGGGGCGAAGACATCGCGGCCTATCTCGCGACGTTTACGCAATAAAAGACGCGCCCGGGGTGATCCCGGGCGTTTTCTTATGCGGCCAGTTTTACCCAGACCGGCACGTGATCGCTGGGTTTTTCATACCCACGAATTTCTGAATCGATCTGGCAGTCTTCCAGAAGATCGGCGCAATCTGACGACAGCAGGAAATGGTCAATCCGGATCCCGTCGTTGCGGTTCCAGGCCCCGCGCTGGAAATCCCAGAAGGAATAGGTTTCAGGGGCTGCGTTACGTGCGCGCAAAGCATCGGTAAACCCAAGGTTCAGCAGGCGACGCCAGGCCGCGCGGCTTTCCGGGCGATACAATGCATCTTCTGTCCAGTTTTCCGGATGCTTCGCATCTTCGGCCTGGGGGATGATGTTGTAATCGCCGGCCATCAGGAAAGGTTCTTCAAATTCCAGCAGCTGACGGGCGCGGGCTTCCATCCGTTCCATCCAGGCCAGCTTGTATTCATATTTCGGCCCGGGCACCGGATTGCCATTGGGCAGGTACAGCCCGCAGATCCGCACGGCTTTTTCACCCATCACGGTCGCTTCGATCCAGCGCGCCTGTTCATCGCTGTCGTCACCTGGCAGACCGCGGCGGATATCTTCCAGCGGCAGCTTTGAGAGGATCGCAACCCCATTGAAACTTTTCTGCCCATGGGTTTCCACCTGATACCCCATGTCTTCAAAATGCTCGCGCGGGAAGTTTTCATCGACAGATTTGATTTCCTGCAGGATCGCCACATCCGGTTTGCGCATCTCCAGCCAGTTTGTCAGGGCGTTCAGCCGGGCTTTGATGCCGTTGATATTATATGTGGCGATGATCATGGCGCTCTCCTTATGTCTTTCCTGTTTCGCCGGGTTTGGCCGCTATTGCAAGGGGTGGGGGATGTGAACCAGCGGTTAAAGGCGCGTGCGTGTGATATGCATAAGATGTACATGGAAAGTGCATATGTTGTGCATGCGATATTCCGGCGCTTTTGGCGTATTTCAACCGCTCACAGCCCTGTGTGCATGCGTGAACAGACCTCACGGTTCTGTGTCTTGAAGGTGATCTGAAGCACCCCCAAATCAATCACATCGGAAGCAACAAGACTTCCACCGAAATGAAACAACACCCAGACCCTTGAAAGGTTAACGCTATGAAAACTGTAATCGCATCCATCCTCGCCCTGACTGTTGCTGCTCCTGCTTTTGCGGGCGCCAAAGATGTTGAGGCACATTTCGCACAGGACAACACCGGTATTGAAAGCGTTGTTGTTGAACGCTCAAGCCCGGTCACCGCAGAAGCCGTTGAAATCTTTGCGTATCTGGCGCTTGAAGCTGGCACAGGCATCGAAACACAAGCCAACCCATCCGTCGGTGCAACCCTGTCCTCTAAGGGTGGCGTGAACCCGGTAGCCGCCGCATGGTTCGCAGGCCAGCTGGCATCTGAGAATGCATCTGACCGGTAAGGTCAAAAGTTAATATCTTTGATGAGACACAAAAGGCCCGGAGAAACCTCCGGGCCTTTTTGTATTGACGTAAGAGCATTGAAAATAAAGAGTTTTCTAGTTTTCTAGTTTTCTAGTTTTCTAGTTTTCTAGTTTTCTAGTTTTCTAGTTTTCTAGTTTGAGGCGCACTAAGTCGCTGCTTTACATGGAAAAACTTGTACCGCACCCACAAGCGCTGGTCGCATTTGGGTTCTCGATGGTGAAGCGCGCGCCAATCAGCTCATCGGTGAAATCAATCACCGCATTGGCGAGAAACGGCAGAGAGACAGCGTCAATCACAACCTTCTGCCCATCGCCTTCCAGCACCAGATCATCGTCAGACGCGTCATCCAGCTTAATCTCATACTGAAACCCGGAACACCCCCCGCCTTCCACGGCAATACGCAGCGCCTGAGGCGCGTCAGCGGCCTCATTGATTTCAGCCAGGCGCTCAAATGCGCGTTTTGTCACGCTCGGGGGCAGTGTCAGGGACATTTTGGACCTCAGTTCGCGGTATCTTTTTACTTCTTCTTTAATATAAGGGTGTGGATAACTGGCGACAACAGCGAGATCGGGCAAAATGACATTAAAACCATATGCTTCGCATCCGGATCAAAGCAGGGGGCGTTTATTTGCAGAGGAAGAAAGTGCATTTCGTTCATGTTTTCAAAGAGATCGAGACCGGATCATTCACGCATCTGCCTTCCGGCGTCTGAAACATAAAACCCAGGTTTTTGTTGAACATGAAGGCGATTATTACCGCACGCGCCTGACCCATTCGATTGAGGTCGCCCAGGTCGCCCGCACAATCGCAGGCGCTTTGGGGCTGAACACGGAACTGACCGAAGCCGTCGCGCTGGCGCATGATCTGGGACACACGCCCTTTGGCCACACCGGCGAAGATGCGATGGAAGAGATGATGGCGCCTTTTGGCGGCTTTGATCACAACGCCCAGGCCCTGCGGATTGTGACATCGCTGGAACGCCATTATGCGAAATGGGATGGTCTGAACCTGACATGGGAATGCCTGGAAGGGATCGCCAAGCACAATGGGCCGGTCACAGGTGATCTGCCTTATGCGCTGAGTGATTACAACGCGTTACATGATCTGGAACTCGGCACCTGGGCCTCTGCCGAAGCCCAGACCGCAGCGATTGCCGATGACATCGCTTACAATCATCACGACTTGCAGGATGGTCTGCGTGCCGGGCTGTTTACGATGAAAGACATCGCGGAACTGCCTCTGTTGAAGCCCTGTTTCGAAGAAGTTGACGCGCTGTATCCGGACCTTGACCAGGATCGTCGCCGCCATGAAATCCTGCGCCGGTTCTTTGGTGTTCTGGTGGGGGACGTGATTGACGTGGCGCGCGAGAACATAACCACGCTGAACCCGCAATCTGTGGAAGACATCCGTCATGCGGGCCGGGGGATGGTTCTGTTTTCTGATGCGGTTTTCCAGGATCTGAAGACCGTGCGTGAATTTCTGTTCACCCGCATGTACCGCGCCCCAAGTGTTGTGGAAATGCGCAAAAAGGTAACGCAGGTGGTCAAAGATCTGTTCCCGTATTTCCTTGAAAACCCACAGGAACTTCCCGACAACTGGCAGCGCGACATCTCTGATCCGGTTGATAAAGTGATGCTGGCCCGCCTTGTCGCGGATTATGTATCCGGCATGACAGATCGCTTTGCGCTGACAGAACATACGCGCCTTATCGCGCCTTCCAGATCTGAAGATAACACCAGAGGATAAGACCGGCGTTGATCAGCCAGAAGGCCAGCAATGCAATGGATCGGGCCGGGGATTGCCCGAACTCAAGCGGTGGGTATTGTCCGGGCAGTGCCGCGTCGGGGATGTATTGGGCATGATACAGCATATATGACCCGCTGCGCAGATCGGGCCAGACTTGCAGTACCCATGACAGAAACGCGAATGTGAATATAGCCAGCAGTATTCTTCTGAGATCCGGAAAGCCCTCTGGGGAAACAATCGCGGCAGCAAGCAATGGCAGCAGTAAGTAGGTGAAGCCAGTGGAGTAATGAACCGGCCGGACTTCGGTTACGGGGGGCAGGGTGTCCAGGAATATTTTGATTTCTACAAGAACATCGGGCAGCAAATTAAACAGCAGAAGGCTGAGAGACAGAATAAACATATCGGATGCCCCTGATCTCTGCGCTGTTTTCCAGATAAATGCGGCGCCACAGATCATACAAATCGTAAGTGTCAGGGTGTTCGAGATGGTCAACCAGGGAAGGGCAAGAATAGCCAGCGGAAGTCCGGCGACAGTCACAACTCGCACGAGACTGTTCCCCCGGTAAGGTTGAAGTACAAGCAAACCTGCCGCCAGCATCAACAGCACGAAAATCACTTCGCCATAATACCAGCGGGTAGCAATGTCGGCGACGGGCGGACCAATCAAAGAAAGCCCGCCCCCGATAACAGACCAGATCAGCACTGCATATCCGGCAGATCTGAAACCTCTGGTGGCTGCAAAGCTGAACGCTGCCAGGCAGGCCAGCAGGGCGCAGATGAAACTCAGGAGATTCCAGATAGCACCGTACAGCTGTTGAAAGGGTTCTCGCGACATCTGCTCTGTGATCATCCCGTCGATACTCATTTGCATAACCTTCACCGACCAGGCGTAATCAATGACAAATGTAGTAGAAGACAGAATGAAATAAACGATAAACGTCGCAAGGCTGACTCGTAGGGCAGCGATACTGATATCAGACCAGGGCACTGGAAAACTCCTTTATGAATGGTTAACCAGTGACAGGGCGTTTGCCGGGTGTCAATTTCAGACTGCGCAACCGACATTGACCCCACGCGCTGACATGTTAAACCACGGCTAACTGATAAAGGACGCCTGAAATGAACCTCTTTGCTGATATTCGTGCGCTTGTGATTGATTGCCTGGATGCAATGGTTGCGGAGGGTGCACTGCCTGCTGGCCTGTCTTATGACAATGTCACCGCAGAGCCGCCGCGCGATGCGGCGCATGGGGATATGGCGACCAATGCGGCGATGGTTTTGGCGAAGGCTGCGAAATCCAAGCCGCGCGATATTGCTGAAACCCTGGCGGCGAAACTGGTCGAAGATCCGCGCGTGACCTCTGCTGAAGTGGCTGGTCCGGGGTTCCTGAACCTGCGTCTTGATGCGGCGATCTGGCAGGGACTGGTGGGTAAGGTTCTGGAAACAGGCACTGATTTTGGCCGTTCTGACATGGGTGCGGGTCAGAAGGTGAACGTGGAATATGTTTCTGCGAACCCGACCGGGCCGCTGCACGTTGGTCACACCCGCGGCGCGGTTTTTGGTGATGCGCTGGCGTCCTTGCTGGATTTCGCAGGCTTTGACGTGACCCGTGAATATTACATTAATGATGGCGGTGCGCAGGTGAATGTCCTCGCCCGGTCTGTCTATCTGCGGTATCTCGAAGCCCACGGTCAGGAGGTTGCGTTCGAAGACGGAACCTATCCTGGTGATTACCTTGTGCCCGTTGGTCAGGCGCTGAAAGACAAAGTTGGCGACGCCTGGGTTGGGCAGCCGGAAGATGTCTGGCTGCAAGAGGCGCGTGAATTTGCGACCGAAGCCATGATGGATCTGATCCGCGCTGATCTGAAAGCGCTTGGCGTTGAAATGGATGTTTTCTATTCCGAGAAATCCCTGTACGGCACCGGCCAGATCGAAGCCGCGATTGACCGTCTGCAAAACGATGGCCTGATCTATGAGGGCGTGCTTGAGCCACCAAAAGGCAAAAAGCCGGACGATTGGGAACCGCGCGAACAGACCTTGTTTAAATCCACAGAACACGGCGATGATGTTGACCGTCCGGTGAAGAAATCTGACGGCTCCTGGACCTATTTCGCGCCGGATATTGCTTATCATTACAACAAGGTAGAACGTGGTTTCGACCTTTTGATTGACGTCTTTGGCGCCGATCACGGTGGCTATGTGAAACGGATGAAAGCCGCTGTATCTGCCCTGTCCGGTGGCAAGGTGCCGCTGGATATCAAGCTGACGCAGCTGGTGAAACTGTTCAAAAACGGTGAGCCGTTCAAAATGTCGAAACGGGCGGGCACCTTTGTCACCCTGCGTGACGTGGTTGATCAGGTTGGCCCGGATGTGACCCGTTTCGTGATGCTGACCCGGAAGAACGATGCACCGCTGGACTTTGATTTCGACAAAGTGCTGGAACAGTCAAAAGACAATCCGGTTTTCTATGTGCAATACGCCCATGCGCGGGTGAATTCTGTGCTGAAGAAAGCCACAGCAGCAGGCGTGCCTGTGGATGATGCAGCGCTTCAGGCGGCAGATTTGTCCGCTCTGGATCACGAAGCAGAACTGGCCGTTGCGAAGAAAATCGCATCTTTCCCACGTCTTGTGGAAACCGCTGCGCGTACGAATGAACCACATCGTGTTGCGTTTTACCTGTATGAACTCGCGTCAGATTTCCATGCGCTTTACCACATGGGCAAAAACGACGAAGGGCTGCGGGCCTTGCAGGAAGGCAACATTTCGCTGTCTCAGTCGAAAATCGCGCTGGCCCGTGCAGTTTCCGTTGTTATTTCTGCCGGCCTTGGTATTCTTGGCGTCAAACCGGTAGATGAAATGCGTTAAAGCGGGCCCGACAAGAGGTCTTTGCACTCGCTGCCGGAGGTTTGAGGCAGAGAGTTCCGCTTATGTGAACCCGGGAAACACCGGGGCAGGGCGGACGGAAAGGCAAGTTTATGTCGGGATATGATTACCCTGATTCCGCAGAGCATTTTACCCATCATCCGGGACTGCAGGGCGTGCGCCGTAAGGTGACGCCGCGCAGGGTCGTGCCGCAGCAACAACATATTCATCCGGCCCATGGTGGTCCGCAGGCGCATTATGCAGAACCTGGTTATGCTTCGCAGATGGCGGCGCATGACCCTTATGCACAACAGCAGTTTGCACAGCCTCAGCCCGCCGCCCCGCAATATTATGCAGAAGATCCGGGCTATGCGCCTGTTGATCCTGTGCCTGCGCAGGCTGCGGTTCAGTCTTCGCCGGTTTACTATCTTGGCGCGCTTCTGTCTCTGGGTCTTGTCGCCGCTGCCGGTGTCTGGGGTTATCAGCTTGCGATGCGTGATGTGAATGGCATTCCGGTTGTGCGTGCGCTTGAAACAGAAGGGCGCATTCAGCCGACAGATCCTGGTGGTCGCCAGGCCGCGCATCAGGGGCTTGCTGTGAATGAAGTTCAGGCCAACGGCGAGGCAACTGCTGCCGCTGATCAGCTGATCCTGGCCCCACCGCCGATTGATCTTCTGGATGGTGATCAACCGGTTGCCGCGATTGTGACCGCGTCTATTTCCACAGCACCTGCATCCCGCAACAGCATTGAAATCGCTGTGGCAAATGTCGTTTCTCAGATCGAAGGTCAGGCTACAACTGCCGAGAATATCGAAGGGCGCATTCCTGCGTCTGTGCCTGGTGTATCCCGTTCCCCGGTTCCGGGCCTGCGTCCGGCGCTTGATCTGAACAGTTATAATCGTCAGCCGGTCGAGGTTGCAGCCGCGACGGATGCCGCTGCGGTTCAGCTGGCGGCGGCTGCCTCTGTGGATGCCGACCCGTCCAGCATTGTTCCGGGCACCTTCCTTGTACAGCTGGGCGCGTTTGACAGTGAAGATATTGCTCGCAGCCAATGGGATTCCATATCTGCACGGTATGGTGACTTCTTTGAGGGAAAACAGCGCGTTGTTCAGATATCTTCACGTGGTGGGCGTGACTTTTACCGTCTGCGCGCCGCTGGATTTGCTACGATGTCTGATGCGCGTCAGTTCTGTTCAGAAGTCATCGCACGGTCAGGCAATTGTATCCCGGTTGTCGTACGCTGATGGCACTTTCTCATGACACGGGGGCTTATATCTTCGGTTGCGAAGGTCTGACCCTGACCCAATCTGAGGCCGCGTTTTTTAAAGAAGCGCGGCCTGTTGGTTTCATCCTTTTTACCCGCAATCTGGACAATCCTGATCAAATCCGGCGTCTGACCTCTGATCTGCGCGATGCGGCGGGTCATGATGCGATGGTGCTGATTGACCAGGAAGGCGGGCGGGTGGAACGTATGGCCGCGCCACATTGGTCCACCTGGCTGCCGCCGCTGGATCAGATCGCGCAGGTAACCGCAAAACACGGGCATCAGGCAGCGGTTCGGTCAATGTATCTGCGCTATCAGGTGATTGCAGCGGAACTGCTGGCTAGTGGCATCGATGTGAACTGCGTGCCTTGTTCTGATGTGATCCGCGATGAAACCCACGCTGTTCTGCGCAATCGCTGTTATGGCGAAGCCGTTGATCTGGTTTCTGAAATTTCCCGCGCGGTGGCGAATGCCAATCTTGATGCAGGCGCTTTGCCTGTGATGAAACATATGCCGGGGCATGGGCGTGCGACGCTGGATAGTCACCTGAAACTGCCCCATGTCACGGCGGCAGCGGATGATCTGCAGAATGTGGATTTCGCGGTGTTTAAGGCGCTTTCTGATCTGCCTTTGGGCATGAGTGCGCATATCGTTTACGAAGCCCTGGGGCAGAGCGGCCCTGCAACAACATCAGCTGAAATGATCCGCCTGATCCGCGAAGATATCGGCTTTCTAGGCCTTCTGATGACCGATGATCTGTCGATGGAAGCCCTGTCCGGCACGCCGGGTGAACGCAGTGCCGCGTCAATACAGGCCGGTTGTGATGTGATCCTGCACTGCAATGGTGAGCTTGCCGAAATGGAAGATGTTGCCGCCTCTGCCGGTCGTATGACCAATCGCGCGCGCAACGCCGCGAATGCAGCGATGGATTTGCGTGCAAATGGCGCCCCCGTTGACATTTCGCAGGCGATGGCTGAACTTAACACGCTGATTTAATCCCTTTCTCTGCGGAAGCTTTTGATGGCCGAACAGAACACATCTCTTTTCGATCAAAGCGATGCAGATCGCGTCGCGCGTCGCCTTGCGGCGGAAGCTCTGATTGTGGATGTGGAGGGGTTTGAAGGCCCGCTTGATCTTTTGCTGACCTTGTCACGGACGCAAAAGGTGGATCTACGCCGGATTTCCGTGCTGGAACTGGCGCATCAGTATTTAACCTTTATCGAAACCGCGAAAGAACTGCGGATCGAACTGGCGGCGGATTACCTGGTGATGGCGGCCTGGCTGGCCTTCCTGAAGTCGCGCCTGCTTTTGCCACCTGACCCCAGTGAAGAAGGCCCTTCCGGTGAAGAACTTGCCGCACACCTGGCCTTCCAGCTGGAACGCCTGGAAGCCATGCGTAAATCTGCGGCGCGGCTTATGGCACGCGATCAAAAGGGCCGGGATTTCTTTGTGCGTGGTCAGATCGAAACCGTGGAACGCGTGCGCAAGGTGGCCTATACGGCGACGTTGTTGGACCTGATGCAGGGCTATGCCCGCTTGCGGACCCGCGATGATTTCCGCCCCTTTGTGATGGATCGCGATGCGGTTTTCACGATGGAACAGGCGCTGGATCGTCTGCGCAGTCTGATCGGTTATTCCGGCGACTGGACAGAGCTTGTCAATTACCTTCCAGAAGGTTGGGCGGAGGATCCTGAAAAACGCCGATCCGCCACGGCTGCGACCTTTGCCGCAAGTCTTGAGCTTGTCAAAGAAGGCAAAATTGAATTGCGTCAGGGGGATGTTTTTGCCCCCATTCAGATCAGGAAACGATCCGATGAACGATGATATAGATGACATGAATATTCCGGCACAAAAGTCTGACCGAAAAGAAGAATCTTTGTTTGAGGCCCCGCCTGAGGCCGAACAGGAACGCATGGTGGAAGCCTTGCTGTTTGCTTCTGCAGAACCTCTGACCATCAAGGAACTTCAGGGGCGCTTGCCGCATGGCTGTGATGCGGCCGAAGCGATTGCCTACTTGCAGAAACGCTATGAAGGGCGCGGTGTGCGGATTGTGCGTACGGGCGATGCCTGGGCCATGCGCACAGCTCCGGATCTGTCGTTTCTTATGCAGAAAGAAGTGGTCGAAACCCGCAAACTGTCACGCGCCGCGATCGAAACCCTGGCGATCATTGCCTATCATCAGCCCGCCACCCGGGCAGAGATTGAAGAAATCCGGGGGGTTTCCGTTTCCCGTGGTACGATTGATCAGCTGCTGGAAATGGAATGGATCCGTATTGGCCGCCGTCGCATGACACCTGGTCGTCCGGTGACTTTTGTTGTGACACAGGAATTTCTTGATCAATTCGGTTTAGAAAGTGCGCGTGATCTTCCTGGCCTGAAAGAGCTGCGTGCAGCCGGCCTTCTTGATAACCGTCCGCCGCCTGGTCTGATGCCAGGACCTATGGGGGATGAAAGCGAAGTGATTGACGATGAGGATCACGAACAAAGTGAATTGTTTGAGGATGAGTAATCTGTATATTAGATATGTTCCCCGGAGGTTGATGGTATGAATGCAAATATGATTTTTCGCCTGTTGCTGCGTTTCGGCCCGCAGTTGTTTGCGCAGTTCAACAAGCGTCGCAACACGCAGCAGGACGGTGATGTGGCACAGCCAGGTCAACCAAATCAGCCACCTGGACCAAATGGCCAGAACCTGCAACAAAGTGCGCGTATGCTGCAACGCCTGATGCGGATGTTCCGGATCTAAGCTGTTTCTATGTTCTGCATCTGACGCAGGCGGGCGATTGTGGCTTCCAGCGCGCCCAGAACGGCAAGTCCGGCAGAGAGATACATGCAGCCTTTCAGTCCGGCCCATTCAAAGCCGGGCCGGAAAACCAGAGTCGCTCCAAAGACGCTGAGATACATGATCATCGAATTCAGCCCCAGGATCGCACCACGTTGTGACGGATCAATTGCGGTCAGGCGTGACACGGTCAGGGTCAGACCCGCGTGCTGGAACATACCCCAGAAGAAAACACCCACCAGCAAACCAGTATAATACAGATCAACTGTGGTCAGGGTGGTGTAGAAGACGGCGAGGCAGCTGAAGACAGCGATCAGCCCGCGACGCGGACCGACCTTATCAAGCCAGGGATCAGCGAGCATCGACAAAGCAAACCCCAGACCATAGGACAGGGTCAACAGCCCCGCATCGCTGACCTGCAGGCCCATGTTGCGTTCCAGATGCGCGCCCAGGTAGTTGTAGATCCCGTAGAACCCACCGCCCAGCATCAGCACCGCAAAGAGACCGGGGATGACTTCGGGCAGGCGCAGGGCACGCAGAGGTGATGTCACCTGACCACGTGCAGGCGCTGTTTCAAGGCGCAGACGGGCGATGCCCAGGGTTGCAAAACCCAGGCCGACCGCCAGCAATACATACACCATGCGCCAGCCTGCAAAATCTGTGATCCAGGCAGACAAGGTGACACCGCCCGCCATGGACAGCGTCCACCCGGTTAATACGCGTCCGATAACCTGTGCTTCCCGTCCTTTTGGTGCCAGATGCGCCGCAAGGGCATAAGTTGCGGGCAGGGCGCCGCCTGCGGCGAGACCTGCGATCGTCTGTGCTGCGATCAATATGAACAAATTGTTTGCTAGTGCAGTGACCGCCAGAGCGAGGGTCATGATCAGAAGCGCCACTTTCAGTGCCCGGTCTGCGCCGAAGCGATCTACCAGCGGGGCAAAGATCACGGCGGAAAAGGCCACTGCCAGCCCATACAATGCCATGGCCGAAAGGACGTCGGTTGCTTCTGTCAGACCGATGCCCATGGCGACCGCTGCGGCGATGGGGGACAGCACAAGAGAGTTAGACCCGACGATGCCAACGGTGCACATCAAAAGGGTCACAGGGGAACGCAGCATGATCTCGCCTTTACTGAACGTGTTTCGAGATGTTATGCCTAAGCCCGAATAAAATTCGGCAACAGGGGTATTTCGCATGAAGCAGGAAAAAACAGATAATCTTCAGCCAGGCGGTGCCTCAGCCCCGCGCTTTGATGCGATTGACCGAAAAATATCCGCCGCGCTGGTGAAGGACGCCGGGCGCAGTTTTGCGTCATTGTCAGAGGAAATAGGCCTGTCGGCAGCGGCACTGCATGAACGCGTGAAACGCCTGCGTGCGAATGGGGTGATCCGGCGGACACAGGCGGCACTGGACGGTGCGAAAATCGGCAAGCCTTTGCTGGCCTATATTCATGTGACCACAGCTGGCTGGGGGATTACGCCGGGGCTGATGAAGATCGCGCAATTGCCCGAGGTTGAGGAAGTGCAGACCGTGACCGGGGACATCAGCGTGATTATGAAAGTGCGCGTGTCACATTCCCTGGCGTTGCAGGGGTTGCTGGCGCGGCTTTACAAGTTGAAAGAAGTCCGCGCGACCAGCAGCCATGTTGTGCTGTCCACCCACCAGGAACGTCCTGTGCAGGCAGAAATCACCGAGGATCTGGGCAGTGAAGTGGCTGTGGGAATTATCCCAGAGGTTTGAAATGTTTGGACAGTTTCAGGCCCTGGCCCTGGTAGTTGGACGCAATACCAGCGCCATAAAGGGTTTCCGGTTCTGACGCCATTTTTTCATAAACCAAACGCCCGACAACCTGACCATGTTCCAGGACAAAGGGGGCTTCGTGGCAGCGGACTTCCAGCACGCCGCGCGACCCGGCACCACCGGCTGAGGAATGGCCAAATCCCGGGTCAAAGAAGCCCGCGTAATGCACGCGGAATTCACCAACCATAGCCAGATATGGTGCCATTTCGGCTGCGCAGTTTGGTGGAATGGTCACGGCTTCGCGGCTGACAAGGATGTAAAACGCGCCAGGATCCAGGATGATGCGCCCATCATTCGTGTGGATGGGTTCCCAGTAGTCAGCGGGGTCGTAATGGGCGATATTGTCCAGATCAATCACGCCGGAATGGGGCTTTGCACGGAAGCCCACCAGGTTGCCGCTATCTGGTTTCAGATCCACAGAGAACCCCAGGCCATCGCTGATCAGCGCATCACCGGATACCAGACGATCTGCGGCGTGAATGGCACGCAGATCATCATCTGACAGTACAGATTGCCCTTGCCGAAACCGAATCTGGTTCAGTCGCATACCCGGACGCACAAGAACGGAAAAACTGCGCGGGCAGATCTCGGCGTAAAGCGGGCCGGAATACCCGGCGGGAATACGGTCAAACTCTGCGCCGCCATCGGTGACAACCCGGGTCAATAGATCAAGGCGGCCGGTAGAAGATTTGGCATTGGTAACGGCGGTGATGTCATCAGGCAGGTTAAGGCCTTCCATCAGCTCAACTACGTAAACGCAGCCTTTTTCCAACACGATACCCGGTGTCAGGGCGATCTCATGCATCTCAAATTCGCCAAGGCGATCTGCAACTTTATTCCCGGCACCGGCCAGGAAAGAGGCACGCACGCGCCAGGCCCGCAGCCCAAGACGCAGATCAAGAGAGGCAGGTTGCACCTGGCCATCCACATAGGGCTGTGTTGCTGTGATCTGCCCGGCCTCAGACATGTGCTGAATCAGGTGATCAGGCAGAACGCCAATTCTGCTGTCGTTTGTATCAGGTGACAGAGAAGCAGAAGCCATGGGCGATATCCTTTCAGAACAGTCTGATCTTGCTCCGCCCGGGCGGAATCAGCGCCAGAATAAACAAACGGCCCGCTACCACAAGGGCAGGGGCCGTTTTGTTCGTGGTCGGGCTAGCAGGACTCGAACCTGCGACCTTCCGTCCCCCAGACGGACGCGCTACCAGGCTGCGCCATAGCCCGAACTGACACCTTACATAGCGGTTTTATGGCCGGGGGCAAGATGGAAATTTCGAAAAATAAGATCAGCGGCTGGCCATACGGTTGCGCAGGGTTTCAAGGCGGGTCGTCGCCACTTCGAGTGCCGGGCCAGCGGATACAAGCATTGGAAATGCCGTGTTCAGAATGACCGTCAGCACCGGTTGTTCGCGAAGAAAAACAGCATCGTCAGCCGGGTCTTCCGGAACAGCAGCTGTTTCGATTGCCATCGGGATGGCAGCATCCGGGATATTTTCGTCCGGTGCATCGGTATCAGTAACCTGCGCTGTGACCGGATCTGTCTGGTCAGGATCGGACGGTTCAGGGGCGCGGGCGCCCTCTGGTTCTTCGGAAGTCCCGGCCGTTCCGGTTGACGGAACAACCGTGTCCCCAGGGGCTTCCGACTGGGGAACTTCCACAGAGGCAGCGACCATTTCATCGGGAGCGGGTGTTTCAGCGGGCGTTGGTATCTCTGTTTCAATCGCGGCATGCGCGGGAAGGTCTGATAGCTGATCGTCAGCGACAATCTGGTTTTCCTGCACAGGCGTTTCCGGAACAGTTGGTTCCATCAGCGAAAACAGATTTGGTTCATCGGTCACATCGCTGACCTCTTCAGAATGAACATCCGGGCGTTTCGCGGGCTTTTCAGGCAAAGAAACAGCTGCTTCTACCGGTTTCTCTACTGAGAGAGGAACCGGGTCAGGTGTCCCTGGCAGAGACAGCTGTGCCGGTTCGGAAACTTGTTCTGGCAGTGATGTTTCCGGCGTATCAACCGCGGCATTTACCGGAGATTCGTTATTCACGATTGCGCCTTCGGATGCCTCCGGAATGACCGTAGATTCGACAGCAGCATCAGGATGAAGATCGGCCAATGCAGGCTCCGGCTGTGATTTCGTGGGTGTGACGTCCGAATCCTGCTGGCCGGATCCAGTTTCCTCCAGAGGACGGGACAAGGCCTGCACGGCCTTTATCCCATCCGTTTTCAGAAACCGGGCAGCGTCTTTGATCGACATATTGTCTTCATGCAGCAGCTTTTTGAGGCCGCCAAGCAAAAACATGTCAGCGGGACGGTAATAGCGTCGACCACCCGCACGTTTCACAGGGGAAACCTGCCGGAATTTACTTTCCCAAAATCTCAGAACATGGGCAGGTGTATCCAGCCATTCTGAAACTTCTCGTATTGTGCGGAAAGCATTGGCCGACTTTGCCATAATTCATTGTCCGTGTTCAGGAATTTCCGCCCCGTTCTACACGGGATTTCATCAGATGCGAAGGACGGAATGTCATCACGCGGCGCGGATGAATCGGAACTTCTTCTCCGGTCTTCGGATTACGGCCAACGCGTGCGGACTTGTCGCGTACAGAAAATGTACCGAAGGAAGAGATTTTTACAGACTCACCTTCGACCAGCGCATCAGAAATTTTTTGCAAAATGGTTTCGACAAGCTCGGATGATTCATTTCGTGACAAACCGACTTCGCTAAATACGGCTTCGTTCAGATCCATTCGCGTTAAAGTGTTGGTGCTCATGATTTTTCCTTGTAACCCACATTCTCTCGCAGACAGTTTATGTCGCGTGGAAATTCAAAGTCAACATGTGCACTGGGTAGTTATTTTGCAAAAAGCCAGCAAAGAGCTTTTTAAAGTGCAAAAGATTCAGCCGCAGGTTTGTGGGGTTTTGGCTGTCACCACCGAAGCGCGACAGCGCCCCAGGCAAGACCACCACCGATGGCTTCTGTTACCAGAAGGTCACCCTGCTTGATCTGACCATTTTCATGACCAACAGACAGGGCCAGCGGAATAGAGGCAGCAGAGGTGTTGCCATGATCCTGAACCGTTACGATGACTTTATCCATCGACAGGCCCATTTTCTTAGCTGTGCCCTGAATAATGCGGATGTTTGCCTGATGCGGAACAATCCAGTCGACGTCAGTTTCAGCGACGCCCGCTTTCTCAAGCGCCTCGTGGGCGGTTGATGTCAGTTTTTCGACGGCCTGACGGAACAGGGGATTGCCTTGCATACGCAGTTTTCCTGATGTGCCTGTGGTGGAAACACCGCCATCGACATACAGCATCTGGCGATACCGGCCATCGGAATTCAGATCACAGGCCAGAATGCCACGATCATCGGATGTGCCCGCGCTTTCCTGCGCTTCCAGGACCAGCGCACCTGCACCATCACCAAACAGCACGCAGGTCGAACGATCGGTCCAGTCCATAATGCGCGAAAATGTTTCGGCACCAATAACGATAACACGTTCGGCCTGGCCAGAAACGATCAGCGCATTGGCATTGGTCAGCGCATAGACAAACCCGGCGCAAACCGCCTGTACGTCATAGGCAAAGCCCTGTTCCATGTTCAGTTCATTCTGCACCATGGTGGCGACAGAGGGGAACGTCAGATCCGGGGTAGAGGTTGCGACAACAATCGCGTCGATCTCGGAAATATTCAGGCCGGCGTTTTGCAAAGCGTGGCGGGCGGCAATGGTCGCCAGCTGCGAGGTTGTTTCACCTTCGGCGGCAAAATGACGACGTTCAATCCCGGAACGCGAACGGATCCATTCATCGCTTGTGTCCAGCGTCTCTTCAAACTCAGCGTTTTCAACGACGCGTTTTGGCAGGTAATGCCCGACACCACGGACCACGGCTCTTATTGTCATTCGGTTTTACCCGCCATTTGTAGTTGGTTGGGACGCATCTTCAGATGTCGCCTCGGTAGCTGCATCATTCTGGCGCGGCGGAGTCACAGATGCAACCCGCGCGGCCAGCTTTTCAGAAAAGCCGGATTCGCCAAGGGTGAACGCCAGTTTGATCGCGGCCGAAATACCTGTGGCATCAGCCGACCCATGGGATTTCACGACAGTGCCGTTCAGACCAAGGAAAACGCCACCGTTGACCCGACGCGGATCAATGCGCTTTTGCAGACGCTTCAGCGAGGTCAGGGCAAAAAGGGCACCAAGGCGGGACAGGGGGGAGTGTTTAAAGGCGCTCCTGAGCGCACCACTGATGAAGGATGCTGTGCCTTCGCCGGTTTTCAGGGCGATATTGCCGGTAAACCCGTCGGTGACAATCACATCAGCCCGGTCAGACGGGATGTCGCCGCCTTCCACAAAACCAACATAGTCGATATTGGCCTGATCCGCGGCGTCAGTAATCAGCTCATTGGCGGCTTTCAGCTCAGCCCGGCCTTTATGTTCTTCGGTTCCGACATTCAGCAGGCCAATGCGAGGGCGTGAAAGGCCCAGGCCGTTACGTGCATAAGACGCGCCCATCAGCGCATATTGCAGCAGGTCATGTTCATCCGCGCGAATATCTGCGCCCACATCCAGCATGACATTAAAGCCACCGGGGTTGGTAGAAGGCCAGAGGCAGGCAATTGCCGGACGATTCACACCAGGCAGTTTGCGCAGGCGGATCATAGACAAAGCCATCAGCGCACCGGTGTTGCCACAGGAAACCGCCACGGCTGCTTCGCCATTGCGAACTGCGTCGACAGTGGACCACATAGAGGTCTTCTTGCCGTTTCGCATCACATGGCTGGGCTTTGCATCCATCGTGACAACGTCTTCTGCGTGGCGCACTTCCACCACATCCGCCAGATGGCGTTTCTTTTTCAGAAGCTTTGTCAGGGTGGGTTCGTCACCATGCACAATAAACCCGATATCCGGGTTCTTGGCAGCGGATTGCGCAATGCCAGAAATCACGGCAGCGGGGCCGCGGTCTCCGCCCATGGCGTCAACTGAAATGATGATACGTCCGGATGTATCTGCGGAAGGGGCGTTACTGGCTATATTTTGTGATGACAGATCTGTCGTCATAGTCAGGCTCCGGTTCGCATGCTCTCCGGGAGAAGCAGTCAAGAAAAAGGCGCGACCTGCAAATCAGGGCGCGCCTGTAATCTCAGATGATCTTATGCAGCGTCTTCGCCGTCAAGATCAATTTCGTCAGCCTGAGCGACAACTTCACGGTCGTCGTACTGGCCACAAGCGCCACAAACGTGGTGTGGGCGTTTCAGCTCACCACAGTTCGGGCATTCTGCCGGGTTACCCGCTACAAGCGAGTCATGGGAGCGGCGTTGGCCCCGGCGTGACCGGGTGATCTTACTTTTTGGGACAGCCATGTCACAACCTCAAGTTCGTGGGGCGTGTCATATAGCCCCTGTTAAATCTGGTGCTTCGGGATCTGCCTGTCTGTGACTCTGCCACAGAATAAGCCCTGAAACGAAGCCGGGAACATAGAGAGATTTCCCGGTTGTGCAACCCTTTACATGTAGAAATGCCCTGCGTACAGCCGCCTTTTCGTAAAGAAGGGTAAAAAAATGTCAGCTTTCGCCTGAATCACCGTTTTGGATCTTGTTTTTCAGGCCTTGAAGCGCAGAAAATGGGTTCAGATCCGCATCCTGCAAAGGTGCAACACCTTTTGGTGCTGCCTGTATCGGGGCGGATTCTGTATCAGCACCAGCCGCGCGCGGATACAATGGCAGCGCAAGTGCCAGGGCTTCGGTCATGATTTCACCCACATCAATGGTCGCGCCCAATGGTTCCTGGGTTTCATCCGGGTCCATTTCAGTTTCGCTGTCCTCATCAGGCGTTTCATAATTGGCAATAAAGCGCCGCGTGACCTTTTCATCAATCCGGGTCTTCACCGGTGCCAGTGTCGAAATGCAGGGCTGTTCAATCGTTGCCCCCAGTTCGGCTGTCACGACCCAGTCTTTCTTACCGGCCGCTTTGATCGTGCCTTTGAAACGCAGTTTGTTCAGACTGATCAATCCCAGAATCTCTGCAATCGGAGCGCAGTCCGCGACATCTGGCTTCAGTTCAAATGTCAGTTCCTGACTGCTTTTCAAAGCCCGGGTTTCATAGCTGTGGCTATAGGGGGGCTGTTGCGCTGTGTCATTCATCCGCTCATCCTTCGCTCATGCGGCTGGCAAAGCTTGCAGTGCGCCGCGTCATTCGCTAAGTCCGATAAAAGGCAAATCTCTCTTATGCAAGGGCTGTGCAACGCACTATAGTCCTGAAATACACAGAGAATGGAATAAAAACGCCCGACAGGGGCAGGGAACAGCGGAACATATATGATGGCAGGGCTCAGAAAATTGATGAAACCCCTGGTGGCTCTGGCTTTTGCGGCTGTGCTTGCCGGTTGTAGTGCGCAGTATCGCAATCACGGTTATGCACCGATGGAAGGCGACCTTGAACAGGTTCTTGTTGGTGTGGATACCCGCGAAACCGTGGCGTCTGTCGTTGGACGCCCGACGTCGGCGGGCCTGCTGGAAAGCGGTGGCTGGTATTATGTCGAAAGCCGCTGGCGTCAGTTTGCCTGGAAAGCCCCTGTGGAAATTGACCGCGAAGTTGTCGCGATCAGCTTTGATGGCGATGGTGTTGTGGAAAATGTCGAACGCTTTGGCCTGGAAGAGGGCAATGTTGTGGTTCTGTCGCGTCGCGTCACAGACACCAACATCAAAGGCGTGTCCTTCCTGCGTCAGCTGTTTGGCAACTTTGGCAACTTTGCCGCGGATCAGTTCCTGGGCGACGGATAATATCAGCCTGATAACAAATTCAGCCCCGGCCAATGTGCCGGGGCTTTTTGTATAAAACCCTTGCATCGTCAGCGTTCTGTCACATCTATAGGATAAGTTACCGTTTAAAAGGTTCCGAAAGGCAGCAGATGCTTCGCTTAAACAAAGGTCGCTATATCGCCCGCGAGGGACGAAGTCTGGCGGATGTGCAGGCCGCACAGGCCCTGCGACAGCGTTGTTTTCGCGGTGATGCACCAGACGCAGATCATTTTGACGACATCTGCACACATATCCTGATTGAGGACCGCACCAGCGGCGATCTTGTCTGTTGTTTCCGCATGTTACCGATCCGGGATGGCAGCGAAATTAACCTGAGCTATTCCGCGCAATATTATGAATTATCAGGACTTTCCGGGTTTGATGGCCCGATGGTTGAAATGGGGCGTTTCTGCATGGATCCGGCCTGGACCGATCCGGATATTCTGCGCGTCGCCTGGGGCGCGATGACCCGGTATGTCGATGAAAACGGGGTCGAGATGCTGTTTGGCTGTTCCTCCTTTCAGGGGACAGAGGCTGCGGAATACTACGATTCCTTCGCACTGCTGCGCGACCGTCACCTGGCGCCGAAACGGTTTCTTCCCCGCGTGAAAGCCCCAGGTGTCTTCCGTTTTGCCCAGCGATTGCGGCGCAAGCCCGATGCAAAACGTGCCATGAAAACCATGCCGCCGCTGTTGCGCACTTATCTTGTGATGGGCGGCTGGGTGTCTGATCATGCGGTGGTTGATGCGGATATGAACACGTTGCATGTGTTCACTGGGCTGGAAATCCGTGCCATTCCCCCGGCGCGCGCTCGTCTTTTACGCATGGGTGCCACCTGATACGTTGACCTTTCTCATGGCGCAGGCTAGCTGCATGTCATGGCACGTACACCTCTTCTTCAGCTCTCCGATATTTCCCTGACCTTTGGCGGGGATCCGATTTTTGACAACCTTGATCTTGTGGTTCAGCCCGGCGACCGTGTGGCGCTGGTGGGGCGCAATGGATCGGGTAAATCCACGCTGATGAAGATCATGGCGGGGATTGTTGAGGCCGACAAAGGCCTGCGCGTGGTGTCGCCCGGTGTGTCGGTTGGCTATATGGAACAAGACCCGGATCTGTCAGGTTTTGAAACCCTTGGTGACTTTGCACTTTCTGACCTTGAACCATCCGAAGCCTGGCGCGTTGAAATGGCCGCTGAAGGGCTGAAGTTTAACCCTGATACGCCGGTTGCCACGGCTTCTGGTGGGGAACGTCGCCGGGCGGCTTTAGCGAAACTTCTGGGCGAAGCGCCGGAACTGATGCTGCTGGATGAACCGACAAACCACCTTGATATTGAGGCGATCACCTGGCTTGAAAACCAGTTGAAAGAAACGCAATCCGGCTTTGTTCTGATCAGCCACGACCGTGCATTTCTGCGTGCGCTTTCCCGTGCAACCCTTTGGGTTGACAGAGGAATGACGCGCCGGATGGAAAAGGATTTTTCCCATTTCGAAGCCTGGCGCGACAAGACCTGGGAAGAAGAAGACATTGCGCGCCACAAGCTGGATCGCAAGATTAAATCCGAAGCCCGCTGGGCGGTTGAAGGTATTTCCGCGCGCCGCAAACGCAACCAGGGCCGCGTGCGTGCGTTGCAGGAATTACGATCTGAGCGTTCCGGTCAGATCCGCCGTCAGGGCGTGGCAGCGATGGAACTGGACGCCGGGACAAAATCGGGCCGTAAGGTGATTGAAGCGCAGGGTATTTCCAAAGCGTTTGAAACCAAGACGATCCTGAACTCTTTTGATCTGCGTATCAATCGCGGGGATCGCGTGGCCTTGCTGGGCCCGAATGGGGCGGGCAAAACCACGCTTTTGAAAATGCTGATCGGTCAGATGCAACCTGACAGCGGGTCTGTCAGCCAGGGCACCGGCCTTGAAATGGCATTCTTTGATCAGACCCGTGAGGGGTTGGATGGCGACAAAAGCCTTTGGGATAACCTGTCTCTGGACCCAACGCTTGGTGTTTCGGGCCGGTCTGATCAGGTGATGGTGCGCGGTGCGCCACGTCATGTCGTGGGTTATCTGAAAGATTTCCTCTTTGATGAACGCCAGGCCCGCGCGCCCGTGCGGTCCCTGTCCGGCGGTGAAAAAGCCCGGCTTTTGCTGGCACGTCTGATGGCGCGGCCGTCGAACCTGCTGGTGATAGATGAACCGACCAACGATCTGGATGTCGAAACGCTTGATCTGTTGCAGGATCTGCTCGACAGCTATGACGGTACAGTGATCCTTGTATCGCACGACCGGGATTTCCTGGATCGCGTTGCCGCCACAACCATCGCCATGGAAGGCGATGGCAAAGCGACGATTTATGCCGGGGGCTGGTCCGACTATCAGGCGCAGCGCGCTGAGGGGCAGGGCGAGGAAAAACCTGCAAAAGCGAAAGCGAAAGCAAAGCCCAAAGCAGAGGTAAAACCTGCGGCGCAACCCTCACAAAAGAAACTGTCTTACACCGAACAGCACCGTCTTGATGCGCTGCCGGCAGAGATCGAACGTCTGGAAGCCGAGATCACGAAGCTGACGGTGTTCATGTCTGACCCGGATTTGTTTTCTAAAGAGCCGGTCAAATGGCAGAAAGCATCTGAGGCCATGACAGAACGCCAGGAGGCTTTGTCTGCGGCAGAAGAAGAGTGGATGGAGCTGGAAGAAAAAGCCTCTTCCTGATTTACACTCACTTAGTATCAAAAAGGCCGGAGCATTTGCCCCGGCCTTTTTTGTTGTCGGTTTATTCCTCGGGGATCAGCCCGCGTGGACTGAAGCGCAGGATCAGCAACAAGACAATCCCAATCATCATCAGACGCATATGTGGTGCGTTGTTGATCAGGTGATCTTTCAGCCAGACACCATCCGCCAGCGGCCAGGTGACAAATTCCATCATCCAGAGGCCCAGCTGTTCGCCCCAGTCCCAAAGCAACAGGATCAGGAAGCCGCCCAGGATCGCACCCCAGTTGTTGCCGGATCCGCCAATGATCACCATCACCCAGATCAGGAAGGTAAAGCGCAGAGGTTGATAGGATGTCGGGATCAATGTGCTGTCCATCGTCGCCCACATCGCACCGGCCAGACCACAGATGGCAGAGCCGAGAACAAAGATTTGCAGATGGCGACGGGTCACGTCCTTGCCCATGGCTTCGGCGGCGACCTCATTGTCACGGATCGCGCGCATCATGCGGCCCCATGGTGAATTCAGCGCCTGTTGGGACAGCCACATCAGGATCGCAAGAACCACAACGAAAAGCCCGGTATAGCAAAGCTTTACAAAGACGGTAGAGGCCAGGATCGGGTCATTGATACCAACGGCCTGTGCGGTTGCCAGGAAGCTTTCAGATGCCTGAAGGTTGACCTCATAAGGCACAGGGCGCGGGATGCCGACGACGTTTTTCACACCGCGGGACAGCCAGTCTTCGTTCTTCAGGATCGCAATGATGATTTCCGCAATACCAAGGGTGGCAATCGCCAGATAGTCAGACCGCAGACCAAGGGCGGTTTTGCCGATGATCCAGGCGGCACCTGCGGCCATCAAAGCCCCCATAGGCCAGGCAAGCAGCACAGGCAGACCAAGGCCACCAAGATAACCGGTCGCTGCGGAATCCACAGATTCAATCGCAGAAACGGCCGGATCAAAGAGGAAACGGAACAGGAAGAAACCAACAACCAAAAGCCCGATCAGGGCAAGGTTGCGGGATTTTCCCGGGGTCATGCGTTTCATCAGTTGCACAGCACCCAGAATAGTGGCTGCGCCGGTGATCAGGGCAACAACGACACGCAGCCCGCCAGCAGCGATGGCTTCGGTTGTGGGGGGCATGGAAATCAGCACAGTGGACAGCGCACCCAGGGCAACAAACCCCATGATGCCGACGTTCAGAAGCCCGGCAAGCCCCCATTGCAGGTTCACCCCCAGCGCAAGGATCGCAGAGATCAGACCAAGGTTCAGCAGATACAGGGCCGCGTTGGGCCCCTTGACCATACCAGTGAGGATAAAGACCACGCCGATGATGGCGAACAGCGCGATGTTCTTGTAATTCATGGTCATAGCGCTTTCCCCTTAAACAGACCGGTGGGACGGAACAGCAGCACGATAATCAGGATCGTAAAGCTGACCGCAAATTTGTAATCAGTCGACAGAAGCTGCACGAGGCTGGAGGGTTCCAGACCTTCGGGCGCGAGATAACCCAATACTTTCTTGAAAGCATAGGTGATTGTGACCTCGGAAAACGCAATCACAAATCCACCGGCAATTGCGCCCAGCGGATTGCCCAGACCGCCAACAATGGCGGAGGCAAAAATAGGCAGCAGAAGTTGGAAATAGGTGAAAGGTTTGAAGCCTTTATCAAGCCCGTACAGCACACCCGCAGTGGTCGCCAGCGCGGCAACGATGATCCAGGTGATCATCACCACACGTTCCGGATTGATGCCAGACAACAGCGCCAGATCCTCATTGTCGGAATAGGCACGCATGGATTTACCGGTGCGGGTTTTGTTCAGGAACCAGAACAGCGCCGCAACAACCACAATCGCGGTAACAATGGTGATGCCCTGGGATGTCTTGAATGCCAGGCCTTCGGACAGGCCGGTCGCGTTCTTGAAATCACGTGCCTTGATGATGAACCGTGCGCCGTCAGAAAACCGCTGATCATTCGGCCCGATGATGAAACGCACAACGCCGTTCATCACAAACATCACGCCAAGCGAGACGATCAGGAAGATCACAGGCGCGGCTTTCTGTTTGCGGTAGAACCGATAGATCGTGCGATCTGTCACAAGCAGCAGCGCAATCGTCGCCAGAATGCCAAAGGGCAGGGCAAGCAGGGCAGTTGGCAGCGGGCCAAGACTGACGCCCCAGCTTTGCAAAAGCCAGGTGACAAGGATTGTCGCCATGGCCCCAAACGCCATTGTATCGCCATGGGCGAAGTTTGAAAAACGCAGGATCCCATAGATCAGCGTGACCCCAAGCGCGCCCAGGGCAAGCTGGCTGCCATAGGCGATCGCCGGGACAAGTACAAAGTTTGCAAGCGCGACAAGCGCGTTAATCAGATCCATTCATTCTCTCGCAGTCCTGGCGCGCAGGAAAACATCTGACGCCTTCAGGTTCAGAGTCTTTTAACGCATTGCCGGGGGCTGCGAGAAGAGGAAATTTAACGGTTTTGGCTTTAGTCGATGATTGCGTCGCCACAAACACCGTAATCATTGCCCGCATGTGGGCCCTGAACCGCAAGATCATAGTCATGCGTGTCAAAATGCACGACAAATGTCATCACATTCTGGTCTTCGATATGCATGAACGTCAGGGAATTCACGCCAGGAAAGATCATCGCATCGCCGTCGATTTTATCCGTGTGAATATAGCCCTGATCTGCGCCACCGGCGCGGGACAGTGTAACTTCGGAACCATCGCGATCAGACACGCAGGTGATTTGAAAATCATCACCGGTGAGGGGGCTGGCATGGGCAGTGGTGGTCAGACAGATCGCAGTTACAGCGAGAAGATATTTCATAGTTAATCCTGCTCAGATCGTTAATTCAAAATAAGAGAGCCGGAAGAAAAATCTTTCCGGCTGAATTTGTAACGGGATACCTGGAACATACATGGCAACGCGAAAGGCGTTTGCTGCACTCGATACAGCTAGGCTGCAATTACGGCGGAAGTTGTCTGGAAGAAAGGCCGGAGAGAGGTATTTCCTGAAAATTCAATCAAAAATACAACACAATAGCAGGTTTCTGGTGGTCGTAAATCTGCCCGCAGGTCAGCCATTACCAAATGATCCGGGTATTTAAGGGAATCTGATTCTCCCCCGGGGCAGAGTAAATCTGAGGGAGAAACAGAGTACGGCAGATCAGACGTCACAATTCCCGTGATCGTTTCCCGCATGCGGGCCCTGAACGGACAGATCATAATCATGGGTGTCGAAATGCACGACAAATGTCATCACGTCATCGCCTTCGATATGCATAAATGTCAGGGAATTCACACCAGGGAAGATCATCGCATCTCCGCTGATATCCGTGGTTTCAATTATCCCCTGAAACGATGAACCCATCCGGGTCAGGATAACATCTGAACCATCCCGGTCAGATGTGCAGGTAATCGTGATGTTCTCACCGGTTGGCGCAAAAGGGTTGGCCCATACAGGTGTTACGGTTGCTGTGCCGAGAAGCGAAAGCAGCAGAAAGTTTTTCATATGTATTTCCAGTCATGCAAGCAGTTCGCAGAGCAGATGTTCTCTCAGCATATCAGAAGATCAGAGCCCGTCTTACGCTGACCGGATGACTCATGACTGTCAGGCACTGTGGTGATCAGCTACCTGGGAAATGTGGCATAATTATTGTGGTGCTATGGTCCGAAGATGGCTGTTTGCGACAGCATGGCGGAATGCAGCAGATGCACCGGGGGCTATGTGCCCGCCGGTGATATTAGTATCAGCCGCCAAGGAAGCTTTTGCGCACTTCCGGATCCGCCAGAAGGGCCTGACCAGTGTCGGTGAAACGATTGCGTCCCTGAACCAGAACGTAACCTTTGTCAGCAATTTCAAGGGCCTGTCGGGCGTTTTGTTCCACCATCAGAATGGAAATTCCGGTGCAGGCAACTTCAATAATACGATCAAACAGCTCATCCATCACAATGGGGGACACGCCTGCGGTGGGTTCGTCCAGCATCAGAACGGTTGGCTTTGTCATCAGCGCACGGCCCACAGCAACCTGCTGGCGCTGACCACCGGAAAGTTCACCTGCGGGCTGATTGCGTTTATCACCCAGGATCGGGAACAACTCGTAAACCTGCTCAACCGTGTCACGGAAATCATCCGTGCGGATGAACGCGCCCATTTCCAGGTTTTCTTCCACGGACATCGAGGTAAAGATATTATGGGTCTGCGGCACAAACCCCATGCCTTTGGCAACGCGATCCTGTGGGGAAAGCTTTGTGATATCTTCACCATCCAGGCGCACAGCACCTTTGTTCAGGTTCAGCATACCAAAGACAGCTTTCATGCCGGTGGATTTGCCCGCGCCATTGGGGCCGACGATCACGGCAATCTCGCCCTTGTCGACAGAAATCGTGCAGTCATGCAGAATATCCGGCCCTTTGCCATAACCGCCGGTCATGCCATCGCCGATGAGGAAAGGTTCAGTCATTGTGTGTACTGCCTGATAAGGTTGAGTGATTGAACGTGGTGATCGAAAAGGTAATCTGCCGCCTTCGGGTCGCCACTGTTTGTTGTAAAGGTGTATCGAATCTGTGCGGCAGAAATTGGCGTATCTGATACGCCGTCTTCGTCCCAATAGGTCAGAGCGATAAATGGTGAATAAGTGTAATCTTCCAGCTCAAAGAAAAACGACACTGCCGGGAGGCCATCAACATTGGTTTCAACTTGTTCCAGTATGATTATCTGTGACTGGTGCAGTCCGAACTGCTCAGCAATCGCGGCTGGCAAAGACGCCCCAAGCGAGTTTAGGTCTGGGTGTACATATCGGTTATAGTCGAGCGTGCCAAGTATCGACCAGCGCGAGCTTTCACCATTGTAGCTGAAGAGTGGCGGGTTTCCGAAGGTCCGGTCAGAAAAGTTTCTCCAGCCCTGATCATATCCGCAGAAATCATATCCTAGGGTGGCACCGTAGTGACAGGTTTCATAGTCCTGTACGTAATCCCAGAAAAACCCTTCATATTGCACAATTTCCCGTTCCTGAGCCGCACTCGGGAGAGCCATTATCAGGGTAAGCGCAGACGCACTTGTCAGTCCGGAGATAAATCGGAATGAACGATATGTGCTCCTGTTCTCAGGCATTTTCTTTTGTCTTATTTTTCAGACCAGTGCCAAGATAGGCCTCGATCACCTGTTCGTTGGCTTTGATTTCATCCAGCGTGCCTTCGGCCAGGACTTTGCCCTCTGCCATACAGATCACGGGGTCGCAGATGCGGCCGATGAAATCCATGTCGTGTTCAATGACGACAAATGTGTAATTGCGTTCTTTGTTCAGGCGCAGGATGGCGTCGCCGATGGTGTTCAGCAGGGTGCGGTTCACGCCGGCACCGACTTCGTCCAGAAACACGATCTTTGCGTCCACCATCATGGTGCGGCCAAGTTCCAGCAGTTTTTTCTGACCGCCAGAGATCTGACCAGCCTTGTGGTCTGCCAGATGTTCAACGGTGAGGAATTCCAGCACCTCATCGGCTTTCGCGCGCAGGGCACGTTCTTCATTGGCGATGCGTTTGCGGCCAAACCAGGTGTTCCACAGGGTTTCCCCGGATTGCGCGCCCGGCACCATCATCAGGTTTTCGCGGCAGGACATGCTTTCAAATTCATGGGCAATCTGGAAGGTGCGCAGCAGGCCCTTGTGAAACAGTTCGTGCGGGGGCAGGCCGGTGATGTCTTCACCCTGCATGGTCACGCGACCGTTGCTGGGTTTAAGAACGCCTGCGATCACGTTGAAAAGGGTGGTTTTTCCAGCGCCATTCGGGCCGATCAATCCGGTGATGGATCCTTCAGCAATACTCAGGCTGGCACCATCGACGGCATAAAATCCGCCAAAGTTTTTCTCAAGCCCCTCTACGGTGATCATCCCGTAACCCCTTATGCGTCGACCGGTTCTTTCCCGGTACAGTCAGTAAAAACAGCCCGGAACGCGGTCCGGGCTGTTTCAGATCTTTATCAGACCAGATTAGCGATATTCAACGGTTACGTTTGCGCCGTCCTGAACTTCGATGATGCGGTAGGAACCACCGCTTTCGCCGCCACCGATCAGTTCAACTGCGGAACCACCAACATAGTCGATGTCGCCGCCGTTGCGCAGGATCTCAAGACCTTTGGCCAGTTCACCAGGGTAGATTTTCTCGCCAGGTGCGTTTGCCATTTCCATGATCTTGCTGCCGTAATCAGCCGCATTGGAAGAACCAGCGGCTTCCATTGCGAACATGAACAACGCAGCTGCGTCATAGGTTTCGGATGTGAAAGAAGAGGTGCTGTCAAAGCCGTTTGCTTCGCCAATCACCGCCATACGTTCCGCAGAGTCGCCACCAACACCAGCGATCAGACCGAAGGAACCGTTCAGATCAGGGCCAACGTTTTCAGGAAGGCTGTCACCGATCATGCCGCCTGGCAGTGCGAACTGCTCATATGCGCCGGAATCGAGAGATGCGTTGATGATGCCCAGACCGCCCTGGTCAAGGTAACCGGCAACCACCAGAATGTCGCCGCCAGCAGACGCAAGTGCGCCGATTTCAGCGGAATAGTCTGCTTTGCCGTCTTCATGTGCTGCAGAGATGGTGATCTCGCCGCCAGCAGCCTGGTAGGCAGATGCGAAAGATTCAGCCAGACCTTTACCATAGTCGTTGTTGGTGTAAGTCAGGGCCGCAGATTTGAAACCACGTTCCATCAGGATGTCGGACAGGATCTGGCCTTCACGCGCATCAGACGGTGCGGTGCGGAAGAACAGGTCGTTGTCTTCAGCGGTGGACAGGGCAGGCGAAGTTGCGGAGGGTGAAATCATCACCATGCCGTTCGGGATCGCCACGTTCTGCAGAACTGCGCCGGTCACGCCGGAACAGTCAGCACCGATCAGGCCGGAGATGCCGTCAGAAGAGATCAGCTTTTCCGCGTTGGAAGTCGCAAGGCCGTTGTCGATACAACCGGAATCAGCACGGATGCCTTCAACCATGTGACCGTCAAGAATGCCGCCAGCCGCGTTGACTTCAGCAATCGCAGCTTCAGCACCACCAGCCATATGCGGGGACAGGGTTTCAATCGGGCCGGTGAAGCCAAACAGAATGCCCAGTTTCACAGCACCATGGCCGTCAGCATAAGCCGCGCCAGCACCCATAATTGCGGTGGCAGCAGTCGCCATCAGCAGCTTTTTCATGTGTCTCTCCCTAATGAGGTTTTTTATTGGGGGTGATTTTAGCCAAACCTAATCAAAAGGAAACCCCGCTGGTCGCGTTTGATCGGAATAGGCAGGAAATATAGGCTGAACTTTGCTTTACGCCTAAAGTAAGCGGCAGATTTCTGTGCGGAAATGTCGAATTTATTCGCAGATTAAAAGCAGTCGGGCCCGCAGATTAATGCGGACCCGGTAGTCAGATCAGTGATTCTGTTGTCAGATGCTCAGACGTACTGCTCGGCTGCCGCGTTCGCGGTAAGGCGTGGTGTTGTAATGCGAACGGTAGCACTTCGAGAAATGGCTCGGGCTGGCAAAACCACAGGCCAGCGCCACATTGATCACGCTCATATCGGTCTGCATCAGCAGGTTGCGTGCTTTCTGCAGCCGCAGCTCCATATAATAACGCTTGGGCGACCGGTTCAGATAGCGACGGAACAGACGTTCCAGCTGACGTGTGGACATGCCTACGTCTTTCGCCAGCACAGAAGGGCTGATCGGTTCTTCTATGTTCTGTTCCATCATCTGAATGACGGCAGAGAGTTTCGGGTGCCGTACACCGATACGGGACGGCACGGACAGGCGTTGCGTGTCCTGGTCAGTCCGGATAGACGAATAGATCAGCTGATCCGCCACTGCGTTCGCCAGATCTTCCCCGTGATCAGATGCAATGATTTTCAGCATCAGATCAATCGAGGAGGTGCCACCGGCGGTAGTGTAGCGGTTGCCATCCATGACAAAAACAGATTTTGTCAGCTCAACCTCGTCAAATTCCTCGGAAAAACTGTCCTGGTTTTCCCAGTGAATCGTGGCCTTTTTACCGTCAAGCAACCCGGCGCGCGCCATAACGTAACCTGCGGTGCAAAGCCCTGCCATAATCGCACCACGACGCGCCTCGCGGCGGACCCAGTTCAGCAGACGTTTTGTGGTTGCTGCCTGTACATCAATACCGCCGCAGAGAAACAGCACGTCATCACGCAGCATTTCTTCCAGATCACCGTCAAGATTAAATTCGGCCCCGGCCGAGCAGGAAACCTTTTCGCCACCTTCGCCGATCAATGTCCATGTGTAGATTGGCCGGTTGGCCATACGGTTGGCAATGCGCAGAGCTTCGACGGCTGCGGCAAAGCCGAGCAGTGAAAAATTCTCCAGCAAAACAAAGACAAACCTGCGGGTCTTTGCGTCTGCATCGACCTCAACTGTCTGGGGTATCTCTGCCATGGGCTTCCCTTTGTGTTAACCATTTCACGGAAGCAGTATTCTGCGTCCGCCGCAAGACGTTTCAGCCCTCTCCTGAAACGATAATGCCAAATTTGCGCTCTGCCTGCAAATTCAGCGGTTGGCAAGCCCCCATTTAGGCTTTTATAGAGGAGGTCTTAATAAAAATTGCGGGAGCAAAAGCAATGACACGGCAATGGCAAAAATCTGACTGGCGCAACAAGCCCCGGATTCAGATGCCGGATTATCCGGACCAGGAGGCACTGAACGCTGTGGAGGCCCAGCTTGGCGTGTATCCTCCGCTGGTTTTTGCCGGTGAAGCCCGCAAACTGAAAAACGCACTGGCAGATGTATCGCGCGGCGATGCCTTCCTGCTGCAGGGCGGCGATTGTGCGGAAAGCTTTGCGGAATTCTCGGCAGACATGATCCGTGACACATTCAAAGTGATGTTGCAGATGGCGATGGTCCTGACCTGGGGCGCGAAAGTGCCTGTGGTTAAGGTGGGACGTCTGGCGGGTCAGTTCGCGAAGCCACGTTCGGCCCCCATGGAAACAGTGGATGGCGTTGAACTGCCGTCTTTCCGTGGCGACATCGTGAATGAACTGGATTTCACACCGGCGGCACGTATTCCAAACCCTTCAAAGATGTTGCAGGCCTACACACAGTCCGCGGCAACGCTGAACCTTGTGCGTGCGTTCAGCCAGGGTGGTTATGCGGATGTGCATCAGGTGCATTCCTGGACCCAGAGCTTTGTTGAGGGTGAAAACGCTGCGCGTTACCGTGATATGGCGGACCGCATTCAGGATACGCTTGATTTCATGAAGGCCGCAGGCGTGGACAGCGATCGTGCACATACGCTGCAGACCGTTGATTTCTACACCTCCCACGAAGCACTGCTGCTGGAATATGAAGAGGCGCTGTGTCGTATTGATTCTACATCCGGCAAGCCTGTTGCAGGTTCCGGCCACCTGATCTGGATTGGCGACCGTACCCGCCAGCCAGACGGTGCCCATGTGGAATTCTGCCGTGGTGTGCAGAACCCGATTGGTCTGAAATGTGGCCCGTCCATGGAAGTGGAAGACCTGAAAGTTCTGATGAACAAGCTGAACCCGGAAAACGAAGCCGGCCGTCTGACCCTGATCGCGCGCTTTGGTGCCGGTTCTGTGGGTGACCACCTGCCACGTCTTGTAAAAGCTGTGCAGGAAGAGGGTGCAAATGTTGTCTGGTCCTGTGACCCGATGCATGGCAACACCATCAAATCTGCCTCTGGCTTCAAGACCCGTCCGTTTGAAAGCGTGATGCGTGAAGTTCAGGAATTCTTCAACATCCACAAAGCCGAGGGCACAATCCCGGGCGGCGTGCATTTTGAGATGACCGGCAAAGATGTGACCGAATGCACCGGTGGTGTCCGCGCTGTGACCGATGAAGATCTGTCCAGCCGCTACCACACCGCCTGTGATCCACGTCTGAATGCGTCACAATCTCTGGAACTGGCCTTCCTGATCGCGGAAGAACTGTCTGCGAACCGTAAGGCGCTGCAGGCAAAAGCCAGCTAAGTCTTCTGAGATCTGAACAAAAGAAAACCGCAGCACTTTAAGAGTGTTGCGGTTTTCTCTTTTGCACCTTCTTATCTGCCCGATGGTCTGGTGCCTGCGTGAATATTTAAGTCATCTCTGATCGTTATCGGTTACCAGCCTCAGGTAAGACGCCGTTTTTGACGGCGCGCCTGTAAAGGCCTGGCTGTCTTCTGCAAACCCCGGCTGCTTTTGTGCGTCATCTGTCTGGAAAACCACTTCAGGTTTCTCTGGTGTGGGTTGTGGGGCAGGGCGACGGGTGATTTCTGGTGCTTTGACCTGAATTGGGCGGCTCTGGATGTCTGAGACATCAAAGCGGCGCGGTGTGCGTCCGACTTGCCCCTGTGCCACAAGGCAGCCCAGAATACGGGACACATCACCAAGATCGCTTTTCAGGGGCAGAAGCAGCATCCGCGCCGTCAGGTCCGGTTTGCCAAACCCTTTTTCCCCTGTCAGGTGAATTTCAGCCGTTTCCGGGCCCTGAAACACATCTTCCAGCGCCGCAGTTACCTTTTTGCGGCTGTCCGGGGTGAAGAATGACGTCAGGGGCATCCCGCGCACTTCCATCCCGATCAGATCGACCAGATGAAGACCTGCAAGACGGAACCGCGCAAGGCCCGGGGCGATGCGTTCCAGAATGAAAGCATGTTCCAGAACGCCTTCGATGCCACGGGGATCTACATCCGTGCGTAAAGGCACAACCCGGCCATGCCGCAGACCTTCCCAATAGGCCTCAACCTGTTTCAGGGCGGACCAGGTCATTTGTCCTCTGTAATCTGAAAGCGTGACAACTTCGTTATTCCCATCGTTGTTCTGTGTCATCGGCCTGTTCCGTCTGATACGCTGAGGCCGGTCGTTGGCCCCGGAAGATTGTTTACAGGGCTGTGTTCTGTTAACCCTGCCAGCAGAATGGTTACTGGTATGTTAATATCGCATAGTTTTACGAAAAATGGTGGGAAACCTTAGGAAATGGTTAACTCGATGACAGGCTTTGCCTCCGGCCAGGGGGCATCAGATGGGTTCAGCTGGACGTGGGAATTGCGTTCTGTAAATGCACGCGGGCTTGATCTGCGCCTGCGGGTGCCGGATTGGCTGCCGGGCCTGGAACAGAAGCTGCGCGCGACGGTCGGGGATGCGCTGACGCGTGGTGCAGTGACCCTGAACCTGCGCCTGTCACGTGAAGAAAATACCGGCCAGGTACAGCTTGATACCCAGGCGCTGCAGGCCGCTCTGAAAAGCCTGTCAGCCATTGAACTGGAAGCACGCGCCGTCGGGGTTGCGCTGGCGACACCCACCGCGATGGATCTGATGAAGCTGCCGGGCATTGTGCAGGCGGCTGCGGATGTAACAGAACCAACTGTTCTTGCCGCAGTTGTGCAGGCCGATTTTGTGCCGGTGCTGGCGGATTTCCTTGCGATGCGGGTGCGTGAGGGCGCAGCGCTGGAACAGATCATTTCCGGTCAGCTGGATGAGATCGAAACTCTGGTCACAACCGCACAACAACAGGCCAAAGATCGTCTGCCCCAGATGGAAACTGCGTTGCGGGACAATCTGAATCGCGTGCTGGCGAACAGTGATGGCCTGGATGAGGCCCGCCTTGCCCAGGAAATCGCGGTTCTGGTGGTGAAATCCGATGTGACAGAGGAAATTGACCGCCTGATGACCCATGTCAAAGCCGCGCGCGCACTTCTGGCCGCAAATGGGCCTTGTGGACGCAAGTTCGATTTTCTGATGCAGGAGTTCAACCGCGAGGCCAATACGCTGTGTTCCAAAAGTCAGGACAGTGCATTGACCGCGACAGGGCTTGACCTGAAGGCTGTGATTGATCAGATGCGCGAACAAATTCAGAATGTGGAGTAAACCATGAATACGGATCAACGCCGGGGCCTTCTGATTATCCTGTCATCGCCATCCGGTGCCGGGAAATCAACGCTGTCCAAACGTCTGCGGGCCTGGGATCCGGATATCCGTTTCTCGGTCTCGGCGACCACACGCGACCCACGCCCGGGCGAAGTGGACGGGGAAGATTACCACTTTATGACAGAAGCCACGTTCAAACGTGATGTGGCCGATGGCATGATGCTGGAACACGCGCATGTCTTCGGGAACTTCTATGGCTCGCCACGCCGTCCTGTGATGTCGGCGATTGAAGATGGCCATGATGTGCTGTTTGATGTCGACTGGCAGGGCGAACAGCAGATCCGCAACACGGATCTTGGCAAACACGCCCTTTCGATCTTCCTGCTGCCACCCTCTATTGCTGAACTGCGCGCCCGTCTGGAAGGACGCGGTCAGGACAGCGAAGAGGTCATCGAAAAGCGTATGCGCAAAAGCTGGGATGAGATCAGCCGCTGGTCGAACTATGACTATGTGCTTGTGAACGATGATCTGGATGCAACAGAACAACGCCTGCTGACGATTGTTGCTTCAGAACGTCTGCGCCGGGAACAGCAACCCGCCGTTGTGGAACATGTACGGATGTTGCAGGCCGAATTTGAGGGAATGTCATGACGATTTATGCATTGGATGGCGTGACGCCAGAGATTGCGGATGATGTTTTTGTCGCCGCTGACGCCAATATCATCGGCAAAATCCGCCTGCAGGCCGGATCATCTGTCTGGTTCGGATCAACCCTGCGTGGCGACAATGAGCTGATTGATCTGGGCGCGGGCAGCAATATTCAGGAAAACTGTGTGTTGCACACAGATATGGGCTTTCCTCTGGTGATTGGGGCCGGCTGCACCATTGGTCACAAAGCCATGCTGCACGGCTGCACCATTGGGGAAAACAGCCTGATCGGTATGGGTGCGACGGTTCTGAACGGTGCGAAGATCGGTAAAAACTGCCTGATCGGGGCGGGGGCACTGATCACCGAAGGCAAAGAAATCCCGGATGGGTCGCTTGTCATGGGCGCGCCGGGTAAAATCGTGCGGGAGCTGAATGACCAGGCAATTGAAGGCCTGAAAGCCTCCGCACTTGGGTATCAGGCAAATGCACAGCGCTTTCTTGCGGGGTTTAAGCCTGTCGAAGGCTAAACGAAATCTGAAGGTGCAGGATTCCTGCGCCTTTACAGACCATTGGCGTCAGATCAGACGACACGCAATTCCGGTGCACGGCTGAGTTCCACCAGTTCACAATCCACATCCGGCGCACGATAGCACAGCTCACGTGTGACCATGGCCTGATCCGGAAGTTTCGGCGCCAGCACACGAAACGCGCCGCAATACCGAAAGGTTTGCAGGCGATCTGCAAGATCAAGCGCGTCAAATCCAAGGGACGTCAAAGGAGAAAGAATCATATCAGGTCGATGCATGAGCAAGGTTTCCGCTGAAAAAGCGGCATAGTCGACAAACACGAGAGATTTGTCCTGAGGAAGAGAGTGTCCTCGTGCTAACCAGCTGTTCACATCACCGATCACTAAAATAACAGTGTTAGTCATTACTGCCGAACATCCTTTTGATGCAGGGTTCCCGAAAACTACCGACTCACTCATGACTGTTTCATTGCATTAAAACCCGGTCTTTGACCCGATTGTCAAAAAAAACCTGTGGGGCGTATCATGAATGTACGATTTTTTTCGTAGCCCCCGGAAAACGACATGAAACTGAAACAATACGTCTATATTTTTGTTATTGTTCTGCATGGCTTCGGGATGGTTTGTTTGCTTGCAGATTGCTCGCGAATATGCGCTGGATTTTCGTGAATTCCGTCGATGAGAATAATCAGGAAAATACCGGATATGACGATACCAGATCTGACTGACCTTCTGAATGGTCTCCCTTTGCCAGTTGTGCTGGTTGATAAGAACGAACGCATCAGTCAGATGAACGGTCTGGCGTCCTCCATGTTGGGGGCTGAGATTCTGGGGCGTCATTTCATAACAGGTCTGCGTCAGCCCGGGCTTCTGGATGCGATTGAACAGGTTTTCGTATCGCACAGCACAAAACGAACCCGCTATCAGGGGCGTGAAGGGGATCAGGATGTGACATGGGATGTCACTTGCGCCGCTTTTCGCGATACAGACGGGCAGTTCGCCGGGGTGATGATCAGTTTCACCGATGTCAGCGATCTGGAAAATGCGGTGGTGATGCGTCGTGATTTCGTTGCCAATGTCAGCCACGAACTGCGCACGCCGCTTACAGCGCTTTCCGGTTTTATTGAAACGCTGAATGGGGCGGCAAAGGATGATCCGGGTGCGCGGGCGCGCTTTCTGGGCATCATGGAAAATGAAACCAGCCGGATGAATCGCCTGGTTGGAGATCTGCTTTCGCTGTCACGCGTCGAAAGTGATGAACGTATGCGCCCGACGGATGAAGTCGGTATCGGTGCGCTGTTGCGGTCTGTGACACAGGTCTTGAAACCACTGGCAACGGATCAGAACTGTGACCTGTCGCTGAACCTGCCCGAAAGCGACGTTATACTGACGGGCGACCGGGACCAGTTGCAGCAGGTCTTTACCAATCTGATCGAAAATGCGCTGAAATACGGCGGCAGGAACAAATCCGTAAGTATTACGACAGAGATGTTCGACAATGATCCTCTGCTGCGTGCGCCGACAATCCGGATCCTGGTGCAAGATCAGGGCGAAGGCATTGCCGCGGAACATATACCGCGCCTTACGGAACGGTTTTACCGGATTGACGGGCATCGCTCGCGCGAGATGGGGGGTACAGGGCTGGGCCTTGCGATTGTAAAGCACATCATCAACCGCCACCGCGGGCGTTTGCGTATTGAAAGCGCGCCGGGTCAGGGCAGTTGTTTTACGGTGATCCTGCGCCGGGAAAATCAGGCCTGATCCCTTTAGGGAAAGTCTTTAACCTGTTGTCACATATGGTCCCGCGCAGATGGATGTGGCCCGCCAAATGATTCTGAAATTGTATGATTTTGCGGCCTGCTGTGCGGGAAACAGAAGTTTTACCCCGAAAAAAGCACCGACAACCCGAAAATTTGTCTGTTTTTTTGCTTCCGGGGCCGTGTGTCATGAAGTTGTTACAAAAGATACACAAAAGCATAGTCAGTCACGTCTAATCGTCATCGCGAGTTCCCGAGAGGGGCCCATTCATGTCATCCAGGAGTTGACCACTATGACATTCATGAAACTGACCGCTTCCGCAGTTGCTATTGCTGCCGTATCCGCAACCGCTGCTTCCGCACGCGACCAGATCCAGGTTGCCGGTTCTTCCACCGTTCTGCCTTACGCTTCCATCGTTGCCGAAGCATTTGGTGAAAACTTTGACTTCCCGACACCTGTTGTTGAATCCGGTGGGTCTTCTGCTGGTCTGAAGCGTTTCTGCGAAGGTGTTGGCGAAAACACCATCGACATCGCAAACGCTTCCCGCGGCATCAAAGACAGCGAAATCGCAACCTGCGCTGAAAACGGTGTGACTGACATCGTAGAAGTCCGCATCGGTTATGACGGCATCGTGTTTGCGTCCGGCATCAACGGCAACAGCTTTGAATTCCAGCCGCGTGACTGGTACCTGGCGCTGTCCGAAAAAATTGTTGTAGACGGCGCACTGATCGACAACCCATACACCATGTGGAACGAAGTAGACCCGGATCTGCCTGCACAGGCTATTCAGGCGTTTGTTCCGGGCACCAAGCACGGCACACGTGAAGTGTTTGAAGACAACGTGATCCTGGCCGGCTGTGAAGCTGTGGGTGATTTTGAGGTTTACCTGGCCGCTGCTGAAGGCGACACAGAGAAAGCCCGTAAGAAAGCCGCTGAAAAAGCCTGTATCTCTCTGCGGACAGACGGCCGTTCCGTTGACGTAGACGGTGACTACACAGAAACTCTGGCCCGTATCGTATCTTCCCCGGACGGCATCGGTGTATTTGGTCTGGCTTTCTATGAAAACAACACATCCCTGCTGCAGGTTGCCCCAATGGGCGGTGTTGAGCCTTCCACCGAAACCATCGCAACCGGCGAATACCCTGTATCCCGTCCGCTGTACTTCTACATCAAAGAAGCCCACATCGGCGTGATCCCGGGTCTGCAGGAATATGCATCCTTCTTCGTTGCTGACGAAATCGCTGGTCCGGATGGCCCGCTGTCCGAATACGGTCTGGTTGCTGACCCTGAGCTGGCTGACACTCAGGCAACCGTTGCTGCTGCTGGCGCAAATAACTAAGCCCTCGCTGTAACGCTTAAAACATCACCGGTTCCCGATTGTGCGGGGGCCGGTTTCCCTTCCCTCAGATTTCCGGCTGCTGCTTATGCCTCTTCTCTGGATCCTTATCCTGGTGCTTGCCATCGCGACTGTCGGCTACTTTGCCGCGCGCACACGGGCAATGGCCACCGCAGGCGGCGACAGCCGTATTCTGCATTCCCTCCCGAATTATTACGGAATGAACGCTGTGCTTTCTGCGCTTGTGCCGTCTCTGGCGGTTCTGGCGCTCTGGCTGATTGTGCAGCCGATGTATCTGCAGAACCATGTTGCCGGGATGATCCCGGATCATGTGATTGCCGAGGGCAGTTCGCGCGACCTGATTATGTCAGATGTGCGCCGGATTGCGTCAGGCCTGAACATCGCAGTAGAGCAGGGCGCAATGAGCGCGGATGAAGCATCCGGCCTGCGGTCTGAACTGACCAATGTGCGCGAACGCCTGGCTGAAGTCGGCGTCGCCCTTGGATCAGACGTGCAGCCCGAAGTTCTGGCCGCCGCGCAGGAATACCGCAGCATCGCCAAAAGCGGTTCATTCTTCATGCTGATCGTTGTGCTCACGCTGGCCGTGTTGGGGGTGGTTTACGCCTGGAAACGCAGTCACAAAGATTTCCGCGCCCGCAATATTGTAGAAAAAGCCGTTCTGGGCCTGCTGATTGCTGCGGCCTCTATCGCGATCCTGACCACGCTTGGCATTGTCATGTCGATGCTGATGGAAACTATGAATTTCTTCAGCCAGTATGAAGCCACAAGTTTCTTCTTCGGCATCAAATGGGCCCCGGATTTCCGCGGGGATTCAGCACTTGGTATTCTGCCTCTGCTTTGGGGTACGCTGTATATCTCGCTGATCGCACTGCTGGTGGCGGTGCCTGTCGGCCTGTTCGCCGCGATCTATATGTCTGAATATGCCGGACCAAAGCTGCGGGCGGTTGCCAAACCCCTGATCGAGATCCTCGCCGGTATCCCGACCATCGTTTACGGCCTGTTTGCCCTGCTGACCGTTGGTCCGCTGCTGCGTGATTATTTCGCCAAACCAACCGGTCTTGGTGAAAGTGCAGATTCAGTCCTGACAGCCGGGATTGTGATGGGGATTATGCTTATTCCTTTCGTCAGCTCCCTGTCTGATGACATCATCAACGCAGTGCCACAGTCTATGCGCGATGGGTCTCTGGGCCTTGGCGCGACCAAATCCGAAACCATCCGCCAGGTGATCGTGCCTGCCGCGCTGCCGGGGATCGTTGGTGCGGTTCTGCTGGCCACATCGCGGGCGATCGGGGAAACCATGATTGTTGTTATGGGCGCAGGGGCTGCGGCGGCGCAGCTTGATAAAGGACTGGCTGAGGCGATCAATCCGCTGGAAGCCATGACCACCGTGACCACCCGTATCGTCAGCCAGCTGACCGGCGATACTGATTTTGCGGCCCCTGAAACACTGGTGGCCTTTGCACTGGGTCTGACACTGTTTGTCATCACCCTGGGCCTTAACGTGCTTGCGCTTTACATTGTGCGCAAATACCGGGAGCAATACGAATGAGCAACCATACCTCCCTTTATACGGTCACGGATAATGTCCGTCGTCGTAATGCGGCTGAGAAACGCTTTCGCTTCTATGGGCTGACCGCCATCGCAATCGGGATTGTCGCGCTGATCGTGCTGCTGTCCTCTGTCCTGAGCAACGGATCCGGCGCCTTCCAGCAGACCTATGTCACGCTAAGTGTGCATCTGCCTGCGGATAAGCTGGACAAACAGGGCAACCGCGACCCGGAAGAGATGAAATCTGTCTCAACCTTCGGATATTCCCCGCTGATCCGCGATGCGGTTGTGGCGCGCGCGGATGAACTGGGCTGGGTCATGCCTGAGGGTATGAAGCCGAAAGATATGGGCGCGCTTATCTCTAAAGAAGCAGCGGCACAGCTGCGGAACTTTGTCCTGGCAAATCCAGACGTCGTTGGCAGCACCATTGAGATCGAGATGCTCGCAAATGGTCGTGTTGATGGCTATATGAAAGGCCGCGTGGATCGTGAATTTGCACGTCTCGACAGCAATATTGACGTGGAACAGCTTGATCTGGTTGATCTGCTGATTGAAGGCGGCAATCTTGAGAAACGCTTTAACTGGGCTTTCCTGACGTCACCTGATGCATCCGGTCAGCGCCCCGAAGCTGCCGGTCTTGGTGTTGCGATCCTGGGCTCTGCCTATATGATGCTGGTCGTGCTTTTCCTTGCGCTGCCCATCGGTGTGGCTGCCTCGATCTATCTGGAAGAATTCGCGCCCACCAACAAATGGACCGACCTGATTGAGGTGAATATCTCAAACCTTGCGGCGGTGCCTTCCATCGTCTTTGGTATTCTGGGTCTTGCGATTTTCATCAACTTTGCCGGTCTGCCGCAATCCGCACCCATCGTGGGCGGGCTTGTCCTGACACTGATGACCCTGCCGACGATCATTATTGCAACGCGGGCCTCGCTGAAATCTGTACCGCCAAGCATCCGTGATGCGGCTCTGGGTGTGGGTGCGTCAAAGATGCAGGCGGTGTTCCACCATGTTCTGCCTCTGGCCGCACCTGGTATCCTGACCGGCACGATCATTGGTCTGGCGCAGGCTTTGGGTGAAACCGCCCCGCTGCTGTTGATCGGCATGGTGGCCTTTGTGAAGGAATACCCGGGCATGCCGCCTGAAGGCTTCTTTGATCCGGCGTCCGCGCTGCCTGTGCAGGTCTTTAACTGGACCCAGCGTGCAGATGCAGGCTTTGTCGAGCGGGCATCGGGTGCGATCATCGTGCTGCTGGTCTTCCTGATTATAATGAACGCCGTCGCCGTACTGCTGCGCCGCCGGTTTGAGCGCCGTTGGTAAACGCGCAGGAGCTGATACAATGAATGATATGCGAATTGCAGAAAGGGCCACATCCGTGACCGAGAGCAAAATTTCAGCAAAAGGTGTTCAGGTCTACTATGGCGACACCCATGCGATCAAAGACGTTGATGTAGAGATCGACGACAAAACCGTCACCGCCTTTATCGGCCCGTCAGGCTGCGGGAAATCCACTTTCCTGCGCACGCTGAATCGGATGAATGACACAATCGACATCTGCCGCGTGCAGGGTGACATTCTGCTGGATGGTGAAAACATCTATGATCCAAAGGTGGATCCGGTGCAATTGCGGGCGAAAGTCGGCATGGTGTTTCAGAAACCCAACCCGTTCCCAAAGTCGATCTATGACAACGTGGCCTATGGCCCGCGCATCCATGGTCTGGCAAAGAACAAAGCGGATCTGGATGAAATCGTTGAAAAATCCCTGCGCCGTGGTGCGATCTGGGATGAGGTGAAGGATCGCCTGGACGCGCCGGGCACGGGTCTGTCTGGTGGTCAGCAACAGCGTCTGTGCATTGCGCGTGCTGTTGCGACGGAACCGGAAGTTCTTCTGATGGATGAACCCTGTTCAGCACTTGATCCGATTGCGACGGCACAGGTTGAAGAACTGATTGATGATCTGCGCACAAAGTTCAGCGTCGTCATTGTAACCCACTCGATGCAGCAGGCGGCGCGTGTGTCTCAGAAGACCGCGTTCTTCCATCTGGGCAACCTGGTTGAATTTGGCGAAACCGGCCAGATCTTCACCAATCCGATCGACCCGCGCACCGAAGCTTATATTACCGGCCGGATCGGCTGATCCTGTCCCCGGAGGGAATTAAATATGCAAGATCAACATATTACCAGTGCTTATGACCGCGACCTTGAAACCATTCAGGCCCTGATCATGAAAATGGGTGGCCTGGTGGAAGCCGGTATTTCCGACAGTGCCCGCGCGCTTGACACCAAAGACCTTGAACTGGCGGATAAAGTCCGCGCGGCGGATAAGGCGATTGATGCGCTGGAAGAACAGGTGAATGAAGAAACCGCCCGTGTGATCGCGCTGCGCGCACCCATGGGTACAGACCTGCGCACAGTGCTGTCAGTGATGAAAATCGCGGGCAACCTGGAACGTGTCGGTGACTACGCCAAGAACCTTGCCAAACGTACCGCGGTTCTTGTGCATATGCCTGAGATTGATGGCGCAAATGGCGCGATCCGTCGTATGGCGAAAGAAGTTGAGCTGATGCTCAAGGATGCGCTGGATGCCTATATTCAACGCGACGCGGATAAGGCGCTTGATGTGCGGGCCCGCGATCATGATGTGGATCAGATGTATAACGCATTGTTCCGCGAATTCCTGACTTTCATGATGGAAGATCCGCGCAACATTACCGCCTGTATGCACCTGCATTTCATTGCGAAAAACATTGAACGCATGGGGGATCATGTGACCTCCATCGCGGAACAGGTGATCTATCTTGTAAATGGTGAACTGCCGGACGATCCACGCGAAAAAGGCAGCTATGTAAACACTACCGCGGATGCAAAGTAACGGAGAAGAGCGATGTCTGCCGGACAGCCTTCAGTTCTGATTGTCGAAGACGAACCTTCCCAGCGGGAGGTTCTGGCCTATAACTTTGAAGCGGAAGGGTTTTCTGTCCGCACAGCTGCGGATGGGGAAGAAGGGTTGCTTCTGATTTCTGAAGAAGCACCCGACCTGATCATGCTGGATTGGATGATGCCCGGTGTGTCCGGGATTGAGATCTGTCGTCGCCTGAAAGCGCGCAGTGAAACCCGCAATATCCCGGTGATCATGCTCTCTGCACGGTCTGAAGATGTGGATAAGGTGCGTGGCCTTGAAACCGGGGCGGATGACTATGTCGTCAAACCTTATTCCATCGCCGAGCTTATGGCGCGGGTGCGCAACCAGTTACGCCGGTCGCGTCCTGCGACCGTGGGTGAGAAATTGTCTTTTGAAGACATCACCTTAGATGCGGAAACCCATAAGGTGTACAGGGGCGAAACCGCCATAAAGCTTGGCCCGACGGAATATCGTCTGCTGTCGACTTTCATGGAAAAACCGGGCCGCGTATGGTCGCGTGAACAGTTGCTGGACCGTGTCTGGGGCCGTGACATTTACGTCGATACACGCACGGTGGATGTTCATATCGGACGTCTGCGTAAGGCCCTGATGAAATCCGGGGGTGAGGATCCTTTGCGGACCGTACGCGGTGCAGGTTATGCCCTTGGCTAAGGCCTGATTTCACCATGCACAAGGCATGCACATCCTATGCACATGTTATGCATATCGGACGTGCGTTGCGTTAAGGTTTTAACGCAGTGTCAGATTGCTGTTTCCACGCAGCCCGTGGCGCAATGTGGCCAGAATGATCAGGACTGAAACAACAAACCAGAGGCCTCCCCAGAAGATGGTGGGGCCTCCGATGCTTTCCGCGATATTGCGGGCGTCAGAGAAGCCATCAGAACGCCGGATCGTGTCATCCCAGATGTCCCAGGGCACATACAGCATACTGGCGATGCCAATCACACGCAGGGTGAAATCACAGACGGAATGGGCGGCAAATCGCGCCATCAGCAACAGAACCGCCGCAACACCCAGGGTGAAGGCAATCGCAAAGCCGCTGCGCAGCCAGAACAGAAACACCAGCACCATCAGAATGCCCAGCGCCGCCACCGCATGACGGTCAAAGCGTGTCCGCAGGGCAATCGCGAACAGCAACACACCCCAAAGCAGGGATCCGAGATAGCCGGCGCTGGAAATCAGGAACCCATTGCCGCCATAGCTGATCACATGACCGCCCTGCATCGGGCTGATTTCAAATTCACCGACCCGTCCGCCGGTCAGGATCACCACAACAGCGTGGGAGAGTTCATGAAAGAACACCACAAGGATTTTCAGCGGCACCAGCCAGGGCGTGTTCCAGAAGATCACGATCAGCAGGGCAATCAGCAGCAATTGCCAGTGGTTTTTGAGGGTGTTCATTTGCGCCTGTTTTCCGTGTTTGAAATTATGCGGTTTCTGTGCTGATCTTGCGACAGAGCATATCAGCGGAGCCACGCCATGAAAACCAGAGAGAACAAGTTGAAGACACGCCTGCTTGCGGGGGATGTGACCTGTGGGCTCTGGATGGGGGGTGGCAGCCCGACGCTGGCTGAGATCGCCGCGCGGGCCGGGTTTGACTGGTGCCTGATTGACGGCGAACACAACCCGAATGCCGATGATATGGCGCTTGCGCAATTGCAGGCCATGGACGGCGGCGATGCAGAACCCGTGATGCGGGTTGTGTCTGGCGAAGACTGGCTGATCAAACGGGCGCTGGATATCGGCGCACAGACGCTTGTGGTGCCCATGGTGCATAGCGCTGAGGATGCGGCGCGGGTGGCTGCGGCCTGTCGGTATCCCGGCTGGGCTGACGGGCAGGGCACGCGGGGCATGGGGGCCTATCAGGCGCGGGCATCGGGCTATGGGGCTAATGACAATTACGTGGCTGAGGCCAATGATCAGGTGTTTTGCTTTGTCCAGGCGGAAAGCCGGGCGGCGCTTGAGAATATTGATGCGATTGCGGCGACAAAGGGTGTCGATGGCGTGTTCATCGGTCCCGCAGATCTGTCCGCTGACATGGGATATCCGGGCAATCCTGGTGCGCCTGAGGTTCAGGAAGCCATCGCCCATATCTGCGCCCGGGTTCAGGCGGCGGGCAAGCCTCTGGGCACGGTCACCTTTGATGTGACCCAGACGGCTGCCCTGAAAGATCAGGGCTTTCAGTTTATCGGTGTTGGCGGAGACCTGGCGTTGTTTGCAGCAGCGGCGCGGGAGACGGTGAAAGTGGCGAACAAAGCAGTTCGCGCGATGTCATGACGCGAGCAGGGTACTCAGTTTCATACCTTCTGTTTCTGGCCTTGATGACAGCGGTTGGAATGTCTTGGGAATACTATTCGCCGGGGTTTGCGGCAAATAGCTCTACTGGCGCTGTCTTTTGTCGCGAGCTGCTTAGTTCCGGCAGTGATGACAGCGCGATGGTCCTTATGTTCATGATTATGATCTTGCCGTTTATCTTTCGTCTGGCGCGTTTCCGATACCCGCCAAAAGCTGTGGAAACCAGTGTATTTGCGGTCTGCGTTTTACTGGTCATTGGGGCGTTGTATCTGGCCTCGCTTGATTGTGCGCAGGTTTTCTACACGGCTTTCGTCGTTCCTGATTTCATGCTTCTCGCCGCTCTTGTCAGTCTTGCTGGTGCGGTTTGGTCGATTTATCGGCTTCGGACGTAATACTCTCTTTTCATACCATCAAATCCATGTAATAGGGACGCGTCAAACGAAGCAACCCTGGAGACACCCCCATGGAGATTCGCGAGGCACTCACCTTCGACGATGTTCTACTCGTGCCGGCCGCATCAAATGTGCTGCCGTCTACGGCCGATACTTCTACTTTTGTTACGCCTTCTATCCGGTTGAACATCCCGCTGTTGTCCAGTGCGATGGACACGGTGACCGAAGCCCGTATGGCGATTGCCATGGCCCAGGCTGGCGGCATGGGGGTTATTCACAAGAACCTGGATGCGGAAGAACAGGCGCGTCAGGTGCGTCGTGTGAAGCGGTTTGAAAGTGGTATCGTTTACAACCCGATCACCCTGACCGCCGATCAGACCCTTGCGGATGCGAAAGCCCTACAGGAACGCTATCGTGTCACCGGTTTCCCGGTTGTGGATGGCGAAGGCCGTGTGGTTGGTATCGTGACCAACCGGGACATGCGCTTTGCCTCTGATGATGCAACACCTGTGTCTGTGATGATGACCACGGATAACCTGGCGATGCTGCAGGAACCTGCGGATCTGGATGAGGCGAAAAGCCTGATGAAGGCGCGTCGGATCGAAAAGCTGCTGGTTGTCGATGAATCCGGCAAGCTGACAGGTCTGCTGACCCTGAAGGACACCGAACAGGCGGTTCTGAACCCGGATGCCTGTAAGGATGATCTGGGACGTCTGCGGGTGGCGGCGGCGTCTTCTGTTGGGGACAGCGGTTTTGCCCGCACAGAAGCCCTGATTGACGCCGGTGCGGACATCGTGGTGATTGATACAGCACATGGTCATTCGGCTGGCGTGATTGAGGCAGTGAAGCGTGCGAAAGTTATCGCAGGCACCACCCAGATCGTTGCGGGCAATGTTGCCACCGGTGATGCTGTACGTGCGCTGATTGATGCGGGTGCGGATGGTGTGAAAGTCGGCATTGGTCCGGGATCCATCTGTACCACACGTATGGTGGCTGGCGTGGGCGTGCCCCAGCTGACGGCGATTATGGATGCGGCGAAAGTTGGCCGTGAAGCGGGTATTCCGATTATCGCGGATGGGGGCATCAAGTTCTCTGGCGATTTTGCCAAGGCGATTGCCGCCGGTGCATCCTGCGCCATGGTTGGTTCCATGATCGCAGGCACAGACGAAAGCCCGGGTGAGGTGATCTTGTATCAGGGCCGGTCCTTCAAATCCTACCGTGGTATGGGCAGCCTTGGCGCGATGGCGCGTGGATCGGCGGATCGGTACTTCCAGAAAGACGCGGCCAGCGACAAACTGGTGCCGGAAGGCATTGAAGGCCAGGTGCCCTACAAAGGCCCCGCTGGCACGGTTGTGCATCAGCTTGTGGGCGGTCTGCGGGCTGCGATGGGTTATACCGGCTGCGCGACGGTGGAAGAGATGCGTTCAAACTGTAGCTTTGTGAAAATCACAGGTGCAGGCCTGAAAGAAAGCCATGTGCATGACGTTCAGATCACGCGGGAAGCACCGAATTACCGGATTGGGTGATTTCTGAGACCTGTAATCTGAATGAAACGGCGCGAGAATTCTCGCGCCGTTTTTTGTTGGCTGTGCATGGGTTTGCGTTTTATCGCAATTTTAAAGGCCTGTTTAAGAAAGTGGCGCATCCGTTTTTTTGGGGTATATTATACAAAAATAAACCTTCTGGCCCGACAGTATCTGCATGCAGATTTTCTGAAGGGTAAAAATGAAGGGTGAGGCAGTTGGCGAGTAAAAGGGTTAGTGCGTGTCTACAGTTGTTACACTGACATATGATAATCACGATTTTTCTGATGATGATGCTCTGGCTGCAGGCGGGGGAACCTCTGCGAACCCTACCGGGTGGCTGATCACTGAAAGTGCCGCAAACCGTGTAGGCCTGAGAGACGGCGATCCGACGGGCGGCGTTGATGCGATTGCCCGGCTTGGTGACCATGGTGGCGTGTCCAGAATTACCAATTTATCAACGGAAACATTTAATGCGGCGGCGACACAGTTTGAATTCACGTTCACGTTCACGGTCAGGGATCTGGGTGGTGTGAACGGCGGAAATAGTGTCCAGATCTTTATCGATGTTAACGGTGATGGGGTGTCTGACAGCAATGAGATGCTTTTTCAGCAGGCATTGGTGCCAGTCATACCGTTCTATCAAATAATGCAGCCTTCGCGGCTGGCAGTGCGAGCAATGGTTTTAATTTAAATTCAGGGTCGATCAGGAGTGGTAGATCTGTCACACGTACCTACACGCTTGATCTGACCGGTCTGACCACCACACAAAAAGCTGCCTTTGCGGGCGCCCAGATTGGCGTGCAGTTTGCCTCTACTTCCACCGCGGCTGGGTATGGTGTTGAAAGTGCATCCGGGAAAATGGTTGTTTGCTTTGCCGGGGGGACCCGGATCACCACGCCGGATGGGCAGATTGCTGTTGAAAACCTGAAGACTGGCGACAAAGTTACGACGGCAGACGGTCTGACAGAAACGATCACCTGGATTGGCAAGCGCGTGCTGAATGCGCAGGAACTGGCGGAAAATCCAAACCTCCGGCCCATCCGGATTAAACGCAATGTTTTGGGGCCGGGGTATCCGGATCGTGATCTGCGCGTTTCACCGCAGCATCGTATTCTGATGTCCGGCAATAGGGTGATGCGGGGAAACCTGACTTCATCCTTTTTCCGATGGTGCACATCGCCGAGCCAGAGTTTTATTCGAAAGTGTCGGAACGTCTGAGGGAGTGCGACATCATCCTCTATGAGGGTGTTTCCGGCCTTCAATCGCGAACCCTGATCAGTTCATATTCGTCGATCACCAGGAATTCTAAACTCGGACTTGTGTCTCAGAAGGAGATGAATCTGGAACATGTACAGGATAAGCTAGTGCATGCAGATATTGGTGGAGATGAGTTTGACGAAAATTGGTATCAGTTACCGATTTGTCAAAGGTGGGAAATAAAGCTTTTCGCGCCAGTCGTAGGACTATATTTACGTTTCTTTGTGACCCGTGGCATGATTGCCAAACATCTGAAACTTGATGATTTGGAAACACGTGAAGAATTGCTGAATGACTCGTTTGACGAAGTTGATACTCTTCTATTGGACACGCGGGATGAGATTTTGACGCAAGCTATTGATGACTGTATTGAGTTCCACCAACCTGGAGTTTCCCGGGTGGGCATCCTTTATGGTGCCACCCATATGCGTGCTGTTATACACCACCTTACGACTGAGCACGGTTATCGGCCTGATGGCGGGGAATGGATTGATGTTTTTGAACTTTGAGGCAACTTCTGTTTTTTTAATTTCTGTATGTTATTCTGACCCTAACTTCCCCGCCCCAAGCGCACTGATAAACAACAGAACCGCTGCGGTGCCGAGGCATGCGGGCAGGCCTCCGATCTGGTAGCTGACGCCGGACAGAACCGTGCCCAGAAGGCGACCGGCGGCGTTGGCCATGTAATAAAAACCCACATCCATGGTCACGCGATCACCGGTGGTGAAAGCCAGGATCAGGTAGGAATGCAGGCTGGAATTCACTGCAAACAGCGCACCAAAGATCAGCAGCCCAATGACCAGCAGCGTGGTCAGCCAGGCGGTGGGCATATCGACCAGCCAGACGGTCAGGGCAAGTGTGGCAGGCACAAGCGCCAGCATCAGAACCCAGCGTTGGGTGAGATTCGTGAGATCAGCGGGCGTGCGGGTTGAGGCGCGCAAAAGCTTTGGTGCGCTGGCCTGAACGCCGCCATAGAGGATCACCCAGATCGCCATGAAGCTGCCCACAAGGAAGAAAGCGGCCCGAGCGCCCTCATGCGTGCCGTCGGACAGGACGGAATGGAAGTAAACCGGGATGCCAACCACAAACCAGACGTCACGCGCGCCGAACAGAAAGACCCGGGCAAAGCTAAGCCAGTTGATATTGCGGTTTTTGGAAAAGACTTCGGAAAACTTTGCGTCTTTGCGCCCGGCAGGCAGGCCCGCAGGCATCTTCCAGATGATTGCGATCAGGATTAGCGTCAGCACAGCTGCCATGCCCCAGATCGCGGCGTAATAGCCCCAAAGCGCCAGCAAACCCGCGCCCAGAAGAAAGCCCAGGCCTTTGACAGCGTTTTTAGAACCGGTCAGCATGGCGACCCAGCGAAACAGCCCGTCGCCTGTCGCAGGGGCCAGCAGTTTGACCGCGGATTTTGACGACATTTTCGCAAGGTCTTTGGCAACACCAGACGCGCCCTGAACCAGCATGACGAAGATGACAGAGAACACCATCGCCCATTCCGGGTTCAGCTGTGCCAGTGCAATCAATGCGCAGATCTGGATAAAGAGGCCCGCGTAAAGCGTTGATGTCAGGCCGAAACGTGCCGCAATCCACCCGGCGGAAAGATTGGTGATCACGCCTGCGATCTCGTAAAAAACAAACAGGAAGGCCAGTTTGACCGGGGAAAATCCCAGGTTGTGAAAATGCAGAAGCACCAGCATACGCAACGCGCCGTCCGACAGCATAAAGGCCCAATAGGCGGCGGTGACGGCCACATAGGCCGCCATGCCATTTTCCCGCGTCGAAGTCATGACAGGCTGGCCCCAACCATACGGGCCACATCCACCAGACGATGCGCATAGCCCCATTCATTGTCATACCAGGCGTAAATCTTCAGCTGGGTGCCATTCACAACCATGGTGGAGGGCGCATCAACAATCGTCGAGCGCGGATCATTGGTATAATCGCAGGACACCAGCGGGCGTTCCTCATAGCCAAGGATGCCTTTCAGCGGGCCTTCGGATGAAGTTTTGAAAGCTGCGTTGACTTCTTCTGCGGTGGTTTCGCGTTCCAGTTCAAACACCATGTCAGTCAACGAGGCGTTCAGCAGGGGCACCCGCACCGCATGACCGTTCAGCTTGCCGGTGAGTTGTGGAAAGATCTGAGTGATGGCTTTGGCAGAACCGGTGGTTGTCGGGATCAGCGAATTCAGCGCGGAACGGGCGCGACGCAGGTCTTTGGCCGGGCGATCGACGATGGTTTGGGTGTTTGTGACATCATGGATCGTGGTCATAGAGCCATGGCGAATGCCGAATTCTTCCAGAACGACTTTCACAACCGGTGCCAGGCAATTTGTTGTGCAACTTGCTGCGGTTACAATGCGATGTTGATCTGAATTATAGATGTCGTCATTCACACCAAAAACGATATTTGCGGCTTCGTCTTCTTTTACCGGGGCCGACACAACGACCTTCTTCACACCGGCATCAAAATAGGGCCGCAGCTTTTCTGCCGTCTTAAAAGCGCCGGTGCATTCAATCACCACATCGACGCCGTCCAGCGGCAGATCTGTCAGACTGCGTGTGGTGGTGACGGGGATGTTCACGCCGTCGATGGTAATGCTTGTGTCGTCGCTGGAAAATTCCGCATTCCAACGGCCGTGCACTGTGTCAAATTCCAGCAGATGGGCATGCATCGCCGAATCCCCCACGGCGTCATTGATAAACGCGACTTTCGCGCCGCTTTCCAGCAGCGGGCGCAGGGCCAGTTTTCCCATACGGCCAAGGCCATTGATTGCGTAGGTGGTCATCGGGCATCTCCGGAATATGGATAACAGACTCAGCCAAAGCTGACTTCAAAATCCATATATCAGGAAATAGTGATGAATAAAGTGATAGTTTTGTAACATAACGAAAAACCCGGGACGCTGGCCCCGGGTTTTGTTGTTTTAACTGCGTGAAGGGATCAGAAGCTCCAGCCGACTTTCACACCAGCGCCCCAGGCGGAGTTGTCAGTGAAGGGTACATTCAGCGCGGATGCAGTCGCGTCCCCGAGTTCAACATAGCGCACACCCATGGAAACTTTTGTGTTTCCTTCTGTCCAGGTGGCACCAAGGCCCAGGCTTCTGTATCCGGATGTCGGGCCAAGCGTTGAACCGGTGCCATCACCGCTTTCATAACCGATCGAAGCCGCGACAGACCAGTTTTCGTTCAGACGACGGCCAATACCAAGATTGTAGGAAATGGTTGTCTGATCGAAATCAATATAGTTACCACCACCTGGGGTGGTCAGTTCTACGCCTTCCCAGTCGGCCCAGCGAATGCTGCCAAAAAGAAGCGTGTCCTGTGCAATACCTGTCTGGAAATCAAGGTTCACACTCTGAGGGAAGTCGACATCAAACGCAGTCGCAACCGGAGCGGCAATGGGGTTGCCTGAACCATCGATCTGGATCTCGCGCCCGGTAAAGCTGTTCTTAATACCTGAGAAATAGGTCAGCGCAACGCGCAGCGCGATTTCCGGTTTTTCGTACGCAACACCTACGACGCCAGCAAAAGCAAGATCTGCATCAGCTTCAAGGAAGGTCGGCTGCAGAGGCGTATTGCTTGGTCGCGAAACAATTGACCCACCGGCAGATTGTGCGCGCAGACCACCATGAACAGAGAACCCGCCATCCATCTTATAGCGCCCGAGGAACATGAAGCCATTGCTGCTTACATCTGCACGGCCACCCTGGAATGCGCCGTCGTTGTATTGAATTTCTGCACCGATGGGCTGCTCATAGATAAAAGCCAGGCTTACCCGTTCGTTTACGTCCATTTTGACGCCAACGCCAAGCTGCTGATAAGAACTTGTCGCGTCAGACATACCGCCTGCAACGGAAGAAACGCTTGGGCTTACATTGCCAAAGCTCAGCTCCATATAGTTACCTTCTTCAAAAAGAATGCCGATTGCGTGGTTTGAACGATCAATTCCGCCTGCGACTGCCCCGGAAGCGGTCAGCGCCAGAAGGGCGGCTGTGCTCATCAGTTTGTTCATTTTTTCATCCCTGTGTCATCTTTTTGTGATTAAGCAAAGTTTTGCCGATGAATCACATTGGGTCAATTCTTAACCCCACGTAAGGCGGATTGACGCAGGTTGCGTTACAAAATCCCCACATTTCAGCTGTTCTTCCGGGATTCTGTCAGAATATTCAAATAGTTCGCCCCGAAAATAACGATTGCGCCGATAATGGCGGTCCACTCCAGGGCTTCATCATAAAGAATAATTCCGACCACAACGATGATGGGCAGGCGGGCAAAGTCGATCGGTGACACGATCATGGCGGGCGCAACCGTCAGTGCGCGGGCGATGCAGAAATGGGCCAGCAAACCGCAGATTCCCACAAGGATCAGCCAGGGCGCTGTATCTGACGCGGGCAGGGTGATTTCGCCATCATACCCGGCGGTGATCAGGCCAAAGACTGTTTGTGTCACAACCAGCCAGAACATGATCTTGGTGATGCTGTCATGCCGGGTCATCTGTTTGGTCAGGATATGTGTGATCGCAAAGCCAATGGCGGCCAGTGCTGCCGCGACAAGGCCGGGCGACAGGGTTGCCGTATCGGGGCGGGCCACCAGAAGGATGCCGCAAAACCCCAGAAGAACGGCAAACAGGCGGACAGATGTCAGCTTTTCCCCAAGAAACAAAGTGGCAAAGATCATCACCCAGACCGGCACGGTGAATTCCAGCGCAAAGACCTGCGCCAGTGGGATCAGAGGCAGGGCAAAGAACCAGAGGTTCTGGCCCGTGAAATGCGCGAGGTTGCGGAAGATGTGGCGGCTGAAATGACGCGTATTGACCTGGTTCAGCGTGCCGGCATAACCGCCAATCGATAAAACGATGATCACCCCGATGACAGACCGCCAGAGCATCAGTTCAAACGTATCCAGATCACTTGCCAGTTCGCGCCCGGCGATGGCCATCAGCGTGAAGGAGATGATCGAACCTGACATCCACATGGCGGCGGTCAGAATGGCGGGGCGTTGGGGCGTTTGCGTCATGGGGGGACAATGGCGCAAATCAGGCGGGCTGCAAGCCTATTTCAGCCAATCATCGCGGTTTTCTGTGCCGATGATCCCGCCGATCTGCCAGGCAGCTGCACGTAACGTGTTGAAACCTGTCGCCAGGACTTCGCGCCAGACCATTGCGCCTTCTGGCCAATTAAGGTTCGGGCTTGTGCTTCGGAAGGGTTCGGAATTGGAAAGGGCGATATCAAAACTGCGGTTGTCATTAAGCGCCGCCCACTGCAAAGATGCCCAGACGCGGGGCAGGTGGAAGCCTTCGGACACAGCGATGATGCGGCCATTCTGAGGCAGATCAGGCAGGGAAAACAAAGCGTTCTGCAAGGTGGAGAGAGAGCGTGTTTCGCTTGTTATTACGTCGCGTGTTACGCCCAGGGATACAGCCAGTTCGCGCATCTGATCACCGGCGGAAGGGCCACCATCACGGGCCATACCACCCGACATATGCAGGCGCGGGGCTGCGCCCTGCTGATAAAGTGCCACTGCTTTTCAACGCGCAGGATGCTGGAATAGTGCAGGGTTCCATCGTCATCCATGCCAGCCCCAAACACCATGATGACGTCTGCGGGTGCAAATGTATCGGGTTCGGTCAGATCCTGAAGCCAGGCAAACGTCGGAATAAAAAGCAGCAGAGAAATGAAAACAAGAACAACAAGCGCCAGAAAGCGGCGGAACAGTTTAATCAACCGGGGACCTCTGTGATTTCATAGTCGCGGGGAATGCCTGCGGTGATCTCTGCCCAGGGGGACGCTTTGGTGCGGGTCTGATGGGTGTCGAAAGCGGCCTGATCTGTGAAGGTTTCAGCCACATCAAAACGACCGGGAATGTCAGGGTTTTCAGTGACTTCAAAGGAAATGCAGCCAGGTTCCTGGTGGGTCAGGCGAATGTGATCAATAAGGCCCGCGCGCACATCTGAAAGCCTGTTTTCAGGCACCTGAATATATCCGGTCAGACGTATTTTCATCGCGCAGATCCTTGTTTTGCAATGCTGGAAGGGCGTCACAGACCCTCAGCAGGGGCTTCGGGTGTTCGCAACTCAAAACGCTCCACCGGAGCGTTTTGTCCTTACAGGTCGTTGCTCACTCCCACTCAATCGTGCCAGGAGGTTTCGATGTGATGTCATAGGTCACGCGGTTGATGCCTTCGACTTCATTGATGATCCGCGTTGCGGTTTCACCGAGGAACTCATGACTGAACGGGTAGTAATCCGCAGTCATGCCATCAACTGACGTCACCGCGCGCAGGGCACAGGCGTAGTCATAGGTGCGGCCATCGCCCATCACGCCCACGGTTTTCACCGGCAGGATCGCAACAAAAGCCTGCCAGATATCATCATACAGACCATGTTTACGAATCTGATCGATGTAAACCGCATCGGCTTTGCGCAGGATTTCCAGTTTCGGGCGGGTGATTTCACCCGGACAACGGATCGCAAGGCCTGGCCCCGGGAAGGGATGACGACCGATGAAAGAGGCCGGAAGACCAAGTTCACGGCCCAGCGCGCGCACTTCGTCTTTGAACAGCTCACGCAGAGGTTCGACCAGTTTCAGGCCCATTTTCTCAGGCAGACCGCCCACATTGTGGTGCGATTTGATGGTCACGGAGGGACCACCAGAGAAGCTGACGGATTCAATCACATCAGGGTACAGCGTGCCCTGGGCGAGGAATTCCGCGCCATCAATCGTGTCGGCGTGTTTCTGGAACACATCAATGAACAGCTTGCCGATGATCTTGCGTTTGGTTTCCGGGTCAGACTGCCCGTCAAGTTCGCCCAGGAACAATTCCTGTTCATCCGCATGGATCAGCTGCATGTTGTAATTGTCGCGGAACATGGCGACAACTTCTTCGGATTCACCCTGACGCAGCAACCCGTGATCGACAAACACACAGGTCAGCTGATCGCCGATGGCTTCGTGGATCAGCACGGCGGCAACAGAGCTGTCAACGCCGCCGGACAGGCCACAGATGACGTTCTTGTCACCAACCTGTTCGCGGATCTTGTCGATCATCTGCTGACGATAGGCACCCATTGTCCAGTCACCAGAGAAACCTGCAAGTTTCACGAAATTCTCATAAAGTTTCGCACCGCGTGGGGTGTGGTGCACTTCGGGGTGGAACTGCACAGCGTAGAAATGACGCGACGCGTCAGCGGTGATCGCATAAGGTGCGTTTGGCGATGTGCCGTAAACGTCAAAACCCGGTGCGATTTCAGAGACATGGTCGCCGTGGCTCATCCAGACCTGTTCGTCACCATCGGTGAACCAGCCTTCCAGGATATCCAGTGAATTTTCCGGTGTCACAAAGGCGCGGCCGAATTCTGCGGTGCCGTGACCGCTTTCAACTTTGCCGCCCAGCTGGTGCATCATCACCTGTTGGCCATAGCAGATACCCAGGATCGGAACGCCGTAGTCAAAGATTTCCTGCGGCGCGCGCGGGGAACCTTCACGGGTCACGCTGTCCGGGCCGCCGGAAAAGATAATGGCCTTGGGCGCAAATTCCTTCACAAACGCCATGGTGACGTTCTGATAAGGGTGAATTTCGCAGTAAACTCCGAGCTCACGCAGGCGGCGCGCGATAAGCTGCGTGACCTGGCTGCCGAAGTCGATGATCAGGAGGTTTTCATGGTGCTGTGTCATGAGGATGCTGTAAATTGTGTGCCCCTCTGACGCAAGCCGCAAAAGCAACCTGGCCCGATCCGAAACCTGCATTTAGTGCGGCATTCCGGTAAAATGATGCGGGACAAGGACGCGTTGTAGCGGAAAAATTAACAATTTTCCTGTTTTTTGCTTCCGATTCGTCTTGAATTCGCCTCATTTTCGACAGAGACTGTCCCGGTTGATTTTAACCAGTGGTGAAGTGGAACTGATGGAGACTTTGACCCTATATCGCTTAAGCGCAGATCCGGCATTTTCGGGCTCTGTGACTGTCACGGCGGCCTTTACCGTTGATATAACCGATGATGATCCGGATCTGGAAAGAAATGATGTTTCTGGTCCGCAGCTTGATCTTTCGACGGTTCCGAATATCAGCAATTCCACAAATTTTTCGGTCTTTGAACAATACACAGCGACAGGCCCGTCAGGTCCGGTGACCTTCATCATGGTTCAGTGGAGCCCGGTGCCTTACATATTCCTGACAGATGGCAGTTTGTCTGCAAATGATGTGATCACCGGTACCGGCACTGGAGTCGGGCCGACTGTCACAAGCGGCCTTGAGTATACAGATCTTCCGGATTTTGTTTGCTTCGCCGCCGGTACACGGATCGAAACACCGCGCGGGTTGCGTCTGATTGAAGATCTGAAAGCCGGTGATCAGGTCGTGCTGGCCAATGGTTTGTGCTGCCCGATCCGCTGGATTGGCTGTCGAAAACTGTCGCGCGCAGAACTGAAGGCCGCGCCGCATCTGCGTCCGATCCGATTTAAAGCCGGCTCTATGGGGGTGGGGTGTCCAGCGCGGGATGTCTGGTTGTCGCCGCAGCATCGCGTGGCGGTCACGGCAACGGGGCTTGAACTGATTTCAGACGCCAGTGTGATGCTGGCTTCCGCGAAATCGCTTGTGAATGGCAAAGATGTGCTGCAACGGCAGGGGTTCAGACCTGTCGAATATTTCCACATTCTGTTTGATCAGCATGAAATCCTGAATATTGACGGGCTGATGTGCGAAACCTTCTTTCCTGGCGAAACCACAATGGATGCCTTGTCGGAAGCAACCCGGGGAGAGCTATATGAATTGTTTCCCGATCTGGAACATGATCTGCACAGTTATGGCGATACAGCCCTGCCGGTTCTGAAACCTTATGAAACCTCTGTTATAATGTCAGACGTCCGAACGGCTTCAAAATCAGATTTTCGACAGTTTGCCCTGCATTAATTCCTCTCGTTACTTCGTAAACCCGGGCAAATGTCGCTTTCGCCTGCCAGAGGCCGTATTTTCCCTTATTCCCGTCAGTTTCCCGGTTTAAACATAGCGCAAACGACATTTCGGGAGAGTATCCATGGCAGAAGCAGGACGCAGACGTGCACGTGGGGGCGGCGGTGCAGCCCGTCGCGCAGAACGCACAGCGATTCACATTGAAACCGCTAAGTTCATTGAACGTAAGATTCCCAATCTGGAAATCCTCAATGAAGAAGCCCTGTCTATCATCGAGGAAAACGCAGAAACCGTTCTGGCGGAAGTGGGCGTTAACTTTGTTGAATGTCCTGAGGCTCTGGAACTCTGGCGTGAAGCCGGTGCGGAAATTGATGGCGAGCGCGTGCGCATTCCCCGTGGTCTGTGCCGCGAGCTGATCAAAACTGCGCCGTCCAGCTATACCCAGCACGCCCGCAACCCGGAGAAATCCGTTGAAATCGGCGGCAACAGCCTGGTGCTGGCACCAGTATATGGCCCGCCCTTTGTGCGTGATGCTGACGGTGGCCGCCGTTACGCGACCATGGATGATTTCAACAAATTCGTAAAGCTGGGCTATATGTCCAAATATCTGCACCATTCCGGTGGTACAGTCTGTGAACCTACAGATGTTGCGGTGAATAAACGTCACCTTGATATGCTGCACGCGCATATGACCCTGTCTGACAAGCCTTACATGGGCTCTGTGACGGAACCATCCCGCGCGGCAGATTCTGTTGAAATGTCCAAGATCCTGTTTGGTGAGGAATTTGTTGATCAGAACGCGGTTATGACATCGCTGATCAATATCAACTCTCCGCTGACCTTTGACCCGATCATGGTTGGTGCGCTGGATGTTTACGCGAAAGCCGGGCAGGGCTGCATCATTTCACCGTTCATCGTGGGCGGCGCAATGGCACCTGTGTCGGTTGCCGGTACGCTGACCCAGGTTCTGGCAGAAGTTCTGGCGGGTATTGCTTACAGCCAGCTTGTGCGCAAAGGCGCGCCGGTGATCTTCGGCTGCTTTGTGACCTCTATCGACATGAATTCCGGTGCGCCTACATTCGGGACGCCAGAAGCGTCACAGATCCTGTACGGTGCAGGTCAGCTGGCCCGTCGTTATGGTCTGCCGTTCCGGTCCGGTGGTGGTCTTTGTGGGTCCAAACTGCCTGACGCCCAGGCCGCCTATGAAACCGCCCACACCCATAACGCAGCGCTGTTGGGTGGTGTGAACTTCATGCTGCATTCCTGTGGCTGGCTGGAAGGTGGCCTTGTGTCTTCCTTTGAGAAATTCGTCATGGATGCGGATCAGCTGGGTGTTCTGCACCGTCTGGCAGAGGGCATTGATATGTCTGAAAACGGTCAGGCGATGGGCGCGATCCGTGAAGTTGGGCCAGGTGGTCACTATCTGGGATGTGAGCACACCCAGGCGAACTTCAAAACCGCGTTCTGGAAAACAGATCTGCTGGACTATAAGCCGTTTGAAACCTGGCATGAGGAAGGCGCGCGCGATACTGTGGCGCTTGCCAAAGCCCGCGTTGAAAAGCTGCTGAACGATTACCAGCAGCCTGCAATGGATCCGGCGATCCGTGAGGCGCTGGATGAATACGTCGCGCGCAAAAAGGCAGCTGAGCCCGACGCATTCGTCTGACCCTTTTCAGCTTTTGCTTTGCTTCCGGGCGCGTAAAAGCTGAATTTCCGCCATCAGGGCGACCAGAACTTCTATATGACGGGCGATGCTGTAGGTGGCGTCGCCCGTTTTACGTTTCTCATCCATATCGCCTTCAATGTTTACCAGCTGTGTGACAGCACGACCGGGGCCAGGCAGGCGTATATCCGCAATCAGACGGGCCAGATCGCGTTCGCGGCTGTAACCGGACAGGCCGAAGCGGGCAGCACGGATCAGAAGGCGTGGACGGCGCAGTGTGTTCAGAAGTGTCATAAGATCGGTCATTTGCATCCCCATTGATGAGCAGTTGCCTGACGCTAACTCAACCATAACGGGTGTTGCGTGGCTGCGAATTCACCGTTCGATGGGTTCTGAAACTGTTTAGAATTGATGAACACAATGGATCGAACCTGAAATATTAACCAACAAGTAACGGATGCAATCTTAAGTTGAGGCTGGTTAACGCACCGGTGCGGCTGTCAGAAGGGGGCAAAGCAGGAATGGTCAGATCAACAGAAACAGGTACGCCTGATGTTGCTGAACTTCCTGGCTGGGTTCCCGGTGCGGCGAAGAACTATCTTCTGCACACGGAAACCGGTCTTCCGATCCGCGCTCTGGCCCGTGAAAACGGCTGTCATGCCTCGACCATCCTGCGCCAGGTGCGTCGTTTTGAAAACCTTCGGGACGATGTTCTGATTGATGAGGCGCTGTGTCTGCTGAGCCAGAAATATTTTCAGGTATCCCGCTCTTCTGCTGAGCATTCTAAAAAGGATATCGCGACCATGAAACTACCCACCTCAAAAGCTGCGCAACTGCGTGAACAGGCCCCAGACGTCAGCCGTGGTGCGCTTGTGCGCCAGGAAAAAGAAGAACGCAATGCGCTGACGCGTATGGCGGAAAGCGGTGCAATCCTTGTGGTGGCCGGCGATCTTGAGAAAGCTGTTGTTGTGCGCAATCTCAGCGGGGGGAAATCTGTGCGTACTGCCGTGATTGACCGGGAAACCGCAAGTTCGCTTGCGCTGAAAGACTGGATCAATTGCACAGGCAAGGGCAAGATCACACAGTATAAGATCACAGGCGCCGGGCGGTCGGCGCTGAAGCGGATGATTTCAGGCGATCCGGGGCAGCCTGGTTTTAATGATATGCAGGCAGCCTTTGGGGATCAGCACCGGATCTGGGGTGAAAAACAGCTGGCCAGCGGCTGTGAAGACGAAAAACCGCGCCGGATGCGCTATAATATCGCGGAAAGCCCGCTGGCAGGTCTGGCGCGGCGTCGGGACAAAAGCGGCAAGCCTTTTCTGACGGATGATCTTGTGCATGTGGGCGAACGTCTGCGTGAAGATTTTGAACTGGCGCAGATGGGGCCGCGTGTGGCGCAGAACTGGGAACGGTTCCTGACCGGGGGCGGACGGGGCAGTTTTGCAGCGGACAGCGGTGTTGGCCATGGCCCGGATGAAGCGCGCCGTCGGGTGTCTGGCGCGCTGGAACATCTGGGGCCGGGGCTGGGTGATGTGGTTCTGCGCTGCTGCTGTTATCTGGAAGGCATGGAGGCCGCAGAAAAGCGCATGGGCTGGTCAGCGCGGTCGGGCAAGATCGTGCTGAGGATCGCGCTGCAACGGCTGAAGCGTTATTATGATGAAACCCACGGCAAATTCGGCCCGATGATCGGCTAAATAAAAAGTAATCGAACACATAAAAAGGCCCGCACATTGGCGGGCCTTTTCTATCGAATGAACAAAAGCTTATGCGCTTTCTTTCAGCCAGTTCAGAACGGTTTCAGGGGAAGATTCACCATATGGATCTTCGCCGTGGTTGTCCGCAAGGCCCGGCTCTTCGAACCATGCTTCGACAACGCCGTCGTTGATGACAGCGGCATAACGCCAGGAACGCATGCCAAAGCCCAGGTTGCTTTTCTCAACCAGCATACCCATTTTACGGGTGAATTCGCCGCAGCCGTCAGGGATGACGTCAACATTTGCGATCTTCTGGTCCTGGGCCCATTTGTTCATCACAAAGCTGTCGTTTACGGACATGCAGTAGATGCCGTCGATGCCCTGTGCCTGGAAATCAGCAAAGCCGTTTTCATAGCCTGGCAGCTGGTAAGTGGAACAGGTCGGGGTGAACGCGCCTGGCAGAGAGAACAGCACAACGCGCTTGCCTTTGAAGTAATCCGCAGTGGATTTGTCTTCCCAGCGGAACGGGTTGTCGCCACCAATGGCTTCGTCACGTACGCGGGTTTTGAAGGTCACTTCAGGCAGTTTTTGTCCGGACTTCATCGGAAATTCCTTTGTCATTGTTAAGGTCTGGCGAGAGCTGACCATATGTTTCGCGAAGCTACTTAAAACGATTCTAAGTGTCGTTCAATCGACTCTGTGCCGCAGGGTGCTAATCTTTGCGCTGCCTCTGGTAAATCAGGCAGATCTTCGCTAGCTGTTAGGGAAGCCCTGTAAGGATGCCAGATATGCGTGATCTCAAAATTCCGGCCGAACGCCACCCCGAAAAAGCCAAAAACCCCGATAGTGTGCGGCTGAAAAAGCCGGACTGGATCCGGGTCAAAGCGCCGGGCGGAAAAGGATATGCGGATACCCATAAGATCATGCGGGACAACGGTCTGGTAACCGTTTGTGAAGAGGCAGGCTGCCCCAACGTTGGCGAATGCTGGTCGCAGGGCCATGCCACGATGATGATAATGGGCGAGGTCTGCACGCGGGCCTGTACCTTCTGTAATATTGCGACAGGCAAACCACCTGAGGCGCTTGATGTGTTTGAACCGGGGCGTGTGGCGTCGGCGGTGAAAAAACTTGGCCTGAACCATGTGGTGATTACATCCGTGGACCGGGATGATGTGGAAGATGGCGGCGCAGAACATTTTGCCCAGACCATCCGGGCGGTGCGTAGGCAATCCCCGAAAACCACTATCGAAATTCTGACCCCGGATTTTATTCGCTGTGCGCCCGAAGCACTGGAAATTGTTGTCGCGGCGAAACCCGATGTGTTTAACCACAACCTGGAAACTGTGCCGGGCCTTTATCCCGAGGTGCGCCCAGGTGCGCGGTATTTCCATTCCTTGCGTCTGTTGCAGCGGGTGAAGGAATTGGATCCATCCATGTTCACGAAATCCGGTATTATGGTTGGCCTGGGTGAAGGGCGTCAGTCGGTTTTGCAGGTCATGGAAGACATGCGCGCGGCTGACATCGATTTTCTGACCATCGGTCAGTATCTGCAACCAACGCCGAAACACCACGCGGTGGATCGTTTTGTGACCCCGGAAGAGTTCAAATCCTATGAGACCGCTGCCTATGGCAAAGGGTTCCTGATGGTGTCCGCAACGCCTCTGACCCGGTCCAGCTATCACGCGGGTGATGATTTCGCGCAATTGCGTACAGCACGTCTGGAAAAGCTGGGGCTGTAATCCCGACTTTCGTAAACTTAAATCATGCAAAATCGCAGGACCTTCCTGCGATTTTTTTATGCTATATTCAAATAGTGAAATACCCTATAGCTCCCGCATTAATTTAAAGAGTTCTCTTGTTTGTTACTTTTTTCTTCAGGGCATCCTGAGCAAATAAAATAGAGGAATAAACATGCAAAAATTTATTGCATCAGCGTTGGTTATCGCGGGGACAGTCCCTTCTGCCAATTTCGCACAAAGCCTGCCCGCAGGTTTCGAAATGTCCGGCTACATTGAATATTCGGACCTCAACGGCGACGGATTTGATGAAAGCTTCGGCCGCATGGACGCAGATTTTGCGCATCATAATCTGATCGGGAATTTCGGTGTCTCACTTGGTATTGACGCGTTGCACGTCGACGGGAGTACCCGCTCCGAGCTTTATCCGGCGATTACATACAGCTTTGGCGATCACATGATTTCTGCGGGTATGACCCGTAGTGCACTGGACAACGGGTATCTGCCGGACCGTCCGCTTCTTGGCAGCACTCTGTTTGACCTACAGTTACCCGGTATTGGTGGCAGCTATATGAAACAGGTATTGCTCCTGTCCGGGGCAGGCGCTGACAATACTGGCGTGCGTTGGGATGGCGCCTTTGGCAATACAAAGATTGGTGTATCCTACAACAGTCTCTCTGCTTCTGGATCGCCCTCAATTGATGTATTTGGGGTTGCTGTACGTCACAGTATGTCTGGTCTGTCCAGCGCAGGTGATCTGGATGTTTTCGCCGGTTTTGAGCGTGTTGATACCCCTGGTTCACCATCTGATGTCTGGACCATCGGGGTCGAAGGGCAGATCAATAAATTCGGCTATGGTGTGAGCTTTGGTGATACAGACTTTTTCACCGGCAACCATGTGCGCGGCTGGGTGAATTATGACATCACAGATCGCCTTGAAGTCAGTGCCGAAGTTCTGTCTCTGAATGATGGTTCAGGCAGCACTGTGTACAGCCTGGGTGCATCATATGAAATTTGGAACGGTTTCGTTGCTGAAGCCAACTACATCGATGATGACGACGGTAGTACCAGCACGACCGAAATTTCTGTGCGCTACGAATTCTGATTGCACCAATTGAAACGCAAAAGCCGGCGGTGTGATCCCGCCGGCTTTTCTGTGTCAGGGTTGTAACGGCTTCAGACGAAACGGACTTTACCAATATAGCCCAGATTCCGATTGCGTTGCGCATAGTCGATGCCATAGCCGACAACAAATTCATCCGGGATTTCAAAGCCGGTCCAGTCTGCTTTAATCTCAACTTCGCGACGTGACGGTTTGTCCAGCAGGGCAATTGTGCGCAGTTTTTGGGGTTTGCGGGTTTTCAGCAGCGCCGTCACATGTTTCAGGGTAAAGCCTGTGTCAACGATGTCTTCTACCAACAGCACATCACGCCCGCCGATTTCACCGCGCAGGTCTTTCAGAATGCGCACTTCGCGGGAACTTTCCATACCGTCGCCGTAGGAAGACGCCTCAAGGAAATCCACCTCTACCGGCAGATCCAGTTCGCGCACAAGATCCGCAATAAAAACAAAGGATCCGCGCAGCAGGCCAACCACCACCAGTTTATCCGTGTCGCTGAATTCCTCTTTGATTTCACAGGCCAGATCTTCGATCCGGGCAGCGATGGATTTGGCAGAGATCATCTGATCGATGACATATTCAGGGCCTGGCTTGCTCACAGGGTGTCCTTCCGGGGTGCTGGCGTTAATGTCCGCTGCTTCGTAAACAGTGAGGCAGGCAGGGGTCAAGCATTACCCTGATCATCTGGTCAAAGACAGCAGATAACAACAGTGCGATTGCGTCGATTTTGCCCTGGCATATTTTCAGGCAGCGGATTAAATACGCGCCATGCCAAAGCACAGTGATACAAGAAACCTGCCTTACACCGCGCAACAGATGTATGATCTGGTGGCGGATGTCGGGTCTTATCCGCAATTCCTGCCCTGGTGTTCTGCTGCGCGCATCCGGTCGCGCAAACCCATTGCTGGCGAAAATGCCGAGGTGATGGAAGCAGATCTGGTGATTTCCTTTAAGGTGTTCCGGGAACGCTTTGGCAGCCGCGTGCATCTCTGGCCGGATCATGACCGCATAGAGATGGAATATCTCGACGGGCCGTTCAAATACCTGAAATCCTGGTGGCAGTTTACCGATCTGGATCAGGGCGGCTGTAAGGTTGAATTCTTTGTGGATTTTGAATTCAAAAACATGGTTTTGCAGAAACTGATCGGCGTGGTCTTTAATGAGGCCATGCAGCGTATTGTGCGTGCCTATGAACTTCGTGCGGCAGAGCTTTATTAATCCGTTGGACTGGCTTGCATTCACGTCAGCTGCGGTGCTTTATGCCACTATGAAACACAGCTTTCAGATGACACGCCGCCTGCTTCTGGCGCTGCCTTTGCTTATGGCAGCAGGGTCCGCCATGGCGGAAGAGCGGGCTTTGCGTGTGGCTGTGGCGTCTAATTTTCTTAGTGCGGCGCGGGGGCTGTCTGAACTTCATGAATTCAAAACCGGACAGCGCGTGATCCTGATCAACGGGCCTTCCGGCACGCTGTTCGCCCAGATCGCCAATGGTGCGCCGGTGGATCTGTTTCTGTCCGCCGATTTTGAACGCCCGCAACGACTTACTGATCTGGGACTGGCTCCGGAACCACAGGCCTACGCCCAGGGCGAACTTGTGCTTCTGCACCGGTCCTGGGGTGGCCTTGATGACCTTGCGGATCAGCGCATCGCCATCGCCGACCCGGATGTTGCACCCTATGGGCAGGCAGCAATGCGCGTTCTTGAGGTTCTGAATATCACGCCTGAAACGGCTGATCTTGTCTCTGGTGCCAATGTTTCCGCCGCTGCGGGGCTGTTTGCGTCCGGTAACGTGGATTTTGCCCTGGTCTCCCGCTCTGTTGCGAAAGAGGTTAAGGGGTTGCACCCTGACTCTGTGATCACCGCGTTGCCCGTGCCTGAAAACGAAGTTCGGCAATTCGCCGCCCTGATCACACCAGACGCGCAGGCTTTTCTGGACCTGATCCTGTCTGATGAGGGCACGTTCCTTCTTAAACTCAATGGATATCAGCCGGTGCAGGAGGCCACGGAATGAATGTGGCACTGTCCGAGGTCTGGCCCGCGATTTCGCTGACCCTGCGGCTGGCGTTTTTCAGCACGCTGATCCTGATGGTGATCGCAACGCCGCTGGCCTGGTGGCTGACGGTGACGCGCCTGCGCATCCGGCCACTGGTGGAGGCCATCGTCACCCTGCCACTGGTTCTGCCGCCAACCGTCATCGGGTTCTACCTGCTGGTGTTCATGAACCCGACGGCACCATTGGGGCGTGGCTGGGTCGCGCTGACAGGGGAAACCCTGGCTTTCTCATTCTCAGGCCTTTTGCTGGCCTCTGTGATCTATTCCCTGCCTTTCGCCGTACAGCCCCTGCGCACGGCTTTTCAGACGGTCGGGCTTGCCCCACGCGAAGTCGCCACCACCCTTGGCGCATCGCCTGTGCGGGCCTTTGTGTCGGTGGTTCTGCCCCTGTCAAAACGTGGCTTTATCTCAGCGGCGGTGCTTAGTTTTGCGCATACTCTGGGGGAATTTGGTATTGTTCTGATGGTTGGTGGCAATATTCCTGGCGAAACCCGTGTCATTTCCATTGAAATCTTCAACCGCGTTGAAACGCTGGATTACAGCGGCGCGCATCTTCTGTCCTTTGGGCTGCTGATTGCGTCTTTCCTTGCGCTGACCCTGACCTATTTTCTGGGACGAGAGCAGCGTTGATGGATATGCTGAACGTCGATATTCGCCTCAGCCGGGCAGGGTTTGATCTGCAGATGGCCTGCGACATTCCCCTTACTGGCATCACAGCCCTTGTCGGGCGCAGTGCCAGCGGGAAATCAAGCCTGCTGCGCGCGATTGCCGGGCTGGACCCTTGTGAAGGAACGATCCGGTTTCGCGGGCAGGACTGGCAAAACGGGCGCAGGCAAAAAGTCATCGCTCGTAAGCGTCGCATCGGCTTTGTGTTTCAGGATATCCGACTGTTTGACCATATGTCCGTGCGCGAAAACATCACCTATGCGCAACGCTGGGGGCATGGCGAAACGATGGCTGGCCCGGCGATGCAGGAAATCCTTGATATCCTGGACCTGGCCCCGCTTATGGATCGCCCGGCCACGGTGCTGTCGGGTGGTGAACGTCAGCGTGTTGCTCTTGCCCGCGCTCTTGCGGCCAGGCCCGAATTGCTTTTGCTGGATGAACCCCTGACTGGCCTCGATCCACAGCAGAAAGACCGCCTGATCCCCAGGATGCAGAAGGTGCTTACGCAGACGGGGTGCCCGGCACTTTTTGTCAGTCACGACAAAGGCGAAGTCGCACGCCTGGCTGACCGCAGCTTTCAGGTGAATGCTGGCCGTATTTCCGGCCCGGTGGATGCGCTGCCCTGGCTGAAGGGCTATCTGCGCAAGAATGCTGAAGGGCAGGAACGCGCCATTGCACTACAGCCACAGGGCGGGGCGGAACAGGCTGTGGTCTTCCGGCTGCTGCCTGAACATATCCTGCTTACGATGAATGACCCCGGGCAACACAATGCGGATTTTTCTGCGCCGGTCCGGATTGCAGGCCAGAATGCGCAAAACACGCGGTTGGTTTTCCCGGATGGCCAGGAGATATCTGTAAGCCATGAGGTGATGAACGGGGTGTCTGTCGGGGCTGGAAGTACGATCTGGCTTACCGCTGGCCGGGTTGCAATTGGTTAATATTCCAATTTGATTCGTTTTTGAAAACGGTAATTGTTCATAAAATCAGCATCGTTATCGCTGTTATTCCTATTGTTGCGTGATTGTTCACAATGGATGTGTTGGTGGTTCCGCCCTGAACCTGTATTTTACGGCAGGTCCTGCGTCAGATTGTCTGAACAGTTTGAATTGTTTTTGATGTGCAGTCTGGTTGGAAATGTAAGGGCTGAAATTGTTGATGTGATCTGAGGAAGTTTATTAAAATACCTTAATTGCAAAGGTTTAAGGTTGCTCTGTGTGACGGGAAGTGCCCATGGCTTTGAAGGTGTCTGCAAAACCTTCAGATGCCGGACATTAAACAAATTACCGACAACCCGCATCGGTACCGCAAAAATCGGTTTTGTTTTTTTTGCTTTGTTTTTCGTCTCTTAACCCTCAGTATGTATTCATTCGATTTGAATGCGATCAGTTGTCCCGGGGGATTGGGGGCTTATTTTAATATTCTGATTGTATTTAAGTTTGTACGGTAAGGCCGGTTCGTATCGTTTGAAGGTATGCAGTTCTGATGTGTTCTCGGAAGTGCAGGTAGGGCCTCTCTCTTAATTGTTTAACGTAATCTGCGCGGCAAAACCTGCGCATAACCAATTGCGATCTGTCGTATTTTTAACAGTGCGCAAGAACAGGGTATACGGAATGGCCGATTTTACGCTCGATTTCAGCGATACAGGCGCTGACGGGTCGACAACCTATACAGACGGAACAGACAGCGTTGATGTCACTGTATCCACGCCAACAAATGCTGGCCGCTCATTTTCACTGAACGGGGATGCCTTAAGAAGCTCATCCGTTCAGGAACCGACATCCGCATTGATTACATTTGGCGAGAATGTCTCTGATGTCAGTTTTGAAATATTTGATGTGGATGCCGGGGCCGGGGCCTGGGATGATCAGATAACCGTGATCGCGCGGGATGCTTCCGGCAACATCGTTCCGGTGACTTTTTCAGATCTGACGGCAAATCACGTTGTGTCCGGAAACAGCGTTGAAGCCGAAGGAAATGTCAGCCCGGGGATCGAAGGTTCGGGGGCGCCGGATACGATCACCGTGACAATTCCCGGCCCGATCGTGAGCATTGAGATCATTCATGACAATGGCGACGACTATTTCCGCGCAGGCGTTATTGGTGTTGGCCCGATTGATTTCGAATTTGAGTCGGTTATTCCCTGTTTCACCCCTGGTACGCTTATCTGCACACTTTCCGGAGAAGTCCCGGTTGAAACCCTGAAAGTCGGGGATCAGGTGATCACACGTGACAATGGCGTACAGGAAATCCGCTGGATCGGATCAAAGACGCTGTGTGGGAAAAAGATTTCGGAACGTATGCAGCTGCGCCCTGTTGAAATCCAGGCGGGTAGCCTGGGCAAGGGGCTGCCGCAAAGGGATATGCTGTTAAGCCCAAATCATCGGGTTCTGATTTCGAATGAAGTCACAGCGCTGTACTTTGAAGAACACGAAGTCCTTGCGTCCTGCAAACATCTTGTGGGTCGTAAAGGCGTCAGCCGTGTCGCCCCGGATGAAGTTACCTATATTCATTTTATGTTTGATCAGCACGAAATTGTTCTGGCAGATGGGATCTGGACAGAAAGTTTTCAGCCTGGGGACTACACGTTAAGAGGTATTGATAACGCGCAGCGTCGGGAACTTTTTGAACTTTTTCCTGAACTGCAATCGGGGGATACTGCGGATGTCTATCCTGCCGCCCGGAAGGTTCTGAAAAAACACGAAGCAGTGCTGATTTCCCGCTGCTGACACCATGTCTTAGATCAGTTGAAAAGGGCACCCGTTGTGGGTGCCCTTTATCGTTTTAGCCGCGCATCCGTGCGCCATCTGCATCGAACAAAGGCGTCACGATCTGACGGGCTTTGCGCATATGACCCAGAATTTCGATCTCGGCCTCATTGCCCGCGCCCGCCAGTTCCGTCGGGATCAGGGCCATGGCGATGGATTTCTGCGCATAGTGGCTGTAGCCGCCGGATGTACAGAACCCCTGAACTTCGCCATTGATCCAGACCGGTTCATAGGCATGTACGTCGCAATCGGTGGCATCCACTTCAAAGGCCACAAGCGTACGGGCAGACCCTTCGGATTTTTCCTTTTCAGCGGCAGCACGTCCGATGAAATCATCCGGTTTCTTAAAGCTGATGAACCGATCAAGCCCGGTTTCAGCGGCGGTGTAATCAGGTGAGAATTCAGACAGCCAGGAGCCAAAGAATTTATCCAGACGCAGGGACATCATCGCCCGCATACCGAACGGTTTCATGCCGTGTTTCTGGCCTTCACCCCATAGGGTGTTCCACAAAGCGCGCTGGTTCATGGCATCTGTATAGATCTCATAGCCCAGATCACCGGTATAGCTGACACGCTGCACAATGCATGAAGACATGCCGATAGTGATTTGTTTTACATCGAGGAATTTGAGCGCACCCGCCGACACATCCGCCCGTGTCACAGCTTCCAGAACCTTGCGGGCATTCGGGCCGGCAATCTGGAAACCTGTGCGACGGTCAGAGATGTTTTCGACGGTCACGCCATCTTCTTCGTGCTGTTCAAACCATCGTGTGTGGAAGTCCTGCGCGCCATAAGATGCGGTCAGCTGAAAATGATCTTCGGCAAGGCAAGACATGGTGAAATCACCAATCAGACGCCCGGAATTTGCCAGCATCGGCGTCAGGGACAGACGGCCAGTTTTCGGCACGCGACCTGCCATGATTTTGTTTAGCCATGCACGGGCATTCGGGCCCTTCACATCATATTTGCCAAAGTTCTGAACCTCATTGATTCCAACGGCTTCGCGCACGGCCTTCACCTCACGCGCAGTGGCGTCAAAGGCGTTTGAACGGCGGAAAGACGGGGTTTCATAGCGGGGTTCATCGCCTTCAGCAAAATAGTTCGCAACTTCCAGGCCGTTTTGCTGCCCAAACACCGCACCCAGGTCTTTCTGGATGTCATACATTGGTGTTGTGTTCATCGGACGCGCGGCAGGCAGTTCCTCATTCGGATAGACCACAGAGAAACGGTTCTGATAGTTCTCGATCACCTTCGGCAGGGTGTAGCCCGGTGTGATCCATTTACCAAAACGTGCCACATCCATGGCGAATACATCGCGTTCTGGTTCACCTTCGATCATCCATTGCGCCAGGGTCAGACCAACGCCGCCGCCCTGGCTGAAACCGGCCATGACACCACAGGCGGACCAGTAGTTTTTCTTGCCCGGCACAGGCCCGACCAGCGGGTTGCCATCCGGTGCAAAGGTAAACGGCCCGTGGATCACGGATTTAACACCAACCTCGGCAAGTGCGGGGAAGCGTTTGTAAGCGAATTCAATAGAATCCTCAATCTTATCAAAGTCATCCGGCAGAAGTTCATGGCCAAACTTCCACGGCGTGCCATCCACAGCCCAGGGGCGGCAGGGTTGTTCATAAAAACCGATACACAGCCCGCGTCCTTCCTGACGCAGATAGCTTTCGCCTGCCGGATCCATCACATGCGGGTGTTCTTTATCCGCCTCATAGATCATCGGGATGTCATCGGTGACGATGTACTGGTGTTCCATCGGATGCAGCGGCAGGTAAACCCCGGCCATCTCACCAACTTCACGCGCCCAGAGACCGCCCGCGTTAACGATATGTTCTGCAATCACAGTGCCTTTGTCGGTGACAACTTCCCAGGTGCCATCGGGCAGCTGGTTGGTTTCTTTCACCATGCAGTGGGTTTCAATCTCGGCCCCGCCCATTTTCGCAGCGCGCGCATAGGCATGTGTCGTGCCAGATGGGTCAAGGTGGCCATCCAGCGGATCATACAGCCCGCCAAGAATGCCTTCGACATTGGTGGCAGGGGCGATTTTAGCGATTTCTTCCGGTGACAGAATTTCCGTATCCAGGCCCATATGCCGGTGCTTGGCGCGTTCCGCCTTCAGCATATCCATACGTTCCTGGGTGTCCGCAATGGTCACGCCACCCACATGATGCAGCCCGCAGGACATGCCTGTGATTTCTTCCAGCTCTTTGTAAAGACGGATGGTATAGCCCTGCAAAGCGGCCATATTGGTGTCGCCGTTAATCGTGTGGAAACCACCCGCAGCATGCCAGGTTGAACCGGATGTCAGTTCCGAACGTTCCAGCAGCAACACATCGGACCAACCAAGTTTGGTCAGGTGGTACAGCACCGAACAGCCAACCACTCCGCCACCAATCACACATACTCTGGTATGAGTTTTCATCACGAACCTCCCGTAAATTTTCTGAACTTACCTGCACTTTGACGCGGAATCAGAAGGTAGCATGTAAAAAAACGCCAAAATGTGTCGCTTTTATCTGACGGCATGCATCGCAATTCAGGCACGGTTTTGTGTGTTGCGATTGTTGATCGCCGGGCGACATACTGCGATATGATTTATACTCTCAGAAAAAAAGCCAGTGCTGTCGTGCGTGTTGCGCGGTTGCTGTCTTTCGCAGGCATGTTGTTCAGTCTTACAGCGGTTCCCGGTGTCGCGGAAAATCAACCCTATAGGATTGTCAGTTCCGGGCGTGCAGATTTTTCCTATCAGTTGGCCGGGCGGGAAATGCAGGGGTACATCCCCATACAATCCGCCGCTTTGCTGCTGGATCTGGATGCGCCGGAACAGGCCATTGTTCAGGTGAGTTTCAACGTATCAGGGTCCCGGGCCGGAAATTTCCTGGCGACCTCTGCCCTGCGTGAACGGAAAGTTCTGGATACGGATGCCTACCCAACGGCACGTTTCGAAAGCCGGCGGGTTCAGAAGGTGACTGACGGGGTGCGGATGGAAGGTGACTTTATGTTGCGTGGGGTCATCCAGCCGCTTGAACTGACGGTGTCATTGCTGCGCGATGGTCGCAATTCCGGGGAAACCTCTGTTCTGAATATACGCGGCAGCTTTGACAGACGCGCTTTCGGGGCGACCGGGTACCCTGATCTGGTTGATCCCCTGATCAAGTTGGATTTCAATATTGAAATTGTGCCGGTCACGTAAGTAACCCTGTAAATAAAGACACCCGCTTCCGGATCGGAAGCGGGTGGTTCTTTGTGTAAGGTTATTTGCGGATAACCCGCTTATCCAAGGTGGATCTTGAATTTTGACCGGATCTCCTGATCCAGAGCCGGATCCAGTGCCGCACGGGACGGTTCCGCCAGAATTTCTTCTTTCTTCTTTGTCGCCGCTTTCACAAGGTTCGGTTTGCCAACCTCAGCCCATTCTTTCGGGGACAGGCGTTCTGCGGTTTTTGGATAGACGTAATCGCTTTCCATACGCGCAAGCGTGGCATCGGTGCCAAGGTAATGACCAGGCCCGCCCAGGCAAACTTCACGCATCTGGTCCAGCGCCATGGTCACGTCATCAACCTCAATCCCGCGCACACAGCGCAGGGCGTGACCAATGATGTCATCGCCAAGGATCAGGCTTTCATGACAGAAACCCAGCAGGGATGCGTGCATACCTGCGGATTCGTACACCATGTTCAGACCAGACAGACCGCCCATAACGTTTGACGCCATGGCTTCCCAACCGGCCTGCATGTCAGGCAGTTTCGCGTCGGTCATACCGGCAGGCGCGCCACCTGGGAGGCCGTAAAATTTATGCATCTGTGCACAGGCGGCGGTTTGCAAAGCTTGTTCGCCAGAGCCACCGGTCATCGCACCAGAGCGCAGATCAAGCCCAAAAGGCCATGTGCCCATGATCGCAGGCGCGCCAGGTTTCACAGCGTTCACGTAAACAATACCGGCCAGACATTCTGCAACGGATTGCACCACGGCACCGGCAACGGTGGAAGGTGTGGTTGCACCCGCCATACCCGCAGACAGCAGCAGAACAGGCATGCCGCCTTCGATGACTTTTTCCATGACTTCGCAGCTTTCGGTTGCGAATTTCATCGGAGGCACCACAAAACAGTTGGAATTGGACACAAAGGGACGCGCGCGCCATTCTTCTTCGCCACCGGCAACCATATGCAACATGTCAAAGCCGCCATCGACAAAGTCTGGCTCGGTGAAGGACACGCCAACGTGCTTGGTGGTGCCGGAAACCGTGGCGTAGATGGAGTTCATATCCATCTCATAGTTGTCAGGGATATCACGACAGACCATAGGGCGCTGCAGAAAGTGAATATTGTCCAGGCGATCCGCGATTTTGGCGGCGTCATGCAGATCCTGAACGCCGCAATCGCGGTATTCTTCGGTTTCCACATCCACAAGGCTAACGGCGGCGCCTGCGGTGCCGAAATGCACGCGGTGACCGTTCAGATGCATGTCATGCTTTGGGTCACGACCATACAGTGTGACGTCTTTACAGGCTTTGGACAGGGCATCTTCCACAACGGCACGTGGAATACGGATGCGGTCATCATCGCCAAGGATACAGCCAACACGCACCATGTGATCCACACCGGATTGCGGCGCATCTGCAAAACCGATGGTTTCAAGCGCTTCAATTGCGGCTTCGTGGATCATGTTGATTTGTTCGTCAGTCAGAACCTTCAGGGTCGCGCTTTCCATGCCTGGACGCACAGAACGTGCTTCCATGGCGACAGGGGCTTCACGAAGGGCTTTACGGGCGGCGCGGCCGCCGGAACGGCGGGAGGATTTTGCAGTCATATTTTGTCTCAGATTTATCAGCGGAAAGGGAAGGGTGAATTACACCACAACCGGGCGACCGCGTGCGGCGCGGCCCCGTTCTGCGCCAATCGTGATCACGATCAGAGAGATTTTCCAGTCAAGACAATGGACCACGGCGGGCTCCGTATTGAATCAGTTCGTCTGTGAAAATTGCACGCAAAATTTCACGACCAACCGTACGTTTGCGACAGGATGTCGCTTTCAGGAAATTTTTGTCTCTTTTGGGGGAATTTGGTTTCTGGCTACCGTTGGCGGTGTGCCAAAACCAGTTTTCCGGAAAACCAGTATACTAGAATACCAGAATACCGGAAAACTGGTTTTGTTAACCTTTGGTGGCGCCGATTGTGCAGCTGCGCACGCTCACCTCACGTTTTCTCAATCTCTCACGGGCATCTTTGACCACGTCATGACACAGCAGGCCACCAGACCTGCACCAACGGAAACGTCCTGATTGGAACGTAAAACACTCCAGGGACCGTGAAAAAGCTTTCTCACACAGGGGTGAAAACCCTGAATCGTGGGGTTCCGGATGGCGGCGCCGCCTTTTTTATAAACGGCAATGATGATCCTGATGATGAGCAAATAAAAAACCGCACGGGCCCGGCAAGGCCTATGCGGCGGATTTTGCGTGTCTGGTGGTTACTTAAACATCAGATCTTCCACGGCATCGCCGGAAATGCTTTTGCCAAGCGCCGAAAAATCACCATTTTCCAGCATATCTACGCCAATATCACGGATCATACGATGGGTGGCACGGGCCAGTGCCGATCCAAGAGAGACCCGCGCAACGCCCGCAGCGGCATATTCCGACAGGGGCAGTTTCGTGCTGGGACCCGCAGCCAGGGCATTCACCGGGATATTCACCGCGTCACAAATGCGCTTCAGATCCTGCGGGTTGGCGGGCGCGGGCGCATAAAGCCCGTCGGCACCGGCAGCTTCAAAGGCCTGCAAACGGCGGATCGCTTCATCCATATCATATTGCCCGGTCAGAACACCGTCGGCGCGGGCGACAAAGAAAAAACCACCGGGCAGGGCACGGGCGGCAGATGCGGCGGCGCGGATGCGTTCCACCGCCAGATCAAAATCATATGGGGCCTCATCCGGCAGGGCGGTGTCTTCAATGCAAATCCCGGCCAGACCAATCTCAGCTGCCATGCGCACGGTTTCGGCGCAGGTTTCGGGATCTTCGCCAAAGCCGTTTTCAAAATCACCAGACAGAGGCACATCCAGCACGGCAATCAGATCCTGCGCATGGGCCAGCGCCTGATCGCGGGTGATATGCCCCATATCGCGGGTGCCAAGCGTAAAGGCGAGCGCAGCAGAACTTGTCGCGATCGCCTTTGCGCCCATTCCCTGAAGCATCAGGGCAGATCCCACATCCCAGGCATTGGCCAGAATAAACGGGTTGCCCGGCTGGTGCAGGGCGCGGAAGTGTTCAGCTTTGCTCATACTCGTGTCTCCGATGCGTATTTCTTTTCAATTTCAATCAGTTTTTCCTTGCGCCAGATCCCGCCTCCATAGCCGGTCAGGCTGCCGTCTGCGCCCATGACCCTATGGCAGGGAATAAGGATCGCAATGGAATTTGCGCCATTGGCACTGGCAACCGCGCGTGTGGCTTCCGGCCGGCCCAGATCACCGGCCAGGGCCGAATAACTGCGGATTTCGCCTGCCGGGATTTCACGCAATGCGTGCCAGACATCTTTCTGAAACGCGGTGCCGTGGGGGGCAAGCGGGGTGTTGAACACGGCGGACTTTCCTTGAAAATAGCGCTCAAGCTCGGCCTTCACCTGTTCAATTGGTACGGGCCGCCCAAAGCCAATCCCGCCGGGGCAATCTTTCATCAGGCGTTTTAGTTCCGTCGGCAGGGCCTTGCGATCAGCGAATTCAAGCAGATGCAGATGGCGGTTGTCGGCGACAGCAATGATCGGGCCAAGTTCGGTCTGGAACCAGTCAGCCTGCAACAGCGCGTCTTTGCGGAAGGCCCCGGGGGCGACACCGGTCAGTCTTGCAAAAGCATCGCGAAACGCAGAAGGCGAGTCAAACCCGGCCTCAAGCTGCGCATCAATCACGCGATGCCCATCAGACAAAGTGGTAAACCCCATCGCCAGACGCCGCTGACGCGCCATTTCAAGGAAGGTCATGCCAAAGACCCGTTTGAAATTGCGCCGCACCGTGGATGGATCATACCCAAGTTTCGCAATATCGCTTTCGTACCAGCGCTTTGATGGATCTTTCTCAAGCGCTTTTACCAGATCCGCAATCATCGGATCATCCGACAGAACACCCAGGGGGTGACAGCGTTTGCAAGGGCGAAAGCCCGCTTCGATACATTCCGTGACCGAGGGCTTGAAAGCACAGTTTTCAGGTTTGGGATCACGCGCCGGACAGCTCAGCCGACAGAAAATCCCGGTGGTGGCAACGCAAACCCAGGCCCGGCCATCCCAGGCTGGGTCGCGTTTTGTCAGGGCCTCATAAAGCACCTTATCTTCAGGCAATTGAAACAACATATCGCCTTTCTAAATCTTCCCGGCGCGTGGGTGCGCCGGAAATCGGGCAGCACTGTTATTTTTCTGCCGCATATTTCAGAAGCCGCGCAAATGCGTCTTCGAACTGATCATCAGGGATGGTCATCGCAACCCGGATATGCCCGGCGGATGCAGCACCAAAGCTTTCGCCCGGCATGACAGCGATCAATTCCTGATCCAGCAGGCCTTCGGCGAAATCTTCGCCTGACAGACCGGTCGCCCGGATGTCCAGCATCAGATACATCGCACCACCCGCCGGGATCAGCTTAACCGCATTCTGACCTTTCATCAGGCGTTTGGCAATTTCGCGACGACGGCGGAAAGGGGCTGCGATCTTTTCTTCAAAATCAACACCCTGTTCCAGGGCAAATTTCGCCGCATCCTGGATGAAACCGGCAACGCCATATGTGGTATGGGTGGCAAGGGTAATCAGGTTCGCAATCACACCTTCAGGGGCGCAGATCCAGCCACAACGTGACCCGGTCATTGCATGAGATTTCGACATAGAACCAATAACTAAGGTGCGGTCCTTCATGTCGGGCAGGGCGCGGGGTGAGATATGTTCACCTTCCCAGATCTGCGTGTCATACACTTCGTCCGAGATCAGCCAGAGATCATGTTTCTTCGCAAAACCTGCAATGTTTTCCAGCGTCTCGCGGGAATAAACCACGCCGGTCGGATTGTTCGGGCTGTTGATCATCAGGGATTTAACCTGCGGTGTCAGGCCCGCTTCCAGATCGTCAACCTGCGGCTGGAAATCCAGGGATGAACGCGTCTGCACCGGAACGGGCAGCGCACCAACACCGCGGATCGTGCCGGGGTATGTTGCGTAGTACGGATCAATATACATCGCCGCATCGCCAGGATCACAAACGGCGGAATGGGCCGCGAAAAGCGCGCTTTGCCCGCCAGGCGTAATCAGGATGTTATCAATGCTGGTCGGCACACCGGTGCGTTCCTCAATCCGTTTTGCCACGGTTTCCCGCAGCGCATCAGTGCCCGGCACCATCGCATAGCCTGTATGACCGCCAGAGGCAGAGGCATGCATTTTGTCCAGAATAATCTGTTCCGTGCGATCGTCATGTTCACCAATCGTCAGCTCAAGCACAGGTTTCCCTGCCGCTTTCATGCGCCGCGCCTTGATAAAAATGCCCCAGCCATCGTCCCCGTCGCCGGTCAGCCCGGTGATACGTTTTGAGAGATCCATGTTCCGTCCCCGTGAATTGCGTTTTTGCCAGGCGACCATGGCGCGCCTGATTTGTCAAACGGGGAATAAATCGGTGTCACATCAAAATCTGTGATACTAGCGACATGAAGGCGCGATTTATCGCTGGACAAATGCGCGGGCCGGGTTATGGTCGCCCACATGGAAAAGAACATCTGCATTATCACCTGCATTATCCGCTGACATTGTCAGGCGGGCGTTCTTTGTCGTTTTCATCATGAAATGAAGTTGATATGTCCCGCCGCAAGGCCAGCGGCCAATTGGGCCGTTTTGCATTCATAAGGTGCTGTGAGGACATATGACCGAGATTAAGCTGCATAATACAAAGACCCGCAAGAAAGAGGTCTTTACGCCGATTGATGCTAAAAACGTGCGCATGTATCTCTGCGGGCCGACGGTCTATGACCGTGCCCACCTTGGCAACGCGCGCCCGGTGGTGATGTTTGACGTGCTGAACCGTCTGCTGCGTCATGTTTACGGCGCGGATCACGTGACCTATGTGCGCAATTTCACCGATGTGGATGATAAGATCAACGCAACCGCCATGGCCCGGAAAGAGGCGGGCGCTGCGGGCACGCTGGAAGACCTGGTGCGCGAACGCAGTGATGAAACCATCGCCTGGTATCTGGAAGATATGGCCGCACTTGGCACGGATGAGCCAGATCACATGCCGCGTGCGACGGAATATATCGCGCAGATGGTCGCGATGATCGAAGATCTGATCGCAAAGGGCCATGCTTACGCAGCCGAAGGTCATGTGCTGTTTGCGGTGGAAAGCTACAAGGAATACGGTGCGCTGTCGGGCCGGTCTGTTGATGATATGATCGCCGGTGCGCGTGTTGAAGTCGCGCCTTACAAGCGTAACCCGATGGATTTTGTTCTGTGGAAACCCTCCAGTGATGAGCTGCCCGGTTGGGACAGCCCCTGGGGCCGGGGCCGTCCGGGCTGGCATATTGAATGTTCTGCTATGGCGGATGAGCTGCTGGGGGCAAGCTTTGACATCCACGGTGGCGGCAATGATCTGCAATTCCCGCACCACGAAAATGAGATCGCCCAAAGCTGCTGCGCCAATCCGGATGCTGGCTTTGCCAATGTCTGGCTGCACAATGAGATGTTGCAGGTCGAGGGCAAGAAAATGTCTAAGAGCCTGGGCAACTTCTTCACCGTTCGCGATCTGCTCGATCAGGGCATTCCCGGCGAGGTGATCCGCTTTGTTTTCCTCAGCACCCATTATCGCAAGCCGATGGACTGGACCGCTGAGAAAGCGCGTGAGGCTGAGGCTGCGCTGCGCAAGTGGCGCGCGCTGACAACGGGCATCGAGCCCGCCGCCAGCGCCACCCCCGAAGCGATCAAAGTACTTGCCGATGATCTGAACACAGCGGGCGTGATAACCGAGTTGCACCGTCTGGCACGAGAGGGAGACGCTGCTGGCCTGCTGGCGACGGCAAAGATGATTGGTCTGCTGCTGCCGGAAATGGGGGATTGGGCAGAGAGTAATAGTCAAGGTTATCGAACTGCGTTAGATGAGCTCGTTGAATTTCGTTCAAAAATGAAAGCTGAGCGTAATTTCGGAGCGGCCGATGAGATACGCGACTTTCTCAGTGGTCTGGGTTTTGTTCTTCTCGATGGAGCGGATGGAACAAAAGCAGATGATCTTCCCAGAAATGCTCTGATCGCATTTGGACCACCGGATGTGCCGGGACAAGTGCGTGTTAGTACGTGGACACCGGGAACTCCTGAGTATGAATATGCAAGTAACAAGATTGCAGAGTTGCTAACTTCAAAACTCGAAGGCCTGAAGTGACCGCGCCTCAATATACAAAAGGCTGCCCCTGACTCTGGGTGGGGGTGAAGCCCCCTCCGTTTTGCCGAAGGCAAACCTGCGGTTTGACGGGGAGGGTTGGGGGCTGCCTGACCTTCAGCCAGGCGCGACGAAATATAAAAGAGAAGAGCCAATGACAAAAGAAAAGCTATTCCTCTACGACACAACCCTGCGCGACGGGCAGCAGACCCAGGGGGTTCAGTTCTCGACCGCTGAGAAACTGCAAATCGCGGCAGCACTGGATGATCTGGGCATTGACCATATCGAGGGCGGCTGGCCCGGCGCGAACCCAACCGACAGCGAATTCTTCGAAGCCGCCCCGAAATATAACGCCACATTCACAGCCTTTGGCATGACCAAACGGGCAGGGCGTTCGGCTGATAATGATGACATTCTGGCCGCCGTAATGAACGCCGGAACCCCTGCGGTGTGTCTTGTGGGCAAGGCTTCTGCGTTTCATGTCACCGACGCGCTTGGCATCAGCAAAGAAGAAAACACAGAAAACATCACGGCATCTATCGCGCATATCGTTAAAAACGGGCGCGAAGCGCTGTTTGACGCGGAACATTTTTTTGACGGCTATAAGTATGACGCCGATTATGCGCTGGAAAGCGTGCTGGCCGCCTATAATGCCGGGGCGCGCTGGGTGGTGCTGTGTGACACCAACGGCGGCACGCTGCCGTCGGAAATTTATGCAATCGTGAAAGCTGTGATTGCCGCCGGTGTGCCGGGCGATCATCTGGCGATCCACACGCATAATGACACGGAAAACGCGGTTGCAGGCAGTCTGGCGGCGATTGACGCGGGCGCGCGTCAGGTCCAGGGCACGCTGAATGGCCTGGGCGAACGCTGCGGCAATGCGAACCTGACAACCATCATCCCGACGCTGCTGCTGAAGCCGGAATACGCGGAACGGTTTGACCTTGGTGTCAGTCTTGAAAGCCTGCAGGGGCTGACCAATCTGTCGCGCTCGCTGGATGAAATCCTGAACCGGGTGCCCGCGAAACAGGCGGCTTATGTCGGGGCTTCGGCCTTTGCGCATAAATCCGGCCTGCACGCCAGCGCGATCATGAAAAACCCTGCGACCTATGAACATGTGGATCCGGGGGCTGTCGGCAACGTACGTGTAATCCCGATGTCAAACCAGGCCGGGCAAAGCAATCTGATCAAACGCCTGGGCGAAGCGGGGTATAGTGTTGCCAAAGGCGATCCGGCACTGGCACGTATCCTTGACCGTATCAAGGCGCGTGAAACGGCGGGCTATTCCTACGACACGGCCCAGGCGAGCTTTGAGTTGATGGCACTGGAGGAACTGGGCCAGCTTCCGAAGTTCTTTGATGTGGAACGCTACCGCGTAACCATCGAGCGCCGCAAAAACGCGCGCGGCGAAATGGTGACCGTGTCTGAGGCCGTGGTTGTGGTGCAGATCGGCGATGAACGCATGCTGTCCGTGTCTGAAAGCGTGGATGACACCGGCAATGACCGCGGCCCGGTGAATGCGCTGTCCAATGCGCTGGCGAAAGATTTAGGTCCGTACCAGGCCAGCATTGATGACATGCGCCTTGTGGATTTCAAAGTGCGTATCACCCAGGGCGGCACCGAAGCCGTCACACGCGTGATCATCGACAGTGAGGACAGCCAGGGCAATCGCTGGGCCACAGTTGGTGTCAGCCCGAACATCGTCGACGCAAGCTTTGAAGCCCTGCTTGAGGCGATCACCTGGAAGCTTGTGCATGACAAGGTGCGTGCCGCGTGACCCTGCTGACAGCAGATATAAACGCCTGCGCGGAAGTGGTGCAAAAGGGCGATCCGGACCGGTTTCTTGCAGTGATGAGCATAAAGCCAGATCAGCGCGCGCCGCTTTTTGTGCTGTATGCTTTTAACCTTGAAATCGCCCGCGCGGCCTGGGCCAGTCAGGAACCAATGGTTGGCCAGATGCGGCTGCAGTTCTGGCGTGATGTGCTGGAAACGGCTGCGGATGATGGGCCCGTGCGCGCCCATGAGGTTGCCCGGCCGCTGACCATGCTGATCCGGGAAAACGGGTTGGATACAGAAGCCCTTGATCAGATGATCACCGCGCGCTGGTGGGATCTGAACAAAGAGGGTTTTGATACGCCGCAGGCATTTCCTGCGCATATTGAGGCAACCGCTGGCAATCTCATGTGGCTCAGCGCGCAGGCACTTGGGGCAGGGGAAGCTGACAGACCTCTGGTGCAGACCTGGGGCTTTGCACAGGGGCTTGCCGCCTGGTTTCAGGCCGTGCCGGAACTTGAAAAGCGCGGCTGCCGGCCACTTTTTGATGGCAGGTCCGACGCGATTTCAGAACTTGCCCGCGCGGCTTTGTCTGATCTGAAAAACACAAAACCACCGCGTGCATCCTGGACAATGGCCCTGCGCACTGCCTGGCAGGCAGAACCGCTTTTGAAACTGGCGGCAAAAGAACCACAGCGCGTGGCAGACGGGGCACTTGCCTTGTCAGAATTCCACAAAAAACGCCGTCTGTTCTTCAAGGCTCTGACCGGCCGTCCCTGATCTTATTCATCTTGCCGAAAATACTCCGGGGGATCCAAAGGGGGCTGGCCCCCTTTGCCCCTTTAAACAGAAGCTTCCTCAGGATCACGCAGGGCAAGCCACAACAGTGCGCCACCCGCCAGCATCAGGAAGGGCGCCATGGCCAGGTTCACCGCCTGCCAGCCCGCCTGCGCATCGCCACCGGAACAATTCATAAGCCCGCCAGAAGCAAGCGACGCCATGGTCACACAACCGAATACGATCATATCGTTCAGGCCCTGCACCCGGCCACGTTCCGCATCATCATAGGCACCGGCCAGCATGGTGGTGGCACCGATGAAACCAAAGTTCCAGCCAATGCCCAGAAGCACAAGCGCGATAAAGAAATTCGCCAGCGTCACGCCGGTCAGGGCAACAACGCCCGCGCCCAGCAGGATTACAAGGCCTGTGGCGACAATATTGCGTGTGCCGAAACGGGCGATCAGGTGACCGGTGAAAAAGCTGGGCACATACATGGCCAGCACGTGGGCAGACACGATATCGGCCTCTTCGCCGTTCACAAAGCCACAGCCAACTACTGCAAGCGGCGTTGAAGTCATGACAAGGTTCATCAATGCGTAGGACACCATGGCGCAGATAATCGCAACAGCGATGACCGGATCTTTCAGCAGCTCCATTTTGCTGCGGCCCTTCGGGGCGTCTGCTGCCGGTGGTTTGGGCTTGGGGATGTCGAGTGCAAAGAACATCAGAGACCCGATCGCATTCACCGCAATCACGCCCATATAGGTGCCTGCAAACAGAACCGGCATGGCCTCTTTCGTGACTTTCACAAGCTGTGGCCCGATGATCGCAGCCAGCAGGCCCCCGGCCATGACCCAGGAAATCGCCTTTGGTCGGAATTCAGGGCTGGCCGTATCCGCGGCGGCAAAACGGTAAAACCCATGCGCCGACATATAAACACCGGTGAACAGCGATCCGAGACAGAAAATCAGGAAGCTGCTTTCATAGAGGCCCCAAAGGCTGATCGCACCACCCATACCGCCAAAGACAGCGCCGGTGAAGAAACCCGCCGCGCGGCCGTATTTCTGCATCAGGGCGCTCATCGGTTGCGCCGCCAGCATAGATCCCAGAACGATCAATGTGATCGGGAGCGTTGCAAAGCAGGGGTTTGACGCAAGCTGCTGCCCGGCAAGGCCACCAACCGTAAAGATCATCGGCATCTGTGCGCCAAGGAAAGCCTGGGCGGCAATCAGGATGAAAATATTGCGTTTCACCTGTGGCGTGATCGGGGCGGGGCTGGCAGCTGCATCAGTCATAAGCGAAGGCGTAGCCTGTTCCCGTGCGCAGGAAAAGCGTATTCTGGTGCGTCATAATGAAATACAGTAATCATACCGGATGCAACGCGCGGGACAGGGCAGATGACACAGGCAGATCGTATCACATCGGATGAATGCGTGGCGCAGGCCGCATCGCAACTTGCGGCGATGGTGCCGGAGTTTGCGAAGGTTCTGCCGCAGCTTTCGCCCTTGCCCTTGCGCCTGCGCGCGGATGGGTTTGGGGCGCTGGTCGATGCCATCATCGGTCAGCAGATTTCGACGGCGGCAGCAGCGGCGATTGTGGCGCGGATGAAAGCGGCAGATCTGGTGACACCGGCGCAGATTCTGGCGGCAAGTGATGAGGAATTGCGCGCAGCCGGGCAATCCGTTCAGAAGATCAAATATCTGCGGGCCCTGGCGGAGGCTGACCTGGATTATAAAGCCTTGCGGCAGGCGAACACGGCTGAGGTTCTGAAGACCCTAACCGCACTCCCGGGCATCGGCCCCTGGACGGCAGAGATTTACGCGATGTTTTCGCTGGGTCATGCAGATGTGTTTCCCGCTGGTGATCTGGCCTTGCAGGAGGCGGCGAAATTGCTGTTTGATCTGCCGGAGCGTCCAAAACCCACGGCGATGCGTCAAATGGCAGAGGCCTGGTCGCCCTTCAGATCAGTTGCAGCGCGCTTGCTTTGGGCCTACTACCGGGAACAGAAAAAACGCGAAGGCATCAGATAGGGGCGGATATGCGGGAACTTGAGTTTAAGAAACGTGAGGCGCAAAGCGGCACAACGAAAAATGTAGTGATTTTCCTGCATGGTTACGGGGCCGATGGTGCCGATCTTCTGGGCCTTGCAGACCCGCTGGCGCCACATATGCCGGGCACTGCCTTTTATGCGCCGGATGCGCCGGAACGCCCGGCGGGTATGCCCATGGGGCGGCAGTGGTTTTCCATTCCCTGGATTGACGGATCTTCCGAGGAAGAAAGCGCTGCGGGCCTTGAACGTGCCGCTGAAGATCTGAACGCGTTTCTGGATAAAGTGATCGCAGATGAAGGTATCACCGCATCTGAAGTGGTCCTTCTTGGTTTCTCCCAGGGCACAATGATGGCCCTGCATGTGGGGCCGCGTCGTCAGTATAAACTGGCGGGGATTGTTGGCTTCTCTGGCCGTCTGCTGCAGCCTGAACGTCTTGAGGCTGATTTTCAGACCCGTCCGCCGGTTCTGCTGATCCATGGCGATCAGGATGATGTGGTGCCACCCCAAAGCCTGAATGAAGCGGCAGAGGGCCTGCAGACCGCTGGGTTTGATGTTTATTCCCATATTATGAAGGGCACGGCCCATGGGATTGCACCGGATGGGCTGTCAGTTGCGCTGACCTTCATGCGTGAAATGCTGGGGCAGGGCGAAAACTGATATCCCGTCATAAAACTGCAATCTGCGCGCGGTATTTCCGGATGTGAGATTTCTATATCATGGGGTTGTCAGAAATACCCCACAAGATATAGTCACATCAGGACGGGGCGGTGCACCCGCCCCGATAACCAGCCGGTTTCGGGTCACAGGCATATTGGCACGTACCGGCACATGGGCGGTAATGCGAAATGGACTGTGGGATACGGGAAAGAACATCTGAAAACATCAACGGGTTGAGGACACTTGTTCTGAACGCGAATATGCAGCCTTTAAGCTATGCGCCGCTGTCGGTCTGGGACTGGCAGACGGCTTTTGTTGCGGTGCATCAGGAACGGGTTGTGCAGATCAAGACCTATGATGATGTCGAGGTGCATTCCGCGACGGCCAGTTTCGAAGTTCCCGCCGTTGTTGCCCTGAAGAATTTTCACAAACGCAAACAGGTGGGGTTCACGCGCTATAACCTGTTTTTGCGCGATGAATTCCGCTGTCAGTATTGTGGCGAACGCTTTGCCGTGAAGGATCTGACCTTTGACCATGTGGTGCCGCGCAGTAAGGGGGGCGGATCAAACTGGCACAATATCGTGGCCTGTTGTTCGAAGGATAACCTGCGCAAGGCCAATCGCACGCCAAAACAGGCGGGGATGAAATTGCTGCGCGAACCCTATGAGCCGGATGTCTGGCAGCTGGACGCCGCCGCGCGCAGACAGCCCCTGACGAAGACATCCCTGCACAACAGCTGGATGGATTTTCTGTATTGGGATACGGAACTGGAGGGGTAGGCTCGTCTCTCCGTGACCGGCGAGTCTCGCTATGCGCTACAGCTTGCGCCACCAAGGACGCAGAATTTCGCGCAATGCGGGTGGTTCAGGGCGACGTCTTTTTCGGCCTCTTCCAGGGTGTTTCCCATATCAAACCCTTCGGCATAGGGCAGCAGGGTGCAGGCGATGACAGATGCTTTCTGCCCCTTGCGTTTCACCACCATCCGGGAGGAGGCGCACATCACGTCTTTGGGGGATTTGTTCAGGATACCCCAGCAATCAACGGTGATTTCGGGCACATCCACGCCTTCATCCATTTCCGGGAAAAGAACTGTCATTCCAGGGTTGTAGGCGTCGATCTTAAAGCTTTCTGTTGCGTAAAGATTCGCATAGCCCGCACGCGTGGCCGCATCATCTTCATTCCAGAGCTGACGCCCGGCAGCAGCCAGACGCGCACCAATGGAAGACAACCAGCGCATGCCTTCAATTGATTTTTCAAAGCTGCCCGCACCGCGCATCTTGTCGTGGTTTTCCGCAGACCAGTGATCAAGGGAAATGCGGAACGTCAGCTTATCGCCAAATTCCTGCACCAGGGCTTCGATTCCGGCCTTCACGGATTTGCGCATCATCGGACGCATGGCGTTGGTCAGAACCAGAACTTCATAGCCACGTTCCAGCGCCGCGCGGCACATGTCGTTGAATTCGGGGTTCATGTAGGGTTCGCCCCCGGTGAAGCCGATTTCACCAACGCCCCAGTTGCGGGCTTTAAGCTGATCCAGGTAATCGCGCACCTCATCCGCGGTCAGATAGACCAGCGCATCATTGGTGGGGGAACTGAGGATGTAACAGTTCACACATTCGATATTGCAAAGCGTGCCGGTGTTAAACCAAAGCGTCTGCGGATCGGACAGGGGCACGGTTGCGCGGATCTCGCCTTTGGCGGTGATCTTCGGGTCCTGAAATTTGTCGGTTGCCTGCGTTGCAGATGCCTGATCTTTCATGGTGCCTTATCCTTTTGTTAAGTCGTGTTTACACGGTCCCGCATCCGCCGAAAAGTGCCACAAAGTGACCCCACGCCATTGTGAAGGCGGGGGAACCTGTTAGACTTGCGCAGAGTCATACAGATGCTGCCGGAAACTGTTGCAATGTTTGCGCTAACATTTATGATGTGACCGGGTAATTTCACCCGATTTTAAGGAATACAGAGGTCAGAATGGTTTCACGCGTCATCCCGGTTGAGGTTTTTGATCTGGTGATCTTCGGCGGTACAGGTGATCTGGCCCGGCGCAAGATTCTGCCAGGGCTTTATCGTCGTTTCCTGGCCGGGCAACTGCCGGAGGGCATGCGCATTATTGGTGCAGCGCGGACGGATTTTGATGATGCGGGCTACCGCAGCTTTGTGAACGATGCGATCTGTGAATTCGTGAAACCATCAAAACACGACAAGGAACGCATCAAAGAGTTCGTTGAAAACATTCACTATCTTGCGGTGGATGCCATGGGGGAAAGCGGGTGGACAGAACTGGCCGCCCTGATGCGTCCTGGTGTGATCCGGGCGTTCTATTTCTCAGTTGCGCCGCGTCTGTTCGGGCCGCTGGCGGAACGTCTGCATGAATATGAAATCGCGGATGCAGACAGCCGGATTGTGGTCGAAAAACCCTTTGGCCGTGATCTGGAAACGGCGAAAGCACTGAACGGCGTGCTGGCGGAAAGCTTTGACGAACATCAGATTTACCGGATTGACCATTATCTGGGCAAAGAAACCGTGCAGAACCTGATGGCGGTGCGCTTTGGCAATGTGCTTTTTGAGCCGCTGTGGAACAGTCAATATGTCGATCACATCCAGATCACCGTGGCGGAAAGCGTGGGTGTTGGCGGGCGCGGGTCTTATTACGATAAATCCGGTGCGATCCGCGATATGGTGCAAAACCACCTGATGCAGCTGCTGTGTCTGATTGCGATGGAACCGCCCAGTGATTTTGAACCGGATGCAGTGCGCGATGAAAAACTGAAAGTGATCCGGGCGCTTGATCCTGTCGATCAGGCGGACATCGTGCGCGGGCAGTATCGGGGCGATGATGATGTTGCATCCTATCTTGAAGATGCCGAAAACGAGGACAGCACCACCGAAAGCTTCATCGCGATGAAACTGGGTATTTCCAACTGGCGCTGGAAGGGCACACCGATTTATCTGCGCACTGGCAAGCGTTTGCGGGACCGGACCAGTGAAATCGCCGTTGTGTTCAAAGATCCGCCGCATTCAATCTTCGGCCCGCAAGAGGGACGACGCGGCAATGTGCTGGTCATCCGTCTGCAGCCGAATGAAGGCATGAACCTGCGGGTCACCATCAAAGAACCCGGCCCGGGCGGTATGCGCCTGATTGAAGTGCCCCTGGACATGAGCTTTGCCGAGGCCCTGGCTGACGGTGATGACATCCCGGATGCCTATGAACGGCTGATCATGGATGTGATGCGGGGCAATCAGACGCTGTTTATGCGCGGGGACGAAGTTGAGGCCGCCTGGGCCTGGACCGACCCGATTATCGAGGCCTGGGAAAAGGCCCGCACCAAACCTGTACCTTATGACGCGGGCAGTTCCGGGCCGGATGACAGCCTGATGTTGCTGCATCGTGACGGACGCCGCTGGAGAGAGATCAAAGCATGAAAATTACCGAATACGCTGACGCGGAAATGATGATGATTGAGGTCGCGCAGGAAATTGCGTCAGACCTTGAAACCGCGCTGGAAGCCAATGGTAAGGCCAGCTTTGCGGTGCCTGGTGGCACCACGCCCGCACCTTTGTTTGATGTGCTGTGCGCGGCCGATATTGACTGGGCCAATGTGACTGTGGTGCAGACCGATGAACGCTGGGTGCCGGACAGCTCACCCCGTTCAAATGCGAAACTGATCCGGGAACACCTTCTGGCGGATCGTGCGGCGCATGCAAAGTTTGTATCGCTTTATAACCATTGCGAAAACCCCGAGGATGAGATTGAGGAAACCCGTGCGAAAGTTGCGGATCTGCTGCCTTTGTCGGTTGTGCTTCTTGGGGTTGGGGCCGATATGCATACGGCAAGCTTGTTCCCCGGCGGTGATAATCTGGCGCTGGCGATTGATCCGGCGGCACCTTTGGTGATGCCAATGCGGGTCGACAGCCAGGATGAACCCCGGATCACCCTGACAGAACCTGCGCTGAACTCTGCGATGCACAAACATATTGTCGTGACCGGCGCTGAGAAAAAAGCAGCGCTGGAACAGGCGCAGGGCTTGTCCGGGATGAAAGCACCTGTGACGAAAATCTGGGGTGGCGCACGTATTCACTGGGCTGAAAGTTAATTTAAAAGTGGCTGATAACATTATGTGGAATAAATTAAAAACCTATACGGATGCGGCTTTGGGCCTGAGTATTCCTGCGCTGTTTGAAGATGCAGGACGGGGGCAGGATTTCTCGGTTCGTGCCACAGATATGCTGTTTGATTATTCCAAAACCAGCCTGACGGACGACAGCCGGGCCTGCCTGATTGAAATGCTGGGTGAAAGCGGTTTTGAAGCGCGGCGCAAGGCGATGTTTTCCGGCGAACACATCAATGAAACCGAAGACCGCGCGGTGTTGCATACGGCTTTGCGGGCGGCTGTGGGCGCTGAAATCTTTGAAGATGGTGAAAATGTTGTGCCTGGCGTTCGGGAAACGCTGGACCGGATGCGGGCGTTTTCCGATGCGCTGCGCGATGGCAGTTTTCAGGGGCAGGGCGGCGCGATCACCGATGTGGTGAATATCGGCATTGGTGGGTCTGATCTTGGGCCGGCCATGGCCTGTCTGGCGCTGAAACCTTACCATGACGGGCCGCGCACGCATTTTGTGTCCAATGTAGATGGTGCACATATTCATGATGTTTTGCAAGGGCTTAACCCGGAAACCACGCTGATCCTTGTAGCGTCAAAAACCTTCACGACCATTGAAACCATGACCAATGCGCAAACCGCGCGGGACTGGATGGCTTTAAGCGTTTCTGACCCCGGCGCGCAATTTGCGGCACTGTCATCGAACCTTACAAGCACAGCAGAATGGGGCATTCCGGCGGAACGGGTGTTTGGGTTTGAAGACTGGGTCGGCGGGCGCTATTCGCTTTGGGGGCCGATTGGCCTGACGATTATGATCGCGATGGGTGCCGATAAATTCGAAGAATTTCTGTCCGGTGCGCGGGCGATGGATGATCACTTTCGCACGGCAGAACCACTGGACAATATGCCGGTGATGCTGGCGCTGACAGGGATCTGGCACAATCAGGGCCTGGGGTATGGAACACGCGCAGTTCTGCCTTATGATCAACGCCTTAGCCGTCTGCCTGCCTACCTTCAGCAACTTGAAATGGAAAGCAATGGCAAGTCCGTCCGCATGGATGGATCTGATACGCCGGTGCATACCGGGGCTGTTGTCTGGGGCGAACCGGGGACCAATGGACAGCATGCGTTTTATCAGCTGATCCATCAGGGCACGCGTGTCATTCCCTGTGAATTCCTGCTGGCGGTTGAAGGCCATGAAACGGATCTGAAACATCAGCATGAACTGTTGGTTGCGAACTGTCTGGCCCAGTCAGAGGCTTTGATGCTTGGCCGGTCTTTAGATGTGGCACGCGAGCTGATGGCCGCGAAAGGCCTGGACGGGGATGAGCTTGAACGTCAGGCCCGTCATCGGGTTTTCCCGGGCAACCGTCCGTCAACCACGCTGCTGTATCCGAAACTGACACCACATATGCTGGGCAAGATTATCGCGCTTTATGAACACCGGGTGTTTGTCGAAGGCGTGATGCTGGGCATCAATTCCTATGACCAATGGGGCGTGGAACTGGGTAAACAGCTGGCCGTGGCTTTGCAACCGATTGTGTCGGGTGAAATGCCGGCTGATGATAAAGACGGTTCAACCCGGCAACTGGTTGATTTTGTCCGGGGCAGTTAAGCCTCGGGCAGGGCGCCATCCAGGGTTATAAAGCGTTCTTTCAACGCGTCCGGCAGGGGGCGACGGGCGCTTCCGTCGGGTTCCAGGACCACGACAATTGCTTCACCTGTCGCGCGCAGCCCATCCGACCAGATGGCGTATTCCATGGTGAAACTTGTGTTGCGGAAAGCTTTTGTGCGGGCGGTGACAAGGTAGTCTTCGCCCATACACATTTCGCGTTTGTAATCGGCGGAAACGGCTTTCACCACAAGGCGGGGTTCGTTTTCAGGATCATTGTAATCTGACAGACCCCAATCCTGCATGTAACGCACACGAATGTTTTCAAACCACGAAAAATAAACAACATTATTCACATGGTTCAGGCTGTCGAGTTCATGAAAATGCACGCGGTCTGCCATGCCATAGGGCCAGTCACCTTCACAACCAAAGCGCGACATTTCTACAGGCGAAAGCGGAGTATGATAACGTGTTTCCATGGGCGGCAGTTAGCCGAAGAGCGCGCCGACTTTCAAGGCCAGAGACATATCACCGGAAATTTTTAATTTGCCAAGCATCACGGCCGCCGCCGGATTCTGGCTGCCATCGGAAATTGCGGCGAACACCTTTGGTTTGGCCTTCAGCGTGACATCACCGGGTTCATCGGCAATGCGCGCGCCACTTTCATCGACGACAAACACACCTTCGCCGGGCAATTCAAACCGCACTTTGTAATCAAAGCTGCGACCTGCGATTTTGCGGTTCATGGTTTCAACGGCGTCGGTGATGATGTCTGACATAAGCTTCCCCGGGTTTCTCATCCCGGGGTTGCATCCCTGACATGTCAGATCAAGTCGTCACGTGGCGTAAAGCGGGTCATTCCGCGGTTTCAAACATGTAAACGCTTTTCACCGCATGAAAGGCGATCATATAGGTTTTGAATTCCCGGAAATCCGTGCGGCGGCGGATCTGAACATATTTCCCGTCCGGGACGGTCATCGTGCCGCGATAGCGTTCGCCTGTCATAAGGCGCAATTCGATCTGACGGGTGATGTTGCCTGAGGGACCAGAAGCCCAGCGAATAGCATCTTCAACAAGTTCTTTTACGCCGGTCGGCTCGCAGCAATCAGTCGGTTTCATAATGGACTCCATATATCGAATATTAAAATATGGTCCCATAATACCGCATGTATCCCATTTGGAAATGGGGGGATTCCTTACCTTTGCTGCAAAAGCTTATTTCTGTTCCTTGAGCCAGCCACGGATGGAATCTGAGTGCGCGTTCAGCAGAGGAGAGGTCAGAGTGGGTTTTTCTGATGTATAAGCTGACAGTTTGATCGGGTTGCCTGCGGCTTTATAGGCCGGGCCGCCATGGGGATCGACCACATCAATCACCATGTCACGGGCCAGAATTTGCGGATCCCGCATGGCTTCAGCGACATTCTGGATCGGGGCACATGGGATGCCGGAAGTGGTGAGCCTATCCAGCCAGTGCGCGCGTGTTTCGCCAAGGGTGACGGCTTCGATCAGGCGTTTGAGAAGTTTGACATTCTGGCATCGGGCGGCGTTCGTGCTGAAGCGGTTGTCAGTGGACAGTGCCGGAATTTCCATTGCATTACAGAGCTTTGCAAAGAGATCATCATTGCCGGCGGCGATCACGATCAATCCGTCTTCGGTGTGGAAGGTTTCAAACGGGGCAATTGACGGATGACGCGCGCCAGAGGGGCCAGGTGCGTTGCCGGTTTCGCCGGTGATCGCAATGGCGTGTTCCAGAATGGCCAGCTGACTGTCGAGCATGGCGACATCAACTTTTTGCCCCAGACCGGTTTTCTCGCGCTGATAAAGGGCGGCCATAATGCCGTGGCCCAGGAACATGCCTGCCACGATATCCCCGACAGAAGCCCCGACGCGCACAGGTTCGCGATCTTTTTCCCCGGTGATCGACATGACGCCGCCTCGGGCCTGAACGACCATATCGTAGGCTGGTTTCAGAGCTTCGGGGCCGGTGTGGCCAAAGCCGGAAACCGCGCCATAGATCAGCCGGGGGAACTGTTTGTGCAATGTATCAAAGCCATAGCCCAGACGTTCCATCACGCCGGGGCGGTAGTTTTCCATCAGGATATCGGCGCGGGCCAGAAGATCTTCAAAAACAATGCGGTCTGCCTGGTCTTTCAGGTCCAGCGCGATGCTTTCTTTGCCCCGGTTGATGGTCGCAAAATAGGCACTGTCGCCATTGGCCCGAAAAGGCGGAAAATGGCGGGTGTCATCGCCAGTGCCGGGGCGTTCAACCTTGATGACGCGTGCGCCGAGGTCAGAGAAGATCAAGGAACAATAGGGACCGGCAAGCACATGGGTGAGGTCGATGATCAGCAGATCTTTGAAGGGCGCAGTCATTACAGGATGTCCTTGTTGTTCGCCCTGGCCTGATAGCGGCAACATGTGACAACAACATTGCGCAGGATCAAATTTCCCACGGATCTTTCCTGGTCAACCGATTTAGGATTCGCGGCGTGATCGCATCCAGATCGCAAGACACAGTAAAGCAAAGGAAATGCAGAACGGTCCGGCGGTCGCTATGAAATCGTCCAGTGAAAGCGAAAATGGCGATCGGGCCGGGGGGCAGCCATAAAGGGCCCCGAAGCAGGCCATGGCTGAAACAAAGAAGTACCAGAAAACAGAGCCAGCGCAGGCAATCAGCGCGAATACGATAAACATGTGAACCCCGAAACAGAAAATACCTGAGGGGTACATACAAAACGCGGGAGTGTTTGACCACTCCCGCGTTATTTTGATTGTTCTGAACTATCAGCCGCGACGGCCACCGGCTGCAGCGTCTTCATGTGCGCAGACGACGGTTCAGGGTGAACACCTGAAGACCAGCGAAACCCATCGCACCAAGATGTCAGTTCAAAGAACAAAAACCATACAGGCTGAATTCAGTGTTATTAGCCGAAGCTATACTGTGCTTCGAGCTCTGCCGCGGTAAAGGTCTGATCCGCAAAGATGAACTCTTCGGTGGCGTAGTCTGAGGACAGGCTGGCATATGTCGACACGGTACCGTTTGCGGTTGTGATCTGAACTTCGCCTTGCCCGAAGACCATGATGGTAACTTCATCAAGGCTAAAGTCGCTCATGTCCAGGGTATCATGGCCATTGCCGGGATCGTATACGTCATTCCCTGACTTGTAGATAAATGTATCGTTCAGATCACTGCCGTAAGAAGAGATATAATCATCGCCGTCAGACCCAATAAAGATAGACCCCTGACCATCTACACCATCCTTAAGACCGATCAAATCGTCATCACCATCCGTACCATGGATGACACGGCCGATTTCATGGATTTCCTCAAAGGTGAGGGTCTGGTCTGCAAAGATGAAACTTTCAATTCCGATCTCTGCGTTTCCGCCATCAACAAATTTTCCACTTTGATGAAGAACGCTAACGACGCCATCTGGCGTTGTGATAACCAGAGAATTGTAAGAATAATCGATCTGAAGTTCACTGAGGTTATATTTGCTCAGATCCAGGGTGTCGTTGCCTTGGTTATCGCTAAGTTGCAGGCGACCGGACGTATACACATAGGTCTGATTTCCCCCGTTATCCGCCCAGATGGTATCATTTCCGGCACCTGGGTTGACGATTTCTGCAGACTCGGGGACCTCAACAGCCTGAGGGACTGATGAATTTGAGAACAGATCATCGCCATCAGTACCGTTCAGAGACGCGGATTCTCCGATTGCAGCCATTTTGATTTTTGCTTCGCTCAGAACCGTATCAGAGAAAACAACCCGTTCCATGGCTTTCCCGGAATGCAGGTCATTTTTCAGCTGATTTTTCAGTTTGATCGTGCCGTCGGGTGTTTCGATAATGACGTGTTTACCCTTCTTTGAAATGGTAACTTCATCAGAAGAGTATTTGCTGAGGTCCAGCGTATCTTCACCCTTACCGGCAACATATGTATCGTTGCCTGAGGTGTAGATCATTGTATCATCACCTTTGCCGGCTTTGACGACATCGTTGCCGGCACCAGCGCTGATTATATCATTTCCCTTAGTTACTTTGTCACCTTCAGAATCGCGGAAACGCCCTTTAATCCGGTCATTTCCATCTGTGCCTGTCACGGTGTTTATAGCTTCAGTCATTTTTACCAACATTATCTAATTGTTACATATACGGACCCTGCCGGATCAGAGAAAACTGTAATTTCCAAAACCTGTGCTGTCTATTCAAAGTTGCTTTTCTAGTTTTGCGTTGTGAAAATCAGCACAATAAAAAAGGACCTGCCGTAGCAGGTCCTTTTTCAGAATTCGACGTTGTGACTTAACCGCGACGACGGCGACGGCCACCACGGCCACCGGCTGCAGCGTCTTCAGGGGATTTGTTGAATTTGATCCATTCAGCACCACCTTCGTCGTTGTCGGTCAGGAAGTTGGCCGCACGGATGGCTTCCATTTCTTTACCCGCACGTGGCAGGGTGGAACCCAGACCAAAGACCTTGCAGAAGGCTTCATCGTCCATGTCTGCCGGGATCACGATGCCAGCAGCTTCAACTTCTGCTTTCTTCGCAGCCAGTTTCTTCGGACCAACGGGCAGGGCAACCGGGTTCATGATCGCGGAGGTCATGCCTGTCGCCATTGCCATTGGCAGGAAGGCGTTGTTGATGCCGTGACGGTTTGGCAGACCGAAAGAGATGTTGGAGGCACCACAGGTGGTGTTCACGCCAAGTTCATCACGCAGACGACGGTTCAGGGCAAATACCTGAAGACCAGCGGAGCCCATCGCACCAACCGGCATAACCAGCGGGTCAACCACGATGTCATGGGCCGGAATGCCAAAGTCAGCGGCGCGCTCAACGATCTTTTTCGCAACAGCGAAACGCACTTCCGGATCTTCAGAGATACCGGTGTCATCGTTGGAAATCGCAACAACAGGAACGTTGTATTTCGCAACAAGCGGCAGAACCAGTTCCAGGCGTTCCTCTTCACCGGTCACAGAGTTCAGAAGCGGGCGGCCTTTTGCAGCAGCCAGACCAGCTTCCAAAGCACCAGGCACGGAAGAGTCGATGCAAAGCGGGCAATCAGTGACAGCCTGAACAGTTTCCACCAGTTTGCGCATCAGTTCTGGTTCAACAAAGTTGTTGTCCGCGTAACGGGGATCTTCTGCCATTTTACCAGAGAAAACAGCACCAGAGTTGATGTCGAGAACACCAGCACCAGCTGCAACCTGCGCCAGCGCATCACGTTCCACGCGGGAAAAATCGTCGTTTTCCAGTTCCTCGTTCAGGATCTTACGGCCGGTTGGGTTGATGCGTTCACCGATGACGGTGAAGGGCTGGTCAAAACCGATGATGGTGGTTTTGGTTGCGCTCTCAATAATAGTACGGGTCATTTGATTGCCTCTTATTGCTGGCTGACGGGGACGCCGGAAGCGCCGCCATGTGTGATCGCCCAGTTGGCGTTGGTTTTGATGCCACCGAGAGGGAAGAAATGAACCTTCTCGATGTTGAAATCAGGGTTTGCGGCTTTGTGCGCGGCAAGGTCAGTGATGAACTGATCCGGCTCAAACGGCAGCAGCAGTTTGGTGACGTCTTTCGCGCGCTTCTGCAGCACTTTCAGGGACGCGCCCACGCCACATGCGATAGAGAATTTGATCAGGGTCTGCAGTTTCGCAGGGCCAGCCACGCCGATGTGAACCGGAATGTCGATGCCGGCTTCAACCAGGCTGTCAGCCCATTCGATCACAGGGCCAGCCTCAAAGCAGAACTGGGTCGCCAGCGCCATGGATGCATCTGTACGCTTGGAGAATTCCTGTTTCCAGCCAAGTGCTTCCATCACGTTCTTTGTGCTGCCATCCGCGTCGATGTCTTTGTTGCCTTCCGGGTGACCGGCAACATGCAGATGGGTGAAGCCGGCTTTGTCAAACAGGCCGGTGTCCAGCAGCTGCATGGAAGAGTGGTAATCGCCATGCGGCTTGTCGACACCACCAGCCAGCAGCAGCGCCTGTTTCACGTCAGCTTCGCCCTGATAGCGCGCAATCCAGTCGGCAAGGGTTGCTTCGTCTTTGATGATACGGGCCGGGAAATGCGGCATCACCGGGTAGCCTTCATCATTCAGGCGTTTCGCGGTGGCGACCATTTCATCAATTGGCGTGCCTTCGATATGCGCAACATAAACGCGGGTGCCTTTGGGCAGAAGCGTGCGGAAATCTTCAACCTTACCAGCGGTGCGCGGCATCACTTCAATGGAATAGCCGTCCAGGAAGGCTTCGACTTCCGGGGAAACGATCACGGGTTCTTCCGCGGCTTTCTTTTTAAATGGCAAAAGCGACATGATCGCCTCCTTTATGGTGTGTGTCAGGGGCACCTGGCTCAGGCCTCGTGTCCGTCATTTGCGATCAGGGCTTTCAGGCGGTCCTGGTCATATTCTGCGTCAATGCGCGCGGCCTCGGCTTTGGCGATCTCATCCTGATCACCTTCCATCGGGTAAGGCGCGGCTTTGCGGAAGCCCGCAAGATAATCGTCGGAACCTTTTGCGTCGTCTTTCATGGCAGCGCGATCAATCGCCTGCTCGAAACGTTCTGGCAGCGCAGCTTTGGCACCACGGCGGCCTTTGCCAACGATGACCTGTGCCGGCATGTCACGCCAATATACGATAGTTACGTCAGGCATTGCGATTCCTCCTCTTTCCTTGCTTGTAATCGCCACGACCCGCAAAGATGGGTCTGTTTTCGACATACTCCGCTTTGTGTGCGACTCTGACGGGCAGGCCAGTTGATAACGGATGCGACATGAACTGGCCTGAAATGCGTCGCGTGAACAGAGAGGTTTTGTTCATAAAAACTATGAGCCCGGCATGTCCTGCGACAGGGCCCGTGGCCTTGCGCATGCATGTTGCCGTAAATATACGGAAGCGAACATGAATCAGGGCAAAGAGAAGATGAGCGGAGATCACCAGGGAATTGAAGTAGATGCTCTGCGGTTTTCACGCGGTGACCGGCTTGTTCTGGATCTGCCGGATTTGCGCATTCCTGAGAAGCGGGTCGGTATTGTCGGACGCAATGGATCCGGAAAGACCACGCTGATGCGGGTGCTGGCCGGTTTGCAGGCGGTGGATGCGGGCAGGGTGCTTGTGAACGGGGCGGATGTTGCCGGGGATCGTCAGGCGGCGATCCGGGCGGTTGGTATCCTGTTTCAGAACCCGGATCATCAGATCATTTTCCCGACAGTTGAAGAAGAAATTTCCTTTGGTTTGCAACAGCTGGGCCAATCCGGGGATAAGCTTGTGGATAACCTGTGCAAAACTCTGGCGCGCTTCGGAAAAGAAGACTGGCGGGAACGTCATATTCAGACGTTATCCGGCGGGCAGAGGCGTCTGGTCTGTCTGATGGCTGTTCTGGCGATGAAACCCGGAACAATCCTGCTGGATGAACCTTTTGCGGGGCTGGATATTCCTGTCACCCGTGCGCTGAATCATGCGATTGACGGCCTGGAAGAACAAGTTGTGATGATCACCCACGACGCGGCGCGTCTGGAAGAGTTTGACCGGGTGATCTGGCTGGAAAGTGGACGGATTGAATGCGACGGAACACCCGCCCAGGTGCTGCCAGTATATCTTGAAAAGATGAACCGTGAGGGCACTGATGCTATCGCTGACCTCTGAGGAAAGAACCTTCTGGCATGGATTAAGAGCCAGCCACAAGCTATTGGCAATGCTAATTGTATCGGTTGTTCTTTTCGTGTTTTCCGGCCTGTGGGTGCAGGTTGTAGCATTTCTGATTGCTCAGCTGTGCTGGCTTATGGGGGGGCTTGGGTTTTTCAGGGAAGGCATGCGGAATTTGCTGCGGATCTGGCCTGTTGCGGTGTTCATCGCCGTCTGGCACGGGATCACCGGGGAATATGCGACAGGTGTTGCATTGCTGTTAAGGTTGGCGGCGGTGGTTGCTTTGGCGAACCTTGTAACGATGACAACCGCGCTGAAGGATATGATTGATGTGTTGCACTGGCTGGCAACACCCGTTCGAAAACTGGGCATTTCAACACGACCCGCAGAGATTGCGCTTGCGATGGTGATCCGTTTTATTCCGGTTTTGCATGAAAAATCAGATACTTTGCGGGAAAGCTGGCAGGCACGCAGTGTAAAGCGGGCAGGGTGGCGTATCATCACCCCGATTGCAGTGCTTGCCATCGATGACGCAGAGCAGCTATCAGAAGCCCTGCGCGCCCGTGGTGGTCTCATCCAGCCAGCAACAGAAGATTAACCAAAGAACCCCCGATCTGTGGATAACTTGTGTATAACGGACGGGATAAAGCTTTCTCAGGACAGGAAACGCACATGGAAAGAAATGTAACCTTCATCGCTTTGATGGCCGCTTTTACAGCGGTGCTTGGCCTCATACCCACAATTAATCTTATTCCCGGCGTGCCAATTGCCTTGCAGGTCATGGGGGTGATGCTTTGTGGTCTGATCCTTGGTGCAAAGCGCGGGGCGCTTGCCGTCGTTCTTTTCCTGGTGTTGGCCGCAATCGGTTTGCCTATTCTGACGGGATTTCGCGGCGGGCTTGCGCCGTTCGCAGGCGCAACAGCCGGGTTCCTGTATGGATATGTCGCGGCGGCCTTTGTGACCGGATTTGTGTTTGAACGCTGGAAGGGTAATCTGATTGTCGGCGCGATTGTTGCGTCGCTGATTGGCGGCGTTCTGGTGCTTTATCCGATCGGGACCGTCTGGCTGGCGTCATACCTGGAGAAACCTGTGATGGCGATGGCGCAATCAATGCTGGCTTTCGTACCCGGGGACATCATCAAAGCGGTGATCGCAGGGTTGATTACAGCAAAGATCGCCAAAGCGCGTCCTGCTGCGATACTTTCCAGACAGGCGAGCTGAACATATACCACCACAGGGCAGCCACGCGTTGCCCTGTATTTTTATCACCATACATCTTATAATTGGTATTATGTAATTAAAATACGTAAAACCTATGCTGGTGATCCCCTGTGGCCGGAAATGCAAAATAACGACAGGAAGCGCGGAAAATATAATAATCAGCATTTAATACAGGCAAAAATCACGCTAAAAGCTCGACAAAACCGATTAACTCAACCTAGTGTGATACAGGAATGAGGATACCACGTGACTATTTTACTGCTTAACGGACCGAACCTGAATCTGCTTGGAACCCGTCAAAAGGAAGTTTACGGCGGCACGACGCTTGCTGAAATCGAAGAAATGACGCGTGTGCATGCGCAAAGCCATGGTTTTGAGCTGAATTCCCTGCAGTCAAACCACGAAGGTGTTCTTCTGGATGCCATTCATGACGCGAAACAATCAGCCCGTGGCATTATTCTGAACGCCGGTGCTTTTACACATACGTCTGTTGCATTGATGGATGCGATTTCCTCTGTGGAACTGCCCGTCGTGGAAGTGCATCTGTCAAATATTCATGCGCGAGAACCCTTTCGACATAAATCCTACATTGCACCGGTTGCCCTGGGTCAGATCGCCGGGTTTGGTTCACAGGGCTATCTTTTGGCCGTTGATGCGCTGGTTCAGCATTTGTCCGGGATGTCGTAATGATTTCAGAGTATCTGGAAAAACTGACTGCCTGCCAATGCCTTGAGGACGTCTGGTCCCTGCATATGGAAAAAATGGCGGAATATGGTTTTACCCGGGTTATGTATGGTTTTACCCGGTATCGTAACGGTTCTTCCCTTGGGGATCAGGATGATCTTCTGATGCTGTCAAATCATGATCCGGGCTATCTGGACGGGTTTTTCGGGGAAAAGCTGTATTACAATGCCCCCATGGTGCGCTGGTCGCTGGAAAACGAAGGCGCCTGTTCCTGGAGCTGGATGGCAGAGCAGATTGAAAGCGGAATGTTCACAGAAAGTGAAATGAAGGTGGTCGGGTTTAACCGGCGCTTTGATGTGACGGCTGGATACACGGTGAGTTTCAAATCTGTTTCTTACCGCGAACGTGGTGGTATCGCCCTTACCGCGGCGCCAGGCGTCAGTCAGGCTGATGTGGATCGCACCTGGGATGAGCATGGTCAGGATATTCTGGTGATGTGTAATGTTGCGCATCTGAAGATCATCAATATGCCCTGGTCAGGTAAGAGACGCCCCCTCACCCATCGCCAGCGTGAGGTTCTTGAATGGGTTGGTGAAGGGAAAACCACACAGGATATCGCCTGTATTATGGGCCTGACACCTGCGACGGTTGAAAAACATTTGCGCCTTGCACGCGGGGCACTGGATGTTGAAACTACGGCCCAGGCTGTTCTGAAAGCCTCTGTTCAGAAACAAATTTTTGTTGTGGATGGGTGATCCAGGGAAAATGTCACCCTGATAGCGCTGACATAAGCACAACTATTTCTTTAATAAATTCAAGCTATTAAATATTTTACCTGACGTGGCAGGAAAGGTAAGGAAAACCTTACTTACATATTGTCTAAAAATGAGGCATATAAGTCGTGTTCCGTCGTGGTGGCAATTATGCCTTGGAACTTACGAAGATGTGAGGCCTTGCAATTTCACAGGCATTACGTTTTCCCGGGCAACCGGACCGCCGGCTGCATCTGGTGTTTGACCAGAGTGGCCGGCACTTATGTCTCTATCCTCATCCCAGGGCATAGGTGTAATTCAGGCGACTTCCTTCACGGGAGTCGCCTTTTTTGTTGCGCCCTGCCCTGTTTTTGCGTCACCGCCACGAAACGAAAAAGCCGGACAGTTTCCTGCCCGGCTTTCGTAAGATTATGAAGGAAGGCTTAGCCCTGCGCTGCTTTCGCAACTTCTGCAGCGAAGTCTTCTTCTTTTTTCTCAATGCCTTCGCCAACTTCCATGCGAACAAAGCCAGTGATTTCAACACCAGCTTCTTTGGCAGCAGCTTCAACAGTCAGGTCTGGGTTCACAACGAACGCCTGGCCCAGCAGTGTCACTTCGGACATGAATTTCTTCATACGGCCAACGATCATTTTTTCGATCACAGCGTCTGGCTTGCCGGATTCTTTAGCGATGTCGATCTGAACCTGACGTTCTTTTTCAACAACCGCAGGATCGAGATCTGCTTCGGACAGCGCAGCAGGGTTTGCAGCAGCAATGTGCATTGCCAGCTGTTTGCCGATGCCGTTGTCAGCGCCCTTCAGGCCAACCAGCACACCGATTTTGCCCATGTCAGTGGTCGCAGCGTTGTGGATGTAAGATACAACCGCATCACCCTGAACAACCGCCATGCGGCGCAGAGACATGTTTTCACCGATGGTCGCAACAGCGTCAGTGATGGTGGCTTCAACGGTTTTGCCGTCTACTTCTGCAGCAGCCAGGGCTTCTACAGTGTCAACACCGGTTGCAGCGCCTGCAATTTTAGAAACCATGGACTGGAAATCAGCGTTTTTGCCAACAAAGTCAGTTTCAGAGTTTACTTCAACTGCAACACCTTTGCCGCCTTCAACTGCAACAGCAACAAGGCCTTCCGCAGCAACACGACCAGATTTTTTAGCAGCTTTTGCCAGACCTTTGGTACGCAGCCAGTCTACAGCAGCTTCCATGTCACCATCGGTTTCGGTCAGGGCTTTTTTCGCGTCCATCATGCCAGCGCCTGTGGAATCGCGGAGTTCTTTAACCAGAGCAGCGGTAATCGCCATGTCGGTTCTCCTTGGGAGTATTCTGAATAGGAAAATCCGGGAAGATATAAACCTTCCCGGTATCAGTTTTGTGAAGCTTAAGCTTCAGCAGCAACTTCTGCTTCTTCAGCGATGGATTCTTCCAGGGAAGCTTCCATTTCGCCGAGGTCCAGACCAGCAGCGCCCATCTGAGCAGTCATACCGTCCAGAGCAGCGCGTGCTGCCAGGTCAGTGTAGAGTGCGATTGCGCGTGCCGCATCGTCGTTGCCTGGGATGATGTAATCAACGCCAGCAGGGTTTGCGTTTGTATCAACGATACCAACAACAGGAATGCCCAGCTTTTTCGCTTCTGCGATTGCGAGGGATTCTTTGTTTACGTCGATGACGAACAGCAGATCAGGAACGCCGCCCATGTCACGGATACCGCCGAGAGAAGCCTGAAGCTTACCCTGGTCACGTTCCATACCAAGACGTTCTTTCTTGGTCAGACCTTCTGCGCCTTCAGACAGTTTTTCGTCGATGGACTTCAGACGGTTGATAGAGTTGGAAACAGTTTTCCAGTTGGTCAGCGTGCCGCCCAGCCAACGGTGGTTCATGTAGTACTGAGCAGATTTCTCAGCTGCATCAGCAATCGCACCTTGTGCCTGACGCTTGGTGCCAACGAAGAGAACGCGGCCGCCTTTAGCAACAGTTTCACGCACAGCATTCAGAGCTGCGTCCAGCAGAGGAACAGTCTGTGTCAGGTCGAAGATGTGGATGCCATTACGTTCGCCGTAGATGAACTCCTGCATACGCGGGTTCCAGCGTTGTGTCTGGTGGCCAAAGTGAACGCCAGCTTCGAGCAGCTGACGAATAGTGAATTCAGGAAGAGCCATGTCTTATCCTTTCCGGTTTTACGCCTTGACGAAGCCAATCAGGAACTGCTGTTCCAACCGGTGGATCTTCAGGGATTTCTCCCCCTCGGACCCGGACTTCGTCTGTGAAGTGGGGCGGCTATAGCTGCCTTAGATCAGCCGTGCAAGGGCCCTGGCCGTAAAATAAGCAGGAAAACAGCAGTTTTTTGCCTGAAATCCCGCCAAAAGCCGATTTTCATCATCGGCGCCTATGTCAGCCCTTGCAAACCACGCCCTGCCCTGCGACGTATCATCGCCATGACGAATTTGCAAAACAATGATCAGCCGCGTGTTCTTTGCGTTGGCGCCATTCTCTGGGATGTGATTGGCCGCACGGAACGCCATATGCGCGTGGGCTCTGATGTGCCTGGCCGTATCCTGCGTATTCCCGGCGGTGTTGCCATGAATATCGCAATGACATTCACCCGTTTTTCCCTGACGCCTGTGTTACTTGGGGCCATCGGGCGTGACGATGCCGGCGAAGAACTGATGCGTGCGGCCGGGTCTATGGGGATGGTGACGGATCATCTGTATCGGTCTGATGACCTGCCCACCGATGTTTATATGGCAATCGAAGGCGGCAATGGTCTGATTGCAGCGATCGCAGACGCCCATTCGCTGGAAGCTGCTGGTGCCAAGATCCTGCGTCCGATGGAAGATGGCACGCTGGGATCAGGTGATACACCTTATAACGGCACGGTGGCCCTGGATGGCAATCTGACGCTTGCGCTGCTGGAAGAAATTTCCCACATCCCGTTGTTTTCAAAGGCTGATCTGCGGATCGCGCCTGCGTCGCCCGGGAAGGCCGAACGCCTGCTGCCTCTGATGAACCATCCGGGCGCGACCTTTTATGTGAACCTTGAAGAAGCCGGGCTTCTGCTGAAGCATGACTTTGACAATGCGTCTGACGCGGCCCTTGCCCTGACGGATCGGGGTGCTGCCCGTGCCATGGTGTCAGATGGCGGCCGTCCTGCCGGTTTTTCCGCAGATGGCAAAGTCATCAGCCAGGCTCCGCCTGAGGTTATGGTCACACGTGTGACCGGTGCCGGTGACACATTCATGGCCGCCCATATTGCGGCTGAGTTGCGTGGGGAGGATGCGGAAGCCGCATTAACCACCGCTTTGAAAGCTGCTGCCAATTACGTTTCCGGGAACTCCCCGCAATAAAAATGAGAACAACATGAACACGACCTCCCTGCCCCTTGTTTTTTCACAGGAAGTTTCTGATGCACTGCAAGCCGGCGCGCCCGTTGTAGCCCTGGAAAGCACCATCATTACCCATGGTATGCCTTGGCCACAGAATGTGGAAACCGCCCGCCGGGTAGAGACGACGATCCGTGAAAACGGTGCAACCCCTGCAACAATCGCGATTATGAACGGTAAGATCCATATCGGCTTGTCAGATGCGGAACTGGAAGAACTGGGTCAGGCGAAAGACGTTGCGAAACTGTCGCGCGGTGATCTGGCTGCGCGTCTGGTCACCGGTGGTTATGGGGCAACCACCGTTGCCGCCACGATGATCTGCGCGCACCTGGCCGGGATTTCTGTTTTCGCCACCGGCGGCATTGGCGGTGTGCATAAGGGCGCTGAGGACAGCTTTGATATCTCTGCTGATCTGCGCGAACTGTCCGAAACGCCTGTTACCGTTGTTGCGGCGGGTGCGAAAGCGATCCTGGATCTGCCAAAAACCCTGGAAGTTCTTGAAACTCTTGGTGTTCCTGTGATCGCCCATGGTCAGGATGATTTCCCGGCCTTCTGGTCCCGTTCCTCTGGCCTGGCAGCACCTATCCGTATGGATGACCCGGCTGACATCGCGCGCGCCCAGCAGATGCGCACAAAGCTTGGCCTGCCCGGCGGTCAGCTTATCGCGAACCCGATCCCGGAAGCTTCTGAAATTGCGTCTGAAACGCTGGCCCCGGTCATTGCGCAGGCTATTTCTGAGGCAGACGCGCAGGGCATTGCCGCGAAATCTGTGACGCCCTTCCTGCTGCAACGTATTTTCGAGCTGACAGAGGGGAAATCCCTCGCGGCCAATATTGATCTTGTGCTGAATAACGCGCGACTTGCCGCAAAAATCGCCGCCGGACTGGTTAAACCGTAAAACACTTCTTAAGTCCTAAGAAACCCTCAGACAGGCCGGATCATGACAAACCAGAATAAAGAAGAACGTCGCCATCGCCCTTCCCGTTTTGCCGGGCTGCGCGCCAGCTTTCTGACCGGCCTTGTCGTGATTGCGCCGATTTTCCTGACGGCCTGGTTGATCTGGAACCTTGTCGGCTGGATTGACAGTTGGGTTCTGCCTTTCGTGCCGCAGGAACTGATGCCGGAACAATATATCGGTATCAATCTGCGTGGCGTTGGCGTGATCATCTTCCTGATCTTCACGGCTATTGTCGGCTGGATGACGAAGGGGATCTTTGGCCGTTCTCTGCTGCATATGGGCGAACGTCTTGTGGATCGTATGCCTGTGGTAAGGTCGATCTATAATGGATTGAAACAAATCGCAGAAACCGTTTTCAGTCAGGCCGATAATACGTTCAAAAAAGCCTGCCTGATCGAATACCCTCGTAAGGGCCTGTGGGCGATTGCTTTTATCTCGACCTCTGCCAAGGGTGAGATTAAAAAGGACATCCCTGAGGATGATGACATTATGTCTGTCTTCCTGCCAACCACACCGAACCCGACGTCTGGTTTTCTGCTGTTTGTGCCACGCAAAGACATCATCGAGCTGGAGATGTCGGTGGAAGACGCTGCGAAACTCGTGATTTCTGCCGGTCTGGTTTACCCTAACAGCAAAGACCCGTCACAACCGGTTGAGGTTACAGGGAAGTAACTTCATTTTTGTTCTTTAAATATCCCGGGGTGCGCGAGGGGCTGGCCCCTCGCTTCCGAACCTTACAGCGCAGTCCAGCCGCCATCGACTGAAATAGACGTGCCCGTAATCTGCGCCGCCGCATCGGAACACAGGAAAACAGCCGTGCCGCCCATCTGTTCCGTGGTCGCAAATTCACCCGAAGGCTGACGCTGAAGCATCACTTTCGCAATCACATCCTCACGTGACATCCCGTGTACTTCCATCTGATCCGGGATCTGTTTTTCAACAATGGGCGTCAGCACGTAGCCGGGGCAAATCGCGTTGCAGGTCACACCCTGTCCGGCAGTTTCCAGGCCGATCGTCTTTGTCAGGCCGATAATCCCGTGTTTCGCCGCGACATAAGCCGATTTATAAGGCGACGCCGTCAGGCCATGGGCTGATGCAATATTCACGATCCGTCCCCAGCCCTGTTCACGCATGCCGGGCAGCGCCGCGGCAGTTGTGTGAAACGCAGAGCTCAGGTTGATCGCGATAATGCTGTCCCAGCGTTCCGTCGGGAAATCTTCCACCGGGCTGACGAATTGAATACCGGCGTTATTCACCAGAATATCGCAGCCGCCTGCTTTCTCAATCAGCGCCCGGCATTGATCCCCATCCGACATATCGGCCTGAATATAAGTTACATTTGATCCGCATTTCGCACTTAGATCCGCTGCCAGCGCATGGTCAGAATCATCATTGGTGAAGGAATTCAGAACCACATCTGCCCCGGCCTTTGCCAGTTCTTCCGCAACCCCAAGGCCAATCCCGGAATTTGAACCGGTCACAATGGCCTTTTTGCCTGATAACGTCATATCGCCCCCGTAAAATAAGCATTTTCAGAGGTACTATACAAAACCCGGCCGGTGAGGAAAGCCTGATATCAGGACAGATCAGCGCACAAAAAAACGCCGGCACAAGGCCGGCGTAAAGTTATTGAGGCAGGTTTCATACAGGCAAGAAACCTATCGAGCAGTGAGTCTTTTATAAGCGATCTGCCGCCTTCGGCCAAGCTAAAAGTTTGAATTACCCACAGGTCGGGGTATATCTTGGGGATAACTAAAGAAACGGGCAGAGGGAAAACCATCAATGAAACCAGTATTTGCAGGCCAATTCAGCCTGATTTCGGCAAGTTTCGGGCTTGCAGCCGCAGGTAGTATTGCACTGGCCGAACCGCAACACGGAATTGCAATGTATGGTGATCCGGCTTTGCCTTCTGACTTTTCATCCCTGCCCTATGCGAATCCGGACGCGCCAACGGGTGGTCGTGTGGTCACGGGCGAAGTGGGTAGTTTTGATTCCCTGAACCCACATATCCAGAAAGGCCGTGTGCCCTGGCAGCTGCGTTTTCTGGCCTACGAAAGCCTGATGGGCCGCAGCTATGACGAACCGTTTTCGCTTTATGGCCTGCTGGCTGAAAGCATCGACACGGCTGAAGATCGCAGCTGGGTTGAATTCACCCTGCGTGCCGAAGCACGTTTTTCCGACGGCAGCCCGGTCACGGTTGAAGATGTGCTTTGGTCTTATGAAACCCTGGGAACAGAGGGCCATGGCCGTTATCGCGGGCTTTGGGATAAGGTGGAAACAGCTGAAATTACCGGTGAAAACAGTATCCGCTTTACGTTTAAACAGCCGGAACCTGAACTTGCCCTGATCATTGGTATGCGTCCGATCCTGCAAAAAGCACAATGGGACGGTCAGGATTTCACTGAAAGCGGGCTTGATGTCATTCCTGTTGCCTCGGCCCCTTATATTATCACTGATTTTGATGCCGGGCGGTCTGTCACCCTGACCCGCAACCCTGATTACTGGGGCAAAGATCTGCCTTTCCGTCGGGGCACCAACAATGTTGATGAAGTCCGGCTGGAATTTTTCACCGACGCCGCCGTGATGTTTGAGGCGTTTAAGGCCGGTGAAATCAACACATTCCGTGAAACAAATTCGGAAAAATGGCGCACGCAGTTTGATTTCCCCGCTGTTCAGAATGGCGAAGTGGTCCTGTCTGAAATTCCGCATGAACGCCCGACAGGTATCACCGGCTATGTCATGAACACCCGCCTGCCCCAGTTCGCGGACTGGCGCGTGCGTGAGGCGATGATCACCCTGCTGAACTACCCGTTCATCAGTGAAACCCTTGTCGGTGCAGATGCGCCGCGGGTGACATCGTATTTCTCAAACTCCCTGCTGGGTATGAAGGAAGGTCCGGCTGAAGGCGATGTTCGCGCGTTGCTTGAACCCCATGCGGAACATCTGCTGCCGGGTGCGCTGGACGGTTACACCCTGGCAGAAGGCAGCAGTTCTGAACGCAACCGTCGTGATCTGCGCCGTGCGATTACGCTGTTTGAGGACGCTGGCTGGACCATCCAGGATGGCGTGATGAGAAATACTACGGGCGAGGTTTTCACCTTCGAAATCCTGCTGAGTCAGGGCAGCAGCGAAGTTCAATCAACCATTGATATCTACGCAGAGGCCCTGGCCCGTGTTGGCATTACGCCGACCATCACCGTTGTCGATGGTGCGCAGTATAAAGAACGCACCGATCGTTTCGATTTTGGCATGACCTATTATCGTCGCTCGGCGTCCCTGTCGCCGGGCAATGAACAGCTGGCGATCTGGGGCAGTGATGCTACGGATACCCCCGGTTCCCGGAACTGGATGGGTGCGGATAACCCGGCCATTGATGCGCTGTTGCAATCCATGTTAAATGCACAGACCCAGGACGGCTTCGTTGCCGCCACGCGCGCATTGGATCGTGTGATTGCAAGCGGGCGCTATGTAGTTCCGGTCTGGCATAACCCACAAAGCTACCTCGCGCATTCGGTGGAACTGCACTATCCGGAAGATCTGCCGATTTATGGTGATTACCTTGGGTTTCATCCGGATGTCTGGTGGTGGGAGGAATGATAATGCTGCGTATCACATTGATTTCAATTGCACTTTGCCTGTCGGCCTGCGGCACGGTTGAAGGCATCGGCGAAGATATTTCTTCCGGTTCCCGCACGGTCAAAGGCTGGTTCTGAACCAAAGGGCGCCGCGTCAGGCGCCCTTTTTTATGCAGGCCCCTTGCAACGCGGGCCTTGCAGGCGTAGCCAGTTTTTATGCTTTCCGAATTTAAAAACGGCACGCCGCCTGCGTTGCCAGAGTCCTTCAATATGGCCGCCTGGGTGTTGCAACATGCAGCCGACCTTGGGGGCAAATCTGCGCTGGAAGTGATCCGTGCCGGTGGCAAGGATGTGCTGACCTTTACGCAACTCGAAAGTGCTGTGCGTGGGATTGGGACCGGCTTGCTGGGTGCAGGTCTGAAACCCGGCGACGCTGTGCTGATGCGGCTTGGCAATACGCCGGAATTTCCACTGTGTTATCTGGCTTGTATCGCCGTCGGGCTTGTGCCTGTGCCCACCGCAGCACAGCTGACCGGGCCAGAGGTCGCAAAGCTGTGTGATGTGGTTCAGCCTGCCCTGATCATCGCAAGCCCCGGCGTCGCCCTGCCGGATCAGCCGCCCTGTAATGTGTTAATGGCCGATGCGCTTGAACCGATGCACAGCCTGTCGCCTGCGGATTACAATATGGGTGATCCGAACCGTCTGGCGTATATTATCTTCACCTCGGGCACCTCTGGTGTGCAGCGCGCGGTTTGTCACGCGCATCGCGCCATTCTGGCCCGTCAGATGATGATGCAGGGGTGGTACGGGCTGACGCAACAGGATCGCCTGATGCATGCTGGCGCGTTCAACTGGACCTACACATTGGGAACCGGTCTGATGGATCCCTGGACCATGGGTGCAACCGCGCTGATCCCTGAACCAGGCACGCCGCCTGCGGATCTGACGGGGCTTATGGCTGAACATTCGGCAAGTATTTTTGCCGCTGCACCAGGTGTTTACCGGCAAATCTTAAAGTCCAAAGAAAACCTGAATCTACCGGATTTGCGCCACGGGCTTTCCGCTGGTGAAAAACTGCCTGACAGTACGCGTCAGGCCTGGAACCAGGCAACCGATACCAAAATCTACGAAGCATTTGGCATGTCTGAATGTTCTACCTTTATCTCAGGTGCACCAGACCATCCGGCCCCTGCAGGTAGCCTGGGCCACCCACAGCCGGGCCGTCATGTGGCGATCCTTGGGGATGATAATCAGCCCGTAGTACAGGGGAAAGAAGGCGAAATCTGCATCAACCGGTCAGATCCCGGCCTGATGTTATCCTATCTGAACGCGCCGGAAGACACGGCCGCGCGTTTCACCAGGGATTGGTTTCGCACCGGGGACAGTGGTTCTATGGATGAAACCAGGGCCATCACCTATCTGGGACGTGCGGACGATATGATGAATGCCGGTGGTTTTCGCGTATCCCCGATTGAGATTGAATCTGCACTGACCCAACATCCTTCTGTGCAGGAATGCGCGGTTGTGGAATTGCCGGTAAAAGCGGATGTTAGCGTCATCGCGGCGTTTTACGTGGCATCAGATGATCCTGGTGAAGATGTTCTGAAAACCTGGTTGTCGGAACAGCTGGCGCATTACAAGATGCCGCGCATGTTCATGCCCATATCTGCCGTGCCCCGCGGTGCAAACAATAAAATACTGCGCCGGAAGTTGCGCGAAGACTGGAAGGCAAGTCAATGATTAAACTGGATATTATCTCTGATCCGATCTGTCCGTGGTGCTTTATTGGTAAGTCCTACCTTGATCGCGCCCTGGAAAAACACCCGGACCATCCGTTCACGATTGAATGGCATCCTTTTCAGCTGAACCCTGAGATGCCGTCAGAAGGTATGGATCGTCGCGCTTATCTGGAAGGTAAGTTTGGCGGTAAGGATGGCGCGCTGAAGGCCTATACGCCGGTTGTGGAACACGCCAAAACGGCAGGTCTTGAGATCAACTTTGATGATATTCAGCGCACGCCCAACACGTTGGATGCCCACCGCCTGATCCATTGGGCTGGGATTGAAAGCAAACAAACCCTGGTGAAATCCGCGCTGTTTAAAGCCTATTTCACCGATGGTCGTGATATTGGCGACAAAGACGTTCTGGCCGAGATCGCAGGCGAATGCGGTATGGATAAAATGGTGGTTGGTCATCTGCTGAAATCTGATGCTGACGTTGATGATATCCGTCAGCGCGATGCCCATGCCCGTGAACGCGGCGTCAGTGGTGTTCCTTGCTTTATCATTGATAATCAACATGTTCTGTCCGGTGCCCAACCCCCTGAACTTTGGGGGAACGTGATTGAAGAGATCATGGGACAGCTGGAAGATCAGCCCAACGACGCGGTTGAGGAATGATCACCGCGCATCTGCCTTCTGGTTATGTGCTGGCAAAGCTGACGCCTGCGCCGCGTCAGCTGATGCCTTTTGCATTGCTGGGGGCAGTTCTGCCAGATTTTGATATGTTCTGGTTCCATCTGGTCGATAACCGGGCCTTTCATCACCATAAATACTGGGTGCATGCGCCCGGGTTCTGGCTGCCTGTTGCCCTGATTACACTGGCGTTTCTTTACCGGGTCATTCGCCCACGGGTAAATTTCCCGGTGATGCAGGCGGCCTGCCTGTTCTTTGGTGCGATTTTTATGCATGTCGTGCTGGACACGTTCACCGGCAGTATTATGTGGCTTTGGCCGCTGAACGACACACTTTACGAAGTTGTCACAGTGCCCGCGCGCTATGACAACTGGGTCTGGTCTTTCATTCTGCACTGGACGTTTGGTGCCGAACTTATGATCTGGGCTGCCGCGATTTACCTGTATTTTAAACCTCTTCCTGAAAGCTCTCTTGATGCAATCTGATACGCCCATACATCCTGATATGCCCCCGCGCCTGCCCATGGCAGAATTCGTGGCGCTGATTGCGATGCTTTTTGCCACAATCGCCTTTTCCATTGATGCCATGTTGCCGGGCCTGCCGTCCATCGCGGCAGAGCTGACGCCAGAGGATACCAACCGGGCGCAGCTTGTGGTCACCAGCTTTGTGTTTGGTATGGGGATTGGCACGTTTTTCACAGGCCCCCTGTCAGATGCTTTCGGGCGTCGGCCGGTTCTGCTGGGTGGGGCTGCCGTCTATATTTTGGGGGCGTTCCTGGCCTGGTACAGCCAGTCTGCTGAGGGGCTGTTGATCGGCCGGGCCCTGCAGGGGCTTGGCGCGGCCGGGCCACGTGTGGTGGCGATGGCGATTGTGCGGGATCTTTATTCCGGGCGTCAAATGGCGAAGCTTATGTCGTTTGCGATGATGGTGTTCTCGCTTGTACCCGCAATCGCACCGGCCATGGGCGCACTGATTATCGCTGTCAGTTCCTGGCGTGGCATTTTCATGGCCTTTATGGTGTTTTCCATTGTCTCGGCGCTTTGGGTTTACATCCGTCAGGGCGAAACCCTGCCCCGCGATCAACGTATCCCGCTGGAGGCAAAGCGTTTTGCCTATGCGATCCGGGAAGCGTTCAGCAACCGGATGTTTCTGCTTTCCACCCTTGTGCAAACCCTGATCTTTGGCCTGTTGATGGCGCTGATTTCCTCAACCCATCAGATTTATGACATCACCTTTCATCGCGAAGCTGAATTCCCGTTCTGGTTTGGTGCCTCTGCCGTGATTTCTGCCAGCGCCAGCATGATCAACGCGAAACTTGTTGTGCGCATGGGGATGAGGGCGCTGATTTCTGGTGCGCTTCTGACACAGCTTGGCGTGTCTCTTGTGATGATCTTCATGGGCGCGTTTGATTTGTGGCCGCAATGGATGGCCTTCCCGGCGTGGTTCTTCTGGTCAACCTCGCTGTTCTTTATGCTGGGCTTTACCATGGGCAACCTCAACGCGCTTGCGATGGAACCCATGGGGCATATCGCGGGTATGGCAGCCTCGATCATCGGTGCTGTTTCAACTGTGATCGGCGTCGCAATTGCCGCCCCCATCGGGCTGAGCTTTAACGGCAGCTACCTGCCCCTTGCGGTTGGTTCTGTGGTCTGCACGGGACTGGGCTGGTTGATTATGCTGCAGATCAAAAATCTGGAACGTATCAGTCACAACGCTGGTTAACGGCAACGGCTGCTGCACAGGCTTTCACAGGGTATACCATCACCGTCGCCATCCCGGCGGCGGTGGCCGCAAACTGTAAGTTTGTAACAGGCCTCAGCACAGCTTGAAATCTGCGAGCAGGTTTTACGTGAGCAATCCCAGTTTTGGGCAACAAGAAACTCACTTAACTCAAAGGCGCTTATCCCCTGAGGGGCCGTGTCATCAGGATTTGCTGTAGCAAGATCAGCAATGAAAGCGGAGGCAATACAAGCCAGAAGAATTGTCTTTTTCATAATGAAAAAGCAACTAACACGTCCAGATTGTACCTGCGATGCGACAGATTAACCTTTCTTAACGCGCGCCTTTTCAGCCTTCACCTTTTCCGCCAGATCCCGGGCAATCGCAAAGGCACCTTTGATTTTATCAGCGGTCTTTGCCCAGTCACGGCGCACAACGATTTTGTTGTCACGGATCTTTGCCAGACCATTCTGCGCCTGCACAAATTCCACAAGCCCCGTGGGGGATGCGAATTTATCGTTGTGGAACTGGATTGTTGCGCCTTTTGGCCCGCCATCCAGTTTCGCGATCCCTGCCCGTTTACACATGGCTTTGATGCGCACCACCAGCATCAATGTGTTGACCTCTTTCGGGAGCTTCCCAAAACGGTCAATCAGTTCGGCGGCAAACCCTTCCAGTTCAACCTTGGTGGTCAGACCGGACAGGCGACGATACAGGCCAAGGCGCACGTCGAGATCCTGAACGTAAGCTTCCGGGATCAGCACGGGCACGCCAAGGTTAATCACCGGTGACCATTGGCCGTCATCATCTGTCAGACCTTCCATCTGGCCGGATTTGATCTTGGCGACGGCTTCTTCCAGCATGCTTTGATACAGCTCATAACCGACTTCGCGCATCTGGCCGGATTGTTCTTCGCCAATCAGGTTGCCCGCCCCGCGAATATCCAGATCCTGGCTGGCCAGCGTGAAACCTGCGCCAAGGCTGTCAAGGCTGCCAATCACCCGCAGACGTTTCTGCGCTGTCTGGGTCAGCGGAATGCGCGGACGGGTTGTCAGATAGGCGTAAGCCCTTGTTTTAGAACGCCCGACGCGACCACGGATCTGATACAACTGCGCCAGACCAAACATATCGGCCCGGTGGATGATCATGGTGTTTGCCGTTGGAATATCCAGGCCACTTTCGACAATGGTTGTGGCCAGAAGCACATCATATTTTCCGTCGTAAAAGGCGTTCATACGGTCATCCAGCTCACCCGCTGCCATCTGGCCGCTGGCGGTGACAAAGCTGACTTCCGGCACGTGATCGGTCAGGAAGTTTTCGATCTCTTTCAGGTCTTTGATGCGCGGCACAACGTAAAAGCTTTGCCCGCCGCGATAATGTTCGCGCAACAGGGCTTCGCGGATGGTAACGCCGTCAAATTCACTGACGTATGTGCGGATCGCCAGGCGGTCGACGGGCGGTGTGCCAATGATTGACAGTTCGCGCACACCAGACAGCGACATCTGCAGCGTGCGCGGGATTGGTGTCGCGGTCAGGGTCAGCACATGCACATCTGAACGCATGGATTTCAGCCGTTCTTTATGGGTCACGCCGAAATGCTGTTCCTCATCAATAATCATCAGGCCAAGGTTTTGAAAACGAATGTTTTTCGCCAACAACGCATGGGTGCCGATGACAATATCAACCGTGCCCTCATCCATGCCTTTGCGGGTGTTTTCGGCGTCTTTGGCGGTGACGAATTTCGACAGTTGCCGGACTTCAATCGGGAAGCCGCGGAAGCGTTCTGAAAAGCTTTTAAAGTGTTGGCGCGCAAGCAAAGTTGTCGGCGCAATCACCGCGACCTGCGTGCCGGACATGGCGGCTACAAAAGCGGCGCGCATGGCGACTTCGGTTTTGCCAAAGCCCACGTCCCCACAGACCAGACGATCCATCGGTTGACCCGAGGCAAGATCACCAAGGACATCTTCAATCGCGCCCAGCTGATCTTCGGTTTCCTGATAGGGAAAACGTGCGGCGAAAGCTTCCCAGATTTCCTGGGGCGGCTCCATGATCTGCCCGGATCGCAGGGCACGTTCTGCAGCGATGCGGATCAGTTTATCGGCAATCTGGCGAATGCGTTCTTTCAGCTTCGCCTTTTTCGCCTGCCAGGCCCCGCCGCCAAGCTTATCCAGAAGGCCTTCATCGGCGCCAAATTTTGAAAGAAGTTCTATGTTTTCAACAGGCAGGAACAGGCGGTCGCCGCCAGCATATTCCAGCGCAATACAGTCATGCGGCGCGCCCATGGCGGTGACGGTTTCAAGCCCGTTATAGCGCCCAACCCCGTGATCGACATGCACGACCAGATCACCAGGGGACAGGCTTTGTGCTTCGGTCAGGAAGTTTTCAGCCCGGCGTTTGCGTTTTGGTGCGCGGATCAGGCGATCACCCAGAACATCCTGTTCTGAGATCACCGTCAGTCCAGGTGCTTCGAAACCGGCCTCAAGCGGCCAGATCGCAAGGAAAACGCCACCTTCGCCTTCAGGAATATCGCGGTAGTCTTTGATTTCTGTGGCACCGGTCAGGCCTTCATCCGCCATAAGGCCGCCAAGCCGTTCCCGCGCGCCTTCGGACCAGGAGGCAATCACCACCTGCCCGCTTTGACGTTTCACCTGAACATGATCTTTCAGGGCGCTGAAAAGGCTGACGCTTTCAACCTGGCGTTCTGGTGAGAAATTGCGCCCGATGCGACCACCGGAATCTGTCATGCCTGGCCCCGGTGCCTGTTGCAGCGGTGAAAGCTGCAACAGACGATGATCCTGCGCTGCGTCCGCAAAAGCATCGGCATCAAGATACATCATCGCCGGCGGCACGGGCTTATAGATCGTATCCATCCGATTGCGGTCTTTCATGGCAATCGTACGGGTTTCATATTGATCTGCGATCATGTCCCAACGCGAGTCAATCATCGCATCCGCCTGATCATCTAAGGCGATTGAGGCATCCGGCAGATAATCAAACAGGGTTTCCAGGCGTTCATGGAAAAACGGCAGCCAGTGTTCAACACCGGCGTATTTCATACCTGCGCTTACATGTTCATACAGCGGATCATCGGTGCCGGCAGCGCCAAATTCAATGCGGTAATTCTGGCGGAACCTCGTGATGGCGGCGTCATCCAGGATGACCTCGGACACGGGCGCAAGTTCAATCTTATCAAGCTGTTGGGTTGTGCGTTGTGTGGCCGGATCAAAATGGCGGGCACCGTCCAGGATGTCGCCAAAGAAATCAAGCCGCACGGGTTGTCCGCCTTCGCCACCGGTTGGCGGGAAAATATCAACGATGCCGCCGCGCAGGGCGTAATCGCCGGGTTCCATCACTGTCGATGTCTGTGAAAACCCCATGCGCACCAGGAAGTCACGCAGATGGGTTTCGTTCACCCGTTCGCCGACATTCGCGGTGAAACTGGCGTTTTGCAGGACCTCACGGGCCGGGATTTTCTGGGTTGCGGCCTTTAGCGTGGTCAGCAGGACAAAGGGCCCTTTTACGCCCTGGGCAAGCCCGGCAAGTGTTGCCATACGGGCGGCGGAAATTGCGGCATTGGGGGAAATACGGTCATAGGCCAGGCAATCCCAGGCCGGGAAATCCAGAACCGTCAGCTGAGGTGCAAAGAAAGCGAGGGCGGCACGCATTTGTGCCAGCCGTTTGTCATCGCGTGCGATATGCACAACCGGACGGTTCTTTTTCGCAATTTCACGGGCGATCAGCAGCGCATCATAGCCTTCAGGTGCACCGCCCAATGTTACTTTTTCAGTTGCCATTTTCCTGCGCCCCTGGTCAAAATATCCGGGTCAAAGGCCCAGAACCATCGCTGAAATGTTCTGATACATGCCCCACATGGAAGTTACCAGAATAGAAAACATCCCGATCAGCTGTGTCTGAAAGCGCAGCCGTCCGAGATGGTTGATCAGGTCCGCCCCGTCAGGCGAATCCTGGTGTATTTCCAGGGCTTTGCGCACGGTCAGCAGGATCACGACAGACAGCGGGCACAGCAGCAGAAACAGCGCCTGGGAAAATTCCAGCCGGTAAACGAACCCCAGCATAAACAGACTGCTGAGAAGGAAGAACAGAAAGCTCATCAGCCAGAGACCCGACAGATCCGAGATATAGGTCATCCGGTTGATGTTCAGACGCACCAGATCTTCCAGATCGTTCAATGCATCCCGGGACTGATCGGACGGCCCGTTGTTAAGCTGATTGCGGGCGCGCTGCACCACATCATAAGGCACGCCAAGAACCCAGTGACTGGCAGAGGACCACATGACAGCGAGCACAATCCAATACCAGAGGTTGGAGAATGATCGCATGTCGATCAGCTCAAAAACACTGTCGTAGATATCCAACGGGACCTCATCAGTTTCAGCGACCTGCCAGCGGATCGCCCGGGGTCTGAGGAATGCATAAGACAGCTTGAGCCTGCGTGCAATCCATGCGAACTCTTACGCGACGAAAAGAGGTTCACAATGACATCACCGATTGTTCCGCCCTTCCCTGCTTCCCGCCTGCGCCGTCTGCGTAAATCTGATGCGCTGCGTCGTCTGGTACGTGAAAATACGCTGACCAGTGATGATTTCATCTGGCCGGTGTTTGTGACCGCTGGCAAAGGTCAACGGGATGCGGTGGTATCTATGCCGGGTGTGGAACGCTTGTCTGTGGATCTTCTGGCGCAGGCCGCAAAAGAAGCTTATGCGCTGGGTATTCCGGCGATTTGCATCTTTCCTTACACAGATCCGGCCCTGAAGACTGAAGACTGCGCCGAGGCCTGGAACCCCGACAACCTGTCAAACCAGGCCATTCGCGCGGTCAAAGATGCGGTGCCAGACATGCTGGTGATGACCGATATTGCCCTGGACCCCTATAATATCAACGGGCATGACGGTTATGTTGTGGATGGTCAGATCGTGAATGATCAGACGGTTGAAGCGCTTGTAAAAATGGGCCTTGCCCAGGCTGAGGCCGGGGCCGATATTCTTGGCCCATCTGACATGATGGACGGGCGTATTGGTGCGATCCGCACAGCGCTTGAGGCTGAGGGGCATCAGAATGTTTCGATCCTCAGCTATACTGCGAAATATGCGTCGGCTTTTTACGGGCCATTCCGCGATGCGGTTGGCGCATCTGGTGCTCTGAAAGGTGACAAGAAAACCTATCAAATGGATCCGGGCAATTCGGATGAAGCCATGCGCCTGGTTGCACGTGACCTGTCTGAAGGTGCGGATATGATTATGGTAAAGCCGGGCATGCCCTATCTGGACATCTGCCAGCGTGCGAAAACTGAATTTGGCGTGCCGGTCTTTGCCTATCAGGTGTCCGGTGAATATGCGATGGTGAAGGCCGCGGCACAGAACGGCTGGATCGACGGTGAGAAAGTCATGCTGGAAAGCCTGATGGCGTTTAAACGCGCGGGCTGTGATGGCATTCTGACCTATTTTGCACCGGAAGCCGCGAAGATCCTGAACGGCTGATCGCAACAATTTCGCCACATTGATTTGCAATATGCGCCATAAATGGGCTGTTACCGTCGGTTTCAGTCCATTTTTGCTATCGTTTTCCCCAAAACTGGCCCTACCGCCCTTCCCCTAGGTCAATCAGGCTGTGCGGATCAGAATTCTTCTGAAGGTACCGGAAGCTGACAAAGATCAGCGGCACTTAATAAGTACAAACAGCGAGGGAAAACATGTCTAATACTGTTTTGCTGGCCGTGGACGGAAGTGACGGAAGTCACCGCGCAACCGCCCATGCCATAGCACGTGCGAAGCTTGGCGGATCGAAGATCCTGCTGACCTATGTGATCGAATGGTCCGCCTATTCGTTCAACACACCCGAAGAAAATGCACAGCGTCATAAGCGCCGTGAACAGGAAATCGAAAGAGCGACAACGTCGGTTGTTGGTCCCGCCGCCGATCGTTTGCGCGATGCGGGTATTGAAGTTGAAACGGTGGTACAACATGGCCCGCCTGCGGAAACTCTGATCCGTCTGGCGAAAGAACATGATGTTGCACAGATCGTCATCGGCCGTCGCGGCGAAAGCGGGATCAAATCCCTGATTTTCGGATCCGTTGCGGGCAATCTCATTCAGACTTCGCCGGTTCCGGTTGTGGTTGTGCCGTAAGGAAAAGGACATAAAATGAAACGCGTTTTGATGTCACTTGTGGCACTTATTCTATTCACCCTGCCGGCAACTGCCGGAATTGACGAAACCATTAACGACATTACAAAACCTCTGGCCTCTTTCATTGGCTCTGTTGTTTTTGTGAAAATCCCGCTGTTTGGTGCGCAACTGCCAATCGTTGTGCTTTGGCTTGTGATCGGTGCGGTGTTCTTCACCGTCTATATGGGCTTTATCAATCTGCGTGGCTTTGGTCATGCGATCAAACTGGTGCGCGGCGATTATGCTGATCCGAATTCATCCGGTGAAGTCAGCCACTTTCAGGCGCTTGCGACAGCCGTTTCCGGCACCGTTGGCATTGGTAACATCGGTGGTGTTGCTGTTGCTGTGACCGTTGGTGGTGCTGGTGCAACCTTCTGGCTGATCGTTGCCGGTCTTCTGGGCATGTCCACGAAATTTGTGGAATGTACCCTGGGTGTGAAATATCGCCTTGAAAATGAAGATGGCTCTGTTTCCGGTGGTCCGATGTATTACCTGGACAAGGGTTTTAACGAAATCGGAAAACCCGGCCTTGGGCGCTTCCTTGGTGTGTTCTACGCGGTTGGTATCTGCATTGGTGCGCTTGGCATTGGTAATATGTTCCAGTCCAACCAGGCCTATGTTCAGCTGAACACAGTGGCAAATGGTGCACTGGACGGTCTGGGCTGGCTGGTTGGCCTGATCCTGGCAGCGGTTGTGTTTGCTGTGATCATCGGCGGGATCAAATCCATTGCCCGTGTGACTGAGAAAGTCGTGCCGTTTATGGCGGTGTTCTACTGTGTCTTCGCGATCATCGTGATCCTGATGAACTTCCCGGCTCTGCCACAGGCGATTTCCAACATCTTTACCGGTGCTTTCACAGGTGAAGGCGTTGCCGGTGGCGCCCTGGGTGCCTTGATCATTGGTTTCCAGCGTGCTGTGTTCTCAAACGAGGCCGGCATTGGTTCTGCGTCTATCGCGCATTCTGCGGTGAAAACATCTGAGCCCGTGACAGAAGGCTATGTGTCCCTGCTGGAACCTTTCATCGACACGATTGTGATCTGTACGATTACGGCGCTGGTGATTGGCACAAGCCAGGTCGCAGACCCGAACTTTGCCGGTGATGCAACCGGTGTTGCCATGACATCTGCGGCGTTTGAACGTCAGTTCTCCTGGTTCCCGACACCGCTGGCAATCGCGGCCCTGCTGTTTGCTTTCTCAACCATGATCTCATGGTCCTACTACGGGCTGAAGGGCTGGACCTACCTGTTCGGCGAAGGCGAAGGCAGCCAGATGGTTTACAAGGTCATCTTCTGTGTCTTCGTGGCCCTGGGCTGCATGGTGCAGCTGGGACCGATCCTGGATATCTCTGATGCGCTGGTCTTCCTGATCTGTGTGCCAAACATCCTGGGGCTTTACTTCCTGGCCCCCGTTGTGAAGCGGGAAATGAAAAAGTATCAGGCCAAACTGGACAGTGGCGAAATCAAAAGCTTCCGTCACTGATTTTCCCTCCCGTTGCCTGAGAAGCCCCGCCGTTGTGCGGGGCTTTTTATGTGCGGGGTTTTGCCAGCCTGCGGCATGTGTAACGAATGCAGGTGACAGCTTACACGAATTGATCTACCTTGCGTTTAAAGGGTGAAAACACCCAATCTCAACCTGAGGCGGAGCAAAATATGAGCAATTCCCAAAACACATCCACGCGTCGGAACTTTCTGATTTCCGGTGCAGCCCTTGCAACCACCACAGCCTGTGGCAATGGCGTCAGCTCTGGTGGGGCATCGCGTATTGATACCCGCGTATCCCAGACCGTGCAGCACATGTATGCGCAATATCCCGGCACACGTGATCTGGCACAAAAAGCCGTCGGCATGCTGGTGATGCCCCTGATCACCGAGGCCGGATTTGGCATTGGCGGATCTTTCGGCCGTGGCGCGTTGCAGATCAATGGCGCAACCGTTGACTATTATTCTGCAGCCTCCGGCAGCTTTGGCCTGCAGATTGGCGCAAAGCAGTTTGCCCATGTGCTGTTCTTTATGACCAATGAATCGCTTTATGACTTCCGTAACAGCCATGGCTGGGCGGCAGGTGCCGATCTGGAATATGCGGTGTCTGATCAGGGCGGCGACATTTCCACAGATACCACCACAGTTCTGTCGCCGGTGATTGCGGTGATCTTTGGCCAGGCCGGGTTGCATATCGGCGCCAGCCTTGAAGGTACAAAATATACCCGTATCATCCCTTAAATCCGGGTTAATACAGAAATAAGAAAGCCGCCCTTTCTATTGAAAAGGCGGCTTTTATTTTGATCAGAGCTTTTGCAGGCGTTTAAACAAGCTGGATGTATCCCAGCGCCCGCCGCCCATTTTCTGAACGTCTTTATAGAACTGATCCACCAGTGCCGTGACCGGCAGGCTTGCGCCGTTTTCATCCGCGGCATCCATGCAGATCCGCAGATCTTTACGCATCCAGTCCACGGCAAAACCGTAATCAAAGTGATCATCCAGCATGGTTTCATGGCGGTTCACCATCTGCCAGCTGCCCGCAGCGCCTTTGCTGATGACTTCAACAACAGCGCGCCCGTCAAGGCCTTCTTTCTCAGCGAAATGCAAAGCTTCTGACAGGCCCTGCACCGCCCCGGCGATGGCAATCTGATTGCACATTTTGGTAAACTGACCAGAACCGCTTTCGCCGATCCGGCGGCAAATCCCGGCAAAGGCGTCAATCATGGGTTCCACGCAGTCATAATCGGCCTGCGCCCCGCCACACATGACAGACAGCACGCCGTTCTCGGCACCGGACTGGCCGCCAGATACGGGCGCATCCACAAATGAAATGCCTTTTTGGGCCGCGATGTCATGCAGTTCTTTTGTGATCCTGGCAGAAACCGTGGTGTGATCAACAAAAATGCTGCCTTCTGCCATGCCCGCGAAAGCACCATCTTCCCCAAGACAGACAGAACGCAGATCGTCATCATTGCCCACGCAACAGAACACCACTTGCGCATCCGCCGAAGCTTCGCGCGGAGTCGGCGCAAAATTGCCGCTATGTTCTTTGACCCAGTTTTCAGATTTTGCCGTTGTCCGGTTGTAAACCGTCAGCTCATGCCCTGCTTTTACAAGGTGCCCGGCCATCGGATACCCCATCACGCCCAGCCCCAGGAACGCCAGTTTTGCCATGATCTTCCCCATTTCTTTGAATTGCTTTTCAGATGTCCATTTCGTAATGAAGTGGAAAGCTTAAAAGGTCAATTCCGGACCCTTCCGGAAAACAATTACAGAGGCGGTCAGATGGCACGACTAATGCGCTGGACATATAGAATTTTTGTCTCAGCAGTGATCCTTTCTGCCGTGTCAGCGGTTCTGGTTTATTATCTCGCGACACGATCATTGCCTGAATATGACGCCGATTATTCCGTGACAGGTTTGTCTGAACCGATTGAGATCATTCGGTCCAACGCGGCTGTCCCGCATATCTTTGCCAGCAGTGACACAGAGGCCTGGTTCGGGCTGGGGTTTGTGCATGCGCAGGACCGGCTCTGGCAGATGGTTGTTGCCCGGCGGACGGCCCAGGGGCGTTTGTCAGAAGTCTTCGGTGAAGATACCGCTGATACGGATGAACTGATGCGCCGGCTGGGGCTTTACGGCACGGCGCAGCAATCACTTGCGGTGCAGGATGCAGAAACGCTTGCTGTGCTTGAGGCCTATGCTGCGGGTGTGAATGCCTGGATTGATACAGTGAATGCTGAATCGCTGGGGCGTGGTGCACCTGAATTTTTCCTCTATCCTTCAATCGTTGAACCCTGGCAGCCGGCAGACAGTATCGCCATGGTCAAACTGATGGCCCTGCGGATGTCTGGCGCTTTTGAACAGGAAGTCCTGCGTGCCCGGATGGCCCTGTTCCTGACGCCGGACCAGCTTAAAGACCTTCTGCCGGACATTCCCGGCGACGCTGTTGCAGAACTGGACGCTGTCGGGTCTGCTGCTGTGTCACCTGCGCGGCAAAACCGTATAACAGATGTGCCTGATATGCGCGCGATCCCGGGGCAGGCAACGGTGGCCTCTGCGTCTGATCTGACTTCACCGGATTTGCCCTTGTCACCCTTTCCGCATCGCGCGTTTGTCGGTGCGTCCAACGTCTTTGCGGCAGCACCGTCCCGTTCAGCCACCGGTGCAAGCCTGCTTGCGAATGATCCGCATTTCGACCTGACAGCCCCGGCGATCTGGTATCTGGCCCGACTGGAGCTTGCGCGTGGCGGTCTGATCGGTGCAACAGTTCCGGGGATTCCCGGCATCTGGTCCGGACGGAATACAGATCTGGCCTGGGGCTTCAGCGCCAGCACATTGGATGATCTGGATATTTTTCTGGAAGAGCTGAACCCTGAAAACCGCAGTGAATATGTCAGCCCGTCTGGCCCCCGTGAATTCACGACGCGTGAAGAAACGATCCGCATTCGGGACGCCGCCCCAAGACAGATTACCCTGCGCTGGAGCGACAATGGCCCGATCCTGCCTGCCTGGCATTATAGTGTCGGGGATGTCACCCCGCCCAATCATGTTGCGGCTGTATCCTGGACCGCGCTTTCCCCGGCCGATACATCGGTTGCGGCAATTATCGGGATTTCACAAGCGCATAGTATTGAAACTGCGATTGATGCTGGTGAGGCCATGATTGCCCCGTCTATCAATCTGACGATTGCGGAAAGCGGGCGTGTTGCGCTGAAAACCCTTGGGGCATTCCCACGTCGCGGGTTTCGTCAGACCGGCCAGGGGCGTATTCCATCGCTTGGGTCTATTGCGTTCAATCAGTGGCAGGGACGTCTGCCCTATGATCAGAACCCCGAATTTATTGATCCTGATGGCGGCATTGTCGGGAATACAAACAACAAAATTACAGATGCGCCCTTTCCCCGCCATATGACCTTTAACTGGGGCGACAGCCAGCGGGTGCAGCGCTGGAAGTTCCTGATGCAAAACCGCCGCGTACATACGCGGGACAGCTTTATTGATGTGCAGCTGGATGAAGTTTCCACCGCCGCCAGGACCCTGCTTGCCCTGGTCGGGGCAGAGCTTTGGTATAGCGGACCCCCTGCCCCTGATGGCACGTCAGAACGTCGCAGGCATCAGGCCCTGGAACTGCTGTCTGTCTGGAATGGTGAGATGAACGAACATCTGCCGGAACCTCTGTTGTATGCCACCTGGATGCGCCACCTGCAGGATCGTCTGATCCGCGATGATCTGGGCGATATGGCAGATGCGTTTACATCTGTGGAACCTCTGTTTCTGGAACGGGTGTTCCGTGACATTGACGGTGCGTCGCGCTGGTGTGACATCGTGCAGACAAGCAACGTCGAAACCTGCCCAGATATGGCGCAGCTTGCGCTGGATGAAGCCTTGATCTGGATTGATGAGAACATCGGCGGCACGCCGGAAAGCCAGCGCTGGGGCGATCAGCATGAAGCCTGGCAGGATCATCCTGTTCTGGGTGATAATGGTGTGCTGGGCTGGATCGTGAATATTCGCCAGTCCACCAGCGGCAGTGACGAAGCCCTGATGCGTGGCCGGATGATCGGCAGTGGTAAGAACCCTTACGCAAACGTACATGCCGCCAGCTATCGCGGTGTTTACGATTTTGCGGACCCCGACAGTTCGGTGTTTGTCCTGTCCACGGGTCAGTCCGGCCACCCGCTGTCACGTTTCTATGACAACCTGGGGGAACTCTGGCGTCGGGGCGAATATATCCCGATGTCTCTGGACCCGGACCTTGCACGTGCAGCAAACGCCGGGATCAGTGTGCTGACCCCGGCTGAGATTTCAGAGTGATGTGAAAGCAGAAGCTTCCGGGGCTAGTTCAAAGCTCCCGGAAGCGTTTCTTTTGTCGGGCCGTCCAGAGAAGATCCAGCTCGAACCCTTCCTCTGTCTGACGTTCCTCTTCAACCACGCCCTGATCAAAGAGCCAGGCGCGTTTGCGACCATCTGACCAGGGCAACAGAAGGGTTTCTTCTGTCTTCGGATCGGTCAACGCCTCTGACACCTGCGTCAGAAGATCATCAAGACCATGCCCTGTGACGGCTGAAATGGCGAAATGATCATCAGATCGTTCCGCCCGGATTTGCAGCCCCTCGCGCCCATCAGCATCCAGAAGATCCAGCTTGTTCCAGACTTCAAACCGCTTGGTTTCTTCGCCAATTCCAAGGGTTGCAAGGATTTCTTCAACGTCTTTCGCCTGGGTTTCCGTGTCTGGATGCGAAATGTCACGCACATGCAGAATGAGATCGGCACTGAGGACTTCTTCAAGCGTTGCCCGGAAGGACGCGACAAGTTCTGTTGGCAGTTCAGAAATGAAACCCACAGTATCCGACAGGATCACATCCTTACCCGAAGGCAGTGTGACAGCCCGCATCGTTGGGTCCAGCGTGGCGAAAAGCATGTCTTTCGCCATAACATCCGCGCCGGTTAAGTGGTTGAACAGTGTGGATTTTCCGGCGTTGGTATAGCCGACAAGCGCAACAATCGGATAAGGCACTTTGGCCCGTGCAGACCGGTGCAGATCGCGGGTTTTTACGACTTTATCAAGCTGACGGCGCAGACGCACAATCTGGTCATCAATGGCGCGGCGGTCGGCTTCGATCTGGGTTTCCCCCGGACCACCAACAAAGCCAAGCCCGCCCCGCTGGCGTTCCAGGTGGGTCCAGGCGCGGACAAGACGTGTGCGCTGATAAGACAGCGCGGCCATTTCGACCTGCAGCACGCCTTCACGGGTCTGGGCCCGGTCTGAGAAGATCTCAAGGATCAACCCCGTGCGATCAAGGATCTTCACGCCCCAGGATTTCTCAAGGTTGCGCTGCTGCACAGGCGTCAACGGCCCATCTACAAGCACAAGCTCGACCTCCTGGTCGGCCAGCATATTGCCAAGTTCATTGGTTTTACCCGATCCAAACAGATAGCCCGGCCGCACTTTTGGCAGCGGAACAATTGTTTGCCCCACGACGTCTAGTGCAGGCAGCGCACGCGCCAGAGACACGGCTTCTTCAAGCGCGTGTTGTGGCGCGCGACGGGTGTCTTTGCGCGGATCGGATGATTTTATATCGGGGTGCAGCACCCATGCACGGGTTGGCTGCTCCTGTCTTTCAATGCCCAAAGGTTACTCTTCTTCACCTTCATAGAGACTGATCGGCTGGGACGGCATGATTGTGGAAATCGCGCCTTTGAACACCAGCTGGGACTGACCATCGCGGCGCAGAAGCACGCAGAAATTGTCAAACCAGGAGATCACACCCTGCAGTTTCACGCCATTGATCAGAAAGATGGTCACAGGAACTTTTGCTTTCCGCACATGGTTCAGAAATGTTTCCTGGAGGTTTTGCTTGTCGGCAGCCATAGGTTTTACCTTTTTTGTTGTTCTCGCCGGCCCGGCACCACAAATTCTGCGATGCTGTTGGCAAATATTCGTCCTTCAGGGGCCTTTTCCATGATGTATCCGGAAAAAGCGCCCTCCCTTCTTTTCTATTTCAGCCCGAAAACAAAGCGATATGCAACCGACTTTTGCACTTTTCTGCATGGAATCTGTCAGCGACGCCAGAAATCCGGGTTAAGCAGCGCAATAACCGCCAGGGTTTCCATTCTGCCAAGGATCATTGCGATTGCTGAAATCAGCTGGCCCATGCCGGATAGTTCGGCCCAGGACAACGGTTGGGTCATCGCCACGCTGGCCAGCGGTCCGGTGGTTGAAAGGGCGGAAACCGCGAAAACCACGGAGGTTTCAAAATCCAGCCCCGTCAGGGACAGCCCAAGGCTGATCAATGCAATGCTGACGGCCATTAGCATAAAGAAGATCCAGGCCATATAAGCGCCTTGTCGTCCGAGGTGGCGGGTGTTTTCACCGACACCGCTGACGATGCTTGGATGTATAAGAGTTTCCATTTCCTGGGTGCCATGTTTGTAAAGCGCATAGACCCGTAGAAGTTTTACACCTCCTGCCGTTGTCGCGACGCCACCGCCGACCATCGCCAGCCCCATCAGGATCAGACCTGGGGTGGCCAGCCCTGACCAGCCGCGGGCTTCGGACCATGCCTGGCTTTCAAAACCCGTGGTTGTCAGAAAAGAAAGAACCGTAAAGGCCGCGCCCCAGAGCGCATTGATCGCTCGCGGCAGATTCTCCTGATCGTCAAATTCCAGTGCCCCCCACCAGTGGCGCAGGAAAAGAAGGGTCGGCACAGAAATGACGAGCGCGATACCCATACGAAATTCAGGATCTCTGGCGAGCCGTATAAGGCTGTCTTTTTGCGTTTCGGGGGCAAAAGTCAGGCGGGAAATGGCGAAGAACAGGAAGATGAAGATCAGGGTTTCGCCAATAAACCCGCTGTCAGCGCCGCTGAGTCCGCCAACCGGTGAAATGCCACTTGTCGACAGCACGGCCATTGCATGACACATGGCGACAAATCCGTTTTCCCCGCTGATATAGAGGAACACCCCAAGTGCGGCTGTGATACCGCCATAAACCGGCGCAAGCTTGCCCGCATGGTGAGACAGGCGCTTTGCGGGCGATGCCTCACGGCCGATCCAGTTAAAGTAGTTCCCGGTCTGTGACAGACGTGACCGCGCGGTGACTTCAAACCCGCCAAGGTTCAGGGGCGCAAGAATAGCAATTGCGATCACCCAGACGAAGAAACCACCCATCCAGCCCACAAGGCTGCGCCAGAAATGCAGCGCCATGGGCAGGCGTTCAGGGTCATCAAACAACGTTGCCCCGGTTGTCGTAAAAGCGGAGAGCATTTCGAAGTAAGCGTTTGCAAAGCTGGTATTGCGCAGCGCTTCGTAAAAAGGCACGGCCAACATGAGGGGCAGCAATATCCAGGCCCCGGCCAGTGTCAGCAGATGACTGCGCAGAACTGACCGGTTTTCATTATGCTCCATTGCGATGGCAATCAGAATTGTCAGGATCAGGAACAGCACCCCGCCATAAAAGAACACACGCGCCGTGTGGCTTTCATCCATGAATGTGCCGACAATGGCGACGGGAAACATCAGAAGCGATGCAATGCCCATCAAAAGCACCATGAATGGCAGTTTAAGGATACGTTCCGCCATGATCAGAAGAAATCGACCGAAACCTGAAGCAGGCGTTCGACTTCGCTGACGTCACCGGCCATGGCAAACATCGCAATCACGTCGCCTTCATCAATGCGGGTGCCGCCTGTCGGACGCAGGATCTTGTTGCCTTTGCGCAAAGCCCCGATCAGCACGCCTTCGGGGAAATCAATGTCACGGATGTTGTGACCACAGATTGGGGATGTGGACAGAACCTGGGCTTCGATCACTTCGGCTTCTGCGTTGCCGATGGAATAAATCTCGCGCACGCGGCCATGGCGGATGTGGCGCAGAATAGAACTGACGGTGGTGATCCGCGGGTTGATATAGGCATCAATATTCAGCGGCTGCATCAGGCTGGTCAATGTCGGATCATTGATCAGACAGATCGCCATCGGGCAGCCTTCGGCTTTGGCGCGTACGGAGGTCAGCAGATTGACCTTATCATCATCGGTCACCGCAAGGATCGCGTCGGCCGCAGAAATATTGGCTTCGGCCAGAAGGTCGGCATTCATGCCATCGCCATTCAGAACAATGGTACGTTCCAACTCATCCGCTGCGACTTCTGCAACTTCACGGTTCATCTCAATCACACGGGCGCGGATGCGGTTTTTTTCTTTTTCCAGCGCATGCGCCACCGCAAGGCCAACGTTCCCGCCGCCAACAATCACGACGCGTTCTTGTTTGCTTGAAGATTTGCCGAAAATATCCAGGGTCCGGGTCAGATCTTCTTTCAGTGTGAAGACATAGATTTCATCGCCAGCGAACAGCTGATCCCCGGCTTCGGGCGCAAACAATGCCCCTTCCCGGCGAACACCGACAACCGTTGCCGATAGCGTAGAGAACAGATCGGTCAGCTGGCGCAATGGCGTGTTCAGGACCGGGCAGTCTTCGTCCAGCACAATGCCCAGCATATCCACCTGGCCATCCAGAAAACTTTCGCGGTCAAAGGCGGAAGGCGCGGAAAGGCGTTTCAGCGCGGCTTTGGCCACCTCGCGTTCCGGGCTGATCACCACGTCAATCGGCATGTGGTCGCGGCGGTACAGATCTGAATAGATCGCATCCAGATAGGATTGGCTGCGCAGGCGCGCAATCTTGCGGGGGATGGCAAAGACCGAATGTGCGATCTGACAGATCACCATATTCACTTCGTCTGAATAGGTCGCGGCAATGATCATATCCGCATCCCGGGCCCCTGCTCGTGTCAGGATATCCGGATAGGATGCGGAACCGGCAATGCCCTGCACGTCCAGTGTATCGGTTGCCCGGCGCACCAGTTCGGGATTGCTGTCGACAACCGTGACATCGTTTTTCTCACGGGAAAGATGCCGGGCAATCTGCCAGCCAACCTGACCCGCGCCACAGATGATAACTTTCATGATCTGTTCCTTTATGCACCAGACGGGCGAACCCGGACAGCGGGCTTATTCTTCGATTTCATCGTCGCTGACATGGGCCACGCGGGCGCCGGATTTACTGGAGGTCACAACATTCAGGGACTTCAGTTTCCGGTGCAGCGCAGACCGTTCCATACCAACGAAATTCGCGGTTTTCGAGATATTTCCACCAAACCGGTTGATCTGGGTCATCAGGTATTCACGCTCAAACAATTCCCGGGCTTCCCGCAGGGGCAATGTTGCGAGGGATCCGGACAGAACCACGCGCCCGTCATCATTTACCGGTTCTTCGCCATGCGGCACTTCGGATGGTTGAATATCGCCGCTGTTTTCCCCGAGGATCAGAACCCGTTCAAGCAGGTTTTTCAACTGACGTACATTTCCCGGCCACAGGCTTGTCTGCAGCAAGGCACAGGTTTCATCCGCCAGCCCGCGCAAAGGCAGGCCCTGAGAAATGTTCAGCTGTTCAATGAAATATTCGGCCAGTTCGGGAATATCCTCGCGGCGCTCTTCCAGGGACGGCACAGAGATTGGAACAACATTCAGACGATGATACAGTTCTTCCCGGAAGTTGCCCCGGGCAATCTCTGTTTGAAGGTCTTTCGTCGTACTCGAAATCACACGCACATCCACATGGATTTCCTGTGCGCCGCCTTCGCGTTTGAACTTCTGGTCGACCAGCACCCGCAGGATCTTGGATTGTGTACCAAGCGGCATATCTGCGATTTCATCAAAGAACAGAATACCGCCGTTGGCGCGTTCCAAAAGCCCTTCTTCAACGGTTCCGTCCGGTTTCTCACTGCCAAACAGCACCTGACCCATTTGTTCGGGTTCAACGGTTGCGGCGCTGACAGAAATAAACGGGGCGTCCACACGGTTTGAATTCGCATGGATATAGCGCGCAGCGACTTCTTTCCCGCAGCCGGACGGACCAGCAAGCATCACGCGTCCATTGGATTTCGTGACCTTATCAAGGTTCGATTTCAGCGCCTTAGAGGCCGCGCCGGAACCAATCATGACGTCGGAACCCTCGTCCTGGCGTTTCAATTCCTGGTTTTCGTGCCGCAGGCGTGAGGCTTCCATCGCGCGCCGGACAACCACCATCAGCTGATCAATGTTAAATGGCTTTTCGATGAAGTCATATGCGCCCTGCTTAATGGCCGCGACTGCGATTTCGATGTTCCCGTGGCCTGAAATAATAACCACCGGAATGGACGGCATATCGCGTTTGATGGTTTTCAGGATGTCGATCCCGTCCATATTGCTGTCTTTCAGCCAGATATCGAGCACCATCAGCGCCGGCGGGTTTTCTTCAACCAGCTTCATACATTCATCAGATGTCCCGGCCAGACGGGTTTGATACCCCTCGTCCTGAAGAATATCTGAAATCAATTCGCGAATATCGCGTTCGTCGTCCACAATCAGAATGTCACTCATGGAAACCTCACGTAATCCTTCCAATATCATTCGCAGCTGTATCACGAAGTGGCAGCAGGATCACTGCTTTTGCCCCATGATGGCTGCATCCGTCAAATAGTTCAGCTTCAGTCAGTTCAAGCGAACCGCCGTGTTCTTCAACGATTTTCTTAACAATCGGCAGGCCAAGGCCGGTGCCGGTGTCGCGTGTCGTTACATAGGGTTCAAACAGACGCGCACGGTCTTCGGGAAGACCAGTGCCATTGTCTGAAACCGTAATTTCGATATTCATTTCAGTAAGCTGAAGCGCTACTTTTACCCGGGCCTGATACCCGGCCGGTGCCCGGCCTTCATCGGTCAGCGTCTGGGTCGCCTCGCCCGCGTTTTTGATCAGATTGGTCAGGGCCTGGGACAGCATCGTCTGATCAATGTCAGCGATCAGCGGTGTATCAGGCAGTTCACCTGAGACCCGGACGTTTTCCTGCCCGGTATCCTGCAGCGTCACCGCATCGCGCACCAGCGCCGTCAGATCCGCGCTGCGACATACCGGTTCCGGCATGCGGGCGAATTGCGAAAACTCATCGACAATGCGGCGCAGGTCACCGGTCTGCCGGATGATCACATCAGCCAGCTGAACCAGGATCTGGCCGTCGGCCTCTGGCAGTTTGGGTTCATATTTTCGCTTCATACGTTCAGCAGACAGCTGGATCGGCGTCAGAGGGTTTTTGATTTCATGGGCAATGCGGCGTGCCACATCCCCCCAGGCGGCCATACGCTGGGCCGACACAAGATCGGTCACATCGTCAAAGGCCAGAACATAACCTTCGGCCTGTGCTTCCTGATTGCGCCGGATCGCCATGCGCACCAGAAGGATTTCCTGTTTGCCGTCACGGGTGACCCGAATCTCTTCCTGCATCACGTCCCGGCCACTGTCGCGCAATTCTTCAAACATCGCAGAAAATTCGGGCACCGCGATTGAAATCGGATCTGGGGCCGCGTCTTCGGCATCATGCGGATCCATGGACAGAATGCGCGTCGCAGCACGGTTCACAAAGGCAATGCGCCCTTCATCGTTCAGGCCAATCAAACCTGCAGTTACCGATGACAGCACTGAATCAAACATCCGGCGCCGACGTTCAATCTGGCGGGTGTTTTCGATCAGATTGTCCCGTTGCTCCCGCAATTGCAGCGTCATCTGGTTAAAGATCCGGCTGAGCATGGCGATTTCATCATCGCCTTCTTCTTCACGCACCTGAACATCAAAATCCCCGGCACCAACTTTCTGCACCGCGCCGGCAAGTTGCCCCACCGGCCGCGCAAGGCGTTCGGCAAACCACAGACCCAGCCAGATCGCCGCAAGGATCAGCATCACAGCAAACCCAAGGTACAACAGGCCAAATTCGAACAACAGGCGTCCCCGGTCGCTTTCAAGCTGCTGATACAGCCCGGCGGTTTCACGGGTGTCATCAAGGAGTGACAGCAGTTCGCCATCAACGGTTCGACTGACATAAAGCAGATGATCGGGATAGTTGCGCAAAGCGATCAGCGCCCGGAATTCATTGTTGGCCCAATCCTGAATAACCGGCACCTGACCCACCAGGGCTTTTGCCAGATCTTCCGGGGAAATCTGTTCAAAATCGAAAAGGTAAGACCGATCCCCGCGGCTGCGCAGAACGCCGCTTCCATTGACAACAAAAGCTTCTTTTAATCCGCGCTGCACTTGCTGCTGCCCATTGGCCAGAACGGCCTGCAATTCACCATCAGACAGAAGTACCCCCCGCCGGCCACGTTCTTCGTCCAGAAAAACGCCAAGCGCACGGGCGTCACGCACCAGATCACGGCGGTGTTCAGCCTCATAGGCTTCAGCGGCCCCCAGGGAGGATCCAATCACCGTACGGACGCGTTCAGAAAACCAGCCTTCCAGGCCGAAATTGATTGTCAGGGCCGCAAAAACAGCAACCAGAATGGTGGGAAGCAAGGCCACAACTGCAAAAACACCGGTCAGACGCAGGTGAAGCCGTGACCCGGCGGAACGGGCCCGGCGGGCAGCAATCATCTGGGCGATACGTTGCAGAACCAGTGTGGAGATGACCATCACATAAATGAAGTCAGCCAGCAGAACCGGGCGCAACCAATAGCCGCTGCGCGCTGCATCTACAGGCCCGAGAACAAGGAAGGTCAAAACGGCAAGAACCGGCCCCAGAAAGACCAGGCCTAATGTTAAGAGAGTCTGAAAACGCCGTCGTTTACGAAGCGTGTTCAGCTTCGCAAGCGTCGTGTGACTCCTGCGCAGACGCATGTTGTATCCCTATACATTCACGTCCGGCCAAAACCGTACGCAACCGCCAAAATCCGGTAACCTGTTTCGCGCTTTCTGCAAAATGGTCACTCTCTGTTGCGGTTTTACATCAATTTGCGCCCGCGTGTCACGTGAATATCCAGAGTGGTCAGTTTCTTGCGTAAAGTATTGCGGTTGATGCCCAGAAGTTCGGCACAGCGTGCCTGGTTGCCACGTGTTGCTTCCAGCGCAATTTCAAAAAGCGGAATCTCCATTTCTTTCAATATACGTTGGTAAAGACCGGGTGCCGGCAGTGAATCCTGATGAAGATCGAAATACCTGCGCAGGTGCTTCTGAACGCTGTCAGACAGGTTTCCGTCATCGGTCTGGCCATCGGATGCCCCGGGCATCAACCCATGCGCGCCCCCTGAACCTGGCGGAACATTGCCGATCATCTGCGAGGTATAGCTGCCGGGAACGGTCACGGAACCCGCAGAGGCACCTGACAGGAGGCTGCGGACATCATCCGCTGAAATCACGGGTCTGGTGCTGACGGCGACGAGCTGACGGATGGTGTTCTTCAGTTCGCGTACATTTCCGGGCCAGCTGTGCTGACTTAGAAGTTGCTCTGCGTCCGGGCTGAAAGCGCGTGCCACACCGTTGCTGCGGCCAACGCCCGGCCCCTGATCATCCAGGTCATCGCTGCGCAAAAATTCTTCGGCCAGAATGCGTATATCTGACATGCGTTGCACAAGGGTTGGCACATGCAGTTCCGCCCCTTTCAGGCGGTAATACAGATCCGCGCGCATATGACCACTGGCAAGAAGAAGGTTCAGATCCTGCTGGCTTGTGGTGATCAGACGCGGTTCTGTGCTTTCAGTGCGGGTGAAACGATCCAGGAAACGGTTCAGCTTCAGCTGTTCTTCCGGGCTATATTCCCCCGGTTCATCAATGACCAATGTGCCGCCCCGGAGTTCTGACAGCAGATGATCTTCCTGCTGCCTGTCTCCTGGCAGCGCAGGATCAAGGATCTGGAAACCGGCGGCATTTCGTTGACTTAACCCATGCACAGCGCGGGCCACTCTGGATTTACCCGTTCCGCTTTCGCCAGTGATAAGCACCGGGATATCCGTGTTCATGACACGTGCAATCGACTGATACAGCGCCTGCATTTCCGGTGAACGTCCCGCAAGCGTTACAATTTCCGAGGCATCTGTGCGTTGCGTGGCCGGGGCATGGGGTGCGCTGTCACTCTCTGCTGTGGTCTCACTGCCTGGAGCGGTCCTGCGACGTTTGCGGCTTTCTTCCAGGGCCAGCGCAGACCGGTGCATAAGATGCGGCAGATCAAAGGGTTTTGGCAGATAGTCCCAGGCCTCTGCTTCGCTGGCGCGAATGGCTGTCATAATCGTGTTCTGTGCAGAAATCACGATGACAGGCAGTTCGGGCCGCAGTTCTGCGATCCGGGGGATCATTTCAAGTCCATTTCCGTCAGGCATTGCGACATCTGTAATCACCAGATCCCCCCGCCCTTCAGACACCCATCGCATCAAAGTTGTAAGTGACGAGGTTGCATGCACCTGCATCCCTGCCCGGGTCATCGCCTGGGTCAGAACCGTTCTTATGGTGCGATCATCATCTGCGATCAGAACTGTACCATCCATCAGAATTCTCCCTGCCGTTCTATCGTATCTTCGTCATCTGTGCGTTTCAGCGGCATGGACACGGTAAAGCAGGTTTGCCCCGCCTCAGATGTCACCCGGATCATCCCGCCATGCCCCTCGATAATGTGGTTGACCAGGGGCAGCCCCAGACCGGTGCCATTCAGGCGCCCGGACACGAAGGGTTCAAAGATCTCGCCGATCATATCCTCAGGAATTCCGCCGCCATTATCGCTGATTTCAATATGTAGTGGCAGAGCTGCGAACCCGCCATCCGCAAGCTGCCGTCGCAGGCCCGGTTCATAATAGCTGCATATACGGATCTGTGCCGGTGGCTCATCAGACGCCCCCCGATCCCTTTGCAGGGCCTCTGCTGCATTCTTCAATATGTTCAGAAACACCTGCACCAGTTTATCCGCGTCACCGCCGGTTTCCGGCAAAGACGGATCATATTCCCGCCGGATCCCGATATCTTTTGCAAAACCCAGACTGGCAGACCGCACGGCCCTGTCCAGCACATCATGCAGGTTTACCGGCTTAAGTTCCGGCGGTTGCAGATTGCCGAATTCTTCCACCTGAGACAGCAATTTAACGATGCGCTGACATTCATCAACAATCAGGTCGGTCAGTTCCTGCGTGCCTGCATCTGCGTTCATGCGGATCAGCTGGGCTGCGCCTGTTATACCCGCCAGCGGATTTTTGATTTCATGCGCCAACATGTCAGACATGCCCACCACGGAACGGACATGTCCTTCCGTCCCGGATGAATGATGGGTCAGCTGTGGGCTTTCATTCGGCTGAAATAGAAGAAAAAAGCCCCCCTCGACATCCTGCACCTGAAGGCGGCAGGTCAGAGGGGCGCGGTTGCGAAAGCGCAGCCGCATGTCGTTCACGCTTACGGATGGGGTCCCGGTCCGGATGCGCCCGGTCAGATCTGATACAAGCGGATGCGCTTCCAGCAGATCGTCGGGCAAAGCCCCAAGCATCCGGCGTTGTGAAATGTGAAAACAGGCCTGTGCTTCTGCGTTTGCCTCAAGTATCCGGCCGTCTGCATCCAGCATCAGCATGGGCAGTGGCAGCAAGGACCAGAGATCCCGGGGGCGATGAATAGCTGCGTTCATAAAGCGGCCCTCACCGGTTCCTGGCTGGTCAGCGCGTCTGGCAGACGTCTGAAAACACCCGCCGGATCTTTTTCAGTCAGAATTTCACGCCGCAATTCTGCGCTTGTCCCGGCTTCATCCATATACCAGCCCAAATGTTTGCGCGCCGTGCGATTGCCCAGATCTGTGCCGTAAAACGACAGCATATCTTCATAATGATCAGACACCATCGATACCAGATCCGGCCCGGTCGGTATCACGGGTGCAGGCGTGCCAGTCAGTTCCGAAGAGACCTGTGCCAGCAGCCAGGGTTTCCCCTGTGCGCCGCGTCCGATCATAACGCCATTTGCACCGGAAAGTGACATCGCTTCAGTGGCATGGTCCGCATTTTTAATGTCACCATTTGCGATCACAGGCAGGCTGACGGCATCCTTCACCGCACGGATCGCGGCCCAGTCCGCCTGCCCTTTATAGAACTGACAACGCGTGCGTCCGTGGATGGTGATCATCTGAATACCTGCTTCTTCCGCGCGCCTGGCAAGATCGGGCGCATTCAGCAGGTTGTCATCCCACCCCAGGCGGGTTTTCAACGTGACTGGCAGTGAAGTCGCGGCAACTACTGCCTCAATCAGGGTCAGAGCGTGATCAAGGTCCTTCAGCAAAGCGGACCCCGAATAGCCGTTTACAACCTTCTTTGCGGGGCATCCCATGTTGATGTCGATAATCCGGGCCCCGTTGCCTTCAACGATCCGGGCCGCTTCCGCCATCCACGACGCGTCACGCCCGGCAAGCTGCACAGATGTATTGGCCGCCTGAAACCCCAGTTCCGCCTTTTCACGCACGCCGGGCTTGCGCTGTACCATTTCCTGGCTGGCAACCATTTCACTGACCACAAGTCCCGCCCCGAAGCGCGACACAAGGTTCCGGAATGGCAGATCTGTAATCCCCGCAAGCGGCGCAAGCAAGACAGGTGTTTTCAGGTTTATATTGCCAATTGTCAGCGTCAAACTTTGATCCTTTCCGGAACTCTGAACCATTTCTACGGTACTGACGGCAATTGCTCACCCGGCGGTACATGGTTGTTATTTGTATAATCGCACATTTTTTAAGCACACACGAGCATTTACGCACAATATATGACCATTCAGTCAAAGCGTTTGCCCTCCTGGTGGCCAGGGTTTAGACAAGCGGCTGAGAAAAACGGCATGAAAACAGGCAGACTGACACAGCGATGCAACAGAAGAAGACCGCAGCAATTGTCGTTTCAGCAGGCTCAGGCACACGGGCCGCCGCTTACGGAGACCCGGACACCCCGAAACAATACCACAGGCTTTCGGGACGTCTGGTTGTTGAACATTGCCTGGAAAAATTCGCAAGCTATCCTGAAATTGACCTGATCGTTCTGGTGATCCGGCCTCAGGACCGGGAATTTGTGCAGAAAAACATAGTACTGCCGGACAGTGTGCAGGTTATCCTGCAGGATGGCGGGGCTGAACGTGATTTATCTGTAAAGGCCGGGCTTGCCGCGATCCCGGAGAATTTTCACCTGGTTCTGATCCATGATGCGGCGCGGCCCCTGGTTTCGCATGCTTTGATTTCTGAGGTTCTGACCGCATTGCGCGATCATCAGGGCGCGGCGCCGGCCCTGCCCGTGACGGATGCGCTGTGGCGCGGGGCTGACGAAACGGTTCAGGACACGGTCAGCCGTGAAAACCTGTGGCGGGCGCAGACACCACAGGGGTTTCACCTGTCGTTTATCCGCAGTGCCCATGCAAAAGCCACGGCCCGGGCTGCAGATGATGTGGAAATCGCACGGCTTGCAGGTGCGGATGTCCGGATTGTCACGGGTTCTGAAAACAATATAAAAATCACGCATCCCGCAGATTTTTCACGCGCAGAACAATTGCTGAGAGAAGAGGCTGAACAGACCATGGATATTCGTACCGGAAACGGGTTTGACGTGCATAAATTCGGACAGCGCGATGACGGCGCCAACGATTATGTCGTGCTTTGCGGTGTCAGAGTGCCCCACTGTCAGGGGCTTCTGGGGCATTCAGATGCCGACGTCGGGATGCATGCGATTTCTGATGCAATCTATGGTGCCCTGTCAGAAGGCGATATTGGCCGCCACTTCCCGCCATCTGAAGCGCAGTGGAAAGATGCCGACAGTCAGATCTTTCTGCAACATGCTGTAGGCCTGGCCCGAAATCGTGGCTTTAGCATTTCAAACATTGACTGCACGCTGATCTGTGAGTTTCCAAAAATCGGCCCGGTCGCCGGGGCCATGCAAAACCGCCTGTCTGAAATCACCGGGATTGCGGCTGACCGCATTTCTGTCAAAGCGACAACATCGGAAAAGCTGGGCTTTACCGGACGCGGCGAAGGCATCGCTGCACTTGTGACAACCACATTGATCAGCCAGTAACGGACCCATAAAATGCAACATTCTATCGCACGTATGATCGCAGTCTTCTTTGGGGCCGGCCTTCTCAAACCTGCGCCTGGCACCTGGGGATCTGCTACTGCGGTTCTGACCGGCTGGGCCCTGCATGAGATCGGCGGCACCTTCTTGCTTTCGATTGGCGTGGTTGTAAGTTTCTTCGTGGGCTGGTGGGCCACCGCAGTTGCGACACGCGGCCAGGACAACCATGACCCGTCTGAAATCGTTATTGATGAAGTTGCCGGTCAGTGGCTTGCTTTGCTGCCGGTTTCTATCGGCGCGATGCACTCGGGGCACGGGATGCTTGCCCTCTGGCCTGGCATGGTCACGGCTTTCATCGCATTCCGCATCTTTGATATTCTGAAGCCTGGCCCTGTGGGATGGGCCGACAGGCGCAGTGATGCGTTTGGTGTGATGCTGGACGATGTGATTGCCGGGGTTATGGCAGCACTGGTTGTTCTGCTTGGCGCATGGATAAGCCATGGGGTGTTTGGGCTGTGAGTGATGTCACCTCCCTTGCGCAACAGGTTCTGACCCTTGCGACTGAAAAGCATAAACGCGTGACCTGCGCGGAAAGCTGCACCGGTGGGCTTGTCGCGGCGGCCCTTACCGAACTGCCGGGGTCCTCAGCCATTTTTGAATATGGTTTTGTAACCTATTCCAATCCAGCCAAGTCAGACCTTCTTGGGGTGCGCTCTGAAACTCTGGAGGTGTTCGGGGCGGTGTCTGAGGAAACCGTGCGTGAAATGGCTGAAGGCGCTTTGATGCGCTCAGGTGCCGATCTTGCTGTGTCCATAAGCGGTATAGCGGGCCCCGGCGGATCAGAGTTCAAACCAGAAGGCCGGGTCTGTTTTGGGCTTGCCAGGCGAACAGAGATTTCGGCCTGTGAGGTTACCACAGAGAGCATCGAATTTGGGGCGCCCGGGCGATCCGAAGTCCGCAGGCAAGCAACTTTGCACGCATTAAATATGTTGTCTCAGGCTTTGATTTCGATCTGAAATCTGAATAAAACCGCCCAAAAAATACGCAACCCTGTCTATATTTTCAGCGAAGCGCTTTAATTTCACGCATATCCGGCGTTTCTTTTTGGTGTCCCGGCTGTTTTGACATACCCTGAGGACAGCGAACAGGTGTTGGTGCAGTTTTTTACGGTTTTCGCGGAGATCTTCGATCATCGAAGAAAATGGCATCACCTCTTATCACAAAGTTTACCCGCGCCCGACTCTTGTCGACCTCTCTCTCTCTGGCGCGTTTAGGATCTTCCCTGAATTTACAGGGAAGGTCCTTTTTTAAAGCAGCTCAGCATTGCCGCGCTGTCTGCTGGTTCTGGAGTGTATTCTAACGAAGGCTGGTTTCCAGCCTTTCCCGCAGCGATTTGGCAAACGCTAGTCCAACATTTTTTCTTACGCGGAAATACAGGTTCACATCATCTTCGCCAATAACCTCTGCGCCGCTTTTTTTATGATAATCAATTACCCTTACATTATCTTTATTTACTTCAAATTCACTCCGGTCAAATCCAAGTATATTGAAAGCATATTCGTATATTAATATGGCAGTTTCTAAAGCTGAGTATCTGGATTTTTTTTCGTCAAGTATCCAGCTGCCCCATTCAAACACATCCCCGTTAAAGTTATAGATTCTAACAGTCCCGCAGCGCGCACCCGTGGTTTTGTTTTCCAAAATAAAGTAAAATGACTCTCGTTGGGTTCTGTTTTTTTCCAGATAGCCTTCAATAAACCTGCGCTGGGTTTCAATATTGTCATCTATTTTTGAAATGTACTTATTGTATGTAACATCAGAACGTAGCTGGAAAATATATTCAGCGTCACTCACTTTAATTTCACGTACGTTCAGAGAATATAGGTCAGGATAATTTTGAAATCTCTGACATAGATTTTTCTGTACATCGCCAAAATTAAGTGTAGCAAGCCTGTCCAGCAAACGCTTGTCGCATTCAGGATGCAAAGCAACAGCTGCAGATAGAACTTCTTCGCCTAAATCTACAAGACCATTGAGTTGATCCAGATCTGTCTCTGGGTCATTCGCCTTACGAAGAAGGTCATGAACGCTACTATTAACCATCTTGCTTGTTCCTAACTGCAATACGCCTGAAGTTTCAACTTGTCAGCACTAAGTTTGACCTGGTTACAAATGGTACTTGACCTGAAGCTTTGAATCCAAGGCGTTTTCCAGTTTCAAGGCATATTATTTGTTCAGACAAAGTTTTCCTCAATTAGCCAGAGGCTTATCTTTGGTCCTGGCGAACCCAAACAAAAGCGGCTTGATAGCTGCGTCTTGTCTCAGCCCAAATGGGAAAAACGGCAAAAACGCGGTGACACCGTCTGCGACGCACTCATAAAAGCGGTTTTGAATGCGCCGCCAATGGGAGCCTTGAAAACACCTGAGAAGACCGTCAATCTCGGTCCAAATCGAAGTTACCTGGGAAATATCCGTTAAAGTAACTGGCGTTAAAGTAACTAGAAATGCGTCTGAGGTAACTTAATGAATGGAAAGTTTAGTATTCTTGGCGTTGGGACCGCTCTTTTACTTGGTGGAAGCGCCGGATGTTGGGCCGATATTACCCGAGATGATCTGTCTGCAGAAATAACACGGCTCAGCATTTATCAAAAAGAGATGTCCCGTTCAGAGGGAGAGATTCGGGATTGTTTCTTTGTCACCCGGAGGTGGGATCCGACAGAGGGAGGGAGTGAAACTCTCATGGGAGAGGTCACAGTTGACCTGAGGCATAGCTTACTGGAAACGCCTTTTGCTTTTAAGGATGCCGACGAATCTATGAGTTCGCAGGGCATAGAAAGCCGCATGTTCCGTGAAGGTAGCAATGTTGTTCATCTGTATAAGAGCGAAAGTGATGCAGATGAGGACGCATGGGGGCAGATTTCTATTCGTAGTACTTCAGAAGTCCCCATCCTGCGAGAAGAACCTGTGACGCGAGAACGGACGCAACGCTACATCGAACGTGGTGAAACCTGGCCAAGCCCTCGCGCAGATGGGGAAAGTTATGTTTTCCGGAATAGTACCAGTCTTGTGTTGACGTTTAGTCAACCGGGTGGCGCTGCGCAACTTCGAGGCTTAGAAGCTGCATTGTTGGAGTATCAGAAAGCGTATTGCAGCCCCCTGGTATCATAAGGGCATTATTCTGTGTGGTCTTGTCATGGTTTAGTTCCGGTCTCTTTCAATCGATAAATGCTATGAAGGAGAAACAGAGATGGCAAAGAACCGCACGGGCGAGTTTCGACGTCATGCTGTGCGCATGACGCCGACCAGTGGTCTAACCCGACGGTCACATTCTAACACAAGCATGGCTTCTCATGAACAAGGTCTACACCTTCCTGCGCCTTCATACGCATTTGCATGAATTGCTTTCCAGGAATTTCATTCAGACCACCTGCAAAACCTGAAGGAACCATCTTTGTGTCAATATGTTCGGAAAGTAAGGCCCCGCGAGCGGATCTTTGGCGCGCGCCGAGGGATCTTGTTCGAACTGTTTTGATGATGCTGCTGATCCGGATTTTCTGGTGGTTTTTGAGGAGTTGGAGCGGTGGCATGCGATCCTTAAACATGAGGATACGTCGGTCTTACGGAGGCCACGTCCATGAGTCGCCCTGCACCCTTTTCATTGCGTTTGACTGACGACGAACGGCAGCGGTTAGAGATGCAGGCGGGCGGGATGCCGCTGGCGTCTTATATCAAATCCGTGGTTTTTGCAGAGGATGCGTCGAGGCACCGGGCGCGGCGTAAGCCTCCGGTGGCGGAGCAGCAATTGCTGGCGGAGGTGCTGGCACGGTTGGGGCAAACGCGGCATGCGAACAATCTCAATCAAATCGCCAAGCATTTGAACCAAGGCACGTTGGTGGTTGATCCGGAGTTGGAAGAGGATCTGAACCGCGCCCTGGCAGAAATCGCATGGATGCGTGTGACGTTGATGCAAGCGCTGGGGAAATCATCATGATCCTGAAGGGCTCTCAACGCGCGGGTGCGCGGGATTTGTCGGATCACCTGATGAATGACCGCGATAATGACCATGTGGAATTGCTCGATATGCGTGGCTTCATGGCGGATGATCTGCATGGCGCGTTGGATGAAGCGCATGCGATTTCCAAAGCGACCCAATGCAAACAGTTTCTATTTTCCCTGAGCCTGAACCCGCCGCAGGATCATGTGGCAACGGAACAGGATTTTCTGGAGGCGGCAGATCGGATTGAGACAAAGCTCGGCCTGACCGATCAACCCCGTGCTGTTGTGGTGCATGAGAAAGAAGGCCGTCGTCATGCCCACATTGTGTGGAGCCGCATCGATAGTGATGAGATGAAGGCGATCAATCTGCCGCATTTTAAGAACAAGCTGCGGGATATGTCGCGTGATCTCTATCTGGATCACGGATGGGAATTGCCGAAAGGCCTGAAGACTTATGGCGACAGAAACCCGCTGAACTTTACGCTGGCGGAATGGCAGCAGGCCAAACGGCTGAGCCTTGATCCGCGCGAGATCAAGCAAGGGTTCCGGCAGGCGTGGGAACACTCGGATAACCTCAAGTCTTTGTCTAATGCGCTGGAAGAACGTGGTTATTATCTGGCGCGTGGGGATCGGCGTGGCTTTGTGGCGCTGGATGTGCATGGCACGGTGTTCTCGCTGGCCAAATGGTCGGGTGTGCGCAGTAAAGACGTAGCGGCCAAGCTGGGAAAACCGGATGGGTTGCGGCCCGTCTCTGACGTGCAGGATGATCTGCGCAATCGGTTGAAAGATCAGATGAAGGGTTACATTCGACAGGTGAATGAACGCCATGCGGATGAAACGGCCCCGCTGCGTTCTGAGCGTGATGAGATGGTGCAGGCACAACGCGCAGAACGTAAGATGCTCGGGTCCCGTCAGGGAAAGCGTTGGCAGGTTGAGACCAAAGCCCGTTCGGATCGGTTGAACAAAGGTCTGCGCGGGATCTGGGATCGCATGACGGGTCAGGCCAAGGCCACGCGTAAGACAAATGAGGCCCATGCAATCAAATGCGCCAAACGCGATCAGATGCAGCGGGATCGGTTGGTTCAGGCGCAGATCAAAGACCGCAAGGCCTTACAGAACCGCATTACAGCCCTGCGTCAGAAACAGAAACGAGACCGCCAGATTTTGCTGCGCGATATGGTGCGCTACATCCGACGGCAGGATCCGGAACAGCAGCAAAAATCACACTCGCTTAAACGGAGCCGTGATTTAGGGCGGAGTTTGTGATGTCAGGTGGGATCGCTGATCCAGTCTTCATGAGCATGGCGAACGCGGATGATCAGGATGTCCTGATCTTCAATCTGGTAGAGGATGATGTGTGAACGAAACGGATGGACACGCACGGGAGGGGTAAACTCTGTTCTTTCGCGTCCCATTCCGGGATTACCGGCCAGCAAATCAAATACTGCGTAAAGTGCATTGTGATAGGCGCGCGCCTGACCTGCACCGAACATCTCAATGCCAATTTCGGCGATTGATCGGATGTCGTCTTCGGCGGATTGCGTCAGGCGGATGTTCATTCGGAGATGGCGTTCCCGCCCTGAGCGCTACCTTGAACACGGGCCAGTGCATCGTTGAAAATATCTTCTTTGGAACGGGTGCTGACACCACTGGCGCGGCCTTCCTCGACCAGTGCCTGCAAATGCGCAATCTTGTCATTTCGTTCCTGATCTCGGCGGATCAGATCGCGCACATAATCGCTGGCGTTGCTGTAACGCCCGGTCTGACTTTGCGCCTCAACCCATTCCTTCATCGGGTCGGGTAAAGATACATTCATCGTTGCCATGTGCAGATCCTCCATAGGGATAGTATGGCATATTTTGGCAATCTTTGTCAAAATCAGAAGCTGTTGCAGCGCAGCATATCCGATTACCCGCAACTACCCGTTCGCTACCTCGGGTCAGAACTGCGGTCTCTTCTTATGCCTTGGTCACGTTCAATTTTGTAATGGAGTGACCAAATGAACTTTAATGGAAATGACTTTAAGCCGGGACATATCGTTCTGGCGCTGACGGGCATCATCGCCCTTCTGCTGCTGTTCCCGGCTCTTGCTGAGCTGGATCGATCCGTGTGGAATCGCGACTATAACAAGATCCTGCCTGCCATCCGGATCTGGATGATTGTGGGATCCAGTCTGGCCGGGTTTGCCCTTGGCTGGTTTCTCTCGCCGCAGGCATCTGAGCTGCGCGCGATTGTCGGGGCTGTGATCGCAGGCCTCGCGATCTTTGTCGCCACCTTTAACAATGATGCGCTTGGCTGGGGGCTGGCCCTGCTGCTCTCCCTCATTGGCTTCTTCATGGCGCTTGGCTATTGGCTGGGCCGCGCCGTTAAAGCCTTGTCGGAGCGCCCTTCGACCTTTGGATCAAGCCGTTGGGCGACGGTAGATGACCTGAATGAGCATCGTATGTTCGAGGCGGGCGGCATTCGTCTGGGCACGCATTTTGATGGCACATCAGAACAGGTGATCTCTTACAAAGGGGATCGTCATCTGACGACTGCCATGATCACACGCGATGGCAAAGGCACGTCGCAAATCATTCCCAATCTGCTGAGCCTGAAGAACTCGGTTTTGGTAATTGATCCAAAAGGGGAAAACGCCATGATCACAGCACAGGCCCGGCTTGATATGGGGCAGGATGTGGCGGTCTATGATCCCTGGAACATCGTGACGTTTGAAGGCAGCGATGGGGATGCTGAGGATGTGCTGGCGGTAGATCGTGATGGCAATGTGGGCGTGTCAAATCCGTTCAATGCCCGCTTTAATCCACTGGATTTTCTGCAGCCGGGGGATCTTGATATCGGTGAGAACGCCATGATTCTGGCGGATGCGATGGTTGTGCCAAGCCAAAGCTCTGATCCCTTCTGGGACAATGAAAGCAAGGGCGTCTTGCAGGGGTTGTTGCTTTATGTGGCGACAGATCCTGAGGAAGCCAGCCAGCGCAATCTGGGCCGGGTGCGTGAACTGACCCTGCTGGACGGCGAAGATCTGGAAAAGTTGTTTAACCGCATGCTGAACTCTCCCTATCATGTGGTGGCCAGCACCGGTGCGCGTTGCCTGCAGAAAGAGGAAAAGCTGCTGTCTGGCGTCTTTGCCACCCTGCAATCGCACACGCATTTTCTGGACAGTCCGCGTGTGCAGGAAAGCCTGTCGCGCTCGGATTTTAAGTTTGAGGATCTGAAAACCAAATCCCTGTCGATCTATCTGGCCATTCCGGCGGATCGTCTGCAGGCCTTTGCACCGCTGCTGCGTATTCTGGTGCAACTGGCGATCACGGTGAATGCCCGCAATATTGAGGTGCAGCCGGAACGTCCCATCCTGTTCATTCTGGATGAAATGCCCGCCCTTGGTCGTCTGCCCGCGGTTGAGCAGGCCTATGGTCTGATGGCGGGATATGGCATGCAGCTTTGGGGATTTGTGCAGGATCTGCCACAGATGGAAAAGACCTATGGCAAGGGCTGGCAGAGCTTTATCTCAAACTCCGGTGTGGTCAGCTATGGCGGTTCTGCCGATGACATGTCGACCAAATACTTCTCGTCGATGTGCGGAGAAGCCACGGTGTGGAACTTCTCCTCGGCAGTCTCACACGCCTTTGGCACAAGCTCTGGTTCCGGCGGTGTGACCTCAAACAGTTCCACCACCACAACGGACACGCGGGCCGCATCACAGCGCAAACTGGCCTATCCGGATGAACTGCGTCGCATGCACAAAAGCAACCAATTGCTGTTCATCGACAACATGCCGCCTGTGATCGCCAGGCGTCGCCGTTGGTTTGAGGATGCGACCCTCAAATCCAAAGGTGTGAACCTGCACAAGTGATCTGACAGACCACCCCGGCAGCGCGTTTTGTCGGGGTGGCTCCCTTCCCAAAAACACACCGGAGAACCCTCATGAAGTTCCATGAGATCAACAACACCCATTGGGCTGAGGTCACGCTGCTGCTCTCTCCCAGTGACTTTATGAAAGCCGCCCGTCTTGGTGGCATGCAGATCGAACACGAAGACATTCTGGCGATCTGGCATGCCCTGCAAAGCCAGCCGGATCAGCGCAAAGATTATGCCGATACGGTCGCGTGGTTCTGTCAGGTGCTGCTGGATGAGTTCGCCTTTGAAGCCGCCTTTCGCCATCCGTCGCCCTTCACACATGACAAAAACCGCTGATCTCAGGAGGCTGCCATGTCAAATCACCCGAAAAAACCATTTAACCTGAGCGCTGATCCCGAACAGGACATTCTACGCGACAAAGATAACGCCGCTCCACGCCATGAACCTAAGATAGAGCGCAAGCCTGCGCCCAATCTCGCCCCCGGTGGCACCTTGGGCATCCGGCACGGGTTGCCCTCAAACGACAAAGGCAAGGAAGGCAACAAACGTTTTGCGCTGGGGGCAACTAAGGAGTTCAAGGTCGCCGCCCGCAAACCTCCGGATAAAGACCGCAGCCGGGGGCGATAGGAATATCCGCCCATAGCGTCAGACGATACAAATCTGGTATCCTGATCATATGAACCACCAGAATTACGTCCGATGGCTGCGCGAGGCCGAACATCTCTCAAAAGATTACCACGTCACCTCCCGCAGCTATCCCAACCCTCACGGTGCAAACGAGTTGATCTTCCTGCCGCAAAACTACTGGCATTACGTTGATTGGCTGGAAGTAAACACCGACATCACCTTCGCCGATTGGGTGATCCACTGCGCCCAAAATCCCCATGAGGCCACGCCAATCTCCCACCTGCTGATGTACTGGCTCTGGCAGGACGAATGTAGCAGATGGATCAACTGCCTGCCCGCCGGATCAGATCGCCTGCCGAAAGGGTTCCGATTCTGGAAGGCAAGCTATGGAACACGTGTGTGGACGGCGGGGTTTGGGGGTTGGAACGGGCACGCGAGAAGTCAGGCGGAAGAAGACGAATAAGCTGAAATGCAACACAACGGATACGTTTGGCACAGAGCGCACAGCCAGCAATGATGGGGCGACCGAGGACAACAAATGCAACCGTACATCGGCCGAGATCAGAGCCGGGAAACGGGCGCGATCCAAAAGGCGCACCCTAACCAGATCAAGGCGAATTCCGAGGGAATGATAGTTTCTGCTTATATGCTTGATGAGTGAATTATCAGTGATATGATTTCACTCGCGCTTGGATCATACCATGGAGAAAAATTTGGGAAAATTTCACCGAATAGTGCGTTTATCGGCCAAGTCGGTGCAAATGGAAATTCAAGCGGATAGATTAAGGATGCAGGTGCATGCTGTGTGTGAGGGAGCAACAGACCAAGGATTAGATATACCTGTATGATTGTAGCCCAAGCCATAACCGAAGAAGTACTGCTATATGTTTTTGTGGCATTAACAACGCCGCCTGGACCAACATGTCCGGTCATACCCGTTTCAAAAACGTTATCCCGTTCTCTGAACAGCGCCAGTTCAATCTTGCATGTTACTTGTGCAATTAAGAGGGGAAGGATGAAACTAATGGTAACGGCCAATAACCCGAGAACAGGGAAAGATTCAACGTACTTTTCCATCATCATAAAGATGTATGGTCCGAAGTAATTCATAAAAGCTAGAACAGCCATGGCCGCAATGGTTGGCCGCAAAACAACCCGAAATGACTTGATAAATAGCCTTATAAGCCAAGTCTTTAGTTGATGTGCTAGGCTTGGTTTTTCACTCTCTCGATCCGCATTGCTAGAAATTCTTTCAGACATGATGGTGTCTTTCATGGTTGGTTGCCGTAAATGCTGTGACTTTCCATTAAAGTGTATTCGCGCTCGCCCCAAAGGCTGTTTGTACTTGAGCTTTGTGAAGTTCATGAAAACTGGATGGATGGTTTTCCTGCTGAGTATCGCTGACTTGATTTCTGATCAATATGTAGAATTCTCTATATTTCGCCGTCTGCTGTCTTGCTGGATAGTTGCAAAAACCGAAACGAAAACTATGGATGAAAACCGATGTTTAGGCTTCTCGCAGCACTCCTAATCGCAACCTCTCTCTCGGCTTGCCAAGAAGATGAAACCAAGACGGCATTTGTCAGCCAATGTAAGGCGGGTCTTGGCGATGAGGCATTGTGCAACTGTGTTTACAATGGTCTCAAAGACAGCTTTTCAGAACCACAAATGGTGCGGATTTCCACGCTATTCAGCATGAATGTTCCACAAAGCATGTCTATGCTTCAGGAGTCTGGCACCGAAGACGACCTATCAATCCTGGAACGAATTCATGACATAGAGCGAGTTGCAGAGGGCTGTTTTTGAATACATAGCCCCTTCTTGATCAGTGGTCTGGAACTATGTGACACTCATGTCAAAGGCCATCCGCATTATTTAAACTGACTGATCGAGTGGTGTGGTTGGCAGCTCTCTGCTGCTTAGCGCATAAACGTCCGGAAAGAAGGTGGGCCGTTGCGTGCCGTAAGTTCACACTTTCCACCCTTTTTGACATAGGTGTTGCTCGTATGTCGATAATCTAGTGGATTGTTCTACTTGCTGCGATGTGACAGTTTCCAATTACGACTTTCCCTTTGATCCGGCGCGCCAGTTCTTCTGGTGGGATGGTATAGACAACTTCTACCTGTGCGAGGCCTTCGAGGGCTGTCTCTGTTGCCGGGGTTAGCTTTCGTGGTGGCTGTGGTTTCCTTCGTTTCATTGCGGTTCTTTCATTTGCGCATCAACGGCGCGGGAGAGTGTGCGAGGAGAGACGCCGAGTTCGCAGGCGGCATCGGCCAGTTTGATCTGACCGGATTTGATACGTTGTGCAGATCTGCGGGCCTGATCGTCAGAAATGGCTTTGGGGCGTCCGATATGCACACCGCGTTTGCGGGCCGCGCGCATGCCTGCTTTGGTGCGTTCGCGGATGTTTTCGCGTTCAAATTCGGCAAAGACAGCAAGCTGGCCGTAAAGCATACGCCCGATGGCGGTGGTGGTGTCGATGCCTTGTGTGATGGCCTGAAAATCCACGCCGCGATCCCGCAGGTCACTGAGGAGTTGCAATAAATGCACGGTGGAGCGCCCCAGACGGTCAAGTTTCCAGACCACCAGCGTGTCGCCGGATTGCAGGCTGGCCAGCATATCATCCAGCCCTAACCGCCGCGTAATCGCGCCCGACACCCCATGATCGCCGTAAATCAGATCACAGCCCGCAGTGGTGAGCGCGTCAACCTGCAGGGCCTCGCTCTGATCTTTATCAGAGACGCGGATATATCCGATTTTGCGACCAGTACTCGTGCGGTTCATAGGGTGATCGTAGCAGTTTCGCAGCCCCCCACAATCGTCAATCATCGCCATTTCTCCGTTGTCAAAAGGGTTCCCTTTTGCGCCCCGCGCGGATCAACGGTTTGAGCGATCTCAGCCCTGTCAGTTTCCTGTGGAAAACATAGATTTTCATGACATCGCAGGCGAATTATGGCAATGATACCAAAAGGGAAGCCTTTTGTCCGACACCCGCGCCAGTTTGCACAAGGAGTGTCACATGACCCCGGATATATCTGAACATACCGCCCGGAATATGCCCACACATACAAGTCGCTGGGCTGAGCTGCGTCGTCTGGGAAAAGTCGTGCTGATCTGTCTGATCTGCATGGGCACCGCCCTTGGCGCGATGCTGATGATGCGGGCCGGATATAGTGCAGATCCCGGCACGATGCTGCATCTGGTCCTGCTGTTGTCCTTTGTGCTGACGCCGGGATGTCTGCTCTGGCTGCTGTATCAGATCTTCAGCACCATTGCGGGCCCGTCCAATCGCTCCCGCCTGTCACAGCCAGAGTAATCAGTTTATCAATCACCGTCTCTCGGATCTGTGTCCGATGGGCGATCTGCCAGCGAGCTGCTTGGCCCTTTCGGATTGCGATTGACGAACTCCTGTCCTTTCGCACCCATGCCTGCCAATGGACCGCCACCGGGAGCACCACCACCACCGGGCGAACCAGCAGCGTCACCTGCAATGCGTACAGACTGGATCGGGTTGTCCGGATCCATGCCCTGACGTCGCATGCGCCCACGTTCAAAGCCTTTCTGGCTGGATTGCAACCCACTCCGACCACCACCAATAAGCTGTGATCCGGCCCCAAGCGCCCCGATCATCAGGGCCTGCTGGCCACCAATCGGATCAGCGCGGCTGTCACTGAATGGTGAGATCCCTGCGCCCAACCATCTCAGCATGCCTTTGGGCACATCATCAATCAGCTTAAAGCACATCAATGCGATATTATAGGCAAGGAAGACAAAGATCACCGTGTAGACAATCAGCCCTACAGGCCCGGTTGTTCCGCCTGTCAGCTCGTCCCGTGAGATCGACACCGCCGAGTCAAACAGGGATGACAGGTAGAACATGGACGCCCCAAAGATGACAGACCCGCCGATCAGGCCGATCACGATCAGGGCCGGGCGGATCAGGATCATCAACAACAGTTGATAACCGCCAAGCGCCGCTGGTCCGGCAATCCCATCGCCATCAATGCGCAGATGCGCGAGCGCCCAAAGCGGCATGGCGGCAATTGCCTCAAATATCTCAAGCACCCAGCCAAGCACCGCAAAGGTGAAGTAGATGAACGGGATCAGCGGCAGCACATAGGCCAGCATACAGCCCGCAAGCAGTCCAATCACCCCAATGGCAAAGAGAATGGACATGGCACCTTTCAGCACGCCAGAGGCCTCTTCAAAAAAGCCACCAATCATCGGGATCTTACTGAATACACCCGGCAGAAGGCTGAGTGTTCCCGCCAGCGCCCCGACACCAAACATAATGAAGGAGCCGGTGATCATGTGATGACCGCCCTGTGTCAGCTTGGCCATCGGATCAAGGGTGGGGTTTTGCTGCAAATCGCGCAACGGCCCGCCGCCAAAGATCCCAACCACCGCATCGGCCACCAGTTGCGACCCATCGGCGTAAAGATCATCATCCGGCAGGGTAAACTTCGTGTTGCCATAGAGAGAGTCCTGCTGGATATGTTCGCCATAGGTGTCGCTGGCAAAGCGGATGGTCTCTTCGATTTTCTCGGCTGTGCCGCTATCAAGCCCCATATTGCCGACACCAAACCAGCGCATAAAGCCGCTGCGTTCACGGGATTCACCGTCGGCCACATCCGCAACATTGCCAAAGACAGGCACGCCTGCGCTGATGGCTTCCATATATTGCTGATTGATTTTGGCGATATTGCTGAACCACATGCCCGCCGCACCCCAGCCCTGCTGCACCATCGTCTCTTTATTGCCAAAGGTTGCGCCGGTCATCTGATCGTAAGACAGCTCCAGCGTTGTTGAGAGCGCCCGTGCCGCATCATTGGTGATCTCGCGGATATCATCCGGGATGGTGGCCAGTGGCGCATCCTGTCCGAACTCCGGTTTTTTGTTGATCTCAATACGGTTGCGGGCAATGGCCTGTGCCGATGGGCGCACCGCCTCGGCAATCGCTCCAATCTGGCGGACATATTGCGCCTTCACGCCCTGATGGATCTCAAGCAGGGCACTGCGGATATTCCCCCCGGCAAAACCTGAATCTGAGGCATCCACCGCTTCATCAAATTCCGTCAGATTGACCCGCACGTAACCACAGGTGTGCTCGTCAATATCACCACCCGCTGCATGACGATCCCATGTGATAATCACGGCGTCATCTTCAAACATCTGCGCAAGGGCGATCATATTCGCGGCCTGAGAAAAATCGGCTGGGCCTGAACGGTTGCCGTATTTTTGCAGAATCTGAACCTGCTCAGCATTGCCTTCATTGATCTGATTGTAAGAGGCTGCACAGACCTCACTTAAGAAGATCCGGTTGACCAGATCGACGGTCGTGGCTTCGGGCGGTCGTGTGGTGATATTGCTGGGTTCGGTAAACTCATCAATGAAGGTGGACCAGACCATTGTGCCAAGACCAGATCCCATCTTCGCCATCCAAAGCGTCAGATATTGTGCTGAGTTCAGGCCAGAGCCAAGCGGCACCAACAGACCAAGGGCGGCGACCAGACGGATCGGGGCCCAGAGGCTGTCAAAACGTTTCCCAAAGGGCGTGCCGGTTTTGGCCGCTTCCCCCACCACGGTCATGATGTAATACACCACGATAATCACGGCGATCACCATCATCGCCATGCTGTAAAAACTCAGAACCGCATGCAGCCCCAGATAAACCGGTGTGCCCACGGGATCACTGGCGGTGCCAAAGATCTCAAGGCTGGGGCCGAAGACCTGATCCATCATCTTAAGCACCACATCCGTGGCGACATTTTCTTGGGGTGTTGTAAAGAAGCTGGTCGATGAAGACGCCTGCGCCGTGCCCATTACCGCGTAAATCGCGATCAACACGGCCTGAATGGCGATCATAATAATGCCCGAGACCACCGCGCCGAAGATCGCGATCTGGTCGATATTGCGCCAAGACCAAGTGATGTGACTGGCGGCAATCGCCAGAACCTGACGCACGCCAAACTGGCCGATATGGGCCGCGTTCAACGCCGGATGTCCCTGAGGCATCAGACGTGCAGAGTGTAAAACAAGGGCAATGAGATAGGCGAAATGGCCAAAATGCAGGCCCAATTCCCGAATGCGCGGTATGATCTCTGGCCGCGTGGCATAGCGCCAAAGCGCCTGTGCGTTGTCTTTTGATAATATCCCCGTGCTTGTTTTTGTCTCTGTGTTCACGTCATCCTCAATGTAGTTGTCTTTATAATTTACTGGAAATTCTCTAAAATTAGGTTAATATTACTGACCCAATATGAATATGCCTGAAACCACAGCACTTGTTAAGCGATTTGCCAAAGAAATCAGTTCACTGGAGATGACTCCAGAAGAACAGGCCGCATTCTATCGTATGCTGGGGGAGCGCCTGAACCTGTCCCATCACCTGCGCCCGGAATGCATGGCGGCGGTGATGGATAAGCCGGAACTGCCGGAAGCCGCGCCGGAGATCTTTGCCGGACGTGCTGATGCGAGCGAGAAAATCATCCCCTTCCTGCGCCGTGTTTACGCGCCATGGCTTGGACAAGGCTTCACCCGAAATCATCTGAACACTCTGGATCCTCAGGCGTATGTCGCCTTCAAAAACCACCTCTATTACCACGGTGACGCTGGCGATTTTGACTTCCCAACCATCGACGAACAGATCAATCGTGATTTTACCCGCCTGATGGATTTTGGCGATGAGAGCTCAAAGCAAGAACTGGACAGCGAAATCACCGCCCTGCGCCGGATTTACCATTTACTCGACAGTCGCGGAAAATCGGGCGGGAGTTAAACCTCAATCCATCCGTTTGTCAGCGCCATAGCCAGCGCCTGTTCCTTGGTTTTTACCTTCAGTTTTTTCTTCAACTGCGCCAGATGCAGGTTCACAGTTGAATCTGCGATATCCAGCTTGTCAGAAATCCCGCCAAGCTGATAGCCAGCGGCGAGGAGCTGCAAGATCTCGCCCTGACGCTTTGAAAGCGGTGATGTGACCTGTTGCCGGTGATGCAGAACCTGCATCCGTGAATGCGCCGCAAAAGATGCGAGCGCCAGCGTTCCACAACCCTCATTCATGCGTTTGAGAAAGGCCTCTGCACGATCCTCAAACCCAAATCCGACACCACCACCACGATATTGGCCATCCGCATCGGGCATGGCGAAACTGACGCTGGATCTCTGACCGAAATGCTCTTGCCTATGCCGGGCAATCCTTCGGCTGGCCTCCGTCGTAGCCGGATTAACCCGATCCAGTTCTTCGCCCCAGAAGACGCGTGGCAGGCCAGAGCGAACGGCGATCACATTATGGGCCGTCAGCAGCCCCGGCATATTGCAATCCACCTCAATGGCCCATGCCGGGAGGTTGGTCGCACGAAAATTCTCAAGCCCCGTTCCCATAAACGCATGCGCAACACTGACCCCGGCCTGCTGTGCAAAATAAATCAACCCTTGCCCTGCAACCTCAGCACTGGTGGCAGAGCCGATATGTTCCACAAAATCCAAAAGCTGATAGTTCATCAAAATCAAAACCGCGCAATATAGAGATTTCTCCATATTGGTACCAACGAACTCATATGGCAAGTGCAAGAGGAATTAAAAAAGGGAAAGCGGAATGCAAGGTAAAATCCTCGATTATATCATCCAAGAACAACAAGGTATCATTACATCCGAAAGTGGCGATCGCTATCAATTCAAAATTGCGTCATGGAAGGAAAGCACTCATCCCAATCGAGGCCAAACTGTCGATTTTACGCCGATTGATGGCAATATTGCATCCGACATCTACTTAACTGGGGCGGGTGCCGGTGGGGCACAAACGGACCCATCTTTAACGAAGTCATTCATTGCAATTGCGTGTTCTGTTCTCGGGTTCTTCATTCCTGTCATCGGACTCATTTTGTCAATCGTCGGTATCGTTCTAGGCAACAAAGCGCGGCGTGCAGGCAAAGAAGCAGGCAATGAAACCGCAGTAATGATCGGCCTTATCGCCGTCATCGTCGGAGCGATTTCCCTCATCTTTGCTGCGCTTGGGCTAATCGCAATTATTTTATATGGTGGTTCGCTTGCTTTTTTGGGGATGTCGCTTTGATTTAGACCAAGCTTTCAGAGCCATTTGTTGAAATGAGAAAGGCGGATCTTCCAAAGCGGGAGGCATCAGATGCACAGCCGATGCATTAATTTCTCGGGCAACAATTTATTGTACCGGTGGGGCAAATTTGTAGCGGGCTGTGCAAAATCAAATAGCTGATAGCCATCAGAAGCTAAACCACGAAAGCTAAGGTTGTCTATATATCGGTGCTTGGCGGTACTGTGCCCAGCCTAAATACAAAATGATTATAGAACGGAGCATCAAATGCAAAATAATGTCGCTAATATCTTTGAAAAAATAGAACAACGTTTGGAAGTCAAGAGAAATCACGCTTCTTGGCTACGCCAAGCTATAACTCTATGTGTTTGCATTAGTTCCTTAGGCTTAGCCAATCAATCCCTGGCACAAAGTGTGGATATAAGCCGCCCGCTGTCTGGGGAGATGCACTGTAGCGGAGGCGAACGGAAATATGGTGTTGTCTTTGCATTTGCAAAAATCGATGGCGAGACCGTTGCGCGGCGTTGGTTGGGAATTTTGGGGGAAAGGGGACCTCAAAAGCCGAGGCTTCAATTGCAAGATACAATGTATCTCGTTGAGGAAGGCTCAGACAGCATAACTCTGAATCCAGCTTTTGGTATTGCTGGTACAACCGAAATTAGCACCCTTGATAGCATTACCTTACAAGTTCAGGATTCTCAAAACGAAATCCTTGGTTCTGAGGAGGGATGCACCTACAAACTTTCAGTATTTCCAAGTGAAACGGCCCATCTTGATGCTCTTCCTGACGCCCTGCCAGAAGCCTCTGTCGCCAATGTAGGCTTTTCTAACAAAATGGCTCTGTTTGCTGATCAGTTTGGGGCATTCTTGCGATACTCCCGCCCGGAGCGGATTTCATGTATGTATGCGATAACCGGGGGAAATGGAAATTATACCCGACATGCTCTGTTCGCGAGGGATTTTTGCAATACCAGTGAATTCGAAATGGAAAGCGCAACGAATCTCGTGATCATTGGCTCGGATGGACGTAGATCGGAAATTAGATTTCAACAAGCTGATAGATACATACAAACCCTGCAGTCTGCTGAGGCGGCTCTTAGCCAACAACGATCTCTAGAAGGATCCACTTTACCAACACTTCTCGCAACCGCAGAGGGTGAGTATGGGGCTAAGCTAAATACAGGCTTTGGTTATGCAGACTACCTGGTTTCGGTTACCTCAACTGGAGTTCGAGTAAATATTGATGGTGTAACCTTGCGATGTGAGCAGGTCGTAGACCCTGATACCGGAGATATCTATACGACAGGTCATGATCGAGGCAATTGCGGTAGCGGACAGTTTCAAGCAGGAAGGAACCCAAGAGACAATAGCATAACTTACAGTATCACCTCCCAGCCCGCACCTATCAACCTCCCTTTTCTTTCTGGAGAGATGGGTGATAACTGGCTAGATACTGTTCCGGAAGTGGCCACAATCAAGGGTATATCTCTTGGGCAGCGTCTCCCCGGCTCTGCATCAGAGATATCAGGATATGATCGGTTAAGGGATCGGGGACAGCTGTCAAGGTACTCACGTTCAAGTTTAGGGATAATGGGGACCACGAACCGAACTAATTATTTTGAAAGCGCTACTTATTTACACGCGTCGGTTCCGCAAGAGTTGCCCAATAATCTCGGAAGTATGTCATTCGATGACCTGGGGATTTATGGGGTAAATGGGCATGTCGTGGCAATGTTGCGGCGCTTTGAGCCGCCTGAAGAACAAGCGCCACGCTTCGACTCCATACAGGAGGCCTTGATATCTTCTTATGGCACCCCCACTATTTCCAATAGATCGGGAGCAGGTATGGTCTATGAGTGGCACTTTTCCAATCAGGGAACGCTGCTTACAGAGGCGCAAGGAACAACTTGTCAGTCCCGCTTCGATTCAGATAGGAAAGATTCTCGATTTATTTTTCTAGAGCATCAACAGATAGAGACACTTTCTTTAGCGGAAATTTATGCAGGAAACCGACCTGACATAGAAGATCGCCATCAAAGTATGAAACTTCGGGTATCTTCCGAATGCAGCTATTCTATCCGATATCATATACACCCGGCAGAGGGCGGCTTACTAAAGTTTCTAGTTGCATCAATGTATGCATATGATCCCGTGCGCACTGAAATTTGGGAGGCGCGAAGAGGCGAACTTGCTGCAGATATTGCTGAAGATTTAGAACTTCAAAAATCCTCACGCAGTGTTGCTCCTGATTTGTAAATCCCAACTTAACACCTAGTGCCGCTCCTCTTTAAGAAAAGGGGCGGCATTCGACTTTGAATGCTGTGATTTCGAGTAATCCAGATGTATATGATCACGCCGCCCGATAGACAAGCGTTTTGCCTGCGACTTTGGTTTCGGTGTAATCCATCGCCAGATCGCGGGCGATGGCATCCATATCGATGTAGTTGGTCAGATGGTCGGGGATGTCGCCAAAGATGCCCTCATCAATAAACTGCTCTGCCAGATCCTTCATGCTGTCCACGTGATAGATATCAACGTCAAAATCTGATAGTGAAACGGTCTCAGGATCAAAACTGTATCCGACTTCACCAACCGCGATGATGAACAGGGTTTTCTCGTGATCGTCCCAACTTTCACAGGCCTCAAAATACTGCCCGGTATTGGCCTGATTAATCCCCCATGCGTTCGCCAGATCACAGTCGATATGATCGCCATCAATGAACTGAAGTTCATATTCTTCGACGGGGTCGCCATAATCGTTGCGGTTCTTAGCTGCCTTGTCGGCATATTCTTCAAGGCTCTCAAAGTAGAACCCATTGGCGGAAATATCATATGGTTGTGCGTGTAGTTGCGGCATTGTCTTACTCCTCTTCTTTGTTCTGACGGGTTGCGCCTGCAACTGTCTGGCTTCCGCCGAGGAGCGGGGGGGCAAGGATCAAAGGTGTTATAGACAGGACCAGAGCCACGCGCAGGTGCAGCACAGCGAACCGAGCATGGCGAGGACCCGCCCTTTGATCCGCGTGGGGGCAGCCGCCCTAGTTGTCATGGGGGTATTGGGGGAGACAACGATCTCCCCTGATTGGGGATTAATCGACCAGATGATTGTGCATGGTTTGGTGCAGGTGGAGAGGTCAAATCTCCAAATCCTGCGAGGGGGTCACAAGGGGCGACGATACGCCCTTTGGGCGGGTTCAGCTTCGATAAGTTGACGGCATTCAATCCGCGCAGGGTTGATCTATGGGGTGTTGGGGAGAGATGACATCTCCCCGACGAGGGATCAAACACAGATATGTTTGCATGGTCGTGACTGGCTCAATGCCAGCCTCGGCCATCAGCTTTGGGGGATACAACGGGGGAGCGCAGCAACCCCCTTGTCAAGATCGTGTGGTACTACCACACACATCTTGCATATACTCTTAAGACCAAGACAAAACACATATCTAGACCGAGTTTCGGGTCACTGAAACCACCCTGACTAAGCATAAAATCAGCATAGAGGGCGGATTGCGGAAGTTCGCTGCGCTGTGGCGATTATTTAATTGATTTGCATAACCGACATTCAAGTTTACGTTTTTGAGAAACCTAGAAAAATTGGCGTATTCTGCGAATTGAGAATTGAATATCCTCTTGGTCGCGGTTCGATTTAGCACGCGAAGGCCATTAAATCACTTGATATCAATGTTTTACAGCTGATGCCTTGAGGGGGCGCTGCGAGTTTGATGCTTCGGCTATCAATGGGGTATTAATCAAGGGCCTCGCGAGTTTGAATCTCGAGCGCATCAAAACGATAGGTATTCAAGCCACTGTCACCGATGCTTAGTGCGAGTTGTGCCAAGAAGCTTTGCTTTGGATCACTCGTCACGTATAGCTCAACACTGATATGGGGTCCGACATACTTGGATTGAGTATTTCAAATAATATTTGGGTTTGGAGAAGAAGATGGCCTTTGTAGCTATTGATGGCGACGACATCGGCAGGAAGCTGGCAGCTTGCTACCTTTCAAACAGCGTAAATGCGCTGAAAGCCACAAAGGCGCTTGTTGAACGCAAAACTGAACAGATTTCCATGTTGCTGACTGATTTGGGCTATGAAGTCCTCTTTTGTGCGGCAGATGGTGTGACAGGGGTTAGCGAAACTAGCCAAATCGACGATGCATCCTTGTACAAAAAAATCAAAGCAACGGCTGGAGATGAACTTGCATTCTCAGCCGGAGTTGGGGATTCTCTTAGGGAGGCTTACATTGCTTTGCTCTATGCGAAAAGCACTGGAAAAGCGCGGATTTGCAACTTTAGTTCAATAGGCGAGAATGTTTAGAGTAATCAACTTCACCCACCTGTTGAGGTACGTAGCAATCGCGACAACGGGGCTAAGTATTTTAGCTTACATGGTTGCCGAGCACTTTATGCAAGCTGATTTAGCACTTGTTCGCCTGCTATCGGTTGCCCCTTGGGTCGTGTTGATTGTGATTTTAACCATAACAACAAGGGCCACTTCCCGTGCTATTTGGAGAATGCTCAGATTCTTCAATTCGTCGCTTTACCCTGACCTTAACGGGTCTTGGGAGGGAGAAATTGCTTTGGAGAATGGGGAGAAAATTCCAGCTCGAGCGGTAATTAGGCAGAGTCTATTGGAAGCCCAGATCGACCTTCATACAGGAACATCGAAATCCAGCACACTCGAAACAACACCTGTCGTAGATGCAGGTCAGTTCAAGCTGTATTACACATACCGTTCGACGCCTTCAAACGTGAGGTGGCCTTCCTACACCGGCTCGACGATTTTGGATATACGAAATGCCGTTCAAAAGGAGGGAAAGCAAATAGAGCTGTCCGGCTATTACTACACAGATAGAAAGACAAACGGCAGGATCAGCCTTAAACAAACGTCCGCCGACGCAGATGTTGACGTTTCATACTACTAGGGTAAGCCACGACGATGCTGTGAAGTAGCCTACCAGAATTTGCTTTTCACTTTTGAAATTTTGACCAAGCCAGCCGCGTTCAATCCCAAATGCCACGAACGGTCTTGCCAGTACCGTCCACTTAGTTCGTTCGCGTCTGCATTCAAGTTTAGCTTTGCTGCTCCATGGTAGTAGGGCACATCTGTCAACGCCAAACGGTTGTCATTCCCTTCTTTGTTCCAAACCTTGAATACCCAAACAACGGACTTTCGCCCGTTCTCTTTCTTGAAAAACTCCACTGACATGGTTTCCGACTCAAGGAGAGGGCTGTCCGAGTTAGGTAGAAACCGAATCTCGGTGCGAAACCAGCTTTGGCGAATTTCAACTTCAAACGTCGTTTCAGCAAGTTCTGGTAACGCCTCGTCCTCATCGAGCGGGTCAAACAAGATATCTTTGGACTTAGCCGCGTCTCTAAGCTGTTTAACAATCGGCCAATTGGATTGAAGCGTGACTTTCCATGTCCCTTGGAGATCGGGAAAGACCTTGTTGCTTAGCCACTGTCCCAAGAAGGGTACTCTCCAAAAAATACGCCACCCAGGGAGCATAACCCAAGCTAACAAAAAGCTGGAAATCAGAATCACTAATATGCGTGTACTCAAAAGGCTTCGCAAGAGGCCACCAAGTTGCGGCCAGACAGTTTCGATTGCGTCTGCAAGGTTTGCGGCAAACGGTGTTGCGGCAAACCCTAAATACAAAGCTGTGATTAGCCAGAATTTAAGGGGAACAAATTTTGCCATTTCGCACAACCTCCGGTATTGAAGACTCATATTAATGCCCCCAAGTATATGGGTAAGCAGCGCTGACACCACAAGATAAGACCAAAAGGGACAGATTAATGCCTATTAACGCACATAAAGCCTTTGTGTCCCGTCCTTCGGGTTACAAGTTTTCATTGGACCTATCAGAGAAGCAGAAACAGACACTGCGGAACGCTAGGGATGACATTCGCAGCGAGCTGTCCTCTCAGTTTGGGTCATTTGCGAAATCGTTGGGTGACCAAGCTCTGTTCGAAGATCATGCGCCTATACTCGCGCGGAGCTTTCAAACACCGAAGTTCAGGATGCAAGGCAGCTTCTCGTACCACACATGCAATCAACCCGCGCATGTGCCGCCTCAGGAGATTGACTTGGACGATGGGCTATTCATGCCGGTCTCCTATTTTCAAAAGGATGGAGGCAGGTCCCCTGTAATCCAAAGCGCCGCCTACTTTTCCATAATTGAGCGTATTCTAGCGCCGCTGTGCGACAAGAAAGGTTGGCAACTCGTAACGGACAAGTCTTCGTGCATCCGTGTCAAGATCGACAACACCATGCACACCGACCTTGCACTGTATTCGGTGCCAGATGCGGACTTCCAGCGCATCTTGAAGGACGCGCAAAACCGTGGCGTAGAACTCGCAACCGAACTCATGATGGAAGACACTTCATATCGGATGCTTTCAGAGGACGAAATCATGCTGGCACATCGAGATGAGGGTTGGAAAAAGTCCGACCCACGCAAGCTCGAAGACTGGTTTATTAATGCAGTGAACGAGTACGGCGACCAAGTACGAACAGTCAGTCGCTTTCTCAAAGGGTGGAAGGATTTTCAATGGCCCAAGGGAAGGCTGGCATCAATTGCCCTCATGGCGGCAGTCGTTTCGGTCTTTGAGAAAGCTTCGGCGGCAATTGCGAGTGACCGGGATGATCTAGCGTTGTTGCGTGTCGCAGAAGATTTGCCCGACTTCCTCGCCAATGACATTCCAAACCCTGTCGTAGAGGGCGAGCGCTTGGATCAGGGCTGGTCTCACGAAGAACGCGACGATTTCGTTGCGAAGGCCAAAGTGCTTGCTGAGCGTCTGGAAGACGCACTCACGAAAACGTCAGAACGCTTGGTCGCATATGAAGCGCTACAAGAGCAATTTGGCGGGCGTATCCCAGATGATCTTACGCTCTACGTTCCGGACGCTGGCCTTGAGACAAAGGAAAGCGAGTTGGCTGCACCCGCCGCCCTTACCATGGGGATGGTGGACAAGATCGACGGAGAGCACAGCAATGACCTCGCTGCTGTCAACAAGCAAGGCGGTGGGCGCTACGGGTAATCGGCATTGACTGGGTTACCTGAACCTACCGACCTTATGATAGCTGAGTTATCCCGGTGGGTACTCGCTCAATGTCCGAATGCGCGAGACCTCACGCAGGGTGAATTATCTCGATATGAGGCCAAGGACCCAATCCACGGATGGGCTGTCCCGTTTGAGCATCAAGCGGACCGCTTTGATCTGCAAGTGGTACTATTGCGGGATTTCCCGTGGACGAAGCCGCGCGTCTACTGCACTGAAAAATTTCAGTTCATGCAGTTTCCGCACATTGAAAGAGATGGTGCGTTTTGCCTTTACCCACCGGGGACAGAGCACAGTCCCCTAAATCCCAAAGGATTAGTGTGGGATGCCATCAAGGAAGCTGCCCGATTGATCGTCGCTTCGTACGACGAGGCGTTTCTTGATGATTTTGCCGATGAATTCGATTCTTATTGGAGTAAATCAGAGGGCGGCAAAAATGTCGTCAGCCTACTTTCACCCGGTGGCCTCTCTCGCCGGGTGTCCCTCTGGTGCAGTACAGGTGACTACTATCTGGCGGATGACGACACGGCTTTGGAAAGTTGGCTACGCAACCGGTTTCCGGGGAACAAGAAGAACTACAATTTCAACGCCGCGACGCACATCGCCCTCAATAGGCCCATTCTGCCTTCGGAATACCCGAGGTCGGGTGCGGAGATTCTACGCTTTTTGCAGGAGCTGGCACCGGAAGCTATAGAGCTGCTGGAAGATGCTGTTGTAAACGCTGATGGCAAGTTCACCGTTTCTTTCGAGGGGCGCACGGATGATGGGCCTGTTTTTTTCGCCGTCGAAGTTATGCCTCCCGTCAAGCAGGGTATGAAAGCCGGGCGACGCCCAGACATGGTGCAGAAGGGCTTTCGGCCTGGAAAAGTACCGATCCATATCCGAATGCGGCGGCTGTTCGGGGGGAACAAGGTTGAGCGCCACGAGACCATGCGTGCGGACCCATCGTGGATACATGGGCGTGACACCCCTACAGTCGCCCCTTTGTTTAACAAGCGTGTTCTGATGATCGGCGCGGGGTCATTGGGAGGCGAGGTTGCTCTGCTTCTTGCCAAGGCGGGTGTTGGCTCGACCACATTGGTCGACCCGGAACTTCTGGACTATCCCAATGTTGGGCGTCATATGCTCGGGGTCACGCAAGTCAGGACGTTTAAAGCCAAGTCACTGGCAGAAAAACTAGCTGGTGACTTCCCGCATATGCGCTCGATCAAGTATTTTTCCGAGGACTGGCAATCGCTCTACAGCAAACGTCCTGAGATTTTCCACAACACCGATTTGATCGTGTCCACGGTCGGCAGTTGGGTGGCTGAAGGCAGGCTCAACCAAGTGGCTAGAGAAGAAGCGGACTTCCCCCCAGTAATCTATGGATGGGCAGAGCCATTTTCTGTTGCGGGGCACGCGGTATTGATCGGCTCCAACGGCTCATGTTTTGCCTGTGGAATGGACCATTTCGGGAAAACGCTACAAGCAGTTTGTGAGTGGGACACCGAGACGACCCGCAAACAGCCCCATTGTGGTGCCAGTTTTCAACCATATGGGCCAGTATCGTTGTCAGGTGTAGCGGCCTTGGTGGCAAAGACAACAACGAACGCACTACTTGGCAAGGTGCCCCCTGGGACAGAGGCCGTTTATTGGGCTTCGAAAGAAGAAATTACCGAGCAAGGGGGGCGTTTCACTCAGGGTTTCCTAAACAGCTTTTATGACGTTCCTGAGTTCGGCGGAACAAGGCAATTTGAGTGGAGGCAAAAGGGAAATTGTGCTTTTTGCGGAGGAGCATGAGTATTAGCTACCCTATTGGAGAAAGCGGGCAATTCCTGATCCTAGAACAAAATGTTCTTGATCACTTTATCAAATGGCGACAGTCGGAACCGAAAATGCCTGAAGCTGGCGGGCAATTATTTGGTGCGGTCGAAGGCCAATGCATCAAAGTCGAGCTGGCAACCGGTCCGAGGCGTTCCGACCGACGAGGACGTTTCTTTTTTATCGCAGACCGTCTTGCGGAACGCCGGGAGATCGGAAAGTTGCACAAATCTGGGCTGCATTACTTCGGAGATTGGCACACTCACCCGCAATCCATTCCCACCCCTTCTGGAACTGACATTTCATCAATGGCTGACATGTTCGCTCGCTCAAAGCAGGACTTGACTGCTTTCTTGATGGTGATTGTCGGCACTGCTGAGTTTCCTGAGGGATTGCATGTGTCAATTCATGAGGCCAATGCATGGTCTGCCTTGAATGTAGAGCGTGAAGCCTAGCACGTCACCCGACTTTTGGCATGCAGCGAATGACGGCAAAGCGGGCTGCGACTGCAGCATCTTGACCGATCGGCGAACGGCAGCTTTGGGCCGATTTCATCCAAACAGATCGCCCTGTCTGGTCAGTAGCTCATTGATGCGATTGAGATGCGCGAAGCCGTTGCTGAGGTGCGCGAATTTGAGGGATATTGAGAGATAAGGGCAGTTTGTGGCGCTGCGGTCTACGGTCAGGCCTGCGCGTCTCAGGTTGCGGATTTCGGACGCGACCTCACGATAGCGGCTGAGATCGGATGTGATGTCACCGGCAACTTTGGCCTTCATGGCGCGCAGCTTTGTGGATCTTGCGGGTTCGTCCATACGGTCCACGGCGTCGATATCCTCGGCCATGTAGCCTGTAAACCTTGCTGCGATCACATAGCCACGGATGGCTTTGGGTTTCAAAATGCTACCGCCAAGGCGGTAATACCAGTAGTGGCCGACTGAATATCCTTCATGTGTAATGTGCGTTTGTAGGTGGCGTTTCATGTGATGTTCCTTTCGTTTGGTTTGATCTGCCCCGAAGGACGCCAAATGAAGGGCAGCGGGCGTAAGGCGAGCGGGTCATGGGCAACACGGGCGGCGCGGGCCGCCCATTGACCCCGAGACGCCCGATGCCAAATTGGCGTGAGACCGTTCGGAACAGTTCAAACCGGAAAGAAACACCTAGGAGGCGTACGACATCGCTTCCACATGTGGATTGTAGGACGGCTGCATGACCCTGTTTCTTATAGGTCATTCTGAAATTTGAGGCCGCTGATAGGAAAGCTACGGTTGCAGTTCTGGCCATGAGAGATCACGCTTCCAGACAAGATTAAAACCAACTTGAGCGCACCATGACCACAGATTTTGACACAGAGATGATCCAAAACACTGTGCTGCGGACGCATTATCAGATGCTGGAGCGGCGGTTTGCGGAGATTTCGGGTTTTGTCGAACAGGCCTATGGCTTCAATAAACGCAAAATCAGTTCTGGATTTACGGCGTCCAATCAGGCTGGGGCGACGGCAAAGCGCACAGAAGACGGGTATTCCATTCGCATTTCCAGTGCTCTGCCGCAGGCCCTGAGCCTGCTGTTTGCGCATTTTCTGGCCGATCCGGAGGCCATGCCATGGTTGGCTGCGAGTGATCCGAGTAACACAGACCCGCTGGCGCTAGAAGTCGCCCCCAACCCCGGTGATCTGACGGATCGCCAAAACGTTCACATTCCCAATAACACCACACGTAATCAGGTCGCAGAGATCCTCGCTGATATCGCTGTGAACTTTGTTTTCATGCATGAGTTGGGGCATGTTTTGGCGGGGCATACTGATCTGCCGGGTACAGATGGAGAATTGCGAGAGATCACAGAGTTTTCTCTTGTAGAGCTTGCTGCGCCAGAACCATCGGAACAGGCGCGGGCATGGGAATATGAAGCGGATGTAGTGGGCGCAGGTCTGATGAGCACGCAGATTGATGCGCTGATTGCCATGGCCCGTGCAGATGACGACAACAGTCGCGAGATCTTCGGTCCACCACAGATCGCGGTTGAGCAATGCCTGTCGTTGACGGCCATCGCGCTCTACGCCCTGTTTCGATATCTGCGCGGAGCCAATCAGCGCCTGAACCTGATCGGCAACCATCCCGACCCGCTGATCCGTGCCTTTTGCGTGCGGGACGCTCTGTATCAGGCGACCTCACAACGTCACGCGATCAACTCAGACTTACTGGAGGAATTGCTCTCCGCCCGCTTTGAGGAATTTGATGATGCGCTGGAGGCAGCGAACATTCAGGCTGGCATGACGTTGGACGACACGGCAATTGAAGAGATCAATCAGCAGGTGTCAGCCCTGATCAGGTCGCGTAAAAAGCTGCGCCACCTGACCCGGGAATACCGATACATCGACTGGGACTAACCATGTTCGCGAAACTCAACGGACACATGGTGTAGTTCAAAAGAACCGCTTTCATATGCATCTGGCGCTTTCGAGATAAAATCCTCCTCGACCTGATCTGCGATCACGATGACAAAGTGATGCATGTCGTCATGCTGTCTCTCGATAATATGGGCAGGATCACCATTCTCCATCTGAGGCAAGGCGATCTGTGTGCCTTGCTTCCTGAGCCAGTGCTGTGTTTTTGACAGCGGAAACCCATACCATTTTTCGCGGTAGACCTGATAACCCATACAGAACCCGGATCGGCTGGCATTCAATTCAAGTGTGAAGGGTTCACCCAAAGCCAGTACATTATGGCCCTCAGTCGCCTCTGTCTCAAACGTCACCAGATCTCGGGCGCGGGATTTGGGCTGGACGTGCAACTGCCCCGTGATGCCATGATCTGCCAGATACTCACCCCAGATCGTGCTCGCTGAGATTGGGAAAATCTCTGGCTCGGTCGCATGAGCAAGATCGCGATGGTTCTCCTCAATCCACTGCGCAATCATCTTTGCGGTCTTACGGCCAATTGTGCCGTGGTTAAAGTTGGTCTCATAGCCCGCGCCACGAACGCCATAATTCCCCGTCGCCTGCGCGACAACGCCAAGAATATTGGTGTCGGCCTGATCCGCGATAGCACGCGCGACCCGGTACAGAGCCTTGCGTTCTTCCACGGTTGCGTTCAGCCAATCCACACGCATTTTACCTCCAATAACCTGTTCAATACCCCGGGACAGAAATGAGAGCCCGATTTAGCCTGCCTGCACGCGTATGTAACCACAGGCGTTTTTGCTTTGGAAGATGGGATGTTTATCCTATCTTGTTCCACTTCTGTTCACCCAGATGAGCAGAAACAAAGCAATCACGCCCCCGAGGCAGGAAGGACAGGCCGGATGAGCCAGACCCACAAAGACACGACCCAACCCCCAAGCCTCACCATCGATTGGGAGGCCTATCTGCCATTCTTTGAGGATGCCGATATCTCAGAGGCGCAAAAACGGGAACTGATTGAGACATTATGGGGCGTGATGACAGCCTTTGTTGATCTCGGCTTTGGCATTCATCCCGTGCAGCAAGCTTGTGGAAAAACGGATGATTATACGCCGGACCTTCTGACAAATATGCTATCCTGTGACCACCCCAAACCCATCGAAACAAATACCACCGCTGCGCAATTTGGCAAAGCTACTGGAAAGGAATCCAAATGAATAAACCCACCAAAGCCGTGATTTATGCCCGTGTATCCGGGGCCAAACAGGTGCGTGACGGCGATGGGCTTGCATCACAAGAATCCCGTTGCCGGGAATATGCCACCTATAAAGACTACGACGTGATCGAAGTGTTCACTGATGATATGACCGGCAAGGCTCTGCGCCGTCCAGCAATGGATCGTATGTTGGCGTTTTTGCGTCTTCATAAGAAAGACAGCATCGCTGTGATCATCGACGACATCAGCCGTCTTGCACGCAATATTGAAGCGCATATTGAGCTGCGCCGCACGCTTTCAGATGCGGGCGGTATCCTTGAAAGCCCGTCAATTGAGTTCGGCGAAGACAGTGATTCACGGCTGGTCGAACATATGCTGGCCACCGTTGCCCAGCATCAGCGCGAGAAAAATGCCGAGCAAACCCAAAACCGTATGCGTGGGCGCAAAATGAATGGCTATTGGACGTTTCAGGCTCCGATTGGGTTTCGATATGAAAAGATCAATGGTCATGGAAAGCTGCTGGTTCGAAACGAACCCGTGGCCTCTATCGTTCAGGAGGGGCTTGAGGGCTATGCCACTGGTCGATTTGCCTCCCAGGCTGAACTGAAACGGTTCTTTGAAAGCCAGCCAGCTTTTCCCAAAGATCTGCCCAATGATTTGATCCGACAGCAACGGGTTTCTGAGATGCTGACGCGGATTATTTATGCGGGCTATGTTGAATATGAACCTTGGGGCGTCACCCGCCGCAAGGGCCAGCATGATGGTTTGGTGTCTCTGGAAACATGGGAACAGATACAAGACCGAAGCAAGGCACGCAAACTCGCGCCCGCCCGCACAGACCTGAATGAAGACTTTCCCTTGCGCGGTGCCGTGATCTGCGCAGACTGCGAAGCCCCGCTGACCTCTTGCTGGTCCAAAAGCGGTACAGGAAAACGCTACCCATATTATTGGTGCAAAAGCCGCACCTGCGCTAGCTATCGCAAAAACATACGGGCAGAAAGGATCGACGCTGGATTCGCAGACCTCATGCAACACATGACGCCAAGTCGAAATCTGCTAAGCCTCGCCAGCCGGATGCTCAAAGACGCATGGTCACAGCGCGACGCGCAGTTTGGAGCCAAAAAATCCCAAATCCGTCGCGATATCTCGGCATGTAACACACAAATCGAGTCTCTGCTGGAACGCATTGTCGAAGCATCAAACCCAACCGTGATTGCAGCCTATGAGAAAAAGCTCGCAAATTTAGAGGCGGATCGCATGCGTGTTGAGGCAAAACTCACCCAAAACCTGAAACCAGCGCATAGTTTTGATGAGATGTTCGAACTTTCTAAGGCGTTTCTGTCAAACCCTTGCAAAACATGGGAAAATGCAGGGCTCACCCTACGCAAAATCATCCTCAGACTGACCTTCAGCGCCCCATTGGCGTACGACCGCCAAAGCGGATTTCGAACTCCGCAAGCATCTGTAATATTTGAGTTTTTTGAGAAAATTACATCAAAATGTAAAATGGTGCACCTGAGAGGATTCGAACCTCTGGCCTCTGCCTTCGGAGGGCAGCGCTCTATCCAGCTGAGCTACAGGTGCGTGTAGCCCGATATAGCCGCCCCTTGAAAGTGACGCAATCGGGAAATGGCCTGGTGTCCAAATTACTTCTTCCGGGCCATTTCCTTTGCGTTACGATGCAATCGCAATCACGATTTACTGTGGGTCAGGCAGACCGGTTGGGTCACGTGGACGGTCATCATCGTCCCAGGGGCCGCAGTTTTCATGGGATGGATCACAACCATCATCCACCGGTTCGCAGGCTGTGGACGTTGAATCCAATTCATAGCCACCAACACACCCCGTTGCGACACCCAGCTTATTGAATATGGGTTCCGGATGAATGACCGGGCGGGGTTCTGGTTGCTGTGCACATGCTCCCAAAACAAAAACCAAACTTGTTACAACTGCTGAAAGTTTTTTAATGCTCATTGGCTTATTCCTGATTTCTTGCGTCCGGCCTGTTTCTGTTGAATGAAACTTAACCTGCTGTCTGTCAGAACAGAGCTGGCAGCCCCTGTACGACCGGTCGCATTACGGAGGACAGACAGCAGGTCTTGCTTGCGCTTCTTTCCTATAACGTGTCAGCATCAGGCAATTAAGAGCGCATGACGCACAAGCATCCTGCAAATTTGCATGACATGACTGAGGAAACATATGCACCCGGATTGGAGCCATCTGAAAATTGTTCTGGCCATTCATCGCGCTGGCAATCTGACCGCTGCTGCGCGGTTGTTGAATATGGATCAGACAACCGTCGGCCGGAGGTTGTCGGCGCTTGAGGCGCAGCTTGGCGCGACATTGTTTGTGCGTTCGAAAAACGGGTTCTCGGTGACAAGACAGGGAGAACTGGTCACCACACACGCACTGGCCATTGAGAAAACCGTTTCTCAAATGCAGAACGACCTGATCAGTGATGATGAAGGTGTTACCGGCATTCTGCGTCTGCAGGGGAATGTCTGGATGCTGGAACGACTGGCTGAAACCGAAGCTCATATGCTTTTGGCTGACCATCCCCAACTGGAACTGCGCCTGTCTGGCCGCCTGCCCCCGGCAAGCCTGTCCGGGGAGGCCACGATATCGCTTTGGTTTGATGCGCCTGCGGTGCACTCTGGCTTCACGACCCCCCTGTGTTCTGTGCCCTATGGGGTGTTTGAATCGATCTCGTCACCACCTGCCCCGGACCGGTGGGTCATGTTCAAAGATGATGAAGTCACCGGCCCAAGCATTGCGCATGAAATCCGGCGCCGGATCGGCCCGGACAGAACAGTCCGCATGACGGCGACGGACGCAAACCTGCTGCGCGGGGCGATACGCAATGGTGTTGGACGCGGGATCCTTCCCTGGTGCGTGGCCAGGGAAGATCCGGAACTGCACTGTCTGTCCGGGGACAGGCCCGAAGTCGAACGCCAGCTGTTTGCGCATCTGCATCCGGACACGGTTGACACCAAACGGGTTCAACTTGTCCTGAACTGGCTGCGCCGGGTTTTACCGCCTTTGCTTATGAGCCGGGATGTGGCGGAACAGGCACGGCCGAAACGGAAATAGCGCGCGGGTCTCAGATGATCGACGCCAGGATCTGAGAGAATTCATCAAGGTCCTGACAAGGATATACGCCTGCGTCACGCAGGGCATCGGTAACATCAACCGGAAGGCCGGTGTTGCTGTCTTGTGGCACTTCGTTCAGGCGCCCGCCGATAAATACCGGACGAGACAGGCCTTCTTTTTCAAGCGCGGACAGCAGTTCCTTTGTGCTGCGAAGCGCGACGCCGTTCCAGGTGGAAAGTGCTATAATATCAGCATCCTGAGCAAGCGCGGCAAGGTCTGACATATTGGCTGAAACACCGCCATCCACAACCGTCAGACCGCAGGTTTCAAAAACCATATCCATCAGGATTTTTGCATGTTCATGCACGTCGCCACAGGCGGTCAGAATACGAAGCTTCTGTTTTGCCAGATCTTTCAGGCGCACACCTGTTTCGCTGTCGCGGATCTTTTCAGCCTTTTCGCGCAGTTCAAGAAATGTTGTGGCCGGAACGATGGGGGTCTTTGCGCCAAATCGGGCTTCAATTTCTCGCGCGCCCATACGACGCAGGGCAAGCAACATCTGAAACGGATCCTGTGTATCCACGCCACCATCTTCCAGCCCCTGCATCGCCTTCTGTGCAAACGCCTGTGCGCCCGTCAGAATTTCATCCCGGACCTGCGCGACTGTATTCAGATCCATCAAAGGACCGAACCCAGGGGCAAGCGTAGCCAGACGTGCAAGGTTCAACTGCGCATCAATCACCTCATCCGGGGCCGGAATGCGGGTGTTTTCGGTTACCGGCACCGGGTTTACAGCGTGACCAGAGGGCAGATGATTTTGTGCAAGAATGTCGGGCAGAAGATAGCTGGCAAGGCTTGCGTAATTTTCAGCGGCATCCCCTTCATAAAGCACCGTTGCGCCGTAAACCTGCGACCCGGGCGTATCCCCAAGAACCTGGGTCAGGGCCTGTTGGAACGCGATACGCGTGACCGGATCGGTGAAGTGATGCCCATAACACACCGTATAGGCTGCCCCGCAAAGCGTTGATACAATGTGTTTTTCCACCATGGCCATACCAAGGGCGGAACAGAGATCATGGACGGATGCCGCAAACCCATCGTCAAGATTGGAATGCACCAGAACCTCAACCTCCTGCGCTGCGATCAGGCCCAGGGCGCGAACCGTTTCCGCGGTGGCGGCGATGTCGTCGTTATCCCCTGGCAGGCGGAAGGTGAAATACTGGCCAAGGTTGCCAAGGGTCGTTGCGCCTGCGGCCAGCGCATATTTCGTATTTTCAAAGGCCCCCGGAAACCCAAGCATGAAATCGCCAAAATGCATCGCGGCGGGGACAGATTCAGTTATGCGGCGGAAATCGTCAGGGCCATCAAGGATAACACCGGTGCCACGCATTCCCCCTGCCCGATCCGCCGCTTTATGGCCCATGGACCAATCAAGACACATGCCGAAACGATCAACACGCACGCCCTTTTCCGCACAGGTTTGGTGAATTTCGCGCAGCGCACCCAGTGTGGTTTCAAGGGAGCGATAACCAAGGTGGGCGTGCTGCATCACACGGCCTTCCGCCATCATACGACGCTTGTATTCTGCTTCTGACGTTACCTGAAACGCGCGCTGAAAGGCTGCGGGTTGGACCTGCCACTGCTGCGCGGCAGCACGGCCCTCGGCCAGAAGATCAGCGCCCCGGGGCAGATCATCCTGCCCCCGAAGCGCGTCATGTTCAATTGGATCAGGCGAAGAGCTCATGACAAAGTTCCAGCGCATCGACGAGCGTATCAACTTCGGCTTCCGTATTATATAGCGCAAAGCTTGCCCGCGCGGTTGCCGGCACCCCAAGATATTCCATCAGAGGCTGGGCACAGTGATGGCCCGCCCGTACGGCCACACCGCGTTTGTCCAACACGGTGGACAGGTCATGGGCATGCGCCGCGCCTTCCATGGTGAACGAGAAAATCGCGCCCTTGGTCGCGGAATTACCCTGCACATTCAGCCAGTTGAGACCATCCAGTTTTGTGCGGGCATAGTCACGCAGTTTGCGTTCATGGGCTGCGACATTATCCATGCCCAGGTCCATCAGATATTCAAGCGCCGCGCCCAGCCCGATCATCTGAACGATACCTGGTGTGCCCGCTTCGAATTTCATGGGTGGATCATTGTAGGTCACCGCGTCACGGGACACTTCGCGGATCATATCGCCGCCACCCATGAAAGGTTGCATCTCTGCCATACGTTCCTTGCGCGCATAGATCGCGCCGGAACTGGATGGGCCATAAAGCTTGTGGCCTGTAATTGCGAAGAAATCACAGCCGATGTCTTTCACATTCACCGGCATGTGGACTGACGATTGCGACCCATCGACCATCACCGGTATGCCGCGAACACGCGCGAAATCACAGATGGTTTTCACATCCACAACTGTGCCCAAAACATTGGACATATGGGTGATTGAGATCAGCTTTGTCTTATCCGTGACCGCGTCGATCACACGTTGCGGATCGAGATCACCGTTGCTGTCAATTTCGACCCATTTGATCACAACACCCAGACGTTCACGCAGGAAATGCCAGGGCACGATATTGGCGTGGTGTTCCATGACGGACAGGATGATTTCATCCCCCGCCTGCAGGTTCGCAGCGCCCCAGCCATAAGCCACCATATTGATGCCCTCAGTGGTGCCGGAATTCATGATGATTTCATCTTCTTCCGCACCAAGAAAACGTGCAATCGTGCCGCGCACAGCCTCATATTTCTCGGTCGCGAGATTGGACAGATAGTGAAGCCCGCGATGGACGTTTGCGTATTCTTCGCCGTAGCCGCGCGTGACTGCGTCAATCACCACCTGCGGTTTTTGCGCGGACGCACCATTATCAAGGTAAGTCAGTGGCTTACCGTTTACCTGACGTGACAGGATCGGAAAATCAGCGCGGATTTTTTCGACGTCATACATGGATTCAGACACCTTCCAAAGGCACAAGGCCCAGAGAGATCATCAATGGCGCAAGCGCAAAGCTGATCAGAATTACTGCAACGCAACCCCAGAGGAAAACCGCCAAAGCCGACTTAAAACCGTGCACTTCAGCGACGAACTGGCACAACTGCCAGATCAGAACGACCAGCGTGCTGAGGCCGAACATGACAGCAAACGCAGGCGATACAAGCGCAATCAGCAGCTGAAACAGGTTCAGAACGAACATAATCAATTGCTGAAAGATGATCATCGTCAGAACGTCGTCAAAACTGCCCTGCCCGTGCGCAATTTTCCCGGCAACAACGGTTCCCAGAAACAACAAAAGCCCCTGACTGAGCAGAAGGATCAAGCCCAGACGAAACGGGCTGATCTGGCTGGCCTCTGTTCCGTCAGGCAGTTGGGGCTGAGGCAGGAAAGACCCGGTGATATAGCTGACAACCACCGAAATCGTGCAGGTAAACAGCAAAAGCTGCCAAAGCGTCTGCCGCGAAATTCCAAGCGACAGAACCTGTGCCATCGCCGCGCGGGGTTCCTGAAAACTGCGCAGAAACAACTGCCAGAGATAAGCAAAGGAAAGTTGCATCAGTCCGCCTTTGTACGCATGTAAGCGATGCGCATTGCGATGGTGAAAAAGGTGATAAAGGCCACAAGCCAGACCACGGCAACCAGTTGCAACTCATTGCCCTGCCCCATAATGCCTTCGGTCAGCCCGCGCAGCAACAGCAGCGGCGTGGTCGCCAATGCCACCCAGAACAGCCCAAGCCGGATGTCCAGCCCTGAAATCGCTGCAAAGGGACGTGTAAGAACCCAGATCAGAGCTGCCAGAATATAGAACGCCAGCGGGGCCAGAAACACGGCGCCCAGAAATCCACTGTAAACAAGGCTGGGAAAGTTCCCCAGTTCAGGTTGCAATTCGGATTGGCGTGACCAGGCAGGCAACAGGCTGACGAAAACCATCAGCCCGAAGATAATCACATAGGTCAGTGCCAGGCCCTCGTCGCCCTGCATGCGGCGTTCAAACACCTCACGCGGGCGACGATAACTGGCCAGAATATCACGAGTGACGGACATTTCTGTTCCTTACGACAGGTTATGCGCGACGGCGTGCAAGCCAGGCTTCAAGCCGGGTCAACAGCAATTCACGAATAGCTTCATCTGCGACTTCGTCAATGGCTTCTGCAAGGAAAGCCAGCACCAGAAGGTCCTGGGCGTCTGCCGCAGGCACACCGCGAGACCGCAGATAGAACAGAGCTTCGTCATCAATCGCACCAACGGTGGACCCATGGGAACAGGCCACGTCATCCGCGTAGATTTCCAGCTCCGGCTTTGCCAGGAAATTGCTGTCATCATCCAGAAGCAGGCCCTGGCTGATCTGATAGCCATCGGTTTTCTGCGCGTCTGGTTTCACAAGGATTTTGCCCTGGAAAACACCGGTTGCCCCGTTGCGCAGCACTTTCTTAAACACCTGACGGCTTTCGCAGTTCACCGCATCATGGGTGACGAAAACGGTGTCGTCGTGATGATAGCCCTGCGGTGCATTACCATCACCCGCAGCAACACCAGCCACATGCGCCAGTGCATTGTCCCCCTGAATGTCCAGCACAACTTCGTTGCGGGTCAGCGTGCCATTTACCGTCATGGTGAAGCTGCGGAACTGGCTTTCTTCACCGGTGCGCGCGAAAATATGCGTCGCAGAGTTGCGCACATGCTGACGGCCCTGGGTGCGGACGTGGTGGAAAGACGCACGATCTGCAACGTCCACTTCCATCACCGTATTGAAACGTGCCGCCGCCGGTCCGTTTTCCAGAACGGTGATCTCAGCGCCTTCTGAAAGCTTCACAATATGGTGGAGCATCGCATCAGAAGTATCTGATGCATAATGATAAACCAATGAAATCGGCTTGCTCACCTTGCCAGTGACATTCAGCAGAATACCATCTTTGGCAGAAGCTGTGTTCAGCGTCGCCAGAGGGCGCGCAACCGGCGTCTGACCAGCGATTTCCAACGTGCCATACAGATCCTGCCCCCAGTGAATATCAGCAGATGCAGCATCTTCCAGCCGTTCAATCGTGACGCCTTCCAGGGACAGGTCATCAGATTGCGCCGCGTCAAAAACACCATCTACAAAAACGATCTTCAGACGGTCGACTTCTGAAAACACCGGGGCTTCACCGTAATCGACAAATTCCCCTGCGGGGGCTTCCGCCGCAGTCAACGCATCCGGACGGGTGTATTTCCAGTATTCATCACGACGGCCAGGCAGACCAGCAGCCGCCAGACGGGTTTTCGCGTCTTCACGCGCCGCGAGCGTCCAGCCTGTGGTCACGGGGATATCCGCGACCAGCTGCGTGTTTTTTGTTTCCGCAACAGCCATTATGCCATCTCCGCCAGCAGATCTGCGTAACCGTTGTTTTCAACTTCCAGAGCCAGCTCTGGTCCACCGGTTTTGATGATACGGCCTTCCGCCATAATGTGCACAACATCCGGTTTGATGTGGTCCAGCAGGCGCTGATAGTGGGTGATCACAAGGAACGAACGGCCTTCATCACGCAGGGCGTTCACGCCTTCAGACACAAGTTTCATCGCGTCAACATCAAGACCAGAGTCGGTTTCATCCAGGATGCACATCTTTGGCTCAAGCATGGCCATCTGCAGGATTTCGTTGCGTTTTTTCTCACCACCAGAGAAGCCGACATTGACCGGGCGTTTCAGCATGTCACCGTCGATTTTCAGGGTTTTCGCCTTGGCGCGCACGACCTTCAGGAAGTCAGCAGCAGAAAGTTCGTCTTCGCCACGGGCCTTGCGCTGTGCGTTAACGGCGGTGCGCAGGAAGGTCATGTTGCCGACGCCCGGAATTTCAACCGGGTATTGGAATGCAAGGAACAGGCCCGCTGCTGCGCGTTCTTCCGCTTCCAGTTCCAGGATGTCTTCGCCGTCAAGCGTCGCGCTGCCTTCTGTTACTTCATAGCCGTCGCGACCGGACAGCACGTAAGACAGTGTGGATTTACCAGAACCATTCGGGCCCATGATGGCGTGAACTTTGCCCGGCTCAAGCTTCAGATTGACCCCTTTGAGGATCTTCTTACCATCATCTTCAAGTTCGGCGTGCAGGTTTTTGATTTCAAGCATATTTTCTTCTTTCGTCAGCGCGCCATGCGCGGGTTATAACAGGTGAAAACACGCAGGCCAGGGGCCGCGTGTTCACAGGATTTCGGAAACACAGAAAGCCCGCGGAACGGGCTGAAATGTCTCAGGTTTTCAGATGGGGTCAGAAGGACTGTGCGGTTGTCACTGCGACGGTGTCTTCTGTGGGCAAGATTTCGCCCTCTGCCAGTTGTGTTTCGGCAGGTTGCACGATCTGCGGCGCGTAAAGCGCGGTCCAGACCGTTGGGAATTGTGTTTCGAACTGTGCTTCGCCGACAAACATTGCCCCGAAGCCCACAGCAAAAGCCATCAGCCGTGCGGGTGTGAAGATCTGAAACAGCAGAACCACAAGCGCCGCCACACCAATCGCCGCCCAAAGCGGCCCGTTGGCGGATTGCAGCGCTGTTGTCAGTGTCTCGGGTAAGGCGATGAAGGGTGTGCGGCCGGCGGAATACATCTGAAACAATGCGACGTTGGCTGTCAGAACCGCCCCTGCGCCCATCAGCAGCGCCAGTGGCATGCCAAGCATACGCTGGATCAGTGGTTTCTTCACAGCCATTGCCTGGCTTTGCGAAAGCTGCAACCCCTTGCCGGTTTTGCCTTTCGACGCGCGTTTGCTGGTATCTGCTGCACCGATCAGAGTTTGGCCCATCAGATTGGGACCGGTGCCCTTGTTGATCCGCGCGAGGCGTTGATTGAAGATATTTTGCTGATCGGCCATCGCCATGACATCTGTTCCCACTGCCCACGTTTGCGTTAACAGATTGAGTGAAACTGTGGCGGAAACATGACCTCTCGAAGGTAATTGTTTCGCAAAACGCAAAAATGCCACCTTCCCCTACGTCAGGTTTCCCGGCAATCGGGAGGGATATGAGATCAGCAGAAAACACGTCAGACAGAGACCGCAGTGCCGGAAGCAGAGACCATCAGCATGCTTTGGCCAACAACTTCGTAATCAAGATCAACGCCGACAACCGCGTTGGCCCCTTTGTCCGCCGCGCGTTCTTCAAGTTCGCGCAAAGCGGTTTCACGAGCATCCTGAAGTTTGCTTTCATAAGCACCGGAACGCCCGCCAACGATGTCGGTGATCGAGGCAAACACATCGCGCACAACATTTGCGCCCATGATCGCTTCGCCCACGACAATGCCGTGGTAAGAGCGAATGGGTTTGCCTTCGATGGTGGGTGTGGTTGTGATGATCATATTCTTGTCACTTCCTTCGGGAAAACACGTTTTCCATCAGGTATCCCAAATTCTTCGAATACCTTGAGGATCGCAATTTTCTGCGCTTTGGTCATCGGTTGCTTCTGCTGCTTCTTTCGTAGCGATCCATCACGATTCAAATGCGGATCAGGCAGTTTCATCGCAATAGCCTTACACTCAGATATCCAACATGGTTGCGCAGAAAAGCCGTGCTTTTCTCTCACAACCTTTTGGATATCTTCGTAAACAGGCATCAGCCGACAGACCCCTCAAGTGAAATCGCAACAAGCGCCTGGGCTTCCAGAGCGAATTCCATTGGCAGGGCCTGCAGCACTTCCTTGGCGAAACCATTGACGATCAGGGCCACGGCCTGTTCTTCGTCCATCCCGCGGGATCGGCAGTAGAACATCTGTTCATCGTCCACTTTGGATGTGGTCGCCTCATGTTCCACACGGGAAGAATTGTTCTTCACTTCGATATAAGGCACTGTATGCGCCCCACATTTATCACCGATCAAAAGACTGTCACATTGGGTGTAGTTGCGGGAATTCTTGGCTTTCGGGTGCATCGACACAAGGCCACGATACGTGTTCTGTGCAACGCCCGCAGAAATGCCCTTGGACACGATCCGGGATTTCGAATTCTTACCCAGGTGCACCATCTTTGTGCCGGTGTCCGCCTGCTGGTGGTTGTTGGCAATCGCGATGGAATAAAATTCGCCCTGGCTGTCATCCCCACGCAGGATGCAGCTTGGGTATTTCCAGGTCACGGCAGAACCGGTTTCAACCTGGGTCCACATGATTTTCGCACGATCGCCACGGCAATCCGCGCGTTTGGTCACAAAGTTGTAGATGCCGCCTTTGCCGTCTTCATCCCCGGGGTACCAGTTCTGAACGGTGGAATATTTAACTTCGGCATCTTCTTCGATGATGATTTCCACCACGGCCGCGTGCAGCTGGGCTGTGTCGCGCTGCGGTGCGGTGCAACCTTCGAGGTAAGACACGTAAGAGCCTTTGTCGGCGATGATCAGGGTGCGTTCGAACTGGCCCGTGTTTTCCGCGTTGATCCGGAAGTAGGTGGACAGTTCCATCGGGCAGCGCACGCCTTCAGGCACGTAAACGAACGATCCGTCAGAGAAGACCGCAGAGTTCAGGGTGGCGTAGAAATTATCGGTCACCGGAACAACGGTGCCGAGGTATTTCTTCACCAGATCCGGGTATTCGCGGATGGCCTCAGAGATCGAACAAAAGATAACGCCGGCTTTCTTCAGCTCGTCCTGGAAGGTTGTGCCTACAGAAACCGAGTCAAACACCGCATCCACCGCAACTTTTCGGCCTTCGGCAGGGGCATCTTCTGCGCCCTCAACACCTGCAAGGATCATCTGTTCCTTCAGCGGAATGCCAAGCTTTTCATAGGTTGCCAGCAGCTTTGGGTCGACCTCATCCAGGGACTTCGGCTTTTCTTCCATGCTTTTCGGGCGAGCGTAATAGTAAATATCCTGAAAGTTGATCTCTGGATATTCGACCATGGCCCAATCAGGCTCAACCATCTTAAGCCAACGGTCAAACGCGGCCAGGCGCCATTCCAGCATCCATTCAGGTTCGTTGTTTTTCTCAGAGATCAGACGCACGATGTCATGGTTTACGCCGATGGGCGCATATTCCATCTCAATCTCGGTTTCCCAGCCGTATTTGTATTTCCCGGCAAGAGATTTCACAGCCTCAACTGTTTCTTCCTCAACCCCGTCTTTGACGATGACATCATCCATAGACATATGCTTTTCCCTTCAGGCAGCGCGCGATTTGCGGCGCTTATATTCTTGTGTCCAGGCCGCGACAAATGCCAGGACCTCATCTTCTGTATTCTGCGGACTCAGCGAGACGCGGATTGCAGAGGATGCAATTTCCGGCCCGTAGCCCATGGCGCGTAAGACCCGACTTTCGCGCACTTTACCGCTGGAACAGGCAGACCCTGCTGACACGGCAAAACCGGCCAGATCCATCTGCATTACCTGCGTTTCACCCTTCCAGCCCGGAACGGCGAAACAAGATGTATTGGGAAGCCTGTTCGCGTGCTTCCCGGCTATAATAAGATCTGGTGCAGATTCTTCCAGAGCATTTTCTAGAATTATTCTAAGTTTCTCCACCCGCGCCCAGGTTTCGCCTTCAAGATCGCGTGAAGCCGCTTCCGCCGCCGCACCCATGCCCACAATCCCGATCAGGTTTTCAGTCCCTGACCGACGGCCCATTTCCTGGCCACCTTGTGCGGGCTGTGGCAGGTCAGTGCCACGCCTCAGAACCAGCGCACCAACGCCTTTTGGCCCGCCGAATTTATGCGCAGACAGCGCCGAAGTGTTCGCGCCTGACCAGTTAAACGCCCAGGGCATCTTTCCGGCGATCTGAACCGCATCGCAGAACCATGCACCTTCAAAACCAGACTGAATGACGCCGGTTTCCGAATTGGCAGCTTGCAAAGCACATCCTGTGCGGGCCTCAACCCCACCATTTTCATCAACATTCAGACGGTCTGACAGATGCGCCACAACACAATCATGTTCCACATCCGCGCCGGCAAAACCACCACAGATCAGCGCCAGTCTGGCCGCCTCTGTTGCGCCAGAGGTAAAGACAATCTCTGCCCCATCCGCACCAAAGGCACTGGCAATCTGCTTGCGGGCCTTTTCCATCATGCGTTTTGCCACACGGCCCTCAGAATGCACCGAAGACGGGTTGCCAAAAACATCCATCGCCTCAAGCATCGCAGCCCGCGCTTCAGGCCGCAGAGGCGTCGTCGCGTTATGATCGAAATAAACGCGTTTCACAGAGCATTCCATTTCATCTTGCAGAAAATACTCCCGCCGGAGGCATCTGGGTTATGCATCGTCCACAACCTCAAACAGGCCAGGCACCGCAGGGCATGGGACCAGATCGTTTTTCACAATATCCGACAGACGGGTCTGGTGCAGGAAGACGTAGACATGGGCAGACAGCCCTTCCCAGAGGCGGTTGGTCAGGCTTTGCGCGCGGGACCCGGACAAAGCACCGGATGCCCCTGCCCCTTTATGCATGGCGGACACGGTTTCATCGACCGCGCCCAGGATCTCAGCCACGCGAATATCGGACGGCGTGCGCGCAAGACGATACCCACCACCCGGGCCACGCACGGATTGAACAAGCTCTGCCCGGCGCAGTTTTACAAAAAGCTGTTCCAGATATGGCAGGGAAATGTCCTGACGTTCGGAAATCTCAGCAAGTGTGGTCAGTTTATCTGCCGGCTGAAGGGCCAGATCTGTCAGCGCCACCATTGCATAGCGGCCTTTTGTACTTAATTTCATCGTTTTTCCCGCATCACTTACCATCAAAAGCGCCAAACAGATTGACGCCAGCCCACGTGCAGCCTATTTCCTTTACACCGGGGCGCGATATGACAAAGCGTCACCGCCCGGTTTAGAACCGTTCTAATATACCCGAGGGAATGCGTCAACATTACCCGGGCCCAACAAGGCAGGATTTGAATGCCCGAAGTGATTTTTCCTGGCCCAGAGGGCCGTCTCGAAGGCCGTTACCACCCGCAAAAGAAAAAAGACGCACCAATTGCCATCATTCTGCACCCGCACCCACAGTTCGGCGGCACAATGAACAACCGTGTGGTCTATAACCTGCATTACACCTTCCATAATATGGGCTTTACGGTTTTGCGGTTTAACTTCCGCGGTGTCGGGCGCAGCCAGGGGGAATATGATCAGGGCGTGGGCGAGCTGTCTGATGCCGCAAGTGCGCTGGATTACCTGCAGTCTATGAACACAAATTCCAAGCATTGCTGGGTTGCCGGGTTCTCTTTTGGGGCCTGGATTGGCATGCAGCTTTTGATGCGCCGCCCGGAGATCACGGGTTTCGTGTCCGTTTCCCCGCCCGCCAATATGTATGACTTCAGCTTCCTCGCGCCCTGCCCGAGCTCTGGCCTGGTCATCAACGGCACAGCAGATCGCGTAGCACCGCCAGCTGACACCCATACGCTGGTGAATAAACTGCACGAGCAAAAAGGCATCACCATCACCCACCAGGAAGTTGAGGGTGCCGGGCACTTCTTTGAAGAACCGCATATGGATACGATGCTGGGCAATGTTGATCAATATGTCCGCCGTCGCCTGACAGAGAACACGCGCTGATGTCTTCACTGGGTCAAATTGCTGCCGAACTTGCCGATCAGACCATGCCTATCATGGATGCGACCGGCAATGACCGGCTTTATTATGAGGTTGCCAAGGTTCTTGGCGCCTCATCCCAGACACTGGAAGAAGCCTATCTGACAGAAATCCGGGTGCGCCTTGCCGGCAACAAAGCCCGTGACTTTCTGAAAGACAAAGCCCTGTCTGCTGGTCTTTCGCTTGCGACCACACCTACAGCACCGCAACCTGCCCCGCCAAAACCGGTTGACCCGGCCATCAAAGCGGCAAGTCTTCAGGCGCTCACCGGACGCCCGCCGGTCAATTCCAGCGGTGGTCAATGACACGCCTTGACGCGCAATTTGCTTTTCTGGACGAAGTCGATCGCCTGAAAACCATTGAACGTTCCAACTGTCTGATTGACCTGTCCCGGCAGGAAAATTCTGCAGAACATTCCTGGCACCTTGCACTGTTTGCACTGATCTTTGCGCCGGAAGCCGGAACAGGCGTGGATATAAACCGCGCCATTCTGATGCTGCTTTTGCATGACATCGTGGAAATTGATGCGGGTGATCACCCCATTCACGAAGAACATGACTGGCAGGCTGTTGCCAGAAACGAACTGAAAGCGGCGGAACGGATTTACGGGTTACTGCCTGCTGATCTGACCTCTGATTTTATGGCGGCCTGGCAGGAATTTGAAGCCTGTGAAACACCAACTGCCCGCTATGCTAAAATGCTGGATCATGTGCAGCCAGTGTTTCAGACCGTCGCACCAGATGCCCCCATTGACTGGCATCGTGACATCGCAAATGAAACGTTGAACGAAGGGCGTGCGTCCTGGCTGCGTGAAAGCTGGCCTGCGCTTTGGTCCTTTGGCCGCAAAATGTGTGACGGTACACTTACAGATGCCGACTGGAACACGGACACAGGCAAACGCCTGCAATTCTTGCTGGAAGCAGATAAACTGAAAACAGTGCTGCGTGCGACGCCGCTTGCGGATAACTCCCGGCGCGAAAACTCTGGTGAACATTCCTGGCATATTGCGCTGTATGGCCCGGTGCTGGCGGATCAGGCTTTCTCCGACGTTGAAATATCCCGCGTGGTTCAGATGCTTCTGATCCACGACATTGTGGAAATTGATGCCGGCGACGCCCCTATTCACGGGGATTTTGATGCGTCAGAGCAAGAAGTCATAGAACAGGCGGCGGCGAAACGGTTATTCGGGTTGTTGCCTGCGGATCAGGCGGCGGAGTTCCGCAGTCTCTGGGATGAATTTGAAGCGGCTGAAACCCCCGACGCCGTCTTCGGCAAATCCATCGACCGTGTGCAGCCTCTGTTGCAGAACATGGCTTCTGGTGGCGGGTCCTGGATTGATTATGATGTGACGCTGGAACAGATCGACGCGCGTGTTGGTGTGAAAGTGCAGCGCGGCGCACCAGGTGTCTGGGAATTCATCCGAAACCGCACCGCGCAATGGTTCGCCGCGAACAGCTGATCAGCCTTCAAAAACAGATCCGATTGCTGCTTCGCAGGCTTTTGCCAAAGCTTTGCGATCGCTGAAATCGCGCACGAACAGGGGATCATGACAGATGATCTCAACCGCGCCACGTTTTGGGTGCGCCAGGACTTTCAGCAAATGTGGCGCAAGTTCCATATCCCCCCACCAGCCGTAAAAATCGGCCGACGCGTCAGGTGGCGCAATAAAGCGGGCTGTCACGGGTTGAATGGCCATTTCTTCGCCTAATTCCGGCGCGAAGAACGCCTGGAAAAGCGTTGATTTAAAAGAAACAACCCGAAGTCCGTCCGTTGATGTTCCCTCAGGAAAGAACAACAGCCGGTGACCAAGCGACAGTCGATCCTGAAACAGGTTTTTCTGCCTGGCTGCGTCCCGGCTGCGGCGGGTGATAAAAACTGTTCCGGTCAGGCGTGCCAGAAACCCAATACCTGGCCAGGTCTCGACCTCGGCCTTTGAGACAAAGTAAATGCGCTTCCGTGCGTTCAGCACAAGAATATCAAGCCAGGACGAATGGTTCGCAACCACCGCCCCGCCCCGGTTCATCACATCGCCTTTCAGCGTCAGGCGAATGCCGATGATCAGCAGAAGACTGCGACAGACCCAGGTGGTGATGCCAGAGGTCAGCGGACGCGCCTGACCAGCGATCAGACGTTCGGGTAGTCGCAGAATAAGGGTTGCCACAACGCCTGCCAGAAGAACGATCATCGCAGGTATTAAACGCAGGACAACACGCAGCCAGCCCATCGGGGTCATCTTTACCGGTTCTGCATCCGGTTTTTCACGGCAGAATGCTGTCATGCTTTGCGGTCGTACAGGCCGGTTTTACGTTCGTTCATGCGCTTTGTATCCATCAGAAGACACACATCGGTGGTGTTAAATGCATGATCGACAAATGCCCCTTCACCCACGAAACCGCCCAGGCGCAAATAGGCTTTGATCAGCGCCGGAATTGCCAGCATTGCCTGCTTGCGGTTGATGTCATTAATCGGCAGAAGATCCATCGCCTGGAAAGCTTCGGGCTGGGCTCTGACCCGCAGATCTTCCGGCGCAAGATGATTGTGATGCAACAGAGAAAGGGCTTTTTTCAGAGGTTCAACATCAGTTCCGTGGAAACTGGCGACGCCAAAAAGAACCTCAATGTCCCGTGCACGTACATACTCGGCCAATCCGTTCCAGAGGTGATACATCGCCATGCCACCCCGGTAATTTTCATGCAGACAGCTGCGCCCAAGTTCCAGAAGCTTGCGGCCAGACGTTTTCAGTGGGGTCAGATCATATTCGCTTTCAGAATAGAACGCACCAGCGCGTTCTGCGCCCTCGTCCTGCATCAGACGATAGACCCCGACGACTGGCCCGTCCGGGTGGTCATCGCGGCTGTGATCAAATAGCAGAAGGTGGTCAAAAAACGGATCAAAACGGTCACGTTCCAGTTGGTTTTCGTGATCCACCAACTCTCCGTTCCCGCCCAGTTCAGAAACGAATACCCGATACCTTAATCGTTGCGCGGCCTCCAGTTCTGCAGGGCCAGCAGCCAGGCGGCATTCGAATTTTGGTGTGTCAGACGTCATCCCGCAGGAATTCCTGTTTTGTAAACAATCAGCTTGTATTCTGGCAGGGCCGTATTTGCAAGCCTGGCACCCGTACAGCACCGGATGAAACGCAGTTAATAACGCTTTACTTTCTGTTTTTTGTGCTCGCTACTGCGTGTGCGTTAACCAAAAATTTACTACGGCCCTTTCATCTTTGGACATAAGAACAACGTCCGGATGTTTTTCACGGCTGACAGGCGCAATCGTACGATGGAGGAAAAGATGCCTCAGAAAGAAGATATGCTGGCGGCCCTGATTGGCTCGCGGATTTGCCACGACCTGATCAGTCCGATCGGCGCAATCAGCAATGGTGTTGAATTGCTGGAAATGTCGGCCGGCCAAAACCACGGGTTTGAATCTGAACTGTCCCTGGTGTCAGAAAGTGTGACAAGTGCAAACGCGCGCATCCGTTTCTTCCGTGTGGCCTTTGGCGCCGCGCAACGTGGACAGGGCATTTCGCATTCAGAAGTCGTTAGCATTCTGCAAGGCTATGCAACAAATGCCCGGGTGAATTTTAACTGGCAGATCCGTGCTGATCCGGATCGGACGGATGCGAAACTGGCGTTCTTACTGCTGCAGTGTATGGAAACAGCGATGCCCTTTGGCGGGACGATAACGGTTTCTGAGGATGAAGCAGGCTGGCGCATTGCCGGGCGCGCCGAAAAAATGAAGATCAATCCAATTCTGTGGGAAGTTCTGTCCAACCCCGCTGCAGAAATGGATATGAAACCATCAGAGGTACAGTTTGCCCTTGCGCCTTTGGCGGCGACACAGGCCGGGCGGACGCTGACCCTGGAGGTCAGCGAAGCCGTTGGTATCGTAATTCGTTTTTAACCCCTCACTGCGCCGTCACTGCGCACGAGGTATTTGAAACTGGTCAGCTGCGCCGCCCCAACGGGACCGCGTGCATGCATTTTGCCGGTTGCAATGCCAATTTCACCGCCCATGCCAAATTCACCGCCATCTGCAAATTGGGTAGAGGTGTTCTGCATCAGGATAGCACTGTCGAGCCCGGCAAAAAACTGTGTGGCCACGGCGTCGTCTTCGGCAATGATACTTTCGGTGTGACCAGATCCGAACCGGCGAATATGCGCGATGGCTTCTTCAGCACTATCAACGGTTTTCGCCGCGATGATCATGTCTAGATATTCTTTCCCGAAATCATCCGCATCGGCAGGAATTGATCCGTTCAGACCTTCTGCACGCACCTCAACGCCTTTGTCTTTCAGCGCATCAACAATCGCCTGACCCAGGGTCGCGGCCACATCTTTATGCACCAACAGACATTCCGCAGCACCGCAGATTCCTGTCCGCCGGGTCTTGGCGTTCAACACCACATCCATCGCCTTCTGCGGATCAGCCGAGGCATCCACATAGATATGACAAATGCCTTCAAGATGGGCAAACACGGGCACGCGGGCTTCGCGCTGGACCAGCCCAACAAGGCCTTTGCCGCCACGCGGGACAATCACGTCAATTGTGTCGACCATGGTCAACATTTCGGAAACAGCAGCACGGTCACGGGTTGGGACCAGCTGAATGGCGTCTTCGGGCAGATCAGCGGCGCGCAAACCCTCAGCCATTGCGTCGCGAATAGCGGATGCGGAATGCAGGCTTTCAGAGCCACCGCGCAAGATGACGGCATTGCCAGATTTCAGACACAGCGCACCTGCATCCGCCGTCACATTCGGGCGGCTTTCATAGATCACGCCAATCACGCCAAGCGGTGTGCGCACGCGCTGAATGTTCAGACCACTGGGCTGGGTCCATTCTGCGATCACCTCGCCCACGGGATCGACCTGGGCCGCAACCGCCCGCAGACCATCCGCCATTGCGGCGATCCGGTCAGCGTCCACCATAAGGCGATCCATCATCGCAGCAGACAGGCCTTTTTCACGGCCAAATTCCAGATCTTTTGCATTGGCGGCAATAAGATCTTCTGTCCGGGCAATCAGCGTATCCGCCGCCACGTTCAAGGCGCGCGCCTTCGCTTCCGGGCAAGCCATGGCCAGAACAGTTGCTGCTGCTTTCGCGCGGTGGCCGATTTCGGCCATCAATGCAGGAATATTCTCTGTGGTCATAGCGTGTCTTTCTTCACTTTTCGTTAAAGGGCCATATCATCGCGGTGGATCAAGGCCGCCCGCCCGTCATAGCCCAGTATTTCTGCGATCTCGCCGCTTTTATGCCCGGCGATTTTCTGTGTTTCTTCAAAGGAATACCCGATCAGCCCCATGCCGATCTGCTTGCCTTCTGTTGTCTTGATCTCAACTGGATCGCCGCGACGGAAACTGCCTTCGGCACCACGTACGCCAGCCGGAAGCAAGCTTTTGCCAGAATTCAGCGCAGCAGCAGCCCCGGGATCAACGGAAATCACGCCCTGCGATTTCATTGATGCGATCCAGGCTTTACGGGCGGCCTTTGGGGTGGTTTTAGGCATAAACCAGCTGGCCCGCGCGCCATCAAACACCGCCTGGATCGGGCGCAAAGCACCACCATGGGTGATCAGCATGGTACAACCGGCCTGCATCGCGGTTTTTGCCGCCATGACTTTGGTTTTCATGCCACCTTTGGACAGGCCAGACACGCCCTCGCCTGCGACGGCCTCAATCTCGGGTGTAATTTCTGAAACAGTTTCAAAGTGCTTCGCGTCACTGTTAATCTGCGGATTGTCGGAGTATAGCCCATCCACATCCGACAAAAGTACCAGATGATCTGCACCAACGGTCACCGCAACCTGGGCGGCCAGACGGTCATTGTCACCAAAGCGGATCTCATCCGTCGCGACCGTATCGTTTTCATTCACAATCGGAACCGCGCCAGCGGCCAGCAATTGCCCAAGCGTCGCCCGGGAATTGAGATACCGACGACGATCTGCACTATCTTCCAGCGTTACCAGGACTTGGGCCGTGGTGATATCATGCACGGCCAGGGCTTCTTCCCAGGCGCGTGCCAGACGGATCTGACCAACGGCCGCCGCAGCCTGGGCCTGTTCCAGCGCCAGCGGGCCTTTCGGGTAACCCAACACATGCCGTCCCAGCGCGATGGAACCGGATGACACCAGAACCACCTGCGATCCCCGCGCACGCGCAGCCGCAACGTCTTCAGCAAGACAATGCAGCCAGGCCGCTTTCAGACGGCCCGTTGTGCTGTCCACCAACAGCGCAGAACCGATCTTCAGAACAAGGGTCTTTGCGCCGCTCAGCGCATCAAGACGGGTCTTCAGGGATGCCATGCCTCGGGCTCCCCTTCCTCCGCCTGTTTCTGACGTACGCGATCATCATCAATTTCAGCACGCACGGACCGCAGAACTTCGGTCAGGCCCTGTTGACTGACACCGGACATTTCCATGACTTTGCCACCGGAAGCTTTTTCAAGCGCGGCCAGCTTTTCTGCACGTTCTTCGTCGTCCAGCGCATCCACCTTGTTCAGCGCCGTAACCCGGGGCTTATCCGCCAGATGGCCGCCGTAAGCTTCAAGTTCCCCGATGATGGTCTGATAATCCTCAACCACATCCTCAGACGTGCCATCAACCAGATGCAGCAACACAGCACAACGTTCAACGTGGCCAAGGAAACGATCCCCGATGCCACGGCCTTCAGACGCACCCGCAATCAGGCCCGGAATATCCGCAATGACAAATTCAACGCCATCAACACCCACAACGCCCAGGTTCGGGTGCAGGGTTGTGAAGGGATAATCTGCGATTTTCGGACGCGCATTGGACGTCGCCGCAAGGAAAGTGGATTTCCCGGCATTCGGCATGCCCAACAGACCAGCATCCGCGATCAGTTTCAGGCGCAGCCAAAGTGTCCGTTCCACGCCTTCCTGGCCAGGGTTTGCCCGACGCGGTGCCTGGTTGGTTGAGGATTTGAAGTGCAGGTTGCCAAAACCACCATTGCCGCCTTTGGCCAGCAATACGCGTTGACCGATCTCAGAAATATCCGCGATCATGGTTTCCTGATCTTCATCAAGAATTTCAGTCCCAACCGGCACTTTCAGGATAATGTCATCGCCATCGGCACCAGTCCGCTGTGCGCCCATGCCTGAAATGCCGCTTTTCGCGAAGAAATGCTGCTGATACCGGAAGTCGATCAGCGTGTTCAGGCCTTCAACACCTTCCGCGTAGACAGACCCGCCCTTGCCGCCGTCACCGCCGTTGGGCCCACCATATTCGATGTATTTCTCTTTCCGGAAGCTGACACAGCCCCCGCCACCGCCGCCGGAACGGATGTATACTTTGGCAAGATCGAGAAATTTCATAGTGTGATCCTTTTGATCGGCGCGTTTGATGCCGTTTCTACAGGCGATAAAGGACAAGCGGCGCGGGTTCAAGTCGCACCGCTTTATTCCATGCAGAAAGCCTGTGATTTACAGACCCTGTGCGTTGGTTACGGGGTCATTTTCTTAAGATAGGTCCAGGTTGCGACAGTTGCGTTGCGCGCAACAGAAAAGCTTTCGGCATCCCCGATATATTCAAACCCCTGATTGGTCAGAACCCGTGCAGAGGCCGGATTGTCCTGAAACACGGATGCAAACATCGTGTCACAGCCATGCGGATTTGCGCTGAGGATGGCGCTGACGGCTTCGGTGGCCAGGCCCGTGTTCCAGAACGCAGGCGCAACCCAATAGCCAACCTCTGACTGGCTGCCGGAACGTGTGCCCATGTCCTGTTTCTTCAGGGCGATGGTGCCGATCACTTCCGCATGTCCCGAGTTGCTTCCATCAAGCACCCAGACATCTTCCGCGCGTTCCGGGTCGGTCGCGCGATCAATGAAAGCATCTGCTGCACCTGGCGGGTAAGGATGTGGGATGGACGTGGTATTGCCGGACACGCGCAGATCTGCGCCATGCATCGCAATCAGCCCGGCGTCAGATTTCTGCACCGGACGCAGAGTGAAGCGTTCAGTTTCAATAATCATCTGTTTCGCCGTGTTATCCATCGACGTACGGGTTTCCATCTTCATCTTATTATTCCTCCTGCGGATGACGCAGAATCCACGAAAGATCCGGTCAGGATCCCCCTCCCTGTGGCAGACAGCGTATTTTCCATCCAATTGGTAAATATTTGGCAACGATTTCCGCGATCGCAAGGGGCAATCACGGAAACCCTATGCATATGTGACATTTTTCGCTGCGTCATGACGCCTGTTCCTGGGTACGGGCAGCATGTTTTGCCCGGGCTTTCACCGTCCAGGGCGCATCACGTTCCCAGTCACCGGCCATAATGGAACCATAAGGCATGATTTCATCCACGACCTCAGCCAGACCAAAGTGATCCATCTGACGACGGACCTCAGCGGCACTTTTATAAGCCGACGGCAATTCTGAGATGTCAATATTCCCAGAGAAGAACCGCGCATCAATTGCTTTGGTTTCCTCTGCGAAGATCTCTGCATCTGTCTTGCCCGCCATGCTGCGTTTATGCGCCGTACGTGACATATTCCGCCCGGCCCCATGTGGCGCAAATCCAAGGTTGCGGTCGTTCACATCCGCGTGGATCAGCAGAACCGGTTCCGCCATGTTCAGAGGAACGATCTGCACCCCATTGGTATCAGGCAGAAAATCCACATTCACAGGTGTCGCGCCTTTGGCATGCCAGAAGATATCCCCGTCCTTAAAGACGAAGTTATGTTCGTTCCAGAACCGTTCCTTCACCGATGCACCGGCGAATTCGACAGCGGCCTGATGCAGACAATTGTGGTTCGCTTTGGTCCACTTGCGGATCAGCTGCAATGCCTCCCAATACGCCACACCTTCCGGCGTGTCATATGGGATCCAGGCGTTTTGTTTCAAAACACCTTTAGACAGCTGCTTGCGGAAGCCTTCTGCCACGCGCATGCCCAGCTTATAAAGCCCCGCCCCCGGTCCGCGAGAACCGTGGTGGGTCACAAGGCAGGTTGTGCCATTAACCTTAGATGTGCCGACAAAGGCGAAGTGGTTGCCATCGCCTTGCGTGCCCATATGTTCAATCGCGGCCCGCAGGATCTTTTTGTCCTTCAGGAACATATTGTCCCGGAAGGCATCATAAAGATCCATCGACATGGAATAACGCGCGCCATTGGCGCGGCCACCTGGGCCAAAATGTGTGGCTTTATGCACGGCATCCAGCACAGCTTTCGGGTCGGCATCCTTAAATTCAGTCACCATGACCGAACAACAGATGTCAGCCGAATGCCCCCCCGGATGGATCGCATTTTCAGCCGCCACAACACCACCAACCGGGATTGTGCCTTCAGGCCCCGCGGGACAGGCATCGGGCATGACGGCACCAGATCGCAGTGTAGGCGTGCGCATCAGCACATCCATCGTGGCGCGGACTTTGTCCAGATTGTCCTGTTCCGCATCGTTACCGGCTTCGAGGTTCAGCACATAGCCCGGGCTTTGTTGCAGCCCGATACGTGGCGCTGGCTTATTCGCTGCAACCCATGCTTCGAGATCTGCGCCGCTCAGGCCCAGTTCATTCACCTTTTTCAGGGCATCGCCAAGCGCACGCCCGCCTTCAAACCCAAGATCAAGCAGCATTTTGCCGGTTACGGCCCCTGCAGTCTTGTCGGTAACTTCAGCTTTAACAGTCATCTTTCTAGTCCATTTTTCCTCTTTAATTCTGAGATCCCACAGAATGTGGGGGTGAAATGGGCTGGTCCTTAATCCCTTTGGTCCTGAATGTTCTAAAAAATCAAAAAACAAAAAGGGGACCGGCCCGCGCCGATCCCCTGATATCTTAAACCGTGTGAGGTTCGGCTTATTCAGCGGCCTCCGCAACCGGGAGAACTGAAATAAATGTGCGGCCTTTGAAGCCTTTTTTGAAGCTCACCTGGCCTTCAGTAACAGCGAAAAGCGTGTGATCTTTGCCTTCGCCAACACCTTCACCTGGCCACCACTTGTTGCCGCGCTGACGCGCGATGATGTTGCCCGGAATGACGGATTCGCCGCCATATTTTTTCACGCCAAGACGACGACCAGCTGAGTCGCGACCGTTTCTGGATGAGCCGCCTGCTTTTTTATGTGCCATTAGGTTCTCTCCTTAGTCCGATTATTTCGCCAGCTCGGCAGCTTGTGCTACCCAGCCTTCACGCTCAATGCGGCCTTTGAACGACAGTTTTTCGTCCATGGCAGCGATATCGTCAGCATTCCAGCCAGCGATTTGTGCGAAAGTTGTTACGCCAGCTGCGTGCAGCTTTTTCTCAAGTGCCGGACCTACGCCAGACAGTGTCTTAAGATCGTCAGCGCCTGCAGGTGCTTCTGCTTTCGGTGCAGCAGCTTTTTTGGCAGGTGCCTTTTTCGCTGGTGCAGCCGCTTCAACAGCAGCCATAGGAGCAGAACCAGTACCAATCGCGGCTTTAACGCCGGATTTGTCTGCACCGTTTTCCAGGATGTCAGTTACACGAACCAGAGTCAGCTTTTGACGGTGGCCTTTGGTGCGCTTGGAAGAGTGCTTCCGGCGGCGCTTTACAAAGTGGATAACTTTCTCGCCTTTGATCTGATCGATCACTTCGGCCTGAACCGCAGCGCCGTCAACGGTTGGGGTGCCAACGGAACCACCTACCATAAGAATCTCGTTGAACTGGACTTTTTCACCAGCCTCAGCAGCAATACGTTCTACGCGCAGGACATCGCCTGACTGAACTTTATATTGCTTGCCACCGGTTTTCATAACCGCAAACATTTGATATTCCTTCGTTTTCCGCGTCATCCGGCCCATGGGTCTGCCCCCACATGTTTCTGCGTTACCGCACCTTAAACTGCGCGCCCCTTCGGGCGGTTGGTCATAAGAAACCCCGGACGAAATCCGGGATGAACCGCGCTTATCGGTGGGAATGGGATGAAAGTCAACCGCGCAAAGCCCTGAATTACTGCTTTATACAGGCTCTGTCTGGTTTTCTCTCTTTTGTTACCCTTCAATCCCAGGTAGGACAAGGGAACGATAAGGATAACACCCCGAGGTCCGCGCATGCTCCCGATTAATCCGCAACAGATCCCTGCCCTTTACAAACAGGCCCTGGCCCTGAAAGCAAAAGGCGATGGCGATGGTGCGCGTAAGCTGCTGGAACAGATTATTGTCACCCGGCCGCAAACGGCCGAAGCACATTTTCAGCTGGGTGAATTGTATTTGCTCGCACTGGATTTCCGCAAAGCTTCTGCAAGCCTCGCAAAAGCAGCAGCGATAAAGCCACGCGAAGGGGCAATCTGGATGCGCTGGACCGAAGCACTTATTCGTCTGAATGACACGGCTGAAACCACAACCGCCCTGAAACAGCTTACGTCTTCCGGTCTGCCTGCCGCCACGCAGAAACAAATCGCCGCCCGCATGTCGGCCTCTGCCAGCAAAACCAAAGTAGACACCGGTGGGGTGAACCCGAAGGATCTGCAGGCCATCGTTGCCCGCCTGAATATGGCTGATTTCACTGGTGCTGAAAAACTGATCCGTAATCTGCTGCGTAAGTTTACGAATGTTGCCCTGCTGCACAATATGCTGGCCACAGCCCTGATGGAACTCGGACGTCTGGAAGAGGCACAACAGGCCGCCCGCAAATCTGCCGCGCATGACCGCAACTATGCAGAAGCATGGACAACACTTGGCGATATCTGCCTGCGCCTTGGTCAGTCTGGTGAAGCCGTCTCCACGCTGGAACAGGCCCGCTCTCTCACACCGGCTGCGCCAAAAGTACTGCTGAACCTTGGCAAAGCGCATTCTGCCCAGGGCCACACCAGTCTTGCGATGGAGACACTTGATCTTTGTCTGAAACATGATCCGAAATCATCGGAGGCCTGGTTTGTGAAGGCCCGCATTCAGGCAGATATTCAGGATCATAAATCCGCGATGGAAAGCCTTTCGATGGCGCGCAAGCTGGGTCTTGATACAGTGCCTCTGGTCAATCTTGAGGCCAGCACGCTGAACGCCTTCAGCACGCCTGAAAAAGCCATTGATCTTCTGGATCGCGAAATCAAACGCGCCCCAAACAATGCCAGCTTCCACCGCACCCGTGCAACGATCCTGCAAAGCATGGGCCGTTTTGACGATGCCCGCGACAGCTTTCGCACCGCGATCACCCTGGATCCGACCAATGGTCAGACCTATCGTTCTCTCAGTGCGTCGCATAAATTCACAGAAGGTGACCCGCTGATTGAGGAACTGGAAACAGTCTGGAACCGGAATGATCTGCAGGACGATGATCGCCTGCAGCTGGGCTATGCACTTTCAAAAGCCATGGAAGACAGCAAGCAATATGAAAAGGTCTTCCCTTATCTCAATGCCGCCAGTGAACTAGTGCGCAAGGTTCACCCGTATGACGTCGATACACGCCGCAAAGAGATTGATAAAGTAAAGACGATCTTTGCGAATTTTAAGCCCGACAACCATCCTCTGACCAATAGTGATGAGGCTTACGCCCCCGTGTTTGTCACGGGTATGCCCCGGTCTGGTACAACGCTGGTCGAACAGATTATTTCTTCCCACAGTACAATGACTGGCGCGGGTGAACTGGGTCGTTTTTCACGTTCCGCGTTTGAGCTGTCCATGATGCCCACCAGCCCGGACCACGTGGATCACCTGACGCCTGAAGGTATCGGGGATCTGGCCGAAGATTATAAAACCTATATCTCCGAAATCCTGCCGGATGCGGATCAGATCACCGATAAATCCATTCAGACTTACCTGTTGATGGGGCTGGTCTGGCTGGCAATGCCAAAGGCAAAAGTCATCGTCGTGCGCCGTGATCCCCGCGATAACCTGCTGTCGATCTATAAAAACCTGTTCCCTGAGGGGCGTCATCTTTACAGCTATGACCTGGAAGATCTTGCGGCTTACTATCTGATGTTTGATGAAATTATCGATTTCTGGCGCGATATCGCCCCGGACCGGTTCTATGAAATCCAGTATGAAGACCTGATCTCAGATCCCGAAGCACAAAGCCGCGCGTTGATTGAAGCAGCCGGTCTGCCCTGGGAAGATGCCTGCCTGAATTTCCACCAGAACAAACGCCGTGTTGATACATTGTCGGTCTTTCAGGTGCGCCAGCCTATGTATAAATCATCGATGGCAGCCTGGAAGCGCTATGAGAACGACCTGGCGCCGCTCATTCAGGGGTTGGAACAGTCAAGCTGATCTGGCCGACCCCGCAGTAACCACCATTAAGGCGATTGTTCCATCTCAAATGGATGCAAATCCCTGAATTCATACGGCCCCCCTGCCCTCCGGCGCAGCGGAATTATCGTGCTAACCACGGACTGGTTAGCCACCAGAACCCGTGCATGTATAGGTTAAGAAACGAAAGCTAAACCATCGGATTTCCCCCGAAGGATGATAGGCCTGCCCGACAGCATGACGCCAACGAAACGTCATCATTGCGATGATCCTGCCTGCTGTAAGCAAAATTTAACTTCCCTGCTCTAGATCTGTGAAAATCATGCGGTGAAGATCTTTGATCCGGTCCGCAACGCAATTGCCGGAGGCCACATGAGCAGCAGTCACACAATTGAGTTACCCGCGCGTCTTGGAACCGGGGACGTAAAAGCGTTGATTGATGAACTCCGTACGACCGCTGATCAGGATCTCACTATTGATGCTGGTAAGGTTACACATCTGGGTACACTTTGCCTTCAGGCCCTGATCGCGGGTGCAAAAGCCCATGTCGCCAACGGCACCGATCTATCCTTCACAAACCCCGGAGAGGTTTTTTTGCAGCAGCTGGCGCTGTTCGGCCTCTCCCCTGAACTCATCCAGGGAGGCCTCGAATGAGCCTGAGAATTCTTGCGGTTGATGACAGTCGTACCATGCGTGACATGTTGAACCTCGCCCTGAACCACGCTGGTTTTACCACCCATCTGGCAAACGATGGTGAACACGGACTTGAGGTTCTTGAAAATATGGACGAACCCGATGCCATTATCACCGATATCAATATGCCCAGACTGGATGGGTTCGGGTTTATCGATGCCGTGCGCAGCCAGGAAAAATACCGTGCCATTCCCATTCTGGTGCTGACGACTGAAAGCGCAGACACGCTGAAAACCAAAGCACGCAATGCCGGCGCCACAGGATGGATTGTAAAACCTTTCGATCCGCCGAAACTTGTGCGCGCCCTGCAACTGGTAACCGGATAAAGGAGTTCTGCAATGTCAGATCCTATGGCGGAAATTAAGGCTTCGTTCTTTCTTGAATGCGAAGAACTGCTCGAACAGCTTCAGGATGGTCTGAACCGTTTTGAGGAAGGCGACGATGACCCGGAAACGGTCAACGAAGTCTTTCGTGCCGTCCACTCTATCAAAGGTGGCGCTGGTGCTTTTGGGCTTACCGCGCTTGTGGATTTCGCGCATATCTTTGAAACGTCAATGGATGTTGTCCGTTCTGGTGAAAAATCGCCAGAAGCTGATGACCACAAGACCTTTCTGGTCGCAAGCGATATTCTCTGCGATCTTGTGGCGGCAAGCCGGGACGAAACCGATGTATCGCCTGATCGTGTTGAAGAAAGTGTTGCTGCCCTGAAAGCCTTTCTTGGAGAGAACGGCACAGACCCTGAAGAAGATGAGGTCGATCCGGCAGATTTCCAGCCCATGGGCGTTTCCATGACGTTGCCTGACGTTGGTGGCGCTACCACAGGTTCGCCTGGGGCAACCCAGATTTTGCCAGATCTGTCAGCCCTTCCTGAAACCGCACCTGAACCACAGGAAGATCCGGGGAACACAAGTGCCCAGAATGCGGTGCCCGGTACGCCCGGATTCTCTATTCACTTTCGACCTGATCCATCTTTGTTCACATCCGGAAATGAACCACTTCATCTGCTGAAAATTCTTTCAGAACTGGGTGAAACCACAATTAACTGTCACTGTGACGAACTCCCTCCGATTGAGCAACTGGACGGTGAAGAAAGCTATCTGTCCTGGACAATCGACATCAGGACAACTCATTCTGAACAGGAAATCCGTGAGGTTTTTGATTTTGTTGAAGACCTTTGCGAGTTGCGCATTGAAACTCAGGAAATCGCAACACCAGATGTTTTCGCACCCGAAGAACCGGCATCACAACCGCCTTCATCTGATACTGAACCGCCAACACCGCCAATACCAGAGGTTGAGACAACCGTTTCAAAACCAGATCCTCAACCATCCGTCACTACAGCTCCGTCGGTATCTGCTGCTGTCCCATCACAGCCTTCAAAAGCCAAAGAAACAACGGCAAAGCCAGCCAAAACCGGCGGTACGGTACGTGTGGAACTTGACCGGATTGACAGGTTGGTCAACCTGGTCGGTGAACTTGTTATCAATCAGGCCATGCTAAGCCAGAGCGTTGTCGAGGCAGGCATTGGAAGCGATCAAAATGTCGCCGCAGGCCTTGATGAATTCATGCAACTTACACGTGACATTCAGGACAGCGTTATGGCCATCCGGGCCCAACCGGTGAAATCACTGTTCCAGCGCATGGGACGCATTGTCAGAGAGGCGTCTTCAGCGGTTGGGAAAGACGTACGCTTTGTCACATCGGGGGAAGCCACCGAAGTCGATAAAACTGTGATCGAACGCCTTGCGGATCCACTAACGCATATGATCCGCAACGCTGTCGATCATGGCCTTGAAAAGAACGAAGAACGCAAAAACAAAGGAAAAACCTCACAGGGTACCGTCAAGCTGTCCGCATCACATAAATCCGGACGTGTACTGATTGAAGTTTCCGACGATGGCGGTGGCATCAACCGACAGGTGGTCTTACGAAAAGCGATCGAAAAAGGTCTGATATCTGAAGGCAACCAACTGACCGACAGCGAAATTGACAACCTGTTATTCCTGCCTGGTTTTTCCACAGCGGCCGAAATATCCAACCTTTCCGGACGTGGTGTCGGCATGGATGTCGTTCGCAATTCGATTACGGCTCTGGGTGGTCGAATTTCCATCACATCAGAAACTGACAAGGGCACGAAGTTTTCAATCAGCCTGCCACTCACACTTGCTGTGCAGGATGGGATGGTCATTGAGGTCGCGCATCAGACATTGGTTGTGCCGCTCAACAACATTATCGAAACAATCACACTGACGGCTGACAATCTTCGGGAAATGGGACCGGCAACCACGGTGGTACAGCTAAGAGACGATTTCGTGCCGCTTCTTGATCTCGCGGTTGAGCTTGGCTTCGCGCCACCCCGGTCTTCGTATGATGATTGCGTTGCGTTGCTGATTTCCCCCGAAGAAGACAGCATGGCAGCAGTCGTAATTGATAAAATTATCGAGCAACGGCAGGTCGTGATTAAAGGACTTCAGGACAGTTATGGCGCCATCTCCGGGATTGCAGCAGCAACCATACTCGGAGACGGACAAATCGCGCTTATCCTTGATGCAGGTGACGTCATCTCAAACGCAAGCGGGCGCACTCGCAACACCGTAGAAACCCTCCAGTTAACAGGAGCGATCGCATGAATGATGCGCTGCAAGACAACCCCGCTGACCTGACCGAATACCTGTCGTTCCGGATCGGTGCCCAGGAATATACCGTGGATATTATGTCAGTCCGGGAAATCCGGGGCTGGACCGAAGCCACACCTTTGCCTCATGCTCCTTCGTATGTTCGGGGTGTAATCAATCTTCGTGGTACTGTCCTGCCTATTATTGATCTGGCCGCACGGCTGGGTTTACCCCCGGATACTGACAATGACCGATCTGTTGTAATTGTCGTGCAGCACTATTCTGAAACGGTTGGCCTTCTTGTGGATGCTGTTTCAGACATTCTGACAATCGCCCGGGCAGATCTTCAGACGCCTCCGGATATGGCCGCGGACAACCAGCATCGCTTCGTCAGTGCTTTAATTATCGAAAACGAACGTATGATACGCGTTCTCGACCTGAATAACACGCTCACAACAACTGAGAACCAGGCCGCATGAATATTGAGCCACAAAACCTCACACGCAATGTCTCAGTGCGGATCAAGATGGGGGCAGACGAATTCCGACGGATTTCCAGTTTTGTGAAGTCCGAAGCAGGGCTTTTGTTTACTGAGCAAAAAGCCCCTATGATGGAGTCGCGCCTGATCAAGCGATTGCGTAAACTGGGCCTTTCCAGTTTCAACGACTATTGCGACCTGATTGAAAATCCTGACGAAACACAGGAACGAAGCGAATTGATTTCTGCTTTGACAACGAATGTCACAAGTTTTTTCCGTGAACCGCATCATTTTGAAACACTTCGGACAGACGTCATTCCTCAACTGCAAAAGCGCAAGCGGGAAGGTCATCCTATCCGTGTCTGGTCCGCAGGGTGTTCCCGTGGCCATGAACCTTACTCCATCGCAATGGAACTTCTTGCTGCCGACCCGGCCTTTTCGCAACATGATCTGATGATACTTGCCAGCGACATTGATCCGAAGGTGCTGCAAGTCGCCCGTCAGGGAATCTATGAGACAGCCGACTTACAATCGCTGCCGGAAGGTTTTCAGGAGCGATTTTTCACAACATCAGGAGACAGCAACAGGATCAATGCAGAGCTGCGCGAAATGATCCGGTTTAATCCGCTGAACTTGCTTCAAACCTGGCCGATGAAGACCCAGTTCGATATCATTTTCTGTAGAAATGTTGTGATTTACTTTGACCAGTCCACCCAGGATACGCTTTGGCCCAAATTCCAGAACGCAACCCGAAAAGACGGTTGGTTATTTATCGGGCACTCGGAACGTCTGACAGCTGCGGCTGCACCACAATATGCCAGCGTTGGCATGACGACTTATCAAAAAACATCCTGATATCATCTGCAACACCGGAGAACCCCTAATGTCGCTGCGAGAACAAATTAGAATAATGGTTGTTGATGACATGTCCACCAGCCGGGGTCTTATTACCCAGGCCCTTGACGAATTTGGCGTCAGAGATGTCACAGCTGTTTCCGACGGAACCTCTGCTTTGGAAGCCTTTCAAAAGTATCCGGTTCACCTGATTATTTCTGATTACAATATGCCAAACATGGATGGATTACATCTTTTGCACGCACTTCGTAGCAACGAACATACACGCAACGTCGGTTTCATCCTGATTACCGGGCGCGCAGATCGTGCCGTAATTGATTCAGGAAAGCAGTTGGGAATGAACAACTTTTTAAAGAAACCCTTCACACCACAAGAGCTGAAATCCAGTATTGAAGCTGTGGTTGGTCGTCTTTGAATGCGCCCGCCTGTCGTCAAAGCAGCACCCCGGATGACATCCGAGATGGAAGATGAATTCCGTCATGGGGATGAACTGTCCCTCAGCACGGTTTTTGAAAACCTTGCAGCTGCACTTGACGGTCTGGCTGACCTGTGTGCCGTTATCCAGTCGGACATCGGTGGCTCGGTATCCGGGCTTGGTGACTGTCCTGAAGGGTTGGTTTCACATCTTCAGAACATCGACCGGCTGCAGCAAAACCTTGAAGATCTGAGCACCTTCCACAATACATTTTCCCGCCTGAACATATCACATTCCCTTAGCTGGTCTGACCAGGAGTTTCTGGGACGCTATATGGTTCTTTCAAGCCTTAAATCAAGGATCTTTCCGGTCAGCCCGGAAGACATGCATCAGGAAAAATCAGGTGTTTTCGACCTTTTCTGAAACCGTGCCCGGGACAGATCCGGACATAGTTTTCAGTCGTCTGAAGACATCGTTTCAATCAATCGGGTTTCCAGAAGTTGCCCGTTTTGATACAGTATTGGATAGGCTACAGCGGCAATATGGCTGTTAAATTCCCGCAGGGATCGCAGTGTTTCCAGATGGACATCTGAACTTTCCAGGCTTTCACTGTTACCATTTTGCAAACGTTTCAGGTGTTTTTTGCGGCTTTCACGTTCTGCGCGTTTGATCTCGGTTTTTTCAAGGCTCAGAAGACGTGCGCTTTCAAGGTCGTCGGAAATCAATACGTTAGATGCCAGACGCAGATTCTGAGAGATGCATTCGTGCATGCGCGTCAGTTCTTTCCAACCTGCTGAAGAAAATCGCAGATCCTCTTTGCGGATCGTATCAGCGAGAACCATCAGACGGCGTGCAACGACATCGCCGGCAGTTTCAAGGCGAATGGCATATTCCATCAGGTCGCGGGCCGCTTTGGTGTTTTCCTTGCCGTATTCCTCGGTTGGAATGGCAGCGACAAAACTGCGTATCCCCGAAAGACAGGCGTTCACCTCTGCATCTGCATCGCGAATTGCGCGGATCTGATCGCGGTCACCCGATTTATAAGCGTTTAGCACCGGGCGAAACATCCCGTCCACCAGGTCTGTCATGCGCAGGAGTTCGCGCTTCAGACTGGCAAGCGCCTGAACCGGGGATCCGACAGCATCGATATCAAGAGCAGATCCCGGGCGACCCTGCCCCGGTGTTTCGTTCTGCCCGACCTCATCCGAAAGACATTGCTTCATGACACCCGCCAACGGCCTGCAGAACGGCAGAGCGATTATCAGCAGGCTAGCGTTAAAGGCCAGATGCGCATTGACCAGCATTTGCCCGCCTTCTGGCATGGCAATAACGCCGGACCGGAAGACCAGCACCGAAAGCGCAAGGGCAACCACAGCCCAGGCGCCGCGCAGGAAAAGGTTCGCAAGCGGGATACGGCGCGCCGTGTTATCCATCCCCCGGGACAGCCAGACCGGAATAAACCCACTGCCAAAATTCGCGCCGAGTACCAGTGAAAGGCCCGCAACAAAGGGGATCGCGCCAATATCAACAAGCGTCACGCACATCAGAATAGCCGCAACAGAGGAATGCATCACAAATGCCAGAGCGGCCCCAACAAGGAATGCTGTGATATAATCACGCGCCAGATACCCTGCAATCGCAGGCAGAAATGAACTGTCACGGATCGGATCCATGGCTTCGCGCAGGAAGCGCAGGGAAATCAGAATAAACGCCACGCCCATCAGAATTCGGCCGAACTGACGCAGCTTGCGCCCTTCGGTTTTGACAAACAACCAGCCCCCGACAGCAAGAAGCAGTGGCACAAGCCAATCAAGACGGAACGACAGGATCTGAATGACAAGTGCAGATCCCAGATCTCCGCCCAGAACCATCGCCAGACCGGTTGTGAAGGTCAAAGCGCCACTTGCCGCGAAGCCTGCGGTCAACAATGCGACCGCTGCGGAACTTTGCAAGACCACCGCCATGGCAAGGCCCACGGATGAGGCCTGCAAGGGGTTGCTCTGTGAGGTCATCAGACGTTGAAAAGATGCACCATAAGCCCGTTCAATCCCGGTACGCACCATCCGGACTGCGAAAAGCAACAGCATGACCGCGCCAGCCAGTGATGTCAGAAAACTGAGAATTGCCATATTCTTACGCCTCGATCCTTACGTAAACATCCTGAACCCGATCAACCAGCTATGGCACAGTATATCCGTCCTACATGCCGTTTGCGTTAACGGATAATTGCGCATGAAAAACAGACAACCGTCGTCTAAACAAGCAAAAACGCCTGAAAAACACGTGAAAGAACAAAAAACAGGCAGTTCATGCGGCAATATTGCGGTTGTCACGGCAGATCAGCCATGTCACTTCCCATGTGTAACCGCCCATTTGGATGCTTCAATGTCCCTGACCACCCCCGGCATAACCTGCGATCACATCAGTGAAGACGCGCCAATCAGCAAACGCCTGCTACAGCATGACACGCTGATGACGGCGAAATTGACCGAAATGTTTGGGGAGATGATTGCGCATCAGACGGACTTTCTGGACGGGGACGACACGTTTACGCGCCGCTCTACCCTGCATCGTCAAGGCCACAGCGCAACTATTCTGAACGCCCGCCTGATCATTCGCAAAGCATCCCTGCCCGATGGTTTTCTTGAAAACCTGCAGCGTACCGAAATTCTGTTCGGACAGCTTCTGATGAATCGCGGAATTTCTGTGCAGATGACGGACAGGAAGGTTTATACAGTTAACGACGCAGATCAGATCCGCTGGGGCCGTCAGTTACAGATGTTGCGTGCGGACAGCGGTGACCTGCTGGCAACCATCGAAGAACTGCTTGTGCCCGAGGCAGAGCTTCTCAGGATCATTCCCTGATCCCCTGATCCCCTGATAAACCAGAAAAACGGAAGTTTCTGCCCTTTTGGGGAAGTTTCCGCTATGATTACCCGTAAAAACAGGTTAGAGGCGGCCCCTGGCCCGCCTCCCGGCCGCTGATACCCACAGATGGATGACCCTCTTGAACCCTGCTCTGACAAAAGCGCTTGCTGCGCGCGGATATGAAACACTCACCCCTGTACAGGAAGCCGTGAGCGATCCCGCGCTGAATGGTCAGGATCTTCTGGTATCGGCACAGACCGGTTCCGGTAAAACCGTTGGTTTTGGCATCGCCATTGCCCCGACTTTGCTTGGCGAAGAAGAAAGCTTTGATCGCGCGGGCGCCCCGCTTGCCCTGATCATCGCGCCAACCCGCGAACTTGCTATGCAGGTCAAGCGCGAGCTGACCTGGCTTTACGGCACAGCAGGCGTGCAAATCGCATCCTGTGTTGGTGGTATGGACAGCCGTGATGAACGTCGTGCTCTGGCACGTGGTGCCCATATTGCGGTGGCGACCCCTGGTCGTTTGCGTGACCATATTCAGCGTGGTGCGATTGATCTGGATGACATCCGCGCGGTTGTGATGGATGAAGCTGATGAGATGCTTGATCTCGGCTTCCGCGAAGACCTTGAATACATCCTCGAAGCCTGCCCGGAAGACCGTCAGACCCTGATGTTCTCTGCGACGGTTCCGGCGGCGATTGCCAAGCTTGCGAAGAACTTCCAGAAAGATGCGCAGCGCATCATCACCAAAGCGGAAAACAAGCAGCATTCCGACATTGAATATCACGCAATTGAGGTCCACCCGGCCGACAGTGAAAGCGCGATTATGAACCTGCTGCGCCTGCATGAATCCCCCAATGCGATCGTGTTCTGTAACACACGTATTATGGTGTCACGCATGACGTCTCGCCTGTCAAATCGAGGCCTTTCCGTTGTGGCATTGTCTGGTGAACTGACGCAGTCTGAGCGCACGAATGCCCTGCAGGCGATGCGCGATGGTCGTGCCCGTGTCTGTGTTGCAACAGATGTTGCAGCCCGTGGTATTGACCTTCCCAATCTTGATCTCGTGATCCACGCAGAATTGCCGACGGGGTCTGAAACTCTGCTGCACCGTTCTGGCCGTACAGGTCGCGCGGGTCGCAAAGGTATTTCTGCGCTGATCGTACCAGGTAAGATGCGTCGTAAAGCAGAAAACCTGCTGAAATGGGCCAAACTCAACGCGAAATGGGTGGCAGCACCTACCGCTGACGAAGTCCGCGCCGCAGACAGTGAACGCCTGACCAACGATCCTTTGTGGTCTGATGTGCCGACTGACGCTGAAAAAATCCAGGCCGCCACACTGATCGAAGCCCATGAACCCGAAGCTCTGGCTCTGGCTGTTCTGCGCATGTATGCGTCTAAGCATTCTGCGCCGGAAGAGATCCGCAAAGTCACCGCAGAAGCGCCAAAAGAACGTAAACCGTTCGGTCCAAGCCGCTGGTTCTCTCTGGAACTGCCGAAGAATGAGCGTGCTGAAGTGCGCCGCATTCTGCCAATGCTCTGTAAGGCTGGCGATGTATCCCGGGAAGATTTCGGCGCGATCCGTCTGATGGGCCCGCTGGCTTATATCGAAGTATCTGAGACTTCTCTTGAAGGCTTCATGAGCAATATCGGCCCGTCCCTGACCGTTGAAGACGGTGCGCAGCTGACCCTTCTGGACGTTGTCCCGGAAGAAGTTCTGAATGCGAAGAAACCGGAACGCAAAGGCGGCGGTAAATTCGGCGACAAACGTGGTGGCGGCAAGTTTGGTGATCGACGTGAAGGCGGTCGTGACCGTGGACGCGAGGGCGGAAAACCATGGGAAAAGCGCGACCGGGACGACGGCCCGCGTGATCGCAAACCACGTGCGAAAAAGACCTGGGACGACGCCCCTAAGGAACGCAGCTTTGACGATAAGCCGCGTTCAGACAAACCACGCGGTGAAAAACCTTTCCGTCCGGCACGTGATGACTGGAATGAAGGCGGCGAAAACAAGAAAAAGCCAAAGGCACGTCCTGGCAAGCACGGGCACAAGCCGGCCAAACCAGGCGATAAACCTGCACGCAGCGGTGCTGGTGACGCGGGCAAATCATTCCGCAAACCCCGCCCGGAAGACAGCCGTCCTGAAGGTGTTGTGAAAGAACGCAAGCCACGTCACAAAAATGGCCCGACACCACCGGCAGGCAAGCCCAACAGCAAGAAGAATAAAGCGCGCGCTGCGGAAAAAGGCGGAAATGCCCGCCCGACACGCAAGAGCTGAAATTAAGAAAGGCCGGTGATCAACACCGGCCTTTTTCTTTTATCCGCGGAACCCGCTGGCAATCACGAATTTTTCCGAACTGTCCGATCGACTTGACGGTGGTTTCATGTGGGCAACGCTGGTGAATTTCTGCTTCAGAAGTTTCTGAAGGTCGCCTTCCGCGCCCCCGGCCAGAACTTTCGCAACGAATGTCCCGCCCACGTCCAGAACGTCAAAGGCGAAATAGGCTGCGGTTTCACACAGCGCCATAATCCGCAGGTGGTCGGTCTGTTTATGGCCAGAAGAAGACGCCGCCATATCCGACATCACAACATCAGCTTTGCCGCCCAGCCAGGTTTTTACCTTTTCGTCAGCATCATCTTCCATGAAATCCAGCTGATGGATCTGACAGCCTGCAAGGGTTTCGACTTCCTGAAGGTCGACCCCAAGGATCGTACCAACTTTCTTGCCCTTCTTTTCGCCAAGTGCATTCACGCGTGGCACGGCAACCTGCATCCAGCCCCCAGGCGCACAGCCAAGATCGACCACACGCGCGCCAGGCACCAGAAAGCGATATTTATCGTCAACTTCCATGATCTTAAAAGCCGCCCGTCCCCGGAACCCTTCGGCTTTGGCGCGGGCGACATAGGGATCGTTCAATTGCCGTTCCAGCCAGAGCTTGGAAGACAGCTTGCGACCGCGCGCGGTTTTCACCTTCACCGTCAGATCCCGGTACCCGCGTCCGCTTTTTGTGTTCTTAACCATCTTTTACCCTTTCAGAGCCTCTGGCTGTGGCAAAGGCCCTTATTTGCCTGCTTCATCCGCGGGCGTCAAGCTTTCGTCCGTCTTCGGACATCAGCGCATATAGCAAGCCTTCGCGCAGACCACGATCTGCAACCGACAGTTTTTGCGTTGGCCAGACCCGGATCAGTGCCTGCAGGATGGCTGACCCCGACATAATCAGCGCCGCCCTGTCCCGCCCGATCCGTGGGTCACGTCGCCGTCCCCCCGGGCCAAGTTGCAGATAGCCTTGAATAACGTGGTCAATATCGCCCGAGCTCATTTCAAGCCCATCCACCTTATTGCGGTCATAACGTGTCAGACCAAGGTGCGAGGCTGCGACCGTTGTTATGGTGCCCGACGTTCCGACAATCTGAAACCCGTCGGTGGAATGCAGGCGATCATATGGCGCGAATTCCTGTAGATTTTCCTCGAAGAACCAGGACATCAGCGCGAAACGCCCGCCATCATCATCCACATCATCAAACTGATCCCGCAGGGTTGCCACACCAAGCGGAACAGAGATCCAGTCCACAATACGTGCGCCAAAACGGGAAACAGATTGTTTATGCAACCCCTTCCGGACCGCCATAATCGCATTGGCCCGGTCGGCTTCTGCAGTTTCAGACAGGTCAATCCAGACCAGTTCGGTTGATCCGCCTCCGATATCCACCACAAGCAGTTGATCCGTCTTGGGATGCACCAGCGGCGCACAGCTGATCACCGCAAGGCGCGCCTCTTCTTCTGGTGGGATAATCTCAAGTTTCAGACCGGTTTCACGTTTCACCAGGCGAATAAAATCGCGGGAATTCTTCGCACGCCGACAGGCTTCGGTTGCCACCAGCCGCATTCTGCGCACATCATGCTGACGCAGCTTGCGCTGACAGATGCGCAATGCCTGGACAGTCCGGTTGATGGACGAACGCGACAAACGCCCGGTTGCCTCAAGTCCGGCACCAAGCTGCACAGCCTTTGAAAAGCTGTCAATGACTTCAAACTGGCCGCCAACAGGTCTGGCAACCAGCATCCGACACGAATTTGTACCCAGATCCAGCGCCGCATAAAGAGGCTTAGATCGGGGTTTCTGAGGCGCGGGAGTCTCGACCGCTTTGGGAAACGCGCCCGCACCTTTGGGACGCCTGGGCGACATTCCGCCCTCCATTTCAAGTTGCTACAAGGATAGGCTGAACCAATGCCCTGTGCAAGGCCCCGGCCAGATATATTCCCGAAGGGATTCACACCCCTCATTCAGATACCGCAACGGCAGATCATATGGGTATCGCCACGCTTTGACGCAAAATTTCAGCCCCCCGGAACGATTTTTAATTGACAGAAATGCCTTCCTGCTGCCAAAACCACCAAATCTGAGGTTCTCCGAACGGCCAAGCCAGACGAGAGACAACAGGGAACACGGTGAGGACGACCCACTTCGGGGCCAATTCCGTGGCTGCCCCCGCAACTGTAAGCGGAGAGCAGAACCAATAACGCCACTGGAGCACAGCTCTGGGAAGGCAGGTTCTGTGATCAATCCGTGAGCCAGGATACCTGCCGCAGACGACCCGGGAAACCGGGTGTATCCACCGGATGCCGGGGTGTGCATCCAGCATGGGTTCGTCTGTTGCGGCCATATCCGGCACTACAAATGAAACCTCGCTGATATTCCCCGTCGTTCCTTTTGCATTGCCACATCCCGTGGCCGTCCTGAGGCGACTTATGAAACTGAAGACCACTTTTGCTGCAACCTGCGCAGCCCTCACCTTTTCCGCCCTGCCTGCAGCGGCGCATTTCCAGTTGATCTATGCAGATCAGACCCAGATTGAACGCCCGGGCGATGTGCCTGTTAAGCTGATCTTCTGGCATCCGATGACTGCAGGTCACGTGATGGATATGGGCATGCCGCAGGAATTTTTCATGCTGCACCGCGGTGAGCGCATTGATCTGCGCGACAGCCTGACTGAAACCACCTTCACCGGTCCAGACAACACTGGCATTGCTTATGATGGTGTTGTGCCAGTGAAACGGTCCGGTGACTATGTGGTCGTTGTCGATCCTGCGCCATACTATGAGGAAAGCGAAGACATCTACATTCGCCAGATCACCAAATCTTATATGAACCGCAATGAACTGCCGACCGACTGGGACGCGGATCTGGGTCTTGAGGCAGAGATCATTCCGCTGAACAAACCAGGTAACATCGTTGCCGGTTCGACCTTCTCAGGTCGCGTTATGGCGAACGGTGAACCAGTTGCTGGAGCAGAAATTGAGATCGAATATATGGCGGCGGAACCTGATATGGAAACCGGCACCGCAAATGACATGACAATCACACCACCCCCGGGTGGCGCGATTGTTGCGATCACCGATGAAGATGGCGAATTCACCTTCGGTGTGCCAACCGCCGGGCACTGGGGCTTTGCCGCCCTGGGCGTGGTTGAAGGCGCGGAACATGAGGGCAAAGAGCTTTCTGTTGATGCTGTGATCTGGGTGCGTGCCTGGGACATCAGCGCCCCGGCGGCCAACTGATGCATATCGTTGACGGTGCCCTCGCAACCCCGGTGCTTATTGCCGGGGCTGCTGCTACAGCCGGTGGTCTTGCCATCGGCCTGCGCCAGCTGACAACCGAACGCATTCCAACCGCCGGCGTGCTGTCTGCCGGGTTCTTTGTTGCGTCACTGATTCACGTGCCGATTGGCATCAGTTCGGTGCATCTGATCATGAATGGCATCGCCGGGCTGATCCTTGGCTGGACCGCCTTTCCCGCGCTGTTTATCGGGCTGCTTCTACAAGCCGTAACCTTTGGCTTTGGTGGCATCACTGTTCTGGGTGTCAATGCGGTGAACATCGCCCTGCCCGCTGTTCTTGCCGGGGTCATTTGTCGCAGTTTCATCCGTAAAGGCGGGCGCAACAATGTTCTGATCTGGGGCAGCATCTGTGGCGCGCTTGCGATTGCTCTGACAACGATCATGGTTTCCGTTTCCCTGGCACTGTCCGGTGAGGAATTTAACGAAGCCGCGTATCTGGTCTTTGTCAGCCATATCCCCGTGATGGTGATTGAGGGCGCACTGACCGCCGCAGCGGCCTGGCTGATCATGCAGGTGAAACCAGAACTGTTCGGCCTCAGCCAGATGAAGGATGTGTAAATGCGCTATCTTTTGCTTTCCGCTTTGCTCCTGTCAGCCAGCCCGGCCATGGCGCATAAAATAATCGCCGATCTTTTCCCGGCTGGTGACGCTGTGGAAGGGGAAATTGGGTTCTCAAGCGGCGATATGGCCGTTGATGCACGGGTTGAAATCTATGACATCAGCGGCAATAAACTGGGTGAAACCCGTACGGATGAAGACGGTTTTTTTGCCTGGACACCGGAAGGCACCCTGCCCGCTGGCCCGTTGAAGTTCATTTCTGATCTTGGCGCCGGTCATGTGGCCGAAATGGTTCTGCCGGCTGAAGACCTTCCGGGGGGCAGCTTGCCTGCAACGCCAGGTGCCGTTGAACTAAATCTGGACACCACCAGCGCCGCTCCCGTCAACGCAGATGCACTGGCAGATGTTGTTGCGGCAGCTGTCCGCAATGAACTGCGCCCGATCCGCCGGGAACTGGTGCAGATCCGCGAAAGAAACCGGTTCAGTACCATTCTGGGCGGGATTGGCCTGATCTTTGGCCTGTTTGGCGCATTCTTCTATTTTTCAGCCAGTCGTCAGCTGAAGGATGCAGAAAAATGACTTATGTTCTGTCCACCAGCATTGAACCCCCCGCAGTCCCGGCCCTGCGCCGCCTGGATCCACGCCTGCGGATCATGTCTGCGGTGGCATTTGCAATAACGGCAGTGGCGCTGCAATCTCTGCCTCTTCTGACCGTGATGTTGCTTGTCGCTGTCATGTTGATGATCGCGGCGAAACTGCCTGTTGGACAGACATTAAAACGAGTCATTGCAATGGACAGTTTCATCATCGTGATGATCGCTTTTCTGCCTTTCACAATGGAAGGCACGCCGATTTTTACTCTCTTTGGCTTTCCCGCCAGTTATGAAGGTCTGATCCGCGCCATTGAGATCGCCCTGACAGCCAATGCCGTTGTCATGGCCATGCTGGCTCTTGCCGGATCCATGGAAGAAGTCACCTTTGGTCAGGCCCTGCACCGTCTGAAAGTGCCCGCAAAACTTGTGCATCTTCTGCTGTTTACCATCCGTTATATCGAGGTACTGCGCCAAGAATATCGCCGCCTGCGTCAGGCCATGAAATGCCGCGGTTTCCGTCCCGGGACCAATGGGCACACCTACCGCAGCTTTGGCTATCTTGTTGGTATGATGCTGATCCGGGCGATGGAACGATCTGAACGCATCATGGATGCCATGAAATGCCGCGGCTTTGCCGGAACCCTGCCGATGACACAGCGTTTTGAGTTGCGCGGTTTTGACGTTGTCTTTGCACTGGGGTTTTCTCTGTTCATGACCGCAATGCTGATGAAAGAATATCTTCTGTGAACCTTTTTCACCTTGAAAACATTCACCACGCCTGGCCACGTCGGGGACCGGTTCTGTCCGGCGCCTCCCTGACGCTGGCAGCCGGGGATCGTCTGGCAATCACCGGCCACAATGGTGCTGGGAAATCCACGCTTCTGAAGATCATGCTGGGCCTGATCACGCCGGATCAGGGCAGTGTCGAGGCATTTGGTCAGAAACGGCAGGCTGAGGCCGATTTTCATGATGTGCGCCGCCGCGCCGGTCTTGTGTTTCAGGATGCCGACGATCAGCTGTTTTGCCCGACTGTCGCTGATGACATTGCGTTCGGCCCCCTGAACCTGGGGAAATCCCGGGATGAGGCCGCAGCCATCGTCGATCAGCTTCTGACCCGGCTTGATCTGATGTATCTGCGCAATGCAATCACCCATCGGCTGTCTGGTGGTGAAAAACGCCTGGTGACCCTGGCCTGCGTTCTGGCCATGGAACCAGAAGTGCTGTTGCTGGATGAACCGACAAACGCGCTGGACGAAGAAAACGAAGCGCGGCTGACTGATATTCTACGCACCCTGCCCCAATCCATTGTTCTGATCAGCCATGACGCTGGCTTTCGGGCAAAAATTGCCAACCGCTGTCTGCACCTGAAAGAAGGTCAACTGGTGGATGCACCCGTATCCGCCTGATGAGCATTTCTGCGGTTCTCTCAGATATAAACAAGTAAAACGAATGCAAAACGCGCTCGACATGCGGTTTTCTCAGGCTAATCTGTGCGCAGAACAGACAGGGGGATTCCATGGCGAAACACTGGCAGGACATGCTTGCGCAGCATTGGGGCATTACGGCAAGGCTCAGCGGGCTTGATGGCGAATACGACCTGAATTTCAAAGCCGACAGCGGCCATGTTCTGAAAGTCATGCGCCCCGGTTGCGATGCCGCCTTCATCGATATGCAGACAAGCGCGATTGACGCCGCACGCAAAGCCGATGCAGATCTGCCTCTACCGGATGTGATCCCGACAAAATCCGGCGCCCTGTTCACAGAAATTGCGGATGAAAACGGTGAAATGCGCCTGTGCTGGGTTCTGTCCCTTGTGGCTGGCCGTCCCTGGGCTGATTTCCGGCCACATACCGATGCGCTGATCCATGGTCTTGGTGCTGCCAACGCCCGCCTGACCCAGGCTTTGTCTGGCTTTGAACATGCGGAACTTCATCGTGATTTCAAATGGGATCTGATGAAAGGCGCATGGATCAAAGGTGATCTGCAAGCGATTGAAAATGAAACCCGTCGGGATTTGATTTCTGACATTTGCACCGGTTTTGACGCCGCCTTCCCAACCCTGCAAAGCCTGCCAAAATCTGCCATTCACAATGACCTGAATGATTACAACATTCTTGTGTCCGGCTCCCTGACCAATGCGCCAACCATCACGGGCCTTATTGACTTTGGCGACATGTGCGCTGGTCCGCGTATCGTTGATCTGGCGATCACGGCGGCCTATGTGGTGCTGGGTGACGTTGATGCGGAAAAGGCCCTGGTGGCGCTGGTGCAGGGCTATCACTCTGTGTCGCCGCTCACGCCACAGGAAATGGATCTGCTCTGGCCGCTCCTGAAGATGCGTCTGGCGGTTTCGGTGGTCAATTCCACGCTGATGGCCGTTGAAAACCCGGATGATCCCTATGTGACGATCTCTCAGGCGCCTGCCTGGGACTTCCTGGAGAACCACGCTGTTAACGAAGGCCTGATCAACGCCCGCCTGCGCGCCGCCTGCGATCTGCCGGTTGTCGATGGTGCAGATCGCGTCATGGCCTGGCTGAACAGCGAACGCGGTAACTTCGCCCCAGTCATGGGTGAAGGTCTGAGTGATGCGCCGATTGGATCGCTGTCGGTTGAGGCTTGCAGCACCCCGCAGAACCCCTTCGACATGCCCATTTCAGAGGCCGCGCATGTGGGGTGCGAATATGAAGAAGATGACGGCAAGGGCAGCTATAAAACCTGGCTTGGCAATTACAACGAACCGCGCCTCGTCTATACCGACCACGCCTTCCGCAAGGGCCCTTATAAGGCCAGCGACCGCCGCACCGTGCATCTGGCGGTTGATGCTTTCGCACCAGCTGGCCGAAAACTGCTTGCCCCCTGTGATGGCGAGGTTTTCTGCGCCGAATATCGTGCCGGACACCTGGATTACGGCGGGGTGATCATCCTGAAGCATGAAACGCCTGAGGGTGATAACTTCTACACGCTTTATGGTCACCTGAACCCTGAGTTTCTGGAACGCCTGAAAGTCGGTGACAAGGTGGCCAAAGGCGAAGCCTTCTGTGAGCTGGGCGACCCGACACAAAACGGCGGTTGGGCACCCCATGTGCATTTCCAGCTGGCGCTTTCCACTGGCGGTATGGGCGAAGACTGGCCCGGCGTGGGCGACCCGGATGAGATGTTCCTATGGGAAGCACTTTGCCCGAACCCGGCCATGCTGATGAACCTGGATGATGATTATGCCCGCTGGGAACCCACTGACCAAGAACAGGTTCAGGCAGATCGCGAAGCTCACTTCGGCAAGAACCTGAAGCTGTCTTATTCCAACCCGGCCATGCTGGTGCGCGGCTGGAAACATCACATGTTTGATGAATGGGGCCGTCCTTACCTGGATGCCTATAACAATGTTCCGCATGTGGGCCACGCCCATCCCCGCATTCAGGCAGTGGCTGCGGATCAGCTGAAACGGATGAATTCCAACACCCGTTATCTGCATCCGGCACAGGTGGCTTTTGCGGAAAAGATCCGCTCTAAACTGCCGGATCCGCTGAATGTCTGTTTCTTCGTGAATTCAGGCACAGAGGCCAATGAACTTGCCCTGCGCCTGTCGCGTGCGGCCAGTGGCGCAAAAGGCATGGTCACCCCCAACCACGGCTATCACGGCAATACCACCGGCGCGATTGATATCTCTGCCTATAAATTCAACGCCAAAGGTGGCGTTGGCCAGGCTGATTGGGTCGAACTGGTTGAAGTCGCCGATGACTACAAAGGCAGCTACACCCGCGACGATCCGCATGCTGCACAGAAATATGCAGATCTGGTTGACGATGCGATTGCCAACCTTCAGGCAAAGGGCCACGGCGTTGCCGGTTTCATCGCAGAAACCTTCCCTTCTGTCGGTGGTCAGATCATCCCGCCTAAGGGCTATCTGCCTGCGGTTTATGATAAAATCCGGGCCGCTGGTGGCATTTGTATCGCGGATGAGGTCCAAACCGGCCTTGGCCGTCTGGGCGACTATTACTTTGCCTTTGAACATCAGGGCGCGGTGCCGGATATCGTTGTGCTGGGCAAACCCATTGGCAACGGACACCCGTTGGGTGTGGTGATCACCACCCGTGAAATTGCCGATAAATTTGCTGAAGGCCCCGAATATTTCTCTACCTTCGGCGGTTCCACCCTGTCCTGTCGCATGGGTAAGGAAGTGCTTGATATCGTTGATGATGAAGGCTTGCAGGAAAATTCCCGTATACGCGGTGCTGAGCTACGGTCCGGGCTTGAAACCCTTATGGCGAAATATGACGTCATCGGTGATATTCGTGGTATGGGCCTGTTTATCGGCGTCGAACTGGTGACAGATCGCGCAACAAAAGAACCGGCCACGGATGCCGCGTCTTACGTGATCAATCGTCTGCGCGAACATCGCATCCTGACCGGCCGCGAAGGCCCGCATGATAATATCCTGAAAATCCGCCCGCCTCTGACCATTGATGCAGAGGACATTGATATGCTGATTGGTGTGATGGATAAGGTCATGAAAGAAGTCACCTGTTTGATGGGGTAAACAGTCTGAATGGCGCATTCTGAATACATTCGGAAGCTGAACAATCTGAAACAACTTGAGGGGCGCCTTGCGCCTCTCATTGTCCATGCAAGTGATGAATGGCACGACCGGATCCTAAACGGAGAATGCGATTTTATTGAAAATCTGGGCCCGACTGCAAAGGCACAAGGCTACAGATTTCTGTTAACCCATTTCAAATCAGATCTGTCTTACGGCGTGCGTGAGACCAACCACCTGCAAGTTTCAATGGGCCCGCGCCGCCTGGGTGGCAACCGCATGTATCACGCCTATCCCAGCTACGTGCCCGGTTTTTGGTACCTGGATAAGACGGGATATCACTGGAATTCTGGCGTCAGGCATATGGAGTTTAAGCCGGAACAGATTGATTTTCCCGCAGCAGAATATTTCTACAATGGTGTCAGCGGGTATTTTACACGCAACAATATTTCCTCCAGGCCTCAGAGCAACCGCAAAGAAATCAACCCGGCCAGTGCCTTCATTCCGCTGCAAAATATAGAAAAATACCCGAAAAAGATACATTTTCTGACCAGTGAACAGATCATACGGACAACCTGCACAACCGTTCCCGGCAAAGTATACGTCAAGCTTCACCCGCTTCATAACGCGGAAGAACGCAGCCATTGGCGGGAATTCTGCGAAAGTATCCCTAACGCTGAAATTACAGATGCCAGCATTCACGATCTGATTGCTGCGTCTGAAATCATAGTGTCACAAAACTCTGCTGTAGGGTTTGAGGCATTTATGTATCGTAAACCCATCCTGACCTGCGCTGAATGTGACTTCCACCACGGCACATTGACCTGTCACACACCCGCGGAACTGGTCGAAAAGCTGAGGCAGGCCAAATCACATTTCACGGACTTTCCCTTTGAAAAATTCTTCTACTGGTTTCTCGGGCAACAGATGCTGGAACCTCAAAAAGATGAATTCACTGCGCTGGCCTGGAAGAGATTGTTATCCTGACCACCTCTCCTCAGTTGACGCCCGCTTTTTCGCCCGCTACCAGTGCAAAAAGACGAAATGAGGCTTCCATGCAGTATACTTCCGGCAAAGACTGGCTGAACGCTGAGAACAAACAGGTCATGCTGTTTGCCATGTCCGGCCTTGGGAAAACCTATATTTCCAATATGCTGCGGTCTTCCGGTGACTGGTTTCACTATTCCGTCGATTACCGCATTGGCACGCGCTATATGGGCGAACATATCGTTGATAACTTCAAGCGTGAGGCCATGAAAACGCCGTTTCTGGCGGATCTTCTGCGGTCAGACTCGATTTATATCGGTTCAAACATCACTTTTGAAAACCTGGCACCTCTGTCCACCTATCTGGGCAAACCAGGGAACCCCGATCAGGGCGGCATCCCTTTTGAAGAATATCTGAAACGCCAGGATCAGCATCGCGGTGCTGAAATTGCATCCCTGTTGGATACCGCCCATTTCGTTGCGCGTTCCAAAGAGATCTACGGTTACCAGAATTTCATCGGTGACAGCGGTGGTTCCATCTGTGAAGTCGTCGATCCGCATGATGAAAATGATCCGGTTCTGAAAAGCCTGTCAGAAAATATGCTTCTGGTCTGGATCGAAGGATCGGACGATCACACCGAAGAACTGATCCGCCGCTTCGACAAAGCGCCCAAGCCGATGTATTATCAGCCTGATATTCTGAAATCATCCTGGAATGAATATCTGAATGATAACAGAATCTCAGCAGAAGATGTTAATCCGGATGAATTCATCCGGTGGGCCTACCGCCGCGCGGTCAGCCATCGTCAGCCACAGTATCGCGCCATGGCACAAAACTGGGGCGTGACTGTTTCCGCAGATGACGTGGCAAAGCTGCGTAACGAAAGTGACTTTAACCAACTGATCGCACAGGCTCTCGACGCGCGAATGTGATGGGGCCGCGACTTGTTCGCAACGCCCCCATGTCATATTTTCAAATTATCCATGCCTGAGGTCACAGAATGCCTATCAAGATTCCATCCACCCTGCCCGCCTATAAAGTCCTTTCAGAAGAAGGCGTTATGGTCATGGGTGAAGGTCGCGCTGCCAATCAGGACATTCGTCCGCTGAAGATTGCGCTGCTCAATCTGATGCCAAAGAAAATCCAGACAGAAAATCAATTTGCCCGCCTGATCGGTGCGACACCGCTGCAGATTGATCTGCATCTGATCCGGATGTCTGAACATCAGACCAGAAACACCGCTGCCGAACATATGGAAGAATTCTACCGTCCGTTCAGTGACGTCAAAAACGAGAAATTCGACGGGCTGATCATCACTGGCGCACCGATCGAACATCTGCCCTTTCCGGATGTGACTTACTGGAAGGAACTGACGGAAGTCTTTGAATGGACACAGACAAATGTGCATTCGACCTTTGGCGTCTGCTGGGGCGGTATGGCGATGATCAATCACTTCCATGGTGTGAAAAAACATATGTTGGATCACAAGGCTTTTGGCTGCTTCAAGCATCACAACCTTGATTGCACCTCGCCCTACCTGCGCGGGTTTTCGGATGAATGTGTGATCCCTGTCAGCCGCTGGACAGAAATGCATCAGGGTGAAATCGACACGGCCCCGGGCCTGCGAACGCTTCTGTCCTCGGATAAATCCGGCCCTTGCCTCGTTGAGGATCCGGATCATCGTGCGCTTTATATCTTTAACCATCTGGAATATGACAGCGACACGCTGAAACAGGAATATGACCGGGATATTGCCAATGGCACCCCGATCAACGTGCCTGACAACTATTATCCCGATGATGACCCCAGCCAACCACCCCGCAATCGCTGGCGCAGTCACGCGCATTTGCTATATGGCAACTGGATCAATGAGATCTATCAGACCACAGAATATGACATGTCAAAAATCGGAAGCGGGCAAAGCTAAGCCCGGTTCTTGCCACCACCCCGCTGACACCGCATAAAGGGTCAAGTGACGGAGGTTAACATGACAGACAATCTGCCTTTTGATGGTGCCATCAGCCGGTTTTTTCAGGAAGAAGCCCCGGCTGATGTGCGCGGTGCAATCCGCAATGCAGGCAAGAAGGACATCCTGTCTGACAGCTATCCATACGACAAACAGATGTCCCGTTCCGACTATGAAGATCGGATGGAAGCTTTGCAGGTCGAGCTGGTCAAACTGCTTGCGCATCTGAAAGAAAGTGGCGCACGGATTGCAGTGGTTTTTGAAGGACGTGATGCCGCCGGGAAAGGCGGAACAATCAAATGCTTACGCGAGAACCTTAACCCAAGATCCGCCAATATTGTTGCCCTGTCAAAACCCAGCGATCGGGAAGCCGGGCAATGGTATTTCCAGCGCTATGTTCAACATCTGCCCACCGCCGGTGAACTCGTGATGTTTGACCGGTCCTGGTATAACCGCGGCGTGGTTGAAAAAGTCTTTGGCTTTTGTGAACACGATGAACGTGAACGCTTCTTTGATCAGTTACCTGGATTTGAAAAACAGATCACGTCAGAGGGCATTCATCTGTTCAAGTTCTGGCTGAATGTCGGGCGCGCGGAACAATTAAATCGCTTTCTGAAACGTGAAAAAGATCAGCTAAAGCAATGGAAACTCAGCTGGATTGATGTCGAAGGGTTGAAAAAATGGGATGCCTATTCCGCCGCCATTCAGGAAACTTTCACACGCAGCCACAGCCCGGACGCACCCTGGACAGTGATCCGCAGCGACGACAAGAAACGCGCGCGCCTGGCCGTTATTGAACATATCCTGCGCAATATGGATTACGCAGGCAAAAACCCCAATGCCATCCAGGCCCCTGACGACAAAATCTGCGGCACGCCAGAGATTTGGGACGCCGGCTGAATGGTCAAGAAACGCGGATATCATCACGGCAACCTGCGCATGGCGCTGGTAGAAGCTGCGCTTTCCCTGATTGAGGAAAAGGGGCCGACAGGTTTCACCCTGTCAGAGGCGGCCAAACGCGCAGGTGTCACCCCTGCCGCTGTTTATCGTCACTTTGAAGGCCGTGAGGATCTGATCGCAGAAGCCGCCCGTCAGGGGTATGAGATTTTCGCTGATCTGCTTGAATATGCCTGGGAAAAAGGTGATGTCAGCGATCTTGCGCGTTTTGAATCTGTCGGGCGTGCCTATCTTGCATTTGCCCGCCGATATCCAGGGCATTACGTGGCGATGTTTGAAAGTGGGATCCATGTGAACCGCTCACCTCTGCTTGCTGAAGTGTCCGCGCGCGCAATGGGCATCATGGAACAGGCCGCAGACCGACTTATTGCGCATATTCCACTGGAAAAACGCCCGCCTGCACGGATGTTTTCAGCCCATATCCGGGCGATGTCCCATGGTGTCGTTGAACTATTCGCCCGGAACGCCCCGGGGACTGCATCCCCGTTTTCGCCAGAGGACTTACTGGAAAGCGGGATTGGCGTGTATCTCAGGGGGCTTGGTCTGATTGATCCGGATCACTGACGCGCGGTTTTCTCAGTTTTTGCAGGGCAGCGCGCCATATATCCCCTGGTAACGGCAGACCCATCCATGTCGTGATCACTGCACTGATGTAGCCGATCAACCAGACTGCGCCAATCACCAGACACAGCACAAAATAGGCAAGAATTGCAGCGCCGGCCCCTTCTGACGGGGTCAGAATGAAAAACTGCAAGGCCAGCCCAAGAAGAAAGCCACTGCAGAAACAGGCAAGCATCCGGGAAATACTGTGACGTTCAATCACGGCATCCACGGGCTGCAACATCAACACACCGGCAAAAACACCTGAACGCAGTCCGGATGCGAGATTCCGCATCGCATCTGAATAGTCAGGGCCTGAAAACGTGCGGATCAGCGCTTCTGCGACTGACGCCGCAAACACAGCCAATATGACAGATGCAAACAATCGGGCAAACGCATCCTGCCGCCGCTGTTCCGGTTCTTTTCGGGCAAGGATCATATCATCATCAAACATACATCGGGTCTAACTTCGAAATATGGAAAAATTGGGTCAAACCCGGCCGAAAATAGCGACAACCTTTAACAATAGGTCTGCAAAGACCGCAACGCAGGTCTATTGTTTCCAAATGCGCGCAAGTTCAATTCTGCTGACGTATTATTCACATAATCTCCCCTGACACTAAGGCATCTGACCAACAGAACCGGCTTGAGGAACGAATCGAAAAGGGCCCGCAAAACTGCGAGCCCTTGAAAATGTATCGGTAAAAACCGGAAGCGATTAACGCTTGGAGAACTGGAAGGAACGACGCGCTTTGCGCTTACCGAACTTCTTACGTTCAACAACACGAGAGTCACGTGTCAGGAAGCCAGCGGCTTTCAGTGGTGCGCGCAGGGAGGGTTCATAAAGCTGCAGAGCTTTAGAAATACCGTGCTTCACAGCGCCCGCCTGACCCGTCAGACCGCCACCTTTAACAGTTGCGTAAACGTCGAATTCGCCTTCAACACCAGCAACTTGCATAGGCTGACGCAGGATCAGCTGCAGCACCGGGCGTGCAAAGTAAACGTCCTGGTCTTTGCCATTCACAACCACTTTGCCGGAACCTGGTTTGATCCAGACACGGGCAACAGCATCTTTACGCTTACCAGTTGCATAAGAACGACCCAGTTCGTCACGAACAGGCTCACGCGGGGCAGAAACTTCAACTGCGCCTTCAGCAACAGTGTTCAGCTCATCCAGAGATTTGATTTCGTCAGTCATGATCAGCTCCGGGTGTTTTTCTTGTTCATGGATTTCACATCCAGAACTTCGGGCTTCTGTGCTTCCTGGCCGTGCTCGGCACCGGCATAGACGCGCAGGTTGGTCATTTGCTTGCGGGACAGCTTGCCGCCTGGCAGCATGCGCTGAACAGCTTTGGTCACAACGCGCTCTGGGTGTTCACCCTCGAGGATCTGACCAGCAGTACGGGACTTGATGCCGCCTGGGTGGCCAGTGTGCCAGTAGTAGTTCTTGTCCGTGCGTTTTTTGCCGGTCAGCTGGATTTTGTCCGCATTGATCACGATGACATTGTCACCCATGTCCATGTGCGGAGTGAAAGACGCCTTGTGCTTACCGCGCAGACGCATGGCAATGATCGAAGCAAGACGGCCCAGAACAACGCCTTCAGCGTCGATCAGGATCCATTTCTTGTCGATATCTGCCGGAGTCGCAGAGAAAGTTTTCATGGTTTAACCCTTAGTTAAGGCCAATTGGCCCGTTCGGGGGGATCCCCCGGAATTCGATGTTGGGGTTTTATACGCATCTGGCGCACAGTCAAGTGCAGTAAAGTTAATATAATTGTTTGTTTTCAATGCTTTGCAAAATAGGTATAAAAATACCCCACATTTTATCCCCAACCAGACGGGCATTTCCCCCCGTCTGGCCGGATTGTTCTGCTTTACCCTAGACAGCACGCCGGGAAAAGAGCCCCTGCACCGTATAAACAAGGATCGCCGCGCCAATCGCACCAACAATGGCAATCATTGCAAGAACGATCACGTCGACCGGCCCGCCGAGATCCGACAAAGAGGAATGTGTCATATGCTGCACAAAGACTACTGCGCCAACGGCGCCAAAGGGCATCGCCATCTGGGCCAGTAGGAATTTCTTCCAACTAACGGCCCGGTCGCGCACCAACACATAGATGTAGCCAACGGTCACCAGTGCCGCGACCGCGACCATGGCCCAGAACAGGCCCTTGCCGAAGATTTCCTCAAACACCGCAAACAGGGTGGATAATGTCAGTTCTTTCATTCTCTCTCTCCCTTATGCCCGGCCACGCAACATGGCGTTATAAGTGGCTTTCAGTGCGACTTCTTTCATCAACCAGGAAATCCACAGCTCTTCCAGCGGCGCAATCACCCCCGGGAAGCTTGGGACCAGATTGTTGTTGTAATCAAATTCAACCAGCATCGCGCGACCGATCTTTGTGATCAGCGGACAAGACGTGTAGCCATTGTAACGCGCATCACTTTCCTGCCCCTGGATCTGGGCGATCAGCTGTTCTTCGACCACGGGCACCTGCCATTTCACACTGGCTGCGGTTTTGCCTTTTGGCACTCCGGCGACATCGCCACAGGCAAAGATTTCCGGATACCGGTTGTGGCGCAGAGTATATTGATCGACTTCAACCCAGCCCTGACCAACCCATTTGTCCGCCCATGGCAGCGCTGAATTCAGGATCACATCCGGCGCACGCTGTGGCGGAATGACATTGGTGAAATCATATGGCAGTTCTGTGTCGCCCTCAGGCGTTTCAAATGTCGCCAGTTTCTTCACCGGATCGATGGCTTTCATCACGTGGTTATGATGCACATCTACCCCGCGATCCTCAAACAACATGCGGACCTTTTCATTGACGATCGGCACACCAAACAGCCCGTTGTTATGGGCGGCATAGGTCATTTCCACTTTGCCCCGGTTGCCTTTACGGCGGGCGTAATCATCGGTCAGGAACGTGTATTTCAGCGGCGCACCGGCGCATTTCATGCCCGTTGCCGGACGTGTGAACAGCCCAACACCGCCCTCATCTGTGAACTTATCCATCGCGGTCCAGGTTTTCGCAGCATATTCCGGCCCGGCATAGACCGCGCCAATGCCATTTTCCCCAACCATATCAAGGGAGAACCCTTCAATCTTATCCCAGTCAAGTTTCAACCCGGGCGCAACAATCAGATAGTCATACGCAACATCTTCCTGCCCCGCGATCCGCAGCCGTTTGCTTTCAGGATCAATCTCACTGGCAAACGCATTGATGAAATTCACCCCGCGCGGCAGCCATGTGTCATTGCTGCTGACGGAATAATCCGCAGGCTTCAAACCCGCCGCGATCAGTGTAAATCCTGGCTGATACAAATGGCGCGGGCGCCCGTCGATTATAGTAATATCCGCCCCGTTCAGGCGGGTATTCAACCGGTTTGCAAGCGCCATCCCCGCAGCCCCTGCGCCCAGAATAACGATCTTTGCAGATGTATTTACCGTTTGCGCGGCCTGGGTGCCGGACGCAGCAACACTGGCCACGCCTCCGGCGGCCAGTAACCCCAAAAGGGCCCGGCGATTCATATTCATTTTATGTTCAGACACGGCCTGTTCCCCGTTCTGTCGTTGCCTGGCTGGCGGGGAACAGGTTAGTTATGACGGTTTCATGATGCTTTGATGCAGATCAATCTAACGTTTCTGATCGGTCGGAGGGATGGAATAAGTTAATGACGCCCGCGCCACGGGCCGGGTATCGCCTTCGGAACAGATCAGCACATCCCCGACAACCAGCGCCCGCCCCATTTTCAGGATCCGCGCAGTACCGATCAGATCCGTATTGGCCGCCGGTTTGCGCATGAAATCAATGGAACAATTGGTTGTGACGGCCAGGGCAACTTTTCCAAGCCGCGCAAGAATAGCCGCATACATCGCGCAATCCGCCAGGGCAAACATCGCAGGGCCGGACACCGTGCCACCCGGGCGCAGATGACGTTCTGAAACCAGCAGGCGCAGATCGGTTTCATCGCCTTCCAGACGCTCCACGCGGAAATCCTCTGCCACCTGAGGAAAGATCTGCCCCATCCAGGTTTCAAGTTCCTGTTTATCCATCTGAAACGCCATGATTGCCTCCCCGCAAACTTTCGGTCAGAGTGGCGCAAAGCAGATGGGGGAACAAGATGAGCGATCTGATTTTACGCAACGACACAGAGGCGGGCGTGACGCGTCTTGTCCTGAATTCTGATCGCAACCTGAATGCGCTTTCTGATGGGATGCTGGCAGAATTGTCGGCGCAACTTGATGAAATTGCCGCAGATACAACCGTAAAAGCCGTGATCCTTGCGGGCGCTGGCCGGGTCTTCTGTGCAGGTCATGACCTGAAAGAAATGACCGCAAAACGCGCGGCAAATGATGGCGGGAAATCTGGATTTATTGATCTGTTTCAACGCTGTAGCGCTGTCATGCAAAAGATCACCACCCTGCCCCAGCCTGTGATTTCCGAGGTTCACAACATCGCCACAGCCGCCGGCTGCCAACTGGTCGCCACCTGTGATCTGGCGATTGCAGCAGAGGGCACGCGCTTTGGCGTGAACGGCGTCAATATTGGGCTGTTCTGTTCCACACCGATGGTCGCCCTCACCCGGAACATTCCACGCAAACAGGCGTTTGAACTGCTGACAACAGGCGAATTTCTTAATGCGGATCAGGCTGTTAGCCTTGGCCTGATCAACCGTGTGGTCCCTGTGGAAGATCTGCAAAACGCCACAATGGAACTGGCTGAAAAAATCGCGGGCAAGCTCTCTTCCGCTGTAAAAATCGGCAAGGAAGCTTTCTATAAGCAATTGGAAATGCCGCTGTCAGAAGCCTATGACTACACCGGTCAGGTGATCACCGAAAACATGATGCTGCGGGACACCGAAGCCGCGATTGACGCCTTCATCAACCGCAAAAAATGACATGCACAAAGCATGCACATCTTATGCACACTCTATGCATATAAATATGCATATCGCATTTTTGTTCTGAAAATATCCCCGGGGGGTCCGGGGGGTCCGGGGGGCAGGCAGCCCCCCGGCGCTGAGATCACAGCTTATAGATCTCGCTGAATTTACCCTCTAGGTAATCCATCAAAGGGGCCTCGGATGGTTCAAACCCGCAGGCATGTGTGATGGTTTCACGCGGATCACGCAGCCCGCCATATTGGTGCAGGTTTTCGCGCAGCCATCCTGTCGCGGGGCTTGTGTCCCCCTTCTCAAGACTTGCATCCAGATCCGGCAGATCTGCCCGCATCGCTTTGTTCAGGTTTCCGGAATAGACCGTGCCAAGGCTATAGGTCGGGAAATAGCCAAACAGACCCACGGACCAATGCACATCCTGCATGCAGCCCTGGGATGGTTTTGTTACCGCAAAACCAAAGTCAGCTTCAAAGCGTTCATTCCAGGCATCCGGCAGATCAGCGACGGCCAGTTCACCAGAAATCAGTTTCTGTTCCAGATCGAACCGCAGCAGAACATGCAGGTTATATTGCAGCTCATCCGCTTCTGTCCGGATATAGCCGTCATTCACCCGATTCACAGTGCCGTAGAATTCATCTGCATTGTCGACGCCGATGTCGCCAAACATGTCACGCACGGCACCATACATCCAGCTTGTGAAGGCACGAGAACGGCCGATCTGGTTTTCATAAATCCTGCTCTGGCTTTCATGCACGCCCATGGAAATGCCGCGCCCCAATGGGGTCAGCAGGTGCTGGTCGTCGATGCCAAGTTCATAGCAGGCGTGGCCGACTTCGTGGATCGTAGAATAGAAACAGTTGAACGGGTCGTTTTCGACGGTGCGCGTGGTGATCCGCGCTTCCTGACCAGAGCCAAGCGAAAACGGATGCACCGCCTTGTCGATCCGGCCATGGTTGAAATCGTACCCAAAGCGTTCCGCCAGCACATGGGCGAATTTCATCTGATCATCAGAGGTAAACGTGCCGTTCAGTTTTTTCGGCTGGTGGGAGGATCCTTTGACCTTATCCAGCAGCGCCACCAGACGCGGGCGCATGGCGTCAAACATTGCGCCCAGGCTTTCGGCGGTTGCGCCGGTTTCGTAATCCTGCACCAGCGCGTCATAGGCATTGCCCATGCCGTCTTCGCCCTGGGCCATGGCTTCGCCTTCTTCACGGCGCAGCTGAATGACCTTTTCAAGGGTTGGGGCAAAACCTGCGAAATCTTCACGGGACCGGGCTTCGGCCCAGATCCCCTGCCCAAGGCTGGTTTCACGTGCCAGCGACTCTGCCAGATCGGCAGGGATTTTCGTATTACGCAGGTAATGACGTTTGATCAGGCGCAGGTTTGCGGCTTCGACCTCAGTCAGGTTTTCAAGCGATGCTTTTTCAATCCACTCCCCCATGCGCGGATCGGTGCGGCGGGCGTGCAAGACGGCCTCCATCGCTTCCATTTCTTCCGCACGCTGGGCGGTTGCGCCGCGTGGCATGACGGTTTCCTGATCCCAGGCCAGACGCTGAGAGGTCTGGTTCAGGGCTTCGGTGCGGCGCTGAAACGCCATCAGTTCTGAAAAGCTGCTCATCTTATCATTCTTCCTTTTATATCAGTCACGTACGGATTGTTCTTTGGGGTAAAGTGCTGCGAAACGCGCCCGCAGGATCAGAACCCACAGTACAATCGCCCCCAGCTGGTGCATGATCGCAAGGTTCAAAGGTGCGGCGTTCATCACAGTCACAATGCCGAGGATGGCCTGAGCGACCATCATCACCAGAACCACGGTGAACGTGCCTTTGGTGAAAGCATTGCCAGAGGCACGGGATTTGCGCCAGGCGACAAAGGCGAAGATCAACAGAAGATAGCCGGCAAGACGGTGAATGAACTGCGTCAGCGCGGAATTTTCAAAGAAATTCGACCAGATCGGCGTCAGCATGAACATCCCGTCCGGAATGATCTGCCCGCCCATATAGGGCCAGTCGATATAGCCGCGCCCGGCGTCAATTCCGGCCACAAGTGCGCCCAGCAGGATTTGCAGGAAGGCGAAATGCATCAGACCTGTCCCCATGGAAAACAGCTTTGCTTCTTTGCCACGGCGGGCTTTGATCAGACTGGCTTCGGAATGGGACAGTGACATCATATGCCAGGCGATGATCCCGAGAATGACAAAGGCCAGGCCCAGGTGGATCGCCAGGCGATAAGAGGCCACATCAACCACGCGGCCGGTCAGGCCGGATGACACCATCCACCAGCCAATCGCGCCCTGAAGGCCGCCAAGCCCGCCCAGGATCAGCAGTTTAGAGGTCCAGCCCACGGGGATCTGTTTGCGGATCAGGAACCAGAAGAACCCGATCGCCCAGACAAGCCCGATAAAGCGGCCCAGGAAACGATGGCCCCATTCCCACCAATAGATGGATTTGAACCCTTCCAGATCCATGGCGTGATTTTGCAGCTGGAATTCCGGGATCTGCTGGTATTTGGCAAATTCTGACTGCCAGTCCGCATCGTTCAAAGGCGGCAGCGTGCCGGTCACTAGGTTCCATTCCGTAATGGAAAGCCCGCTGTCGGTCAGGCGCGTCAGCCCCCCCACAAGGATCATCATAGCCACCAGTGCGAACAGCATGCCCAGCCAGATCCGGATCGCACCACGTGCACCACGTGATTTCGCGTCAATCATACCTGGCGCGGCTGCGGTTTGGGCGGGTTGATCGCCGCTGACCTCTTCAAAGATGCTGCGTTTCTGGCTCATGGGCTGGCTCCTTTATTCACGGGGAACCTATGCCTGCCTGCGCCCATCTGCAAGATGTGAAAACGTGGTCAGTCGCCGCGTTCCTTCCAGCGCACCATCTGCCGCAACATACCGTGCAATGTCTGCACATCCACGCGGGTCATGGGCATGCGGGACCAGAAATTGCGCAGGTTCAGCTTCATGCTTTCGGCTTTGGTTTCCGGGAAAAAGAACCCCGCCTGATCCAGGCGTTCTTCATAATGTTCCGCAAGTTTCGCAACTTCATGCTGTGGTGCAAATTCGGTTTTCGCCATTTCCATGCTTTCCGCCGGCATGTCGTGGGCCTCCTGCCCCCATTCGTACGCCGTCAGCAGCACACATTGCGCAAGGTTGAGCGAGGCAAATTCAGGATTCACCGGCACAGAGATAATCGCATTGGCGCGGGCGATATCTTCATTTTCAAGCCCTGCCCGTTCCGGACCAAACATCACGCCAACCTTCTTGCCCTCTGCAATCAGATTGCGGGTGTGGGCCATGGCGCGTTCCGGGGTCATCACCGGTTTGGTCAGATCCCGATGGCGCGCGGTTGTCGCGAACACAAAGTCACAATCCGCAAGTGCCGCATCGGTGCTGTCAAAAATCTGCGCTTCATCCAGCAGACGCCCGGCCCCTGACGCCATTGCATCGGCTTTGGGATTGGGCCAGCCATCCCGCGGGCTGGTAATACGCATACGATCAAGACCAAAGTTCCACATGGCACGCGCCGCCCCACCGATGTTTTCCCCCATCTGCGGGCGGATCAGGATGAAGGCTGGCTGTGTCATGGTATTCCCCGATGTAAAAGTTACGCCCCTGTAACTGATCCCCCCCTCATGATGCAAGTCGCGGAAGCAGTCATAAAGCCAGGTTGCGCAATCAATACATCATGACACAATGAAGCAGTTAGCAGCCCCTGTTATTCGTAGAGAGTTGCGATGATGTATATTGAAGAAAATGACATTTCCTACCGGCGTCTGACGGACGTCGCGCCGCAGGATATCCTTGATCATATGACCGACCCGAAAGCGGCGGAACATATGCCCCTGCTTAAAACCATCTGGAATCTCAGCACTGTAAGGCATTTTGTTGCAGCGAAAGAAGCACGCTGGACGGATGATGGAATTGGTCATGTCGGGATTTACCACAAGGGCAAATACATCGGCTGGGGTGGATTTCAGAAAGAAGGATCAGACTGGGATTTCGGCATGGTTCTGAAAACTGAAACACGTGGCATTGGCCCGCGCATCTGCAAAACTGCGCTGAAAGCGGCCCATGCTGCGGGAATAAGTGCCGTGACATTCCTGCTGCCACATAGTCGCAAATCCACCGGGGCACTGAAACGTCTTGGCGCGGAAGAGTTGAAGCCGGTTGAATATGACGGGGCCCAATTCCGGAAATTCCGGGTGAAAACCGATTGATGCGGGCTTTGCCTTTGACGCGCGATCCGGTATAGGGGCGCAAACCTCTATATAGGAGCCGGAAATGGCCGCTGATACCTCTGCCGAGATCGCCCCGGAGCAACCACAGATCTATCTGATCACCCCGCCGGAATTCGAACTGTCGTCTTTCCCGGATCTTCTGGGCCGCGTTCTGGATGCGCATGAGATCGGCTGTGTGCGTATGGCCATGAGCACACAGGACGAAAGCACCCTGTCCCGCGCCGGTGATCTGCTGCGCGAAACCTGCCATGCACGTGATGTGGCGATTGTCATGGACAGCCATGTTCTGCTGGCAGAAAAGCTGGGCTTTGATGGTGTTCATCTGACGGACAACAACAAAGGCCTGCGCAAGCTGCGCGAAACCTATGGGCCTGATTTTATCCTGGGCGCCCATTGTGGCACCTCGCGTCATGATGGTCTGAACGCAGGCGAAGCCGGGGCCGATTACATCAGTTTTGGCCCCGTCGGTGAAACCCTGATCGGTGATGGCAGCCGCGCCGAAGCTGATCTGTTCAAATGGTGGTCTGAAGTTGTCGAAGTCCCGGTTGTGGCCGAAGGTATTTTGGATGAAGATCTGATCAGAAGCCTTTCACCTGTCACAGATTTTTTCGGGATTGGCGGCGAAATCTGGCGTCAGGAAGATGCATCCGGCGCATTGGGTGCTTTGATCAAGGCGATGCAGGTCTAATTCTTATTCCCATCAACGCCCTCTTCAGGTCGCCCCATCGGCGGCCTGTTTTCATTTCTGGCTAAAACAGTTCAGATCTTTTCTGTATACATTCGCATACCGTCTTTCTTTTTTCATCTCGGGGGTGTAGAAAGCCCTCAAATTCGATTCCAACCCAAAGAGGCATCTCATGACCAAAATCAAGGTAGAGAACCCCGTCGTAGAACTCGACGGTGACGAAATGACCCGCATCATCTGGCAGTTCATCAAAGACAAACTGATCCTGCCATACCTTGATATTGATCTGAAATATTATGACCTTGGTATCGAAGCACGCGACGAAACCGACGATCAGATCACCATTGACGCTGCTGAAGCGATCAAGAAATACGGCGTTGGCGTCAAATGTGCGACCATCACCCCGGATGAAGCCCGTGTTGAAGAATTCGGTCTGAAGAAAATGTGGCGTTCGCCAAACGGCACGATCCGTAACATCCTGGGTGGTGTTGTATTCCGTCAGCCGATCATCTGTCAGAACGTACCGCGCCTTGTGCCGGGCTGGACCCAGCCGATCGTTATCGGTCGTCATGCCTTTGGTGATCAGTACAAAGCGACTGACTTCCTCTTCCCTGGCAAGGGCAAGCTGACCATGAAATTCGTCGGCGAAGATGGCACCACCATTGAGAAAGACGTTTATGACGCCCCTGCTGCCGGTGTTGCGATGGGCATGTATAACCTGGATCAGTCCATCATCGATTTCGCGCGCGCATCCATGAACTACGGCCTGAAACTGGGCTGGCCTGTGTATCTGTCCACCAAGAACACCATCCTGAAAGCCTATGACGGCCGTTTCATGGATCTGTTCCAGAAGGTGTACGAAGAAGAATTCGCAGAGAAATTCGAAGCCGCCGGCATCACCTATGAACACCGCCTGATCGACGACATGGTTGCATGCGCGATGAAATGGAACGGTGGTTTTGTCTGGGCCTGTAAGAACTATGACGGCGACGTTCAGTCTGACACAGTTGCACAGGGCTTTGGTTCCCTTGGTCTGATGACCTCGCAGCTGATGACACCGGATGGAAAAATCGTTGAGGCCGAAGCGGCGCACGGTACTGTGACCCGTCACTACCGTCAGCACCAGGCTGGTAAAGAGACCTCCACGAACTCTATCGCGTCTATCTTTGCATGGACTGGCGGCCTGAAGCACCGCGCGAAACTGGATGAAAACACACAGCTGATGAACTTTGCAGAGACCCTGGAAAAAGTCATCGTGGACACGGTTGAATCCGGCGACATGACCAAAGACCTGGCGCTGCTGGTTGGTCCGGATCAGAAATGGCTGACCACTATGGGCTTCCTTGAGAAGGTTGATGAAAACCTTGGCAAGGCGCTGGCGGGTTAACCTCACCTCGCATTAAGATACGAAAGCCGTCACAGAAATGTGGCGGCTTTTTTTGTTGCGTTGCGCTGTTGCAGTCAGGGCAGTTTTTTACCGCAAAGGTTGAATTTACACTTCCGCAAGCGCCCCATGTATGAAACAACTTTTGGTGGAATATGCATCTGCGTCAAAGAGATGCACAATGGGGAACACTATGAATATCAAAACCTGCATAGGGCTTCTTTTCCCTCTTACGCTGTCCGCCCTGCCTGTTCAGGCCGACACCTGGGCCTGGGGGCGCCTGGAAGCCTTTGACCGCACAGAAGGCGTCGACCTGAAACAGTTTCTGGGCAATTTTTCCGCCGGAACCCGTTTTGGTGTGGCGGATCTCTGGGTGAACGCTGATTACGGGCGTCTTAATCTGGATGATTTCCGGCTGGAACACGACAATTTTGATTTCGGCGCTGATTTTGCGCTTTCGGATCATCTGAAACTGGATGTCACCTACAGCCGCCTGAATGAAGAGGCACTGTTCCTCGATTCTGTAGACCGGACAGGTTTTGAAAATTCCGAAATCGGCCTGACCTGGCAGGGCAACAGCTGGTTCCTGCGCGCAGGCTTTGCCGCGTTGGATCAGGAACTGCCGGATACGGCCGGGGATTACTGGTCTCTGGGGGGCGGCCTTGCCCTGACTCCGCGGACAGATGCGACGCTGATCACCTATATGCCCCGGGATGATGGGAGCCATGTCACCGCAATGGGGCTGAATTACGCAGCCGATCGCTTTTCCGTCAGTGCGCATTATGTCCATGCGTCAGAGGCAGAGCGGATCTTTAACGCGACGGTCGATATGCCTGTGAATGATCGTCTTAATGTGCAGGGGTATCTTGCGCACTACAGTCAGCCGGAAGAAGATCTGTATACCTCAATCGGAGCCGGGCTGCGATACCAGTTTGCGGAACGTGCCGCTGTTTATGGTGCCCTTGAACATATCATGCCGGATGATGACACCGGAAGTTTTGCTTCTGTTGGCATCGGCATCGACTTTGCCCTGGGAGATCGCCCTGCCCGCCGGATGAACTTTGCCGAACAAGTGGGAAAACCGGTATTCCTGAATGGGCAGTTGCCAGGAGTACTTTTCTCACGCCGCCTGCGCTGACACCGCCTGAGACGAACGCCTGCGATTGCGACATTGCGGACGTTTGACATTTATCAAGTGACGTGATCACTGCGTTTAACAACCATGATCAGAGCCATGAAAAACCACATAAAATCCCAACCATCCAAAGGCCACAAAGAACCCCATCGTCAGACTACGCATACCTGGTATGAGGATGCGATTGCGATTGGCATCGGCACGTTGATGTGCAGTTTTTCCGTGGCTTTGCTGACAAAGCTGGGCCTGATCACCGGGCAGACAGCCGGGCTTGGGGTTCTTTTGTCTTATGTTACGGACTGGGAATTCGGGACGATCTTTTTCATTCTGAACATCCCTTTCTATCTGCTGGCCTGGTTCCGTCTGGGCCTGGTCTTTACCCTGAAAACCTTCCTGGCCGTGGCTGTTGTTACCGCCCAGATGCACTTCATGCCGGCGATGGTACAGCTTCAAACGCTGAACCCCTGGTTTGGTGCCATTCTGTCCGGGTCGCTTGCGGGGGCGGGCCTGCTGATCCTGTTTCGCCATGGGACAAGCCTTGGTGGCATTGGTGTGCTGGGACTTTACATTCAGGAACGCACGGGATTTCAGGCCGGGTGGTTTCAGCTGTCTGTTGATGCGGTGATCTTCACGATTGCCCTGTTTGTCCTGGATCTGCCCCTGGTGGCGTTTTCCCTGCTGGGTGCCCTGATCACCAATATGGCGATTGGCATGAACCACCGCAAAGACCGCTATATTGCGCGCTGATCAGCCCATGAAATCACAAAGGCGAACGTCATCCTTTGTGAAAACAGCCAGTTTGCCCGCGGGCAGTTCGATCCAGTCGTCGCTGCTGGTTTCCAATGGTTCAGACACCACCATCCAGCCTTCAGACTGCGTGCAGCGTTTGTAATACACTGTGGGCGCGATATGGTCAGAACTGGCGCGGGCGGCATAGAGGTTTTCACCGTCCGACATGGCCACGGACAGACGCAGATGCGGGGTTTCGCCTTTCTCACGCGACAGGTTTTCAAGATCGCGGGCGGCTTTCACCAGTGCATTCACCGGATCCAGATCCAGCCCGTGGTACAACGCACGCAGAAACAAAACCTCACTGTCGGTTGCGCCTTTGCGTTCGTGATAAAGTTCGTCCGGGATCAGCATATCGGCACTGCGACGGAAATGTTCAAAGCCCCCAACCTGACCATTGTGCATGAAGCTCCAGCGGCCGGATGTGAACGGGTGACAGTTGTTGCGGCTGGTGGCCGATCCGGTAGAGGCACGCACATGCGCCAGAAACAGGCCGGATTTGATCTGCGCTGCGACAGAGGCCAGATTGGGATCAGACCAGGCGGGCAGCACATCGCGAAACAAGCCGGGTTCAGGCCGGTGCGCATACCAGGCAATCCCAAACCCATCGGCATTGATTGCGGTTTTCGCCTCTGAGGCAGCCTGACTTTGCACAAGCAGGGAATGGGCCGGTGCGGAAATCACCTGCTCAAGGAAAATCGGCTGGCCAATAAAGGCGGCCCATCGGCACATAGGGAATACTTTCGTTGTTTGGGGCTGCTTACAGCAAAACAAAAGCCCTGCCCACCGCTCTCTCCTTCGGTGGCAGGGCTTTGCGAAACGTCGGGCGAATTAGTTCCCGCGGTTCTTTGTCTTATCGTACATCTGGGCGATCATCTTGCTGGCGGTTTTTTCAAACAGACAGGGGATCACCGCATGGATCAGCGCGGCAAATGCGGCCAGAAACAGTTTAAACGAAAACTTCCCGGCAAATACCGCATGTTCCAGATAGCTTTCCTCAACGGCGCGCGGATGTTCAAGAAATACTTTGCTGATCATTGTTCTGTCCTGTTCTGACCTGTTTGCGTTGAACCATATTATCCGGAGCCGCGCGTGAAGTGTTCCCAATCTCTGGCAAAATTCGCTTGATACGGTGATATTTTCACCTGTATTGTTAATTTATGGTGACAATTGATGATACAGACCGCAAAATCCTGAAACACCTGCAACAGGATGCTTCGCTGAGTCTGGAAGCCTTGGGCGAGGCTGTGAACCTGTCGCGCAATGGCTGTTGGCGGCGGGTGCGCGCGATGGAAGAAGCCGGCGTGATCCGTAAACGTGTTACCCTGCTTGATCCCGATAAGCTTGATCTTGGATTGATTGTATTCATCCAGATCCGCACGCGATCGCATGATGCGGACTGGCTGACAAAATTTGCCTGCGCCACCCGTGAGATGCCGGAAATTCTGGGCGCCTATCGTATGACCGGCGATCTGGATTATCTGATCCGCGCAAGGGTGCGCGATGTGAAGGATTATGACGATCTGTATCAGCGGCTCATTTCCAGGGTGGACATGTCGGATGTTTCCGCGTCTTTTGTCATGGAAGAACTGAAAGAAACCACCGAGCTGCCGCTTTAGGCGCGCAGGCCCCTTTCCCGGATTTGCCCCATGCCAATGCACTATGTCTATCTGATCTGCGCCGTGATTGCGGAAACCATTGGCACGGCGTCAATGCAGGCCAGTCAACAGTTCACAAAACCCCTGCCCTCGCTTGTGGTTGTGATCAGTTATGCTGTGTCCTTCTACCTGCTTAGTCTGACCCTGAAATTCATGCCCGTGGGCGTGGTTTATGCGCTTTGGTCCGGGCTGGGCATTGTGCTGATTGCCCTGATCGGTCTGGCGGTGTTCGGGCAGAAACTGGATCTGCCCGCGGTGATTGGCCTTGGCCTGATCATTGCCGGGGTTCTGGTGATCAACCTGTTTTCACATAGCGCAACCCACTGATACGAATTGCCGGGCGGGTTGCGGGTTGCAACAACATCCTATTCCCTTTGATGCCTTTACCGACAGCACAAGGAGCAGACATGGCAGGCTATCAGGCATTTCAGCGCGGCTTTCGGCGGGCACTGAAAGGACAGGAACTTCCGGAGGAGTTCACCTGGCGGGATGCCCTGCCCAATGTGTTGTTCTTTGGCGGTCTGGCCAGCCTTCTGATCACCCTGATGGAACCCGAAAGCTCTGAGCAGCTGAATTTCCTTGGATCACTTATACATTGGTTTCTGCATTTTGCGCTGTCTGCGGTCCTGTGGCTTTCTGCTTTTATGTGGCTTGTGCGACGTCAGCTATCACCCCGGCTATTGCCCTTTGCGGGCGTGCTGATCACACCTCTGATTTTTGCTGCGATTTCTCTGATGGTGGATATTGGTTCAGGAACAGAAGAAGATCCGCAAGATAGCCTGGCCTTGTTGCCCTGGTGGTATTTCACTGAACTTACAGGGGTTGGCTGGAACGCCCTGATCCTGGGAACAGTTCTGACCCTTGTGATCTACGCTGTGGATGCTGCGGATGATCCTGCCCCCGTAACTGCCGTTCCGACACGTGAACCGCCTGCCCTTCACAGACTTTTTAACACCATTCCCCCACATCGGGATATCAGGCTGATCCGTGCGGAAGCGCAGGACCACTATGTTGCGTTTGTTACTGATCAGGGCACGCATCTGGTTTTGATGCCTTTCTCAGAGGCGATTGAGAAACTGGCGGTTTATAATGGGCTGCAATGTCACCGGTATCACTGGATTATCCGCGATCAGGTTCACAATCTGCGCAAGGCCGGTTCAGCCTGGGAATGTGAGATGGAAAACGGAGATATCGTCCCTGTCAGCCGCCGTCGTGCACCAGAAGTACGCAAAGCCCTGCAACCGGCATAAATACCGCGCCACGGGTGGATTTTGTGATTTAAGGCTGGCTTTTTCTGCGCCTGCACGATAGGGCCGCAGCAAACCCCTGAAACGCATGACATGGCAGGACGACCCAACCGATGGATCTTCGCAATATCGCTATCATCGCTCACGTTGACCACGGCAAAACGACCCTGGTAGATGAGCTTCTGAAACAATCCGGTGTATTCCGGGACAACCAGGCCGTGGCAGAACGCGCCATGGACAGCAACGATCTGGAACGCGAACGCGGCATCACGATCTTTGCGAAACCCACATCTGTGGAATGGAAAGACACACGGATCAACATCGTTGACACCCCGGGCCACGCTGACTTTGGTGGCGAAGTTGAACGTATTCTGTCCATGGTTGACGGTGTTGTTCTGCTGGTAGACGCCGCAGAAGGCCCAATGCCACAGACCAAATTCGTGACCTCCAAGGCACTTGCCCTGGGTCTGCGTCCGATTGTTGTTGTGAACAAAGTCGACAAACCAGACGGCGAACCTGACCGCGCGCTGGACGAATGTTTTGACCTGTTTGCAAGCCTTGACGCAACGGATGAGCAGCTTGATTTCCCAACCATGTACGCATCTGGCCGTAATGGCTGGGCTGACATGGAACTGGACGGCCCGCGTAAAGATCTGTCCGCGATGTTCGATCTGATCCTGGATCACGTCCCGGCCCCTGCACAGATTTCACGCAAAGATGAGCCATTCCAGATGCTTGCGACCACTTTGGGTTCCGACCCATTCCTGGGCCGTATGCTGACAGGCCGCGTTGAAGCAGGCACATTGAAAGCCGGCGAAAGCATCAAAGCGATGTCCCGCGATGGTGATCTGATCGAGAACTTCCGCGCAACCAAGATCATGGCGTTCCGTGGTCTGGCACAACAGGAAATCGACGTGGCCGAAGCTGGCGATATCGTTTCAGTGGCTGGCATGACCAAATCCACTGTTGCGGATTCCCTGCTTGCCCCATCTGTCAGCGAACCCCTGCCTGCGCAGCCAATTGATCCGCCCACCATCACTGTGACCTTTGGCATCAACGACAGCCCGCTGGCTGGTCGTGATGGTAAGAAAGTTCAATCCCGTGTGATCCGTGACCGCCTGATGAAAGAAGCAGAAGGCAACGTTGCGATTAAAATCACCGACACCCCAGGTGGTGAAGCCTTTGAAGTTGCCGGTCGTGGCGAACTTCAGATGGGTGTTCTGATTGAGAACATGCGTCGCGAAGGCTTTGAACTTTCTATCTCTCGCCCACAGGTTCTGTTCCAGGACATCGACGGTGTTCGCCACGAGCCAATCGAAGAAGTCACCATCGACGTGGATGACGAATATTCCGGCGCTGTGATCGAAAAACTGACAGGCACCCGCAAAGGTGAGCTGACAGAAATGCGCCCTGCTGGTGCGGGTAAAACACGGATCATCGCGAATGTTCCGTCTCGTGGTCTGATCGGTTATCACGGTGAATTCCTGACCGACACGCGCGGTACTGGCGTTCTGAACCGTGTATTCCACGACTGGGCCCCACATAAAGGTGCAATCCCGGGCCGTCGCGCTGGCGTTCTGATTTCCATGGAAAACGGCACATCTGTTGCTTACGCCCTGTGGAACCTGGAAGATCGCGGCAAGATGATGATCGGCTCACAGGCCGATGTTTATCAGGGCATGATCATCGGTGAACATTCCCGTGAAAACGATCTGGAAGTGAACCCGCTGAAAGGCAAAAAACTGACCAACGTGCGTGCATCCGGCACCGACGAAGCAGTGCGCCTGACAACACCGATCACCCTGTCTCTGGAAGAAGCAATTGCTTACATCGACAATGATGAACTGGTGGAAGTGACACCAAACAACATCCGTCTGCGCAAACGCTACCTTGATCCGCATGAGCGCAAGCGCTTTGCGAAATCGCTGGCTGGATAAGCGCCGGTTGAATCTGCGGGTTTGAGCATTAAAGAAAAATGAAAGGCGGTCCTTGAGGCCGCCTTTTTTCTTTTCACTCACCTTAGGCGTGTTAAGAAAGCAGCATGAAACACAAAGTATATTTTACTATATTTCTTCTGATCTGCTTTTGCGTGGGTCTGGGGGCACGGCATATTTTGACGCCTACCGAAACACGCGCACAAGCCTTTATGCGCCTGTTTGAAACCCACTGCCTGCCGCTTACTGAAGGGAAACCGCTCGTCCCCCCACAGGATATGCTGCGTTACACAGCTATGCCTGGAAATCCACGCTGGCTGACCCCACAAAGCCATCTGACACTGGAACAATCAAATAGAAGTTGCAGCATTTCTGACGGGCTGCGTCATCTGAATTCTCAGGAACGTAACGAACTGGAACAACGCGCAGTTTCTCTTGTCGAAACCTCTTTCCCGCAGCTTTCTCTGGACAGAAACACAGGACTGGACAGTTGGGCGCAACATTACTTCTGGATGGAGCACCCCTTCGGGCACCCTGACCGCTGGGGGATTATGTTGACACGATTTACGGACAGTGGCGAAGGGACAATGACCTCTCTGCAGGTCGGCCTTCCCATGAAATGAACACAATCATAATGCGTTGACGGGATCACCGATGCGAATGTGACCCGGTGTAATTAGCTCAGCGCACCAGCCACCGTGGCCGCGCATGGCGTTGTATCCGCCATGGCCCAGGATCACCTCCATCCGGGAACATGGGGCGCAGGGAGATGTGATTTTCAGGGTGACGTCGCCGATTTGCAGCGTCTGATTGCGCAAGGCGGACAGATTGATGCCTGACACCATCAGATTGCGGCGTAGCAGTTCCGGTGTGATATCGGTTTTCCCACAAAGCGCTGTAATCACGGGCAGATGTTCCGCCTGGATCAAAGTAACAGCGCGTTTACCAGGGCTGGGATGGCGATCACCGACAAGCCCGGCCTCTGTCACCTCGGCCCTGTCAGGGGTGATCAGATCAGCCTTACGCGCGGGGCGCAGGCCAATCCAGTCAAGCCGCCCTGCCCGCGCGTGATTTTGCATCAGCGCACGCAGAGGCGATGTCTCATTCACTGGTTTCAACAACCATCAGTTCGCGCTCGGATGCGCCGCGCGCGTGGTTCAGGGCTTCCTGATATTCCGGCGAATGGTAACAGGCCACAGCGGTATCCACGTCAGGGAATTTCGCCACAACATTACGCGGGCGTTCCTTGCCCTCAAGCTGCACAAAACGGCCACCACGGGCGATGAATTCACCGCCATGCTTTGCCACGGCAGGCCCGGCCAGTTTTGCGTATTTTCCGTAAGCTTCTTCGTCAGTTACGGTTACATGTGCGATCCAGAGTGCACCCATAATTATCCCTCCAGGACAGATTTAGCCGCGGCAATCGCAGCGTCAGCATTTTCAACAGATTTACCGCCGCCCTGCGCCATATCCGGACGACCACCGCCCCCTTTGCCGCCCAGTTCAGGCACAGCCGCGCGCACAAGATCAACCGCAGAAAGATCACCTTTCAGATCATCGGTCACACCTGCGGCAACCGCCGCTTTGCCACCGGCGTCTGCAATCAGAAGGACGGCGCCACTTTCAAGACGGGACTTATGTTCATCAATCAGTGATGGCAGATCACGTGGCGAAACACCTTCAACAACCTGCGCGAAGAATTTGATACCATTGACACTTTCAGCTTCGGGCGCAGACCCACCACTGCCTGCCATCGCAAGCTGTTTGCGCAGATCAGCGACTTCAGACGTCAGTGATTTGCGTTCTGCCATCAGGGCTTTGACGCGGTCGGACAGTTCTTCTCGTCGGGCCTTCAGATTGCCAGCAATATCTTTGATCCGCGCATCCTGGGCTGCCAGATAATCAAAAGCCGCCTGACCTGTCAGCGCCTCGATCCGGCGTACACCGGATGAGCTGGCGCTGTCGCCAAGGCAGACAAACATGCCGATATCACCGGTCTGGCGCACATGTGTACCACCGCAAAGTTCCAGTGAATAAGTGTCGCCGTCGTTGCCTTTGCCGGAACCGCTTTCACGCCCCATAGACACAACGCGCACTTCGTCGCCGTATTTTTCACCAAACAGCGCCTGCGCCCCAAGGGCACGGGCATCATCCGGCGTCATAATCCGGGTTTCAACCGGGGTGTTCTGGCGGATGAAAGCGTTAACATCCTGTTCAACTTGCTTAATCTCAGCGTCGGACATCGCGGCATTATGTGAGAAATCGAAACGCAGACGATCATCGGCGTTCAAAGAGCCACGCTGTGCCACGTGATCACCAAGATGTACACGCAAGGCTTCGTGCAGCAGGTGTGTTGCGGAATGGTTCGCGCGAATTTGGGTGCGGCGTGTGTGGTCAACCTTCAGCTCAGCGCCCTGCCCGATCTCAATCGAACCTTCAGTCACCTTGGCTGAATGCACAAACACGCCCGCTGTTTTGCGCGTATCTGTGATTTCGACTTTGCCGGTTTCAGTTTGCAGAATACCGCTGTCGCCAACCTGACCACCGCTTTCCGCATAGAAAGGCGTCTGGTTCAGAGCGATCTGAATTTCGTCACCTGTGGCTGCCTTATCCTGCGTCTTGCCACCGGATACCAGCGCCAGAACCTGTCCTTCAGCGATCTCTGTGTCATAGCCCAGGAATTCGGTCACACCGTGTTTGTCAGCGATGTCGAACCAGACCGTTGAATCCGCCGCATCACCAGAACCAGACCAGGCCGCACGCGCCTTGGCTTTCTGTTCTTCCATCGCAGCGGTAAAGCCACCAACATCCGCACCACGGCCCTGTTCGCGCAACGCATCCTGTGTCAGATCCAGTGGGAAACCATAGGTGTCATACAATTTGAACGCGGCTTCACCCGGCAGATCAGCGCCTTCCGGCAGTTTGGAAACTTCGGCATCCAGCAGGGTCAAACCCCGGTCAAGTGTTTGACGGAAACGGGTTTCTTCGTTCAGAAGCGTTTCTTCAATCATGGTCTGGCCATGGGACAATTCCGGGAATGCCTGGCCCATTTGCGCCACAAGTTCCGGCACCAGACGATGCATCACAGGATCTTTTGCGCCAAGAATATGCGCATGACGCATGGCGCGGCGCATAATACGGCGCAGCACATAACCACGGCCTTCATTCGATGGCATAACACCATCAGCAATCAGGAAAGACGTGGAACGCAGGTGGTCCGCGATCACACGGTGATGCACGTTTTTGTCGCCATATGGATCAACGCTGGTCGCATGCGCAGAGGCTTCGATCAGTGCCTTGAACAGATCAGTGTCATAGTTGTCATGGCTGCCCTGCATCAGGGCGCCGATACGTTCCAGCCCCATGCCGGTATCAATGGACGGCTTTGGCAGGTTTTCGCGACGGCCATCTTCGAACTGTTCATATTGCATGAACACGAGGTTCCAGATCTCGATGAAGCGGTCACCATCTTCTTCCGGAGAACCGGGAGGGCCGCCCCAGATATGTTCGCCGTGATCATAGAAAATCTCGGTACACGGGCCGCATGGGCCAGTCGGGCCCATGGACCAGAAGTTGTCAGATGTTGCGATGCGAATGATGCGATCATCCGACAGACCCGCGTATTTTTTCCAGATATTCGCCGCTTCGTCATCGTCATGATAAACGGTTACCAGAAGTTTATCTTTGTTAATGCCGAATTCTTTGGTGATCAGATCCCATGCGAAAGGGATGGCGTCTTCTTTAAAGTAATCGCCAAAGCTGAAGTTGCCCAGCATTTCAAAGAACGTGTGGTGGCGGGCGGTGTAGCCGACGTTATCCAGGTCGTTGTGCTTGCCGCCGGCCCGTACACATTTCTGGCTGGTGGTGGCGCGCTGATAGTCGCGGGTTTCAACACCGGTAAACAGGTTTTTAAACTGTACCATGCCCGCGTTTGTGAACATCAAAGTCGGGTCATTGCGCGGAACAAGCGGTGAGCTGTCCACAACCTCGTGACCATTTTTGTCGAAGTAGTTCAGAAACGTCGATCGGATATCGTTAAGTCCGGGCATTTTGGTCGCACTTTCGCATTGATAATCTGGCTTTTGAGACATTTAGCGACCACAGACACAACTGTCCACAGGCAGGCCAGGGCGATGCTGTGGATTTAAGTGAATTTGTAAATAAAAACCCCGGCGACGTTCTGTCACCGGGGTATTTTCTGATCCTTCTGGATCTCTGATCTTAAAGCTTACGCATTTATGATCGGGGATTATCCATCCAGCACGTCATCATCATCGCCCAAACCCGGAGGCATGTCGAAATCCAGGCCATGGGCCGCGCGGATTTTATCTTCGATCTCAAACGCTGTGCGGTTGTTTTCGCGCAGGTAATTTTTCGCGTTCTCACGCCCCTGCCCGATGCGTTCATCCCCATAAGAGAACCAGGAACCGGATTTGTCCACCACACCGGCTTTGACACCAAGATCAAGCAATTCGCCCATCTTGGAAATGCCTTCACCATACATGATGTCGAATTCCACCTGTTTGAACGGTGGCGCAACTTTGTTTTTAACCACTTTCACCCGGGTCTGGTTGCCAACGATTTCATCGCGATCTTTAATCGCACCAATGCGGCGGATATCCAGGCGTACAGAGCTGTAGAATTTCAGCGCGTTGCCGCCTGTTGTGGTTTCTGGTGAGCCAAACATCACACCAATTTTCATCCGGATCTGGTTAATGAAAACAACCATGCACTTGGAACGCGAAATGGAACCTGTCAGTTTGCGCATCGCCTGGCTCATCAGGCGGGCGTGCACGCCAACGGAGCTATCGCCCATATCCCCTTCAAGTTCAGATTTCGGCGTCAGGGCGGCAACGGAATCGACCACAACCATGCTGACCGCGCCGGAACGCACCAGGGTATCAACGATTTCCAGGGATTGTTCCCCGGTATCAGGCTGAGAAATCAGCAATTCATCAAGGTCAACGCCAAGTTTTTTTGCATATTGTGGATCAAGCGCGTGTTCCGCATCAACAAATGCGCAAACCCCGCCCTTTTTCTGTTCCTCTGCAATGCAATGCAGGGTCAGTGTCGTTTTACCGGAACTCTCTGGACCGTAAATTTCAACGATCCTGCCCTTCGGCAGACCACCAATACCCAAAGCAATATCAAGACCCAGCGAACCGGTTGATGTTGCTTCGATTTCCTGGACGGCATTCGCATCGCCCAGTTTCATGATTGAACCTTTACCAAATTGACGTTCAATCTGGGCCAGTGCGGAATCGAGCGCCTTCTGACGGTCGGTGTTTTTCTTATCAGTCATACTCAAAAGATCTGCCGTTGCCATTTGTTATGCGTCCTTATCCCATACCGGGGAGCGCCCGGCAATTTATGTTTTGTTCTACACTTGTTCCCCTTATGGAAACAAAATGAGAACATTTCAATGAAAATTTTCATTTTGACTTTGAGGCTAATCCTTTAACAACAGGTTTACGGTGATATGTTTTACCGCTGGCACATTATAGTTTTCATAAAGGGTCAATCGTAATGATGATATTTGAAGCAAAGCGACTGATCTATCTGGCGATGCCAAAAACCGGAAGTACTGCCATCGAATCAGTACTTCAGCCCCATGCGGATATCGCGTTTCGCAGCCCGCCGCGGCTGAAACATGCAACACCACGCACAATCCGGAACTTTAACAGGCTGTTTAAACCTATTGATCCCTATGAATTTGAACTTGTGGTCATGATGCGCGAACCTCTGAGCTGGCTGGAGAGCTGGTATCGGTATCGCACAAGATCCGATCTTGATAACCATCCCCACAGCACAAAACACGTCAGCTTCGAAGATTTTCTGATTGCGACCTGCGAAAAGGAACCACCGGCCTTTGCGGCGATCGGTTCCCAACATAAGTTTTTATGTGACACAGGCACGACACCACTTGCTGAAACGATTTTCCCATATGAACAGCTGTCTTCAGCGATGACCTATCTGAACAAGCGGCTTGGTACGCATCACAAAGTATCTGACGTCAACAAATCACCAGCTATCTGTGTCGATGTTTCTGACGATGTTCTTGAACTTATTGGTCAGAAACGGCGGCAGGAAATTGAACTGTATGAAGAGGTTGCAACTGGTAAATACCTGCCATCGGATCCATCATTCAATGCAGCTGTTTCTGAATAGTCCGGGTAAGGTCTTTCAACGAAAATGGTTTTGGCAAAAAGACCGAATTCGGGATTTCGTCGTCATTCTCGCCGAAGGCGTCTTCAGCATAACCAGAAACAAAGACAACTTTTACATCCGGTCGCTGCCTCAGCGCCTGTCGCACCCAGCTTGGGCCATCCATCCCCGGCATAATGACATCGCTTAGAAACAGGTCAACGTTGAGTGTGTCATCCTTAAGTGTTTCCAGGGCCGTTTCTGCGCAATCTGCTTCAATCACAGTATATCCCCGCATCCGAAGGGCCCGCGATGCAAAGGCACGGACGGGGGCTTCATCTTCAACCAGCAACACGACACCTTCGCCCTGGCGGGTCTGGTCACTGTCAGAAGGCAGATCTTCCTGCACGGGCACCTGAAGCTGGGGCGCATCTGAAGCTTCGAACATCGGGAAGTACAGCGTGAAAACCGACCCTTCCCCGGGGGTAGAATCGACAAAAATGTAACCACCCGTCTGCTTGACGATCCCATATGCCATGGACAAACCGAGCCCGGTTCCCTCACCGGTGCGCTTGGTTGAATAAAACGGTTCAAAGATTTTACCGATTTTGCCCGCCGGAATGCCAGTGCCCTGATCCCTGACGCGGACAACAACATAATTTCCCTGAGGCACGATGACACGATCACGGGAAAGCGGTTCTGATAGGGTTACATTGTTGGTTTCAATCCGAATTTCACCGCCATCAGGCATTGCATCACGGGCGTTTACAACAAGGTTCATCAGAACCTGTTCCAGCTGACGCTTGTCCGCCCGGATCGTATTCAGTTCCGGATCATGTGACATCACAAGCGATACTTTCTCACCGACGAGACGGTTGAGAAGATGGGCAAGATCGGCAACTGCGCCACGCAGATCCAGGACTTCCGGCTGTAGGTTCTGCTTGCGTGAAAATGCCAGCAGCTGGCCAACAAGGCTGGCCGCGCGATTGGCATTTTCATTTATCTGTACGAGATCACCATAATCAGGGTCCCCCTGATCATGACGTAACATAAGTAAATCGCAATGACCTGTGATGGCCGTAAGGAGATTATTGAAATCATGTGCGACACCGCCTGCCAGCTGGCCAATCGCCTGCATTTTCTGGCTTTGAACAAACTGTGCTTCCAGGGTCTTAAGTTCCGTTGCATCCGTCAGCACCGCAATCAGCACATGGCCTTCTTTTTCGGCACGGCGTGTCAGAGTAATCTGCAGGAAACGTTCCTGTTCAGGCAGACGGGCGCGAATGATCTCTGAGCGGCTTAAGCCCCTTCCATCCAGGGCTTCATCAAGCCAGTCGCGCACAGATCGCCCCAGACCTTCCACCAGATCAGACACGGCAAATTCACCTTCGCGCGGAATGGAAAGCATCTTCCGGGCCAGTCGATTGGCGGTGTCGATGTGTCCGCCCGGCAGGATTTTCAAAAGCGGAACAGGAAGCTCATCAAACAAATCCGGTTGCTCTGTTGCAGGTGACTTCAGGGTTAAATTGCCATCAGAAACAGCACCTTCATCAGTTGCGGCCCCACCAGTTCCACCTGGGATCAGATAGATTTCCTGACGCCCCGCGGCGCTTTCAATGCCTGCAATCATCGACGGAACCGGCCCGTCAGCTGTTGAAACAATATTCACCTCGCCCGGACGTGGTGGCAGTTCAGTAAAAATACGATCCAATGTCTTAACCCGGCCACCCAGGACGCGGCGCATTGCTTCATTCATAAAGAGAACCGTACCGGATTTTGAAGCCGTTAACATCGGCAGGCTCATACCTTCGGACCCGTGGGTGCCGGCCGTGCGTTCCCCAAAATCTTCAACCCGCCAGAAAAACACCTCTGTTGCGATCCTGTGGACGGCCAGACGTGTCTGACCACGTCGTGTTGACAGATCTTCACGTGCAGATCCGGTCGCCTGAGCGCGGTTCTGCAACCGAAACAGAACCGCAGACGGGTTTGCAAAAAGATCCCGGAAAGCCTGTGCCAGGGTTTCAGCTTTTCCCTGCCCCAGGCGTTCTGATGCAACCGTATTTTTCCAGATGATTTCCCCATCTTTATCGGTTGCAAAACAAGAGGATGTATCTGCTTCCGACATCTGGTTCAGATCCCGCAAAAGCTTTGTGTGACCGGGGTGTCGGTGGTTCTGAAGGAATGTCCACAGAACACTGAAAGTCAAAAGCACACTGCCGACCGTTAACACCCCCAGGCGCGTATATCCCTGAGGCAGGAAAAAACCTGCCCCGCAAAGAAGGATAGCGACGAAAGACAGGGCAAATGACGGGCTGCGCAGGATGCGCCTGACAGCGGGTTCCTGCGAAGTTGGTGAAACGGGTATTGTTGCTGATTGCGACACGAGACTCTCTGACCTGCGATTCGTAATGCTCCCAGTGTCGCGCCAAAACCCTTAACTGCTGTTTAATGCGCGCTGCACCAGAAACAACTATAGGGCGAGCATCTTGCTAAATCCCGTTCAGGTCAAGGTTTTCGGAGTATCGCCAGAAAAAAACCGTCGCCGCCCTGTAAAGGCGTGAAGTGGTGACGTGACACTTCTGACCAGCCAGGGTGATCAGCCAGAAAACCGCTGCATTGCGCGTCATTCTCTGCCTCAAGCAGTGAACAGGTGGCATAGGCAAGAATGCCACCGGGCATAACAAGACCGGCAGCCGTGCGCATGACCTCTGCCTGAGTTGTCAGTGTTTTTTGCAACTGTTCTTCCGTTAAACGCCATTTGCCTTCGGGATCCCGCCGCCAGGATCCGGCCCCTGAACAGGGCGCATCCGCGAACACCGTGGCAAACCTCGGGGCTTTTTTCAGGGCTGGCAGGGATTTGATGTCAACCCGCACCCCTGCCCGACGCGCGCGTTCCGGGATGTCGCGCATGCGGGCTTCTGAGATATCATGCGCAGTTACTTTTGCCCCCCGTGCCGCAAGGGCCAGAGATTTTCCGCCGCCACCGGCGCAGAAATCAAGCACGGGCCCGTCGATCGGAATAAGGTCGGATACGGCCTGGGAGGCCGCATCCTGAATTTCAGCCAACCCGTCGCGATAAACGGCAGAGGCTGCGAACCTTCTGGGGTTTTCAGTGACTTTCAGGGCCGTTTCTGAAAGATCATGCGCGATAGCCGTGATATCTTCGCGTGCCAGCGCGTCAATGACTTTGTCACGGGTGGTCCGCGCCTGATTGACCCTTAGGAACAAAGGGGCGCGCTGGCGCATGGCCTGTTCAATCGCGTTAAAGTCTTGGCCCAGAGATGCCTGCATCTGCGGAAGGATCCAGTCCGGCAAGTCAACGACATCTTCTGCGCGGCCTATTATTGTTTCAGCTTCTACAAGTGGTGCGGGCGCATGGCCTTCCCCGGTGAAATAGTCATCGACATCCTGCCCCTGACTGCGCAGGGCACCGATCATAATCGCACGTCCGCTTTCGCCAGCCCCAAGTGCGGCAAAACTGTTCAGGTTGCGCAGAGCTTCAAATACATGATCACGCACCGCAGCGCGATCTTTGGAACCCGCAAAGCGAGATCGCCGCGCCCAGTTTGTCAGAACCTTTTCAACAGGCGTGCCTTCACGCCAGGCATCCAGAATCTCAATCGCGGCGGCAATGCGGGCGGCGGGTGTCATGGCGGCTTATTTCCTTATGTGCTTTCCTTCCCTTTACTGCAGCACATGCAGGAAAGGAACCTGCACAGGCACAGAATTGCCGCAACAGGCGTTTTCGCAATGCCCCCTTGACCCTGCCCGCGAACTGCCTGAGACAAAGGCAAAACAAAGAGGCGCACATGATCAGAGCACTTTACGACTGGGTTATCGGGCTGGCGGCACATCCACGTGCCCTGTGGATTCTCGCGCTGGTCAGCTTTGTCGAAAGCTCTGTTTTTCCAATCCCGCCGGATGTTCTGATGATCCCGATGATCCTGGCCGCCCCGTCGCGCGCGTTTGTGATCGCAGGCGTTGCGCTGGTGTCTTCGGTTCTGGGCGGCATGTTTGGCTATTATATCGGCTGGGGCCTGTTCGAAACGGTCGGACGCCCCGTGCTGGAATTCTACGGAAAGGACGCCTATTTCGAAGAGTTTTCAGAACGTTACAATGCCTGGGGTGCCTGGGCGGTTCTGGTCGCCGGGGTCACGCCATTTCCTTATAAAGTCATCACCATTCTGTCGGGCGCAACCGGGCTGAACTTTGTGGTCTTTATGGTCGCAAGCATTATCGCGCGGGGCCTGCGTTTCTTCATCGTTGCCTGGCTTTTGTGGAAGTTTGGCACGCCGATCCGCGACTTTATTGAAAAACGCCTGGGCCTGATGTTTACATTGTTTGTGATCATCCTCGGCGCAGGTTTCTATCTGGTGAAATTCCTATGAACAGAACATTTCTTTCCCTCGCAACCGCCGGTTCTGCCGCGATGCTGCTGGGCGCGTTTGGCTTTGAATATATCGGTGAACTTGCCCCTTGTAAGATGTGTATCTGGCAGCGCTGGCCCCATGGCATTGCGATTGTTGCGGGCATTCTGGCGCTTGCGCTGAAACAACGTCTGTTTGCATTTATCGGTGCGCTGGCTGCGCTGGTGACGTCGATGATCGGGTTTTATCACGCGGGTGTTGAAAAAGGCATCTTTGAAGGGCCGGACAGCTGCACCTCCGGGCCGATTGGCGGCATGTCCACCGATGATCTGTTCAATCAGATCATGAGTGCGCCGCTTGTACGCTGTGACGACATCCCGTGGGAGATGTTCGGCATCTCAATGGCGGGCTGGAACGGTTTGATTTCACTCGCATTGTTCGGGATATGGCTGCTGACCTTGCGCCGCGCTTAACGCATCCCCGTGGTCTTGCGCGTCGCCAGTAACAGGTTGGTTTCGCTGTTCTGAACGCCGTCAATTTTGCGAATCTGACCAAGCACTGCATCCAGGTCCTCAAGCGAAGATGCGCCAAGTTCCAGGATCAGATCCCATTTGCCATTGGTCGTATGAATTGCCTGAACCTCGGGCATCCCGGACAGGCGATGCACAATCCGATCGGTCCCGTGGCCTTCAATCCCCAGCATCATATGCCCGCGCACCGGGGCCTGCTGCGTGTCTTCCTTCAGCACCACGGTAAACCCCAGGATATCGCCCCGCGCAATCAGGCGTTCCATGCGCGTACGGATTGTTGTGCGCGACATGTTCAGGCGATCCGCCAGTTCAGACAGCCCCATCCGTGAATCACGGCGCAGGGCAGCAATGATATCTTTATCGCGATCATCCATCATATTATCCAAATTGACCATTCCACCCGTCAAATTGAACACATGACCTCCACATCAGTCAATCTGATTGCTGAAAGCTGTTCTGAATGTTGAAATAATGGGAAGCAGACTGAACAGGACATAAGATGAAACAACAGAATTGCATTCTTGTCGGCGTGCCGATGGACAGTGGTAAAGCAACCAAAGGCTGCCTGATGGGGCCCGATGCTTACCGGACCGCCGGCATCTCTGAAATGATCCGCGAACTTGGGCATGAAGTACAGGACGCCGGCAACCTGGCCCCCGCCCCAGTGAACCTTCCCGCACAAGTTCTGGAAGGCAGCCATGCGGCGGCGGAAACTGTGGGCTGGACCGAAACATTGATAAAGACAGCAGCTGAGGTGTCTGCATCGGGTTTCCCGATCTTCCTGGGCGGCGATCATGCGCTTTCCCTGGGCAGTGTCGCAGGTGTCGCGAAATACGCGAAAAGCGTTGATAAGCCTTTGTTTGTGCTCTGGCTGGATGCGCACACCGATTATCACACGCCGGAAACCAGCACTTCGGGCAATCTGCATGGCACGCCGCTGGGCTATGTCACCGGGCGCGATGGGTTTGACGGCTTCCCTGCCCTTGACGCAACGGTGCCTGAAGAAAACATCTGCCTGATCGGCTTGCGATCCGTGGACAGCGCCGAGGCGGCGGCACTTGGCAAAAGCAAGATGCAGCCGGTGGATATGCGCCGGATTGACGAAGTTGGCATTGCTGCGCCGCTGAAAGCATTCCTGGAACAGGTTAAGGCAGCCGGTGGATTGCTGCATGTGTCCCTGGATGTTGATTTCCTGGAACCGGCCATTGCCCCGGCTGTCGGCACAACGGTGCCAGGTGGCGCAACCTTCCGCGAGGCGCATCTGGTGATGGAAATGCTGCATGACGCGGGCTGTGTGACATCCCTGGACCTTGTTGAGCTGAACCCGTTTCTGGACGAACGCGGCCGCACGGCCAGCCTGATGGTCGATCTGACCGCGTCGCTTCTGGGCAAACGCGTCTTTGACCGGCCAACCGGAAGATTCTGAAGCAAAATTCAGGGGCGGAATACCACTGTTCTGCCCCTTATTTCCACCTGCACCATTGCGCCCCACATCCTGGCTATTGTATAAGAACTGTAACAAGATACAGATAAACAGTACCAGAGCGGAAACAGCGTGAACGATACCCCGGAACCCCCTGAAAATACTGACGTAACTGCAATCGAGAAACCCGCATACGACGGGCCTCAGATTTCCATTACAGACGAGATGCGCACATCTTATCTCGATTACGCCATGAGCGTTATCGTTTCGCGTGCGATTCCGGACCTTCGCGATGGTCTGAAACCGGTGCATCGCCGCATTCTTTATGCGATGCATGAGACCAACAACACCCACGATAAATCTTACCGCAAATCTGCCCGCCCGGTTGGCGATGTGATGGGTAAATACCACCCGCATGGCGATGGTGCGATCTATGATGCGCTGGTGCGGATGGCACAGGATTTCTCTATGTCGCTGCCCCTGCTGGATGGCCAGGGTAACTTTGGTTCCATGGACGGCGATAACCCGGCGGCGATGCGTTATACCGAAGTCCGCATGGACAAGCCTGCCGCTTTTGTGCTGGCTGATATCGACAAAGACACCGTTGATTTCCAGGACAACTACGACGGCAAAGACCGTGAACCAACCGTTCTGCCTGCCCGTTTCCCGAATATGCTGGTTAATGGTGCCGGCGGTATTGCGGTTGGCATGGCGACCAACATCCCGCCCCACAACCTGGGCGAAGTGGTGGATGCGACCCTTGCACTGATTGAAGAGCCGGATCTGTCGTCAGAACAGCTGATTGAATATGTACCCGGCCCGGATTTCCCGACCGGTGGCATTATGCTGGGCCGCACCGGCGCGCGCAAAGCCTATCTGGAAGGCCGTGGTTCCGTTGTCGTGCGTGCAAAAACCCGCGTGGAAGAGATCCGCAAGGACCGTTACGCGATTGTTCTGGATGAGATCCCCTATCAGGTGAACAAAGCCGCGATGATCATGAAGATCGCGGAACAGGTGCGCGACAAGAAAGTCGAAGGCGTCGCCCATGTTCAGGATGAATCTGACCGGAACGGCGTGCGTGTTGTTGTTGAACTGAAACGTGATGCAACGCCCGAAGTCGTGCTGAACCAGCTTTTCCGTTTCACACCGATGCAAACCTATTTCGGCTGTAACATGCTGGCCCTGAATGGTGGCCGTCCGGAACAGCTGACATTGCGTAAGTTCCTGACAAGCTTCATTGACTTCCGCGAAGAAGTGGTTGCCCGCCGCACCGCCTATGAGCTGCGCAAAGCGCGTGAACGGTCCCACATTCTCTGTGGTCTGGCGGTTGCTGTTTCTAACGTTGATGAAATCGTTGCCACGATCCGTTCCTCTGCCGATCCGGCAGAAGCGCGTGCGAAACTGATGGAACGTCGCTGGCCCGCTGGTGATATTCTTGAATATATCGCGCTGATCGACGATCCGACACATAAGGCGAACGACGACGGCACCTATAACCTGTCCGAAACTCAGGCCCGTGCAATCCTTGAACTGCGCCTGCAACGCCTGACTGCCATGGGTGTCAAAGAAGTCACTGATGAGCTGCAGCAACTGGCCGCCGCCATCCGTGAATATCTTGATATCCTGCGGTCCCGCGAACGGATCATGGAAATCATCGCGAACGAACTGACTGAAGTACGTGAAAAATTCGCCGTCCCACGCCGCACCACGATTGTGGACTGGTCCGGTGATATGGAAGACGAAGATCTTATTGAGCGTGAAGACATGGTTGTAACCGTGACCTCAGGCGGCTGGATCAAACGCACCCCTCTGGCTGATTTCCGCGCGCAAAAACGTGGCGGCAAGGGCCTGTCCGGGATGCAGACCAAAGAAGAAGACGTGGTCACCACTCTCTTTGTGGCGAATACCCATACGCAACTGCTGTTCTTCACAACAGATGGCATGGTTTACAAGCTGAAGACCTGGCGTCTGCCGCAAGGTGGCCGGACTGCCAAAGGCAAAGCAATTGTAAATATCCTGCCGATCCCAACGGGCGTTTCCATCGCTGCAATCATGCCGGTCGATGTGCCGGATGATGAATGGGATGATCTGCAGGTGGTCTTCGCGACCTCCGCAGGTACCGTGCGTCGCAACAAACTGTCAGATTTCACCAATGTCATGCGCAATGGTAAAATCGCGATGAAGTTTGAAGGCGACCATGAAGACACCCGCCTGATCAACGCCCGCATCTGTTCTGACGATGACGATGTGATGCTGGTCACCAAATCTGGCCGTGCAATTCGCTTCCCAAGCACCGATGTCCGTGTGTTTAACTCTCGCGCGTCTGTTGGTGTGCGTGGCGTGAAGCTGAAGGATAATGATGAAGTTGTCTCCATGTCCGTTGTCAGCCATTTCGACGCGACGCCAGATGAACGCACCGCCTTTATCAAACGCTTCCGTGGCGAGTTGGGCAGTGATGTTTCTGAAGATGAAGCCGTGGAAGAGGTTGAAGGCAGCCTGTCTGAGGAACGTTATCAGGAAATGCTGACGGCCAATAACCTGTTGGTTACAATCAATGAAACCGGTGCGGGTAACTTGTCTTCCAGCCATGATTACCGCGTTTCCGGACGTGGTGGCCAGGGTGTGGCAGCCATGAAGGGCGGCGATATCGTGGCCTGTTTCCCGGTTGAACTGGCGGATCAGATCATGATGGCGACCTCTAAAGGCCAATCCATCCGCTGCCCCGTTGACGGCATTTCCTTCCGCTCACGGTCTTCTGGTGGTGTGAAAGTCTTCAACACCGGCAAAGGTGAAACCGTTGTATCCGTCGCCTGGATCGCTGAACGCGATGAAGACGAAGATGACGCGGTCGAAGCAACCACAGAAACGGTGGAAAACACCGAAAGCTGATCCGCATAACATCAGAAAATAAAAGGCCACCCTTCGGGGTGGCTTTTCTTTTAGCCCCAACCCGGATAAATCCCCCCTATGGAAAACACATTGCATATCATTGGTGGCGGGCTTGCGGGCTCTGAGGCGGCATTTCAGGCAGCGGAGGCTGGCGTGCAGGTTGTTCTGCATGAAATGCGCCCGAAGGTAGAAACATTTGCGCATCAGGGCGGCGATTTCGCTGAAATGGTGTGTTCCAACTCGTTCCGCTCTGACGATCATGAACAGAACGCGGTGGGTCTGCTGCATTGGGAAATGCGCGAAGCCAACGGGTTGATCATGCGTATGGCTGCCAAACATCGCCTGCCCGCCGGTGGTGCGCTTGCGGTGGATCGCGATGCTTTTTCTGCCTCTGTAAGCGAGGTGATCCGCAACCACCCGAATATTCGCATTGAGGAAGGCGAAATCACCGAACTGCCGACTGAAGGTAACTGGATCATCGCAACGGGCCCTCTGACCTCAGGCGCCCTGGGCGAAAGCATTGCCCGTGAAACCGGCGCTGACAGCCTTGCGTTTTTTGACGCCATCGCGCCGATTGTCTACTTTGACAGCGTCAATATGGACGTGGCCTGGATGCAGTCGCGCTATGACAAAGGTGAGACCGAAGAGGAACAAAAAGCCTACCTCAACTGTCCGATGACCAAAGACCAATATGAAGCCTTTATTGATGCCCTGCTGGCGGCTGATAAAACCGAATTCCACGAAGGTGAAACTGCGAAATATTTCGATGGCTGCCTGCCGATCGAAGTCATGGCAGAGCGTGGCCGGGAAACCCTGCGCTTTGGCCCGATGAAACCCGTTGGCCTGACTAATGAACATGATCCGGAAAACAAAGCCTATGCCGTGGTGCAATTGCGCCGCGATAATACATTAGGAACGCTGTATAACATAGTGGGTTTCCAGACAAAAATGAAATACGGCGCACAACAAGACGTGTTCCGTATGATCCCTGGGCTGGAAGACGCTTCTTTTGCGCGCCTCGGTGGCATCCATCGTAATACCTTCCTGAATTCACCGACTTTGCTGGATGATCAGATGCGCCTGAAATCCCGCCCGAACCTGCGGTTTGCCGGACAGATCACCGGTGTCGAAGGCTATGTTGAAAGTGCCGCTATGGGGTTGCTGGCTGGTCGTCTTGCGGCCGCGGAAATTCAGGGAAAAACTCTTGAAACACCACCGTTAAACAGTGCAATGGGCGCATTAATCCATCACATCACAGGTGGTGCCGATGCAAAAACGTTCCAGCCGATGAATGTGAACTTCGGCCTGTTTCAACCTGTTGACGGATTGAAAGGCGGGCGTCGTGGCCGCAAGGACCGCTACAAAGCTTACACAGATCGTGCCAAAGCCGCCTGGATAGACTGGCTGTCACAGGGCTGATGCGCACGCGCTTTGCCCCATCGCCCACCGGCCCGCTGCATCTGGGGCACGCATATTCTGCGATTGTCGCCCATGACATGGCGCGCGCTGTCGGCGGACAGTTTCTGCTGCGCATGGAAGACACAGATCTTCAGCGCAGCAAGCCGGAATGGGATGCGCAGATCATTGATGATCTGACATGGCTGGGCCTGACATGGGATGGCCCGGTGTTAAGGCAATCGCAACAGATCCGATCCTATGATGTCGAGTTGAAAAAGCTGGACGATCTGGGTCTGCTTTACCCCTGTTCCTGTTCCCGCGCCGACATTCGTGCAGCGCTGGCGGCACCTCAAGAAGGTGTCGCGCATGAACTTTACCCAGAAACCTGCAAACATCGCGAAATGACCACCCGTCAGCCCGGTGATGCACTGCGCCTGCATCTGGACCGCGCATTGGATCTGTTTCAGGGGCCGCTACCGCAGTTTATGGAAACAGGTGCGACCTTTGCAGGCACGCATAAGATCACGCGCGACCAGGCCTTTTCTCAGATCGGGGACGTGGTGATGTCGCGCAAAGGCGAAGATATTATCGCCTATTTCCTGGCCTCTGCCATTGATGACATCCGCCAGGGCATCAGTCATGTGGTACGTGGCGAAGATCTGTTTGATTTTACACAGATACAGGTGATCCTGCTGTCGCTTCTGCGGATGGAAATCCCAATTTACCATCATCACGGGCTGATCCGGGATGAAAATGGAAAACGCCTGGCCAAACGGGATGATGCACGGGCGATTTCGAAATATCGCGAAGATGGCGCGACGCCGCAAGACGTCCGCACCATGGTTGGCCTCTAGTTATTCAGGCTTCATCAGCTCAATCTCTTCACCATCACGCACAGCCGTGTAGAAACAGCTGCGGCGCATCGTGTGGCACGCCGCGCCGATCTGTTCCACCAGCACCAGAATGCAGTCCTGATCGCAGTCATACCGCAGATCAATCAGCTTTTGCGTATGGCCGGACGTTTCGCCTTTGATCCAGAAACTCTGGCGTGACCGGGACCAGTAAGTCACTTTGCCAGTCTCCAGCGTGCGTTCCACCGCCTCTGCATTCATCCAGGCCAGCATCAGAACTTCAAGGCTGTCATGATCCTGCGCAATCACCGGCAGCAGCCCCTGATCGTTATAGCGCAGTTTTTTTGCATCAAATGTCATCTTTGCCCCATTGCCTTTGCGAAACTGCCCCTTATGTAGGGGAGAAGACCAACGGGGAAAACCCGTTTTTGCAGGGAAGACGATATGTCCGCAGACAGTGACCTCATTAACCTTTATTCCGGACGTATTCTGGCGCTGGCGGCGGATATTCCTGCACTGGGTAAGCTGGAAGATGCGGATATTGAGGTTAAAAAACGCTCGCCCCTTTGCGGATCGACCGTGACGGTGGGTGTTAACTTTGACGGGGATCTGATTTCTGATTTCCGACAGGACGTCAAAGCCTGCGCGCTTGGTCAGGCCGCGGCTTCTGTGATTGGTGGCAGTGTGGTTGGGCGCAACCAGGACGAAATCCGGATATTGCGTGATCAATTATCTGCCATGCTGAAATCTGATGGCCCTGCCCCATCTGCCCCTTTTGACGGCTTGGAATCCCTGCGCCCGGCAAAAGATTTCAAGAACCGCCATGCGTCTATTCTGCTGGTGGCAGATGCCCTGAACGAAGCTTTCGAGACCCGCCCATAAAAAACCGCCGCAACCCGGGGACACGGGTGCGGCGGCGAGTTGCATCGTGATGAAACCTGAGGGGGAAGAGGGATCCCGGAGGCAAACAGGCAGTGTCTGACTTAAGCGCATCAAATTGGGGACGAGATGCGGGTTTCACACGATACGGGCAAAAACTGGGTTACATCACCCCGGGCAAAACCAGAGCCGTTCCAAGCATCACACAAAGCGCAGCGCCACCGATCAGATCCTGCAACAAAGTTGGTGCGGAATTGCGGGCGGCTGTTTTGATATCTCTGATCATGATCGTCTCCTGCTCTGTGTTCATCGTGGTTAACTTGTTCTTAATTTGTTCTCATTTTTGGAATTGAAAGTAAAGAACAATATGGGAACATTCGCGATAAATGTTCTTACCCTGTTCCAAATTCGATTTAACCTACTGAAATTAAACGGATTGCCTGATCGCGACGCAAAAGCCAAAGAAGAACACGCGCGGCTTGCCCACGTTCTGATTTCAACGTCGGATCATCTGACAACAGCTTTCTGGCATCTGTCTGGGCGATTCTCATCAAACCCGCCTGCCCTTCAAGATCCGCAACACGAAAACGCGGCAGACCGGATTGCGCAGTGCCCAGAACATCCCCGGCCCCCCGCATTTTCAGGTCAACTTCGGACAAGTAAAACCCGTCATTGCTTTCGCGCAGTGCCTTCAGGCGTTCTTCACCGGTTTTGGACAGTGGCGGCTGGAACATCAGCAGGCAGGTCGATTCCACCTCCCCACGTCCCACACGCCCGCGCAGCTGATGCAGCTGTGCCAGGCCAAAGCTTTCGGCGCGTTCAATCACCATGATGGACGCATTCGGTACATCAACACCGACTTCGATCACGGTCGTGGCCACCAGAATACGCGTGTTGCCCGCTGCGAAATCATCCATCGCACGGTCTTTGTCATCCGGCGGCATCTGACCATGGACAAGCCCGACCACCCCATCGCCAAATGCCGCACGCAATAGCTTAAACCGTTCTTCCGCCGCCGTCAGATCAAGGCTTTCGCTTTCCTCAACCAACGGACAAACCCAATAGGCCTGCCGCCCCTCATCCACGGCTTTTTGCAGATGACCAACAACCTCTTCCATACGTCCCTGGCTGACCAGAACTGTCTTAATCGGCTTACGTCCGGGCGGTTTTTCATCAAGAATTGAAACATCCATATCGCCATATTGAGCAAGCGACAAAGACCGTGGGATCGGCGTGGCCGTCATCACCAGGACATCAGCCCCCACACCTTTTTTGCCAAGTTCCAGCCGCTGATTGACACCAAAACGATGTTGTTCGTCGACCACCGCAAAGCGCAGATCTTTAAACACAACGTCTTTCTGAAACACCGCGTGGGTGCCGGTCAGAATATCAATGTCACCATTGGCAAGGGCTGCAAGCTTTTCACGTCGCACCGCCCCTTTATCACGTCCGGTCAGGATCTCCAACCGCACGCCGGCAAGGGCTGCCAGATCGCGCAAGCCTTCGTAATGCTGCTGCGCCAGAATACCGGTCGGCGCCATCAACACACCCTGCCCGCCTGCCTCAACCGCGACCAGAAGCGACATGAATGCAACCAGGGTTTTGCCCGCGCCAACATCCCCCTGCAACAGCCGGTTCATGCGCTGTGGTGTGGCCATATCTGCAGCGATTTCGGTGATTGCCCGTGTCTGTGCACCGGTTGGATCATAAGGCAAGCCTGCCATAACCCTGGACTGAAGTGTGCCGTTCCCTTTGTTTACAATACCTTGTTGGCCCCGACTGTTTTCGCGCGCAAGCGCAAGGGTAAGCTGGTGTGCAAACAGTTCATCATATGCCAGGCGCAAACGTGCAGGCGCAGTTGGCGCAAAATCTTCGGCCCCTTCCGGCGTATGGGCTGCAGCAATCGCATCTGCCCAGGCTGGCCAGCTTTCTTTGGCAAGTTGGTTCGGGTCAATCCATTCCCCGACATCGGGCAAACGGGCAAGCGCCGCCGTGGCCGCCTTTGCCATCAGTTTCTGGTTCACGCCATCTGTCAGCGGATATAAGGGTTCAAAAGGTCTGATTGTTCCGGCTTCATCCGGTGCGACCACATAATCCGGGTGCACGATCTGAACCATTCCGTCGAAAAATTCACCTTTGCCAGAAATCACCCGGCGCGCCCCTTCAGGCAGGATTTTACGAATGTAATCGCTGCGCGCGTGAAAAAACACGAGCTGAAAGCTTTCGTCCCCATCCGTTACCGTCACCCTGTAAGGCCGGCCACGGGATCTGGGCGCATGATGTTCTTCAACCGTGATTTCTACCGTTACAACGCCTGGAAATTCTGCATCGCGCAGATTGGATTTAAGGCGCCTGTCCACCACGGAATGCGGCAGAGTGAATAGCAGATCCACCGGGGCTTCCACGCCCATACGGGCAAAGTTTGTAACCGATTTAGGCCCGACACCCGGCAGGCTTTCCAGATCTGAAAACAGCGGAAACAGGATTTCGGGCCGGGTGCTCATGCGCCGCTGCTCAGGGTGATCCAGGTGTCTTCATCGATGGTTTCCACCCCCAGGTCCGCCGCCTTTTTCGCCTTACTGCCCGCACCTGGCCCGGCAATCAGAAGGTCTGTTTTAGCGGAAACTGATCCAGACACTTTCGCGCCCAAAGCTTCGGCGCGTGCCTTCGCTTCATCGCGGGTCATCTTTTCAAGCTTACCCGTGAACACAAGGGTCTTACCGGCAACAGGACTTTCGCTACTCACCGTGGCTGGTGCTTCGATGGTCAGTTGGGCGATAAGCGCATCAATGGCCTGGCGTTCATCTTCATTCGCCAGGGCTTCTGACAACGACAGACCAACCGTTGCGCCAATGCCATCAATACCAATCAGGTCATTCCAGGCAGCCGTCGCAGTGATCAGGACACTCAAAGCAGAAATTGCCTGGTCACGACTTTCCTTAATTTTCGCACGTCGCCCTGCGCGTTTGGCCTGCTGCCGTTCGGCTTCTTCCGCAAGATCAGCAGCCCGCCAGGCCATCGCCGCCGGACGCGCAGTATCAACGGCACGCACCAGATTTTCCCAGCTGCCAAAATGCGCGGCCAGATCCTTTGCGGCGACTTCGCCCACATGACGAATACCAAGTGCAAAAATCACCCGGCCAAGCGGAATGTGACGTTTTTCCTCAATGGCCGCAAAAAGGTTCGCTGCGCTTTGTTCACCCCAGCCCATGCGATTTTTCAACTTTTTGATCGGATGCGCTGCATCCCGCGCCGCCAGCGTAAAAATTTCCGCCGGCGTGCGAATAGGCAGTTCTGCGTCCTCATAGAACATCTCAACCTGTTTCGCGCCAAGACCTTCAATGTCAAACGCCTTCCGGGACACGAAATGTTTCAGCTTTTCCGTGGCCTGGGCCGGGCAGATCAGACCGCCGGTGCAGCGACGCACGGCATCCTCATCTTCCCGCACCGCCGGGCTTCCACATTCCGGGCAGACTGAGGGGAAAGCAAAAGCTTCGGTATCTGCAGGGCGTTTGGACAGGTCCACATCCGCCAGCTTCGGGATCACATCGCCAGCCCGGTACACCTGTACAAAATCCCCGATCCGAATGTCTTTTCCGCTGCGGATTTCGCCACCTTTATTGTCGAATCCACGAATATAATCCTCGTTGTGAAGGGTCGCGTTTGACACAACGACCCCGCCGACCGTCACAGGGGTCAGGCGTGCAACCGGCGACAAGGCACCAGTTCGGCCGACCTGAATGTCGATGGCTTCCAACCGGGTCCAGGCCAGTTCTGCGGCAAATTTATGGGCAATTGCCCAACGTGGTGTCGTGGACCGAAACCCCAGGCGTTCCTGCAGGGAAAGTTCATTAACCTTGTAAACCACCCCATCAATATCATAGCCAAGCCCGGATCGCTGTTCTTCAATCAGGCGGTAATGTGCGATCAGATCCGCCGGGGTGTCACAGATTTTTGTCAGATCATTGGTCTGAAAACCAAGTGATTTCAACCGCTCGATCGCGCCCATTTGGGTATCAGACAACGGCTCAGACAAAGCCCCCCAGGCATAAGCAAAAAACTTCAGCGGTCGGGATCGTGTCACGGATGAATCCAGCTGCCGCAAAGATCCCGCGGCCGCATTTCGTGGGTTGGCAAAGGGTTTTTCACCCTGTTCTTCCTGACGCGCATTCAACGCGGCAAAATCCGCATGGGACATATAAACTTCGCCCCGGACCTCCAGAAGATCGGGGGCATTTGCCAGACGATGCGGCACATCCTGAATGGTCTTTGCATTGGCTGTTACATCTTCACCAACAGCCCCATCCCCACGTGTCGCCGCCTGCACGAGAACATCTTTTTCATAGCGCAGTGACAAAGACAGCCCATCAATTTTTGGCTCTGCTGTGTATGTGATTGCCTCTGGCCCGACATTCAGAAACTTGCGGCTGCGCGCATCAAAATCTTTTACATCGTCGTCTTCAAACGCGTTGCCAAGTGAAAGCATCGCAACCGCGTGGGTCACCTTCCCGAATTTTTCACTTACGGCTGCACCAACCTGTAAAGAAGGGCTGTCCGGGCGCTGCAAATGCGGAAATTCACCTTCCAGCTGCGCATTCCTGCGCTTCAGTGCATCGTATTCTGCATCTGTGATCTCTGGATCATCAGCCTGATGATAGACAACATTTGCCTGATTCAACTGAACCGCAAGCGTTTCCAGTTCTTTTTTCACTGCTTCTTCTGTCAGTTTTTCATTCATTGCCATCAGCCGGGTCTCCGCAGGTTTATCTTAGTGATAAATCGACGGAACCACTTCGTCCAGAGGCTGATTTTCACGAAATGTTCCTGATAAAATCCGGGCCCGGCAAGGCTGCCAGTCCCGGATTCCGCCGTGTATACGTCAGGTCGCCCTGGCTAAATCAACACTCAGGCCCCGACGGCCACAGGATCTGCTGGCATATCAACCGGCTCTGGATCGCGCAAAACATAGCCCCGTCCCCAAACAGTTTCGATATAGTTTTCACCATCCGTTGCCTCTGTAAGTTTTTTACGCAACTTACAGATGAACACATCAATGATCTTCAATTCCGGTTCATCCATGCCGCCGTACAGGTGATTAAGGAACATTTCTTTCGTCAAAGTTGTACCTTTGCGCAGACTCAGAAGTTCCAGCATCTGATATTCCTTGCCTGTCAGGTGAACGGTTTTCCCACCGACATCGACAGTTTTTGCATCCAGGTTCACCGAAATTCGACCCGTTTTAATGACGGATTGACTGTGCCCCTTTGATCGCCGGATGATGGCGTGAATTCGGGCAACCAGTTCTTCCCGGTGAAACGGTTTTGTCAGATAATCATCCGCACCAAAACCAAACCCTTTAATCTTATTTTCCGTATCATCCGCGCCGGAAAGAATAAGAATTGGCGTTTCTACACGCGCCAGGCGCAGTTGCCGCAAAACTTCATGCCCGTTCATATCCGGCAGGTTCAGATCCAGAAGGATCAGGTCGTAATCGTAAAGTTTTGCAAGATCGATGCCTTCTTCCCCAAGGTCCGTACAATAGACGTTCAGATTGGCATGTGTCAGCATCAGTTCGATGCTTTTAGAAGTCGTTGGGTCGTCTTCTACAAGTAATACCCGCATTAAGTAATCTCCGCTAACTTTCCCCTTCGCTGAACAGAGGTTGGTTCATAATGGTTAACCGCACGTTACCATTACAGAGATTTTAAACAATTCTACTTATGGTTGTCTATATTGCTGTAACATTGTGGCTTTTAATGCGCCTTCACCGTGCTTTTTAATCGCATTTTCCCAGGATTTATATTCCTCCTCTGATAATCCATAGCGTTCCAGGGCCTCCTTTTGGGGAATCAACCCAAAGAGGACTGATTTCACAACAATGGCTTTCCGGCTTGCGACCCAGCGTGTGGTATCAACAGGCGGCAGGTCCGCGCGCGATAATATGGACCCGTCCGGTAAAGTAATCGCACCCGGCCCGTCTACTTTTTTCAGGAACATAACAGCACCCCTCGTTTGATGTTTCGCCACGATCCCCCTATTCTCTTAAGACAAGATGAAATCCGCCCCTTGTTAGTCGTTCGAATTTTCATATATTCCGCAAGGATCTCCGGAGCACAGCATGACCAGCACAGAACTCAATTCCCTTGGCTTCCCAAAGCCACCATCCGAAACCCGCGTTGTCGTGGCCATGTCCGGCGGCGTGGACAGTTCCGTGGTGGCGGCGCAGCTGGCTGAGGAAGGCTATGATGTGGTCGGCGTGACGCTGCAGCTGTATGATCACGGTGCCGCCCTGGCCAAGAAAGGTGCCTGCTGTGCCGGCATTGACATTCATGATGCGCGCCGCGTGTCGGAAGAAATGGGCTTTCCGCATTATGTGCTGGACTATGAAAACATCTTTCAGGAAGCGGTGATTGATGAATTCGCCGACAGCTATCTGGCGGGCGCAACCCCCGTGCCCTGCATCCGATGCAATGAGCGCGTGAAATTCAAAGACCTGCTGGAAACCGCAAAAGACCTGAACGCCGATTGTATGGCGACCGGTCACTATATTCAGCGTTTCAGTGGTGATCATGGGCCAGAACTGCATTCTGCCACCGATGCCAACCGCGACCAAAGCTATTTTCTGTTTTCCACCACGCCGGAACAGCTGGATTTCCTGCGCTTCCCTCTCGGTCATCTGGCCAGCAAAGCCGAAACCCGCGCGCTGGCGGCGAAATATGATCTGGCCGTGGCGGATAAGCCGGACAGCCAGGACATTTGTTTCGTACCTGATGGCAACTATGCCGGTGTGATCGAAAAACTGCGCCCCGGTGCGGCGGAACCTGGCGACATCGTTGATACCGAAGGCAATGTGCTGGGCCAACACCGTGGCGTGCTGCATTACACTGTCGGACAGCGCCGGGGTCTTGGCATTGGTGGCCTGGATACGCCGCTTTATGTGGTGAGACTGGATGTGGATCAGCGCCAGGTCATTGTCGGCCCAAAAGAGCTGCTGGCAACGCGCATCATTCCCGTGCGTGAAATCAACTGGCTGGGCGATGAACCGTTTGAGGCGCAAAAAGAATATCACATCAGCGTCAAAGTGCGTTCCACCCGTCCCCCACGCGAAGCAATCGTGCGCCCCCTGTCGGCCACCACAGCCGAGGTCGAACTGCTGACCCCGGAAGAAGGCGTGTCGCCCGGCCAGGCCTGTGTGTTCTACGACCCCGACAGCTCACGTATCTTTGGCGGCGGCTGGATCTGGCGCGGAGCGTGACAGGCAGCTCTGCGGGACAATGTTGTCGTTCAAGGTCATGTCAGATGTCTGAAGGTGTTCCGGTATGCACGTGGCTGAAGGCGAGACTGAAAGCACCTGAGAGATGTGGCGGAGGTACGGACAGAAAAGCGCATGCCACTGGAGCGAAAGCTTCTATAGCTTCTATGGGTGTTTCGAACTCGACACTCGGCCTCGCGACTGACAGGACGTCCATTATCGTAGTGATCGAAGAAAACTCAACGGTGTGATCGATTTGGTGACCATATTTGTTCCGAACAGAGTTTAGCTGAATTATTCCCGGCCTGATCCAAGCTGCACTCGATTTGCTTTTTGGTATCATTTTTGCTTTTTGTGCAAAGGTTAAGCGTAGGCTCGCGTAGTCTTCGAACTCGAATAGATCGACCAGATAGCTATTCATGAAGTTCTCGATGATCAGGTGAGTTCTCAACACGCGACCAATCGCGTCATGATCGGTTGTCGCCATCTCAAGATACCGCGCATTTTGTCGATTGAAGTCTTCTTCTATCTCACCCCAGTGGGGTCGCAGAACCTCCATGGCTTCCTGTATACCTTCAATTTCGCGCATGGTTGTTCCCAGTTTCTGTCAGTTGGCTATAACGGTTGTTGTATCATATGCGATGACATTCTCGCCAATGGGGAATTTGGGCTCAAAGCTACCATACGTGCCATCAGGACCCACTACTGATCGCGCGTGCCGGGCCAACGCCCGCTCCGCTCAACCTTTATACCTCAACAGCGCGCGTATCTTTGGTGGAAGCTGGGTTGGACGGAAACGAGGCTGATCAAACGGCGGTTTCTTTCCATTTCACCGGAGTGATATAAACCATGCGATCATCCGCACTGACCATCACTTCGCCGTCCTGAATGTTGACCTGCAGCTTCATCGTGCGGCTTGCCAGTTCCCCCAGCTCACGGGTGTTGTCTTCTGACAGGTTCATGACCTGAAGATTGTCAAACCGTGTCGTGCTGTTCCTGATCTTATCCCACCACATTTCAGCGGGTCTGCCACCGTAGCTGTAGATAATGACATCATCGGATTTCCCACAGGATTGCCGCACGATCTTTTCGCTGGGCAATCCCAGGGCCACCCATAGTTCAAGTTCACCACTCAAGCTTTTCTGCCAGATATCTGGTTCATCATCGGTCGAAATCCCGCGGGTCATTTCCAGGTTCTCATGAGCATTCAAGGCAAAGGCCAGAAGGCGCACCATCATCCGTTCATCGGTTTCCGACGGGTGCCTGGCGATGGTTAATTTATGGGTCTCATAATAGTGACGATCCATATCGGATACGGAAAGTTCAACTTTATAGATGGTAGCTTTTTGCGCCATGATATGTCCCAGGATTTCTTTGATAGACCTACCTACTGCCTCCCCCCTCATTGTGAAAGGAGATAAAGGATCCAGGCTGATTGAATGCATCTGGAAAAAGGCCCATCGTCAGGCAAGGCAAGGCCGGTGTGTTCTACGATCCAGGTAGCACCCGCATCTTCGGTGGCGGGATCCGGCGGGGAGTGAGTTCAACTACAGTCCCAGGTCAGAACGGATTTCTGGAAATTTCGTTTGATGAGATCCTCACGACTGATCATCAGGTTTGCTTCCCCGGCGTCTCCGAGTTGTATATCATCGTCCCAGCCTAAATGAAGAAGGGTACGATCCAACTTCTGGAACTTCTCGGACCAAACCCTGATATCTTCCTGTACGAAACGGGGATAACCACCCATCCAATGTGTTCCATAACTTTCTGAGATTTCGTCGGCACGTTCTTCCCAGGTGTCGATGATCCGGGCCACAGCATCGTTCTCTGGCAATCGGTTTTCGAGATAGACATCTCCTTCTTCATTGTAAGGCCAGATGTAAGGATGCGCTATAGCAACGCCAGGTTCGAAATCCAGACATAGTCCGGTCTGGCGCGCACGGTTCGAAAAGAACTTTGTATGCCTGCTCTGCTTCTTGATCTCTTCGGGAATGTCCATCTTGGCATTTCCTGATGGCTCTGCGTCCCAACGAATAACGCGCTCACATTCACCGTCATCACCGACCATCTCAAACGATGTGAATACCTGGAGAATGCCATTCTCAGGAAAACCTTCAAGTCCCCTGATTTCCGAGAAATCTACCTGCCCGAGAAACATCATCGGCCTGCCTGTCACCTGACTAACAGGCCAGTCACTTTCATCTTCAAAGCGCATCGGCGCACCGCCAATCCGACGGCCTCTCACCTTTTGGTTCCCAGCCTCACGAATGTGTATTCTGGCAAAAGGCAGGCAATCCTGTTCAAGCCTGTCCCAGAACGGTTTGACCTCATCCATGGTAATCCGGGGGGCCGCCTCAGCCTCCTGCCGCATCCGGGGACCTGCAACAAGAATATTGTACAAAAATGCAAGAACGATAAAACAAACAAATAAACCTAGAGTATACATAGCTCTCTCCATGTCTAATAAGCTTAAATCTGTGCCGGATCACCGGAAGGGTGATCCACTTACTCAAAATATTAGCAAATCCTGCACCAAACAACCCTCCTAAGCAGAACCACCATCCAGCGGCTCTTCCGCTTCGATCTGCAGGGCATCATTAAAACGATTGAAGGCGCCGATCAGGGTGATGCGCCAGGTCAGTTCAACAATCTGGCCGTCGTCAAACCACGCCCGCAAATCAGAAACCTCAGCGTCGCGCATCCGGCCGGATCGTTCCGTCACGGCCCGCGCGTAGCGCACGATGGCTTTGTCACAGGCATCCAGTTCGGGGTGATCCTCGACCTCCAGCAACCGTGCGCTGCCTTCAGGACTGATCCCTGTAACCGTCAGCGATGGCACATGATGGGACAGACAATAATCACAGGCGTTTAATTGCGACACCGTGACCATGGCCAGTTCAATCACCCGGCGCGACAGCCGGGTTTCGGCCCGCATATTCACAAGCATCTCTGTCACCTGATGCAGCACCACCGGACTGTGCGCCGCGATACCGGCCCAGTTCCCGAAAGGTCCATAGGCTTCAAGCGCCGCACAGTCATCCTGTGTGGCCGGGTTCATATCCTTAAAAGACAGCGGGGGAATGCGACTCATGGTGACCTCAGGTTATATTGGCCTGCCGAACCTAACCCGGTGCTGTGATGGGCGAAATACACGCTTTCGTGTCAGATCATTTACGATCGAGAACAGATCGCGCGGCCCGCAGGCCAGGGGCTTCTGACCCGCGACCGAGACGTTTCATCGTCAGGGACATCGCTTGTTTCTGGGCGCTTGGGTCGCTCAGCAGTGCCTCGACAGCCGGGACAATCGCAGCAGCAGTACAGTTTTCACCCAGAAATTCCGGCACAGTGCGGGTTTCAGACACGAGGTTCACCAATGTCACTGTGTCGATCTTTAACATGCGTTTGATCAGCTTGCGGGACAGCCAGTTCATGTCATAGGCGATCACCATGGGCGTGTCATTGGCCGCCAGTTCCAGCGAAACCGTACCCGAGGCCGCAAGCGCCAGATCGGCGCGGGCAAAGGCGGCGCGCTTAGATGCTTTGTCAGACGGATCAATCACCAGGGGCGCGGCACCGGTAGGCCAGTCCTCAGTCTCTGTATAGATCAGATCACTGACAGGGCCAGGGGCTACGGGCAGAATGAAGCGCATATCGGGGTGATCGGTTGACAGCGCCTCAGCCACTTCACGCAGGACAGGCAGCATGCGCGTGACCTCGCCCATGCGGGATCCGGGCAGAAGCAGCATGATCTTCTGATCTGGTGTGATGTGGTAAGTGTCAGTGAAGGCAGTGATTTCATCCACAGTCGCCAGAGGTTCTGCCACCACAGGATGCCCGACAAAATCACATGTCATGCCCGCGGCCTGCATATAAGGCGGTTCAAACGGCAACAGCGCCAGCACGTGATCAATATGTTTCGCCATTTTCGCCGCACGTCCTTCGCGCCAGGCCCAGACAGACGGCGCAACATAATGCACGGTGGGGATGTCGCTGGCGGCTTTCACGATCTTCGCCACACGCAGGCAGAAATCCGGACTGTCGATTGAGACAATCACATCGGGTTGCCAGGCCAGCGCGGCTTCGGCCACCTCGCGGATGCGGCGTTTCAGGTGGAAATACTTCGGGGCTACCTCGGCGATACCCATGACGGACAGCTCATGCATGGGGAACTGGCTGACCAGCCCCTGCCCGCCCATCAGATCGCCGCCGACACCGCGAAATTCAATATCCGGCACAAGCGAGATCAGCCCTTCCATCAGTGCCGCGCCCAGCTTATCGCCCGAGGCTTCGCCTGCGATCAGGAAGACCTTCACTGATCCGTCTCCCGCAGCCAGAGGAACAACCCGGCCTCATCACAGGCCCGGACCACAGTTTCAAAACCCGGCACCATGACGCCACCGGCCTCAAGGACCAGGCCCTTCAGCCCGGCAGCGGCAGCGTTTTCAACCGTGTTCAGGCCAATCACCGGCAGATCAATGCGACGGTCCTGATTGGGTTTGGGGGCTTTATACAGGATACCACCAGGCACGACCCGTTCCTGGTCAGATGCAAGTGATCGCAGCATCCAGTCGGTGCCTGGCTGGGCTTCGATCGCCTGGGCCTGACCACGCGCAACCACACAGCTTTGCCCGACATCTGCCACGCCCATAGCCGCAACAATCGCCTGACCGCGTGCTGCGTCCTTTTTGTGATGCTCTGTCGGCTGGGTTTTCGTGGCAATCCCCGCAGGTGGCAGCAGATCCGGCAGGATTTCATGTGCACCCTGCATCTTAAACCCGGTCTTCTCGAAGATATCCAGAACCGCGCGCAATGCCCCGTCGTCACCAGCCTGCATCGCCTGCATAATCACAGGCACAAGCGGCATGGTGTTGGCGTCAATCTTTGAAGGACCAAGCGCAGGCCGCGCGACAGAGCCAACAAAACAAACGTCTGTTACGCCTGCTTCGCCCAGTTCAATCAGGAATGTGCCAAGGGTTTCGACCCGAAAGGTCAGATCTACGTCCAGCTCAGCCGGCGCAAACCCTTCAAGTGCAGCGATCAGAGGCTTGCGCCCCTGATCAGTCAGGTGTTTCGCCAGCAATCCGGGCAGATCGCCCTGCCCTGCAATCAGTGCAAACATGCCCTACTCCGGTGTCAGGAAAGAACGATCCGAACTGCCCGTAACAAAGGCCACGATATCCTGCACATATTCGCTGTCACTTTCTTCGCCCAGACGGCGGGTGCGATCCTGGAAGGTGCCTTCGCCCTGTGCCATCATCTGATAAGCCGCGCGCAGCGCCGTGATATCCGCACGTGACACGCCTTTGCGTTTCAGGCCAACAAGGTTCAGCCCGTGCAGATGCCCGCGTGGCGCCTGGACCAGACCATAGGGAATGACATCATTTGTCACCATGGACACAGCGCCAATGATCGCGCCTTTGCCGATGCGCACGAACTGATGCACGCCGGACAGGCCACCAACGATCACGTTGTCATCAATGATGCAGTGACCGGCCACAGAGGCATTGTTCACAAGGATCACATGATTGCCGATATGCACATCATGCGCCACGTGACAGTTGGCCATGAACAGCCCGTCATCACCGATTTTGGTAACACCGCCACCGCCTTCTGTGCCGGTGTTCATGGTCACACCTTCACGAATACGGTTGCGATCCCCAATGACCAGAGTGCTGTCTTCGCCGCCGAACTTCAGATCCTGTGGAATTTCACCGATGGATGCGAAAGGAAAGATTTCACAATCCTCGCCAATCGTTGTCCGGCCCGTCACCACCACATGCGAACGCAGCTCTGTCCGGGCGCCAATTTTTACGTTGGGGCCAACAGTGCAGAAAGGTCCGATCTTTGCGCCTTCACCGATCTCCGCGCCCTCTTCCACAAGGGCCATCGGATGGATCACAGCGCTTTGCGCAATGCTCATTTAGGTTCATCCAGCAGATCAATCATCGCAGCGAATTCAGCAGAACAGACAACTTTGCCTTCCACTTTACCATCGGCACGGAATTTCCAGATTTTTGTGCCCGCGCGGATCACTTCCACATGCAGTTCAAGCACATCGCCCGGCACAACTTTACCGCGGAACTTACATTTATCCACGGACATGAAATAGACCAGCAGATCACGGTCAATCAGATCCAGCGTCACGCCAACCATCACAGCCGCAGTCTGGGCCATGGATTCAATAATTGTAACACCAGGCATGATAGGCGCGCCTGGGAAGTGGCCCTGGAAGTGCGGCTCATTGTAGGTCACGTTTTTGATGCCCACAGCGCTTTCACTGGGCACAATGTCACGTACTTTGTCGATCAGAAGAAACGGGTAACGATGCGGAATGATCCGCTGAATGATGTCGAGATCGGCTTCGGTAATCTTATCGGACATTGTTTTTCCTTCTTTGTCTCAGCCCCGGCACAGCCGGATTAACTGTGAATAGCGTTTCAGGTCCTGGCAAACAAGTTCCCATAAGGAAGGCCGTGATAAAAACCTAGTTTTCGGTGGTTTCCGGGGGAATAACCTGCAGGAACATATTCGGAATATTACCCCCAGAGTAGACCTGATCAATCAGAGCAATAGCATCGGTTGTGATATCAATATCCTGCACAACCAGGAACACCTGGCTGCGTTCAATGACAGCAAGCCCACCGCGATCCCGCGCGACCTGCGCCACCAGCGGCAGGGAAATCGTCACAAAACGGTTCAGGATTTCTTCCCGCCGCCGCACAAGTGTACGAAGTTTCAGATCCTGTTCTTGCCGGATCCGCTGAACTTTCTCGTCAAAAGCAGATGCCAGAACAGAGAAGGCCTCAGGCTCCGTCTGCCCCCGCAGCGTCACAAGCTCATTTTCTTCGGTCGTCAGCGCGTCAAAGATCTGCTGATTTTCTGTCTGCAGCGCATCGCGTTCCCCCGTCAGTATCGCTTCAAGGGCAATGCCCAGCTGGCTGCGCTGATAAAGCTGGTCGCGTTCAATCGTCAAAAGCGTTGAAAACGTTTGAAACTCTTCTGTACTTGCCTCACCCGACAAGTTGGCATCCGTATTCTCCTGGGCCCGCAGTGCGGGTGTTGCAACGGTGAACACAGAAAGACAGATCAGGGCTTTCAGCCCCACAGGCAGAAGTGCAAAGCCCCTGCCTATGGTATTTTGCACAGCCGTCATCCGATCAGAACTGGGTCGAGATCGTCAGATCAAAGCTGCGGGTATCATCGTTCGCTTCTTCTTTCAGAGGCTGCGAGAAGTTAAACCGCAACGGGCCAAGCGGCGTATCCCAGAAGATGGAGAAGCCAACGGTCGCGCGTAGTGCGAAATCATCATCAATAAACCCACCATGACCATTGTTGTTATCATCCAGGCCCCAAACAGACCCCGCATCCAGGAACAGCCCCCCGGTAATGCCGTATTCCTCCGGCAGGCCCAGTGGGAAATCCGCTTCAAGACGGGCATAGGCATAATAATTCCCGCCCAAATGGTCACCATCATCGTAAGGTCCGATCCCATTGGACGAGAAACCACGCAGCTGACTGCTGCTATGACGGAAGCGATCCAAAACAGTGCTGTTCGTATCTCCAAGAGAATGATGGATACCGCCTTCCAGAATACCACGAAGGGTCACATCGCCATTCCAGGCTTTTGTCTCAGCCCCAAGCAATGCTGTTGTGCGAATGTATTCCGCATCGCCGCCAAGGCCTGCGAACTCCTGCCCAAAGCGCAGAACAACGCCTGCATCCGGGTTCAGGCCGGTGCGCCGGGTGTCAAAACTGTAGTTATAACCGATAGCAGAGGTCGTCTGCGTCTCCAGGTTCTCATCGTTAATCAGAAGCTGACTTGCAGTGGCATTATCAACATCAAAAACCTTATTCTGCTCAAGCGTATAGTAAACCCGCAGACGGCCATTCTGACTGACCGGGAAGGTCAGAGACGGCGTAAAGTTGATGCGACGCGTATCAAAAGTCGCGTTATCACTGTCGGTGGTAACATAGCCAAGGTCGAGACCAAAGGCCAGGTCACGACCCAGCAGGTTGGGTTCGACAAAGCGGAAGGTACCGGACTGGCTGCTGGAAGCTGTGTTCAAATCCACCCCGATGGTCTGACCACGCCCTAGGAAGTTGCGTTCAGAGAAACCGATTGTGAAAGCCGCACCATTGTCAGCAGAATAGCTGGCTCCGAAGGAAAGCGAACCTGTTGGCTGCTCTTCTACATCCACGTCAATCACAACCTGGTCCGGGGATGATCCTTCGCGCGCATTCACATCCGCATTTGAGAAATACCCAAGGGCACGCACACGTTCCGCAGATTCACGGATTTCACGTGGGTTGAACGGGTCTCCTTCCACAACGCGGAAACGGTTGCGTACAACACGGTCAAGCGTGGTGTTGTTGCCCTCAATATCAATGCGTTCCACAAAGACGCGCGCCCCACGTGTGAGAACATATTCGACATCCAGGGTCAGGTCGGCGTCATTGCGGGTGACACGTGGTTCAACCCGGACAAAATCAATCTCTTCACGGATCGCCAGACGTTCCAGACGCGCGATGTTTTCTTCAATCAGCGACGGCGAATAAATCGCACCACTGCGCATCCGCACTTCATCCATGAACAGATCCGGGTCGGCTTCTTCCAGATCCGACACCACGGTTACTTCGCCCACGCGGAACTGCTGCCCTTCGCGAATGTTGAAAGTCACAAGGAAACCATCACGCGCACGCACAAGTTCAGAGTTCACTGAAAGCGTTTCAAAATCCACATAGCCACGGGACAGGTAGAAATCGCGCAGAACCTGCTTATCGAATTCAACCCGGTCCGCAATGAAACTGTCGGAACGGATCAGTTCCCGGAAGATGCCGGCCTGTTTGGTTTCCAGAACACGACGCAGACGCCGTTCAGAAAACGCACGGTTGCCAACAAAGCTGAGACGTTCAACCTCAACCACCCGGCCCTCTGTGATTTCAAACACCAGATCAACGCGGTTGTTTGACCGGCGAATGATCTTTGGTTCAACTGTCGCCGCCAGACGTCCGGCTGCGCTGTAAACTTCGGTAATGGTCTGCGCATCGGCTTCCGCAACGGCCGGGCTGAACACGCGGCGTGGCTGGCTTTGCAATGCGGCCATCAGGTCTTCGTCTTTCAGGCGACGGTTGCCTTCAATGCTGATCCGGTTGACTGTCGGGAATTCCACGACGCGGATAACCAGCTGATTGCCTTGTGGAATGATTTCAACGCTTTCAAACAGCCCGCTGGCCAGAATACGCTGATAAGCATCGTTCAGTTCAGCCGCAGAAACACGTTCGCCCCGGCCGATTCCGGCGTAGGTCAGAATGGTGCCGCTTTCAATGCGCTGGTTCCCGGTAATTTCAACCGTGGAAAAACGATACTGCTGGGCATACGCCACATCAGGAACCACCACAGAAGCAGTTGATGCCAAAAGGAAAAAGCCAATCGTTGCAGGCAGGATACGGCCCGAAACAATGGATTTCCGGCCAGAAGCAGAAGTATTGGAAAAGCAGCTCATCGGGTCCCCGTCCGTGAAAAATTCTTAACCCTGAGTAACGGCTGCACCCGGGCTTGTCAAAAGCCAGTCACCCCGCTTTGCAAGATTCCGCAGGGTGCTGGATTTTGGTGTTACTCTGATCAGTTACAGAAGAAATCACCGCTGGTGGCAAAAAGCATCAGCGACAGCATGATTGTCAGGCCGAGCGTCATCAGAATGCGCAGGGCTTTCTCACCCGGCGGCTTGCCGGTGACAGCTTCATACGCAAAGAAAACAAGGTGTCCGCCATCAAGGATTGGGATCGGGAAGAGGTTCAGCAATCCAACCGCCGTCGACAGCAGCGCAATGATACGAATGAAATCAGCAAGACCAACTTCAGCAAAGGCGGACACATTCTGCGCCATGCCAACGGGACCATTCAGATTACAGGTGCTGATCGTGCCAACAAAGATGTGGTAAATGCCTTCCACACTGCCACTGATAATCCCCCAGGTCTGGGTCACAGCGCCACTGGCACTGTTCCAGATCCCAGCCCCTTCGGTCGCTGGCGTGAAAAGCACCCCGCCACTCAGGCCGATCTGCCAGCGTTTTTCAAAGGTGCCATCTTCCAGCTGGTGATCACGTTCGCGCGCAGCCAGTGTCACGCTGATCATTTCACCAGCCCGCCAGACATCCATCGTCACAGGTTTGCCCTCTGACGCCAGAATGATCTGACGCATCTGATCGAAGCTGGCGACAGGTTGTCCGTCAACCGCCGTCACAACATCATCAATCTGCATGCCCGCATCCCGGGCGGCAGATCGTGCTGCAACCATAGAAACAGCGGGCGGCGACAGATGTGGTGCCTGAACGATCACACGTTCGCCATCGCGGCTGACGGTGTAATCCAGAAGATTGTCACCTGGCAGTGCATCAACAAAATCACGATAGGCTTTGGCGTCCTGCGGCAACAGCTGACCGTTGATTTCCAGGATCTGGTCCCCGACCTGCAGCGCACTTTCTGTCTGCGGATAGTCGCGGATATTGCCCACGGTCAGCGGATCAACGGCCTTCCCCATGAAGAGGAAAAACAAAAAGAACACCAGCATGGACAGGATAAAGTTAAAGACCGGTCCCGCAACAACCGTTGCGGCGCGTGCCCAAAGCGGTGCACCATGCATGGTCCGGCGCAGCTCTTCCGGGGACAGCTCAGCCATTGCCTCATCATCTTTTCCGGCAGAGGCCGCATCCGCGTCGCCTGCGAATTTCACATAGCCCCCCAGTGGCAGCGCTGCGATCTGCCATTGCGTACCATGTTTGTCGGTTCGCGCGTAAATCACCGGACCAAAGCCCAGCGAAAACACATCCGCATGAATGCCGGACCAACGCCCGACAATATAGTGCCCGTATTCATGCACGGCCACGATCACAGAAAGCGCGATGATGAAAATCACGGCGGTCCAGACACCACCCCCAAGGGTGTTAAACAGGGACATAAATTCCAAGGAGCAGGCCTTTCGTCAGCTGGCACGCGCCGTCAGGGTGTCTGCGGCGTATTTCTGTGCAAGATGGTCTGTAAGTCGGATATTCTCAAGGGTCATGGACGCATTGTGATCACCAGATCGGGTAATGCGGGTCAAAACGTCTTCGACCATACCCGCCATATCCATAAATCCGCAGCGCCCGGCGATAAACGCATCAAGGGCCGCATCTTTTGCCGCTGTGAAAGCAGCGCCGGACAATCCACCGGTGTCCATCACCTCACGTGCAAGACGTAAAGCGGGATAGCGTGTGTCACAGGGCGCGCGGAATTCAAACGTGCCGATACGGGCGAAATCAAGGCGTTCCACCGGTAGATGTTTCCGGTCGGGCCAGTGCAGCGCAAACCCGATGGCATGGCGCATATCCGCCGGCCCAACATGGGCCATCAGCCCGCCGTCATTATAGCCAATCATCGCATGGATCAGGCTTTGCGGGTGGATCAGCACTTCGATTTGCGCGGGGCTGAACTTGAAAAACTCTTTCGCCTCAATTATTTCCATCGCCTTGTTAAACATGGATGCACTATCAATTGTAATGCGCTGCCCCATATCCCAGTTCGGATGGCTGGAGGCCTGGGCCAGCGTGGCATGCCTCAGATCGTCCAGCGGCCAGTCGCGGAACGCCCCACCAGAGGCCGTGATAATCACCCGTTCCACCGCATCGCGCGGCTCACCTGTCAGGGCCTGGAAGATTGCCGAATGTTCACTGTCCACCGGCAGGATGGTCGCACCGTATTTCGCAGCCTCGGCCATGATCATTGGGCCGGCAGAAACCAAGCTTTCTTTATTCGCCAGCGCCAGAACACCGCCATGACGCAGCGCGCGCATCCCCGGTGCAAGCCCGGCAAGCCCAACAATCGCGCTCATACACCAATCTGTCGGGCGATCTGCAGCCTCTAGCAAAGCCACCTCGCCCGCCGCGGCTTCAACGCCACTGCCCTTCAGTGCCGCACGCAGATCCGGCAAGAGATATTCAAAGGCTGTCACCGCGATTTCAGCCTTCAGGTCAATCGCATCCTGCGCCAGCTGCGCAATATTGCGCCCGCCGGACAAAGCGATCACATCATAAGCATCCTGATCACGTTTGATCAGATCCACCGTGCTTTGCCCGATGGAACCGGTCACGCCAAATATAGAAATGCGTCGTGTCATGTGGTTCAGCCCCGGTTCAACCCTGGGTCAGCAAAATCTGAACGGCAACCACAAAACCAACACCAATCATCGCATCAAAACGGTCCAGCACACCACCATGTCCCGGGATCAGATCCGCGCTGTCTTTCGCACCGCAACGCCGTTTGATCGCACTTTCAATGATGTCCCCCATCTGCCCCGCAAAGGCCAGAAGCGCAGCCACCAGTGGAAAAAGGATCTCGCCAGTCTGAACCATGCCAATCACGCCAAACAGTGCGGCACCAATCCAGCCGGCAACCGTCCCTGACCAGGTTTTCTTCGGGCTGACACGGGGCCAGAACTTTGGACCGCCAATGATGCGCCCGGCAAAATACCCGGCAATATCAGAAACAACGACAATCCCCGCCAGGAAAAACACAGCCCCTGGCCCTGCCAGATTGCGTGTAATCGCGAAGGCCAGACAGCCTGCGATGATCATAAAACCATAGGCAAAGAGGATCATAATATCAATCGGGCTGCCCAGACGTTTGCGGATCATCATCCACAGTTCCCGCAGGCCAATAACCGCAATCATCAGCATCAGAATGTCGAAAGGAATCCCTCCGACAATCGTGACGATAACCCCAACAGCCACCATAACCACCGCCGAGATTACGCGCGGTTTCAGGTCATCCCATTTGCTCATTTTTTTACAGCTCCAAAGCGGCGGTCACGGCCGTTAAACCGGTCAAGTACCTCTGAAAAGATATCCCGGGTAAAATCCGGCCAGAGCGTGTCAATAAACTCATATTCTGCATAAGCCGACTGCCAAAGCAGAAAGTTCGAAATTCGTGCTTCGCCGGACGTCCGGATAACAAGATCCGGATCAGGTAAAACCATTGTATCTAAATAACTTGAAAGCGTACCTTCATTCACGCCTTCCGCATCCAGCTTGCCATCCCGCACATCCCGCGCAATATCCTTGATCGCGCGCGCTACCTCATCCCGGCCGCCATAGTTAATAGCAATCGTCAGGTTCACAGATGTATTGTCTTTCGTCAGTTCTTCCAGCTCGTCCATCAGGGTCTGCAGCTTTTTATCAAGCCGCACCCGGTCGCCAATGAAACGCACCCGCACGTTCTTTTCATTCAGTGCCTGGGTTTCTTTGGTGATGTAACGACGAAACAGCATCATCAGGCCTGCAACTTCGGCCTGGGTGCGTTTCCAGTTTTCCGTCGAGAAGGCAAAAATCGTCAGATATTTCACGCCCAGATCAGGGCAGCTTTCAACGATTTCGCGAACGCGTTTCGCCCCGGCCCGATGCCCGAACAGGCGTGGTTTACCCTGTTGCGTGGCCCAACGGCCATTTCCATCCATGATGATCGCCACATGATCTGCCCCACCAGGAACGGACTGCACAGCGCTTTCTTCTGCATTTTGCAAAACTTCAGGCACTTCTGCCCCTTTTCAGATAAAATCCGTCCGGTCAGCAAAGCAAAAACCGGTTAACAAATCGCCAGGCGCACCAGAATGCGCCCGGCAAAACAGGTTAAACCTGCATGATTTCTTCCTGCTTGGTGGTCAGCGCAGTATCAATCGCAGCGATGGCCTTATCCGTCATGTCCTGAACTTCGTCAGACCAGATTTTATGTTCGTCTTCAGAAAGACCATCGTTTTTGGCTTTCTTCAGCGTTTCCATCCCGTCACGGCGAATGTTACGCACAGAAACCCGGGCGCTTTCGGCATATTGACCGGCCACTTTACCCAGCTCACGACGGCGTTCTTCGTTAAGTTCCGGGATCGGCAGCATGATGATTGTGCCGTTCAGCTGTGGGTTAATCCCAAGGCCACTTTCACGGATCGCCTTTTCAGCAGGACCGACCAGGGCTTTGTCCCAGACGTTCAGGGTCACCATACGTGGCTCCGGCACGTTCACAGTACCGATCTGGTTAACAGGTGTGCGCGAACCATAAGCGTCCACCATCACAGGTTCCAGCATAGACGCCGACGCGCGGCCTGTACGCAGGGATGCAAATTCAGTTTTCAGAGCGCCCATCGCACCATCCATACGGCGCTGAAGGTCATCTGTGTCGAGCATGAAATCGTCGGACATATCCAGTCTCTCTTTGTTCTTTGGCCCTTCCCGGTTGCCCGGGCCTGTTCGGGGTATCTCTAAGCTATAACCTTAAGTGTGCACCCGTGTATAGGTGCCTTCACCGGCCAGAATGCCACGGAAGCCGCCGGGTTCATCCAGTGAAAACACAATAATCGGCAGATCATTGTCCCGTGCCAGCGCAATCGCAGAGGCGTCCATCACACCCAGATGCTTTTGCAGTACTTCATCATAGGTGATGTCATCATAACGCACCGCATCATCATGCTTTGCCGGGTCTTTGTCATATACACCGTCAACTTTGGTGCCTTTAAAGATCGCCTCGCAGCGCATTTCATTGGCCCGCAGAGTCGCGGCGGTGTCGGTGGTGAAGTAAGGGTTGCCTGTGCCGGCCGCAAAGATACAGACCCGTTTCTTTTCAAGGTGACGCACAGCGCGGCGGCGGATGTAAGGCTCGCAAACCTGATCCATCGGAATCGCCGAAATCACACGCGAATGAATGCCAAGGCTTTCCAGTGCCCCCTGCATCGCCAGCGCGTTCATCACAGTTGCCAGCATGCCCATATAGTCGGCAGTGGTGCGTTCCATCCCCTGGGCTGATCCCTGAAGGCCACGGAAGATATTGCCGCCACCTATCACCATGCAAACTTCGACGCCCATGGCCTGTACTGTCTGCACTTCGCGCGCAATCCGTTCCACTGTCGGCGGATGCAGGCCAAAGCCCTGATCGCCCATCAGGGCCTCACCAGAGATTTTCAACATAACCCGTTTAAACGTGGTTTTTCCTGGATTTTCCGCGTGATTTGCATCGCCTGGCATGTGACGTCCCCTGATACTGACATTTTTATTCTGAAGCTGACCTAAAATGTCAGACCCGCGCCCTGGTGACAACCGGTGAAAGCGGCAGGCAGGCGTGATTTGCGCCTTTTTCTGCCTGGTCCGGGAAAACAGCGGATTTGACCTTGCATCAGTCAGCGCCTAAACCGCCCCTATGAACGACCTGCCCTTTGATATTCCGGATGACATGCCCGTGCTGATTGCCGGCCCGACAGCTTCGGGTAAATCCGCGCTGGCGCTGGAAATTGTTGCGCGCGGTGGCGGCGTTATTGTGAATGCCGATGCGCTGCAGGTCTATTCCGGCTGGCGCATTCTGACGGCCCGCCCTTCACCAGAGGAAGAAGCACAGGCCCCGCATCACCTCTATGGCCACGTTTCCTATACGGACGACTATTCCGTCGGGGCCTGGCTGCGTGATGTCACGCCTTTTCTGGCACCCGTTCAGCCGCGTCCCGTAATCGTGGGCGGCACCGGGCTTTATTTCAGGGCACTTTGTGAAGGGCTGGCAGAAATTCCCGCCACTGCACCCGAAGTCAGGTCAGAAGCCGATGCCTGCCTCGCAACACATGGCCTTGAGGCGATGATCGCGGATCTTGATGTGGTCACGGCCGCACGCATTGATCTGATGAACCCGGCCCGCGTTCAACGCGCTTGGGAGGTTCAGCGTACCACGGGCCGTGGTATTGCTGCCTGGCAGGATGAAACACCCCCGCCTTTGTTACCCCCTTCCAGTGCCTTTCCGATCGTCATGAATACAGACGTGAACTGGCTCAACGCCCGGATTGAAAAACGCTTTGATCTGATGCTGGAAGGCGGTGCAATTGAAGAAGCCCGGGCGATGTTGCCTGACTGGGATCCTGCACGACTGTCGTCCAAAGCCATCGGCGCCCCCGAACTGATCGCATATCTGCAGGGCGACCTGACGTTAGACGCCGCCCGCGAGGCTGCCATCATATCGTCTCGTCAATATGCCAAACGCCAGCGCACCTGGTTTCGTAAACGTATGTCTGACTGGAACAGCTTCACGCTTCCACGCTGATTCTCTCAGCGATTCTGTCGTGGCTCAATGTACCTTATATAAACACCGCAACCCGGTGCTGATCCCGCTTAATGACTAAGCATTTTCCTGAAATACAACCAGAAAGCGTTCTGACGCCATAACCTGAGTTATTTGCACCCGGGTGCTGAAAATTATGCACGCAAGTCGTTTTACATCAAATGAAATGTCGCAAATAAACCCTTAAGTGCCGAAGGTAAACATTGACCCGGTGGATTTTCTGGTGCCGAATGGCGAGGTAATTATAGTCTGCTTGCTGCCGCATTCAAAAAGAGCCCCCGTATCAGGGCCCGTCGGATCTGTCACCAGTTCCGGCCGATCTGTTCAACATCAGATCATCGGCGAGGCAACTTAGAATAAAACGTGTCACAGGGAGAAAACGATGACGCTTAAGACCACAACTTCAAATAAGGTGCATCCGGCAGCGGATATGTATGCGAAGGAATTTTCCGAGGGCAAACTCAGCCGCCGTGAATTCCTGACCCGCTCCACGGCGCTGGGCGTAAGCGCGACTGCGGCCTACGGCCTGATCGGCGCGGTTGCACCATCTGAAGCACTTGCGGATGGCCACATCAAACCTGGCGGCACATTGCGTGTTCAGATGGAAGTACGTGCGCCAAAAGATACACGGACTTCTGACTGGTCCGAAATCGGCAACATGACCCGCGGTACTCTGGAATATCTCATCGAATACAACAACGATGGTTCCTTCCGCGGCATGCTGCTGGAAAGCTGGGAAGCAAACGACGACGCAACCGTTTACACCCTGAAAGTCCGTGAGGGCGTGAAATGGTCTGATGGTTCTGACTTCACTGCAGACGATGTTGTGAACAACATCCAGCGCTGGTGTGACAAAACTGTTGATGCGAACTCGATGGCGGGCCGTCTTGCGACCCTCGTGGATGCTGACACTGGTAAGATGATTGAAGGCGCGGCCGTTGCAACCGACAGTCACACCGTTGTCGTCACCATGCCACAGCCGGATATTTCCATCATTCCAGGCCTGTCTGACTACCCTGCTGCGGTTGTGCACAAAGACTACAACCCGGAAGCTTCTGTTCAGGATCTTGTTGGCACCGGTCCATATAAGATCACAGAGCTGGAAGTTGGCGTAAAAGGCAAGCTTGAGCGCAACGACATGGAATGGTGGGGCACCGCTGTTTATGGTGGTCCATACCTCGATGCGATTGAATATGTCGACTATGGTACAGATCCTGCGGCCTATCTTTCTGCGCTGGAAGGCGGAGAAGTTGACATGCTGCACCGGACCGAAGGTGAGTTCATCGAGATCCTTGACGATCTGGGCTTCCCGAAATCCGAAGTTACCACAGCGGCGACCGTTGTTGTACGTCCGAACCAGGTTGCTGAAGTTGATGGCAAGCGTCCTTACGAAGACGTGCGCGTGCGTAAGGCCATCCAGATGGCTGTTGATAACGCTGTCTGCCTTGAACTTGGCCTGTCGTCCAAAGGTTCCCTTGCGGAAAACCACCACGTATCCCCGGTTCACCCGGAATATGCGGAACTGCCTCCACAGCCGTTTGATCCTGCCGCTGCAAAAGCGCTTATGGAAGAAGCCGGCATGGGCGACTATGAGCACGAGCTGATTTCCATCGACGGTGGTTATCGTTCCGATACCTGTGATGCGGTTTCTGCGATGCTGAATGACGCAGGCATCCCATGTAAGCGTACCATTCTGCCTGGTTCTACCTTCTGGAATGACTGGACAAAGTACCCGTTCTCTCTGACCAACTGGAACCACCGTCCGCTGGGCGTGCAGATCCACGCGCTGGCATATCGTTCCGGTGAAGCATGGAACGAATTTGGCTGGGCCAATGAAGAGTTCGATGCGCTTCTGGGCGAAGCTCTTTCCCTGGCAGATGCAGACCAGCGCCGCGAAGTTATGGCGAAAATGGAAGCTCTGATCCAGGAACAGGCCGTGACCATTCAGCCATACTGGCGCAGCCTCTACCGTCACACCGTTGAAGGTCTGCACGGCGTGGAACAGCACATCGGCTTTGAACACCACCACTACAAGTGGGGCTTCTCTGCCTGATCCACGGATCATCTGAACAATGGCGGGGCTGCATCAGGCGGCCCCGTTCGCCCCGGCAGTGAAAAACTGACCCATCCAGATCGCGCCAGGGCACGCTTAAGCCAGCGACAGACGCCGGAAAACGGCGCAGTAAATTCCCTGACGACAGTCAGCTGACAGCGGAGAAATCATGGGACTCTTTATATTACGTCGCCTGGGGATTATGTTCCTCACGGCGCTTTGCCTGACATTTGTAGTGTTCTGGCTGACCAATCTTTATCCTAACCTTGAAAAGCTCGCCAAAAGTGAAGGCAACCAGCGTATGTCTGACGAAGAAGTCGTCAGCTGGCTGGCCGAACGCGGTTATGCGCAGCCTCTTTTTGTGAAATATGGCGAATGGATCGGGGTTGTACCCGGCTTCACCTTTACCGATGAAGAAGGCAATGTCAGCGGACGTTGCATTGTCGCTGGCGTCGCACCCGAAGATGCACCGACCTACTGCGGTATCCTTCAAAACGACTGGGGCCGTTCCACAGCACTTGATAATGAAGTGTCCTCTGTGATCAGCGACAAGCTTGGCCTGACAGGCTATCTGATGATGTGGGTGCTGATCGTAATGGTCCCCTCTGCCCTGATCATCGGTGTTCTGGCCGGTATGCGCGAAGGATCCCGCACAGACCGCTCTCTGTCGACGCTGTCGATCATCACCACCGCAACGCCGGAATATGTATCCGGTGTTCTTCTGATCACGTTCTTCGCCTCTGGTGTCGGCTGGAAGATCTTCAAGGGCAGTGCCACCAAAGCGATGGAAGAGCCAAGCCTTGAAAACTTCACTCTGCCGGTGATCACCATTTCCCTTTATGGCATGGGCTATATTGCCAGGATGACACGCGCTTCTATGACCGAAGTCATGACCGCGCAATACATCCGGACAGCGCGCCTGAAAGGCCTGTCTTTCCGCACAATCGTGATGAAACACGCCCTGCGCAACGCGCTGATTGCGCCATTCACCGTGATCATGCTGCAGATCCCATGGCTGCTGAACGGCGTTGTGATTGTTGAGACTTTGTTCAACTACAAAGGCTTTGGCTGGGCGCTTGTTCAGGCTGCCGGGAACAATGACATTGAATTGTTGCTTGGCGTTTCAGTTGTCTCTGTTGTGGTCGTGCTGCTGACGCAGCTGATCAGTGACATTGGCTATGTTTTCCTCAACCCGCGTATCCGCATTTCATAAGGAGGTCTGAACGATGGAAGAACTTTCCTGGGGTGGCGTAATCACCCGTATCATCATGCAACTGACCCCCGTATGGATTGCGCTTATCGCAACATTCTGGGTGTCCATTGCTTACAAACGCAAACTGGGCCTCTACGGCAAACTGTTCGATTCAACCGTCGGCATGATCGGCTATGGCATTGTGATGTTCTGGGTCTTTACCGCCCTCTTCACCAATGTCTTTGGCTGGATCATGACCTATGATCCGCAGTTTTTCGAAACCTCAATGAAACATGCACTCCCTGGCGAAGCGCTGGGCGATGGCACAGGTCACTACCTTCTGGGCGGCGACAAACAGGCGCGTGACGTGTTCTCACGGGTGCTTTACGGGTCCGGTATTGTGATCATGATTGCACCGCTGGCCACGCTGATGGCCTTTATGGTTGGCATCACCCTGGGCCTGCCTGCGGGTTACTTTGGTGGCAAGCTTGACACAATCCTGTCTTTCCTGGCCAACCTGATCCTGGCCTTCCCGGTGATCCTGCTGTTCTACCTTCTGGTGACAAAGGAAATCGTAGCGACCGGCCTGCCCCAGTATATGGCAGCTGTCTTGTTCCTGTTCCCGCTGGTCTTCCTGACGGTTCTGATCAATTCCCGCTTTTACACAGATCCGGGCAAGCGCAACCCGATGCTGATTGCCCTTTGGGTGATTGGTGGCTGGATTTATCTGTCTTTCGTCAGCCAGAATGGTGGCGACAGTGCCATTCGCATTCTGCCGGCGGCCCTGGATGCCTTTAACCCGGACCCCAACATTCTTGTTGTGTTTGTATCGGTTGTCTTCGTGAACTCACCCACTGTGTTCCGGATCGTGCGTGGCCTGACACTGGATATCAAATCCCGTGACTATGTTGCAGCCGGTCAGACCCGTGGTGAAGGCCCCTGGTACATCATGCTGTGGGAAATCCTGCCAAACGTGCGTGGCCCGCTGATCGTGGATTTCTGTCTGCGCATCGGATACGCCACCATCCTGCTGGGGACCCTTGGTTTCTTTGGCCTGGGTCTGGAAACCAACAGCCCGGACTGGGGGACAACCATTAACCTTGGTCGTGGCCTGCTGCGCGCCTATGCCCATCCTGTTCTTGTCCCTGCATTTGCGCTTCTCAGCCTTGTGCTTGGCCTGAACCTGCTGGCAGACGGCCTGCGCGAAGAAGCCCTGAAAGATTAACCGAGCTAAGGGCGGGCCGTTCACGCGGCCTGCCTTCATTGACTGAGGAGTTACCTGAATGAGTAAACTTGCAGATTACGACGGCCCGGTTCTTGAAATCGAAAAACTGTCGATCAGCTTCTTCACCCGCTTGCATGAAATCCCTGCGGTGATGGATTTTTCTGTCTCTGTGGCACCTGGCGAAGCCGTAGGCCTTGTAGGCGAATCCGGTTGCGGCAAATCCACCGTGGCCCTGGGCGTCATGCGGGATCTTGGCAAAAACGGTTCAATCGTTGGAGGTTCTGTAAAATTCAAAGGTCGCGATATGGCCGAAATGGATGACGCGGAACTGCGCCACATTCGCGGCAATGAGATCGCCATGATCTACCAGGAACCTATGGCGTCCCTGAACCCCGCGATGAAAATCGGCCCGCAGCTGATGGAAGTGCCGATGTTGCATGATGGCGCAACCAGGGAAGAGGCCTACGCCCGCGCCCTTGAAGTTGTGACCGATGTGAAGCTGCCGGATCCCAAGCGCATGCTTGAAAGCTATCCGCACCAACTGTCCGGTGGTCAGCAGCAACGGATCGTCATCGCCATGGCGCTGATGTCCAAACCTGCCCTTCTGATCCTCGATGAACCCACAACCGCGCTTGACGTGACGGTTGAGGCGGCTGTTGTGGAACTGGTGAAAGACCTTGGTAAGAAATACGGCACTTCCATGCTGTTCATTTCGCACAACCTTGGTCTGGTGCTGGAAACCTGTGACCGTCTTTGCGTCATGTATTCCGGTGAGGCGGTTGAACGCGGCTCCATCGCCGAGGTCTTCGACGAAATGCAGCACCCTTACACACAGGCGCTGTTCCGTTCGATCCCTCTGCCCGGTGCCGACAAGAACGCCCGTCCTCTGGTGGCGATCCCCGGCAACTTCCCCCTGCCCCATGAACGTCCAAACGGCTGTAACTTTGGCCCGCGCTGCGACTATTTTGAGGAAGGGCGTTGCGACCAGGGCTACATCACCATGGACCCGGCGAATGAAGCCGGCAGTCATGAAAGCCGCTGCCTGAAGTTCAAGGAAATCGATTGGGACGCCCCGATCCAGGCCGGCAATCAGACAGAAAAAGCCAAACCTGGCAAAGTCGTTCTGAAAATGGACAACCTCAAGAAATACTATGAGGTGGCTGCAAACGCGCTGTTCAGCGGTGGCGAGAAGAAAGTCGTCAAAGCCAATGAAACCCTCAGCTTTGAGGCTCGCGAAAGCGAAACCCTGGCGATTGTGGGCGAATCCGGTTGTGGTAAATCGACCTTTGCCAAGGTTCTGATGGGGCTTGAAACCGCGACAGATGGCAAGATCACCCTGAATGGCAATGACATCCAGGACACCCCGATTGAAGACCGCGACACAGAAACCGTGTCTTCCGTGCAGATGGTCTTCCAGAACCCGTTTGATACGCTGAACCCGTCCATGACCGTCGGGCGTCAGATCATCCGGGCACTGGAAATCTTCGACATCGGCGAAAGCGATCATGATCGCCGTGACCGGATGCTGAAGCTGCTGGATCTGGTGAAGCTGCCCCGTGTATTCGCCGATCGTATGCCGCGTCAACTGTCTGGTGGTCAGAAGCAACGTGTTGGTATTGCACGCGCTTTTGCCGGTGATGCACAAATCGTTGTGGCGGATGAACCGGTTTCCGCGCTTGACGTATCCGTACAGGCCGCGGTGACGGATCTGTTGATGGAAATCCAGCGTGAAAACAAAACCACGCTGCTGTTCATCAGTCACGATCTGTCGATTGTGCGCTACCTGTCGGATCGCGTCATGGTGATGTATCTGGGCCATGTGGTGGAACTGGGCACGACCGATCAGGTCTTCCAGCCGCCCTACCACCCTTATACCGAAGCCCTGCTGTCAGCGGTTCCAATCGCGGATACCTCGATTGAAAAGGAACACATCGTTCTTGAAGGCGACATCCCATCCGCGATGAACCCGCCAAGCGGTTGCCCGTTCCAGACGCGCTGTCGCTGGAAATCCGAGGTGCCTGGCGGTCTTTGCGAGAAAGAGGTGCCACCGGTGCGCAAGCTTGAAGGCAAGCACCAGATCAAATGCCACCTCGCCGACGATGTGCTAGCCCGCATGGGCCCGGTCATCAAGATCGCAGCGGAATAAGCAAACCCCACAAACACGAAAAGCCCGGGTCAAACGCCCGGGCTTTTCTTATTAATCACACTGCGGTTGCCCAAATTGCTGAATAACCCAGAGCACACAACATCATTACCGCCAAAGTAGATAAAAGGATTCCGATCTTCCTGTTCACGACTTCAAACTCTATTACCAACACACACAAAAACACTATTGCCCAGAGAACCCAAATATAGACAGGGACAAACACTAAAACCGGAAACAGAAGGGCTAAGATAGCACCAATCGCTCCGGAAAAAGCGATTGCTCTCAGACCAACACGCCAGGCCATATGCCTTGGCCGATCTTCTGTTCCGTAAAAGAGATAAAGGAACAAACATGTGATTGCCCCAAATATGAGTTCAAATATTGCTTCCACACGATTTCTCCAAAATGAAAATCTAAGCATAGTCCGCCCCATTTACTTCGTCTGGTCAGGGCAGAGATCAATTACAAAAGGACAAGCCGATCCAATTGCAGCGCTTCAAGACAAAGCGAGGGCCGCTAACACCAGGCCTGAAACGAGGCCCGCAATCCACAAAGCGAAGGATCCGCGTGTTTTTTCATAGTAAAGAAAAATCGCGAAACACAGGAACCAGGGGATCCCGATCAGGAAAGCCCAATGACCTGTCGGCAAGAGTCCCAGGCAACCTCCCCCCAGAAATGCGGCGCCGAAAAATACAAACAGGCGAAGTCCCAGACGAACCATTGCAAACCCTGATTGGTTTTCGTCCCCATAGATGTAGCGCCCCACACCTCCGACAAATCCATAAATCAGGACTTCAAATACAATCTGAAAAACAACCTCAAGCATATCTCACCTCACATCAATGCGCTTAAGGTGGGTAACGCCAGGCCTTAAAACAAGACGTCAGCTGACCAAATTCCGGTTCTTCTGGGAATAAAGCGACAGCGCCGTGATCTGTCCGGCGACAATTGCCGCGAACATCAGAAACGCTGACAATCCAACGCCTTGCACGGGCATCAGGCTTTCGTTGAACAGGCTTTGGGTCGCGCCAAATAACACACGGCTTCCCGGCACCAAAAGCAAAATTCCGGGCATAATATAGATCGCGCCGGTCAGGTTCATCTTCTTTGCCAGCCAGGTTCCGTACAGCGTGATACAGGCGGCCGTCACCCAGGTTCCGGTGATCCAGCCGGCACCAAAGCCAAGCCACAGAGGCCCCCAAAGACCCAGCGCAGTCACAGGCAGAGCCAGGGCTATATCAACGGGACGTGCGTTAAAAATAATACCCAGGGCAAAGCTGAAAACAGGCAAAGCCACCACGGGCCACCACCAGATGACCTCATTCACATTCGGGGCATGCAGACCCGTGCCAAAGATCGTCTCACCAATATTAAGACCAATGAAAATGCCGATAAACAGTTTGGTGAAAACAAACATCGCCTGGGTAAACAGGCTTGTGCCGGAAATCAGGTCATTAAAGGCCAGACATTCCAGGGAATTGGCGATCGAAAGCCCGGGGACAAACAGAACAATCGCCGCAATGCACAGTCCCCAGACCGGCACCTCGGCCCCGCCCGCACTGATCGCAGCCACTGTAATTCCGACGATCAGCGCGCTGAGGAATTCCACAAAATTCGCCCTCTCGCCCTGACAGACCTGCTGACAGATCCAGACCAGAACACCCAGAATCGCCGCAAACCCGATCGCCTGAAGGCTGCTGCCCACAAGGATCAGGAAAATCGGAGGGATGGAAATATGCGCCAACGCCGTCAGCCAGGTCGGGTAAGGAACATAGCCGATATGCGTGTCATCATCGCGATGAATGCGAATGATCGTGCGCGCCAGCAGGCCCAGATCAATCCCCGCCGGATCCATACGGCGCATCAGGATCTGATTGTCTTCCTCGGGAAACTGAAAACTGACCGAGGTCGGCGTCGCCTGCACAACAACGGTCACGCCCAGCTTACGGGCGTAATGCTGCACATATTTTTCAATTTTATAGGGCGCACAGCCACTGCGATGCAGCGCTTCGCCGATTTCCGCAATCTTCTGCGCCCGGCCCGGGTTCACCATATGACAGCTTTCCTGACTTATCTCGCGCCCCTTTCTCATGATTTCCAGTCCGGGGCAAGCCAATGCTGACAGACTGCTTTCCATCCGGCTAACTGCGTTAAGTGACCACTGCGTCCCTGTCCGGGCACGGACTGAAAGGGTGCGAAAATACTCAAAATGACCAACGTAAAGAGTTTAAACTCCATGCTTCGGCGACTTTAAAGATTGTAAACTTCGCTATTTCTGAGGTTTAAACTCTTTAAATTTCAGCTGCTGCCCAGGATACGACGCACATAATTCCGGGTTTCGCGATAAGGCGGCACACCGCCATGACGTTCAACCGCACCAGGCCCGGCATTATAAGCGGCAAGCGCCAACCGCCAGGACCGGAATTTGTCGTATTGTTCCTTCAGGTAACGCGCACCACCATCCAGATTTTGTCTTGGATCACGGGGGTTTACCCCCAGAATACGCGCGGTTCCCGGCATAAGCTGCGCTAAGCCAATCGCCCCGGCACTGCTACGCGCATTGGGGTTCCAGTTGCTTTCCTGCTGCACAAGCCGCAGAAACAGATCTTCGGGAATGCTATAGCGCCGCGCGGCCGCGCGCGCCATCTGCGTATATTCCCCCCGGTACTGCCCGGTATAAGCCGGGACCTCATCCCGACGCCCCAGGTTTGTCACCGTAGGTGGCTGTAATCTAACGGAATTATTGTACTGTTCGGCAGCGCGACCATCCAGAACGCTTAGCTGTTGCAGCAACCGGTTATGCGGTGCGCTTTGCGCATCCGCCGCATTGGACAGCAGCAAAAGAGAGATAACAAACGCCGTCTGGCTTTTCAGTCTGCTTATCATTCTGTTCTGTCTCCGGATTACAAAACCAATACCACGCAACAACATAAGCTGCTTTTATCATTTCACCAGTTGCAACGCAATTCTGAGTCTCCCCCAGGCAATCCACCGCCAGTTTACACAAATTTTAGTTTTCAACAGCAAACTGCTTCCTGTCCCCCCCGACCATCTGTATGGTTGCTGGAAAATACATAGCGGGTGCAGATCACGCACCGCGAAACAGACAAACAGAGGATGTGCTTCATGGCCGGTTCACTCAATAAAGTTATGCTGATTGGCAATCTCGGGGCAGACCCGGAAGTGCGCAGCTTTAACAATGGCGGCAAAGTCTGCAATCTGCGTATTGCGACGTCTGAGGCCTGGAAAGATCGCAACACCGGCGAACGTCGTGAGAAAACCGAATGGCACACTGTGTCCGTTTTCAGCGAAGGCCTGGTACGCGTCTGCGAACAATATCTGCGCAAAGGATCCAAAGTGTTTGTTGAAGGTCAGCTTCAGACCCGCAAATGGCAGGATCAGTCTGGCAATGACCGTTATTCAACCGAGGTTGTTCTGCAAGGCTTCGGCGGCACGCTGACCATGCTGGATGGCCGTGGCGAAGGCGGTGGCCAGGGTGGCGGCAGCCGTGGTGGTTACGGTGGCGGCCAGGGCGGTGGTCAAGGCGGCGGCTATGGTGGCGACAACTATGGCGGTGGTCAGGGTGGCTACGGCGGTGGTGGCAACCAGGGCGGCGGACCCCCGGCCCCTGCTCCGGCATCTGATCTGGACGATGAGATCCCGTTCTGATCCCAGAATTTTTTACTGGAAAACGCCGCAATATTGCGGCGTTTTTTATTTGACTGACGCTGGGCGACCATACCGCCACCAGCCGGCCAATGGCAAAAGAAACGGCCCGGCCAGAACCGATCCCCCCAGTATAACAGCTGCAATGCTAAGATCCTGTCCCCGGTTGTCGATCAGATCGGCTGCAAGCTGCCCCATTCCGGTCAGACTTGCCGCCCCCATGATCAGCGCGATCCCCGTGTAAGCCAGCACGATCCATATTGCATGGAACATCGCGCGTATTACGGCGTCACACACGGCACGTGAAAACCACTTCAACCCTTGTACGAAATGCACCCTACCGCACAAAATATCAAAGAGAACCTGAAGCAAGATCACCCCGGCCACAGAAAAGATCGCGTAAAAGACCGACCGAACCGGTGAATAACCGTGGTGAACGGTAAAGAAAGCCTTCACACCCAATGCCGTCGCAATCAACAGCATGGCCAGAACAAACTCCCGCAATGCAATATTGCGCCGGAACAGCGCAAAAATCTGATGCGCCAACAAAAGAACGGCAATCGTCAGTGTTACAATGATATAATGCAGACCGAGTGGCAGGGAAAACAGCTGCCTCACAAAGCTTTCCAGATAAGGCCCCAGCGCCAGCAGCAACAGGATCCCGGAAAATGGCAGGTGTGTTTCCCCGACAAAGCCCCGAACAACCAAAGACCAAAGCAACAGTTCGATAAGCAGGAACTTTGCGGCATAGCCCATCATACCCCCGAAGACACCTTCACCTGTTGTCCAGAAATGGTTCATCAGTTTTGAAAGAGATGCCCCGCGCCAGCGCAGATCGTCTGGTATGAAATCCAGATGGCCAATCACACAATAGATCAATGTGATCATAACCAGGGAAAGCCTCAGCCAGCCCAACACCCGATGGATGGCCCAGAGAACCAGCAGTACACCAGCCAATGCGAACCAAACCATCGCGCCCCGGGCCTGCCCGCCCGCCGCTGCAATTTCACTTGCGAAAATAAGAGGCGTCAACATGACAACGCAAGCGACCAAAGCCAGGCCTGCTCTCTGCCACACAGGAGACCCTGGAAAGCTGAGCAAACAGGTTGATCCAATCACAAGGGCCAGCATGATTGCCCTGTCGTTGGTGAGAATCCAGCCAGGCAAAAGCCCGAAAGCCCAGGGAGATGCACTCAACAACAGCAGCATCCCCCAGATCAAAGCGACCAGGGAAAACAGATGGGGGCGATCACCGTAACGTATCAACAGATTACCTCTGAAGTTTATAGGATCCCGACATCAACAGGCGGCCAGAGCATCCTCCAGCACCGATTTCACAACTGCGCGATCCACATCGGCTGTGACAAAGGCATCGCCAATACTGTGCGCCATGATGAAACGCAGCTGGCCTTCAACCACCTTTTTGTCCTGACCCATCAGCGCAATCAGCGCATCGGCATCCGGCAGATCACCGGGAATATCGGCAAGGTCAACTTTCATTCCCATGTCGCGCAGATGCGCGCGCACGCGCGATGGTGCTTCCTGAGAACACAGCCCCAGACGGGCCGAGGTTTCAAAAGCCAGCGCACAGCCAATCGCCACGCCTTCGCCATGCAGCAAGCGATCAGAATAGCCCGTGGCCGCTTCCAGCGCGTGGCAGAATGTGTGACCCAGGTTCAGAAGCGCGCGATCGCCCTGCTCGGTTTCATCCCGTGCAACGATGTCAGCTTTCATCTGGCAGGACCGACGCACAGCTTCGATCCGCAGGGCTTCATCCCCCGCCGCCAGCGCCGGGCCATTCTGTTCCAGCCATTCAAAGAAGCTTTCATCACCCAGCATGCCGTATTTTACAACTTCGCCATACCCGGCCAGGAAATCACGTGGGGTCAATGTGCCAAGCACGCCCACATCCGCCAGCACCAGCGATGGCTGATGAAACGCCCCGATCAGGTTTTTACCCTGGGGCGCGTTTATACCGGTTTTACCACCAACAGAACTATCAACCTGCGCCAGAAGAGACGTCGGGATCTGCACAAAACGCACGCCCCGGCGCAGCACAGAGGCCGCAAACCCTGTCAGATCGCCAATCACCCCGCCGCCAAAGGCGACAACAATATCGCCACGTTCCACCTGCTGATCCAGCAACCATTCCACGGTGCGGGTGAAATGCGGCCAGGATTTGGTGGCCTCACCCGCAGACAAGGTCAAAGCTGTCATCGCGATGCCTTCCGCCGCAAGACCGGATTGCAGCGCATCAAGATGCAGCGCCGCGACGTTTTCATCTGTGATCACCGCAACACGTTTGCGTTTCAGAAGCGGTGCGATCTCTGCACCTGCCTGGGCAATCAGCCCTGAACCGATCCGGATATCATAGGCGCGTTCGCCCAGTTCAACGCGGAGTGTCTCGATCATGCCGTTCACCTTCTTATTTATTTTCAATCACATCCGGGCGTGTCTTCAGGCAACCAACAACCCGTTCGGCCATATCAGGAATACTGTAGTCTTCACGGCTGTCCACCACCAGATCAGCGTTTTGATAATGCGGCTGACGGGCGGTCAGCAGTTCGGTCAGCGTTGCTTTCGGGTCCGGGGTGCGCAGCAGCGGACGCGTGTCTTTGTGCCGCACGCGCGACCACAGCAATTCCAGATCCGCACGCAGCCAGACAGAAACGCCTTTCTCAGAGATCACATCACGATTGCGTTCCGCCAGAAATGCACCGCCACCGGTTGACAGGATACAGGGGCCTTCTTCCAGAAGACGTGAGATGACCTCATGTTCACGATCGCGGAAGAAACCTTCGCCATCCCGTTCAAATATCTCGGAAATTTCCATCTGGGCAGCACGCACAATTTCTTCATCGCTGTCCATGAAAGGCACGCCCAGAACGTCTGCAACGGCCCGGCCAATGGCGGTTTTTCCGGCCCCCATCATCCCCACCATCACAACGGTTTTCTTCAGCTGCAGCGCCATTCCGGCCATTCCCCGCTTAAATTCACATCTTGTGACACTGAATGACGTGAAATTCGGGAAAAGACCATATATAAGTTGCACAGAGACCGCCTGAAGGTGGCAAAAACTGACGATCCCTGGGGGCACACAATGATGGCACGACTGATAAAACTTCTGATTTTTCTGGTAATTCTTGGTTTTATCGGACTACTGGGCTTTGCTTATCTCGGTGATCTGAGTCCGGCACAAACCGATGTAGCCGAACCCGTGACGTTGGAAACAAACTGATATGGGCCTCAAAGGCACATCAATCGGCCGGCTGACGCGCGCATGTTCTGTCGTTACAATTCTGGCGGCAGCCGCACCCGCATTGCAAGCCCAGACAGCGCCCACAGAAAACGGCCCCATGTCCGCCATTGACTGGCTGTCAGATTCTCTTGCGGACCCGCAGGAATTCACGCTGGATGAACCCGCCACATCAACCAGCGCTGCCGTGGAAAGCATTTCCGTCCAAAGCCTTGATGCCCCCAGCCCTGACGCCGCCGGGCTGTTGCCGCCTTCTGTGACCGGTTTTCCGGCCCGCCTTTGGGGCAATGCACAAACAAATCAGATCATTGAACAGATTGTCACCAGCCCACGCACGCCGCTGCCGGCTTTGTCTGCTTTGCGCCGCGAAATTCTTCTGGCAGAAGCGGCGGCACCTGAAAATGGCAACGGACGTTTGCTGCTTGCGCGCATTGATAAGCTGCTTGAACTGGGGTTCCTTGAGGATGCCCACGCCCTGGTATCTTCAATAGAGACACGCAATGCCGATCTGTTCAGGCGTGAATTTGACATTGCCCTGCTTTTGGGGCGCGAAACCGAAGCCTGCAATGACATCCGTTCTGCAGGCGGCGTTGCCCTGTCCTATCAGGTGCGTGTTTTCTGTCTTGCCCGCAATGGCGACTGGAATGCTGCTGTTCTGACACTGAACAGCGCTGATATTCTCGGGGAACTCAACCCCGGTGAATACGACCTGATTGCGCGTTTTCTGGATCCTGAGATGTTCGAAGGGGATCCCGATCTTCCGGTGCCGTCACATCCTTCGCCGCTGGTCTATCGCATGTACGAAGCTTTGGGGCAGCCCATCCCAACCCGCATCCTGCCCCTCGCCTTTTCCCAGGCAGATCTGCGTGAGGTAACCGGCTGGAAGCTGCGGATTGAAGCAGCTGAACGCCTGGGCCGGATTGGCGCTGTGCCTGATAATCGCCTTCTGGGTATCTACACCGAACGCCAGGCCGCTGCATCTGGTGGGGTCTGGGACCGGGTGAAGATTGTGCAGAACATGGATGTTGCCCTGCGCAGCGGTGACACGGATGCAATCAGCCGACAGTTGCCTGCCCTTATAGAGGTCATGCAAGAGAATGCCCTGCAAAGACCGCTGGCCAATATCTTTGCCCCCCGGCTGACAGAATTGATCAATCCGGAAGTGGATGGCGAAGAAGAAATTGCACCTCTGGTGTTCACTGACGAAAGCCTTTCTCTGATCCGTCAGATTTCCTTGTTGTCAGACACATATGAAACTGTGCCTGCAGGGTTCAGCCCCACCACCCCAAGAGAAATCTTCCTGGAATCCCTTGCGCAAGGGCTGCCTGCGGCGGGCATCCCGGACGACCCTGCCATTCAGGCTGTGATTGACGGATTTGACGGGGCTGCGCTGACGGCTGCGGATCAGGTGCTTTTGGATGACGGGCGCGTGGGTGAACTGCTTTTACACGCGATATCACGTTTTGGTTCTGGCACCGAAGGCGATCTGAGCCAGGTCACATCTGCCCTGCGGCTTTTACGCAGCCTGGGTCGCGAAGATACCGCCCGCCAGGCTGCCTTGCAGTTTCTTCTGACCTCTGAAAGCGGGGCATCTTACTGATGCACCCCTGGATCAACAGTTTTCTGGAAGCCCAGGCTGCAGAACTGAATGCTGCGCGCAATACGCTGGATGCCTATGCCCGTGATCTTCAGGATTTTTTGACCTGGATGGAAGATCAGGCCTGTACACTGGACGATTGCGCCCGCGATGATATTGAAAACTACCTGATCGATATTGATACGAGAGGCCTGTCAAAAGCCACCCGCGCACGGCGTCTGTCTGCGATCAAACAGCTGTACCGGTTTGCCTTTGAAGAAGGCCTGCGCAGCGATCATCCGGCGCTGAATATCCGGGGCCCGGGACGCAGCCAGCGCCTGCCGCATGTTCTGAATGAAACCGACGTCAGCAAGCTGATCGGGGTATCAGAAGAATTTGGGCGCACGACCTCGGATCAATTGCGCAATGCCTGCCTGATCGAACTGCTTTATGCCACGGGAATGCGTGTGACAGAACTTGTGTCCCTGCCGCTGACGGCCGCGCGCGGCAATCCCAGGATGTTGCTGGTTATGGGGAAAGGCGGCAAGGAACGTATGGTGCCGCTGTCCCCGCCTGCCCGCCGCAAAATGGCAGAATGGCTGACAGAAGCGGATCGTCTGAACACAGTGGCGCGCAAAGAAGGCAAGCAGGAAGCAAAATTCCTTTTCCCGTCCCGCAATCGAAAAACCCATATGACCCGACAGGCCTTTTTTGTAATGATCAAGGCCATGGCACTTGACGCCGGAATTAACCCCGATGACGTCACACCGCATAAGCTGCGCCATGCTTTTGCGACCCATCTGCTGGCGAATGGGGCAGATTTGCGGGCGATCCAGGTTCTTCTGGGGCATGCCAATCTGTCAACGACGGAAATTTACACCCATGTCCTGGAAGCCCGGCTTCAGGAACTGGTAATGGATCATCACCCTCTGGAAAATGACGGCTGATCCGTTACATTAGACCAAACGAACACCTTCAGGATATTCCACACCATGGAAAACTTCACCTTTGATCAGGCCTTCTGGTTCAGCTGCGCATCCATTGCGTTGCTTCTGCTTTGCTCGGCTTTTTTCTCGGGCTCCGAAACCGCGCTGACGGCGGCATCCCGCGGCAAGTTGCGTGCCCGCGCCGACAAGGGTGAAGGTGGCGCAACCGCAGCCCTGAAAGTGACAGAAGACACCGAACGCCTGATTGGCGCAGTGCTGCTGGGCAATAACCTTGTGAATATCCTCGCGGCTTCGCTTGCAACGGCCTTGTTCACCCGGATCTTTGGTGAAAGCGGCATCGCAATGGCGACACTTGTGATGACCCTTCTGGTTCTGGTGTTCGCTGAAGTGCTGCCCAAAACCTGGGCCATCACCCGGCCAGAGGAAGCCGCAGCACGGGTATCCCCGGTGATTTCCGTGATTGTCATGGTGCTGACCCCATTTGTCATGCTCGTGCGGATGCTCGTGCGGTTGATTTTGCGTCTCTTTGGGATGAAAGACACAGACGGTCAGATGCTTGCGGTCCGCGAAGAAATTGCCGGTGCTATCAGCCTGGGCCATTCTGAGGGCACGGTTGAAAAAGAAGATCGCGACCGGATCCTTGGCGCGCTTGATCTGGGGGATCGCACGGTTGAGGAAATCATGCTGCACCGTTCGCAGATTGAGATGATTGACGCGGATAAAGACCCGGGTGAAATCCTGACACAATGTCTGGAAAGCAATCACACCCGCCTGCCTGTCTTCCGTGATGACCCCGAAAACATCATCGGGGTGGTCCATGCGAAGAACCTGCTGCGCGCGGTCAATAAACTGCGCGATGGTGATGCGTTGAAAGAAGGCGCAATGTCCGGGTTTGACCTGATGGAGGTGGTGAACGAACCGTATTTTGTGCCCGAAACCACCACGCTGGATGATCAGATGCGTCAGTTTCTGCGTCGTCATACCCATTTCGCCCTGGTGGTGGACGAATATGGCGCGCTTCAGGGGTTGATCACACTTGAAGACATCCTGGAAGAAATCGTTGGTGAAATCACCGATGAATTTGACGAAGGCGAAGATCAGGCAATTCGTGCAGCTGACAACGGAAACTACATCGTGGATGGTGCTATGACGATCCGCGACCTTAACCGCGCGGCCGACTGGTCCCTGCCCGATGAGGAAGCCAACACCATCGCGGGTCTCGTGATTCACGAAGCCCAGATGATCCCGGTTCCGGGCCAGGTGTTTTCCTTCCATGGCTTCCGTTTTGAAATTGCGGCGCGGGAAGCAAATCGGATTACAGAACTGAAGATCAGGCCACTGGCCTGATCAGCCCGGTGTGTTCTTCCGCCTCCCGGGCCTGACGCAGAGCGAGACGTTGCCGCAAGGACAGATCCCGGCGTATCTCAGACCGCAAACTGCTGCAGTCCTGCATCAATCGTATTGCGCCCGGTCAGAACCGCAAAGAAGGCGAGTGTGAAACCAATCGCCCCCGCAACCGAAACCACATAAACAAAATTTCGTAGGTATTTATAATCACTCATTAAAATATCTTTATTAGGGGGCAATTACCGCCCCTTAAACAAGCCCCCGAGGATACCGCGTACAATGCGCCGTCCAGTGGTGCCGGTCAGTTCTTTTTTCAGCATAGACCCAATAGATTCACCCCAGTCCTTTTCCCGCGATGTACGGCGGCGGGTCTGTTGAACACGGGATGTGGATCGCCCGACAGTTTTTCCGGAATAGCGCCGTGCGGCCCGGAATTCCCGTTCCGCCAGGGATGCATCTTCTTCCTGGCGCTCGGATTCTTCCGCTCCTGTCGCAGCCTTATCTGCGCGTCCTCTCAGGATCTCATAGGCGCTTTCGCGGTCGACCTTGTTTTCATATTTCCCGGCCAGCGGAGACGATGCAACGAACCCCGCGCGCTCCTGCGCTGTGATTGGGCCAAGTTGCGAAGATGGCGGGCGGATCAACGTGCGTTCGGCCACGCCGGGAATGCCTTTCCTTTCAAGGAAGGAGGTCACCGCCTCGCCAACGCCGACTTCACGGATCGCATCTTCAATCTCAAAGCGCGGATTGTCGCGATAAGTTTCCGCTGCCAGTTTCAGTGCCTTCCGGTCACGCGCGGTAAAGGCCCGCAATGCATGTTGCACCCGATTGCCAAGCTGCCCGAGAATATCCTCGGGTACATCCGCTGGATTCTGCGTGATGAAATAAACGCCAACCCCTTTGGACCGGATCAGGCGCGCGACCTGTTCAACCTTATCAACCAGGGCTTTGGGCGCGTCCTCAAACAACAGATGTGCTTCGTCAAAAAAGAACACAAGCTTTGGTTTGTCCGGATCGCCAACCTCTGGCAGTTCTTCAAACAGTTCAGACAGCAACCACAACAGAAAAGTCGCATAAAGCCGGGGCGATCCCATCAGCTTATCCGCCGCCAGAATATTCACATGCCCGCGCCCATCGGGCGCAGATTGCATAAGGTCCGACAGGGCAAGCGCTGGTTCCCCGAACATATCTGCACCCCCCTGATTTTCCAGAACCAGAAGGCGTCGCTGAATGGCGCCGATGGAAGACGCCCCGACATTGCCATAGCGCAGGGACAGTTCTTTCGCATTTTCCCCGACCCAGACCAGAATTTCCTGCAAATCTTTCAGATCCAACAAGGCCATTCCCTGTTCATCTGCCACGCGGAAAGCAATATTCAGAATGCCTTCCTGTGCTTCCGTCAGCTCCAGCAGGCGGGCAATCAGCAAGGGTCCCATTTCCGCAACGGTCGTGCGCACCGGATGCCCCTGTTCCCCAAACAGATCCCAAAACACTGTCGGAAAGGAATTGTACTGATAATCGGAAAAGCCAATCTTTTCCGCACGCGAGACAAACGCATCATGTAACTTGAAATCAGCGCTGCCAGGTTTGGCCAGACCTGACAGGTCCCCTTTCACATCCGACAGAAAAACCGGCACCCCCTGGGCAGAAAAGCTTTCCGCCAGAATCTGCAATGTCACTGTTTTTCCGGTTCCGGTTGCCCCGGCGACAAGACCGTGCCGGTTGGCATATTTCAGAAGGAGTTCCTGCGGCGCCGCGTAATTTTCACCACCACCACCTGTAAAGATCCGATCACCGCCCATAATTGATTCCCTCATTTATCCGTTTCATACGAAAATACTCTTTTAACACTTTCATGCCAGTATCTGTTTGTCCGGGTGTCCTGTCCTCGTTCACCCGGCACTTCCTCCCTGTTAGACTGGCCGTGCCTTGTGCACGGTCTTTTTTTTGTCACCAGCCGCCCGCCAGGATGAAAATCCCGGTCAAAGGCGAAATATTACAGATTCTTACAGATTCACTGTTGACCACTGCACAAGGCACGGATTAGGGTTCCTGCAATAATAAGTCGGCCAGTCCGACAGGGAGAGAGAATAGAAAAAGGGCCGTCTTCGGCCCTTTTTCTTTTTTGTGTTTTTTCCTCAAAATCTGCTCTCCGGCAATGGCTTGCCTGGTTCCCCTATTCTTCTGATTTTCCGGCCTGACACTGGCTTTCAGTCATGTTAGATGCAGGTAAATCTATGGAGTAGTGCCAGATGAAAACCATTTTTACACATTTTGCAGCCCTGACATTTGCGGCAGCAATCAGCACCCAGGCTTTTGCTCAGGAAACAACCACTGATGAGGCGACAGCAGCTGAAGCAGAAGCCGCTGCAACAGCCCAGGAAGCCGCGACAGCGGAAAGCTTTCCGACCGGCACCCCGGTTGCGCCAGAAGTCTATTCCCGCGAAAAACATGGCGACTGGGATGTACGTTGTGTGCGCGGCACAGAAGGCGAAGAGCCTTGCCAGCTGAATATCACTCTTCTGAACCAGGAAGGTGGTCCGGTTGCAGAAGTAACCATGTTCCGTCTTCCGGAAGGACGCCAGGCAGTTGCTGGTGGTCTGATTTCCGTCCCTCTCGGCACCCATCTGCCGGATGGCGTACGTATTTCTGTCGATGGCAGCAACCCACTGGGCTTCCAGTTCACAACCTGTGATCCGCAGGGGTGCTTTGCCCGTGTCGGGTTTACCCAGGAAGTGATCAACCGCCTTAAAAACGGTGCAGATGCAGTTGTCACAATCGTACCTGCCGCTGCACCTGATCAGCGCCTTGATCTGCCAATGTCGCTGACCGGTTTCACCGCGGCCTTTGCCGCGCTGCCGGTCCCTGCACAGTAAAACGGGACACATTCCCAAATCAGAAAAGCCACCCAATCGGGTGGCTTTTTATTTGTCAGTTGTACTTTGTTTAAGGTGCCTTACGCAGGGCCAGCACGGCGTTCAGCCCGCCAAAAGCAAATGCGTTCGACAGCACCACGTCAACATTTGCCTCACGTGCAACATTTGGAACAACATCCAGCGCACATTCCGGATCCGGCTCTTCATAACCAATGGTTGGCGCTATCACCCCTTCGCGCAGCGCCATAATACAGGCCAGAAGTTCCACAGCACCTGTGCCGCCAATCAGATGGCCGTGCATGGATTTGGTGGAAGACATCATCAGATGATCTGCGTGCGCGCCAAACACATCCGCAACAGCGGCGCATTCGGTTTTGTCATTCGCGGCTGTCCCCGTGCCATGGGCGTTGATATAACACACATCTGACGGGTTCAGGCGCGCATCTTTCAAAGCACCGGAAATCGCACGTGCAGCGCCTTGTTTGGATGGCATCACAATGTCTGACGCATCAGACGTCATGGCAAAGCCAATGACTTCTGCCAGGATCTCTGCACCACGGGCTTTGGCGTGCTCATAGTCTTCAAATACAAAGACACCCGCGCCTTCGCCCTGCACCATTCCGGAACGACCCAGCGAAAACGGACGGCAGGCATCACGGGACATGACCCGCAGGCCTTCCCAGGCCTTCACACCACCAAAGCACAGCATGCTTTCTGACCCGCCGGTCACCATGACGTCGCACATGCCCGTACGGATCATCTGGAAGGCCTGGCCCATAGCGTGGTTTGAGGACGCACAGGCAGTGGCCACAGTGAAACTTGGCCCCTTCAGGTTGTATGCCATGCTGACATGGCTGGCGGCGGCATTGTTCATAAGTTTGGGAACCACAAACGGATGCACCCGGTTTTTACCTTCCTCATAAACAGAGCGGTAATTTTCATCCAGTGTCTGCATACCACCACCGGATGTGCCCAGAACCACACCGGATCGTTGCGCAAGTTCGCCATTAAACGTCAGGCCCGATTGCCCCACAGCCTCGCGTGCGGCCAGAAGGGTAAATTGCGTGTAACGATCATACAGTGCAATCTGCTGACGATTGAATTCAGCTTCGGCGTCGTAATTCTTGACCTGCCCGCCGATCTTAATCGACAGGCGATCTACATCCTGAAACTCCAGTTCAGAAATGCCGCAACGGCCTTCACGAAAGCCTTCCAGCGTTTCCGCAACAGAACGCCCCAGGGAATTGATCGTGCCCTGCCCGGTGATAACGACGCGTTTCATGGTTATTTCTGTTCCGCCACAAGGGCGCTGACAGCCTTTGTGATTGAAGCCACGGAAGAAATGTCAAAATCACTTTCCGAGGGATCATTCGCGTTAAAAGGCACCTGGATGTCGAAGGCTTCTTCAATTGCGAAAATGCTTTCCACCAGGCCCAGGCTGTCAATGCCAAGATCTTCCAGCGTTGAGGTCGGCGTCACGTCAGAAACCTCCAGAACCGCCTGTTCTGCGATGATTTCAATAACTTTCGCTTCGATCGTGTCGGACATCAATTTTACCTCAATTTGCCTTGTCGCAGATTTACTTGTTTTCGTCGGTTTTTGAAACAGTTTCTTGAAGGCTGGCAAAAGCTGTCTTCAGATCCGCAAGTTGTTTCAGCGCACGTGGCAGACGACGCAGGCTTTTGTTGATTTCAACCTGGGTTTCCATCTTCACCGCAGGAGAGCCCAGGATCACCCGGCCCGCCGGCACTTTGGTAAAGATCTTAGACGCACCGCCAGCCACGACATCATCCCCGATAAAGATGTTGTCAGACGCGCCACATTGCCCGCCCATCACCACGCGATTGCCGATCTTTGTCGATCCCGCGATGCCAACCTGACCACACAGCAGGCAATCTTCACCCACCTGGACGTTGTGACCCAGATGCACCTGATTATCGAGCTTCGTACCCCGACCAATCCGTGTCGCGCGGATCGTGCCGGAATCGATTGTGACATTGCCGCCGGTTTCTACATCATCCCCGATCTCAACGCCGCCCAGTGAATGTATACGGATCCAGGCCTGGCCCGCACCTTCATTGGCAACGTCCCCCTGATCGCCAAGGCTTTCACGGGCTTTTTCCACACCGGACTTTTCAGGCGTGACAAAAGAGAACCCATCCGCCCCGATCACACCACCAGCCTGGGCAATGAACCGATCCCCGATGCGCACATTTGCGCCAATGCGAACGCCGGGGTGGATCAGACAATTGTCACCAATTGTGCTGTTACGTCCAATCGAAGCATGACTGGCGATCTGCGCATTTTCGCCGATCACCACGCCCGCATTGATCACCACAAACGGACCAATCGCGGCATGCGCGCCAATCTGCGTGGTGGAATCAATCACGGCCGTTGGATGAACGCCCGGCACAAGATCCAGCCCGTGATCCAACATCTGTGTCAGGCCAGACATCGCAAATCGTGGACGCGGTGCGAAAATCGCAGCCTTCAGCCCCAGCGCCTGCCAGTCCGCCCCTTCCCAGAGCATGGCAACCTGCGCCGCACCCTGTGCCAGACCCTCTGCATATGCAGGGTTCATCGCAAGCGCCAGCGCATCAGCAGCAGCCCCCACAGGTTCAGCGGCATGGGTGATTTCAAAAGAAACAGCGCCGGCGGCTTCAAGCCCCAGCGCTGTTGCAATGTCTTTTACTGTGTGACGCATTCTGTTCCCTCTGGGCGGATGATCCGCCCTTTGGGTTTAGTTTTAGCTGCGTTGCGCCCGCAGTTCCACCCCGGCGTTGCTGAGGTGATCCCAGATCTTGCGATCCCGGCCATAAATATCGCGACGGAAGTTGATGTTGCCACGTGGCTGGGTCACCGCGGTGCGGTAAATCAGATGCACCGGCACCTGGGTTTCCAGTGGCACCACACGTTCCTGACCGCTGTTCAGACGTTCCTGAAAGAAGGCTTCCGGGTTGCTCATCTGCGCTGCAAGCAGTGCATAAGCGAAATCAAACGGGTCGTTCAGACGGATACACCCATGAGAGAACGCACGTGTTTCCCGGGAAAACAGGTTTTTCGCCGGGGTATCATGCAGATAGATGTTGTACCGGTTCGGGAACATGAATTTCACCAGACCCAGCGCATTCCGGCGTGACGGCGGCTGCTTCAGGTTAAACGGGAAAGTCCGTTCATTATACTGGGTGAAATCCACAGTAGAACGATCCACAGTCTGACCACGGGCGTTCACCAGACGCAGATGACCTGCGGCGCCCGGGTTCCGCTGCATCATCGGCAGGTATTCGTTCACAGCGATTGAGCGCGGCACATTCCAGGTCGGGTTAATGACCATATGTTCCATAACATCAGAAAACTCTGGTGTGCGACGGTCACTGTCATTGGCACCTACCACCGAACGGGTTTCAAAAGTCACCTGACCGTTATCAATGATCTTTGCCTGGAAATCAGGGATGTTTACCAGAACGTGACGCTGGCCACGATCCTGGTTGAACCAGCGTTCCCGTTCCATCGCAACAAGGATAGAAGACAGACGGTTTGCAGCTGGTGTATTGATTTCACGCAATGTACCTTCGCCTGCAACGCCATCCGGGTTCAGGCCATGATCAAGCTGGAATTGCTGAACAGCTGCCTGAATTGAGGCGTCATAGGTTTGCGTGCTGGAACGACGGATGTATCCCATAGCGATCAGACGATCACGCAGGGCCACAACACCTGCACCGCTGTTACCCGGTTCATATTTGGAACCCGGCACAGTTGCGCCCCAGCCACCACGGGCCAGAAGACGTTCAAAACGGGTCTTTTCTTCCATCAGACGCGTATATTCCGGTGTGCGCGGCGCAAAGCTGCGGAACAGCGCATTCGGAGAATTTTCGATCAGCGCATTCATCAGCGCCCCGGTGGAAGGACGTGAAATTTCGCGTACAATGCCATCATCAATACGGCGTGGGTTGCGAATAATACCGGACTTCAGATCTGTTGCCCAGGTGACATACATCTCTGACAGCTTCACTTCCGCCAGACCACGTTCACGCGCAGAACGCGCGCTGCGCAGCATGGACCGAATTTCATCCGGGTTATAGCGTGACACCGGCAGACCATGATCCCCGGCTTTGTTCAGCGCAGTCAGAAACGCACGACGACGGGAACGTTCCCGGCCGGAACGCCCAGTCCAGACTGATTCATAATTTCTTGTGCGGTAAAATTCCGCCAATGCATCATCACCAGAGGCTGCTTCTGCAACCGCCTGACGAAATGCTGTATCCTGGGCAGTCGCGGTTGTGGCTGTCAGAGCCGCAACCAACATCACGGCGCATGCAAAAACAACTGCACGGCCACTGCCGAATTGATTAAGTAAAAGTTTCATTCCTGAACCCCTGTAAGACCCTTACGCAGACTATGGGCTGTATGCGCGAAAATTCTCGGAAATGGAAGCGACGCTGTCCAATCACTTTTGTGAATAAGCCAAAACCTATTGCTGTGTCCCGTTCAACGGGTGTGAAAATACGGGGAAAATCAGATGGCTTTTCTCATTTCAGCAAATTTTTGCCGGTTTCCCGCCTCTCACAGCAGCCTGAGAAATATGCACTTGGCCTGTGATTCGACTTATGACATAAGAAGGACGCATCTGGGGATGAGATGAAACTCTGCCAATCCACTGCCATGGAACGCAGACAACCGGCGAACAGCTGGGGTCGCGCTATTGGTATGGCAGAAAACGACGGGACTGACGGCCTATGGGCAAGATGACAAATTCTGAGATTTCGGGGGCGAAATCCATTCAATTCACCCGACGCGGCGTTCTTGCGGCTTTTGCTGCGACGGCAACCGTTGCCGCGCCGACTTTTTCCAATGCAGCAGGTATTCTGCGCGGTGCAGGCGATGTACGCCGTATCCGCATGCATTCCGGTCGCACCGGTGAAACCATCGACACAGTTTACTGGGTTGAAGGCGAATACATCCGCGAAGCCCTGACTGACATCAATTACTTCATGCGTGACTGGCGTCGGGACGAAGCCACGAACATGGATACCCGCACCATCGATATTATGGCAGCGGCGCATAATCTGCTGGACGTGAATGAACCCTACCTGATGCTGTCCGGTTATCGTTCCCCCGCGACCAACGCGATGTTGCGTTCCCGGTCTCGCGGTGTGGCGCGTAACTCTCTGCATATGCAGGGAAAAGCGGCAGATCTGCGTCTGAACTCCCGCTCTGTTGGTCAGATGTTTAACGCAGCCAAAGCCTGTGCGGCTGGTGGTGTCGGGCGTTACTCAAGCTCCAACTTCGTGCATATGGATTGCGGCCAGGTCCGCACCTGGGGCCGTTAAGCCCGACAACCTATGAGACGATCAAACGCCCCCTCGGGGCGTTTTTTTGTGTCGCTTATCCAAAGGCATATACGCTCGGCACACCACTGTCTTCATTGACCAAACTCATTCCGGGCTTCCAGACCTACCGTCATGTCTGGCGGGACAATCATATATCTGACTGGCTTTGTGATGATGTGTCCCGCGAGGCGCTGCAGAAGATTGTAAAAGGAAATTACCTGTTTGAACTGATTGAACAAGGGGACAGCCAACGGCCCTGCCCTTATTCAGCGGTTTCCCCAGAATAATCGCCTCCGACCCCATTTATTCCTGCAGTAACACCGCAGAAATCGGGGCAAGCAAAGTGTTCTCGCCGCGATCATCCAACGCCCATTCCTGCAACGCCGTCAGGGTTTCATCGTTTAATGTGCCGACCAGCACCACCGATCCGTCCTGACGTGCCTTGAACTCAGCCCGCTGTAGCATGCGGCGAATCCGGTGCGCATTTGCCCCCCCGGCACTCAGGTTGCGAAAAATCCGGGCATTCGGCACCCCTGCGCGGGACGCGAGCTGCCCGGCGGTGTTCAGCCCGGCATTATGAAGCACAAGGCCGTGACCGCTTTCCAGAAGTGCCGCAGATAACTGCGCAGCAACGGATCGATCCGATGCGATCTGACCCGCCTGATTATCCAGAACAGCAACGGCATCCGGCACCATATTGCGCACACTCAGAAAGCCCGTTTCAACATCGGCTGGTGTTGCACCGGATGGCAAAGCAAGCTGCACAAGTACCTCATGCCCTGCGTCCCGGACTTTCGTCGCATCCACTCCGGCGGACGGGTGTGTACCGCTCACGGCGATACTTACAGGGAAAGGCACCCCGGCAAGCGTTGAAAGAAGTGCGTTACTTTCCGCTGTTCCATCGTGAAGCAGAATGACCGACATCATTGACTTGCCGCCAGGCAGATCAAATTCAACACCGTTGCGTTCCAGGGCACCGCCCCGGACATCGGCATTTTCTGCGCCCTCTGCGTCAAACCCGTGCGTTGCCGGCTGACCGGGCAGAATCGTCTCATTTCCGGCAGCGGAAACATCCGCCCCTTCTGTCCGGGTTGTCAGGCGTCCAACAGGGTTGCCAAAGCCAGATCCGACTTCTTCGCCAATCTGCCCCTCTGCCTGAACTGTTTCTTCTGCCTCTGGCAGTTCCGGAGCAGCCGGAGAAACCACATCCGGCAGATCCGGCTGAACAAGTTCTGGCATAGCAACATGCGGGATTTCCGGTGTCTCTTCCGCCTGATCCGCGCCTGGAATCCTTACATCCACATCACCTTCCGCGATTTCAGGTATGACAACCTCTGGTGCGACAAGCGACACCTCAGGGCTTTCCACTGCATCAACCGGATCACTTTCGAGTTGCACTTCACCGGCAGGATCCGCCTGCGTCGGCGCTGAAGCGATCTCTTCCGGCGCATCATTTTCCACTGTCGCAGCAATGGCTTCGTCTACCGCAGAAATTATTTCACTGTCAGCCGTTTCGTCTTCCTCAGGCGGTGTGACACTGATTTGCGCGACTGGATCCTGAGCAACCTCTTTGCCCTCAGTTTCACCTGAAACCTGGGCGTCCACGGGGTGTGCGTCCTGAACCGCCGCATCAGGTTCTGTCTGCACCGCAGATGATCCGGGTTCTTCCAGCACAGGAGGTTCAGACACATTCGCAGGTTCATTCATAAGTGAAACCAGGGCGATACCTGCCCCGCCCACAATGGCGCCAGTTACCATACCCGCCAGATATCCACGTGCCATATCAGCCCCCGCGTTCTGCAGCACATCTTTGCCGGTGCTGCTGTAAATTGATCATATGTGTGAGCCATAGTCCCTGTCGCCAATAGACACATTCCGGTGAAATTCCCGGCGTTCGGTCCACTGTCTTGCCTGCGGGGCTTGACCCTTTGCTCTGTCTCTGAACATGTATAACGCGGTACAGACCGGGGGACACCCCCATTTACAACCAGATCGGGAATATTGGCCAAATGCTGCTGCTGATTGACAATTATGACAGTTTCACCTGGAACCTGGTGCATTACCTTGGCGAACTCGGGACCGAAGTGGTCGTGAAACGCAATGATGCGCTGGATGTGCAGGAAGCCATGGGGATGGGTGCGGATGCAATCCTGTTGTCCCCTGGCCCCAAAGCCCCTGCCGATGCGGGCATTTGTCTGCCGCTGACCATGGCTGCTGCCGAAGCGAAACTGCCCCTCATGGGCGTTTGCCTTGGCCATCAGACCATTGGCGAAGCCTTTGGCGGTGATGTTGTGCGCTGTCATGAAATTGTGCACGGAAAAATGGGAAAAATGCATCACGATGACACGGGTGTCTTCAAAGACCTGCCCAGCCCGTTTGACGCGACACGTTATCATTCGCTGGTGGTTGATCGTGAAACCCTGCCTGATTGCCTTGAGGTCAATGCATGGCTGGACGACGGCACCATCATGGGCCTGCGCCATAAGGAGCTGCCTATCCACGGCGTACAGTTCCACCCGGAAAGCATTGCATCAGAACACGGGCATAAGCTTTTGAAAAACTTCCTTGATACGGTTCCGGGGCTTGCCTCAGGTGACGTGAAACAACCCGCCGCCTGAGCGTAAGACAAGACCGGAGCCACAGATATGAGTGACGCCCTCAAACCCCTGATTGACGCCGCGGCCGACGGCCCTCTGAATGCCGATCAGGCACGCAAAGCTTTCCAGATCCTGTTTGAAGGCGACGCAACCCCGTCCCAATGTGGTGGGTTGTTGATGGCCCTGCGCACCCGTGGTGAAACCGTCGAAGAATACGCCGCCGCCGCCGCTGTGATGCGCGAAAAATGCAATGCGGTGAACGCCCCTGCTGGTGCGATGGATATCGTTGGCACCGGCGGTGACGGCAAAGGCACGCTGAACATTTCCACTGCCACCGCCTTTGTTGTGGCGGGTGCAGGCGTGACCGTTGCAAAACACGGCAATCGCAACCTGTCCTCCAAATCCGGCGCGGCAGATGCGCTTGGCCAGATGGGTGTGAATGTCATGGTCGGCGTGGACGTTGTGGAACGTGCGCTGAAAGAGTGCGGCATTGCCTTTATGATGGCGCCGATGCACCACCCGGCGATTGCCCATGTGATGCCAACCCGCGCGGAACTTGGCTGTCGCACGATCTTTAACATTCTGGGCCCGCTGACCAACCCGGCAGGCGCGAAACGCCAACTGACTGGCGCGTTTTCCCGCGATCTGATTGAACCAATGGCGCTGACATTGCAAAAGCTTGGTTCTGAGAAAGCCTGGCTTGTGCATGGCTCAGACGGCACAGATGAATTGTCCATCGCTGGTGTCTCCTGGGTTGCGGCCCTGGAAGACAACCGCGTTGAAATGCGTGAGCTTCACCCCGAAGACGCAGGCCTGCCAGAACATCCGTTTGAAGCCATCATGGGCGGCAGCCCTGCGGAGAACGCTGTTGCCTTCCGCGCGCTCTTGAACGGTGAAAAATCCGCTTACCGCGATGCGGTTCTTCTGAACTCCGCCGCCGCCCTTGTTGTTGCGGATCACGCAAGCGATCTGAAGCAAGGTGTTGAAATGGCAGCGCAATCCATCGACAGCGGTGCTGCTTTGGGCAAGATCGAAGCGCTGGCAAAGATTACGTCTGCTTGATGCACACTGTCCCAAAATCCTGGGAACGCCTGCCGTTTTTCACGGAAAAACTGCCCGCGATTGAACAGTCCATCGCAGCGGATAGTCGCGACATCCTGCCGCCCATGCATCAGCGTTTCGCAGCGCTGGAAGCCTGCGGGCCGGAAGATGTGCGCGTGGTGATCCTCGGCCAGGATCCCTACCCGACCCCAGGCCATGCCCATGGTCTGGCCTTTTCCGCGGAACCCGATGTACGTCCGCTGCCACGATCCCTGAACAACATCTACAAAGAAATGGTCGATGATATCGGGACCGCCCCGACAAATGCCGACCTGCGCCCCTGGGCCCAACAGGGCGTTTTGCTGCTGAACACGGTGCTGTCCGTTCCCGCAGGCGAAGCAAACGGACACAAAAAACTTGGCTGGCAGAAGCTTGCACAAGAGGTGCTGGCTGAGGTTTCAAAACGCCCCTGTGCCTTTATTCTCTGGGGCGCGCAGGCGCATAAAATGGAAGATCACCTGACACCAGGTGACCATTTCATCCTGAAAACCGTCCATCCTTCCCCCCTTTCCGCCCGCAAAGGGTTCTTTGGGTCAAAACCGTTTTCAAAGGCGAACACCTGGCTGGAAACACAAGGCAAATCACCGATCACCTGGGCGTGACACAGCCTGCACCTTTATCCATTGCATGGGTCGCATCTGCGGCGTAAACATTGGCCATGACACAGACTGTTCTTGATAAAATCAAAGCTTACAAGCTTGAAGAAGTCGCCGCCCGCAAGGCCGCCCGCCCCCTTTCTGAGGTCGAAGCGATCGCCCGCGAAGCATCCGCAACCCGTGGCTTTTCTGACGCCCTGCATAAAGCGGCCCACAGCGGCTATGCTTTGATTGCAGAAGTCAAAAAAGCAAGCCCGTCCAAAGGCTTGATCCGCGCAGACTTCAATCCGCCGGTGCTGGCAAAAGCTTATGAAGACGGCGGCGCGACGTGCCTGTCTGTGCTGACTGATACGCCAAGTTTCCAGGGCGCTGACGAATTTCTGGTTGCTGCACGCAACGCGACATCCCTGCCCGCACTGCGCAAGGATTTCATGTATGACACCTACCAGGTCGCCGAGGCGCGCGCGCTGGGGGCCGATTGTATCCTGATCATTCTGGCGTCCACCTCTGACGCCCAGGCGCAAGAACTGGAAGACGCCGCTTTTGCCTGGGGCATGGATGTGCTGCTTGAGGTTCACGATGAAGAAGAACTTGAGCGCGCTTGTAAGCTGAAAAGCCCGCTGATGGGCATCAATAACCGCAATCTTAAGACGTTTGAAACCACCCTGGACACCACCCGCACCCTGTCACGCATGGTCCCGTCGGATCGACTGATTGTCTGCGAAAGTGGCCTGAACACGCCCGAAGATCTGTCCGATATGGCCCGCTATGGCGCCCGCACGTTCCTGATCGGCGAAAGCCTGATGCGCAAGGATGATGTGGAAACCGCGACCCGCACATTGCTGGCCAACCCTCTGATGCCAGGGGCCGCGTGATGGGCAATGACACACATGCCTCGGGCCTGACCCATTTCAACGCAGATGGCCAGGCCCATATGGTTGATGTGTCTGAAAAGGCGGTGACATCGCGCATCGCCACCGCCGCTGGTCACATTAAAATGGAATCAGAAACCCTTGCGGTGGTTCAGGAAAATCGCGCCAAAAAGGGTGATGTTCTGGGCGTTGCACAACTGGCCGGGATCATGGGCGCAAAGAAATGCTCAGACCTGATCCCCCTGTGTCACCCCCTGCCAATCACCAAGGTTTCTGTGGAACTGACACCTGACGCGACCCTGCCTGGAGTGCGCATTGAGGCCACCGTCAAAACCACCGGCCAGACCGGCGTTGAAATGGAAGCCTTGACCGCCGTGTCAACCGCGGCGCTGACGGTCTACGACATGTTGAAAGCCATCGACAAAGCCATGGAAATCGGCGCGATTTCTGTGCGCCTGAAAGACGGCGGCAAATCCGGGCGCTACGAGGCTTCATGAGCACTGCTGGCCGATCCTTAGAACTTTTCTTCATCGACGGCCGCCCGGACGGGATGCTGACCGCAGAGGTGTTCAACTGGACCGGCCATGTCCTGCGCCTGCCCCGCACGCAGCTAAAACAAGCGCTGCAACGTCCAGAAACGAAATATACCGGGGTCTATGTTCTGATCGGCGAACGCGACGGGACACCTCTGGCTTATATCGGTGAATCCGAGGATCTGGGTGAACGTCTGCGCAGCCATGCGGCTAAGAAAGACTGGTGGGATACGGCAATTCTGATCACCTCTGCCGCCAACAATCTGCACAAAGCCCATGTAAAATACCTTGAAGCCCGCCTGGTCGAGATCGCGCGCGAGGTTGGCACCATGCCACTTGATAACGGCAATACGCCCCCTCGCAGCAGCCTGTCCGAAGCTGCGACCTCCAATATGGAAAGCTTCCTTGAAACGCTGCAAATGGTCCTGCCCGCGATCCGCGTGGATATGTTCCTGAATAAGGCTACATCTTCTGACGATGCAGATCAAACCAGAGCAGCGTATCCAACGTTTGAACTATCGGTAACACGCCACAACATTCACGCGCGCTCTGTGCTGAAAAACGGCGAAATGATTGTCCTGGCAGGATCTGTCGCGCAAAGCCAGTGGATTGGGAAGTCGCGCGAAACCAATCTGCGATCAAGAGTATTCTCTGAACTTCTGAGCACAGGAGTCATTCGCATTGAGGGTGAGAAATGCGTATTTGAAAAGGATTATGCCTTTCAAAGCACCAGTGCTGCCGCAGAGTTAATTACAGGGCGCTCAACCAGTGGCCCAACCAGCTGGAAACTTGAATCCGATGGCCGCACCTATGCCGAATGGGAAGCGGATGAACTTGCAAAGGACGACACATGATTTCTGTTTCTGAGGCGCTGGATGCCTGTTTCGCACTGATTTCGCCCCTTAACAGCGAGGTTGTCGATCTGAAAGACGCCGCCGGTCGTACGCTGATTGCGCACCATCAGGCCACACGTAATCAACCGCCTTTTGCCGCCTCTGCCATGGATGGCTATGCGATGAAATCTGTAGAACTCCAGCCCCAGGCACAGTTCATGGTGGTGGGCGAAAGTGCTGCGGGCGCACGATACACCGGCAAGGTTCGCGCAGGGCAATGTGTGCGGATTTTCACCGGCGCCCCAATGCCTGAAGGCTGTGATCACGTGGTTATTCAGGAAGACACCACCCGTCAGGGCAATGTCATCACGCTGAACACGGAAATCGAAGACAAAGCCAACATCCGCCCCGCAGGCAATGATTTTGACGCCGGGTTCACCATGGACGGACCACGTGTGCTGACACCAGGCAACATCGCCCTGCTGGCCGCCATGAATCAGCCAAAAATCACAGTGACGCGCAAACCGGTGATTGCAATCATGGCGACAGGCGATGAACTGGTGCAACCCGGCGAGACCCCGAATGAAGATCAGATCATCGCGTCAAACGGTTACGGGCTGAAGGCTTTGCTTGAGGCCAATGGTGCAGATGTGCGTCTGCTGCCAATTGCACGGGATACAGAAGCCAGCCTGCGTCAGGGGTTTGAGCTTTGCGCCGGGGCCGATCTGATTGTGACCCTTGGCGGGGCCTCTGTTGGCGATCATGACCTGGTGCGCCCAGTGGCAACATCCATGGGGATGGAACCCGCTTTTTACAAAGTCGCCATGCGCCCGGGCAAACCACTGATGGCGGGAAAGATCGGCGATACACCCATGATTGGCCTGCCGGGAAATCCTGTATCATCAATGGTTTGCGCGCAAATTTTCATTCTGCCAATGTTGCGTCATATGCTTGGGTTCAACACGGAACCTATGGCCCGCAAAACCGCCCCACTGTTTGAAGATCTGCGCAGCAATGGTCCGCGTGAACACTATATGCGCGCAACACTGCGGGATGGGAAACTGACCGTGCACAAACGCCAGGACAGTTCACTTCTGTCGGTTTATGCCGATGCAAATGCTTTGGTTGTCGTACCCCCTTTCACAGATGCGCAGCCCGCAGGAACCCCTGTCGAATATATCGACATCTGATCCCTTTCCTGGTCATCTTTTGTTAAGCATTTTGCGAATGTATTGACACAAAGCAAGAACATCCCTAGAACAGGTGCTGAACGTAGACGATACGTCGGGTGCGATATGGCCCGCGTCATACACTTCTGAGGGTCTGAAATATGCTGACGAAAAAGCAACTTGAGCTGCTGTCATTCATCAACAAACGTGTTCAGCGCGATGGCGTGCCCCCCTCTTTTGACGAAATGAAAGAAGCCCTGGATCTGCGGTCCAAATCCGGGATCCACCGGCTGATCACAGCGCTGGAAGAACGTGGCTTTATCCGTCGCCTCGCCCATCGTGCCCGTGCGATTGAAATCGTAAAGCTGCCGGATGCCATGGAAAATTCTGCGGGCTTTACACCACAGGTTATCAACGGTGATCGCCCGGATCAGACACCACCACAGGCACAATCTGTGAACACGGCTGCGATCGCAACGCTGCCGATTATGGGCAAGATTGCCGCTGGTGTACCGATCGAAGCCCTTGATGACGGTTCACGCGATATCGGTGTCCCCGGCCAGATGCTGACCAGCAATGATCGCCACTATGCGCTTGAGGTCAAAGGCGATTCCATGATCGATGCGGGGATCAACAGTGGTGATGTGGTTGTGATCCGCGAAACCATGTCCGCCCAGAACGGTGACATCGTCGTCGCACAGATTGAAGGCTATGAAGCCACCCTGAAACGGTTTCACCGCAATGGCGATATGATCGCGCTTGAGGCTGCGAACCCGGCCTATGAAACCCGGATGCTGCCTGCGGGTCAGGTTGAAGTCCAGGGCAAACTGGTTGGCCTGATCCGCACTTACTGATCAGCCTGACGATATCGCGTCCTGGTTGGGCGCGATGTCCACAATCTTCTGCCCGCGACCTCTTCAGCCGATACTATTTCTAATTCTGTACCGGCCACAGTTTGCCCATATATCGCAAGACTGCCGCTTTGCCGCAAATCTCTTGCTGTTAAGAAATGGCAGTCGGTCAGATCCGGAAATCCTTCAGTCCTTCCGCCGTAAATCAGCATATTTCCAGGCTGACACAGATCAGAGATTTGATCACTCACCCCACGCCCGGACAACAGAATGATATTCTGCCCGGCAAGCCTGTAGGCTTTGAAACCTGCGTAATCCTGAAACCCGGAACGGGCAGCGGCTTCTTCCTGACTGGCTGTATCTCCATCATTTTCAAGCCAGGTTCGCACTGCAAACCCATCCCCCCGGGCTTTCACCACAGCCCGGCCTTCAGGCATCAGAACCCCCATCATTCGTCCGCTTTCCGCAATCAGGATGAAGGGGCGTTCGACCAGGGCCCAGACGTAAAACCCACTGAAAAACAAAAGGATCCCAGCCCCGCGTAGCCTGCCATTCCACAGGATCAGCCAGATTGCGCCCAATGCGATCAGCGGCAGTACCAGTGGCCCCGGCGTTGGAACCTTCCATACCGCCCCCTCCAGTCCGGATACAAATTCAGCCACCCAGAGGATCCAGTTGATCCCCGCTTCCATCACAAGAAATCCGATCCAGCCCAGCCCCAGGGGTTCCAGCAAAAAGGCAAGAACCCCGGCTGGCACGACCAGCACGCCCATCACGGGCACAGACAGAACATTTGCCAAAAGCCCGTATTGCGCCACCTGATTAAAGTGCGCGGCAGCAATTGGGGCGGTGGCCGCGCCGGCGATAAAGGACGACACCAAAACGGCGAACACCGGACGCAGCCATCGGGGCAGCCAGGTGTTCACTTCAGCGCGCTGAAGCCCCCCAAACACAACAACCAGCGCCGTAGTTGCGGCAAATGACATCTGAAAACCCGGCCCCGGCAGTGCTTCGGGCGTGATCAGAAGAACAATCAACGCCGCCAGAGCAACGGAATTTAACGTCAGCGCACGCCGCCCCAGCAAAACAGCAATGAACAAGGCGCTGACCATAATAAATGCGCGCACCGTCGCAACATTTCCGCCCGACAACGCCAGATAGACCGCCCCCGTGATCATAGCAGCAACCGCCGCGATTTTACGGATCGGCAGACGCAGGGCCATGCCCGGGATCAACGCCAGAAACAGGCGGATGCTCGCAAAAACAAACCCGGTCAAAAGCCCCATGTGCAGGCCCGAGATCGCCAGAAGATGGGACAGGTTTGAGGCACGCAGGGCATCTGTCGTTTCAATAGACATCGACGATCTGTCACCTGTCGTGATCGTCGCTGCGAAAGCGCCGGCTTCGCCTGGAATACGGGTGCGGACACGTTCAGACAGCTGACCACGCAGATGATTCACCCGTACCTGCACCCCGTTCAGACGTGGCGGGCCAATCTGCAGAACCGGCGTCCGGGTGTAGCCAATCGCGCCCAGCTTCTGAAACCAGGCAAAGCGCCGGAAATCAAAGCCTCCGGGTTCGGCGGGGCCAGGGGGCGGTGAAAGATTTGCGGTCAACACCACATGCTGGCCGGGTTCAGGCCGCAAGGCAATGTAGCCAGGATAACGTATTTCAGCATCCGGATCTGCATCCCCATGTAGTGAAATTCTGACTTTTTCCGGCGTACGATCGGGCGCGACCTCTGCCAGCAGGACCTGATCCAGCGTCATCCTGATTTTTCCTGTAAGGGACCGGTCCACCGCGATCACCCGTCCCTCGACCGGGCCGTAATAGCGATAGGTCAGAACCGGTGCGGCGGATGTCCTTGCATGGGTGGCTGCAACCAACAGCCCGGCCAGGATCAGCCCCGCACCAGCAAAAAGCGGCGACAGGGTTTCATTGCTGAAAAACGGAATAATCAGACAGATCCCGCAGATCAACGCCAGAATTGACAGTAAGGTGACATCCGGTTCAACAGGCAGTGCGAAATAAAACCCGACACCGCCCCCCAGGCACACCGCAGACCAGCAAAACAAGCGCCCCCTTTGCCGCGCAATTGCTTCATTCAGACGGATGTATGCCCACACGTGTTTTCTCTTTGTTAAGACTCTGCGCTGAAAACCGTTTCGATCTTGTTTTGATGACCCCGCCCCCGTAAAACCGGGACAACTTATCTTCATGCCTAACAGCAAGTTAATGCCAGAAAGGTTAACGCGTTATGAACGCCACCACTTCCGACCGCCCTGTTGTCACCCGTTTCGCGCCGTCTCCGACCGGCTATCTGCATATCGGCGGTGCGCGCACTGCCCTGTTCAACTGGCTTTATGCCCGGGGACGTGGCGGGAAATTCCTGCTGCGCATTGAAGACACGGACCGTGAACGTTCTACCCCCGAAGCCCACGCGGCCATTCTGCGCGGGATGAAATGGCTGGGTCTGGATTATGATGGCGAAGCTGTCAGTCAGTTTGAACGCGCCCCGCGTCACGCCGAAGTCGCCCATGACATGCTGGCGAATGGCAAAGCCTACAAGTGTTTTTCCACCCAGGATGAAATTCAGGCGTTTCGCGATCAGGCAAAGGAAGAAGGCCGGTCCACCCTGTTTCAGTCGCCCTGGCGCAATGTGGCTGCGGCCGACCACCCGGATCTGCCCTATGTGATCCGCGTCAAAGCCCCGCGTGATGGTGAAACTGTAATTCACGATCAGGTGCAGGGCGATGTGACGTTTAAGAATTCCACGCTCGATGACATGATTTGTTTACGCTCCGATGGTACGCCAACTTATATGCTGGCGGTTGTTGTCGATGACCATGATATGGGCGTAACCCATGTGATCCGGGGGGATGACCACCTGGCCAATGCCGCACGCCAGACGATGGTATATGAAGCCATGGGATGGGATGTGCCTGTCTGGGCCCATATTCCGCTGATCCACGGTCAGGATGGCAAAAAACTGTCCAAACGCCATGGGGCTTTGGGTGCGGAAGAATATAAGGCCATGGGCTATCCCGCCGCTGCGATGCGCAACTATCTGGCACGTCTGGGCTGGAGCCATGGGGATGATGAATTCTTCTCTGACGCACAGGCGCTGGAATGGTTTGATTTCAACGGCATCGGCAAAGGCGCCGCGCGCTTTGACTTTAAAAAGCTCGAAAATCTGTCCGGACAGCATATTGCAGCTGCAGAAAATGCTGCACTGCTGCATGAAATCGCCGATTGGGCCGATGTACAAAGTGACGTTGCGTTCACTCGTGATCAGATTTCCGCGATTGAACCCGGGTTGGAGGCCACCAGGGGTAACGCGAAGAAGTTCGCGGATATCATTGTTAAATCACACTTTAATCTGATTTCACGCCCTGTTGAAGTCGAAGAGAAAGCAGCAAAGCACCTGGATGATGTATCCCGTTGTATACTGAAAGAATTGACGCCGCAGCTGCAAAATGCTAGTTGGACACGGGATGATCTTGAAGCTTGCGCAAATGATTTCTGCGCGGCGCATGAGATGAAATTCGGAAAACTTGCGGGGCCCATGCGTGCGGCTCTGGCCGGTCGGGCGGCAACGCCAAGCGTCTTTGATATGATGCTGGTGCTTGGACGCGAAGAAACATGCGCACGTTTGCGTGATGCCGCTGAAGGTGGTGCCACGTAAACCTATATAAGACGCAGTAAAATATAGAGGTGTCTCCGGTCCGCGGCGACACCCACCACAGGAAAGGGAATAGAATGTCCGATACACAGAAAACCGCAAAGCTCAGCTTTGGTGATCAAGAGCTGGAATTGCCGATCTATTCCCCCACTGCCGGCCCTGATGTGATTGATATCCGTCGTCTGTATGCTGATGGCGGCGTCTTCACCTATGATCCGGGCTTCACATCCACGGCGTCCTGCGATTCGACCATCACCTTCATTGATGGTGGCAAAGGCGAATTGCTGCACCGTGGGTATCCGATTGATCAGCTGGCTGAGAAATCCCATTACCTCGAAGTCTGCTATCTGCTGCTGTATGGTGAACTGCCCTCTGCAACTGAACTGGAAGATTTTGAAGGCCGTGTGACCCGTCACACGATGGTGCACGAACAGATGCACAACTTCTTCCGCGGTTTCCGCCGTGACGCCCACCCGATGGCGACCATGGTGGGTGTTGTTGGCGCTATGTCTGCGTTTTATCACGACAGCCTTGATATTTCCGACCCGGATCAGCGCGAAGTTGCATCAATCCGTATGATCGCGAAGCTGCCGACAATTGCCGCGATGGCTTATAAATATTCCATCGGCCAGCCCTTTGTTTATCCGCGCAATGATCTGGACTACGCGTCAAACTTCCTGCGCATGTGTTTCGCCGTGCCTGCAGAAGATTACGAAGTGAACCCGATCCTGTCCCGCGCGATGGACCGTATCCTGACCCTGCATGCCGATCACGAACAGAACGCATCTACATCTACTGTGCGTCTGGCTGGTTCTTCCGGTGCCAACCCCTTCGCCTGTATCGCGGCTGGTATCGCGTGTCTCTGGGGCCCTGCCCACGGTGGTGCAAACCAGGCTTGCCTTGAGATGCTGAAAGAAATCGGCTCTGTCGACCGCATTCCTGAATATATCGCACGCGCGAAGGACAAGGACGATCCGTTCCGTCTGATGGGCTTTGGTCACCGTGTTTATAAGAACTTTGACCCGCGCGCGACTGTGATGAAACAGTCTGCGGATGAAGTTCTGGATCTGCTGGGTGTTGAAAACAACCCGGTTCTTCAGGTGGCGAAAGAACTTGAGAAAGCCGCGCTGAATGATCCGTATTTCGCAGAAAAGAAACTCTTCCCGAATGTGGATTTCTATTCCGGCATCATCCTTGAAGCCATGGGTTTCCCGACCTCTATGTTCACACCGATCTTTGCCCTGTCCCGTACTGTCGGCTGGATTTCCCAGTGGAAAGAAATGATCGGTGACCCACAACAGAAAATCGGCCGTCCGCGTCAGCTGTATCAGGGCGAGAGCGCCCGTGACTATGTGGATGTTGAGAAACGATAAGTTTCAAATTCTCATTAAAAAGCCCGCCTCTTCCGGCGGGCTTTTTTAATTCTTCATGGTTTCTTCAATTCCATAGAATACCCCTGTTCCACTTCTTTTATCTGAGGTGTGAACATGTCCAGTGATACCATTTTTGAAGCCATATTAAAAAGCCTTCCCGAAGCAGCGCTTCCGGACATTCCCAACCGGTTTCTGGCGCCGCGTCAGATCCTTATCGTGGAAGGTTACACCATGATTTCGGCCGGGTTTCAGCATTCCGTACAAGATCCGGCATCGCAGTCTCTGTTCTCCCTGCGCCTGCATGGCAAACCCAGCCCAAGTTCCGAGGTCACAACCGGATATATTCACTTTGCAGATCGAATGGGGCTCAAGCCCCCCAGCTGGATCGCAGAGCGAAAAGAACTGAACATCTGGATGGATCTGCGCGGCATGGATCATGTGTTGATGCAACTGGGGCATCCTACCCGTTATATGTGGCGTGGCGAGTTTGCGAATGGTCATGTCTACGCGGATCTGCACAGCACACCATAACGGCTTGCCCCTGCCAGATATCCCGGTTAACGTTCAGCTACGGTCCACAGTTCACCGAGGCGTCGCCGGGGTTCACCCACGCTAAACCTGCGAGAGACACAGACAACATCGCTTCCTTCTGAAAGAGATGCGCCGTTGACAAGGGCGACCATCAACACGCCAACGGGCTGCGCATGTCATGCAAAGGATGCACTATGTCTCGCGACACCATCTCGCTTTATATTGAAGATCTGTCCCATTTCGCAAAATCCCTGCGCGCCGGACTGGCCGCCCGGGACGAAACACCCGGACATCTGGCCCTGCTTGGGCTGATCGCAAAATCCGCAGGTCACAGGAATTATCAGAACCTGAAAACAATAGCCCTTCCCCCGGAAGATACGAAACCGCACAGCACACAGATGAAACGGGCCCTGCGCGTGTTTGACGATCAGGGGGTCATGATCCGCTGGCCGAAGCAGACACAGGTTCAGGGTCTTTGTCTCTGGGTGTTCTGGGCTGATCTTCCACCGGGACGCGCGATCACTGAACAAGACGTAAATGAAATTCTGAAGGCGCATAGCAGCTTCGGAGATCATGTTCTGATGCGCCGTTCACTGATTGATCACGGTCTTGCCCGGCGGGAAATCGACGGGCGTGCCTATTATCGTATCGAACAGGAACCTCATGACGAGGCCCTGCTTCTGATCCGGGAAATTCGCGGGCGGCGTTAACGCCCCTCAAAATCAGCTTTGCGGTTTTCAAGGAAGGCAACAACACCTTCTTTGAAATCCCGGGTCTGGCCGCAACGGCCTTGCATGCTGGCCTCTGCATCCAGCTGATCTGACAGGGTGTTTTCCCAGGAACCACGCAGCGCACGTTTGGTCTGGCGGTAGGTCACGGTCGGGCCGCTGGCCAGCTGCGCCACACGTTTGGCCCAGTGATCCGCGAAATCCGCGTCTGCCACGGCTTCCCAGATCATACCCCAGGTTTCAGCTTTGTCCGCAGTGACCGGTTCTGCAAAAAGCGCCATGCCCATAGCACGCGCCGCACCGATCTGACGGGGTAGCCACCAGGTGCTGCCACCATCGGGCATAAGGCCAACCTGCGAAAACGCCTGGACAAACACCGCGGATTTCGCGGCAATCACCACATCAGCAGCCAGGGCAAGGCTTGCACCCACGCCAGCAGCAGCACCATTCACTGCAGCCAGGGTTGGAATACGGCAGTTGAAGATTGCCTCAAACATCGGGTCATATTCTTCGCGCAGCGTGCGTTCCAGATCGATATCGTCGATCTTCGCCTGATCGCCCAGATCCTGACCGGCGCAAAACGTCGAACCATTGCCGGTGATCGCCAGCGCGCGCGCAGATTTTTCCGCTTCTTTCACCGCATGCAGGATTTCCGCACGCATCTGGGTATTCAACGCATTTTTCGCCCTGGGGCGGTCGAGCATGAGAATAGCAACATCATTTTCGATGCTAAGGCGAATGGTCTCGTATTGCATGTCTCTCTCCTGCCCCATTTGGCGCCTTATTCGTCCAGCAATTCTTTCAACCGCGCCTCTTCTGCGGCGCTCAGGTTGACTGAACCGGACGGTTTAGATTTCCTTGAATATAGGAAGATTCCGCCCAACGACAAGAGCAACATCAAAGGTCCCGCAATCCACAGGATCAGATTGGAGCCATTCAGTTGCGGCGTCATCAGCACTCGTTCACCATAGCGTTCAACAAAGAACTGCATAATTTCCTGATCGCCGCGCCCGTCCAGCAGCAACTGACGCACCATAAGGCGGGCATCTTTCGCCCAATCCGCATTGGAAGATGCGATGTTTTCGCTTTGGCATTGCACACAGCGGATCACTTCATCAAGCGACTGCGCCCGGGTTTCCAACAGCGGATCCGCAAGCATTTCTTCCGGCTCCACCGCGAAAGCAGGCAGTGTGAAAAACAGCAACATCAGTATAGAAAAAGCGCGCCGGATCATGCCTGTGCCCCCGTTGGTTTTGCTGCGCCGGATCGTTTGCCAGCCGCCACCCGCAGGCGACGATCAAACAGCGAGAAAAACCCGCCAAGCGCCATGAAAATCGCCCCACCCCAGATCCAGTTCGCGAAAGGTTTGATGTGGCTGCGCACCGTATATCCGCCACCGGCCTGCGCATCGCCCACCACAAGGTAGATGTCGCGCATCAGCCCGTTGCTGATACCGGCTTCTGTTGTTGGCATGCCAGCCACCGGATAGCGACGACGTTCGGGGTGAAGCACTTCGATCAATTCACCATCCCGTTCCACCCGCAGGCGGCCCTGGGTGGCGAAATAATTCGGTCCCTGCACTTCTTCCACCGCTTCCAGCGTCACGGAAAATGCACCAACTTCAAAGGTTTCCCCGATTTGTGTGATGCGGATGTCTTCTTCTTCCCAGGCCACAAGCCCTGCAATGCCAAAAATCACAACACCAAAGCCCGCGTGCGATATGAATTTGCCCCAGTCAGCACCTGGCAACCGCAGCAAGCGTGCGGGTTTGCGCCCCGCCCGCTGCCAGAGTTCCGTCACAGACCCGAGGAAAATCCACAGGCCGCAGAACAACCCAACCGGACCAAGCGCGGATCTGTCCGTTTGCATCGCCCAAAGCAGGATCGCAGCGGAAACCGCCACCAGGCCAGCCAGCGCCAGTGTCTTGACCACACGACCTGCCTTTGCGCGCTTCCAGGAGAACATCGCACCAATCGGCAGAAACAGCGCAAGCCCCAGAATGAAAGGCGTGAAAGCCGTATTAAAGAAGGGCGCACCAACAGACAGCGGGCGGTCAAAGGCAAGCTCTGACACCACGGGCCAGATCGTACCGACAAAGACCACAAAGGCCGAAACCACCAGCAGTACATTATTCAGAACCAGGCCGCTTTCACGGCTGACCAGAGCAAAAACGCCTTTGCTTTCCATCACATGGGCACGGGCCGCGAATAGCGTCAATGCGCCCCCCATGAACAGGGCCAGGATGATCAGGATGAACATGCCGCGCTCGGGGTCATTGGCAAAAGCATGCACCGATGTCAGCACACCAGACCGCACGATGAAGGTGCCCATCAGGGAAAAGCCAAAGGCCAGGATCGCCAGCAGGATCGTCCAGCTTTTCAGGGTTTCACGCTTTTCCACGACAATGGCTGAATGCAGCAACGCAGTGGCCACCAGCCATGGCATGAAGGATGCGTTTTCCACCGGATCCCAGAACCAGAAACCACCCCAGCCCAGTTCGTAATACGCCCACCAGGACCCAAGCGCGATACCAATTGTCAGGAAGATCCAGGCAGCAAGTGTCCAGGGCCGCACCCAACGGGCCCAGGCGGCGTCGACACGGCCTTCCAGCAAGGCGGCGACCGCGAATGAAAACGCCATGGAAAGGCCAACATAACCAAGATACAGAAACGGCGGATGAAAGGCCAGGCCCGGGTCCTGCAAAAGCGGGTTCAGCCCCTGCCCGTTCAGCGGTGGGAATTCCAGCCGCAGGAATGGGTTAGAGGTGAAAATAATGAAAGCCAGAAAGGCCAGGCCAACTGCACCCTGCACAGACAACACCCGTGCACGCAGGCGATCCGGCAGGTCTTTACCAAAGACCACAGCCGCCGCACCAAACAGCGCAAGGATCAGCGCCCAAAGCAGAACAGACCCTTCGTGATTGCCCCAGACCCCGCTGATTTTATAAAGCATCGGCTTCGCACTGTGGGAGTTAATCGTTACCAGTTGCAGCGAAAAATCAGAGGTCACGAACCCCCAGGTCAGCGCCAGAAAAGACAGGGTGATCAGCAGAAACTGCATCAATGCGGCGGGGGCTGCGACACGCATCAGGACAGCATCATTGCGCTGCGCCCCGATCATGGGAAGGATCATCTGAGCCAGCGCGACAGGCAACGCAAGGATCAGGGAAAGATGGCCGAGTTCGATATACATGCGGCGCAAGTTACACTGCCCGCGCCCGGGCCGAAAGAGATTCCCTGGCCCCCGTCGGTGCAGCACTGTCGCAGGCCCATGTGGATTTTTGTGGTTCTTTTTCAGGTGATTTACGGGATAATCTTCGGAAAACGGAAAGGCATGCCATGACACATCCCGCCATTGTGATCCTCACCGGTTCCGGTATCTCGGCAGAATCGGGGATTGATACGTTTCGTGGTGCGGGCGGGCTGCGGAACAGGAATGTGGTCCAGGATCTGGCCAATCCACAGGCTTTCGCGCGTGATCCCGAAAAAGTACATGAATTCTATAACATGCGCAGACGTGGGTTGATCGGGAAAGAACCCAACGCCGCACATCACGCCCTTGCCCGGCTGGAGGCGGAATATCCCGGTGATGTTTTGATGGTGACGCAGAATGTTGATGATCTGCATGAAGCGGCTGGCACGCAAAACCTGTTTCATATGCACGGCGAGCTGCGCAAAGCCTGGTGTCAGGCATGTGATCTGCGTACGCCCTGGCAGGAAGATCTGACGATTGAAACACCCTGCCCGTACTGTGAGGAAACCGGGCAGTTGCGTCCGGATATCGTCTGGTTCGGTGAGGTTCCCTATCACATGGATGCCATCCTTGCGGCACTGGAAACGGCAGAGGTTTTTACCTCCATCGGCACCAGCGGCACGGTTTACCCCGCCGCCGGTTTTGTTGAAATTGCCCGTAATCGTGGGGTGCATACGGTTGAGCTGAACCTGGAACCTTCCGACAATCACTGGGATTTCTCCGAAAGCCATCACGGACCTGCGACAGAGGTTGTGCCGCAATGGGTTGATCAGATCCTAAGAACGTGAATTACGCCATTCGCTCAGCGCGGCATTCTCGTTCGTCTCCTCAGATTGTCCCGCCCCGGATTTCAGCGCCTGAAGCGCTTTTGTGTTTTCCAGAACCTGCGGCACACGTGCCATAGTCTGCGCCACAGATCTTTGAAATTCCTGGTCTTTCTGCTGGTGCCGTGCGCCAAAATAGAAAGACACAATCGCGCCCAACAACCACCAAAGCGGCTCTGGCACCAGTGCAAGCCCCTGCATCCGGGCGCCAAACCACAGGGGATCCACCATGGCACTGATGAACAGTCCCAAAGTCCCAAGCGCCAGCGCCGGGCGCGGCAGACGGTTCAGCGCATCCATCAGACGATCAAACATACCACGCTGTGGCTGGGCAAACTCTGTCCCATATTGCGCAAGCGCCGCCTGCTGCAAATCCGCCCCGCGTTTTCCCGCGGCCTCTGCGTTTTCGCGGAACACTTCGGCGGTTTCCGCCACCACGTTGCGCCCGCTGCCAAAAACCAGACCAAAGATACGTTCCAGAAACCCCATATTACGCCCCCCATCCTGCTGTGCGTTTGCGGTGTTCATCTGTGCTCAGGTGATAGCGCGGTGAAATGAACTCCTCGGCCCGACTGATCCAGCCACCTTTGCCACCATCCCGGCGGCGGGCATATTTGCGACTGGCGGGGCGCTGATCCGCAAGACGATAATAATAATTGCGCCGGGCAATCCCGTAGGCATCCGCCAGATGGGACGGCGCGGCAGCCTCTGCCACTTCAGCAGCTGCGATCGTCTGCGGGCCAATCACGCCATCCACCACAACCCATTGCCCCATCTGACGCAAAAGCCGTTGCAGAATTTTCACCGCATTACTGCCCGCGTTCACATACATATCAAAAACGGAGGGCCTCAGGCCTTCGGGCAGGCGATCAATCTTCGGGATCTGATAATAGTGGCGCATATAAATTTCGACCGCATCCGCACGGGTCAGACGCCTGACATCGGCTTCAGTCAGCCGACCGTCCCCCGTCTTATCGATCCCAAGGCGGCGCAAAGTGCCAAGCGTCACACCGTATTTCGTCGCCCCGCCCGGATCATCCGGATCATTCACATAGCCACCTTCACGGGCGACAATTTCTTCGGCCAGCTGACGTACATCACGCATCGTAAAACCCCCGGGGTAATCAAAGTTACGCATCGGGGATCAGGATCAGGGGGAAGTGTTAATTCACGTAAATATCACCGTACGCAGGGTTTATCAGCTGTCGCTGTCGTCACCCGCATGTTGATAAACACCCTGTTCTTTCAGCGCGTCGACAACTTCTTTTGGCATATATTCTTCGTCATGTTTGGCAAGGATTTCAGTGGCATGGAACACACCGTTTTCCCAGGATCCCGTGCCAACCATGCCCTGGCCTTCGGTGAACAGGTCCGGCAGCACGCCAACAAAACTGACCGGCACAGTCGCGCCCCCATCGGTCACTGCGAAAGTCACCGCAAGCCCTTCACCGCGCGTCAGCGATCCGTCTTCCACAAGGCCGCCAATGCGGAAAACTTCGCCCTGACGGGGAGGTTCGGCCATGACTTCAGACGGGGATTTGAAATACTGGAACGCGTCCTTGGGCAGAAACGCCAGGGCCACAAGAATGCCCGCAATTGCCAGGAAAGACACCAAGATCACCTGAATGCGGCGTTTCTTTTCCAGTGATTTCATTTCTCTGCCTGCCTTTATGAAAGGTTGGTTGGTATGGGGTTACGGGAAAAGCGGGGCCAACATCAGGCCCGTCGTTTCCTCAACACCAAGCATAAGGTTCGCGTTCTGAAGCGCCTGGCCAGAGGACCCTTTGGTGAGGTTATCCAGCGCGGCCACAACAATTGTGCGCCCTTCAATCCGGTCAGCAACAACGCCGATATGGCAGAAGTTAGACCCACGGATATGTTTCGTGGATGGCGCCTGACCCAGTGGCAGAAGTTCAATGAACGGTTCATCCGCATAAGCATTTTCAAAAGCTTTATGAATAGCTTGCGCATCACCCTTCACGTAACATGTCGCAAGGATGCCCCGGTTTGTCGGCAGCAGATGCGGGGTAAACTGGATCTTCACCTCACGCCCGGCAATGGCGGAAAATTCCTGATCAAATTCACCCAGATGGCGATGCGTGCCCCCAACAGCATAGGCATGATACCCTTCTGCCAGTTCCGCATGCAGCAGGTTTTCTTTCAGCGCACGTCCGGCGCCGGAAACACCACATTTCAGATCCATGATGATTTCATCCAGATCAATAACGCCGGCTTCGATCAACGGACGCAGGGCAAACTGTCCGGTCGCAGCATTACAGCCGGTGCCTGCTACCAGGCGCGCATTTTTAATCTGATCCCGGTAGAATTCTGTCAGGCCGTAGACCGCCTCTTTCTGCATCTCGATGGCAGAATGCGGGTTGCCGTACCATGTCTCGTAGGCCTCAGGATCGCGCAGACGGAAATCAGCGGACAGATCCACGATTTTCAGATCACGCGGCAATGCACTGATGACTTCCTGGCTGGTCTTATGCGGCAAAGCGCAGAAACACAGATCAACCGTCGAGAAATCAATTTCACCAATCTTTACAAGGGTTGGCAGGTCAAGATGGCGCAGATGTGGAAAGACGTCGCGCATTTCCATGCCCGCTTTTCGCTCTGCCGCCAGGGCCACAATCTCCATCTCAGGATGGGTTGCGATCAAGCGAACAAGTTCCGCACCCGTGTAACCAGATGCACCGAGAATTGCGATTTTATGGGTCATTTGCGCCACCATGTCTTATCTTCCTGTTCTGGCTAGTCCTTTTGCCCGGCCTCGTCAACGCGACACTCTTGTCAATCTAAGACAGCGCACTAAGGTTGAGCCGACACTATCATCATAAGGGTGTTCGACTGTTGCAAAATTTTATAAACTTGAGCACGGACACGTTACTCGGTGCAAGCTTGATGGCCATAGTTCCCACAGGCTATATGCTTGCTCAAAAGAGAGCCAAAAAGAGATCGATGCTGGTTAGCATATTGGCGTATTCAGAGACCATGCGCCAAAACGTAGAAAGTATCACCTACGCACCCCGAGTAGCAGAAATTAAGGCACTAATCGCAAACAACGACGTTTCCTTTAGAGCTTACGTTCCTCTTTCTGATAAGAACACACCTTATGATGAGTACTTGAAAAAGAAATATACTCTCGCACCAGAACTGATAGCAGTATGTGATACATACTTTGGGCATGCATTGCTCTTTGAGCAATCATACTCAAATTTGGCTGGAGACGAGTTTTTCTCGCTTACGCCAGAGCGGCAAGTGAAAGCGTTAGATAGTCTGGTTAATATTGGAACAAACACAGAAAAGGCGCGGCAAGAAATGGTATTCGCATTCCAAAACCACAGACAGACCAAACGTCTATTGATACGTATCCAGAGAACCCTTACAGGAATTACCTTTAGCTAGCAGAACAGCTATTGAAAGGTGATTTCGCGTTTCAGGAACTGTGTTGCCTTGTCAGACACACGTTTCGCATCGCCTGAAGTCAGAAACAGGTTCTCCTGCCCCGTGCCCAGCATATCAGGGTGACGTTTCAGATAATCCGCAAGGCTGTCCGCAACCACATCCGCCTGGGAAAACACCTTAACACCTTCGCCCAAAGCCCCCTGAAACGTGTCTTTCAGCAGCGGGTAATGTGTACAGCCCAGGATCGCGGCCTGGGGTTTTGGCATACGACGTTGCAAGGCTTCCACGTGGGAACGCACCAACGCCTGGGCCAGCATTTCATCGCCGTCCTCAATCGCGTCAACCAGACCACCGCAGGGCTGTGCTTCCACATCGACACCAATCGCGCGAAACGCCAGTTCCCGCTGAAACGCCCGGCTGGCAACAGTGGCAGGCGTCGCGAACAGGGCAACATGTTTCACGTCGACCTCACGTGGCGGGGAATTGTCCCCCCACTGGCGTTCGGTCAAGGCTTCGATCAGGGGAACAAACACGCCCAGCACGCGTTTGCCTTTGGGCAGACCTTCTTCCTGCATACGGCGCAAAGCGACGGCTGAAGCCGTATTGCATGCCAGGATCACCAGATCACAGCCCGCATCCCACAGACGTTCTGTCGCGGCTTTGGTTAGTTGGTAAATATCATCGGCCGCACGCACACCATAAGGCGTATTGGCGTGATCACCGTAGTAGACAAAGGCCTGATCCGGCAGATGTTTCGCAGCGCCTTCCAGAACTGTCAGCCCGCCAAGTCCACTGTCAAAAATACCTACTGCCATGATCTTTGCCTCGTATATCCGGACATTCTCAGGCCCGGTGATTTTCCTCAAATTCAAACCCTAGCACACCCGGCACAGGTTCTGGCGACAAGTCATAGGTCGCTTTGCGCAGGAAATCCATCATGCCTTTCGGATCCTGCGCGAATTTGTCCAGTTCCGCCTGGGGAATGGGCTTACCCACGACAATCCGCACCGGTTCATCCACGCGACGCCTGAATTCCTTGATCAGCAACGCCATGCGCAGCGTGTAATGCAGATGTGACGCAATCTGGAACAAGCGCGAATTCTGACCGTCAAAATAGATTGGCACCACGGTTGCACCCGATTTCGCAATCATCTTTGCCGTAAAGCTGCGCCAGACCGGATCAAGCGGCGTTGCCATCGGGGTTTGCGCAGTCGACACGGTACCGCCCGGAAAAATGCCAATCGCCCCGCCATCCGCCAGATATTTCAGCGCAGTTTTACGGGTGTTCAGGTTGGTTTTCACAGCTTCTTTGGTTTCATCAAAACTGATTGGCAGAATGACACGGTCCAGATCTTCGGCTTTGCGGAAAATCTTATGGGCCAGAATGCGAAAATCACCGCGCACACGGGACAGGATATTGCCCATCATCATGCCATCAAGAATGCCGTAGGGGTGATTTGCGACAAGGATCAGCGGGCCATTGGCCGGGATATTGTCCAGACTGCCACCGACGACATCCAGGCTCAGCCCATAGCGTTCCGGGATCACATCCCAGAAATTGCGCCCCTCTGCGACCTCCGCGTCATAACCACGGGCGCGTTTGATCAGGTTTATGCGTCCGGTGGCGTTTTCAAGCACCCGGATCACAGCTCGTCCACCGCGGGTCGAGGCAGAGCGCGCATAGGTGATGTCACTGGCGACTTCTCGTTGTTCGCGGGTGATTTTAACGCGTTTTAAAGGATTTGATTGGCGCATTTTTGATCCTCCGGGGAAGATGAAACGGGAAACTCAGAACAGTATGTCACCGTTTTTTATCAGAAATACGACAGATCACCACGATTTTCCGCCCTCTTATTCCAGAAACCCGGAATTCCGGGTTTCCAACATTGTGAGGTTGTTAACTGTTTGCCGGGGCACGGAATTCCTCAGACCCCCGGCACACTCAACACCTCTCAATGCTCACGCGATTTATTCAGCGGCAACCTGCGCTGGCCCGGCCAGAAACTGCGCCAGCAAAGCCTCGCGCTTTTTCGCAGCCCTGACCTCATTTTCAGCCTTCACCGGACCAAACCCGCGAATTTCCAGCGGCAGGCGGGCCAGATCCGTGGCAACACCCAGATTGCTTTCGGTCAGCGCCGACAGGATCATCCCCATATCTGCTTCATATTGCGCGATCAGGGCCCGCTCCATACGACGCTCGGACGTACGCCCAAATGGGTCAAACGCAGTACCTCGCAGGCGTTTCATCCTGGCCAGCACACCGAAGACAGGCAGCATCCACGCCCCGAATTCACGCTTCTTAGGGCGATCTACATGGCCCTGCCCCATAAACGGCGGCGCAAGGTGGAAACGGGGTTTAAAATCACCATCAAAGCTGTCTTTCGCCTTGGCAACAGTCGCCAAATGCAGGCGCGCCACCTCATATTCGTCCTTATAGGTCAGCAACTTATGATAGCCCAGCGCGATAGCTTCGCGCAGATCCCCGTCTGGTGCGCGCATCACAAAGTCAAAGTATGTCTTTGCCAGATGCACGTCCTGATACGCCTCAATCTGCTCCATCCGGTAGGCAATGCGATCATCCAGGGTTTTCGGCAGCTCCACCACTTTCGGGGCCGCCAGGGCCTTCACCGCTTCCATATCATGCGCCGCCCAGCGCCCAAGATCAAAGGCACGCAAATTGCCGTCCACAGCCTGGCCATTCAGGCGGATCGCGTCGTGAATAGCCCCCTCGGACAAAGGCACCAGACCGCCCTGCCAGGCCGCGCCCAGCATCATCATATTTGAGAAAATCGAATTCCCCATAGCGGCTTCGGCAATCTCAGAGGCATTCAGCACCATCAATCGGTCCCGCAAACGCGCCTGCAACTGCACATGCAGCTGATCCATCGGCAGCTGGAACCCGGTATCACGGGTGAAATCGCCTGTGATGATCTCCTGGCTGTTCACAACGGCCCCTGTGCGTCCCTCTGTCATCAGGCCAATGGTCTTGGAACCAGCTGTGGTCACAAGGTCCCCGCCAATCACAGCATCGGCTTCCCCAGTTGCCACACGAATAGCGCTGATGTCTTCCGGTGTCTCGGCAATACGGCAATGGATATGCACAGCACCGCCTTTTTGCGCGAGGCCTGCCATCTCCATCATACCGGCGCCTTTGCCATCAATATGCGCGGCCTGGGCCATGATCGCACCGATGGTCACAACACCTGTCCCGCCAACCCCTGTGATAATCACGTTATGGGTGCCATTGATCACAGGCAGTGCGGGCGCAGGCAGATCGGGAATGGTAAATGCGGCAGCAGCACGTTTCTTAGGTGTCGCGCCCTCTAGTGTTACAAAGCTGGGACAGAAGCCATTCACACAAGAGAAATCCTTGTTACAGGAACTTTGGTCAATCACGCGCTTGCGTCCCAGCTCGGTTTCCAGCGGTACGACAGAAACACAGTTACTCTGCACCCCGCAGTCGCCACAGCCTTCACAGACATCGGGGTTAATGAACACACGCTTGTCCGGATCAGGGAACAGCCCCCGTTTGCGACGACGCCGTTTTTCAGCGGCACAGGTCTGGATATAAAGGATCGTGGACACACCGTCGATCGCAGCCATACGTTTCTGCACATCCATAAGATCCGCACGTTCATAGAATTCAAGCCCGGCAGGAAAGGCGCTTTTTACCACGTCTTCCTTATCGTCATAGACAACAACCAGCTTCTTCACCCCAATCGCCAGCACTTCGCGGGCAATCTTGGGGGCATCAATGTCACCCTCGTGATCCTGCCCCCCTGTCATGGCGACCGCATCATTATACAGGATCTTATAAGTCATCTTTGTATTCGCCGCGACAGCCGCCCGGATCGCCAATACGCCCGAGTGGTTATAGGTCCCATCCCCCAGGTTCTGAAACACATGATCCCGGTTGGAAAACGGCGCTTCGCCAATCCAGTTGGCCCCTTCCCCCCCCATCTGTGTGAACCCCGTGGTTTCGCGGTCCATCCATTGCACCATATAGTGACAGCCAATCCCCGCATAGGCGCGCGATCCATCAGGCACTTTGGTGGAACTGTTATGGGGACAGCCGGAACAGAAATACGGCAGACGGGCCGCGATGTCTGGGGCGTTGTCGGCACGTTGGGCTTCTTCCAGCTTGCGCATTGCGGCTTTCACACCATCTGTGCCGCGCCCTTCCTCACACAGGATATCACCCAGCGCACGCGCAATCATAATTGGTTCAATCGCCATACGGGTTGGGAACAGCTCTTCGCCGTTCTTATACCAGCCATAGACACGCCGCCCCTGACGGTCATCAAAGATCGCTTCTTTGATCTGAACTTCAATCAGCTTGCGTTTCTCTTCCACCGCAACAATGACATCCAGCCCCTCAGCCCAGTCATGGAAGCCCTGCATATCCATCGGCCAGACCTGCCCGACCTTATAGGTGGTGACGCCAAGACGTTCGCATTCCTCTGCGTCCAGGCCCAGCAGTTGCAGCGCATGGGTCAGATCAAGCCAGTTCTTACCGGCGGCGACAAACCCGATCTTTGCGCCTTTCTTCCCCCAAACACGGTGGTTGATCTTATTGACGCGTGCGAATTCCTCCGCGGCGAAACGCTTGTAATCAATCATCCGCGCTTCCTGCGCATGCGGTGTATCCACCATACGGATGTTTAAGCCACCTTCCGGCATCTCAAAGTCAGGCGTGATGATCTTCATACGGTGCGGATCCCCATCAACCACCGCTGTGGCCTCTACCGTGTCCTTCATCACCTTCAGGCCGCACCAGACACCCGCGAAACGCGACAGTGCCCAGCCGTAGTGACCGTAATCAAGGATCTCCTGCACACCGGCTGGCGACAACACGGGCATATAGGCATCCAGCATCGCCCAGTCACTTTGGTGTAAAGTGGTCGAGCTTTCCCCCGTATGATCATCCCCCATCGCCATCAGCACACCGCCCAAAGCACTGGTGCCCGCCATATTGGCGTGACGCATCACATCACCCGAGCGATCCACACCGGGACCTTTGCCATACCACAGCCCATAAACACCGTCGTATTTGCCTTCCCCGCGCAGTTCCGCCTGCTGACTGCCCCACAAAGCGGTGGCGGCAAGGTCTTCGTTCAGGCCCGGTTCAAACCGTACATCGGATCCGGTCAACAGTTTCTCGGCCTTAGACATCTGCAAATCCACAGCCCCAAGGGGGGATCCGCGATAGCCCGTCACATAGCCAGCGGTATTCAGACCAGCCACACGGTCACGTTCTTTCTGGGCCAGCATCAGGCGCACCAGGGCCTGCGTGCCATTCAGCAACACAGGTGTTTTCTCCAGATCAAATCTGTCGTTCAGGCTGATTTTCGGCTGGCTCATCGCGTGCTTCTCCCTATGCTGCCCACTCCCCATGGGCATATGTCCAATGTAACACAAATATTAGGTCACACTTTCTGACCTACCAAGAAGAAAAACCACACAACTCAGATTGTTTCGTCTAGGGTAACAACTGAAAAGAAAAAGCGCGTATCAGGGTAGAGTAGCAAAAAATGGATTGGGATAAGTTAAGAATATTTCACGCAGTTGCAGGCGCAGGCAGCCTGACACATGCAGGCGATACGTTGCATTTGTCACAATCTGCGGTGTCGCGGCAGATCCGGACCCTGGAAGAGAGCCTGGATGCCACATTATTCCACCGTCATGCGCGCGGACTGATTCTCACGGAACAGGGCGAATTGCTGTTTGACGCCACCAAAGCCATGTCCAAACGCCTTGATGCGGCCTCTGCCCGCATTCGTGACAGCGATGAGGAAATGTATGGCGAGCTGCGCGTCACCACCACCCTTGGCTTTGGCCTGATGTGGCTGGCCCCGCGCCTGCACCATTTCTATGAGAAATACCCAAACATCAAAATCGACCTGATGCTTGAGGAACGCGTGCTGGATCTACCCATGCGCGAAGCGGACGTTGCGATCCGCATGAAAGAACCATCGCAAGCAGATCTGATCCGCAAACGCCTGATGAGCGTCACCATGCAGCTTTATGCAAGCCAGGGCTATCTGGAACAGAACGGCACGCCTGCGGAACTGGCGGATCTGAAACATCACCGCCTGCTGTGTCAGCGCACCACATCCAAGCAGGTCAACGCCGCCGCCAGCTTTGTGCAGCGCCTGCTGGCCTATAACGTGCCCTCTATGCTGACCGTGAACAATTACTTTGGCGTGCTTCAGGGCGTAAAGCATGATCTGGGTATCGGTGTTCTGCCGGATTACGTGACACAGGATGTGCCGGATCTTGTGCCAGTGCTGCCAGATGAGAAAAGCGTCGAAGTGCCGGTCTACCTTGCCTATCCAGAAGAATTGCGCGCTTCCAAGCGTATCTCTGCTTTCCGGGACTTTGTGCAGGAAGAGATCATCATTCACCGCAAAGGCATTCTGGTCGAACAGGCGATGTAATACGCAGTTCTCCCCCCTGATCAGGTAAACTTATTGTTAAGTTCGGACTTAGCCCGTTGTTTCTGAACCATTGTGGTCCACATATCATCCTGCCTCAATGAATCAGGATCCCTGTAATGCAGCCGAAAATAGTAATATACACCAAAGGTTACTGCCCTTACTGCAAAGCAACCAAGACGTTGCTGAACACGAAAGGTGTCGCCTTTCTGAACCATGACATCACAAACGATCCCGATCTGCGTCGCGAAATGATCGCACGCAGCAATGGTCAAACCACCGTGCCTCAGATCTTTATTGATAATTTTCATGTGGGCGGGAACAGTGAACTGACCGCACTGGATCGGGCTGGAAAACTGGATCCTTTGCTAAACCCCGCATAGAAACGTCAATTGCTCTCAGACCACCGCGTATTGAGAACATTCCACCATCATCAAAAACCGCTGGCCCGGGCTATAACTTTATCTGACATGCAAACCGGGCCTCATATAATTCAGAAAGAGACATCATGAGCTGGACAAAATTCCTGAACGAGACCGTCGGTCGTATTGGCACGCTTCAAAAAGAAACCCCTGACATGTTCGCAGGCTTTACCGCGATGGGGACCGCTGCCAAAAAACCTGGTGTTCTTGACGAGAAAACCAAAGAACTGATCGCATTGGGCATCGCTGTTTCAACCCGCTGTGACAGCTGCATTGGTTTTCACGTCAAATCATTGGTACGCCTTAAAACCACCCGCGAAGAAATCTGTGAAGCCCTCGCAATGATCGCTTACATGGGCGGTGGCCCCTCTGTGGCCTATGGTGCCAAAGCACTGGAAGCTTATGATGAGTTTACGAAAAAATAAGCTGTAAAACTTTCATTTGACCGAACCTGTCAGATGAGTGGAAACATGTCTGAATCTGACTTCTGACGATAGTTCGCTATATCCACAGGTCAGGCTTATTCACCGGGTGGCACCTTAACGCGTGCCGCCCGGAAATCACACCAACGGCAGTCATCGCTATCCATTGCCAAATTTCAGGCAACTTGAAACAGGGCGGTGAATGTGGCGCAAACTGCCTCAGGCCCCTTCTTATTCAGCCACCCCACGCAAGCCATGCAAAAACTGCATATCCGGTATGTCACGTTTTTGCATTTTTTTCCTTGATTGCATGCAGCTGCACACCTAAATCAGTTCTCGAAGGCGATGGTTGATACTTATCCCATAACCTTCACCTCCCTGTTGGACTTCGCCGGGCCTTGTGCCCGGCATTTTTTTTGCCTGCACCAAACTTCACTCAATGCGCTGACATATCCGGAAATGTATATACGCCAAATGAACTGTGTGGCACCGGGACATCACGCAATACAGCATCGCAGGCAAGGTCAAGCCGTCGCGCCAGATCGCGCAGGAACGCAGCTTTCCAGAGGCGGGTCTCTCTGTCCGGTTCCGGCGCATAGCCTTCAATAAAATCCAATGCGGCGGACACATCCTGATTTAGCAAAAGTTGCTCTGCGTAAATTTTTGCCTGCGCCAGGGGCATTTCCGCGCCCTCTTCCTGCCCTCCTGCAATCTGTTGCGCAGTTGCCGTCCACAGTTCCCAGTCAAACCCGGCACTGATCCCCTCAGGTCGCACAACAGGCATTTCCCCATTCCCGTTCAGATAATCCACACTGATGGCACGCGCCTGCACCCAATCAAACAGATCAACAAAGCTTCCTTCACCTTGCAGAAAATGACCCAGAACAGGGGGCGCTTGCATGGAAGACAGGATCTCTTCCAGCTGTGTCGTCCATTCACGTGCGTCCGGTTCAGCCGTCATTCTGAGAACTTCAATGTACTTTTGGTCATCAGGATAAAAATGCAGATATTCTTCGCGCGTCAGGCCTGAACGAAGAATATCCCAGGCATGCAACCAAACCGCATCGCTGTTGGCACGCATATTGATCTGCCCACTCTCAAATCCGGCCTGCATTTCGCGGAAAAAATGCACGTTCAGATGATGAGGGCTACCGGAATTTGTTAACAGAGTCACAAGCCCGGGATAATGCATGGCGTTTTGTACGGTAATCGAGCTTCTGACGGAGTGATTTACGTTATATCTCTCATCCTCATACGCCTCCCGAAATCCCTGAAAGGCTCCATCCGGGTTGTAAACGACAGCCTTATCGAAGATGTCATACCCACTGGTGACACGCAGACTGATCAGAGGCCACAATACACCATCATCCAGAATACCTTCGCTGACCGGACCCCACAGGGCATCTTTTGAATGCCGGGAAATCAGCGCCTCCATCGGTGCTGTATCTTCAACTGTCGCCAGTACCGCGACCGCCAGGCGATAAAATCCCGCCGCTTCTGCGTCTTCGGCCAACTGCAACCGGAATGTTTCATCCTGATCCAATAGCACACTGGCAATCTGACGCCCCATAAGCCGGTCAAACCGTGCACTTCGCTGCGCATCGCTCTGCGCGATCAACCCGCGCATCAGATCGAAAAACCGCTGGTTACCCTCTGTTAGAATGACGGCGCGCCCCAGGTCCAGCGGCGCATCTGTCATCGCCTGATCAGCACCCACATCATGCAGAAGCAAAGCTGCGTCCAGCCCTATCGCAGTGGTCGCCATACTGTATTGAACATTTGTCAGCCAGGGATCCCGGCGATCCGGGCGGGAGGCCAATTTTTCCAGTAGATCGCGCGCTCCGGCACCCGCGTTTTCCCAGGGCATATTCTCATAACGGATCTTCAGATAGGCAGCGTCAGCAACCTGGCGACGGTAAAATCGCGGCCCCTGAGGTTCAGCCAGGGTCATATCTACCGTTTCCAGAAGCATCATATGATCGCATTGCAAAGGTGGCGCCGCACGGGTTTCCGTTATGCCAGATGCAGGAAGTAATACGCAAAATACTCCGCTCAAAAAACCTGAGGCCTGTGAAGCGGAGCGCGGCAAAATACACGTCACAATTGATTCCCTTAAAGATATTCACCTTAATCTAGGGCGGGCCTCTCCTTCCTGTCCACGGCAACACGGTCGCAGGCGTCAGGCAGATCACACAATGTCCGTCGATAACACTCTTCCATTCCGGCCCCCTTTCGCCTAAGAGGTGCGCAACTGCCAAAGCTGCGCATCCCGACGGGGACGCACCACAGGGGATAGACCACATGCAAGAGCCCGCCATCACCGAAGATCTGATTGCCTCCCACGGGTTCACTCCCGATGAATATGCGGAAGTGAAAAACATTCTGGGCCGCGAGCCGAACTATACCGAAATGGGTATTTTCTCTGCGATGTGGAATGAGCATTGCTCATACAAGTCTTCCAAGAAATGGCTGCGCACCCTGCCAACCGAAGGCCCTCAGGTTATCTGTGGCCCGGGTGAAAACGCCGGTATCGTTGATATTGGTGACGGTCAGGCCGTTGTTTTCAAAATGGAAAGCCACAACCACCCATCCTACATCGAACCCTATCAGGGCGCGGCGACCGGTGTGGGCGGCATTCTGCGTGACGTCTTCACCATGGGCGCACGCCCGATTGCTTCTATGAACGCGCTGTCCTTTGGCGAACCCTCCCACCACAAGACCACACAGCTGGTCAACGGCGTGGTTGAAGGCGTTGGCGGTTATGGCAACTGTTTTGGTGTGCCTTGTGTTGGCGGCGAAGTGCGCTTTCACCCCGCCTATAACGGCAACTGCCTTGTGAACGCTTTTGCGGCTGGCCTGGCTGATGCGGATAAGATTTTCTACTCCGCCGCCTCCGGTGTTGGCATGCCGGTGGTTTACCTTGGTGCAAAAACCGGCCGTGATGGTGTTGGTGGCGCGACTATGGCGTCTGCTGAATTCGACGACACGATTGAAGAAAAACGCCCCACCGTTCAGGTTGGCGACCCGTTCACCGAAAAACGCCTGATGGAAGCCACGCTTGAACTGATGGCAACTGGTGCCGTGATTTCCATCCAGGACATGGGGGCTGCGGGCCTGACCTGTTCTGCTGTTGAAATGGGCGATAAGGGCGGCCTTGGCGTGCGCCTGGATCTCGAAAACGTGCCACAGCGCGAAGAGAATATGACTGCGTATGAAATGATGCTGTCTGAGTCTCAGGAACGTATGCTGATGGTTCTGAAACCGGAACTGGAAGACGAAGCCCGCGCGGTTTTCGTGAAATGGGATCTTGATTTCGCCATCGTCGGCGAAACGATTGAAGAAGACCGTTTCCTGATCATGCACAACGGCGAAATGAAAGCCGACCTGCCCCTGTCCAAACTGTCATCCACTGCACCTGAATATGACCGCCCATGGGTGGAAACCCCGGCTGCAGAAGCCATGGATGACGTGCCGGAAATCGACGCGATTGACGCTTTGCGCGCCCTGATCACCTCGCCAAACTATGCGGGCAAGCAGTGGGTTTATGAACAATACGACACATCCGTTATGGGCGACAGCGTGCAGACACCAGGCCTTGGCGCCGGTGTGATCCGTGTGCATGACACCGATAAATTGCTGGCGTTCACATCTGACGTGACCCCGCGCTATGTGAAAGCCAACCCGGTTGAAGGCGGCAAACAAGCGGTGGCAGAAGCCTTCCGCAACCTCTGTTCTGTTGGTGCAAAACCGCTGGCGACCACCGACAATATGAACTTCGGCAACCCTGAGAAACCAGAAATCATGGGTCAGTTTGTCGGCGCAATCAAAGGCATTGGTGCTGCGGTCACAGCACTTGATATGCCAATCGTGTCCGGCAACGTATCGCTTTACAATGAAACTGACGGTCAGGCGATCCTGCCGACACCAACCATCGGTGCTGTTGGTCTGATTGATCACGCCGATAACCTGATTGCCGGTGAAGTGCGCGAAGGTCACGTGGCGATTGTCATCGGTGCCAGCCAGCACGCGGTTGGCGCCCATCTGGGCCAATCCGCCCTGCTGGCCGAAGTCTTCAACCGCGAAGATGGCGACGCACCTGCCGTTGATCTTGATGCCGAACTGAAAGCTGGCCTGTTTATCCGCAAAAACCGTGAAATGATCCGCGCCTGTTCTGACCTGTCCGATGGTGGCCTTGCGCTGGCAGCCTTTGAAATGGCGGAAACCGCTGGTGTTGGTGTGTCTCTTGACCCAACCACCACTGCAGAACTTTACGGCGAAGATCAGGGCCGTTACCTGGTTGCCTGTAACTTTGATCAGGCCGAAGCCCTGTTCATCGCCGCAGGTCAGGCGGGTGTGCCGGTGGCTTCTGTCGGCAGCTTTGGCGGCGACAGCGTGACCATGGGCGGCAACAGCGCAGATCTGGCAGAACTCTCTGCGATCTATCGCACAGGCTTTGCCGACGCCGTCGCCTGATGGTTGCACATATTGAAAACCTGCTGACGCCTGACTGTGAAAACTGTCAGGCGTTGTGCTGTCTGGCGCTGGCCATTGATAAAGGGCCGGAATTTGCGCTTGATAAACCCGCAGGCATGCCCTGCCCCAATTTGCGCACAGACCACCGCTGTAAAATCCACGAAAACCTGACAGATCTGGGCTTTGGCGGATGTGTGAAATATTCCTGCCTTGGCGCGGGTCAATGGGTCAGCGCGCTTTATGGCCGGGAAACCTGGCGCGTAAATCCACAGAACGCCCGCCCGATGATGGATGATTTCGCCATTGCCCGTGAGATGCGCGCAGCCCTTGAACTTCTGATCGCCGCCGCCCGCCTACCTCTGCCGGATGCACTGGAAGAGGAACGCCAGGCCCTGATCACCACAATCACTCCTGGCCCGGAAGAAAGCCGCGCGGCCCTCGCCTGTTGGCCCGAGACAACCAAACCCCGCCACCAGGCCTTCCTGGTCTCTCTGCGCGCTGTGGTCTCACACTGATCTTCATCTTGCTGAAAATACTCCCGCCGGAGGCATCCTGGACCAGCAACACACGCAAATCTCCTTGCAGATCATCCCGCCCGCCCCTAAATCTTACGTAAGACATATGACCAGAGGAGCCCCCATGGCCGTTACCGCACAGGATATCGAAGACCTGATCCGCGAAAGCTTCCCCGATGCACAAATCACCGTTGTTGGTGATGATGGTGTGCATTTTAATGCCGAAGTGGTGGATGAAAGCTTCCATGGCCAGAACCGCGTCAAACAGCAACGCGCTGTTATGGCGGCCCTGAAAGGCAAAATGGACGGCTCCCACGGCGAAATCCACGCCCTCGGCCTGACCACACGGGCACCGGAATAAACCGCCACTTCCCCATATCTGGCGCCGATGCGCCCGCTGACTTACAGAAAGACGAAACATGACCGACGCGAAAACAGCAATCGACGAAACCGTCAAAGCCAATGACGTTGTGCTTTTCATGAAAGGCACAAAATCCATGCCGCAATGCGGGTTCTCTTCCCGTGTGGCTGGCGTTCTGAACTTTATGGGCGTGGACTACCAGGACGTGAATGTTCTGGAAGATGAAACCATCCGTCAGGGCATCAAGGACTATTCCGACTGGCCAACCATCCCCCAGCTTTACATCAAAGGCGAATTTGTTGGCGGTTGCGACATCATCACCGAAATGACACTGTCCGGTGAACTTGACGGAATGTTTGATGAAAACGGTGTGATCTATGACAAAGACGCTGCCGATAAGATTCGCGAAGCTAACGCCTGAGGGCATGCGTATCTAATCGATCCTCACTACGCGTTGCCCGACCTTTTTAACTGAAGGAGGCAACGCGCTATGAGCGATAAAAAGACTGCAAGTGAACGCCGGACACAACTTGAGAAACGCCTTGCGGAACTGGATACCCGCGTTCACGATATTGAACACACCCTTGATGCCCCCGTCGCCAAAGACTGGGAAGAAGCAGCCCAGGAAGCGGAAGACACCGAAGTTCTGGAAGCGATGGGAAATCAGGGACTTGTTGAAATCCGACTGATCGAAATGGCACTGAAACGCATTGAAACCGGCGAATATGGTGCCTGTGACAAATGCGGTGATGACATTGCCGAAGCTCGGCTTGATCTGGTGCCACACGCCCCGCTGTGTGCCCGCTGTGCGCGCTGACAACAGTGTCTGCGGTATGAAAGGTGATCCGGCGCCCCTGATCTCAGTGAACGGCGAAACAATACTGCCTCTGCGATCCCAGTGCCGGATATACATGGTCAGAGTGCCAGGACCTGCTATCCCTGCCCGATCATAATATCCGATCGGGCAACCAGTTCACCTTTCATTTACAGAGACACCATATCTCTGCAGTCCACGACGACCCATTTAGGATGGTCATTTTCATGCATCGTTTCTGTGTCCTGGGACACAAAACCTGTGGTAAAAATTTTGTCCGGGTTTCACCCGTGACACGGCCGATCATTCCGCTATATCTGAAATATGTCTGATACAGCCTTCAATCCGGTTTCTTCCTTACGCAATCTTGGCCCGGCCATGGACGAAGCCTGCGCCCGTGCAGGCATTCATTCGGCAGAACAGCTGCGCGCGCTTGGCACCGACAAAGCCTATGCCCGCCTGCTGCAAAATGGCACGCGCCCACATTTCATCGGCTATTATGTACTTGAGATGGCACTTCAGGAGCGTCCCTGGAACGACTGCAAAGGCGAGGAAAAGAAGGCCCTGCGGAAACGTTTTGACGCAATCAAAGCCAGTTCCTTTGATCCCGGTTTGTCAGAGTTTGAAAAAATGATGAATCAAATCGGCCTGCCGCCCAGTTGCTGATCTGACACAATCCCAAACGTAAAATGCCGCCTCAGAACCGGCGGCATTCATTTCTTTGCGTGGGCTCAGCTGCCTGCGGCTTTGGTCTCTGCTTCCAAAGCGATCGCTTCAGCACGTTTCGCCAGCGATTCCAACGTATCGGTCACAATGTCCGGTATCACAGCGACTTCGACTTTTTCCGGCTCAGGTGTTTCAGGGGCCTGATTGCGGATCTCGTCCAGAAGCTGTTCCTGATCCGCCAGCTTTTTTTCAAGCGTACCGATCTTATCCTCAAGCCCTGCAGTCTTATCAGCCAGCATCAGCCCAGACATCAAAAGCATGCGTTCTTCGGGCATACGTCCGATCTGCTTCAACAAAACCCGGGCCTCTGTGTTCAGCATTTCTGCGGCAGATTGCAGGAAATGTTCTTCGCCATCCTGGCAGGACACAGAAAAATCACGTTCGCCGATCTTAATCGTTACCTCTGGCATTATTCTGCTCCCTGGCTGTCAGCGGCTGGTTGCGCAGCACTGATGGCCGGGCGTAATTCCGCAAGGATCGCGTCCAGTTCAACACGATCTGCCTGCATTTGCGCACGCAGCATATCAATTTCCGCCTGCAAGCCGCTGTTGATCAGGCTCACATCACCGCCACCCGCGGCATTGGAATCGCGCAGCTGATTGTTGTTCTCACGCAGACGGTTACAAACCTCGCGCAAATTGGCCAGTTCGGTCTGTTGTTCTGCTGAACGCTTGCCAAAACCAATCACACGATCTTCCAGTTCCTGCATCGCACCGGCCTGGCGGCTCTGCATCTGTTGAAGACGGTCTTCCAGGTTAAGGGTCTTTGCACGTTCCTCTTCCAAAGCAGAGCTCAGTTCTGCGAGTTCGGTATCATCCCCGTTGCCAAGCGCGCCAAGGGCCGTATTGATCCGGCCAAAAGCAGCTGTGACCCGCTGTTCAAGCGCGGCGACATTGGCAACCTTATCGTCATTTTCACTGATATCCTGGCTGTGGTCGTTCATACCACTTTCACTCCTGCGTCTGTCCTGCACCACCGGTTTGCCCGGCTTACTCTCATACAAGGTCCGGGATAGCCCGGAAACCACCGGAAAGCGAATCAAGCGCCCCGGCTTTATGACAGTTTACTGAAATCTTCTGCGGATTGCTTCCCTTTCCGCATGATCCCCCCTTCATCATGGGGAAATCCGCCAGGATAAATCCCCCGCATCCGGGGGATTGGCCGGTTTTCTTCATCCATCGCCCGGAATCCCTTCCTGACAGGCTTCCAGGACCATCCACGGCTTGAAATCACCCCAAGGGCTGTTATGAGAGGGCAACAGCTTACCAACGCCAGAGGACTATACCTTGGAACAACAGCCAGTGGATATCGCCGCCCTTCGCTCTGCCAACCCGGATCACTGGAACAAGGCCACCGCCATTCGCGCCCTTGCTCTTGATGCGGTTGCCGCTGCCAATTCCGGCCACTCCGGTGCGCCGATCGGTCTTGCCGATGTGGCAACAGTCCTGTTCGAAAAGCACCTGAAGTTTGACCCGAAGGCCCCGCGCTGGCCTGACCGTGACCGGTTCATCCTGTCCGGTGGTCACGCCTCTATGCTGATCTATTCCCTGCTGCATCTCACCGGTTACGAAGATGTCACCCTGGATCAGATCAAAAACTTCCGTCAGTGGGGCGCAATCACAGCGGGTCACCCGGAATATGGTCACGTGTCTGGCGTTGAAACCACCACTGGTCCCCTGGGTCAGGGCATCGCAAATGCCGTTGGTTTCGCCATGGCAGAAGAAATTCAGCGCGCCCAATACGGCAAAAAGATCGTTGATCACCACACCTATGTGGTTGCCGGCGACGGTTGCCTGATGGAAGGCATCAGCCAGGAAGCCATTGGTCTTGCCGGGCGTCACAAGCTGAGCAAACTGATCGTTCTCTGGGATGACAATGACATCACCATCGACGGTAAGGTTTCACTGTCCGACATCACGGATCAGAAGAAACGTTTTGCGGCATCCGGCTGGTCCACACATGAATGTGACGGTCACGATCCAACAGACATCGACCGCGCAATCACTGCAGCCAAAGCCACCGGCAAACCGGCTCTTGTGGCCTGTAAAACCCATATCGCACTGGGCACCTCTGCGCAGGATACCTCTAAAGGCCACGGCGCATTGACCGCACCTGACCTGATGGCAGACGCCAAGAAAATCTGGGGCTGGGATCAGGACGCATTTGTTGTGCCTGCGGACATCAAAGCCCAGTGGGAAGCCATTGGCGCACGCGGTGCAAGCGATCATGCCGAATGGAAAACCCGCTTTGAAAGCGTTTCCGGCCGCAAACAGGACGAATTCAACCGCGCCTATGCGCTGGAAGTGCCGAACAAACTGTCTTCTGCGATCAAACGCCTGAAGAAAAAGATCTCTGAAGAGCAGCCAAAAGTTGCAACACGGAAATCCGGTGAACTGGCGCTTGAAGTTATCAACCCGATCATGCCGGAAACCGTGGGTGGCTCTGCTGACCTGACCGGTTCCAACAACACCAAAACCGGTGAAATGGAAGCCTTTGATCTGGACAACCGCGGTGGTCGTTACGTCTACTGGGGCATCCGTGAACACGCGATGGCTGCGGCGATGAACGGCATGGTGCTGCACGGTGGTATCCGTGCGTACAGCGGCACCTTCTTCTGCTTCACCGACTATGCGCGCCCTTCCATGCGTCTGGCGGCCCTGATGCAGATCCCGACCGTGTTTGTCATGACCCATGATTCAATTGGCGTTGGCGAAGATGGCCCGACACACCAGCCTGTTGAACACCTGGCAATCTGTCGTGCGACACCAAACTCCTGGACCTTCCGCCCTGCTGACACTGTCGAAGCAGCAGAAGCCTGGGAAATGGCTGTGACCACCAAGACAACCCCGTCTGTGATGGTCATGTCACGTCAGAACCTGCCAACTGTCCGGACTGAACATAAGAACAAAAACCTGGTTGCTCAGGGTGCTTATGTTCTGGCTGATGCGGAAGAAAAGCGTCAGGCAATCATCATGGCATCCGGTTCCGAGGTTGAAATCGCTCTGAAAGCGCGTGATCTGCTTCAGGCTGAAGGCATCGGCACCCGCGTGGTTTCTGTACCATGTATGGAACTGTTTGACACCCAGGACGAAGCCTACCGCAAACGCGTTCTGCCAGGTGGCCCGGTACGTGTCGCCGTGGAAGCCGCGGTACAACAGCCATGGGACAAATACCTGACAGGCGAACGTGGTAAATCCACCAAAGCTGGCTTTGTTGGCATGACCGGCTTTGGCGCATCAGCCCCTGCAGCCGTTCTGTACGAACAATTCGGCATCACCGCCGAAGCCGTCGCCCAAAAGGTCAAAGACCTGCTGTAAGTAACGGCGACACAACAAAAATAGCAAGCGGCCCTTCGGGGCCGTTTTCGTTTTCAAAGCTGTTTTGGGCTGTGAAGGCAAATTGACGGCGGTGTGCTGAACTTCCTCTCAGGGGGTATAAATGCAGCGGATCTGCACGAGATCCGTGGGAAAATCTCCGGCACCTTTAACGGCTGGCGTATCGCACTGACCTGTTAAACTAAGACGCCAATATTGAATTCAGGCGGCCTTTATGGTTGCCTTTTTTATTGCCCGCTTCTGACCTAATCCAGCCGCCCCCCGACTGTCGCCATACTGTCGAGAACCGATTGCGCATTGCCCAGAACCACACGCCCCTGACGGGTCAGTTCCGATCGATACCCGCTGCGATCAAAGACGAATACGGGTCATTTGATCTTTATCTCAGCGAGGCGCTGGATATCTCAGCAGAGGACATCAAAGCCATCCGTCAGAACCTGCTGACCGACAATTAAACCTTTCTTAACTTCGAAAAGATGCGTCCGTCCGTCACCGCAAATCCAACTGCGATAATGGCAAAGCCGATCCAGGCGGCGGGCGCGATCACCTCACCCAGAAACAACGCGCCAAGACCAATCGCAAAGGGTGGGATCAAAAGCGTGCCCAGCATCAGGTTCGCCGCCCCTGCCCGCACAAGAATTGCAAAATACAACACATAAGCCAGCACGGTTGAAAGCGCAGCAATCCCCCAAAGCGCACCCCAGACTGGCAACGACAGTCTGACCGAGGGCACGCCATCCACCAGCAGAACCACAGGGATCATAAGTAAAACCGTCCCACAGATCATGCCAAATGCATTCATCATGGGCGGCTGCCCCGCCAGCATGACCTTTCCCCAGACACTGGCAAACGCATAGGACACTGCGCCCAGGATCACAGCAAACTGCGCTAGGTTTCCGGGGTTCAGCCCGGCTATGACATCGGGCCCCATAATCACAGCCACACCGGCCAGACCAATCACTGCGCCCGCGATTTTATTGCGCGTCAGTGGTTCATCCTTCAGAAATAGTCCCGCGACCACTGCCCCAAACATCGCAGTTGTTCCGTTCAGGATGGACGCAACCCCACTGTCAATCTGTTGCTGCGCCCAGAAGATCAGGGAAAATGGGATCGCATTGTTCAGCGCGCCCATACCGAGATAGCCCAGCCAGATTTTCGGGTTGCGCGGCAGGGACAATCGTCGCAGGCGGATCAGAATGAACAGCAAAGGCAAAGCCCAGAACACCCGGTGCAAAGTGATCGTCATAGGCGGCACTTCCCGCAGGGCTATTTCAGCGAAGAAGAACGACCCGCCCCAAACCGCCGCCAGGCACAGCAACATAACCAGAGATTTCAGATCCAGAGACGGTGTATTCATTGCAGCTTCCTATTTACAGACCGGACTGCATTGCATTCATCCGTATAAATCCGCGACCCGTTTCCTGCTCAAATCATTCCAATGCCAGATCAATCAGACGCGTCGCCTGCGGGAATTTGTCTGCCACCACAGGCCGCCACTGCGCAAAGGCATCGCGGGTATCTTCGGCCGGGCTGTTCGCGTAACTTAAACAGATATCCAGCCAGGCGGCATCAAGTGGTTCACGTTCCAGCATTGCAAACGCAGCCCCAACCATCGCCTGTATTTTCAGATTACGTGCGGCGCCTTCCGGTGGTTTGTCCCCCGGATCATCCGGATTTAGCGTGAGAGGGAAGAAATCGTTCTGGGCGATCCGGCGCAGATCATCTGCGATATAATCCGCATACCCCGGATACCAAAGCGCATAATAGACAATCGCAGTTGCCAGGCTGAAAGCATCATGATCGGCATCGGAATAATCCTCAATCCGCATCAATTCCGGCGGTTCTGATGAAAACCACAGCGCCTTCAACGCATCCAGCATGTCATCCCCACCTTCCGGCACCAGATGTCCAAGATCACGCATCCAATCGTTCAGATCCGCCGTTTCAAAAACATCCAGATAATCCAACCTCCGAATACCCTGCGCAAGCCGTGCAAAATCTGCCTGCATCAAGGCCGGTTCCTGCCCTTTCAGTATCTTCAACGTACAGGAAAAATATCCAAGCCGGGCGCAATCGCGACCAGAGGTCAGGACGCGCTGCAGGAGTGCGTCTTTCGCAGCTGACCCCACAGCCGGTATTCCCGCAAAAAGCGCATCACTCCAGGCGTCACACCATTGATTAAACGTCAGCTCTGGGTTTTCCGGGCGCACCATGTCCAGATTCAGGTTCACAAGTTCAGAAATCTCGTCCGCCGTAAAGTCGGGGCAAAGCCCGGCAGCCATGCGGTACGCAGCCGCCCTGTCAGTCACGGCAATCACCGCCAGCTGAAAGATATATGTATCAACCCGATTTCGAGGCTGTGCTTTGAAACGATTCCAAATACCTGACAAAATGCTTTAACCTGAATAACTTGCTACGACATGCCAGATAGCATACCATTTTTTTGCCCGGACGCACAGTTTTTTAACACCCCGGTCCTGCCCCCTTTGGGAATGCACATCAGACCACGTTACCGCAAACATTACATGTTTACGCTAACATGTTGGCGCTAAACTCTTTTCCCTCACCCATCGCGGGCATATAGAACCCCAAATCCATATCGGATATCTGCTGTTCTCTGGAAGGAATAATCATGACTGTCACTGTTGCAATTAACGGATTTGGTCGCATTGGCCGCTGCACACTTGCACATATTTCCGAAAGCGCGCGTGATGACGTGAAGGTCGTAAAGATCAACGCAACCGGCCCGCTGGACACAGCCGCCCACCTGATGCGCTATGACTCTGTGCACGGTCGTTTCCCAAATGACATCATTGTTGGCGACAAGACCCTGGATCTTGGCCGTGGCCCGATTGAGATGTTCTCAACCTACAACCCGGAAGAACTGGACTGGTCCGGTGTTGACGTGGTTCTGGAATGCACCGGCAACTTCAACGACGGCGAAAAGGCGAAAGTTCACCTTGAGCGCGGCGCAAAGAAAGTTCTGATCTCTGCCCCGGCAAAGAACGTTGAGAAAACCATCGTATATGGCGTCAACGACGAGCTGATGACAGCCGATGACACCATGATCTCAAACGGGTCCTGTACCACCAACTGCCTGGCCCCGCTTGTGAAGGTTCTGAACGACACCGTTGGCGTTGAGCGCGGCATCATGACCACAATCCACAGCTACACCGGCGACCAGCCAACGCTTGACCGTCGTCACAGCGATCTGTACCGCGCCCGCGCAGCTGCCATGGCGATGATCCCGACTTCAACCGGTGCGGCCAAAGCCCTGTCCGAGGTTCTGCCAGAAATGAAAGGCCGCCTGGACGGTTCCGCCATCCGCGTTCCAACCCCGAATGTATCCGCAGTTGACCTGACATTCGAAGCAGGTCGCGATGTGACCGTTGAAGAAGTCAACGCAGCCGTGAAAGCCGCCTGTGAAGGTCCAATGGGCCGCGTGATGTCATATGACCCTGAGAAAAAGGTCTCTATCGACTTCAACCATACGCCGCATTCTTCCATCTTCGCACCAGACCAGACCAAAGTTATCGGCGGCCGCACCGTGCGTGTTCTCGCATGGTACGACAACGAATGGGGTTTCTCTGTGCGTATGGCGGATGTAGCTGCGAAAATGGGCAGCCTGTAAAAGCACCCTGCCCCCGAAATTTCAAAGCCCGGCCATCGCGCCGGGCTTTTTCATTGCGCTTATGTTCTTGCATCCTGATGTACAAAGCGCGATGTTGCCCCAATTCCTCAACCTTTTTAAGGCCCTTCCGTGACTAATTTTTCAGCCATCGCCATTATCGCCCTGTTAATCCTTTCGATGATCGTTGACGCTGTCTTCTTTGACTCTTACGGCACGGTTTACATGTTGAAAAAAATCGTTGATCTGCGTGAATGGGTGGCTTTCTGGCGTTAATTTCGCGCTGCCCGGTGACCCTCACCTGCCACACCCCTGCTTTTCCGGGAATAACACTCGCTTTCTGATTGACCTTCTCGCAAAAATGAACATGTTAGCGTTAACATATCTCATGACGGAGGGGCCACACCGGCCGAAGGACTATGGCAGTAAAAGTTGCAATCAATGGATTTGGCCGCATCGGCCGCCTGGTTCTGCGGGCGATTATTGAATCCGGCCGGACGGATCTGGAAATCGTCGCCATCAATGATCTTGGCGATGTCGAGATGAACGCCCTGCTTCTGCAGCACGATTCCGTTCACGGACGCTTCCCCAACGACGTGGTGGTCAACGGCGATACCATTGACGCAGGCCGCGGCCCGATCCGCGTCACCGCGATGCGCAACCCGGATGATCTGCCCTGGCAGGATGTGGATGTTGTGATGGAATGCACCGGCATCTTTAAATCGCACGAACAGGCCTCTGTTCACCTTGGGAACGGGTCTTCCAAAGTGCTGATCTCTGCCCCTTCCGGCGATGCAGACCGCATGGTGGTTTATGGCGTCAACCATGACACGCTTCTGGCCGCTGACAAGATCGTATCCAACGCATCCTGCACCACCAACTGCCTGTCCCCGGTGGCGAAGGTCATCAATGACACTGTCGGCATTAACAAAGCCTTCATGACAACCGTGCACAGCTATACCGGCGATCAGCCGACACTGGACCGTCTGCACAAAAAAGACCCGCGCCGTGCCCGTGCTGCGGCCCTGTCCATGATCCCGACGTCCACCGGGGCTGCTGTGGCCGCAACCAAAATCCTGCCGGAACTGGCAGGCAAAATGGATGGCGTGGCGATCCGTGTGCCGACGCCAAATGTGTCCTGTGTGGATCTGACCGTAGATTGCGCCCGTGACACAACGGTTGAAGAAATCAATGCTGCCATTCAGGCCGCCGCAAGTGGCCCGATGAAAGGCATCCTTGATGCAACCGACAAACCCCTGGTGTCCACAGATTTCAACCATGACCCCCATTCATCCATTTTCCAATTGGACGAAACCAAAGTCATCGGCGGCAACATGCTGCGCATTCTGGCCTGGTATGACAATGAATGGGGCTTCTCAAACCGTATGTGTGACACAGCGGCTTTGATGGGAAATCTGAAGTAAACCCTTTGGGGGCTGACCTTAATGCAGGGTCAGCCCATCCTGCACCAGACGTTTGACCATCTTCCCTGTATCAACAAATCGCCTGGCAGGTTCGGGTATCTGTTGTTCCAGCCCTGGGAACAGAGCATAAATTTCTTCCAGAGCCTCAACAGACATGGCCTGTTTTGCCTGCGCCCCCTGCACCACCATCCGGTGCTGGCGGGATACAAGGAGATCACGCGTCGGCAAAGGCGACGCCCCCCAGCGCACCGGCTGAAATCCGGACGGGCGCAAGTTTTGGCTGTTGTCGCAACCAGGTTTTCGTAACCTTCTGCGCCCCAACCCATCGCAGAACCTGCCAGCCACTGTCCCGGGTTAAAACACAATCCCCTACCTGCAGATCTTCAACAGGACGCAGGCCAGGTTTCGTTTCCACAAGTGTGCCGCCGGCAAGGCAGACGATCTTAAGTTCATAGCTTTCCTGGCTGAGCACCCGGAATGCGTCATTTCCGGAATCAAAAAACTTCGGATCAATGAAGACCGGGTTTTTCACATTCAGATCCAAAGTTGCCGGGTATACAGGGATAATCATGCTATCCCCGCCATGCAGGTTAAAGATATTGATTACTGTATATTGTGCAGTTTCACCGGTTGCGGAATCTCTGAATTCGATCACCCGAACCCCACGCCCGCGAATATCAGTATCCAGAACACCATTGATCCGTAATTGATCATTCCGGTCAGTCTTACCAAATCCGATCTGTGTGCCTCGGTCCGTATCTGTCAGAAATACTGTTTCCGGCCCGCTTTTGACAGTTTCCCGATCACCGCGATCAATCACGATATTTCCATTCAGGCGGTATGCATTTCTGATTTCAAGGTCTGTGACAGAGATCACCATCTTCGTGAAACCCTTTGCGCTTCAATTAACCTTTCGGCAATAAAGATCGAAAGGGGATTTCAACTAATTAGTCACACAACCTTAAATGTCAATTAATCAGAATATCGAAAAACCAGAATGCAGATCAAATATACGTAAAACGGACCATCACCCTGAATAAAAACACACTTTAAGAGGTGGAATTATAAAAATACAAATTAAAGAAAACCCTGTTCACTAAAATGCACAGACCTCTGCGAGTGAGGTTAATAAATAAAAATGGCGGAAATTCATGTGGGTTTAAGACAACGTCGCAGGAAAAAACCGGCTCTGACGCCCTGAAAAGACGTCATCCGATCCCCTGACACGGCGCTGGTGCCAGACAGATTATATTGAAACACGCATAAGGCTTAGCCCGTCTTTCACGGTGTTAAACACTTACTGTCTCAGCTGCGGCCAAGCTTTTCATAAAGCGCCGATTTTACCGCTGGCGGCACGAATTTGGTAATGTCACCGTTCAGGCGCGCAATTTCTTTCACAAGCTTCGACGCAATCGCCTGGTGCTTTGCATCCGCCATCAGAAAGACGGTTTCGACCGATGAATCAAGTGAACGGTTCATACCAACCATCTGATATTCATACTCAAAATCCGCCACAGCCCGCAGGCCACGCACGATGATCTGTGCACCTACATCATTGGCGCAATCAATCAGCAGATTTTCAAAAGGATGCGCAATAATTTCCGTACCGGTTTCCTCAGACAGCACCTTACATTCTGCCTCAATCATTGCGACACGTTCTTCCAGAGAAAACATCGGCCCTTTGTCGCGATTAATCGCAACACCAATAACAAGCCGGTCCACAAGCTGGGCACCACGGCGAATAATATCGAGATGCCCGTAGGTTACGGGATCAAATGTACCCGGGTAAAGACCAATGCGCATGGCGGGTTTCCCTTCGCTTTTCATAACAAGGCGCGCCCCGGACAGCCCGGAACCCCATGATAACCTGTTGTCATTTCAATCCTGCAACCAAATCCAGCTGGCTGCGTTTTATAAAGCATGCACGCCAGGCCCGCAGTTGCAAGCCTCCATCGCTGCAATGCGGCATTTTTCCGCTACGGAATATTGCAACAACCAGGCCGATTACTTCCCCACCCCGATCTGCAAGCTTCGCCACGTATTATTTAGAAGAACCGGTCACGTTATCAGATCAGTATGGCAAAATCGACATTCACAGCCTCAACCCCCTGTTCGTGACCATTGATGATTTTTGCGATGCAGATGAAATCCTGAAGATCCAGAACTTTACACGCACACAGGAATTCATGCCATTCCAGGTTACAACTGCAGAAGGGATGACAACTGATCGCAACATCCGGTCTGCAACCGGGGCTGAGCCCACCGAAGAAACGGCACGCATTTTCGGTCCAGTCCGTGAACGCGCTGCGGAACTGGTGAATTTTACGATTAACGCAAGTGAACCAACCGCCCTGCTAAAGTATGAAGTGGGTGAAGAATATAAAAACCACTTTGATACCGCGGCAGATCCTGAATCAGCCACCTTTGGCCGCTGCTTTACGGCCGTCCTCTATATAAATGATGACTTTGAAGGCGGCGAAACCAGGTTTCCCCGCCTGGACCTGGGCATAAAACCCAAAGCCGGGCGCCTTGCGCTCTGGAGCAATAAACGCCCAAACGATACCGATCCCCATCCGCTAAGTTTGCATGCGGGTCTGCCTGTCACTGCAGGCACCAAATGGATTGCAACCTTCTGGATCCATCGTGGCGTGGTTGGACAAAACGCAGCTCCGGCTGCGGTCAGTGCCCCATAATCATGCCCTGAAGCGCTTCTTTCTCCATAGAAATCTCTGAAAGCTGCGCCTTCACCACATCACCCAGGGAAATCAGGCCCACAAGCACGCCTTTGTCCACCACAGGCATATGGCGGAAGCGGCCTTCGGTCATTTGCGACAGAACCTTATCTGTGCTGTCTTCCGGGGCGCAGGTGACAAGTTTCTTTGTCATCAGATCATTCACAGTTTCCGACATGCAACCAGGCCCGCGCTTGCCCAACTCGCGCACAATATCACGTTCAGACAGAATGCCATCTGCCTTGTTCCCATCCACTGAGATCACAACGGTCCCGATGCGTTTTTCTGACAGCATTGCCGCCGCATCAGAGACACTTGCCCCTGGCTTCAGCGTCACAACCCCATCAGAAGATTTACCTTTCAGGATCTGTTGTACGAGCATATTGGGGGACCTCCTCAGGAATAAATACACGTCCAGCGTGGCCGTTTGCCCTGCCCTCTGTCAAGCCTGCGGTTCGCAGAGACCTTCGAGACGGGCCACCTCCCTGCGGATTTCACGCGCAAGCGCGGCGGAAAAACGGTTCAGCCGTTCCACCCGGCGCTCATCCGCATGGCGCACCAGATAAAAGCTGCGCGTCAGGGAAAGCTGATCGGTTAAAACACGTCGGATTGGTACGTCAGAGGCCGGAATGGCGAAATCATGTACCACCGCAACGCCCGCCCCCTGACGCATGAAATTGAACTGCACAGAGAAAGAATTCGACGACAGATGCACTTTTTCCGCCTGCATATCGGCCAGATAATCCAGTTCTTTGTCAAAGATCATATCCGGGATGTAGCCGATCAACCGATGATCTTTCAGATCAGAAAGCTGCGTGATTTCATCGTGCTGCACCAGATAGGTTTCTGTTGCGGCCAGATGCAAGTGATAATCCGACAATTTCTGCACAAGCAGACGCCCGGTATCCGGCGGTGAAACGGTCACTGCCATGTCGGCTTCACGCTTGGACAGGTTAAACACCCGCGGCAGCGCCACAATTTCGACTTCAAGCCCGGGGTTTTCATCGCAGATCTTTGCACAGACCTGCGGCAACAGATAGTTCGCTGATCCGTCCGGCGCGCCCAGCCGGATGGTGCCCGTCAACAACCCCGCCTGCCCGCGCAATTCCTCTTCGCCCAGATGCAACGCCTGTTCTGCCCGCGTGGCGTGCGCCAACAGACGTTCGCCCTCATCCGTCAACGCATAGCCCTGTGGGGATTTCAGAAACAAAGGCGCGCCCAGGGCTTCTTCCAGCCGCGAAATCCGACGGGCCACTGTCGCCGGGTCCATCTTCAACCCTTTGCCCGCCCGCGAAATGCTTTCTTCCCGCGCCACCGCCAGAAACACCCGTGTGTCATCCCAGTTCATGCCGTCACCCTTGCATTTTTGCAAAACCCCTTTGTGAAATTACGGCTTTTACGGGCAAAATTGCAAGCGTAACCTGTCGCCAACGTGAAAACCTTTAAGGGAGAGTTTTGATGCAAAACATCGGACATTTCATCAACGGCGCTGAAGTTGCGGGCACCACCGGCCGCACCAGCGACGTGTTCAACCCGGCCACCGGCGAAGTTCAGGCGAAACTGGCTGTGGCATCCGCTGCAGAAGTAAACGGCGTTGTCGCCAAAGCGGCTGAGGCACAGGTTGCATGGGGCAACACCAACCCACAGAAACGCGCCCGCGTTATGATGGCAATGGTTGGCCTGATGAACCGCGACATGGACAAACTGGCAGAAGCCCTGTCCCGTGAGCACGGCAAAACCATTCCAGACGCAAAAGGCGATCTGCAGCGTGGCCTGGAAGTGATCGAATACTGCATCGGCGCACCTGAAATGCTGAAAGGTGATTACACTGACGGCGCAGGCCCAGGCATCGACATGTATTCCATGCGTCAGCCTCTGGGTGTTGTGGCATCTATCATGCCGTTCAACTTCCCGGCCATGATGCCGCTGTGGCACGTTGGCCCGGCGCTGGCCTGTGGTAACGCCGTGGTTCTGAAACCATCCGAGCGCGACCCATCTGTCCCAATGATGCTGGCTGAACTCTTTGTCGAAGCTGGTCTGCCTGCGGGTTGTTTCCAGGTTGTTAACGGCGACAAAGAAGCTGTTGACGCGCTGCTGGACAACGAAACCATCATGGGCGTGTCCTTTGTGGGATCCACCCCAATCGCGCAATACATCTATTCCCGCGCAACTGCGAACGGCAAACGCGCACAGTGTTTCGGTGGTGCGAAAAACCACATGATCATCATGCCTGATGCGGACATCGAACAGGCCGCTGACGCGCTGATCGGTGCTGGTTTTGGCGCGGCTGGCGAACGCTGCATGGCGATCTCTGTTGCCGTTCCTGTGGGTGAAGAAACAGCAAACAAGCTGATCGACGCTCTGGTGCCACGTGTGGAAAAACTGCGCGTTGCCCCATACACTGACGGCAACGATGTGGATTACGGCCCTGTTGTCACCGCGGAAGCAAAACAGCGTATCCTCGGCCTGATCGAAACCGGTGTAGAGCAAGGCGCGAAACTGGTTGTTGATAACCGTGATTTCAAACTGCAAGGTTATGAAAACGGCTTCTTCGTTGGCCCACACCTGTTTGATAACGTCACCACCGATATGGACATCTACACCCAGGAAATCTTTGGCCCTGTGCTGTCTGTTGTTCGTGCGAAAACATATGAAGAAGCCATCGGTTACGCCATGGATCACGAATATGGCAACGGCACCGCGATCTATACCCGCGATGGCGACACTGCCCGTGATTTCGCGCACCGCATCAACATCGGCATGGTCGGCATCAACGTGCCAATCCCTGTGCCGCTGGCGTACCACACCTTTGGCGGCTGGAAGAAATCCATGTTTGGTGATCTGAACCAGCACGGCCCGGACAGCTTCAAGTTCTACACACGCACAAAAACTGTGACCTCCCGCTGGCCATCAGGCATCAAAGAAGGCGGCGAGTTCAACTTCAAAGCGATGGACTAAGCCTTTCTTTGAAAACACTAATCGGGCGGTGCAGAAATGCGCCGCCCTTTTTTCATGCGTACGCAACTGTTGTGATTTCTCAATCTTTCATCTGCATAGTCCTGCGTGATCGATCACACCCGGCCCGACACGCCGGGAACCATAAACGGAACGAGGCCCGATAAAATACCGGGCGAAACAAGCTTCCTCACCGGGGTTTTCCATCCCGGTCTCATCCTCCGTATGGGCGGCGCCGCCATTTTACTAACGGCACGAATTCCATACCAGACAAGCAGCAGGCATCCGGGCAAGGCACAGGCTTTGCGCCGGTAAAAGCGCTGCCCGCATCTGCGTTTTCCACCTCAATCATGTCGCCTCTTCTTCTTGCACTTCTCTTTTCTGCATGCTGAACTCTTCCAAACGAGTGAGGGTATTTTTATGGCACATGCAGATCCGGATTTCACAATTGGCGTTGAGGAAGAATACCTTCTGGTCGACAAAGACAGCCTCGCCCTTGCCCCTGCGCCCCAGGATTTCATGGACCGCTGCATGTCTGAACTGGAAGGCCAGGCCAGCCCGGAATTCCTTGCCTGCCAGATCGAAATCGGCACAACTGTCTGCGCCACCACAAGCCACGCCCGTGAGGAACTGAAACGTCTGCGCAGCTGCGTGGCCCGTGTGGCCGGTGACTATAATCTCGCCCCGATCGCCGCCTCTTGTCATCCGTTTTCCGACTGGAAAGATCAGGTGCATACAGATCGCGAACGCTATCAGGTTCTGAAACGCGATCTGGCCGGTGTTGGGTATCGCATGTTGATTTCCGGCATGCATGTTCATGTGGGCATTCCGGCAAAAAACCAGCGTATCGATCTGATGAATCAGCTGAAATATTTCCTGCCACATCTGCTGGCGATGTCCGGCTCGTCCCCGTTCTGGCAGGGATCAGACACCGGCATGAATTCCTATCGTCTGACGGTGTTCGACAATCTGCCGCGCACCGGCCTGCCGCCACAGATCGACAGTTGGGGGGAATATGAACGTTCGGTCGAAACCCTTGTGGACACCGGGGTGATTGAGGACAGCTCAAAAATCTGGTGGGATCTGCGCCCCTCTGCAAAATTCCCCACGATTGAAAGCCGCATTTGTGACGTGCAACCGACCATAGACACCACCCTTGCGCTGGCGGGCCTGACCCAATGTCTCACCCGAATGCTCTGGCGATTGGGCAAAAAAAACCAACGCTGGCGGCTTTATGACAACTTCCTGATTTCTGAGAACCGCTGGCGCGCGCAGCGCTACGGCGTGAACGAAGGTCTGATTGATTTCGGCGCCGGGGAAATTCTGCCGTTTTCCGAGCTACTGGAACATATCTTTGAACTCGTGGAAGAGGATTCCGTCGCCATGAACACCTGCGACGATATCGAAGTCGCGCGTCAGATCATTGCCGGGGGCACCGGATCCGACAAACAGCGCGCGGTGTATGAGGCTGCGATTGCCGCGGGGAAAGACAAAGACGACGCGCTGAAAGACATTGTCCGCTGGCTGACAGAGGCCTTTCACGAGGGTTTATAACCACCCCGGCTTTGCCTGGCAGCGCCCGACCGCCCCCATGGGCGGGCGCTTCACACCCGCCCGCGGTCAGACGCAATGTGCAAATTTTCAGGACCAGCGATGTGACGTCAGGTTCCTGTTCCACCCCCACTGCAGCCATTGCAAAACTCCTGTAACAATCGTTAATTAAACACGTGTTCAGTTAGAATGCTTGACCCCGCCGGGAGGACATAATGGATTTCGCGCTCACCGAAGAACAAACCCTGATCTTTGACATGGCAAAAGGCTTTGCCGATGAACATATCGCGCCCTTTGCCGCGGAATGGGAAGCTGCCGGCACCGTCCCAAAGGAACTTTGGGGCAAGATGGCGGAACTGGGGTTCGGCGGGCTTTATGTTTCTGAAAAAAACGGCGGATCCGGCCTGACGCGCCTTGATGCGACGCTCGTGTTCGAAGCCCTGTCTTCCGCCTGTCCGGCTGTCGCCGCCTGGCTGTCGATCCACAATATGTGCGCAGCCATGCTTGATAAATTCGCAAGCCAGCATGTGATTGATACCTGGCTGAAGCCAGCTGTGAATATGGAAAAATTCTTTGCCTATGCCCTGACCGAACCGGGTTCTGGTTCTGACGCCGCCGCGTTGAAAACCCGTGCTGATCTGGTTGGCAATGAATATGTTCTGAACGGTTCCAAAGCCTTCATTTCCGGCGCGGGCTATGCCGACGCCTATGTCGTCATGTGCCGCACCGGCGGTGACGGGCCCAAAGGCGTATCCACAGTGGTGGTCGACAATGGCACGGATGGCCTGAGCTTTGGTGGGCTTGAGAAAAAGATGGGCTGGCACGCCCAGGAAACCCGCCAGGTGCAGTTTGATGACTGTAAAATCCCGACCACAAACCTTGTCGGTGAGGAAGGCAAAGGCTTTTCCTACGCCATGGCCGGGCTTGATGGCGGGCGTCTGAATATTTCCTCTTGCTCGCTGGGGGCCGCCCAGACCGCCCTGACGAAAACCTTAGAATACATGGGCGAACGTCAGGCCTTTGGCAAATCCATCGACCAGTTCCAGGCGCTGCAATTCCGCCTGGCGGATATGGAAATCGAACTTCAGGCCGCCCGCACCTTCCTGCGCCAGGCCGCCTGGAAGCTGGATCAGGGCGCACCGGATGCCACGAAGTTCTGCGCCATGGCCAAACGTTTCGTGACCGAAACCGGGTCAAAAGTTGCCAATGGCTGCCTGCAATTGCACGGCGGTTATGGCTATCTGGCGGATTACGGCATTGAGAAACTGGTGCGTGATCTACGCGTGCATGAAATCCTGGAAGGCACCAATGAAATCATGCGCATGATCGTCGCCCGCAACCTTCTGGCGGAGCGCGGCTGATGGATTTGGTCAAATCTGACGACATCTACATCCGCCGTGAAGGCCATGTTGGGCGCATCACCCTGACCCGCCCTAAGGCGCTGAATGCGCTTGGATATCAGATGGCGCTTGAGGTGGAAAAAGCGCTGGATGTCTGGCGCGATGATGATGCGGTAAAACTGATCCTGCTGGATGCCGAAGGCGATCGTGCATTCTGTGCTGGCGGTGATATTCAGGAAATGTATGACACCGCAAAAGCCGGTGATTTTGAATATGGCCGCAAATTCTGGCGCGATGAATATCGTATGAATGCCAAAATGTTCGAATTCCCCAAACCCGTCGTCAGCCTGATGCAAGGCTTCACCATGGGCGGCGGCGTTGGCATTGGCTGTCATGGCTCGCACCGTGTGGTCTGTGACAGTTCCCGCATCGCCATGCCGGAATGTGGCATCGGCCTGATCCCCGATGTCGGCGGTACACTGATCCTTGCCCGCGCGCCGGGGCGTCTGGGCGAATATATCGGCATGTCGGGCGTGCAACTGGGCGCAGCAGATGCGATTTATACGGGGTTTTCTGACTATTATATTCCGGAAGAGGCCTGGCCTGGCCTTATCACGACACTCTGTGAAACAGGGGATGTCAGCGCTGTGGACGCTACGGCACGAACCGCACCGGACGGCACGCTTGCGGCGAACGAAGAAACGGTGAACCGCCATTTCGCAGGTGAAACCGCCCTTGATATCCTGCGCAGCCTCGAAGGCGCGGAAGACGTATTTTCTGCGAAAACTCTGAAAACCCTGCGCCGGAACTCTCCGCTTGCGGTTGCTGCGACAGTCGAACTTGTACATCGTGCGCGTGGAGCAAAAGGCATCCGCGCTGCCCTTGGGCAGGAATACCGCTTTACCCATCGGGCCGCCAGCGAAGGCGATTTTATCGAGGGCATCCGCGCCCAGATCATCGACAAGGATCGCAACCCGACCTGGAAACACGCCTGCGTCGAAGATCTGCCGCCGGTGGATGTCACAAAAATGCTGATGCCCGTGCCCGGCATCAAAGTCGAATTTGAAGGAGAAGAGCCATGAAAATCGGATTTATCGGCCTTGGCAATATGGGCCAACACATGGCACGCAACCTGGCCGCAGCCGGACATGAGGTCACCGGATTTGACCTTACCGCACCCTGCCCGGAAGGTGTCGCGAAGGCCGACAGCGCTGCAGCAGTCGCGGTCGGCGCTGACGTGGTTGTCACCATGCTGCCCAATGGCACGATCCTGAAATCTGTCGCGGCGGAAATCATTCCCGCGATGTCCGCAGGTGCCGTGCTTTGCGACTGTTCCACAGTTGATGTGGAAAGCGCGCGTTCTGTGGCAGAAGACGCCAAAGCAGTCGGCCTTATGGCGGTGGATGCCCCTGTGTCTGGTGGTATTGGCGGCGCGGATGCCGGCACGCTGACCTTCATGGCTGGTGGTGATGATGCAGCCTTTAAGAAGGTTGCGGAATTATTTGATATCATGGGGCAAAAAGCGGTTCACTGTGGTGAAGCAGGCGCTGGTCAGGCGGCCAAAATCTGCAACAATATGATCCTTGGCATCACCATGGCAGGCACTTGCGAAGCCTTTGCCCTGGCCGATAAACTGGGCCTTGATCGTCAGAAAATGTTTGACGTGGTTTCCACATCCTCCGGCTATTCCTGGACCATGAACGCTTATTGTCCTGCCCCTGGCGTCGGCCCAACTTCACCTGCGGACAATGATTACAAACCTGGGTTTGCCGCGGAACTTATGCTGAAGGATCTGCGCCTGTCCCAACAGGCCGCCGTTGCTGCTGATGCTGACACGCCCATGGGGGAACGCGCGACCGAGCTTTATTCCACCTTTGTTGAAGACGAAGACGGTCTGGGCCGCGATTTTTCAGCCATGCTGCCGCGCTTTGAGAAACGCGGGCGTGACTGACAATGTCTGATTTGCGACAAAAATAACGTCGCAAATACTCTATACGGGTCACGGCCACACGCCTCACTATGGTGTTAACGCAGCATAAACGAGGCCCGCCGTGACCCTTTCCTTCGCCGATTTCGCATCCAATCTGACCTATGACGACCTGCCAGAGGCGGTCCTTCAGGTGCTGCGCCGCAGTTTCCTTGATACGATGGGCGTGGCTGCGATCGGATCCACCACCGAAATGTCAGACGCCGCCTACAAAGGGGCCTGCGCCATGTTTGGCCCCACCCACACGGGGCGCGCGCGCGTTATGATGCGCGGCACGGAACTTTCCCCAGCGGGGGCGGCCATGGCCAATGCGTTCACCGTGGATTCCGTTGATGCCCATGACGGAACCTCCCCCTGCAAAGGCCACGCGGGCAGCGCTATTTTCCCCGCACTTATGGCGGTGGCAGATGCGGAAGCCAGCCTTGGCCGTCCCGTTGATGGCAAAACCTTTGCCATGCTTCTGGCGCTTGCCTATGAGGTCAGCTATCGCGCGGGCCTGGCCCAACACGCGACCTGCGCGGATTACCACACGTCTGGTGCCTGGACGGCTGTCGGCGTCGCGGTTGCCGTGGCCCGGATGCTTGGTCTGGATAAAGAACAGATCCGCCACGCGGCAGGCATCGCCGAATATCATGGCCCGCGCAGCCAGATGATGCGCTGCATTGATTTTCCAACCATGCTGCGCGATGGCGTTGGTTGGGGCGCACCCACCGGCGTGACTGCCGCCTATCTGGCTCAGGCCGGTTTCACTGGCGCACCCGCCCTGACCTGTGAAGGTGAGGACGAAGCCCCTTTCTGGGAGGATCTGGGTCAGGCCTGGCGCCTGGTCGAAGACACGCATTACAAACCCTACCCCTGCTGTCGCTGGGCGCATCCTTCTGTCGATGCGGTGGCTGACCTGATGCGCGACCATGACCTGCACCATTCCCAGGTCACCTCTGTGGACATTAAAACCTTCCACAACGCGACACGCCTTGCAGGCCACGCCCCGGCAACCATGGATGAATTCGCCTATGGCATCGCCTTCCCCGTCGCGACCATGATCGTGCGCGGCCAGATCGGTGTGCCGGAACTGACCAATGACACACTGCAGGATCCGGACATTCAGCGCATTTCAAAGGCCACACAGCTGATCGACGATCCGCATTACACGAAGATCAGCGTCGGCAAACGCTGGGCAGAGGTTTCGATGACGCTTACTGACGGGCGCACTATCAGCGCGGCACCGCGCACCCCGCGTGGGGATACAGACATGCCCCTTACCGATCAGGACATCAGCGAAAAATTCCACCTCTTCACCGATCCGGTCCTGGGGCGCACGCGCGCGGATGAGATTGAAACACTCAGCACAGGTTTTGATGCATTAAATGCCGTGGATCTCATGCGCCTGAATGAACTCTGCCTGACAGCGCCCTGATCTTTTCATCTTGCCCGAAATACTCCGGGGTCCGGGGCAGCGCCCCGGTCCGACCTGCCAGCTTTATTCTGCTGCCAGTGTCTTCCCCATCAACATCTCTTTCAGATAACGCCCGGTGTGACTGCGCGGTTCCATCGCGACTTTTTCGGGCGTTCCGGCCACGACCAACTCGCCGCCGCCATCGCCCCCCTCAGGGCCGATGTCCAGGATCCAGTCGGCAGTTTTCACCACATCCAGATTGTGTTCAATCACCACAACGGAATTGCCTTGTTCCACCAGTTCATGCAGCACTTCTAACAGCTTACGCACATCTTCAAAATGCAGACCCGTGGTGGGTTCATCCAGAATATACAGCGTGCGGCCGGTGGATCGTTTCGCCAGTTCTTTCGACAGTTTCACCCGCTGCGCTTCACCACCAGACAATGTTGTCGCCTGCTGACCCACCTTGATATAGCCAAGACCAACCCGCATCAGAGCTTCCATCTTGTCGCGAATGGAAGGCACTGCATCAAAGAACTGCCGCGCGTCTTCAACAGTCATATCCAGCACATCCGCGATGCTTTTGCCTTTGAATTTCACCTCAAGTGTTTCGCGGTTATAGCGCGCGCCGTCACAGGTTTCGCAGGTCACATAAACATCGGGCAGAAAGTGCATTTCGATCTTGATCACGCCGTCGCCCTGACAGGCCTCACACCGTCCGCCTTTGACGTTGAAACTGAACCGCCCGGGTTTATAGCCGCGCGCACGTGATTCAGGCAGACCGGCAAACCAGTCACGGATCGGTGTGAACGCGCCGGTATAAGTCGCCGGGTTGGATCGTGGCGTACGCCCGATGGGCCGCTGATCAATGTCGATGACTTTATCCAGATGTTCGAGGCCCTTAATGCTTTCGCAAGGCGCAGGTGTCTGACGTGCGCCGTTCAGCTGCATGCTGGCGGTCTTGAACAATGTCTCAATCGTCAGAGTCGATTTCCCCCCGCCGGACACGCCGGTGACACAGGTAAATTTGCCCAGCGGGAAGTCCGCCGTCACCTTTTTCAGGTTGTTGCCCGTGGCCTTTTTCACAGTGATCTTTTTACCGTTGCCCTTGCGGCGTTCAGACGGAACCGTGATTTCACGCATGCCCGTAAGGTATTGACCAGTAACAGAAACCGGGTCAGCACAGATTTCCGCAGGGGTGCCTTTTGCAACGATTTCACCGCCATGCACACCGGCGCCAGGACCAATATCAAAGACGTAATCTGCCTCGCGGATTGCTTCTTCGTCGTGCTCCACAACAATCACGGTATTGCCCTGATCGCGCAGGTTTTTCAGCGTGGTCAAAAGCCGCCCATTGTCGCGTTGGTGCAGACCGATGGACGGTTCATCCAGCACGTACAGAACGCCAGTCAGACCAGAACCAATCTGGCTGGCCAGACGGATACGCTGGCTTTCACCGCCGGAAAGCGTGCCGGAATTACGCGACAGCGACAGGTATTCAAGGCCGACATTGTTCAGGAAACCCAGGCGTTCGCGGATCTCTTTGACAATCGCCTTGGCAATCTCGGCTTTTTGTTTGCTCAGCACATCCGGCACCAGGGAAATCCAGTCCAGCGCCTCGCGGATCGACATCTGAACCACCTGCCCCACGTGCAGCAGTTCGTCAGCACCACCAATTTTCACGGCCAGGGCTTCGTCTTTCAGACGATAGCCTTCGCAGGCCTCACATGGGCGGTTGTTTTGATAGCGTTCAAATTCTTCACGGATAAAGTTACTGTCCGTTTCGCGATAGCGGCGTTCCATGTTGGGGACCACGCCTTCAAAGCTGCGCGAAATCTCATAGACCCGCCCTGAATCATCATACCGGAACGGAATTTCATCGCCGTTGGACCCATACAGAAACACCTGCTGAATATGTTTCGGCAGATCTTTCCAGGGGGTCTTCGGGTCAAATTCGTAGTGTTTTGCAATCGCTTCAATCGTTTGCAGAAAATAAGGTGATTTCCCCTTACGCCATGGGGCAATCGCCCCGTCAGACAGACGCAGGGACTGATCCGGCACCATCAGACGTTCGTCAAAGAACAGTTCAACCCCAAGGCCATCACAATCCGGGCAAGCCCCAAAAGGCGCGTTGAAAGAGAACAAGCGCGGTTCAATCTCGGGGATGGTGAAACCGCTTTCCGGACATGCGAAATTTTCACTGAAGGTAAAGCGTTCCGGATCGCCTTCCTTTGGCGCGGTTTCCAGAACCGCGATCCCATCAGCCAGATCAAGCGCTGTGCGGAAACTGTCCGCAAGACGGGTTTCCATGCCCTCGCGCACCACGATCCGATCGACCACAACATCAATGTCATGGCGAAATTTCTTGTCCAGCGTGGGCGGTTCATCCAGCTCATAAAATTCGCCATCAACCTTTACCCGCTGGAAACCCTGCTTGCGCAATTCCAGGAATTCTTTCTTATATTCGCCTTTGCGGTCCCGGATGATCGGGGCCAGAAGATAGCCGCGCGTGCCCTCTTCCATGTTCATCACACGATCCACCATATCCTGAACCTGCTGGGCCTCAATCGGTTTGCCGGTGGCGGGGGAATATGGCGTACCGGCGCGGGCGAACAGCAGCCGCAGATAATCGTAAATCTCTGTCACGGTGCCGACGGTGGAACGCGGGTTTTTCGATGTGGTTTTCTGTTCAATCGAGATCGCAGGCGACAGGCCTGAGATATGATCAACGTCAGGTTTTTCCATCATATCAAGGAATTGGCGCGCATAGGCAGACAGGCTTTCGACATAGCGCCGCTGCCCTTCCGCATAGATCGTATCAAAGGCCAGGCTTGATTTGCCAGACCCGGACAGGCCGGTGATCACCACCAGTTCATCGCGCGGAATGTCCACATCAATGGACTTCAGGTTATGTTCCCGCGCACCGCGTACTTCGATCTTCTTCAACTCGGCCATATCTGCCCCCGTAATGTCAGAAACAGAGATAGGGTATTCCCCCCGCCACGCCAAGGGTTAATTAAGAACCAAAAGTGAACATTCCGATCTCTGCTGACATACCTATAAATACACATTGGCAGGCAACCGACATTGGTTAATCGTGGCTATATCCCACCTTCTGACATGTGTTTTAAGCGGTTTTTCGTTTTTTTTCTGAATTTACAAATGAGTTTACAATGAAACAGCTACTCACCAGCATTGTCGCTGCACTTGCAGTCACAACATCTGCCCAGGCCGCTGACTGGTCCGGGGCTTACGTCGGCGCAGGCCTGTCACTGAATAATGGTACGGCTTACGACAGCAGTTATGGCAACGGACCCGTTGACACCGACGGTGCAGAAGCCCTTCTGTTTACCGGCTATAACTGGCAGTTTAACCGATTGATCTACAGCGGTGAATTCTGGCTGGGTCTCGGCGGCCCCTCCGGCGATGACGGGGATTTTCTGCGACCTGTCACTCAGGAAAGCTCTTATGGGGTAAAAGCCCGGCTTGGCTATGACATGGACCGCTTTATGCCCTTTGTGTCACTTGGCTATGCATACCTCAGCTATTCTGCTGATCACGATGGAGGTGGAAGCAATATCGCGAATGACAGTTTTGGCGCGACAACACTTGGAGTCGGCGCGGATTACGCCCTGAGCCGGAATACCATTCTGCGTATTGAAGCAGAACATTTGAATATTGAAGGCACCGCCTTTGATTTTGGCGGCGGCGACCTGCACGGCGCAGAATTCTCCCGAAACCGTTTGAACTTAAGTGTCGCCTGGAAATTCTGATCCTTCCGGATATACACCTGAAACATGCCTTTTCCCCGGTCTTTCACCCCCGGGAAAAGGAAATTTAAGAATGAAAGTTTCGCGGTGTCTAATGGTCCTTCGCCCCGCCATGCATCATGCTACTTTTACTCTATTAAAATATTTTTTGAGGATATGATGCTGCTGAATTTTTCCGTGTGCAGAATACGTCCGGCTCCATGTAGGGACAGATTAGTAGCATCCGGAGAATCGAAATCGCTCGTAATGTGATCGGGGATCCGTTGCCGGAAATTCCACAGGATACGGCGGTCATTCCCGCAGAAGCCGGGCAATATCAGATCGAATGTTTCATGGGGCCGGGTCCAGGGTAGTTGACTAATCTCCACCCGGTAACTGCAAACAACCGATACGGCCCACCGGTGCCGTTTTTTTGTGACAGAGTCACTGACTTGTGGGGCCCTGGTCGTGTAAACCGGGATAAACGCAACAAGCAGGACGCCAGATGTTTAATTTTATCAAAGCTATGAGTGCCGGTAAAATCGACACAGGGGAAGCCGTGGCCCGTATCAAAGCCGGAACAATGACCCTGATTGATATCCGGGATCCCGGCGAAGTGCAGGCCAGCGGTATCGCATCAGGCGCGCTGCATATCCCAATGGGGCAACTGCCCACCCGTGCCCGTCCTGGCCATAAGGATTGCGCTTCAGGCCTGACCTTCGACACGCCGCTTGCGCTTTATTGTGCTTCAGGTGCACGATCTGGCATGGCGGCCCAGACCCTGCGCAAAATGGGCTATAAAGAGGTGCATAATTTCGGCGCCCTGACAGACTGGCAGCGTGCGGGCGGCATGATCACCAACATCTGACAAAAAAGACCGGAAACTTTCAAAGTTTCCGGCCCGTTTTCTTTGAAAAGAAAACGCCACCCTCACATGTGAATGGCACGTCCATATGCATCCAGCACGCTTTCATGCATCATTTCTGACAGGGTTGGATGCGGGAAGACGGTTTGCATCAGGTCTTCTTCTGTGGTCTCAAGTTGACGTCCGATCACATAGCCCTGGATCATTTCTGTCACTTCTGCACCCACCATATGCGCGCCCAGAAGTTCGCCGGTCTTTGCATCAAGCACGGTTTTCACCATGCCCTCCGGCTCCCCCAAGGCAATCGCTTTCCCATTGCCAATGAAAGGGAAGCGCCCGACTTTGACATCAAAGCCCAGCTCTTTTGCCTTGGCTTCGCTATACCCAACCGACGCCACCTGTGGGTGGCAATAAGTACAGCCCGCGATGCTTTCCGGGCGCACAGCATGCACCTTCTGGCCCGCGATTTTTTCTGCAACCATCACACCTTCATGGCTGGCCTTATGCGCAAGCCATGGGGCCCCGGCGATGTCACCAATGGCGTAAAGCCCCGGCACACCGGTTTCGCAATATTCATTCACGACGACATGGGTGCGGTCGATCTTCACGCCCAGTTCTTCCAGACCCAGGCCCTCGACATTGCCGACAATGCCAACAGCGGAAATGACCGTGTCAAATTCCTGCGTCTCAACTTTGCCATCCGTTTCGATATGCGCCGTTACTTTATCAGCCGCGCGATCCAGCTGTTTGACCATGGCTTTTTCCATGATCTTCATGCCTTGCTTGACGAATTGTTTCTTCGCGAATGCGGAAATCTCGGCATCTTCCACCGGCAGAACCCGATCCATGACCTCGACCACAGTGGTATCCGCGCCAAGCGTGTTGAAGAAGCTGGCAAATTCAATGCCAATCGCGCCGGATCCGATCACCAGAAGTTTCTTCGGCATATGTGGCGGGTTCAGCGCGTCTTTATAGGTCCAGACACGTTTGCTGTCCGCCTCAAGCCCCGGCAGTTCGCGGGCGCGGGCACCGGTGGCAAGGATGATGTCTTTCGCCTTAAGTGTTTCAGTACCCTTTTCCGTCTGAACGCTGACTTCACCCGGGCGGGACACTTTCGCGCTTCCCATCACAACGATCACTTTGTTTTTCTTCATCAGATGACCAATGCCACCGGACAATTGTGCCGCAACCCCACGGGAGCGTTTCACAACCTTATCAAGGTCATAGCCAATTTTATCAGCGGAAAGGCCGTAATCCCCGGCATGCTGCATCAGATGAAACACCTCAGCAGAACGCAACAGCGCTTTCGTTGGGATACAACCCCAGTTCAGGCAGATCCCGCCCAGATGTTCGCGTTCAACAATCGCCACCTTTTTCCCGAGCTGCGCAGCACGGATTGCAGCCACATAGCCACCGGGGCCAGCCCCGATCACGATAACATCATAAGAAGCCTGGGCAGGTTTTGCAGACATGGGAGAACTCCGGCAGAAAAATGATAGTTTGACGTTAAACTATTTTTTCACCCGTTTCAATATACCAGTGCATCCGGGGGTTTGATTGTTCAATTCACAGATTGCATCATGTCCCGCGCCAAAAATAGAACCGCCTTCCCTGACAGGAAAGCGGTTCTATAAAAACCATTTGTGCACCCAAATGAAGGTCAGGCGCGCACAGCTTCGACAGCGGAACCATAGCCACCATCTGCGATAAAGGCAGCTTCTGGCACAGTCATGGACCGATCAAGTGCTTCGTTGCGGTAAGGGAAGCGACCAAAGCGGCGAATGATTTCGCGGTGCGCTTTGGCGTGCAACAGGTTGCCTTCACCAGCTTCCGGCATCCGTGTCAACATCAGACGCACACAGCGCTCCTGGTCAGACAGACATTCAGAATGCATCAGCGGCAGATAGAAAAACTGACGCTGCGGTTCATCAATGCGCTTGTCCCAGCCCTTATCAATCGCCTTATTCGCAACTTTGCGCGCGAGCGCATCGGTCGAAAAGGCTTTGGCGGACTCCCGGAACATATTGCGTGGGAACTGATCAAGCAGGATCAGAAGCGCAAGTGTGCTTTCCGGCTTTGCCGTCCAGCCGCACAACTTACCGTCCCGTGCATCTTCCCACATTGTTTCAAATTTTTCGCGGATTTCAGCGTCAAGCGCTTCACCACCCATATACCAGTCACTTGGCTTTTTCTCTGAAAGCCAGAATGACAGAACCTGCTCTGGTGTATGCATTGGAACCCTCCTCCCATGCGCTTTGTGCAACTCTTTACGCATCTAGCGTTACAAAAGTTTTACACAGATACAATGGGAAACCAGCTTATCTGCGCCAAATAGTTGCCTGTATGCGACGAATGCGCCTACGTTAGCGCCAACGGTTACCGCTGGCGCTATACCTTCGGATATATCAGGCGACGTTCTCGTCTTCGGCGGCCTCTTCCTGGGCCTCAATGAAGACTTCCTGTGCAAGCTCAACCGCAACAGGTGTCGCAGATTGCAGAACCGGCGCCCAGGTCCCGCTTTCTTCGACGCTGACCGTCGGACGCTGTGTCATACGATAGGCAGCATATGCTGTCAGCGCGGTCATCAGCACGCCGATATACACATAGAAGCCTTCCGGGCCGAAGACCTGCATTGCCCAGCCTGTGACAACCGGGCCTGCAATGGCCCCCAGGCCGTTGGCAAACACCAGACCGCCAGAAGCCGCCGCCATGTCTTCCGCATCGAGAAAGTCATTCGTATGGGCAATCGCAAGGCCGTAAAGCGGGTTTGACATGCCACCAATAATGAAAGCGGCGACCAGCAGAATTTCAAAGCGGCCACCGGCGAAAAACCCAATCACGGTACCAATCACACCAAGCCCAGCAACAATCGCGATCAACTGGCGGCGATCCATGCGATCGGAAACCCAGCCAATCGGATATTGCAGAACCATCGCACCGATATAGAGCGCAGAGACAAAAATCGACAGCTCCCCTACGCTCATACCAGCCTGAGTCGCGTAAACCGCGCCCATGCCGAACTGCGCCGCAAAGATCGCGCCAAGAAGCGCAACCGAAACGCAACCCAGAGGTGAACGATGAAACAATTCTTTCACGGACATCGCTTTGGCGGTTTCGAAGGCCGGGGTCGGGCTGATTGACAGAAGAATTGGCGCGAAAGAGATCGAAACCAGCACGGAAGAAATCACAAACAGCGTGTATCCACCGGTGTCCGCAAGGTTCAGGATACCCTGGGCTGACACGATTCCAACCATTTGCACGATCAGGTAAAGCGACAGGGATTTTCCGCGGTTTTCATTGGACGATGCATTGTTCAGCCAGCTTTCCGCTGTCACATACACGCCAGAGAAGCAGAAACCGATGATGACACGGCCAATGGTCCAGGCGATGGGATCGGTCAGGGTCGGATAGAGGATCAGAACCGCAGAAATGAAAGAGGCCAGCGCCGCAAAGACCCGCACATGCCCGACGCGACGGATCATTTCGGGCGCCATGCGCGATCCGCCAAGGAAGCCAACGAAATATCCCGACATAATGATCGAGAGCGAGAAGGTAGAAAATTCATTCTCCGTCCCGACCACCCCCAGGAGCGAGCCCTGAAGACCGTTCCCCACCATCAGAAGACCCATCCCCAAAAGCAGCGCCCAGGAGTTTTTCAGCACTTCAAACATCGCATTTCCTTAATGATTGCCCATATCAGGCAGTGTTTTTCCCGACCCATACAACGGTCAGAATAAGGAAACCGTGCAGGAACGACTAAATATAGTCGTCTTCGGGCATTTTGTCGCATCTGAGTTCAGGTCAGCCCTTTGGCAGTAAGAGCGAGCTGTCACCATAGGAGAAGAAGCGATAGCCGTCACGGATCGCGTGTTCGTAAATGCGTTTCATTTCGTCCACGCCCATAAGGGCTGAAACGAGCATCATCAATGTGGATTTCGGCAGGTGGAAGTTGGTCATCAGGCCGTCGGCCACTTTGAAATCGAAGCCGGGTTTGATGAAGATATCTGTTTCATCGGTGAAAGGGGCAATTTCACCGGTGTCACGGGCCGCGGATTCGATCAGACGCAAGGCCGTTGTGCCCACGGGGATCACACGTCCGCCGGCTTCTTTTGTCGCCTTAATCTCTGCCGCTGCCTGCGCTGTGACTTCACCCCATTCCGCATGCATTTTGTGGTCGCGCACATCATCGACCTTCACCGGCAGAAATGTCCCCGCCCCCACATGCAACGTTACTTGGCTGAAATCCACGCCCATATCCGTCAGTTGATCAAGCAGTGCCTGATCAAAATGCAGACTGGCGGTTGGGGCCGCAACTGCGCCGGAATGTTTTGCAAAAACGGTCTGGTAATCCGTGTTGTCCTGATCATCTGCGGCACGTTTTGCAGCGATATAGGGCGGCAGGGGCATATTCCCGGCCTTCTGCAAGGCCGCGTCAAATTCATCGCCACTGGTGTTGAACTTCAGCAAAGCTGCGCCATCATCGCGCCCGGTCACACGGGCTTTGAACCCGTCACCGAAGTCGATTTCCTCACCGTCTTTGACTTTACGCAGAGGCTTGATCAGCGCACGCCAGCCCCCGGGGGTTTCCCCCAGGGGGTCAAGCAAAGTCACCTCAATTTTTGAACTGACCCGCCCCTGGGCGCTATCGCGAAAACGCTGTCCGGTCAGACGCGCGGGAATAACTTTGGTATCATTCAGAACCAGACGATCACCGGGCTGCAGAAACTGCGCAATGTCATGTACATGATGATCCGTCAGAGACAGATCGCCCCCCTGCCCCAACGCCACAAGAAAGCGCGAGGCCGTGCGCGGCACCGCCGGACGGGTCGCGATCAGTTCTTCAGGCAGGTCGAAATCAAAGTCAGAAAGTTTCATGGGAACCATCTGCGATATTCATGCGAGGCTGGCAAGCGTGAAAACCTGTTCAGGACCTGCAACAGCACACAAATCCTGAATACCAGTTTTCTGGTTTTCTAGTTTTCTAGTTTTCTAGTTTTCTAGTTTTCTAGTTTTCTAGTTTTCTAGTTTTCTAGTTTTCTAGTTTTCTAGAAAATTGGTGCCCAGGCAAAGATTGTCCAGAAAATTCTGTACCTGCAGCTTTGAAATCAGATCTCTACAACCTTCACAGCAGATCCCTTCGCGGTCAGGGCAATCTCACCCTGACACAGACGCATCGCATCTTCGCCAAAGACCTCGCCACGCCAGCCATTCAGCGATGGAACATCCCGCTTGCCAGAGGCAATTTCATCCAGTTCAGATGCGGTGGCGATCAGCTTCTGCGCAACGCCCGCATTCTCAGCCTTGGCTTTCAGCAGCACACGCAGAAGATCCGCCAGCGCGGGGTTCACCTGGGCCTTATCTTTGTCATTGCTGACCTTCGGCCAGGTTGCCGGATCGCTGTTCAAACCCGCTTTCACAGCCTTCAGAATGCCATCTGCAACATCGCCCTTACGTGCTTCACGCAGCAGAAGACGCGAACGACCAAGGTCTTGTGCGTTTTGTGGTTTGGTCGATGCCAATTCCATCAGCGCATCATCCTTCATCACACGGTTGCGTGGAATGTTGCGGGACTGTGCGTAGCTTTCCCGAAACTCAGCCAACTCGCGGGCGACAGCCAGAAACTTGCCAGAGTTTGTCCGTGTTTTCAGACGCTTCCATGCTTCTTCCGGCTTAATGATATAGGTTTCGGGTGACAGAAGAACCTGCAGTTCTTCCTGCAACCAGGGTTCACGCCCGTTCTTCTTCAGATCAGCAGAAAGCCGTTCGTAGATCATCCGCAAATGGGTCACATCCCCGACAGCATAGGTTTTCTGTGCATCGGTCAGCGGACGCCGGGACCAGTCGGTGAAACGGGAGGATTTATCAAGCGGTTGTTTGGCGATTTTGCGCACAAGGGTTTCATAGCCCACCTGTTCGCCAAAGCCGCACACCATCGCCGCAACCTGAGTATCAAACAGCGGAAGCGGGAAAACGCCTGCTTCGATAAAAAAGATCTCCAGATCCTGGCGGGCGGCATGGAACACTTTCACCACGTCTTCGTTGCGGAAAAGATCATAAAGAGGTTCCAGAGACATGCCTTCAACAAGGGGATCCACCAGCACCGCGTCAGTTTTGCCGTCACCCGGATAAGCCAGCTGCACAAGGCAAAGCTTTGAATAATAGGTTCGTTCGCGCAGGAACTCTGTATCAACGGTGACGTAAGGATGAGCGGCAGCGCGGGCACAAAATTCGGCAAGCGCCTGGGTGGTGGTAATTGTCTGCATGTGGCCTGATTATCTTTCTGTTTCAGACGTTGTAAGCGAAAATAATTCCCCTGGGAAGGTCAGAGACGCAAAAGCCCACGCTCACCCGTCAGGAAATGGCGCAATACGGCCGGATAAAGCCGATGTTCCTGAACCAGAACCCGTTTTGCAAGACTGTCTGGCGTATCATCTGCCTGGATCGGAACAGAAGCCTGCCCAAGCAATGGGCCATCATCCAGGCCCGCAGTAACCCTATGCACAGAACAACCCGCTTCATTGTCCCCGGCCTCAATCGCCCGGGCATGGGTGTTCAGGCCTTTGTATTTCGGCAGCAGCGACGGGTGAATATTCAGAACCCGCCCTTCCCAGGCATCCACAAACACAGGGGTCAGGATGCGCATGAAACCGGCGAGGCAGATCACATCCGGCGCGGCGTGGCGCAATGTATCATTCAGGGCGGCGTCAAAATCTTCACGGGTGTCATATGCTTTGTGATCGAGAACCGCAGTCGGAATATCCAGATCGCGGGCTTTCGCCAAACCACCCGCGTCCGCAATATTGCTGAGCACAAGCACAGGCGCAGCGGGATGCATTGGATCGCCCAACATATCCTGCGCCAACGTCACCATGTTCGAGCCGCCCCCTGAAATCAGGATGGCGACCCGTTTTTTTTCGGCTTTCACAGCAGCGCGCCTTTGTAAGTCACGCCTTCACCTGCGGAAAGCTGACCCAGGGTGCAGACGTCATGGCCCGCGTCTTCAAAGATCTTTTGCGCCTCTGCGGCTTTGTCGGCAGACACAACCGCAATCATGCCAATCCCACAGTTGAAGGTCTTCAGGATCTCGGCTTGTTCCATCCCACCGGTTGCTGCGAGCCATTTGAACACGCCAGGCAGTTCCCAGGCGTTCAGGTCGATCTCTGCCCCAAGGCCTTCCGGCAGAACGCGCGGCAGGTTTTCGGTCAGACCACCACCGGTGATATGCGCAAGGCCACGCACAGCGCCCGCTTTCATCGCCGCGACAGAGCCTTTGACATAAAGTTTTGTCGGCGCCAGCAGAGCCGCGCCAAGGGTGCCTTCGCCCCATGGGCAATCCGCATCCCAGCCAAGGCCGGACATATCAACCAGCTTGCGCACAAGGCTGTAGCCGTTGGAGTGCACGCCGTTTGAAGACAGGCCCAGCAGAACGTCACCTTCAGCCATTTCCGCAGGCAGTGTCGCACCACGTTCCATCGCGCCAACCGCAAAACCTGCAAGGTCAAAGTCACCTTCGGAATACATGCCTGGCATCTCAGCGGTTTCCCCACCGATCAGGGCACAACCGGATTGCGCACAACCTTCTGCAATGCCGTTGATGATGGTGGTTGCGCTGTCCAGATCCAGCTTGCCGGTGGCAAAGTAATCAAGGAAGAACAGCGGTTCTGCCCCCTGACAGATCAGGTCGTTCACACACATGGCGACCAGATCAATACCGATGGTGTCAAAATTGCCGGTGTCAATCGCGATGCGCAGCTTGGTGCCAACGCCATCCGTCGCGCCCACCAGGATCGGATCGTTATAACCTGCGCCTTTCAGGTCGAACATCGCACCGAACCCACCAAGGCCGGACATCACACCAGGACGTATGGTACGCTTAGCGGCCGGTTTGATACGTTCAACCAGCTCATTGCCTGCATCAATGTCCACACCCGCGTCTGCATAGGTGATTCCGTTCTTTCCGTCAGTCATGGTGCGCTCCGGCTCATCAGTTAGCTTTGCGCGCCAGTTATCACTCAATTGTCGCTATGTCGATTGCAGAAGGAATATGTGATGTCTTAATCTTCACAACCGGGGGAAACCTGCATTTTTTCAGAGCGGGTCACAAAAACAACTCATTTAAGGCGCATAGGCCGCTTGGGGGGACACATGAAATTTCTGACTGATCTTTACGCTGCTTTTTTCGGCTCTGGTGTGATGACTGCACCAGAGTACCTGATCCTCAGTCTTCCGGTGGCCTGGATCATCTATCTGCTGCGCCGCCGTCCCGGTGGGTTCTGGGCCTGGTTGATGCCACGTAAAATCTGGCTTCACCAATCCCATGGCCTCGACATAAAACTGTTTGTTCTCGGACGTCTGATGTCCTTTTTTAATGTGGCAGCCCGCATTTCTCTGACCACATTCATTGCCATAAATGTTGGTCGCATGATCGGGCAGGAAGGCCCTTTAATCTCATCCTCGCTTCTGCTGACACTGTTGCTTTGGTTGTCTGCCGATCTTGCCAGCTATGTCAGCCACCGGCTGCATCATCAGGTTCACACGCTCTGGCCGCTGCATGCCGTGCATCACAGCGCCGAAGTTCTGACCCCTTTCACGGCGTACCGACAACACCCGCTTGTGCATTTCACAGCCATACTGATCAATTCTGCCCTGATCGGCGTTGCTCAGGGTTTTTTGATCGGCGGCCATGATCCGGCCAGTATGATCTACAGCGTTGCCGGCATTAATGTGCTGTTTGTTCTGGCCAATATCGCCATGTCAAATTTCCATCACACGCATCTCTGGATCAGTTTTGGACCGGTGCTGGAACATATTCTGATTTCCCCTGCACAACATCAGATCCACCACAGCACAGCCCCGAAACACTATAACAAAAACTATGGGCATACGCTTGCGATATGGGACTGGATGTTTGGCACGCTCTATGTGATCCGGGGCATTGAAGATGTGACGTTCGGCGTTGAGGATCCACAAAAAGACCCCTCCCGAAGCTATAGTTTGCTTTACACGCTGATCTATCCCCTGAAACAAATGACCGGACGACTGCGCAAATAAAAACGGCCCCTGAAACAGGGGCCGCAGTCAACATGTCTGACGGAAATCAGAATTCCATCAGAATTTCACCTTTTCCATCGTCTTCAGCAGGCGCTTCGCGTGATGCGGCATTGCCATTGCCGGATCCACCAAATGCCCAGGCCAGAACACCGATTACCACCGCGGCAATCAGCACCTTTTCCGCACCGTTCGATCCGGATGGCGGTGGTGTGACCACTTCTCCGGCATTCACACTGCTGACGCCCAGTGCAACGACAAGCGTTGTGCCCAGTAATGTATTGCGTAATTTCATGCGTCTCCCCTTTTCTTCTTTGGGAAAAATTCCCGCCCCTATCAAAACGCGATAAATTGTCAGAAAAAGGGCGGCGTTGAATTTTGCACAACGAAATGCATATCCCACACTGTGCGCTTGACCTCCCGTCTCAGAATGATACGGATATGCACAGGCGGGCTTGTAGCTCAGTTGGTTAGAGCAGAGCGCTCATAACGCTTTGGTCGTAGGTTCGAGTCCTACCGGGCCTACCACAATTGACAATTTTATCAATAAAAACAACGGGAACCTGTTCCACAGATCACTTCCTCGACACATTAAACTTCAATGACTTACAAGTACCCTTTCCCACGAACTGTCGATTGATTCATCTGCGCCACGCTTAAAACCTTCACTGAAATTTGGCTTCCCCATAACAGGCTCCTTGCCTCAGAGTTAGGGAAGAAAGTGTCTGAAACATTAGGGGCTAATCAACCATCCGCTGAATGGTTACCCCTTCTGCGTCCGTGATTGGTGTTGGTTGTTTTACAGTCATAACAGGATTCGTTCCGCTATCGCTGCCCCCCTGCGAGAATGGCCACGGATCTCAGCAAAACGAACCGATTCACGCGTAAAACGGTTGCCGGATGGAGGGGCCTCAACCACAGCATATAGTCATCCGAAGTTGAGTGCATACAGAGCAAGATTTTAGCTTGACCCGAAATTATTGGTCTGGATAGACGAACTAAGTTGCAAAGTGCAAATGTGGAGTCAAAAGTGCCAGAGTTTCATTACGCCCTCTTTAAAGCAAGCGATGTAACTGTCGTCACGTCGCCTGCCCTGAACCTTGTCACACTGAATGGTATGTCTGGTACCTTCGGAAGCGGTGGGGTCGCAGCAGAGATTGTTGTAACCGATGATGACATCTATTTGGGCAACAACCAATACAGCTCTATTGGAACGGGATCCGTTGTCGACAGTACGCCCTATACAATGTCGAACACGGATGGGACGCTTGGATTTTCTGGTGATGAGCGCCTGCAGTTCAACACGATGATCCGCACGTATAATGCAACTCCTGTTACGGCTACTAATCTTTACACAAATGCTTATGTCACACCAGAAGCCAGCGCATCGCAGACAAAAGAGTCTTATGGTGCGAGTTTTGGTGTCCCTTCGACACCTTCTGGCGCAGGGGTCGGTCGTTCCGTCTATGGTATCGCTTTTAACGCTAATGGCCCGGAAGGGACGACCAGTTGGGCTATGCACCAGGTTCGCATCACAAGTGCGACCAATGGTACATCTGAAACATATTGGATGGTCGCTCCTACCTCGGCAGATCAGTCTTTGTCTGATCTGACATCTGCGACCTCTTTTTCCAGCGTGAGCTATGGAGGAATGTCCCTTGTCGCTCCGGCTGCGCATCCTCTCGGACTTCGAACAGGTGGACGTGCGAACTGGAGCGGTTCAGGCGAGTCCTTCGTCTGTTTCTCAAAAGGCACAATGCTCAGCACAGAGAATGTATCCATCCCTGTTGAGGAGGTGCGCGCGGGCACCTTGCTGATGACGAAAGATAATGGATTGCAACCAGTGCGTTGGATCAGATCGCGGACGGTTGCCGTGGATGACAAGACAGCGCCAATATGCATCAGCGCCGATGCCCTGGGTACGGGGTTCCCAAAACGCGACTTGCGGGTCTCTCTCCAACACCGGATGATTGTCAGATCGAAGATAGCCATGCGCATGTTTGCACAGTCAGAAGTTCTGGTCGCCGCCGGGAAACTTACGGATCTTCCCGGGATTTATGTGGATAAATCAGAACCTGAGGTGGAATATTTCCATGTCCTTCTGGACCGCCACGACATAATCTTTGCTGAGGGTTCAGAAACAGAAAGTCTGTTTACAGGTGCTCATGCTTTGGACATGCTCTCACCCGAATATTATAATGAGGTGATGACGCTGTTTCCTGAGCTGTCCGATCTTGATTTCAAGCCCGAGCCAGGTCGCTACATCCCGACGATCCGGCAGCAAAAGCGGCTTATTGAACGACATCTCCAGAACAATCGCCCCTTACAAATCCCTCAGCAGGAAGCGATGTAAATTCAGGTGTGGCATTGTTAAAGTTACCCCCGACTATGACGAACAGGGTAACATTATCCAACGCGGTGAGGACAGGGAGCGATTGAAGACAGTCGCGATGGATTTAACCCAACTTATGTAGATGCCTACGTTGGGGGACACAAAGGTTTCACCACCTGTGTGGAGGCTTTCCCCAAATCAACTGTTCTCTTGACATGAAGAATTTTCCGGCACCCCCCAACAATACCGACAAGTTCATGCCATTTTCGCAGCAGTGGAAACGATCAGCCCTGACAGGGAAAACGAACCGATCCTCCATGGCCCGCGCCAGCCGGTAGAATCGGTAAAAACCTTTCCAACCAAATGCTTAAACATCTGAAATCTCGACAACTTAAGATTGTTGGGCATTGGGAATTCACCCAAAAAGTAGCAATTTTGACAGAATTTGTTGCTATTCGGGCACCATTTAACGGAAGGCGACGTCTTCGCGTTGTCACTCATAATATTTACGTGCAAAATAGTAATGTAACTGACGTAAAGTAATCTAACTGACGTTCAGTCTCCGAGGTAGATTAGTAATGAATCTGATTAAACAAATCGCCGCTGTCACCATTATGAGCGCAACTGCCGCTCTGGCAGGTAATCTTGAAACAGTACGCATCGAACCAGAAGTGTCCCGCTTCGACCCGATCACTCAGATCGAACCAAGCTGCGTTGCCTACATTCCGAACGTTGTCCTCTGGGATCATGGCACCAATCATTTTGTGACAGGCATTCAGGATCTGACCAATCTTGATCGTCGCACTGCCGGCTCTATCGCGCGTCAGTATTGCCGGGCTATTCGCCTGAATTACCCGGACCCGCTTGGCGAACTGCACGCAAGTATCGAGCAGTTCATGTAACTGCGGCAGCAACATTTCTGCTAAATCCCCAGAGCCGGCGTATACACGTCGGCTTTTGTTGCTTCAGACTTCTGCCCCGTAAAGCCAGTCATAGCGTCGATAAAGCAGACCAGGGGCAAAACGCCCTGCCAGCCCGGCAGATCCGAAAGATATCCCCCTCATCAGGCTGCCTTGGCTGTGAAACAGACGCAGATTGGCAGCTGATACTTCCTGCACTTTCGTTGCGCGTTGTATTCGCGTCTGAAAATAGCGATGCCCCGCTGCGATAACGTCGCCACCCTGCCCCAGCACACGTGCCAGAACCACGGCATCTTCGAACGCCGCAACCGCCCCCTGCGCCATGGAAGGCAGCATAGGGTGCGCAGCATCGCCCAGCAAAACAACACGGCCGTCAGACCAGCGCGGCAGCGGTGCACGGCCATAAAGCGGCCAACGGAACATATTTCCGGCTTCCTGAATGATCTTTGTAATCACCGGCGACCAGTTGCCAAAATCGCGCATCGCCTCTGCCTGTGTACCCGCCTGCCGCCAGCCATCGCGCCCGGGCTGATCATCGTGCAACGGGTTTTCTGTTTCCACGATACCAACAAAGTTAATCAGTGCGCCCTTCCGCATCCGGGTGGTCACAGCATGTTTGCCTTCCCCGGCCCAGATACATCCAGTCGACGGCAGCACAAATTCCCCAAGACATTCCGCAGGCACAACAGCGCGCCAGGCCGTGTTGCCCGTATAAACCGGCGCGTCGCCACCAAACATCTGATTGCGCAGGCGTGAACGCACCCCATCCGCGGCGACCAGAAGATCTGCAGACAACTCGGTCCCATCGGTCAGCTGCGCGGTAACCTGATCGGCGTTCTGGTCATAGCCGGCAACCTGCGCCCCTGTGGTCAGGGCACCTGGTGCAAGAATTTCCAGGCGCGCCCGCAGGGCTTCAATCAGATCCGGGCGATACACCTGAAGATGTCGTGCGCCCCACCGCTGTGTGGCCACATCTTTCATTCTCAGTGAGAACACCTGCCGGCCCGTAGACCCCATCCGCATTTCAATCGCATCCGGTTCAAAGACCGCAGGTTCAAGCCCCGGCATAACACCAAGTTTATCAAGGATTTTTATGCCATTTGACGAAATCTGAACCCCTGCCCCGACCTCACCAATCTCTGGTGCCTGTTCCAGCACACGCACCTTATGCCCACCCTCAGTCAGAGCGATCGCGGCACAAAGCCCGCCAATTCCGCCACCTGCAATGATGATCTTCATTGTTCTGTCCCTTATTCTGCAGGCATGCGCCTGTTTCCACACATTCTGCCAGTCCGGAACAAAGGTAAAGCGGACGAATTGCAGCAGCTGGGCCTGTGTCAGCGTGCGACGATCAGATCCACCTTCAAGCCGCCAAGCGCCGGGCTTTCCCCAAGGCGCAGACTGCCGCCATGGGTGCGCGCGATATCAAAAGCAATCGCAAGGCCCAGCCCGGTTCCGGCACTTGATTTATTCTGATTGCGTGAAGGTTCCAGGCGGACAAAAGGTTTCACCGCTTCAGCACGATCTTCGCGTGCAATGCCCGGCCCGTTGTCTTCCACCCGGAACACAAAACTGCGGTCATGCATTAACAGCGCAACGCGCACCTTACTGCCATAACGCAAACCATTGCCAATCAGATTATCCAGTGCCCGCGCAATCGCCTGCGGTCGCAGCGACGTCAACGGCACATGATCCGGCAAAGTCATTTTCACATCAGCCCCGTTGCGGCGCGCCTTTTCAACCGAGTCCCGCACAATTGCCACGGGGTCACATTCTGCAATCTCATCAGCCGCATCGCCACGCGCAAAATTCAGGAAGCTGTCAATCAAACGTTCCATATCGGCAATATCGTCCTGCATCGCCCCGGCTTCTTCCTCATCTTCCATCATTGAAAGCGAAAGCTTCAACCGGGTAATCGGCGTGCGCAGATCATGGCTGACGCCCGACAGCATCATGGTGCGCTGTTCAATCTGGCGTTCAATTCTTGACCGCATCGCCAGAAAAGCACCACCTGCGGCCCTGACCTCTGTTGCACCGCGCGGCGTATATTCCTTCCACTGCCCCTTGCCGAAAGCCTCTGAGGCTTCGGCAAGCTTTTTGATCGGGCGCATCTGGTTGCGCAGGAAAATATAAGCAACCACCGTCATCAGAAGGCTGGTAAACATCATCAGCACCAACAGCTGATGCGGGTTTCGGGCGGACACACGGGACCGCGGAAAGCGTACATTCAGCATTCCATGCCGGGTGGGCAAGGCAAACTGCACCTGGTTCTTATTGCTGCGCAGATCAACACCACCAATTTGTGGCAGACCTTCACGCAGACTGGCGATCACAATCGGTGCAGTCAGATCATAGAACACGCTTTGATCTGCGGCGTCGTGATGCCCCGGCTGAAATCCGGTTTCAAATTCCAGTGGCACTGAAACGGCCTGCAGAAACCGTTCAGCCCCGGAAATATTCCCCTGCGCATCCACCTGTTCCACCACCCAGGTCAGCTCCCGCAGTACATTCCCGGTCATCTGTACCGTAACGTCTTCGTAGTGCCGTTGAATAAAGACAATGGACACCACAAGCTGAATGGTGACAATCGGCATCACCAGGATCAACGCCGCACGGCCATACAGCGTGCGGGGCATCAGGTTTTTCAGCCGGGTTCTGACACCGGGAAGCACCCGGGCAAATATAGAAGACATACGCATGCCTCAGCTTAACCGCGTGAGGAAGCGGCGAAAAGGTGAGAATGCACATGAATACCCAGCCCCCCACTGCCGGAGCCCTGACAGAATATGAACCGGGCGTGGCGATGGTGCTGGCCCCCAACGCGTCCCCGATGACATATTGGGGTACAAACACCTGGCTGATCGGCGAAAACCGTCTGGCTGTTCTGGACCCGGGGCCGATGGATCAGGCGCATCTCAGCGCCCTTATAAACGCCATCGATGGCCGGCCTGTTGATTATATCCTGGTCAGCCACGCCCATGTGGATCACTCCCCCCTTGCGCATCCCCTCGCGACAGAGGTTGGTGCACCGGTTCTGGCCTTTGGTCCTGCCACCCGCGGTCAGAAACCTCATATGCAGGCCCTTGCCGCAACCGGGCTGGCAGGTGGCGGCGAAGGGATCGACGCCGGTTTCAAACCCGACCGCACCCTGGAGGACGGCGAAACCATCCTTGTGGATGGCAGGATGCTGACAGCCCTGCACACCCCCGGCCATATGTCGAACCATCTGTGTTTTGCTATGGAAGATATCCTGTTCTCGGCAGATCACGTCATGGGGTGGGCGAGTTCTCTGGTTTCGCCACCTGATGGTGACCTGACCGAGTTCATGAAAAGCTGTGAGAAACTCGCCGCACGTCAGGATCGGATTTACTACCCTGGCCATGGTGCCCCCGTGGAAAACCCCGCTGACCGCATCGCCTGGCTGCTGAATCACCGCCGTTCCCGCGAATCTCAGATTGTTGCGGCGCTCCGGGATGGTCCTGCCAGTGCCTCCACGCTTACAAAAAGAATCTATACCGACGTAAACCCTGCCCTTTTGCCTGCTGCCACGCGAAATGTGCTGGCCCATCTCATTGATCTGGTACAGCGCGGGCAGGCAAAACCGCTTGGCGACCTGGCCGCAGAGGTGAAATTTCAACTGATCTGATTATGACACCCCAGCAAGTGGTAGCTTAAAACCGAAGTGTAAAAAAAACTGCAAAAACTGCAAAAAGCCTCTGGACGCCACAAATCAGCACCGCTATATCACCCACATATTCCGGCGTAGCTCAGCGGTAGAGCAGTTGACTGTTAATCAATTGGTCGTAGGTTCGATCCCTACCGCCGGAGCCAATCACACCGCAAGGCGTTGATTGCAAACAAAAATCCCGCTCCGATAAATCGGGCGGGATTTTTTGTTGCACAAAGCTTTGCACAAAAGCTTGCACAGAACTCCTGACCCATTGCCCGGCACCTCCCAACCAAAGGAGGCGCATTTGGCCATTTCACAACCCCATCTCGAACTACGAAAAACCGGTTTCTACTGGCGCAGGCGCGTGCCTGCCCGGCTATCAAGCCGGTTCAAACCTGCATTTTTCTGTTTTCCCCTGCGAACTCACGTCCCCCGCGAGGCCGCAGAGCTTGCCCGTCGACTGACGACGATCAGCGAGCTCTGCTTCAACGCGGAGACAGATGTGCATCCCGAGATCATGACATCCCTTTTAACCGGATACGCTCGGTTCGAAATCGAGGCGTTCGATCACCTGCGCGCCCTGACCGGGCCGCGCACCCGGCAGGCCGCCGAGGCTGCGCTGGAAATCGAGGCAGCCGCCAGGGCTTCCCTCAGGGATGCCATTTTCCTTTGCGATCATGCTGCGTCACTCTCCCCGATCGGGGATACGGCACGCCGACTTGGTATCGAGATTGACGAAGACGATGAAGATTTTCCGATCCTCATGACCAAAATGCTGCGGCTGATGATCGAGATCAGTGATGAAAAAGACCGCCGAGCTCGAGGGATTTTTTCTGACACCCAGCCCTATCTGCAGATGGCGCTTCAAGCTCCTCTGCCTGCCCAGCCCCCTCAACCTTTGCAATCTCCCGTCGCCGCGGTCCCAGCCTACGTTCAGCGGCAGGACGTAGCCCAAGAAACGCCTTCGCAAACCAGTCCCTTTCAGGCGGAGTTTGTTCCCGAATTCAACGAGCCTCCCGAAGCGGAGGAAAGACAGAAAGAAGAGGTGTTTTTTGAACGTGACGGGCTAAAGATTTCCGTAGAGACAGGAAACAACCCGCCTGCGCGCGTTCTTGACGGAAGCGACGGCGGTGTGCTCGACCTTTGGGATTCCTGGTTTGAATACAAGAAGAAAGGCATGCGGCGGGAAGGCTCTTATACCTACGAGGATGATAAGCTTGCCGAGAAATTCAAGAAAGATGCTGGCACCGTTCAGTCCACCCGAAAAATCATTTCCGACATGATCGGAAACAAACCGATCCACCACGTCACCGATGAGGAATGGACGGCCTTCAACAACCTGCTGTTCAAGCTCCCGAATAATCACGGCAAATCACCCTTGGACAAGGAGCAGAACTGCTTCGAGATCATTGAACGTGAACAAAAAAAGAAGGCCCGTGAACGGCGCAAAGCAGAGATCAAAATCCAAAAGGAGCGGATTGGCAAAGATGAAGCCGAAGCCCTTCGAGAAAAGGCCAGTTTCAAAACAATCGCCCCCCGCACCGTGCAACGCCACCAGGGAAATTTGAGATCCGCCTTGAACCACGCAGTGGATCTTGGGGTGATCTCCCACAATTCATTCAAGCCGTTTGTGCTGAGTGAAAAGGCGATCGATGAGTTGCGTAATGCGCGACCGGAAACCACCCGCAGGCCAGCGACGCGTTTGAGTTCTTCCCAGGTGTGAATTGGCATGCAAAAGTGACCCACTTAGGTGGGTTATGATCATTTAAAATTGACCCACCTGTTTTGTTAACGT